>MEOH01000015.1 GCA_001769535.1 Bacteroidetes bacterium GWF2_38_335
CTATGATGCAATTGCTAACCGTGTTGTAGGTCGTGTTGGTACCAAACTGTATCACGTTGGCATAGGCCGCACCTACTGCACGAAGGGTCATCTTGTCAAACCTGATATAATCACTTCCGTTAAAAAGAATTGTATAATTTGCTCCTGATGTTGGTGTATAATAAAGAGTAACCATTGTGTTATCAGCTGATTCGGACTGAAATGTAACTGTATTGACTGCTGAAGTACCAGTTACAGATCCAATACTAATTTGTTCGTTATAAGTGCCATTTCTTACGTTAAAAACCACAGGACCCGAAACGCCCTGAGTATTAAGAGCAGACACTGCAGCGGAAAAAGTGGCATAATTCGGACTTGTTCCTCCGATTGTATAGGTTCCTGATAACTGGGAGTATGCCAATACTCCAAGAATCATAAAAATAAAAAGAACGAGATTTTTTTTCATTTTGCTGTTTATTTAGGTTTTTCAATTACTTCAAATTAAATGGGTATGAAGTGTAATATTTTAAATTAAGGTTGAAAAGGTACAAAAAAACAGGCTTAGGATTATTAATAAAATGTTAAAAATAAAATACTCAAATTCAAATTGATTCTGTAATAGAATTTGGAGGTAAAAAAAGTAAGTAAGAAGTAGAATTTGAGAAACAAAAATGGATTAAACTTTCTTAATTAAACAAAAGGTTGACCACTTGTAATTATTTGTTTTTCAATGATAAAAAAAGAATTAATCCGCATTAAAGCAAATTAATGCGGATTAAACCACATAAATTTCAATCAATTTTAGTTATTGTCTCCAGAGAATATCAAATCCTCCTTCTTTTTTTTCAAATGCAAATAAAACGCATAGCTAATTATTACAACAATGGCAATAAAAAAAACCATAAGAAAGTAATTATTCCTTTTTTCATGATTTGATACAAACCCATAATATTCTTCTGGTTTAGAAGGGTCAAGTCCTATAAATTCTTCCATATCTATTTTAATTTATATATATACATTTTGCCTTCCTGTACTCTGTATGAATATTGTCCGACTGCATACCATTCAACATTATTTTCTTTATTTTTGATGGGGTAAATAGGGGCATCAAACAAAAATCCACTTTGTCGTATTAATGATAAATCAACAATCACAGTACCCTGATCACTCTCATTATGCTTTTTGTAAATAGAATCAAGGATCATTACATTTTTTCTATATGCAGCCATTTGTTTTTTTACAAGATCATTTTTTTCACGTGCCAGATCATTATTAAGTTTTATTTTGCACTTTGGATGATATCGTTGGTTCCTTCTCCCAATAAATTCTTTTTTACAAACAGGACAAATATGCGAATATGCATTTTCTTCGGGCAGGTATTTTCCGTTTTCTGGTTTTAAGAAATCGAAATAATTACTGAGTTTTTCTTTTTCGAATGCCATTTTATAATCCTTTCCCTTTTAGTTGAAGCAGAATCTTGATATCTGATTTAAGCATTTCGGGGTTCGAAGAATATCCCCGCAGCTCCACCCTCGCCCCCCAATCCTCTAACCTGCGGATTTGGAGAGCGTTTTTTTTACTTAATTATTGAATATTAAGACGTTGCATAATTACATAGAGACTATTGTTGAAAAAAACAATATTATTTAGACCTGAGTATTTACCTGAGTTTTATTGTGTGTTATTTTGAATTTCCTACATTTGTACTAAATAAACTATTAATAAATATTTAAATCAAAAAAATGAAAAAATCTCTAATTATTTGCAGTATGTTTTCAGCTTTATTACTTGCTTCATGTGGCGGAAGCGGTAAAGAAGAAAACAAAGGATCAGCCTGTAAAACCGGAAACGGTATTGAAATTAGTTGTGAAGACGGTGAAGCTTATAAAAAGCTAACTGACTTAACTGGTAAATTCGAACTAACGTTCCCTGAAAACAAAGAAGGTTACAACAAATTTATCGAGGTTAACGAACCAATTTTAAAGGAAATTGAACCACTTTGGGCTAGTATTGAGAATATCATGAAAGCAGACCCCAAATTGATGAAACAACAGCCTTACAGCAAAACAATGGATTACAGAGCAAAAGTTGAAATGTACAAATCTGTACTGTCAGATCTTGATAAAATTAGTGTGACCGGTGCTCAGGAAGGTGGTAAGTTTATAATCAGTATCAAAAACGGTGCTTCCAAGGATGTGAAAGAATTCAGAGGTCACTTACAGTATTTGGACGCTGCTGGAAGTGTGGTCTGTGAGAATGACTATGAACTATCTGCATCTACATTAGAATTAGAGAATGGTATCCCGGCAGGATTTGAAGGTAAAACAGAAAAAGGAATTTACTGTAAAAATACTGGTAAAGTAAAATCTGTTAAGTTTGAAATTCAAGGCTTGGATTATTTTGAAAAATAATTGAAAATTTATGAGGGTATCCAAAAAGCCGTAATTGCAAAAAAACGAAGCGTTTTCTATTTCTAAAACATTGATAATAAATAGATTGTTTCGTCATTTACTTCTCACAAAGACGATTCCTTCGGTTTTTTGGAAACCCTCATTGCTTAGGCTTATAGAACCTATTCATTTACAGGATTTTTACTCTTAAATTTGACAACTGTAAAACCATGGCAAAATTTTTCAGCAGTTCGGGGTTTGAAGAATTTCACCGCAGGTCCATCTTCGCCATCCAAAGCTTCAGCGCAGAAGGGCTTTTTATTTCTTTTTTTTATCTACGTTTTGAAGTCAGTTAGGTCCGATAAGTTTTATTACGGTCAGACTGAAAATCTGAACAACCGTCTTGATAAGCACAACTCAGGTGGTGTCAAATCAACTGCGCCTTATGTTCCCCGGGAGCTTTTTGCATAAAATCACTTTTTATATAATAAAAAAACAATAATCTAGTTATAGCATAGAAAATCGTAAAACATATTCTATGAAAAAACATTTGTTCTTTTTCGCATTTTTAATTGCTTTATTTTCAGAGGCTCAAATTATAAACTTTCCTGACGCCAACTTTAAAACAGCTTTACTGAATCACTATTATCCTATTGACACTAACAGTGATGGTGAAATTCAGGCAAGCGAAGCATCAGCAGTTGATACCTTGCTGGTGTACACCAGTAATATTTCGGACCTTACCGGAATTGCCGCATTTACTTCTCTTAAATACTTAGAATGCTCTTATAATCAACTGACTTCCCTGGATGTTTCAAATAACACTGATCTGACTGATTTGTATTGCAGCAACAATCAATTAAACACAATAAGCATAGGGAGTAGCGTGGTAAGGTTGTCAATTAATGAAAATCACTTTTTATCGATTGATATAAGCAATAATCCCGGTTTGGAATCATTTCAATGTGCCAATAATCTTCTTAGTGCGATTGACATTAGCAATAACAACTTATTAACCAGTTTAAACTGCTCAGCAAATCAAATTAGCTCATTAGATTTAAGTTCCAACCCTTCTTTGGAATACTTATTTTGTTCCAATAATCAAATAAACACGTTGGATATCAGTTTTAATCCCAGTCTTATTTACTTCGATTGCCAAAACAACCTATTAAGTTCAATTGATGTAATAAATAATACTTTTCTTAAAGATTTCAGGTGCAACGGCAATTATTTAAGCATTATTGATTTAAGCAACAACACTTCACTTGAAAAGTTGTATTGTTTTAATAATCAATTAACAACATTGGATTTAAGTAATAATGACTCTCTTACTAATTTATCTTGTGGCTATAACCAAATAACATCATTGGATGTGACAGGTTGTACCGCCATTATTCAATTATTTTGTGAAAACAATCAATTGACTTCATTAAATGTAAACAATAATGTTGCACTTACATATTTCAAATGTAATAACAATCAGTTAAGTACTTTAGATTTAAGAAACAATGAATACCTCAACTTGTTTAACTGTTATGGCAATTTATTGACAGAACTAAATATAAAGAATGGAAATAATTCCAATTTACCCTCTTTCAATTTTGTAGCTATCAATAACCCCGATTTACATTGCATTGAAGTGGATGATTCTTTGTGGTCAACAAATAATTGGACAAATATTGATACAATAGCCCATTTTAGTGAAAATTGCCATTATACAGGAATTTATGACCTGACAACCAATGATCTACGGATTTTTCCAAACCCCACATCTGGCCTGATAACAATAGATGCTGAAAATATAGAAATGATAGAATTGACTGATTTAAACGGCAGACCGGTTTATTCTGGTAAAAATTCTGTTATTGACATTAGCAAACAGCCACAAGGAGTTTATATCTTGAAAGTATATGCCAACAATAAAATAACCATTAGAAAATTTGTTAAACAATGAATCTCCTCACAGTAAGTTGACAGATTATCTTGATGGCATTATTGAGTTTATTTTGAAGCTGGCTGAAGGGAACCGGGCCTGAAACAAATCCAAACATAAGGTATGCCTGTACATATAATCATCGCGGGATTCAATTGCTTGTTGAAAAATGATTTTATTCTAAAGCAATCCTTTTTACACCCGAATTTTTAACTGTTATTACCTTCAAATAATATACCCCCCTCGCCAAATCCTTAAACTCAATCTCCTGAATGTTTCGCCGGGACTCATTTCTAAACAAAGCAATTTTTCGGCCATCTGCGGAGAACACCTCTGTCATTAGTATTTCTTCTGTAGCGATGATTTTCACACTTGTTGTGGCGGGGTTCGGACTGATGGTTATTCTTTCGTTTTCAATTGTCTCTATCCCAACCGGTACCACCGTCACCAAAACCGATGCTGTATCAGAACATCCGTTTTCATCGGTAACCGTTACAGTATACAAAGTTGTTTCAGTTGGCGATGCCACAGGGTTTGAAACTGTGCTGCTGCTCAGTCCGGCTGACGGTGACCATGTGTATGTCACCCCTCCCGATGCATTTAATATTGTGCTTCCTCCGATAGTTATTGTCACATCGTCTGAAACAGTAACAGCAGGCAAAGGATTTACTACAGCGGTAACCTCTGCTCTTAAACTTATACAGCTTTTTTCTCTTACTTTCCAGTCAAAGAAATAATAATAGAAATCCAACTCCTGCCCTGCCACATTCGATCCCGTCAAGGAAACCAATCCGGGCACCGTATACGGATAGGTCGGCGAGCCATCGTTGATTCTGAACAAGTCAATCAATGAACCGGTTACTTTTAAATAATACCCACTGTAGGGTGCTATGAAGAAGCCCAGCGGTACAACCTGCTCTCCTGAACCAATATAAACCGTGTACGAATGAATAACATTTCCTCCATCGCCGTCAAGAACCTCAATAGTCCTGTTTCCTGCCGATGCCGAATATACTTTCACTGATTCCAATGTAAAAAAGTCATAGGCATCAAAAAATATCCCGCGCAAATCATTGCTGTTGAAATTTCCTCCTGATCCGAAGGTATTGTCGGGCGGACCAACACTATATTGCATTCCAACAACCTCTTCTTCCACAAACCAGCTTGTGGTGTTATCCACAACCGGATTATATGCTCCTCCCGTTGCAACAACCATTCCGCCTGCCTCTGAGTCATACCATGAAAGTAATCCGGCGCTGCCACTTGTTGCTGATAAAAATGCCATCTCACCCGGACAAACTTCATCTCCATTAACAAACGGGGCATCAGGACGATTAACGGTGACATAAGAATATTTTGTAATACTGTCTGCACCGGCGGCATTTTCTACTACAAGCTTTACAGTGTAAACACCGTTTTCACTGTAAACATGCAAGGGACTCTCAACATCCGAGGTGGTGCCATCGCCAAAATCCCATGTCCAGGTATCCGGACTAAATACCGAATTATCGGTAAATGTTACCTGACCGGTGCAGGTTTCGGTTACATTGGCTGAAAAATTTGCTACCGGAGGAAATGATACTTCGTTTGCAGAACTCAGAATTATATCAGATATCATTATGGCTCCAACTGCCGACTGGTTAAACAAAAATCTGATCTGACTTACAGATGTCATGTCAATCCCCGTAAATGATGCCAGATCAATTTTAATGGTATTGTGAAGCAACTTTGGCAAAGTATTGTTTAAAGTGCCGGGAGGAGCAAAAAGCACTGAACTGTGACTGCTCACTGTTTGTGTGGCAGTGGCTCCGTAACTGTCAATCAATTGCACACTGAAATTCAGATCTGCCGTTGCGGTATAATCCTCAAAATTCACTCCTGCCCTGAACTGCAAAGCATTAAACTGTGTAAGGTCATTAAACCCGTCGGGCAAGGTATTGGTATAATTGTCGGCTGCCGAATTCCATCCAATCTGCAACTGCGATAGACTTAACCCGCTTGATCCATGCGGTTCCTGAGCCGTTCCACCGCTCAGGCAATAACCACTGCAAATGCCGTAATTTACAAGTCCTGTTTGTCCGGCCGCACCCATAAGTGTGTTCTCTGTTTCGCAGGATGTACTTGTCATTCTATTCACATCCAACCGTTTTGAATTTGCCGGATGATAGGACATAAACACCTGATCAGAATTTAATAATGATGATACCGGGGGCACAACATCATCGGTTTCCAAAATTGGAGCAAATTGAGTCTCCTCGCCTACGTACCTTCTGAAAAACGCACATAAATAGGCTGTTAATGCTGCCTGCTGGGTTGGCGGATCAAGACGTCCGTTGCCCGATACACTTTCACTGCAATAGGGATCAGTTCCCATCCAGTCTTCATAATCCCAGTCATCTGCTGAGCCGGCAGGAAATGTTGCCGGAGTCCATACCGTGTTATAATAGTTATGATTTGCCCCCATCATCAGCACCGAGTGCTTGGGTGCTTCGTCATTGGGATCAAGATATCTTGTGTCGTCATAATAATGAATGCCCTGAAGGTTCGAAACATCTCCATCGCAGTATGGCGCTACGTTCATCAAAGGAATATTGACAAGGGTTTTTCTTGCAAAATCAACCGGAGCAAGGGTTAAAACTGCTTTTACTCCGTATGGGCTTCCCTGTTCAATATTCAGCAAGGCATGCTCAACAACCCCTTCGCCTCCTCTTGAATGTCCCATGGTTCCCACTCTGGAAAGATCAAGTTTTCCCACAAACAATGTTCCGAATGGTCCGCCACCCACAGTATTATATGTATTCCACAAATCAAGATGGTGCTGCACCAATTCGCCCCTTGCGCGCATGCCGTAATCGGTTACATCATTATCTGTTGCGTTTATGGCATTGGCCGAAACTGATATCACAATATAACCATGACTGGCCATTTTTTGAGCCAGATAGTCATATCCCTGATAACTTGGAATCATTTCATCTCCGCCTGAACATGGCCATGAACTGTTGGAACTGTTGTTCCCCGGGTCATAGCATGTTTCATGTCTGCCGTGAAGAAAAACAAGCACAGGAAAGGGACCTGATGACATATCCGAAGGATAATACACCCTGCCGATCACTTCCACATCATCGGGAAAAGTGGGCGGATCAAAAGCCAGGTCACCGAGATCATAATCCTGTTGCAACACGGTGTACGGACCGTTTAATCCCGGGTCGGGTGTGGTTTGACTGAATGCAATATTACAAATAACGATTAAGCAAAATGTTAAAACATGTGCGCTTATATATGTGATTCTTTTCATGGCCTCAGTTTTATTTATCCAACATGTTTCTATCAAACTTCCCTACCCTCCAGTGCCTGCCTGCATAATCTCCGGACTGATCAGATTTCCTGCCTGTATTGGCCTCAAACAATCCGTAAACCAACACAAGGTCCTGCAAATTGCCCAAAGCATCAAACGCATCCTTATCGACAGTGAAAACTATAGAATGCTTATCTCCGGCAGGATGTTTACTGTGCGCGTTGTAATAATCGCCAATATGCAGAACATATCGCTCGGCTCCAACAATAAAACCCTTTTCGGATGAAAAAGATATTTCTATCCCTTTTTCACCGGTTTTCATAGAAACCAGCTTAACGGAATCGTCCTGAGAAAACAACATTCCGTTTAAAAAAAACAGAATCAGGACGCCAATAATTGATTTGTGACTCATAACAGTAAATAAAATGTAGTTGCAAGTGTAAAACTACCAAAAATGGATAAAGATGCCGCACTTATAGCTAAATATTATACATCAGCAGGAATTTGACTGAAAAAAGACCATTTTTCCATGCTTTATAATACGAAAGAAAAGTGGAAATCAATTTTTGAATTGACTAATTTAGCTCATGATAAAATCAATATTATATGAAAGAACAGAGTTTATATGTATTTAGGATCATAAGCATGGTATTTTCGGGAATACTGATGCTTGAGGCAATGATATTTATTGTTTTAATGATACAACTTTCTGACTCCCAACTATTAAGGGTAACCATCGGGTTTATTGGTATTGCCATGGCTGTTTCCTCTATTGTGGTTGGGGGGTTCGTTGAGTCAAAATATGAAAAGATTTCGCTTCCTCTTGCAGCGTTTCATCTGGCGGCGCTAATCTTCACTGCAGTAACCCTTGGACTTGATTTTTTTAACAATTTTGCTGTTTCAGAATCTGGTTATTCGTCCAGCATTTCCCCCGGAGTGATGTTTCTTGCAGCATCACTCATTGGAGGAACAATTGTCGGATTGAAAGTACTGATAATAAACCCGAAACATGACAAGATGGGGTTTCATGTTGCCCGAACTGTATTAATCCTGCTTTTTTTATGGATATTATATGAAATATATGCTGTGGTATTTTTAGCTCTCCTGGCAACGATTCTGAAAGATCCGGGGATAATGACATCGATAACACTCAATAATTTCAGGTATAATTTGCTGCTAAACCTTGGAAATAATTACCAATGGCATTTTTCATTCATCTTTGCTATTATTGTCCAATACAGATTCTTTAATAACTGGTGGTGGAAGGCCGCTTTAAAGAAATGATTTGTTGATGTTATGATACAATGATGAGCAAATGTGCAAATGTTCATGATTTGCTTTGCAAATCATTCATCTGCTAATTTGCCATTGCTATTATAAATGGTAAAAAGCTAATCTCCTCAATATTTTCCAGATCAGAGTAATCATATTGATACAAACCTTCTTCGCTGATGAGGATGAGGATATCATTGTAAGGAATCACGTCGAAAGCATTAATCCCGGGGAAACTTGAGATCAAATGATCATCCACGTTCATCGGGTCTGTTACATCGTATATTTTCAATCCTGCTGTACCGTCACATACAAAAAGTGTTTTTCCGTCAATGCCAAGTCCGTATGGCCCCGACATGGAATAAGTATTCATGACATATGGAGAGCTGATGTTATTAATATTTATCACCTCAAGCGAATTGGTTACACCGCCACAGGTATTTCCTGCACGCAGGGTCACATAGGCAGTTGTGCCATCAACAACAACGGGGTCGCAGCTTTGGAAATGATCTATTTCAGAAACATAGGCAGGATTTCCCGAATTGGACACGTCATATACCAGCATTCCTGTTGTTGTTCCCATAAAAAGATAATCATTATAAGTAAACAAAGTTTCGATTGTGCGTGATGTGGTTATAGTAGCAGAAGTGTGTACAGGTGAAGCAGGGTTGGCAATGTCAAACACTTCAACCTGGCTGGTGTTGACGGTGTACAGACTTCCCTCATGTGTTGCAAAGCGGGCCATACTGCCGGCAATTGCAATGGTTGAAGCTTTTCCACCTGAACCGCCGCTCTCAGCGTTGAGCATATCCACTCCTTCATTTTCGCCAAAATAAATCCATCCTCCATCACGACTGTCAATTTCATTGATTTCCTCCACCTCACTGATGGTCCATCCTGTAACAACACCCTGATTCATATCAACCGGACCAATCGGATAATTCTGGTCATATTCAGGAAAAGTGTATGAAAAGACGTTGTTGATTCTGGTTACCTCAGTAACATTATTCAGGTCACTGATATTCAAAACCACCAAATCAACATAGCTGTCGGCATAAAGATAAGTGCCGCTGGTCGACATGTCAATGTTTCCGGGAATATCTATGAACCCAATATTCTGGGGATTTGTAGGATCAGAATTATCTATGATATGAATTCCTTCAAGCACTTCATTGATAAAAATATAATTGTTGTAAAAATATATCTTACCCGTATTCATCATGGCCACAGGCTCAACCGATTGTATTTCGGCCGATCGCAGGTCAGAATATGACATATAAACCGGCACATTGGCCGTATAAACACGCTTTTCAATTACCTTGTCTTTGCAACCTGATAAGAAAATTACTAATAAAATTACTACGGGGAACAAAATAAATTTTACAGATTGTGGTTTCATAGCAATGTATTTTTTACTTTTATAAAATAATTTCAAATTTAAAGAATAATTAACTAATTGTCAATAAAATCTATGCATAAACGCAGAATTATATTTATTATTATTTTCTTTTTTATTTTAATCCAGGGATTCGGACAAAACGTAACCCATCATGTTTATTTGAAAAACGGAAGTATAATTAAAGGTAAGATCATTGAAAATGTACCCGGCGATCATATTAAAATTAAGTGCAAAGACGGCAATATATGGGCTTTCAAAGAATCGGAAATAGAAAAAACAGAAGATTATTCACCCCAGCTCAATTTTTTGTACACCGATTTAGGAATGGGCGTTACAATCAGCGATAATATAAACGGTGAAATAAACTTGTCGGTGGGGTATAAAATAAACAAAAGATTTTCAGCAGGCATTTCAACCGGTTATGACTGGATTTCCCAAAATTCACCTTTCATTAACCGTGGCGGGATGCCATTCCAGGCCGAAGGCCGGTTTAATTTCTTCCCCGAAAAATACTGGGATTTACAATTTGTTTTAAAAACAGGATATCTTTTACTTCGCCAGACTTACTACGACCGCCCTGATGTCAGTTTCTCACTTAATCCATGTCTTTATTTGCTGACAAACTCAACCGAAGGAAAAGGTCTGTATATCGGAGCCGGATATCGTTTTCAGTATATGAGAACCGAAGGCTGGTATTACTGGGAATCAAAAAAATCATCCGTCGAATATTATTTCAACCGCGTCAACCTGAAAGTTGGTTATATTTTCTAACGCCCGCGTGCGGGCTCTCCCAAGTTTGCAACTTGGGAGAATGTTTGCAACTTGGGGAAATTTTATTACTTGAGAGTAAGTTTGCAATTAATAAATAACCACCACAAACCACTGATAATAAGAATATTATCTTCCGTATTTTTCTTTCATCAAAAACATTTTGCTATATTAAAAAATAGACTAGTTTTTTATTAACTTTGCACTCTTTTGTAAAAAAAGAAAAAAAAATCGGGCCTCTAAAAAAGGCTATGTTCTTAAACTTAAAAAGTGTTAAATATTTTATTTTAATAAAAAAAAGTTGTAAATTTAGTAATCTGAAAATTCAATGAATTACTAAAAGGGTTTGACAGACTGTGAA
Source organism: Bacteroidetes bacterium GWF2_38_335 (assembly GCA_001769535.1). GTDB lineage: Bacteria > Bacteroidota > Bacteroidia > Bacteroidales > GWF2-38-335 > GWF2-38-335. The sequence continues at coordinate 11,398 of MEOH01000015.1, forward strand.
TCAGTCGGTAACGCACGATTTTTAATAAAACATAATAATTCACTGAAAAAAAAGTTAATATTAATTGTTCGAATAAATTGATTTGCCTGAAATGGAAATAAGTGTAGATACATCTTTGTTGCCCTACTTAAAAAAATACTTCGGTTTCGATAAATTCAAAGGAACCCAGGAAGAAATAATCCGCAACGTATTAAATGGAAATGACACTTTTGTGCTCATGCCTACGGGGGGCGGAAAATCGCTTTGTTACCAGTTACCCTCTCTCATATTGCCGGGTACTGCCATTGTTATATCGCCCTTGATTGCCCTGATGAAAAATCAGGTCGACTCCATGCGCTCTTTCAGCACTGAAGATGGTGTAGCCCATTTTCTTAATTCCTCGCTCACTAAAACTGAAATTGCCAGAGTTAAAGAGGACATTGTCAGCGGTAAAACAAAACTTTTGTATGTTGCCCCCGAATCTCTTACCAAAGAAGAAAATGTTATTTTTCTTAAACAGGTACAGGTTTCTTTCTATGCCGTTGATGAAGCACATTGCATTTCTGAATGGGGACACGATTTTCGTCCTGAATATCGCCGCATAAGACCTATTATCAATCAGATCGGAACAGCTCCCATTATTGCCCTTACAGCCACCGCAACACCTAAAGTACAGCATGATATTCAGAAAAACCTGACCATGCTCGAAGCCAACGTGTTCAAATCTTCTTTCCGAAGACACAACCTGTACTATGAAGTAAGGCCAAAAGTCAATGCCACTAAAGAGATTATAAAATTCATAAAAAATAACGAAGGCAAATCGGGTATTATCTATTGCCTCAGTCGCAAAAAAGTTGAAGAACTTGCCGAAACTTTACAGGTTAACGGAATCAGATGTCTTCCTTATCATGCCGGAATGGACTCCTCAACCCGTTCGCGCAACCAGGACATGTTCCTGATGGAAGAGGCCGAAGTGATCGTTGCTACTATTGCATTCGGAATGGGTATTGACAAGCCCGATGTGCGTTTTGTCATCCACTACGACATTCCCAAAAGTCTGGAAGGTTATTACCAGGAAACCGGTCGCGCAGGCAGGGATGGTGGCGAAGGCCGCTGCATCACTTTCTACAGCTACGACGATATCCAGAAACTTGAAAAATTCATGCAGGGCAAGCCGGTCAATGAACAGGAAATCGGCAAGCAACTGCTGCTTGAAACAGTTTCTTATGCCGAATCATCTGTTTGCAGGGTGCGTCAATTGCTCAACTACTTTGGGGAAATCCTTGAAGAAGGATGCGGCAATTGCGACAACTGCCTCAATCCCAAAGAGGAATTTGAAGGAAAAGATGATATCTGCCTGGCTCTCGAAACCATTCTCGATGTTAGTGAAAAATTCAAAGCCGAACATGTGGCCAATATACTTTCCGGAAATGCAACCCCTCAGGTAAAAACCTACAACCACCATATGCTTGATTGTTTTGGGTTGGGCAAAGATAAAGACAAAAAACACTGGACCATGGTTTTGAGACAGGCATTGGTTGCTCAAATGGTCTCCAAGGAAATTGAAAATTATGGTCTGCTCAAGCTCACCGACGAAGGACGCAGGTACCTCGAAAATCCACATTCCTTTAAACTGACCAAGGATCATGACTACGATCAGGTTGATGAAGAAAACCGTTCGCAGGGCGGAACCAGCTCTGTTGATCCTGCTCTGTTCAGCATGCTGAAAGATTTGAGAAAACAAATCTCGAAGCATAAAAATGTTCCTCCTTTTGTGATTTTCCAGGATCCTTCGCTTGAAGATATGGCCATTCAGTATCCCATCACCATGGAAGAAATGCAGCAGATTGTGGGAGTAGGTGCAGGAAAAGCCCAACGATACGGAGCCGAGTTCATTGAACTCATTAAAAAGTATGTTGTCGAAAATGAAATTGAACGCCCGCAGGACATGCTGGTGCGCTCAGTGGTAAACAAATCGGGAAACAAGGTTTACATCATCCAGAGCATCGACCGCAAAATGCCCCTCAACGACATTGCCGAAGCCAAAAACATGGATATGATGGATTTGATTTCAGAATTGGAAGCCATAGTGTATTCAGGCACCAAAATAGATATTGATTATTTTATCAAAGACACTTTCGACGAAGAAGCCTCTGAAGAAATTTATCAGTATTTCAATGAAGCCGAAACCGACGCAATTCCTGCCGCCCTTCAGGAACTTGGCGAGGAATATTACTCTGAACAGGAAATCAGACTGGTTAGGATTAAATTTATTTCGGAGATGGGGAATTGATGATATTTTAATGTGATTGTCCGATAATTCAAATCTTCAAACAATCAAACCATCAAATCGTAACCACCCCTGTAAAAACCTCAGCAGCCGGACCGGTAAGCATGATATTACGGTAACCGTGCTTTGTTTTCTCAAAACTTACTTTCAGGATTCCGCCGGGTGCCTGTAACGAAAGTTCATTTATTCCGGGATGCACTGCTTCAGAAATAACCAATGCTGCAGCCACAGTGCCCGTTCCGCATGAGTAGGTTTCGTCTTCCACTCCCCTTTCGTAAGTCCGTATTTCGATTTGTTCCTTTGAATAGCTCACAAAATTGACATTGGTGCCACCGGGTGCAAATTCACTGCGATTGCGAATTTTTCTGCCCAATGATACCACATCTATACTTTTTACATTTTCAACAAACTCAATATAATGCGGAGATCCGGTGTTTACAAAGTAATTGTTCCCGATTTTTTTTATTTCAGAAACATCATTCATTTTCAAGCTGACAAGATTATCAGACATTTTGGCATAGTGCGGACCATCAACTGCCAAAAAATTGGTTTCATTACCAATTATCCCCAGTTTTTTCGCAAAAGCAACAATGCATCTTCCACCGTTTCCGCACATGGTTCCTTCATGTCCGTCGGAATTATAATACTTCATCTCGAAATCCTGTGATTTTGAACTGTTCAGAAGCATCAATCCGTCACCCCCAATGCCAAACCTGCGGTCGCAGAGTTGTTTTACGAGACTGCTGTTTGAACTGTCAAAAATGCCGCTGCGGTTGTCAATCAGCACAAAATCATTGCCCGCCCCGTGGTATTTTGTAAAAGAAATTGTCATGCTCTGTTAAGAAAAGTTAAACTTAATAATTCAATGCAACACAAATAAAACCTGTTCGTTTTCAATGGTAAAGCTACGAAATTAATTTTTAATGAGTAATTTTGATTTGAAAAATTGGTTTTGATCGGAATGAAATTTGAGGATGATTAGCAAATGTGATGTCCCGATAGCAATCGGGAAGCAGATGTGATGATGCAATCTCATTAAAAACATCAGAAGGAGGAATAGGAGATTGCTTCGTTCCTCGCAAAGACGGTGTTATTAAAAAACTTTATTTAAGTTCTATGACAACAAAAAACTTAATCCTGACAATCGTGATTGCGGTGATAACCGGAGTGTCATCAGTGGCAATCTATTCAAATTATTTTGACAACAACACACAGGTAATACTAAAAGAAAATGACGGTGCACCGGTCAAATATGTGAACCTGCCCGGGGGTGTTTCGGCTCCGGATTTTACCATTGCAGCCAAAACATCGGTCGATGCGGTGGTTCACGTAAAGACTAAGTTTAAAGGTGTTGTTTACGAATACAGCAATCCCATCACCGAATTCTTTTATGGAAGAGGCGACATGTATTACCAGCCGCCTACAACCTCAACCGGATCGGGTGTGATCATATCACCCGACGGATATATTGTCACCAACAACCATGTAATTGAAAACGCAGATGAAATTGAAGTGGTTCTAAACAACAACAAATCATTCAAGGCTACTTTAACAGGGAGTGATCCATCAACAGACATAGCGGTTTTGAAAATTGATGGCAGTGGCTACCCTTTTATGGTTTACGGCGATTCAGATGCCTTAAATATTGGAGAATGGGTTCTGGCTGTTGGCAATCCGTTTAACCTCACATCAACAGTAACAGCCGGAATTGTGAGTGCAAAGGCCCGGAATATCAACCTGTCGTCGAAGCAGTTTGCCATTGAATCATTTATACAGACCGATGCAGTGGTCAATCCGGGTAACAGCGGCGGGGCATTGGTTAATTCCAGAGGCGAGCTGATTGGTATAAATACAGCCATTGCTTCCAGAACGGGTTCGTTTATGGGCTATTCCTTTGCCATTCCGGTAAACATCGTAAAAAAAGTTGTTGATGACATCAGGGATTACGGAAAAGTGCAGCGCGCTTACCTGGGAATAAGCATCATTGATATAAATTCAGATATTGCAAAACAGTTAAAAATTGAATCTGTCGAAGGAATATACGTGACGGCTGTAGCCGAAGGAGGATCTGCTGCCATGGCAGGTATAAAACCCGGGGATATTATCATTGGGTTTGGAGATATCAAGGTGAACAAAGTAGCCGAACTGCAGGAACAAGCATCCAAATACAGACCCGGTGATAAAGTTCAGATTACCTATGAAAGAAACGGAAAAGTTGAGACAGAAAAAATGACCATGCAAAATGCAAATGGCAATACAAACCTAATCACAAAGTAACATATTTTAATTCATTGATATATTGACGAATACCTATTATTTTACAATTATTTGACGTAATATATTGACATGAGATACAAAATAGACTACCTTTGCGGAAATTTTTTCATTCGAAATGAGACAATTAAAGATAACTAAATCGATCACCAACCGCGAAAGCGCTTCATTAGACAAATACTTACAGGAAATCGGAAAAGAAGACCTTATTACCGTTGAGGAAGAAGTGGAGTTGGCACAGCGCATCAGGAAAGGTGACAGACAGGCATTAGAGAAACTGACAAGAGCAAACTTAAGGTTTGTTGTTTCGGTTGCGAAGCAATACCAAAATCAGGGATTGAGTTTACCCGATTTGATTAACGAAGGTAATCTTGGCTTGATTAAGGCAGCTGAAAAGTTTGACGAAACAAGGGGTTTTAAATTTATATCCTACGCAGTATGGTGGATTCGTCAGTCTATTCTGCAGGCATTGGCCGAGCAGTCAAGGATTGTAAGATTACCGCTTAACCAGGTAGGGTCTTTAAATAAAATCAACAAAGCATTTTCGAAGTTTGAACAGGAGAACGAAAGAACTCCATCACCCGAAGAACTTGCTGATTTGCTGGAACTGCCAAAGGATAAAGTTGCCGATACCTTAAAAGTATCCGGAAGGCATATTTCTGTTGATGCACCTTTTGTTGAAGGCGAAGACAACAGTCTGCTCGACGTACTCGAAAACCGCGACAGTCCAATTGCCGACGGAAAACTGATGTGCGAATCACTTTCAAGGGAAATTGAAAGAGCATTGGCTACCCTTACAGAAAGGGAAAGAGACATCATTAAACTGTTTTTCGGAATTGGAATTCAGGAAATGACTCTTGAAGAAATCGGAGAAAAATTCGGTTTAACAAGGGAAAGAGTCCGTCAGATTAAAGAAAAAGCCATCAGAAGGTTGAGACATACTTCAAGAAGCAAGCTTCTGAAAACTTATCTTGGATAAAACTAAAACGATATAAAATAAAAAAAGGGAAGTTAAACTTCCCTTTTTTATTTCTTAGTGTTCTGAAAGGTATTTTGAGACACCTTCAGCAGACGCATTCATGGCATCGTCGCCTTTATGCCAATTGGCCGGGCAAACCTCACCATGCTCTTCGAAATGCTGCAGTGCATCAACCATTCTGATTGCCTCATCAACGCTTCGGCCCAGCGGCAGGTCATTTATTACCTGATGGCGAACGATTCCCTGTTTATCAATGAGGAACAATCCACGGTAAGCCACGGGAGCACCGTTAAAACATGACTCACCAATTTCATTATACTCATGTTCACCAGCCAGCACGTCATAATTTTCAGAGATGGTTTTAGAAAGATCAGCAACCAATGGAAATTTCACTCCTTTGATTCCGCCCGCCTTTTGCTCGGTATTGAGCCAGGCCCAGTGAGAAAATTCAGAATCAACAGAACAACCCACAACAGCAACATTCCTCTTCTCAAACTCATCTATTTTCTTTTGAAAAGCAATAATCTCTGTAGGACAAACAAAGGTGAAATCGAGCGGGTAAAAGAAAAATACCACATGTTTTTTACCAATAAATTGTTCCAGAGAAAAATTATCAACTATTTCATGTCCGTTTACAACGGCTTTTGCGCTGAATAACGGAGCTTTTTTTCCAACTAAACTCATTTTTTGTACTTTTTAGATTAATCAATTCATATTACGCAGTTGGACTTGCAGCAGCAGCTCTCAGACTCATAATGTCTTTATCAAACATATAAAGGTTGTCTTTGTTCAACATTTTCAGTTTGTCAATAACAGTACGTACCGAAGCTTCCTCTTCAACCTGTTCGGTAAGGAACCACTGAGCCCAATTGTAGGTTACAAAGTCTTTTTCATCAATGCAAACACTAGATATTTTACTGATCGATTCAGTAATATACTGTTCGTGTTTAAGCACCTCGTCAAAAAGAACTTTAACGTCTTTATATTCAACCGGAGGTTGTTTAAATGCAGGAATCACAGCATGACTACCACGTTCGCCAATATATGAAATAAATTTCTTCATATGCAGTCTTTCCTCTTCGGCCTGAGCATAAAGCCACTGGGCTATTCCGGGGAAACCATTTGCCTCGGCCCATGTAGCCATAGCAAGATACAGATTTGAAGAATATCCTTCTTTTTCAATCTGTTCGATCAGTATTTTTTCAACTTTTTTCTTAAGCATAGCGTTAATTGTTTAATTAGGTATTTAATTACTAAATAATCACAAATATATAAATTTAATCTAAATAAAACAAAAAATGTTCCATAGGAAAAATACTGAAATTTTGTCATATATACAAAAAGCAGTCTGACAAAAAAAGAAACTGATAATTTATAAAAGAACCGAAGTATTCATTTTTTTCATATTTTTAGCAGAAAAAAGATGAAGCATTTTGAGATAACCCATTTTCCTGAAATTGAGAAAATAATAAACTCTGTGGATGTGTGCAATATTGCCATGGTTGACGGAGATAAGCCCTACGTCCTTCCTTTTAACTTCGGATACAGGGACAAAATTATTTACATACATTCTGGTCCGGGCGGCCGAAAAACAACTGTGCTAAAGAAGAACAATAATGTTTGTATTTCATTTGAACGCGACGGAAAGCTTCATTTTGTCAGCGAGGGGGTTGCCTGCAGTTACTCAATGAAGTTCAGATCAGTAATAGCAGAAGGCAAGCTACAATTTATTGAAGATTTCGATGAAAAAGTTGAAGCGCTAAACATCATCATGAAGCATTATACCAAAAAAGAATTTGAGTATAGCAGTCCGGCTGTTCATGGAGTATGTGTGATGAAGATTGTTATTGAGAAAATTTCGGGACGGAAAAGGGGGTACTAGGGGGGGTATGGATTATAGGTTATAGGTTATGGGTTATGGCACAATAAAAAAAAATGGAACCGGTGGTTCCATTTTTTTGTTTATTGAGAGTTGATTAGATTTTAACCAATCCGGTGAAACCCTGGAAAGCGAGGGCAAGAATTCCTGCGACGATTAAAGCAATAGGCACACCTTTCATTCCTTTTGGTATTTTAACCAGTTCCATTTGCTCCCTGATGCCTGCGAACAAAACAAGAGCAAAGGCAAAACCTAACGATGTACCGACGGCAAAAACAACCGATTTCATCAGATCAAAATCCTTTTGAATCACTAAAATAGCCACACCAAGGATAGCACAGTTTGTTGTGATCAGAGGAAGATAAATACCCAATGCCTGATATAAAGGAGGACTCACCTTTTTAAGGATAATTTCCACCATCTGGACAAGGGCAGCAATAATCAGAATATAAGATATGGTTTGAAGATATCCTATTTCGAATGCATCAAGCACATATTTTTGCACGAGGAAAGTCATAATGGTTGCAAGCACCATAACAAACAACACAGCACCACTCATTCCAATTGCAGTAGATGTTTTATTTGAAACACCTAAAAAAGGGCAAATGCCGAGAAACTGCATCAGAACTATGTTGTTTACCAAAATTGCGGATATTATTAAATATAAATAGTCCATTTTATTTTTTCTTTAAGTTGTTGCTATTTTAGTTTTTTGCTCAATTTATTCATTAATGCCATTAAAAAGCCATAGCATATAAAAGCACCAGGGGCAAGCACAAATACAAGCATGCCATCAGCTTCGATGATTTTATGCCCAAAGATTGCATTACCACCAAGAAATTCTCTTACCGAACCGAGCATAACCAGGGCAATAGTAAAGCCAATGCCCATACCCAGACCGTCAATAAAAGATTTCAATACGTTATTTTTAGAAGCAAATGCTTCAGCTCTGCCAAGAACTATACAGTTAACAACGATCAATGGGATAAAAATACCTAGGCTTTTATGAAGGTCGTTAACATAGGCATTCATTGAAAGATCAATAATTGTTACAAACGATGCAATAATAACAACGAATGCAGGGATTCTAACTTTGTCAGGAATAGCAGACTTCACCATTGAAATAACTATATTTGACATAAAGAGGACGAAAGTAGTAGCAAGTCCCATTCCAAGTCCGTTCATCGCAGAAGTGGTAACAGCAAGAGTAGGACAAGTTCCAAGGACTAAAACAAAAACCGGATTTTCCTTAACAAATCCATTGGTAAAAATTTTAAAGTTACCCATTATTCGATTCCTCCTTCATTTTTAAGATTCATAAATGCACTATAGGCTTTTGACAAAGCATCGCAATATCCTCTTGAAGAAATTGTTGCGGCAGTAATCGCATCAACCATGCCCCCATCCTTTTTTACGATAAGGGAGAATGTTGCAGGATCTTTTCCTTTAAATTGATCGTTCCAGGGAGAAACACTTTTTTGCATTTTATCTCCCAAACCAGGAGTTTCGTGATGTGTTAGCACATTTGAATCGATTATTTTGCCGTCATTATCGAAACCAACAATAATTTCAAAATGACCGCTAAACCCGGCATCTGTAAAAGATTTGATTGCTGTACCAATAACTTTACCATCTTTTTTTACAATATAAATTGTTAACCCATCTTTTTCAATTGGTTCAGAAACTTCAGCTTCAGCGGCACCAGGAACAACAACTCCGATCTGTTCATTAAGAAATTTCTGTTTTGCTTCCTCAATAGGGCCTTTAGTTGATTCGTAAACAAACCCTAAGGCAGCAGCGGCTACAGCTGACACTATAAAAAGTGACAGGACCATATTTAATAAGTTTGATTCTTTCTTAGCCATAATACTTTTTTTAAGTTGTTGATTTTGGTTCACCAAAACGTTTTGGTTTACATCCTTTGTTTATTAGCGGTACAAATGCATTCATAATTAATATAGCAAAAGAAACACCCTCCGGATAAACTCCGAAAACTCTTATAATTACAGTTAGCATTCCAATTCCAATTCCAAAAATTATCATTCCAAGAGGGGACATTGGTGATGTCACCATATCCGTAGCCATGAAAACTGCACCAAGCATAACGCCGCCGGTACAAAGGTGGAAAATAGGATCTGCATAAGCGTCAGGATTGGCCAAATGTAATATACCTGCAAAAGCAAAAATAGTTCCAAGCATTGTAACTGGTATGTGCCAGGTAATTATTTTTCTTAACAGCATGTACAAACCACCAATAAGAATTGCAATAACCGAAACTTCACCAAGAGAACCTCCCAAGTCACCCATCATTTGTTGCATGTAATCAGGAAATTGGTAAAGTCCGTCCTGAGAATTAATGCCATTTTCAAGAATATCGGAGACCGTTCTTTCGCCCTTTGATAATTCTGTTTTAAGAGCACCTAAAGGGGTTGGACCAGTAACAGCATCGGTATAGCCGGAAAAAGTAAAATTAAACTTATCGGGTTTGGGCCATGAGGTCATCTGTACCGGATATGAAAGTAATAAGAAAACCCTGCCAACCAAAGCCGGATTAAATGGATTATTACCTAAACCGCCAAATGGCATTTTTGCAACTCCAATTGCAAATAAACTACCAAATACCACAATCCACCAAGGAATATTACTTGGTACGTTAAAAGCAAGCAACATACCTGTTATAATGGCGGATCCGTCAAAAATTGAAACCGGACCCTTTAGTAAAAATTTTTGAATCAGGGATTCAAAAACCAGGCAAGCAACGACTGCAGTCAATGTGGTGACAAGTGCCCCCAATCCGAAGTAATAAACTGACACTGCAAAAGCCGGAAGCATTGCAATAATAACTCCATACATGATTTTCTTTACAGAATTACTGCTGTAATCATGAGGAGATGGTGCGACGAAAAATTTATTTGTGCTCATTATTTTTGATTTCTAGCTCTGATTATTTTATTAACTTCTGATTTACCTAGTCTGATATAGTCTAAAAGTGGTCTGGCAGCCGGACAAGTATATGCGCATGAGCCACATTCGATGCAATCCAGCGCCCCTTCGCTTTCAACCATGTCCCATGTAGTGTTTTCAACCAAAGGCATAAGCAAATAAGGTTCGAGTCCCATTGGGCATACAGAAAGACATTTAGCACATCGGATACAATTTTGAATTTCTTCTCTTTTTGCATTGTTTTCAGGCAAAATTAGAATACCTGATGTTCCTTTTGTTACGGGAACTTCAATTGTATTTAGTGCTTTCCCCATCATTGGTCCGCCATTTACAACCTTTGCAGTATCTTCAGGTAATCCGCCTGCTGCTTCAATTAGTTGGGCTACAGGAGTTCCGATTCTTGTAAGAAAGTTTGATGGTTTTTTTACAGATTTTCCAGTAACGGTGACCACCCTTTCGATGAGGGGCTTATTTTTTTGAACAGCTTCATAAACAGCAAAGGCAGTTCCAACATTATGAACCACTGCGCCAACATCAATAGGAAGGCAGCCAGACGGAACTTCTCTGTTAATTAATGCTTTAATAAGTTGTTTTTCACCACCCTGAGGATACTGAACTTTACAGGCATGAACAGTGATACCTGAGAATTCTTTGGATATTTCGGTAAAGAGGTTGATGGCATCGGATTTATTGTTTTCAATTCCGATCATTCCCTTTGAAACACCAAGCGCTTTCATAAGGATTTGTGTTCCAACCATTATCTCTTTTCCCTTTTCCATCATTAGCTGATGGTCAGATGTGAGGTAAGGTTCACATTCAACAGCATTAATGATAAGCAAATCAGCCTTTTTGCCTTGTGGAACGGAAAGTTTAACATGAGAAGGAAATGTAGCCCCGCCCAATCCAACAATACCTGATTCGGCAATTTTCTTAATAATTTCTTCACCTGAAAGGGTAATGTCCTTTTTAAGATCTTTACTGGTATCTATTGCTGGTTCCCATTCGTCACCTTCAACATCAATAACAACAGCCTTGCGTTTATAACCGGTTGAATCCATCATATCATCTATTTTAGAAACGACGCCTGAAACAGAAGAATGGATGTTTGCAGAAACGAATCCGGAACTTTGGGCAATAATCTGACCAACCTTAACCTTATCACCTTTTTTTACTATTGGTGCAGAGGGAGCACCAATGTGTTGTGCTATTGGAATTGACACTGTTTTGGGCAGCGGTAATTTTTCAATAGCCACACCTGCAGAAAACTTATTCTCTGCAGGGTGAATACCACCTTTTGGAAATGTTTTTAACACTTTTACCTCCTGGTTTTATAATTATTAATAGTTTGAATCTATATTAGCTTACTTCAACTTCATTTTTTTCTGATACTTCCTCTTTTGCTTTCCTTGGGGGGAAGTTCAGTTCATGAATTGCATGAGTATCGCAAACAGCAACACATTTGCGACAAAGTTTACATTTTTCAAAATCAATATAGGACAAGAAATTGGTGATGGTAATTGCATCGTATGCACATTCCTTCACACATTTTGTGCAACCGGTACAGGCAACCTCACAAGCTTTTTTAGCAGTACCGCCACGATCCTGATTCATGCAGGAAACAAAAATTCTTCTATCCTTTTTACCTTTGTTCCTTAATTCAATAATATTTTTCGGACAAGCAGTGACACATGCGCCACAGGCAACACACTTTTCATTTGACACCACAGGCAACTGAGATTTTTTGTCAATATAGATGGCATCAAAATTGCATACAGTAACACAATCGCCCAATCCAAGGCAGCCAAATGAGCAACCAGTTTCACCGCTGTAAAGGTTGGCAGCAATTTTACAGGATGTTGCACCATCGTACACATTTATCCTTGCAGTTCTTTCAGGAGTGCCTGAGCATCTAATTACAGCAATCTGCGGTTCCTTTTCGGCAGCTGCCATTCCAAGAATTCCGGCTACATTTTTCATGCAGTCATTGCCTCCTACCGGGCAGTTTAGCTTGTCGAGCGATTCAGCCTTTACACAGGCTTCCGCAAATCCTCTGCAACCGGGATATCCACAACCGCCACAATTTGCACCCGGAAGTGCTTCAGCAACCTGGTCGATCCTGGGGTCTTCAATTACCTTAAATCTTTGCGCAATTACATAAAGAATAACGGCAGAAAAGATACCCAGTGCCGCCATGGTAATAATTGTATACAAAACAATATCGCTCATATTGAAATAATTAAAATTGTTTTACAGTAAATATAAATTTCTTTTTTAAATAACCGTTAAATAAAAATAATCCGAAATAATAAGGAATCAGAATGCCCAATGAAGCAAGCCCTGCCAAACCCTGATTGCCTGTTATTTCATAAGTAATAAAAAGGGCTATCATTACAAAAACAAATGGAAATAAATAACCATAAAATAGAGCCCAAAAACCCATGGATTTTTGCATTGTTATATTAACTTCCTGATTTAACTGATGATTCCATTCTGGCCTGCTAACTTCAATGATTTTTTCCTGAACATCTGAAAGAGTACATGCGCTTTTACTGTGGCATTGTGCGCATGCTGAAACTGAGGTAACCGACACTTTCATCGTGTTTAGTCCTATTTCTTTAATAAAGCCTTTATGTTCTATTCCTTTTTCCAAAAAACAGCATTTTTTTTCAGTCACAAATGTATAACTGATGATAATAATAAATGTTGCTGAAAATCATATTTTCGGGTAAACTACTGTAATTTAGATTGCTTTTAAATAATTGATCATTTTTTAAGGGTTGTTAATATCATAATTTTGAATGGTAAACTTCACCATTAGAATTAAAAAAAGCTGTCAGTTGACAGCTTTTCTTTATTCATAGGCGCATTCTGCTTCTTCAAGAACTTGTATTTCATTATTACTAATAAGTTCTGCCTTACCTGAATGATTTACATTGGCATATTTATATACATCCAAAGCGCCCATTTCAATAAGGCATTTTACCAGTTCGAATTGTTCATTTATCAATGCACACTGAAGCGGGGAAAAACCATCACGGTCGGTTTTATTAATATCCGCCCCTAAATTCAAAAGAAATCTTACCATCTGTTCATCACCCAATTCAATTGCCTCATTTAATGGCGTGTAATCAAATTGCGTGTTGTTGATATCGACTCCGTTTTTTACAAGATCTTCAATAACCTTGAAGCTTTTAAAACCCCTTTGGACTGCATTGTGCAATCTAAGGTTTTTCACATAGATTTTTTCAATCGGATTTTTCATTGTTTAAATTAAAAGTTAGAAATATTAAGTTTAATAACAGACAAAATTTTATATAATATAATTGCCTGATGAAGGCATTTTGTTACTGATTTTCTTTAAAATTTTGATCAATGAATTATTAACATTCAATAAATACGCCATCTCTATATAATATCGCTAATTTGATATAATTATCATTCGTATATATTTGTTGTCAAATAATTATTTTTATTGTTAAACTTAAATTCAGGTAATGTTAACAGTACCGCGTAAAAAAATTAAGGGCAACATTTCTGTCACCCCTAATTAAGAAAACAAACCTATTACTACACTTATTTCCTGATTATGATTTCGTTTTGAAGTATTTTACCTTGATAGTCAGACACCTGCATCAAGTAAATTCCGGGAGAATACGTACTCAAATCAATCTCGGTTTTTGCTGAACTGGTAAAGGGAACCGAATAGAGTATCTCACCCAATGAGTTGATCAACTGAATTTTAATACCCGAATCGGTATTTATTTCACAAGTAATTACCCCATCGGTTGGATTTGGGTAAACTCTGAAATTAAATTCATTGTCATTACAATGTGAAAAAACAATTCCTGAGTATTCATATTTACCGTCAAAATCAATTTGTTTGAGGCGGTAATACGCATTCTCATTATTATTATCAATAAAACTATAATCTGACTTTTCAGTGGTATTACCCTGGCCATTGACAGATCCTATAGTTGACCAAGTAGAACCATCCATACTTTTTTCTATCAAAAACCTGTCGTTGTTTTCCTCACTAAGAGTTTTCCAAATTAATTCAATATATGAATCAAAGCATTTGGCTGAAAAATCAGTAAGTTCAACAGGCAAAGGAGAAGTACCAAAAATTGTTATTACCATATCATCAAAAGTCTGATTGCCACAAGCATCTGTTATAGTTAAATAGTAAGTTGTTGTAACTGTTGGAGTAAAAGTGGGCTGGGCAATATTAACGTTACTGCAACCAGTTGAAGGTGACCATAAGTAGCTTGCTCCTCCTTCGGCAGGAGTTGGAACATGTGAACCACCCGACAATATTGTAACATCAGTGAGAGAAGAAGATGATGATACAGAAGGATATGTAATCATTTTTACCCTATGATGATTGGTTGATTCACCTGTACCACCTGTAAAGCCCCAGAAAACATCCTGGACGCCACCAAAAACATTATTCAGCAAATCACCTGTGTAAGTAAGTATTTGTGTTGTATTATTATAAACTTTCAATGTTTGGGTACCGGCATTCCATTCAATGGTAAACTGATGATAAGCGCCATCGGCAAGTGTATAAGGGAAAGTGTAAGCCGATGCCAGCAAATATGTCGGGTCAAAATGGTCATTTCTTCCATTTTTAAATATTGCTGCATGGTTGCTGTTCGGATCACTGTTTGTATAAGTATCAAATTCGACTGCAACTGCAGGTGTAATTCCAAATGCGGGTGCTTCGGAAGCATAACCCAATCCACTCCCTGTGGTACCTGAACTCAGACACTGGGTTTGAAGCACAAAACAAATACCATCGGCGCCACCGAAAGGTCCGACTCCTGTTCTGTCACCAAGGTTCAAATCAAATTTTATGGTAAAATTTGTTGTCAGGTCAACCTTGGTGTTGTACCAGGCAGAAGCATATTGTCCCTGAATTTCATCAGTCAGGGTGATATTGTTTCCTGTAACATTCGATTTTGCAGTGGGTTCACCATTAAAATAGCCATTGCCGTTAATGGTAAATTTCGGGATGAAAACACAAGATGCCCTTCCTGTTTTTCCTGTGGGGATTGTCCATTCAGTACCATCATCCATCACCCAGTCGCCATAAGCACCTGTGATTACATATTTTGAGTTTGCACTTGTTCCGGTGTAAGTTGTGATAATTGTTTGACCTTCGGATGCAGTAAAAGTGTAAACTTTTCCATTTGCATCGGCAGCCCCAAGGGTTGCTCCTGCAATAACCTGAACACCATCAACATATACATCTAAAAAGTCAGTTCCCCAATTACTTGTTGGATTTGAGGCTTTATAGAAATCATATAATTTCAAAGTATGGACACATCCAACCAGATCAATAATTTTTCTTCTTCCGCTAGGAGCCAATGGAGAAGGAACTTTATTTCCAACGCCATTATCAAAGGTAATCTGTGTGCATTGAGCATCCACGTAATTATTCAATGTTGCAGTGGGTTTGATGTCGTAGGCAATCCAGAAATAGTTTGTTCCGGTAAGCAATAACTGAGATCCACTAACTGTTAAAGATCCTGCAGCAGGGGCAACTGACCCGAACAGTCCGGTTGCTGAAAAAGTTGAATTGCTGCCGGTATAATAAATCCTCACATTTGAAACATCGGTGGTTAAATTTGTGGAACCGTTCATATTAATGACAAATGAGGTAATATTAAGCGGAGCGATAATTCCTGTGTTTTCCACTTTCATACAGAAAATTTCCTGCTGGTTTGTTCCTCTTGGAACCTGTTGCACATTTGGCTGAAGGTTGGTACAGGTAACCACATCGGCAATTTTACGAACCCCGGCAGGAGCAGTAATTGCAGGTACTTGTGGAGTACCACCAATTGAAACTGAAGTGCATTGTGCGTCAACATTGTTATTGGTTGTGGCTGTAAGGGGAATATCATAAGTAATCCAAAAATAATTCGTGCCTGCCGAAAGAGTATAAGGCAGTCCGGCTCCCATTGCAAAAGAATACACTCCGTTTGGAGCAGCAATTGTATTACCCAGTTGTGTTGATGTGGCAAAAGTGCTGCTGGTTCCTGTAGTCCAGAGTTTTGCATTTGTGATATCTGTCAATGGAGCTGATGTTCCTGTGGTATTAAAAATAAAATTGGTTGCAGTCAGGGGCGAAAGAGTTCCTGAGGTTACTATTTTAACACAAATAATTTCCTGAGAATTTGTACCCTTATTTACAGTTGAGATGTTATTTTGCTCTGTGGTGCAGGAAACTAATGACATAGCGACTGGTGGCTGAATGTTTATTGTATAATCTTCAGTTTCTCCCCAGGTATATGATGCACAAGGGTCTGCAGGAATCGTAGATTCAATACACATTACTCTCATTCTTGTGTTTCCGCTGGTTGCGGTAACAGGGATAACAATGTTTCCGGTTTCAGTATGGGCACCTGAAGTAAGAGCCGGGGAAGAATAAACCTGCTCTCCTGCATCTGAAAAATCACCATCAATATTATAGTCAATCCAAATTCCTACTGCATTTGAATAACTACCACCACATGTTCCGACCTGAACCGAAAATGAAACTGTTGCTCCGGTAGCAACGCTTGGGGCAGCAAGAGCGGTATAATTAGAATAGCAGTTTAACACCGACCCTGCTCCACCTGTTATTGCACAACTTGATGTATTATTAAGGGTACCGAATGTAACATTAAAAATTTCTTCATCTCCAGTACTTGTTGCAGATGACGAACAATATACAATGTTAATTGGTCTTGATCCGGCAGGGTTTGTTGTTGCAGGTGTTCTTGCTATACCGTTTGCTGTAAGGGATGTACATTGGGCATCAATTACATTTCCCAATGTTGCAGTGCCCTGAACATCATAGGTAAGCCAGAAATAATTTGTGCCATTAGATAATGTATAAGGCATGTTTGCCCCACCGGTCACGGTGAAAGATCCATTAGGTGCAGCAACAACGGTTCCAAGTTGGGTGGTAGTTGCAAATGTGCTGCTGGTGCCTGTTGTCCATAATCTGGCATTTGAAATATCGGTAAGCGGGGAAGATGTACCAGTTGTGTTAAAAGTAAATGATGATGCAGTAAAGGGAGAAATTGTACCTGATGTAACAATCTGTATTCCTATTACTTCAGCATTTGTTGTACCCGGTACCACACTTGAAGTATTTGACTGAGTTGTTGTGCAGGAAACATATGACATGAGTCCGGGACAACTTCCTACAGCATTATTGTTTGTTGGTTCTGTAAGTGCAAGAATTGTTGCGCCTGAGCCATCAAGAATTTGCACCCTCATTTCACCCGGATAAGTTCCCGGTGCTGTCCTTGTAACATTAATGGCACTGCCAGAAGAAGCAGAAAATGTAAAATCCTGCGGACCAGTTCCTGCACCTAAAGTAATATTTGTAAGTACAGGCACACCTCCAACAGTAACAGTAACAGTTCCACCATTCCATCCGTCACCAAAAGTATCTGTAAGCCGGATAGTATGAGTGCAAGAGTTTGAAATGGGTCTGGAACCAACAGGAGCATTGGTTACGGGTGTTCTTGAAACACCGCCAACAACAGCCGATTGGTAATATCCATCAATCACATTTCCTACGGTAGCACCAGCTGTTACATCATAAGTCAGCCAAAAATAATTTTTTCCACAACTTAAAGCCTGAGTGCCTGAAAAAACCATATCCACTCCGGCAGCCGGAGGAACAGCAACAGTAGATCCAAACTGTGTTGTAGTTGCAAAAGTACTGCTTGCCCCGGTATACCATAATTTAGCATTGGTAATATCTGCAATATTTGTTGTACCATCTGTGCGCAATCTGAATTCAGTTGCATTGATTGTACTATAAACCTCAACTTCAATTTTCAAAACCTCAACAGAAGTAGTGCCCGGGGAAACACCTGCAGTATTTGGCTGAGAAGCAGTAGTCTGCTGAAAACCAGTTACAGAGGCAATTCCCGAAGAACTTGCTATGTAAGAAGCGCCACTAACAGAAGTACTGGCATCGCTTAAAGCTTTTGTGTCATACATTACATTTGTTGGCGAATTGTCATTAAGCTCAAAATATGCAATCATATTTGCCCACTGCGGATGACAAGAAGTAATTGTTTTGTTTTTCCAGCTATCAATAATTCCCTGATCAAGATCTGCATGCCACAGTCTCACTTCATCAATTTTACCATCGAAATATCTATCGGTCCATTGCGGACCCCTACCTATTTCAAAATTATTTGTTGAAGCCACAATGGCACCGGTTATGTTTGTTGAAGCAACTTGTGTTCCATTAATATATAATTTGATTGTTGAACCATTATAAACCCCTGCAACATGGTACCATGTTCCTGTTGACATAGGATTTGTTGTTGTTTGAGCTTCAATCCATGCTCCACCAATACATAAAACAAAAGAAAGATTACCATTATTGCCGCAGCGCAGAGCATAACCTTTTCCAAATCCGACATCTCCATCTGTAGCAACAATTGAACCCTCAAAAGTACTTGTTCTCCATGTGTCGGCATTAATCATTGCTTCGACAGTTATTACATCAGTGGGATTAAAAGATGCCTGATAATTTCTTGATGCCACATCCGTTAAAACTGAATGGAATTCAAGGCAGTTATTCTGTGAATAGCCCTTTATGGCAAAAAGAAATAAAACGAATAAAAATAATTTAGTTTTCATGGTCATAATTGGTGGTGAATTATGACTCTAATTTCTATTATAAAACTTTAACTAAAAAAAATATAATGCAATATGATTAGGTTATTGATATATTACACACCTAAACTTAAAAAGTCAATTTTTACTATGACTAATTGATGAAAATATTGACAAAAACCTATCGTGAAATTCACTTATCACACATCCGTTTCAATACGTACATAACAAACTTAATTTATTGAATTTTAATTATTTAATTAAAGTAGATTTACTAATTCAAAGAATAATCAAATAAAACGGGGGTTTTTATTGTTTTGACGAGAGGTAAATCATTTTTTTTATAAAAAACTTGACTTAAGTTAATATATTTTGTATCTTTCGACCAATTTACTTATTTGTTCTAATAATAATGAAACAAGAAAACAGTACCTATAATATTATAATTGAATCCGGGCGAAAGATTTTCGGGAAGTTCGGATATCGCAAAACAACATTGGATAATATTTCTGAAGATGCAAATCTCAGCAAAACAGCTATTTACTATTATTTTAAAAACAAAGAAGAAATTTTTACGGCTGTAGTAACAGAAGAAGCTGAAATTTTAAAGAAAAACATTCTTCAATCGGTTGCCAATTTTTCAGACCCAAAAGGAATGCTTAGGGCTTATATCAGCTCAAGGATGAACACATTAAAAAGTGTTTCGCTTTATTATGAAGTTTTCAAAAATGAATTGCTTGATCATTTATCGTTTATAGATCAGATTAGAGAAAAATACCATAAGGAAGAAATAATGCTCGTTTCAAGAATTCTCAGCGAAGGTAATGAAGCCGGGGCTTTTAATGTCTCCAACATTGAGTTGACAGCCGAAACAATTGTAACTATACTTAAAGGCAGCGAGATTCCCTTATTTCTAAATTCCAATCCTGATGATCTGGACAACAAACTTAACAACCTAATACACTTAATAATACACGGAATATCAAAACCCATTTAACACTTAATTTTATGAAAAAGACACATTTACTATTTATTTTAATGTTATTAACATCCTTAATAATGCATGCACAGCATCAAATAGGGCACACTACCATTTATTTTACGGATCCTGACAGAGGTGACCGAGAAATTCAAACAGAAATCTATTACCCGGCAACAACAGCCGGTGATGATGTTGCTGTGGCAACAGGTTCGTTTCCCGTGATTATTTTTGGTCATGGCTTTGTAATGGCCTGGGATTCCTACGCCAATTTCTGGGAAGAATTTGTTCCCAAGGGATATTTTATGGCTTTTCCGCGTACCGAAGGCGGAATCCCTCCAGATCATGGCGAGTTTGGTATGGATTTGGCCTTTCTGACAGACGCTATGCAGGCCGAAAACACCAGTTCCGGGTCGCTCTTCTTTGGCAAAGTCACTAATAAAACCGCTGTAATGGGGCATTCCATGGGCGGGGGTTCTTCTTTTCTGGCTGCTGAAGCCAACCCTAACATTACTACTCTAGTAAATTTCGCAGCTGCAGAAACTGATCCGTCTTCAACAACTGCAGCAGCTAATGTAACCATTCCGGCTGTTGTATTTGCGGGCGCAGAAGACGGAGTAGCTCCGCCTGCCGAAAACCAGATTCCTATGTACAACGCACTGGCAAGTAATTGTAAAACTTACATCGGTATTCTTGAAGGAGGTCATTGTTATTTTGCCAATTACAATTTTAATTGTTCTCTTGGAGAAATGGTTCCTCCTCCGTTACCAAGAGATGAGATGCATGAAATTATTTTCAATTTTCTTAATCCATGGCTAAACTATCAGCTAAAAGGTGATTATCCTTCATACCTGGCCTTTAACGATTCTCTCCAAAACTCTGACAGAATTACCTATGAGCAGGACTGTGATTTGACAACAGCTGAATTGACTGAAAAACAACATCTTGATTTCTACCCTAATCCCGTAAAGGATATACTTTATATTGATTTTTCAGATCAAAAAAACAAGGAGGCTATTGAAATAACCGATGCCACAGGCAGAGTCATTATGAACATTCTGGTTACTGAAAAATCTTCACAAATAGATGTTTCAAACCTGAAACCGGGATTATACTTTTTAAAATTCAAATCAGAAAACAAAACAAATACAAATAAGTTTATAAAATTATAGTTGGTTGATTATTATATTACTATATTAAAAGATGCCTGTCGCAAACAGGCATCTTTTTTTTATCTGACAATCCTCCTTAAACATAAGGGTAAACAATTTTTCATGTGTATTTATTAAAACCAAAAAACAAATTAATATGAAAAAAATTACTTTTATTTTTATTTCATTCTTGATTTTCAATCACATAGCATCGAGCCAGGCTATTTTAAACAGTGGATTTGAAAATTGGAGTACAGTAGATGTTTTTGAAGAACCCGACGGTTATTTCACTTCTAATTTCCAGTCGTATTTTTCAATGGGGATTGTAAATGTGGAAAAAATTTCTGAAAGTTACAGCGGCAGTTATGCTGCCCGGCTCACATCAATTACCAATGGTGTTGATACTCTTGGGGGCGGCATGTATATTATGGATGTTTCAGGCGGCGGATTAAACGGAGGTATTCCTTATGATGACAGGCCCGATTCCCTTGGAGCATACCTGCAATTCGACATTGAACCGAATGACACAGCTGCTATTATTGTGTTTTTTAAAAAATTGGGAAATCCTCTTGGTTACGGAAGTATGACTTTAACAGGCAGTGAAACAGGTTATACCCTGCATAAATCTCCCATAACCTGGTTGATTCCAATGGTTACTCCTGATTCAATGATTGTAATTGTTTCTTCATCAAACATCAACAGTTCACCCTTGGCGGGAAGCACTGTTACCATTGACAATCTGCATTTCTTTGGATCGGGTACCTATGCTGAATTTCCCAATGGTGACTTCGAAAACTGGACAACGGTTTCTTATAGCGATCCCGAAAATTGGACATCTCTTAACCAATATTCACATATAACCGGACAAACATCCGTAACTTCATCAACCGACAGTTATGAGGGAACCTACTCAGCGCGTATTGAAACAATCGAACTATTTGACGATACACTGGGAATACTCACAAACGGAGTTTTGGGTGCAGACGGAGTAATGGGAGGAATGCCCTGTATTCAGAATCCCCAAACCATTTCCGGATATTATAAATATGAACCGGTTGGTGCAGACTCAGCCATGCTTGCCTGCATGTCATTCTTTGAATCTGTGATGCTGGACAGTATGCTTGTAAAACTTCCTGCTGCAGCCGACTGGACTTATTTTGAACTTACCATGAACTATAACGATGAAATAATCATTGCCGATACCGTAAATATTTCATTTGCATCATCCAATATGGAAGACTCAACCAGTTATACCGGATTGGGAAGTGTTTTATATGTTGACGGACTTAATATCACCTATTATCCTCTTAGTATAGAAACAAATAATGAATCTCAGGAAATTTCAGTTTATCCCAATCCATCCAAAACTTTTGTAAATATCAGCATACCAGGATCAGAAAGGGCTGATGTAATTATTATTAATAGTCAGGGTAAAACAATTTCACAAAAACATACTGAATCAGGCTATATTTCAATCAATACAGCCGACTTTAACCCCGGCTTCTATTTTATACAAATTAATACAAAAACAAGCAGAAGCATTCACAAAATAGTGGTTGAATAACCAAACCCTGTTTACACTTAAAAAAAAAGGCCGCACATGCGGCCTTTTGATTTTTGTACTTATTTATTACTTAGTAACTTTTACTCTTACGCCTTCTGAATGAGAAGTAAACTCCGGTGCATACATACACTGAATGGTAGTTATTCCGTTTGAAAAATCACCCTCATGAGTCACACGCAACGGGTATTCAAAAACATACGTTCCTTTCGGTAGCAAGCCAAAGAAAAAGTTTGTCGAAACATCGCGGGTGCTTTCATAATAACCCAGTCCATCCTGATATTTGTACCTTGAAATAACATTAATCGGTTCAAATCCTGAAGACCTCATATCCTTCATGTGGACATACTCCATATCTCTGTCAACTCGCAGTTCAATGCGCACAACAACTTTATCTCCAATTTTCAGATCCGATTTTTCAACCGGCTCCAAACGGCTTCCTGAAAGAGTTGTTCTTTCAACAAACAGTTTTTTATTCAGTTTCAAAGGTGTTTCGTGCGGGGTAATTTTATCTAGCTGCTCAAAATACTGCCAATATAGGGCACCCCAACTAACACCTTCATCTTTTTTAGTAATGGTAACATTGCCCATTTCCTGTTTGATATCGCTTCCCATCCAGGAAGTTTTAAAATAACCGGTTCCAGCTTCAACTGTAACATCAGAGAGTTTTTTCGGGTCAATTATCTGATTATCCAACTTGATTTCAACCTGTGATTCGGTTGCAAGCCAATCGGTGCCTTTCAATAAAAGTGCATAAACTGCCTCGGTAGTTGCTTTGGTGGTTTTCCAGTCTTGTGTTTGTTTTTGTTTCAATAACCAAACCTTCAGGTCATCAACCTTTTTCTGGTCACCTGTTATTTCGTCGAATGCTTCAATCATGAGTGCCTGAGTTTCAATTGGTGCTTCGTACCAATAGAATCCGAGGGTATTTTCCTTCCAATACATACCAAGTTCTTCATGTGAAAGTGAATGCTCATCAAGAGAAGTCATGATTTTCTTTGGAATAATTTCATCCTTAAACCTGAAAAGAGCCAATGCAATCTGAGCCTGTGAATACTTATTCAGTTGCAGCCAGTATTTCCTTGCCTGACCTTTGTAATATTCAAAAGCTTCTTCATACCTCGAAGGAAGTTTCAGATCATCCATAAAATAACTGCGGGCATATAGATATTGTACCTGCAAATAGCTGATATGCATAAGTTCCATTTCTGCCTTGCTGTAAAAGCGCTTCAGATATTCATAATCTTTGTAAATCTGTCCGTCAAGATAATTTACTCCGCCTTTTACCATCTTCCAGATTCGACTGTCAGATTTAATTGCAGTTACGCCAAGATGATCAAGATGACCAAAGCCGGTGACAATATGCTGAGTCATGTATCTGTCAACAGGCATGCCATCGAACCAGCACCAGCCGCCGCCCGGAGCTTGCATTTTATCAAGTTTTCTGATGGCACTTTCAAGATTGTTGGCCATGTGGTTGAGGTCAAAAAGCAATCCAACGCGGTGTTTTCTTTCAGTTTCATCCTGAGCATCCAGCACCCAGGGAGTTTCTTCCAGAAGAAGTGATTTCAGCTCCTGATTTTTCTCGAGGTTTGATAACAGAGCTTTGGAGCCCGGTGTATCTCTCCAAGCATCAAAAACTTTCTTGATTTTGGGTGATGAATTGGCTATATGCGAAGCTATGCTGTTGGCATAAAACCTTGAGAACACCTGTTCGGCACATTCATAAGGATACTCAATAAGGTAAGGAAGTGCCTGAACTGCGTACCATGCAGGATTTGCTGTAAATTCAAGTGTAAGTTTATGGTGACGCAGGGTTTTAGACTTATTATTTACCAGCTTGGTAAAAGTAAAGTTTTTAGTCTGCTTGCTCCTTATTGGCAAAGGAAGTGACTCGGTAACCAGCATGCTGTTGGTAAGAACAGGAATTGTATTTTCCTCCCCATCAGAAAACTTATCAGTTTGGGCAGTAATACGGTATGTAACAGCCTGAATACCTTCGGGAATTTCAATTTCCCAGGCAACATTAACAGAAAGACCTTTTTTAACCGAAAAATCTTTTGAATTTGATCCGTTTTTCAATTTGGCATCAATTGGTTCCATTGTCAATGCATCAAAAAGAAGCAGTTTAGCTTTACCGTTCAAATCATTTTCACCAAGGTTTGTAATCTTGGAGGTGATGGTTATTTTATCATTTTCTCTCAGGAATCTTGGAACATTAGGCATAACCATAAGCTCTTTCTGGGTCACCAGTTCATTTTGCACAAAGCCATACTTAAGATCTTTGGTATGAGCCATTCCCATCATTTTCCATTTTGTAAGTGCTTCGGGAACAGTGAACTCAATAATTACCTCCCCGTTTTCATTGGTTTTCAGACTTGGGTAGAAAAAGGCAGTCTCAGCAAAATTAGTACGTGCCTTGACCGGCATCAGGTTTGCCTGTTCGTTTCTTCCTGTTGCCTCTCCTGCCGAAATTCTGCTGTCGACAGTTGTAACATCTGAAATACCGGCAAGCATTCCTGTGGCAGTAGTCTGTGCGGCCGATGAAGGATACACTGATTTTTCAGCAGATTTTTTATCTGCCACTTCCATTTCATCCATTTCTTCCATATCTGCCCTCATGGGAGCATCTTCGGAAACTCCGCCACCATCAAGATAATAATCAGCATCGCCGTCTTTGTACCTTCCACCACGATTATATTCATACCCATAGTAATTGTACCCAACATAATAGTCAAACCAGTTCATGGCTTCATAGGTCTTGCTAACAGGATAAACATAATCGTTCCACTCAGGCTGGATCAGATACCCGCTGGTAAAAGTAAAAGCACTTGAGGCAGACCAGTACATAGATGAATAATAGTAAGGATAAATATTCAGATACCAATAATTTGATCTGAAAGCATCCAGAGAGGCGTCATAAAGAGTGGCCATCATTTCGGCAGCAACCTTTTCACCTTTTTTGCCCTTAATTTTTATTTTCCATGTTTCCTTTTCGCCGGGGAGCAGTTTATTTCTGAAAGTTTCAAAAGTAATATCCAGTTCCTTATTTGTATACGGAACAGAAATCATATCAGAATAGGTAAAGCTGCGGCTGTGTTTCACAAAAGCAAAATGTACCGAAAAGTTTCCGCGGTGTTTTTCAACCACCGGAATTTCAATCAGTTTTTGTTCTTTGTTGAGGGTAATAATCTCTTTTGATACTATTTTACCTTTATGTTCAACCTCATAAATTACTTTAACATTTTCATCGGCCGAACCGATTAAATATTTTGCAGTTTCACCGGGTTCGCACTTGTTTTTTACCGGAGTAAACCATCCTATTTCATTAACAGGCATGGTTTTTTCGTTTTCTGAAAATACAGTAAAATAATATTTGTATTCAACAGCAGATCCAAACTCGTCTTTTGATTTTATTTCAATAAGATATTCTCCCTGCGGCCAGGATTTGATGTTATCAAGTTTTACTTTTTTATTTTTTTCTGAATCAAATTCAGCAGAAAAGACTTTTTTCTCAATTCCACGTTTATGAACAGCGTTTTCATCTTCATAAACCATAAAGGGGAAAGTTTTATTAAGCTCATCTTTTGTGAATCCCTTATAATCAGGAGCAGCCCACAACCTGGAAACAAACAATTTCTCATTTGGTTTTATTTTGCTTATGGAAATTGTACCCTTAGCATTTACATGTTCACCCGAAAGATTGTTAGTGAATAATTCCAGTTCTGAAACAGTCTCCTTTGAAATTTTATCAGTCAGATCGGTCGATACAGTCATTGCCGTATAGCCAACATAAACAGTTTGAGTTGAGCTGCGGGTTTCACCATTGATATCGGTAACATCAGCAACAATTGTATAAATAAAGGATGGTTTCCATTTTTTCTCAATGGTTTTATCAGGAATGGCTTCAAATTCAATTTCAAAGGTACCTGTTTCGTCGGTTTTTGTATTTCCGTTTGCAATAACTGTTTCCGAAGCACCATAAGGATAGAAAGAATAGTAATTCCAGCTGTCCCACCAGCAATAATAAGGGAAGTAGGCTGATCTTTTGATTGTATACTTCACATCTGCATTATCAATATTTGACCCTGCATAAGCCTTGGCTTCTCCCTTCACTTTAACTTTTTGCTCAAGTTTATAGCTACCCTGAACAGGTAAAAATTCAACTTCAAATTTCGGACGTTTGTATTCCTCAACTGAAAAATAAACCGAACCTGTTCCGTTTGTCAAATACATTTGTCCATTCAAAACACCTTGAGGTGCAGTAAAAGAGCCGGTAATTGAGCCATACTCATTTGTTGTGAGGGTGGTTTCGGCAACCTTTTGATAATTAGCATCATAAAACAAAACCGTAGTACTGTAATTAGCTTTAATCGAAGATGTTTCGCCATCGGAGTCAATCATTATTCCTTTGAAATAAATGGTTTGTCCGGGACGATAAATGCTGCGATCGGTATAGAAATAGGTATTTGTCCTGTTTTTATCATATTCATAAGGCCTGTATTGATAAAAGTACTCATTGGATATCAGATTATCAGAACCGTTATCAAGTTCCAGATAAAAATTCACACTATATTCGTTTACAGGAGGTTCCACTTTAAAATAGCCATTAACATCGGTTTTAAAGGTTTTATATTTCACATATTTGTATCTCTGCAGGAGGTAATCCCATTTTTCCTGCCACAGTGTGGCATCAACATTGGCAAGCGGCTGTCCTTCATCACGGCTGAACACGTAAATATCATATTCACTTTCGGCATTTTTTCTTTGCACATAGCTCAAAGAAGTTGATTGGGTATAAGAATATGAAACCGAGTTTTTCTGATATTTAAAATCCTGATTAGCAGAGGCAAGAACAAGATAATATCCTTTTTCAAGTTCGGGCATTTTTATTTCAGTGGAGTGAGTCTGGTAATCGCCTTCATTTTTAAGTGAAACGGACCATTCCTTAACCGGTGAAAGTTTCCTGAAATAGTTTACCAATTCTTCGTTATACAAATTACGTATTTCATTTTGATGTTTTTTCTTATCAATTTTTATTACCCTGAAATACAGTTTATCTATATTTCGGTATGTAACTGAAGCCAATGAAGATTTTAAAGGTTCCACATAGGCCTCATTATAGACGTACATGGATTTCATTTTGATCTGATTTTGCAGATACCGGCAATTATCAGCACCGTAGCCTACTGAGTTCCTTTTAATGCCATCTTCACAAATTTCATAGGCTTTTTTAAGGTAATCCTTCATTTTTTCATCGCCACCGGGCTTATACTGCATTCCTTTTGTATAATAGTAACTGGCAATAAGATAGGTTACTTCATTTGACATTTTTTCATTGATGTATTTATCTTCCAGAAGGTTCAGCGCTTCAAGATAAAGAGAATCTTTTCCCGGCACCACCGAGTAATTCCAGATGAAGCCCAAGCGTTTCATTTCAACATCAATCAGGGCTTCGGGATCTTCATCAGCCATGTGGAATTTGGTGAGCTCCTGAAGCAGTTTGAGTGCATAAAACTTCAGAGATAATGTATCATCAGTTTTAAGGTCCTGTACAATAAAAGTGCCGCCCAATTTGAAATAATCAGGGTTATCCAACTGGAAGCTGGCTGCGGGACGGGTAATTTCAGATTCTGAGTTCATGAAAAAATCCACTGCACGGTGGCTTAGGAAATCATAAAGTGTTGGTCTGAATTTTCTGGTATACGTATTTTGGATCAGAATGTCGTCATAAACATCAATGCGTGTCCGTTTCAAACTATCGGCATTATTCAGAGAAGCCATATAATTTTTGATGGTTTCGTCAATAATTTTTTCAAGCGACCAGGTGTTGATGTCGCTGTAATCAAATCCAACCGTTTCGGTACGGTTGTAATATTGCCAGCGGTTATTCTGGTAGAAACCCCAATAAGTTTGAGCCAGCATTGATTGAAGTACCGGTTTGAGGGGATATTTTGCCTTAGAAATTTCTGATACCAGAAAATCAACATTTTTCATAAACGCATCTTCCTCGATAAGCATGGTGTACTTTTGCTTATGGATAATGGCTTTTACAATTTGCGCATAGTTTTCGCCTTTTTTTGCCATTTCATAAATCTGGTCCACCACTTCGAGAGCAGATTTTGGCTGGCCTTCGTTTTCAAACTTTTTAACCTTTTCCCACATTTCGGCATAGGATTCTCCTTTCGGATACTCTATAAATGATTTGTCTTTTTCACCCTGAATGCGCAGTGAAAAGGAAAAGAAAACCGCTGAAGCAGACAATATGCCTGAAATCAGCAGTACAACCAAAAATAAATTCTTACGTTTCATGTTTTCAAGTTTTTGAATTACCGGATCTAAAAATTTGTCAATCATAGTTTTTTATTTTTAATGACCTTTACCAGTAAGATACACAGATGATAAAATTCCACAAAAACGGATAGTATTATTTGCGGAAAATCCATGCATTTGCCCCACAATCCTTTGGCATTCGGCCAATTTCGGCCTGAGCCTCAGATTCTGAATCGAATGACTTATAGGAAACAGCGTGAAATCTGCCAATTTTTCCGAAAAACTGTCCTTCGCAACCTTTCTCACTTAATTCCTTCAAAAATTTATCGACATTTTCCTTGATTTCAAAACACCCAAGAATAATATGGTAACTTTTTTCGGATCCTGAATTTTCGTTTACAGCAAGCTGTTCGGTCTCCTGTTGAGTATTCAATTGTTGCTCTTCAACCTGTTCCTGCTGAATGGTATCTGACTCGGTTATTTGCTCACTGACAACAACTTGTTCAGTTTTAATTGCCAGAGTTTGCATTACCATATTGGAGAAAATTAAAGAGTCACCGGGGGTATCGGTTGAATTTTTTACTTCTTCATCTTTTGGTTCATCCCCGGCATTTTCATTAATAAAAGGTATGTTTTTCTTCAATTCTTCAAACTGTTCGGGAAAAAGGAATACCCCGGCAACAGCTGCACCTGCGAGAAAAATGAATATCCATAGAACAATAAATTTCTTTCTTTTCTTCTTAGGTTTTTCCAAGGCAACTTCACCTGATTCAACTTTAGTTTTTTTATTGTTTTTTTTCAGCGCTCTTTTCTCTTCTTTTAATTTCTTTTTTTCAAGTTTTTTTCTCTCTTTTTCTTCTTCCTTATTTTTTTGCTGCTGCTTCTTTTCCTCTTTGCTTTGCTTTTCTTTTTTCTTGCTATCCTTATGTTTTTCCTTTTTTTCGACTTTTTTCTTCTCTTCTTTTTTTATGGTCTTGGACGGTTTGTTTTCAACCTCTTTTAATTTTTCAGGTATTTCTTTTTCAACAGGGGTGGAAATGTTTTCTTCGGACGGTTTTTCAACCTCCTTTTCAACTGAGACATCTTCATTCGGCTGTGCAATTAAAGGAGCAGGTTCAGAAACCGGCATCTCCGGTTCCGATTCAATTGCAACCGGTTCCTGGAATGATTCTGCAGGCTCAGGGTCAACAGCAACCGGTTCCTGAGCTAATTCTGCAGGTTCCTTTTCAACTGCAGGCGGTTCTTGAAATGATTCTGCCGGATTCGGTTCAATTGCAGGTAGTTCGGGAGTTGATTCTATCGGTTTTTCCTGAAATTCAGTAACCGCAGGTATTTCATTCTCCACAAATTGTGTAAATTTCAATTTCCCTGAATGTAAAGCAAAAACACCTACCTGTTCAATTTCATAGGAACCAGTAATAATTGTTTCTTTAATTTTATCAATATAGGCGGATATTCTGCTTGCAGCTTCTTCAATGGTAATAGATTCAGTTTTACTGATAAGATTTTCAAGCAATCCGTCATTAAACTTGATGTATTCATTAAAAAAAAAGGTGTTATTTTTCTTATTTGCGAGGATTGCACCAAAACCCGGGATAATTGCCCTGTCGGATGAATCAAGTATTTCCCTTATATATTTATTCATGGTAAGCATATTCAGTGTTAAACATTATTGTGCCAATCTGTCAATCAATTCATCTGCCAGAATATTTTTTTCAGACAGATCATTGCGCAAATCATATAAATATTGATCAAGTTCCGATTTCAACAATTTAAATTGGTATTCCCACATTTCCTTTGCCTTAACTTTCATTTCCTGATCATGTCGTATAAGTCGATATGTTCCGGAAATTTCAAGAAATTTTTTCAGCAAGACTGCTGTAGTTTCACTTTTTTGCCTGATTGCTTCAATCAGTTCGTTTCTGGAATAAAAATCAAATTGGTCAGGGTTTTCGACACCTACTCCCCCGGCAACTTTTTTTATCAGGGATATGATCAGATCCCTTTCGTCAGTTTTTGTTATATCCATAATTTATCTTGTAAAAACCCATTCATCATTTTTTGACAATCTGTTGTTAAAATGGTATCCTTCATAATCAAAGGCTTTGATATCTTCAACCTTTTTAATGTCATTTTCAAGCACAAACCGCGTCATCAGACCTCTGGCCTTTTTTGTATAAATGGTAATCATTTTATATTCATCCTGCCTGTCTTCCAAAAAAACGGGTGTGATGGTCCGATACTTTATTTTTGATGGTTCCATTGCCCTGTAGTATTCGGCAGAAGCCAGATTTACCAGTGTTTTTTCTTTTGATCTGACCAATTCTTCTGCTATGGAACGGCTTATTTTATCACCCCAATAGCTGTAGAGATCTGAATGATTACCCATTTTAAATTTAATTCCCATCTCGAGCCGGTAAGGCATTATGAGATCAAGTGGTTTTAAAACACCATATAATCCTGAAAATATCCTTAAAATATCTTGTGATTTTTTGATTGCTTTTTTATCCAGGGAGTTTGATTTCAACCCATTATACACTTCTCCTTTATAGGCAAAAATTGCCTGTCTCGATTCATTCACAGGGTGCTTTTTATTCCACATTCCAAATCTTTCGGCATTAAGCAGGGCCAATTTTGAGTTTATTCCCATTAATTGCTGAAGTTGTGCCGGACTATATTTTTTTAATTCAGCTACCAATTCACCTGCTTCCCTGATAAAAAAAGGCAAAGAATGTTCCTGCTCCGTTATTTTTGTTTTAAAATCAAGCGTTTTAGCCGGTGATAATATGAGAATCATTTATTCATTTTTTTGAATTAACGCATGAGGTACATTTTACCGAATCCCTTTTTAAAATAGCTTTCTGCGCCGGTTTTTCTTTTCTCAATACTCTCACCATTCAATTTGGTGAAAACGCGATAAAAATAAACCCCGTTTGCCAGTTGGTCGCCATACATATCCTTACCATCCCAGGCAAATTGTGAAATGTTGCGGCCAATATTTACCGGACCAATCTCATCGAGTGTAATTTCCCTTACCAGCTTTCCTGTCACGGTGGTAATCTGAATCCTCAGATCATCCGGAATCTCTGAACCAGTCAGCACAAAAACAAATCGTGTTGAGGTTGAAAATGGATTTGGATAGTTAAAAATGTCGGTGATTGTAGATTGATTGATAATCTCAAAATCAATTCGATAATCATTATCTCCGGATTCATTACCCGAACGATCAAGAGCCTGCACCTGAATCTCATACAAACCGTCGGTTGCAAAAACCGGGTTGTAGATAATTTTACAACTGTTGTTGGGAAGATCGGCCGGAACCCATTCCATAATTTCACTTCCGGAAATATCGTTGAACCATATTCTTTGAGCTTCGCCCTCAGGCAATTTCTTTAAAAATACTGCAAACAATGACGTATCATTTAATGCAAGATATTTATTTTCATCCTTAAGCTGAATCACAACCTGGGGTTTTGCAGAAACAATATCACCATTAAGGATATGCACCCCGTCAAAAGTAACATCAAGCAGGGGGTTTTCATTATCTGACCTCACATAGAAAAATTTCTGTGTAATGTTATTGAAGTGGTACATTTCCGTTTGATCATAATCGCCGGTTAAAGCATCAATTGGATTTACTTCCATCCAGATACTGTTCAGCCCCGACAGTCCAAGTGTTGAAAACGAAATGGTATCGATAAGCACATCACCAGCAGGATGAGTTCTGCACCGTTTTAACGCAAGGGTATCAATATTGTAATTTCGGTCCATGAGCATGTACAAAATCAAAACGCTGTCCATGTCGTAAGAACTGATATTGCGGGTTGCCAGAGAGAAAGTAATCTGGTCGCCTTCGAAAACAGTATCCCGCTCAAAAAAGTATCCGCCGTTTGGATCAAGTGCTGTTTCAGGAGCACCATCATAGGTAAGTTGCCATTTCGAAAGTTGCGGAGGTGTTTTCAATGTGTCATCGCGGGTTTCAAGAACAAATTTCAGTTTGGAATAATTATCCGCCGAAGCAGGAATATCCAGAATATCGTAATCGGGTGGAGTCAGTCCCGAAATAATGGTATCTTCCGAAAGATCACTGTTTATGCCGAGCAGACTAAGTCGGGCCTCATCATAAGTCAGTAACTCCGAAGCATTCTGCCGCCAGTGAAGGGTTTGCCAGTTGGTGCCCGGACCAATTATTTCAGAAGTAATATCACCCTGGGTATAATCCGAAGGCAAATCCGCAAACAAATCAATTTCATCGGTTGGTGAGTCACCAATAATTTCCTGAACCGTTGAAGGATAACCCTTGCGGAAAAACAAAATATATGGATTATTTTGCGGGACATCCCTGATGTTGGCAGCTCCATAGCTTTCGAAAGCCAGCAGAATTGGTTCTTCCCAGTCATCAAATAATCCGCTTCTAAAAGAATAAACCAATACATAGTTGCCATCGGGAACAGAATTTATAAATTCAACCATGTCTTGTCTTGCTGTTGGGTAATCAACCCATGAATAATAATCAGGATATTTCATATACAAATCAGGACGATGTCGTCCAGAACAAGTGTCATATTGCCAAAACGTATGCGAAAAACCGTCGATTACAGCAACATGCATTTTAAAATTTGTATAACAACTAGAATAATCCATTCTGAAATCATTCAGAAAAAAGGCCACTCTTGTATAATTATAATAAGTTAGATCACCATCGGAACTAACCGATCCAATATTGTGACAATACAAGCCATCAGGAGTATTTATATAATCAAAGCTTCTTTCATCTCGATTATATTCAATGTATTTAAAATCATCGTTCTTAAACTGTTGGAAATGTGCCTGCGACCAACCGGTTTTTCCCGGAATATAAATAAATGAACTCTCTTTCCACTTTGGCGTTTCATCTCCGGTTGGAGTTTTGCAAACGCGCCAGAAATAAATCATTGAATCCTGCAGGGTAAATGGAAGCTCCCAGTTAATTACTCCTCCGGTTGAATTGACTGTTGTTGTCAAAAATGCCGGACTGGAAGTTGAGAATGCATCGGAAGTATCCACCTCAAAAGTGAAAGAGGTTTCATCAAGAAAAACATCCTCAGTGGATGCTTTAAGTGTAACATGTTCATCGGGGTAAATGGCATATTTATATGGCCAAATAGGACTAAGATCTCCGGAAAGAATAAGTTTATCAACATTAAGTTCATTATTGAATTCATTATTCTCATCAATTTCTCCAAGAACATCAACACTAATTTCAAAAGTATTCAAACCTGGTCCATTCAACTTATTTACCGGCATTTTAAAACTAATGGTATCCCTATACATCAATCCCGGTTTTTGAAAATAAAGTGTGGTATCCTGAAGGTTGGGCAACGTTCTTTTCACCTGCACCAGGAAGGTATCAAGTGTGGCTCTTCCAAGGTTTGAGATACCCAGAAAAACTTCGAAGGAATCCAATTCTGAAGTAATAACAGAGGGAACAAAATACACATCAGAAGGTGTGATTGCCAGGTCAGGTTTATTAAATGAAGATACTTTCACAGCGGGATCGCCATGCAGGGAGAATTCATAGCAGGTATTTCTCACATAATTGTTTGTGAGATAATCTTCCTGATAAGCTTTTACAGTGTTTTGCATTTGTTCTCCAACACTCAGGCCATAAGAGTTATAAGCAATCTGTTGATATAAATTTGTGGAATAGCCATGCAAATATTGCTTGAAAGCTTCACCCGTTGATGCGAGAAAAGCAATACACCCCTTTTCATTGAATACCCATGTTTCGTTGATATTTGAGTTTAAAATATGAATGTCACCTGACAAACAGGAGTTGGCAATAATCATGGGATATTTGCCCTCATTATTATACACACTTGGATTATCAATGCTGATGTCAAATCCTGCCGTAGAGCCATGACCAAAGAAAGTCAGCAGGGAAACGCCATTGCTTATAAGATCGGTAATTGAATCGGTTGTGGAAATTTCAATAGGATCAGAACTTGTTTTTCTGAAATCAAAAACCCTGGCGCCATAATGGATACCTTCAATCTGATCTTTATACATATTTAAGTAAGAATCGATTTCCGCCTGCTCCGCAGTACTTCCGCCCCCGCCGAAATGAATCACATTTTTCTTCCATGGATCATTGATTTCCGATTCAAAAACCATGAGTTTGTTGAGATAAATTTCCACCTGTCCGGGGTTTCTGGCACCGATGCGTCCTGTTGGTATCGCCGACTCGAAATTGGTGCCATTCAATCCGGCTGTAAAAAGGTTGTCAGTTGCAGGAGAGCCAAAAGAAGGCACAGTTGTAATTGAATAAGCAACTGAGTCAGAATAAGTATTTTTTCTTGCATCAGAAAACTTGACTGATTTACCAATAAGCAGCATATATTTGGGGATGCTGTCATAATTATCAATAAGAAATCTGGTAAAATTCCTTATTCCGGCAGGATGTTTTTGAACTCCAAAAGCAAATTGGTCGTAAAGTTGGTCAACATCCACCACGAGTGTTGAAAAACCTGTAGAATTCCTATAAGCTTTATATTCGTTTGCTTTTGACATCAAGGAACTGTGGGTAACAATAATATAATCGGAATTAAATCCTGTTGCGCTGTAATCAATAAAACTAACCCGTTCAATTCCACCGGTCACAGGTGTTACACCCTCCGAAGAAACCATTATACATTTCCGGAATGAATCACCGGTATCCGGAATAAGTGCTTTGTAGGTTCCGGATTCATTAACAACAGTTATCACCTTTGAATTGGTGATGTCGTACAAACGGGGCAATCCTGTGGATGCAGTAAAATTTGTAACATCAATCCTTGTTTTTGAACTACCCGAATTTGGCAGATCAAACTCAAATATACTTTTTCCTTCAAAATCAAACGAATGAGGATAGCGTAATTTAATCCATGAAAGAGCATTTTTATCAGAAGTAATGCCAAGATCGTTGACCACACTGAAAGTAAGATCAAGAGCAGAACCCAAAAGAGATGAAGAAAAACTGAAACTTTTCTTCACCGATACTTTTCCAAGAAAAGCCGTATCCAGTTGAACACCTCCCAAAAATGCAATTTGAACGTGGTGGTTTACCGATAATCCGGAAGCCATATTTGAATTGCTCACAAACATAACCTCCAGTTCAGCGTTTAATCCGCCAACAGCTTTTCCAGTTGACAGGGATTTCGTTGTACTGGGCGTTGCAATATCCACATAACTATCAAACCAACCTTCATAATTGCTTACTTTTGGTCCGTACATCTCAAAATATTTGTTGGTTGTATAGGTAGTAAGCACCTCCCTGACGCAATGGGCAGCGGAAGTATAAGCCGAAAAATTAACATCCGTTTCGGGTTGAAACCTCAGTCCTGAAGTGGTAATATCGTATGTAAGAAAATAGGAAGATTCATCATTGATCAGACTGTAATAGGAATTTGTATGTTGTGTGATGTCGTCGAGCAATATTGTATCAATGGTGCCATCATTGCGCCTGCCATAAAATTCAAAATAGTCATTGTTATCAAAAAAATTATCCCCATCGGCATCATAAACTAAAATTGGTTGTTCCACGCCTCTGTAAAAGAGCCTGTAACTGCTGAGTGGAGCAATCAAAATATCGCTGAAGGAAGAAAGCGCTGAATGATTCACTCTGTACATGCCGTCAGTGCTTACCGGAATGCGATAATAATCATATTCATAATTAATCCATTCATTCCCATAGTTCTGTGCGTTTGAAAAAGCACATAGAACCATTAATATCAGTGAAAAAAGAAAGTTTTTAATCATAGGTTAAAATTAAACATTTTGCAGCTATTTTCATCAAAAATAAAAAAGAGGAATTTTCATTTCTGCTTTTTTTGATAAACAATAGCATTTATATTACTAAAACATCAATTACTTGTTTCTAATAGTTATTACCTATATGCCGGTAAAAATTGCCAAACATGAATCTCAGCTGCAAAAACCGCAATATGTTTAACAACAATGTACTTAAAAGACATCTAGTTATAACCTGTTAATAGATAAGAATTTGAAAAAAGTATAATTTCTTGATAAAATACTATAATCTGACTTTTTTTTTTGATATTTGCATAATTCATAAATATTATCTAATATTATGTTGCAAATTGTACACTAATATGGAAGAATTTAAAAAGACTATCGTTGTCCCATGGGACTTCAGCGAAAAAGCAGAATTTGCTTTAGCACATGCATTTTTGTTAAAGCAAGGACAAGTGGGTATAACCCTTGTTCACATTGTTGAAAAGACTAATCAGATTGCAGAAATGCAAACTAAATTAGGCGAAGTAGTTGATAGAATTGAGAAAGAAAAGGGCTTTAAGCCCAAGGTTGAAGTCAGAAAAGGCAATATCTTCAAAGATCTTGGTCGCGTTGCCGAAGAGTTAAATGCAATCCTTGTTGTTATGGGGGTGCATGATGTCAAGCTGAAAAGGGGTTTAAAAGTAGTTTTAAAATCTCCTGTTCCCTTTATTCTTGTTAAGGAAACTCCTAAACATGGAATTTATGACGAAATTGTAGTTCCGATGAACGAAGACAAGAAAAACAGGGTCTTGCTGAATTGGGTAATTATCCTTTCAAAATATTATAATTGTAATGTTGATATTTTAAAACCATTTATCAGCAGCAGCGTTAAAAACGAAAAGATGAGGGGTCAAATGTTTTTCATCAGGAAAAACCTCGATTCGAACGGTATTGTTTACGGGATAAAAACAACAAAAAGGGATACTGATTTTTATGAAGAATCGTTTAAATTTCTTGATGAAATAGGTGCTGATATGATGCTACTTATGTCTCATAGTTTTAAGAAATTTGTTCGCAAAGTAGGAAACAACAATACTCCTATTCTTGTTTTGAACCCTATGAAAGCAAAAATGGGCGGATTCAACTAACAGAATTAAATTTTCATATAGAAGCTGCTTTTCAAGGCAGCTTTTTTTTTGCTGTTCATCAAACCAAATGATGTTTCTGAAAAACTTAAATCATATTAATTCTACTTTATAGACTAATAAATCAACCTGTTTTTACCCTTAATCCCTAAAGGGAACAGGTTGATTTTTCAGGATTCACCCTTTAGGGTTGGGGCAAAAATGCTGAAAAATAAAAGGAAACTTAAATGTGTTAAAGTAGAATTAAACTATTTTTGCGTTGAATTATACAATGAAATTATAAAAAGATGAAAAAAATAAAATCCATAAAAACACAGTTTTCCAATAAATTTGGTAAAAATAAAGATTTCATTAATTCAATTATTATCTATAATGAATCGGGAAGCATCACTGAAGAATCACATTTTAGCGGTCCTGATGAAATCGAAAGCAGGGTTGAATACAAATACAATGACCAGGGAAAAGTCGTTGAGGAAACAAATTACATGGAAAATAATGAATTTACCGAAAAAGTCAGATACACCAGAAACGATGAAGGTGTTGCGGTAAAAATTGAAATTGATTATTCAGATGGTTCAAAATCTGTCAAAATTATTGAAAGAAACGACAACAGCGAAATTGTCACAACCTATGATGAAGAAAACCAAATAGAAGCAAAAGAAATAAGAGAATACAACGAAAAAGGCAAACTAATTGCAAAAACTTCATTTGATGAAAACGGAGAAATTGAGGAAAAAGAGTTGTATGAGTATGACGAGAATGAAAATCTTGTACAGAAAACAGAATTAAATGAGGAAGACAAGCCAGAAATAACAAGCCGGTATTTCTATAATGAAAAAAATGAGCCTGAAAGAATTGTCAGTCTGAATTCTGCCGGTCAGCGCATCGATGAAATAAAAATCATGTACGATGAAACCGGAAGGGTAACTGAACAAATATACGGAACCCGGTTTATAATCAGGAATGAATACAACGATGAGGAAAAAACCAGAACAGAAAGCAGATATATGTACTCCGGTGAACTTGATCATCAAACAATATATAAGTACAACGAAGATGGAACCATCGCAAGTGAAGACAGCATTCTTAACTCCCTCACTTATATTTATGAGTATTTTGATTAAAAAGAATCTATGCTGAAATGGATATAAAAACTCAGAATATATTTGAAAAAATCAAAACCGGCAAAAGAATTAATGCCGACGAAGGTTTATTTTTATATGAGCACGCCGATTTGGCTGAACTGGGATTAATGGCAGACTTTATAAAAAGACAAAAATTTGAAAATAAAGTTTTTTTTAACCGGAATTTCCACCTTGAGCCAACAAATGTATGCATTCATGGTTGCAAGTTCTGTTCATATTCAAGAAAACAGGGTGAGCAGGGTTCATGGGAGCTTTCAATGGAAGAACTGCTGGAAACTGTAAAAAAATATGCCGACAAACGCGTTACAGAAGTTCATGTTGTCGGAGGCGTGCACCCAGATCGCGATCTGAATTATTATTGCCAATTAATTGCCGGAATAAAATCCATTTTGCCTGAAATTCATATTAAGGCCTTTACTGCAGTTGAATTAGACTATATGTTTAAAAAAGGAAAAATTTCAGCAGAGGAAGGACTGAAAAAGTTAAAAAACTGCGGATTAAATTCAATTCCGGGCGGAGGTGCCGAGATTTTCGATCCACAGATAAGGAAAAAAGTCTGTCATGAAAAATCCGATTCCACCACATGGCTTGCAATACATCAAAAGGCACATTTATTAGGAATACCATCAAATGCCACCATGCTTTACGGTCATATTGAAGACTATTCTCACCGCATTGACCATCTCCAAAAATTAAGAGAACTTCAGGACTTAACTAATGGGTTTAATGCATTTATTCCATTAAAATTCAAAAATAAAAACAACCTGCTATCGGGTATTAGGGAAGTAAATTACACAGAGGAGTTAAGGAATTATGCTGTTTCGAGAATTTTCCTTGACAACATCCCTCACATTAAAGCATACTGGCCAATGTCGGGTAAGGATTTAGCCCTGCTTTCCTTATCATTTGGAGCAGATGATATGGATGGAACCATTGATGACTCAACCAAAATTTATTCAATGGCAGGTTCAGAGGAGGCGAAACCCACATTGACAAGCAGTGTAATGATAAGGATTATTAAGGATGCAAGGCATACACCTGTAGAAAGAGACTCGGAATACAATGAATTACAGATTTTTAGCTAAAATGATTTTTGAATTTGCATGATTTTTAAACTCAATAATCCAATAAAAAACCATATTCAATGGGTAAAAAAAGATTATTAGTCACTTTTTTGATTTTTTTAACAATTAAGACTTGCATATCCGTTTTTTATTTCTTACATTTGTCATGTAATCATCATTGATTTTTTTAAAATTATTTCGTTAGTCAATTTAATTGATTATTATTCGGGCGAAAGCCACAAAATATTAAAACACACGTTCTTTTAAAAAATGTTCTCTTGCGGCGTACCTCTCTTTAAAGACTGACACTATTCTCTCTATTATTCTACATAGCTATTTATTTGCCGCAAGGGGACTTTTTTTTTGTAGCAAGTCCTTGTTACGAAAACAAAATGAAATATCACTAAAGAAAAACAATCAGATTATTACTCCTGTTTCAGCATTTTTTTAATGCCATCAGTCATAAAAACTTCATTTTTTGACTTTTCAGAATAAATTAGGTACACCTCAATGCCTTTATGATTTTTCACAAACTCCCTGGTTTTTTCAAGTCCCAATACCATAAAGGCTGTTGCGTATGCATCAGCAGACATGCAATCTGCGATCATAACAGTTGCGCTTAACAAATTGTGCTTCACAGGGTAGCCGGTAGCCGGATCAATGGTATGGCTGTACCTGATGCCGTCTTTTTCATAAAACTGACGATAATTCCCGGAAGTTGCTATTGACACATCGGTCAAAGAAAGAATGGCCTGGGTTTGTCGGTTTTCATAACCTGAGTTGTCAAGGGGTTTATCTATTCCAACCGACCATTTTGCCCCACCCGGTTTTGTTCCCGATGCCCTAACCTCTCCTCCTATTTCAACAATAAAATCTTTAATGTCATTTTCCAGAAGAAAATCTGAAATCACATCTACGGCATAACCCTGGGCAATTGCATTGGCATCAAGTTTCATTTCAGGTGTTTCTTTGGTAATTTTCCCATTTACCTCCTTGATTTTTTTGTAACCCACCAGTCCCTTTAAACTATCAATATTTAATCTGTCAACATCTACACTATCAATGTGTTTTGTTTTTTTTGCTCCAAAATTCCATGCATTGACAAGCGGTGCAACGGTTATATCAAATGCGCCATTTGTTTTTTCTGAAATTTCCATTGATTTTCTGAAACAAACCAGAAAATAATTGTCTGAAGTTTGATCAAGTTCATTGCGGTTGATTTTTGATATCACAGATGCTGAATCATAGACAGAAAGAGATTTGTTAAAATCATCAAGAATGGAATTTATCTCTTTTGAAAAATTTCTGTTTTCCTTATCGAAATATTTAACATGCAGCTGAGTACCCTGAGCAAAACCATCAATTACTATTGGATTCAAAGTTTCGCTTTCTTTATTAGCATTTTGGCTGCATGAAAAGAAAAACAGCGAAATGAAAAGTGACAGAAGAATTTTATTGATCATGCGTTTTTATTTTTGTTGCAAAGATAGTTTTTTGGAATATAAGCTCAAAGCTTTGCTCATTGATGTTATTCTGCAGTAATGTATGGTTCCAGTTTTTTAAATATTTCCTCATCAACAATGTTATCTTTAAGCAATGATTTTACCTCTTTCACTTTTCCGGTAATTTTCACATATTCAATAAAATCGCGGGCGGTTTTTTTATTAAAGTAAGGCATTCTGATCAAATCCTTATATGTTGCATTATTGATGTTTATTTTATTGATCTGAGCCGGGTCGGCTTTAACCTGATCTTTTATGCTACTATACTTTTCTTCGTCAATTCCATATACTTCCTTTAACTGCTCACAGCTTATGAACCCTCCCAACAAATCTCTGTACCTGATGATGCGGTTTGCAAACGAAGGTCCAATTCCTCTTATTTCAAGCAAATCTTCATAGGTCGCAGAATTTAAATCGACCATTACAGGTTCCCTTTTTGCCGTTGTATATTTTTCCTTATAATCCTGTTTTTTAAAATTTGGATACCTGGTGTTCTCAATCCTCACATAATTTTTAAGAAATTCAAACTGTTCGGGTGATATCCCGTAAATATTACCCAAATCTTCAGCATCAAAGAATTTTCCTCCCTTTGCCCTGAAATTTAGTATGGTTTTTATCTGCCTTTCCGACATTCCAAGTTTTTTCCATTCATCGGCTCCGATTTTGTTCGGGTCAAAATAAAAAAGGTCCGATTCTTTAATCCGCCAATTATCATTGTTTTCACCAAACTCATTTTGCAATGACATCTGCGCATAAAAATCATCCACTTCTTTTTCAAATTCCGTAAAATCCGCATGGTTTTTACTTTCACCCAAAAACTCTGGAAGGATGATCATTACTGTTATTGCAGCAATCAGAAAAATTATTCCCGATTTTTCGCCACGGGTAAAATTGAGCCAGTCTCTGAGATAAGAATTCATTTTGCTACATAATACATTACTTTGTAAATATATTACGTTAGTTTTAAATCTGCAAAAGAAACCCGGTTTTTATTTCTGAAAAAATCAGTTGGTATCGTGATGAGGCCTGCTGTTTTCTGCAAGTTTGGCAATCATTGAGGCCATTTGCTGATTGGTTCTCACCACTTGTTCAGCAAACTGATTGAGTTCATTAATCTTACGCTCCTGATTTTTTACATCATCAGCTAGTTTCATACTTGATTTAGCGAGATGCTCTATTGTTTTGGCTGCAACTCCAAGAGTTTTTTCAAGTCCGATGATTTTTTCGGCTATTTCTCTATTGTTCTTACCAATCAATTCTTCAATTTTATTTATTCTTTCTTCCATTATATATAATTTACAGGTATTTAATCACATTT
This sequence comes from Bacteroidetes bacterium GWF2_38_335, assembly GCA_001769535.1. GTDB lineage: Bacteria > Bacteroidota > Bacteroidia > Bacteroidales > GWF2-38-335 > GWF2-38-335. The sequence goes on from MEOH01000015.1 coordinate 54,260, forward strand.
TTAACAAACAGTAAGATATATGTGTTAAGTTTTTTTTATATTTGGTTTCTTAAATATTAACTATTGATCTATGAATAAGTTCATATTACTTTTTACAATATTAGCCATTTCCTTTCTAAATATTGATGCCCAGAAAGTAAATAAAAAGAAAGAATTTAAAGAAGCGACCCGTTTGATAGGGCTGAAAGACTATAAATCAGCTCAAAAGCATGCGAATCGATTATACCTTTTGGAAAAATCAAATGCAAATTTCAATTACCTTCTGGGTCTTTGTTTGTTAAACTCAGATCTTGAAAAGCCCCAGTCCATTCAGCATCTTGAAAGAGCTTCAGCAAGTGTTACAAAAGATTATATCTTTGAAGATCCCAGTGAAAAAAAGGCTCCTGTAATTTCTGTATATTACCTCGGCATGGCTTATCATTACAATAATGAATTTGATAAAGCAATTGAAACTGCCAATAAATATAAATCTCTGGTTAGTGATGAGGCAGAAAAACAGAATGCTGACCAGATAATCAGTTATTGCCAGAACGCCAAAAACTTCATCAAGGATCCCATTGATATTACCATTGAAAACCTGAAAGGAATCAATTCGGAATATGATGAGCACACACCTATAATTGCCGGAAATGAAGACCTGATGATATTTACATCCCGCAGACCGGGTTCAACCGGCAACCTTATTGCTGACGATGGCAAATACTTTGAAGATATTTATTTTTCCAGATTTGAAAACGGCAGTTGGTCGGCTCCTCAAAAGATCAGCAAAAACATCAACACTGATGCTCATGACGCGTCAGTTTGTATTTCCCCAGACGGTCAGGAACTTTTTATTTTTCGTGATGAAGATGGTGTTGGTAATTTATTCCATTCTTTTTATGACAGCACTGATTGGACAATCCCCAAAAGACTTGAATCAAATATAAATACTCAGTTCCGCGAAACACACGCGTCCTTCACATCCAATACTTTATACTTTACCAGCGACCGCAAAGAAGGTTCAGGAGGAAAAGACTTATATGTTGTTAAAAGACTTCCCACAGGGGAATGGAGTTTAGCCCAAAACATGGGAGAAACAATCAACACTCCATTTGACGAAGAAGGTCCGTTTATCCATCCCGACGGCCAAACACTGTATTTCAGCAGTAAAGGTCACAATTCAATGGGCGGATACGACTTATTTTTCTGTCAGCTGCAACCCGACGGGACATGGTCGAAGCCTCAGAATCTGGGATATCCTATCAATACCACAGGCGACGATGTTTTTTATGTGCTTTCAAATGATGGAAAAAGAGCGTATTATTCTTCCATAAAAAAGGAAGGACTTGGCGGAAGGGATCTTTACATGATGAACCTGCTTTCGTTGCCTGAGAGGTCAACCGTGGTTATCAAGGGTGTTGTCAGAATGGCCGGATCAGCTGATATTCCAAAGGATATTACCATTACAGTAACTGAGGTAAAAACAGGTGTGTTAATTGGCAAGTACCGCCCCAACTCATCCACCGGAAAATACACCATAATTTTAAGAAACGGCAGGGAATATAAACTTGCCTGCGAAGCCGACAATTGTAAATTCAAGGAAGAAATTTTAAAAGTTCCGGATGACGCTTCCTATTTCGAGCTAAGCAAACCAATTTACATGGATCCGCTGGGTATTATTGAAAAATAATCGGGAATTTCGGAGAGAAATGAATATTTTTTTTCTTTGAGGTCCAGTTTGCAACAATAATGCTCCAAACCATTTGTTACAATCAGGTATTCAACTTGTAATTTAATATTATATCCGGCAATCTGTTCAAAAACTTTGTCGGTGATTTTTATTTCAGGAGCTTTGCATTCAATGATCATTATGGGAGCCGGACTTTTATCAAAAACCACGACATCAAATCTTCTGTTTAATCCGTTATATCTGATTGATCCCTCAACTGTTATGAGTTGCTGTGGGTAAGATTTCATTTCAGTGAGAAACCGCACAAAATTTTGCCTGACCCATTCCTCCGGGGTTAACACAACAAACTTTTTCCTGGATGAATCAAATATTAATTTTTTTCCATCCTTTTCAATAATTCTGAATTCAAATTCGGGCAGGTTTAACCGCATATTTTTCTTTTTACGGATGGTAAGATAGTAAAATTTTATCAGATTTATATTGTATTTATATCTTTAAAAACAATAATAACTCAGTTTTCCAATCCTTTTATTTTTTAGTAAATTTGCGCTATATTTAAGGATTAATTTTTCGTGTATGAAAACAAAAAAGGAAATTGTTGAAAATTGGCTCCCACGTTATACTGGCAGACCATTAGAGGAGTTTACAGATTATATCCTGCTTACAAATTTTCAACTGTATGTTGAACTTTTTGCGGAAAAATTCAATGTCCCGATGTACGGACAGCATGCCAATATGCCCAACGCTTCTGCTGAAGGCGTTACCATAATAAATTTCGGGATGGGCAGTCCAAACGCCGCAACCATTATGGACCTTTTGAGTGCCATAAAACCAAAAGCGGTATTATTTCTTGGCAAATGTGGCGGATTGAAAAAGAAAAATGACCTAGGTGATTTTATTTTACCCATCGCAGCCATACGTTCCGAAGGTACTTCAAACGACTACCTTCCTCCCGAAGTCCCTGCCCTTCCGGCATTTATGCTTCAGCGTGCCGTTTCAACCAGCATCCGTGATTACCAAAGGGACTATTGGACAGGAACAGTGCTGACAACAAATAAAAGAGTGTGGGAGTATGATACCCGATTTAAAAAATATCTGATGAAAACCAGAGCCATGGCCATTGATATGGAAACAGCCACCATTTTTGTTGTGGGTTTCGATAACGGAATTCCTAGCGGCGCACTGCTTTTGGTTTCAGACCAGCCAATGATTTCAACCGGAATTAAAACTTCAGAAAGCGACAAAAAAATCACCCATAACTTTGTTGATGACCACATCCAGATTGGTATAAATGCCCTTAAGCTGATAAAAAATGAAGGCAAATCGGTTAAACATCTGAGATTCTGATTATGACACACGAAGCAGTATTAAAAGACCTCAGGGATAAAAAATATCATCCGGTTTATTTTCTTTCAGGTGAAGAGCCATATTATATCGATGTAGTTTCGGATTTCATTTCAGCCAATGTTCTTAATGAAGCTGAAAAATCTTTCAATCAAACTGTATATTATGGCAAGGACACTTCCATTGAAAATGTGATTACCACTGCCAGGCGATTTCCAATGATGGCCAGTCATCAGGTTGTGATCGTAAAAGAAGCGCAGGATCTGAAAAAGATTGACATCCTTGACAAATACCTTGATGCCCCGTTAAAATCAACTATACTGGTTATCTGTTATAAGAAAAAACTTGACGGCCGGACAAATTTCGCCAAGTCTTTGCAAAAGAAATGCATTTATATGGACAGCGAAAAAATCAGGGATTACAAGTTGCCTGATTGGATTGTTGGTCATGTAATGTCTATCGGTTATGAAATTGATATGAAATCAGCGGTATTGCTTGGCGATTATCTTGGTGCCGATCTTGGAAAGATTATCGGAGAGATCAACAAGCTAAAAATTGTGTTGGAAACAAAAAAAACCAAAAAGATAACCCCCGAGCTTATAGAGCAAAACATAGGAATCAGCAAGGAGTATAATCCGCTGGAGCTTAACAATGCTCTTATGAAAAAAGACGTGCTAAAGGCCAATACAATCATCAGGTATTTTGGCAAGAATCCACGGGAATATCCGATGCCATTAATCATCGGTTTTTTATTCAATACTTTTTCAAAATTGCTGATATATTATTACGTGGAAAATAAAACCGATAAAAAAGTTTTGGCCGACTCCATGGGAGTTCCTCCTTTTTTTCTGAACGATTATATTGATGCTGCAAAAAGATATCCTGCAAGAAAACTTGTAGAAATCATTTCAGTAATCAGGGAATATGATCTTAAATCAAAGGGAGTAAATGCGGATACCGACGACGGAGAATTGATGAAAGAGCTTGTATATAAAATATTGCATTAAAAAAAAAAAGCTGCTCACCGCAGCTTTTTTTAAATCTTTTTAACCAAGATGCTTTAGCTTAGTCGCATACCCGATGATAAACAAGAGAGAAATCAAACCCAATACAATACCGGCAGGAGTTCCGCCTAAAACCATCAGAATAACCCAAATACCATTGCAGGCAGCATAGATGTAAAAACCAACTTTTTTGCCTTTTTGCATCATTGCCGGACCAATTATTGTCCCAATATTCAGAACCAATAAAATTACAATTGTAATCCTGATGATATTCAATGCAGCCTCTCCTTCACCAAATTTACTAAAAGCTTCTTCAAGATCAATTGTATCAAGAACTGATTCAAAAGCAACAAGAAACCATAGAAATAGTAGGGCTAAGATTCCTGATCCAATGTAAGAAAAAACAGCCAGAGTATTTACCATTCCCGGTACTTTCTTTTTACCAACAGTTGTTTGCGAATCTAATACATCATTTTGTTCCATAGTTATTATTTTTGGTTAATATTAAACAACTTTATTTTATACACATTTTTCAAAAAAAAGTTTCAAAAAAAAGAACACATAATAATTATATGTGTCCTGTATAAAAATATGACTATCGGTTAAGATTAATAATAAAAACCCTTAATAAACACAGTTCATTGCGAGACACTTCTGAAAATTAATTACTTAATTGAATGTTTGTATGTCGAAGCAATCTCTCTATTTAATTCGGGTATTTAATAAAGAGATTGCTTCGTTCCTCGCAATGAACGATCAATAATAGGTATCTCAATTATTAATGTTTTCCGATAGTCATATTAAAAAATAAAACTATCTTAATCAATATCTTTTTCTTCTTCAATAAACCTGATTCCATATTCCTCAAGTTCCTTGAGAATTGGCTCATACATAAAGGGTTTAGTGGGAACATGGACACCCTCCGCTTTAATTTCTCCGGTCATAAACAGGCGGGTGGCAATGGCAAGGGGCAGCCCAACAGTAATAGACATTGCTGTATGGGTATTGTCCTGACCTTTGATCACCATGGAAGAAATAATTTCCTTTTTAACACCATTTAATTCATAATCAATCTGGTGCTGCATTACAATCATATCTTTATCACCGGGTTCAAGAGTCCATTTTTCCTCTAAAAGTTTTTGAAGTATCTGGGCCGGAGTGGCATTAGACATGCCCACAGGTTTGTTTTCAAAAACACCCAGCCATTCCAGTTTTTTCATTACTGAACCATTTCTTTCAAGATTCAGATATTCACAAAGTTTTTCTTCAACGGGTTTAACGCGGTCGTATTTCAGAAACGAATTAATATAATCGCGGTAAGTCATATTTTCTGAATTCTCAACCACATAGGTATCGTCAGTTGCACCAAGCTGAACAAAAACATTCCATGCTTCACAATATCCCGGACGGCGCATTGTTCCCCTGAACATTGTTGGAATATCCTGTAAATCATACGTTTCACGGTATGAAAGAGAATCTCTGTTGGCATAAATTTCAAATTCTCCGTAATTAAGAACGGTTGTTGTCTGTAACCGTCTGTATAATTGATGATAAGGGATATACTTATATCTTCCATCCCTGATGAATCTTGAAACACCTTGTCCGGCCAGCACAACATTCCTTGGGTTCCATGTAAATTTGTAGTTCCATGGATTATTATCATATTCAGGGGCAACCAATCCGCCGGTATTTGATCTGAATGCCAAAACCTTACCTCCTTTAGCCCTGATTCCGTCGATGATTTTCATTGCCGACATATGGTCAATTCCAGGATCAACGCCCAGCTCATTTAAAAGAGCAACACCTTTAAGTTTTGCTTCTTCATCAAGGGCTTTCATATCTGGCGAAACATAACTGGCAGTAATCATATGGGTTCCTGTTTTAACACAGTCAACTGCCACCAGCGGGTGCATTTTTGCCGGAAGCATTGAAATGACCACATCAGCCTGTTCAATTTCTACAAACCTAAGGTTCTCGTTATTGATGTCAAACTTTATGGCTTTTCCATTTGGATGCCCGTTGACTTTTTTTGCGGCAAGATCAAGATCCATATCTCCCACAACAATTTGCCATTTGTTTTCTTCAGAATGGTCAAGCAGGTATTTGATCATGGTTGATGATGACAAACCTGCGCCTAATATTAATATTTTTTTCATCTTTGAATTATTTGATGGGCGAAATTACAACTAATATATGTTTTCATTTATGTCAAAGAAATATTTGAGAAGAGTTTTACAGCAGAAAAATTCATGACAAAAGCATGAATTTGTTGTTCATCCGTCAAATGTTCAGTTGTTTGGCAACATATGCAGCCCCGAACAGTTGCCCTGACTTTTCAATACAACAATAAAAAAAAAATTCTAAGTAAGGGTAAAATAATTCTGTTGTGTATAAAGATCAGAAATCAATTAAAAAAATGAAATACAATATGAAAAAGAATTTATTTTTTATCCTCGGAATTCTGGTAATGGCTTCACTGGTATTGGTAAGCTGTAAAAAAAACAACGACGATGAAGATGAAGATCAGAGCAAACTTCCCACAAGTTTCAAAGTAGACATACCCAGCTCCATCAGTCAGCCCTTTACCGGCAAAGGCACAAAAGATGTTGCCACCGACACCATACCCGGAGACGATCTTTACAGACATCTGGGAACATTTATTTATGTAGGTGAAGAGGCAGCAGAAATTGTTCAGCACATAATCACTTTTATTGCAGTATACAACATCAACCATGCAATGGACCTCACTTATGTAAGCAATGATGACGGAAGAGACAAACATTTGGTAGTAGTTGAAAATTCAACATACGATGGACAAACATGGGAATTTCAGCTGACAATAACTGATTCAGATTCAGAATCTGCAGCGGATGGAGGAAAAGGAATACAGATTTTCTGGAATACCGATCCTGTTAAAGGAATTGCAATTTTAAAACCTTACAACCTTGACCGAGATGAACATCTGGGCTATCCTGATGCTATGTACCGCGTTGATTACAGCGAAGCCGGCGAATACGGATACGAGAAGCATATGATTGTTTACATTGCCAACTTGCCACTTGCCGATCCTTTGGTTAACCCATATTCAATGAAAACATTAAAAATGTTTGCAGGCAAATCAGGAAATGTTGTGGATGTTTACGGAAATTCTGACCATCCCAATGCAAAATTTTACAATGCCGACACTGGTTTTAACTGGGCCTTTGCTGCATCTGCAAAATACACCGAAAACATTGGCGTAGCCGAAGTGGGTTTGCCAAGAAGCACCTCAACCGCAACCGACCGTGAAAACCTGTTGGTTACCAATTCCATGAGAAATGTGTTAAGCAATCAAATTTATGAGGTATGGCCGACAATCAGCACCGAATCGGTAAATGCGTATCTTTTCAACACTCAGGCACCTGGATATTTCAACAACGGCGGTTTTGTTGCTGCAGGAACATCCCCAGGCACACAATATGATGATATTGACACAAGGAAAGACAATTTGACTCCTTACTGTCCGGTTACTGTTACAAACCTTACAATTGAGTTCAAGTAGTAACCTGTTTTTTTGGTTAGTTTTCAAAAACCGCCACTCCAGGCGGTTTTTTTTTGCATTTACAATTATAAAATGTATTTTTACCATGCAAACGGAGCAACCATGGCATTGCAGCTAATACATAAAAAATTTGACAAACAGGATTTTGAAAAACTGTTCAGGGAATGGTTTGTCCCCCTCACTGCCTATGCTCACAAATTTATCAACGACCACGATTCATGCAAGGAAATTGTGCACGATGTTTTCATTAACCTCTGGGAAAAAAAAGACAGCATAGATCTTGACAAATCTGTGAAATCGTACCTATACACTTCGGTGCATAACAGGTGTCTGAATCACATCCGCGACAATAAAAAATTTGCCAGGGAAACCATTGAACCTGAAAAAATCGAAGACGGATACAATTGGGATTCCTCTGACCATCTTGTAGAAAGCGAACTCCAGCTGAAAATAAAAAATGCCATTGACCAACTTCCCGAAAAATGCCGTGAAGTATTTTTGCTCAGCCGGTTCGAGGAACTTAAATACAATGAAATTGCTGCAAAACTTGATATCTCGGTAAAAACAGTTGAAGCCCAGATGTCTAAGGCATTAAAAATAATGCGTGAAAAACTTTCAGAATACGTAACAGTTTTTTTTATATCATTTATTAAAAAAATAATGAATACACATAGGGGTTAAGACAAACTATTGTGTATTAACAACAGAATGGAAGAAAATAATTTAAATATTGAAGTTTTAATAAGCAGGTATCTCTCGGGCGAGGCCAACCACAGCGAGACAGAAATCGTTGACAAGTGGAAAGCCGAAAGCGAAGAGAATTTTCTTCTTTTCAGGGATTATAAAAAAATCTGGGATAACTCACGCAATTTAAAACCCCTGCTGTCAATTAATATTGACAATGAATGGGAAAAGCTTTCAGGAAAAATAAATTTCAATGAAGTAACGCTCGCAAACAAAAAAAGATCTTTCCCGTTAATGAAAATTGCAGCAGTACTTTTATTCCTTGCAGTAACTGTATTTGTTGCAAATTATTTTCTGAACACAAACGGCACCAATAAAATGAATGTTGAGGAAGGTCCAAAAGAGGTAATGCTTGCCGACGGAACCAAAATTACATTGAATAAAAACTCATCCATTGAATATCCCGATAAGTTTGATGATGACATCCGGTCAGTGCAAATTGATGGAGAAGCTTATTTTGAAGTGGAAAAGGACAAGAAAAAACCGTTTATTGTTAAAGCCGAGGATCTTAATATCAGGGTTACCGGAACCTCCTTTTATGTTAATACTGGCGAAAATAATCAGATTGTTGTAATCGTAAAAGAAGGACAGGTTGAAGTTTATAAGGATGAAAACAGTAAAATTAAAGTCGGGCCAAATGAAAGAGCCAGCTTTGACAAAACCCGTAAAGAAATTATCAAAGAAGGTATAGAAGACGATAACTACCTTGCATGGAAAACAAAAAAGCTCATTTTCAAGGATAAAAAACTTGAAAAAGTGATTCAATCTATTAACAAAGCATATGATTGTGAAATAGTTCTGGCCAACAAAGAAAACAGCAACTGCAGGTTTACAGATACTTTTGATAATCTTTCACTTGACGCAATACTTAATCTGCTTAAAGCCAACTTCGATTTTCAGGTTTCAAAAACAGGATCAAAGATTGAGCTTAAGGGTGGGGGTTGTTAGTTCCCAATGAATATCATGACAGTAAATTCAGAATATTTAACTTTAAATAATCAATCTGAATCCATTCATATTTTTTTTTATCTTTACCTTTAAATGTATAGAGCATTCTTTATATCAATTCTTATTATTTTCTCGGCACTGCTGCTGTCTGAGTCAGCAAATGCGCAAGGCTTGCTTGAGAAAAAGGTAAGCCTTGATATGGAAAATGTGACTGTTGAAATTGTATTGAATGAAATTACCAACCAAACAGGAGTTCATTTTTCCTTTTCAAACAACCATGTTAATGCAGGTGATATTGTATCTGTAAAAGTTCGCAACAAGTCAGTTAAAACCGTTCTTGAAAAAGTATTCGATGGTAAAAAACTTCATTTTACTGAAGTAGAAAGCCAGATCGTAATAAAAAAGAAAAAAGACTATGAAGTAACGTACAAAAACGGCAAATTCACCGTTTCCGGATTTATCAAGGACAAGACTGCTGGTGAAACACTTATTGGCGCAAGTGTTTATGCGAAAGAAACCAATACGGGAACCACAACCAACGAGTACGGATTTTATTCATTGACGCTTAATGCAGGGGAATATTATCTGGTTATTTCATTTTTGGGTTATGAAGATCTCATTATTCCATTGATTTTGGATAAGAACCAGACTATTTCAAGAAACCTTAGTATAAAAAGTGAATACATTCAAGTTGTAGAAGTAAATGCAGAAAACGAAAACAAATTAATTGAAAAAAGTATAATCGGCGAAGTGGAGATGAAACCATCTGAGCTAAAGACTATTCCTGGTTTTATGGGCGAAAAGGATATTATCAAATCCCTGCAAATGATTCCGGGCATTAAAAGTTATGGCGATGGCTCTTCATTTTTCTATGTTCGTGGGGGCGACCGTGACCAAAATCTTATCCTTATTGATGATGCCCCGGTGTTTAACCCTTCGCATTTACTTGGTTTCTACACATCTTTTATTCCTGAAGCCACTAAGGATGTAAAAGTGTATAAAGGCGATCTGCCTGTAAAATACGGAGGCAGATTGTCTTCGGTATTGGAAATCAGAACCAAAGACGGGAACATGAACACCATAAGCGGTTCAGGAAGTCTTGGTGCATTTACAAGCAGAATAACCATTGAAGGTCCGATAAAAAAGGAAAAGAGTTCATTCTTTACTTCATACCGGAGGTCAAATTTGAACTGGCTTCTGAATAATTCAAGTAACAATACCAATATTTATTTTTCAGACTTTAATTATAAAATCAATTTTACCCTGAACAGCAATAACAGGTTGTTTTTCAGTGGTTATAACGGAAATGATGAGATGATGATGGATGATAATTTTGGTATAAAATGGAAAAACAATGCCTTTACTTTAAGATGGAACCATATTTTCAATGACCGGCTTTTTTCCAATACAACCCTGACAACCAGTTCTTACAATTATTTTCTGATTATTTCGGAAGCCGACACTTCATACTGGAACTCAAGCATTAGCAATGTATCCGTGAAAAGCGATCTCACCTTTTTCCATAATCCCGGGATAAAACAGACCTTTGGGGTTTTCCTTGGAGGATATTATTTTAACCCGGGCGAGTACATTGAACGCTCGAATCCAATGAACGAACTGCGTTTTGGATTCAGTGAGTATTACACAAAAAACTCGGCTGAACTGGGTGTGTATCACGGTATAGAATTTGAACCTGCGAAAAATCTGAATATGAATGCAGGTTACCGCCTTACCAACTGGCTGAATATTGGTCCGGCAACCGAATACAAATACAACAACATATACGAAGTAAGTGGAGTAAAAGAGTACACATCAACTTCAAGTTATCACTCATATGGTGGATTTGAACCGCGTATATCTGCAAACTACAAACTAAATGGTAAATCTTCGGTAAAAGCCGGCTATTCAAGAACGCTGCAATATCTTCAGGTGCTCTCGAACTCAATTAGTCCTTTTACTTCTCTGGAAATATGGCTGCCAGCCGGACCATACATCCAACCACAGAAAGCCAATCAATATTCGGCAGGTTATTTCAGAAAAATTAAAAACCCGGCACTGGATGTTTCTGCCGAGTTGTTTTACAAACGCATGAAAAACCAGATTGACTATACCGACCATGCCAATATGTTGCTTAATCCATATATCGAGGCAGAGCTGAGATTCGGAACAGCATTTTCCTATGGTCTTGAAATTTTTGTGCGTAAAGAAACCGGAAAACTTACCGGATGGTTCGGTTACACCTATTCCAAAACCAGAAAAACCATTAAGAATATAAATAACGACAAACCCTTTGCTCCTTTTTATGACAGGCCGCATGATATTACACTTAATCTTGCCTATACGCTTAATAAAAGGTGGACTTTTTCAGCATCATGGGTTTACTCAACAGGAAGTGCAATAAGTTTGCCGATCGGTTTCTTTAACTACCAGGGAATTACCTTGCCAATTTACGGAGAAAAGAATAATGCCCGTCTGCCCGACTATCACAGACTGGATCTGGCAGTGGTCCTGAACCTGAATCCCAAATCGGAAAAACGTTTTAAGCATAACATCAGTTTATCATTATATAATGCGTATTGGAGAAAGAATCTTTTTTCAATCAATTATAATAAATTATTGCTGAACGATGGTTCAATTGTTATTCCATCAGACATGTACAAAGCATCGGATTTGGTTCCCACAAGTAAGTACATGACCGGAATTTTGCCTGCAATATCATATAATCTGAATTTCTGATGAAAAGATATTTATTATACATATTGGTTTTTTTCACCATCACATCTTGTGAGGAGTTGTATGACCTTGAGCCGGCTGAGGAAACTCCCGACCTGATTGTCGTTGACGGCATCATCACAAATGAAAAAACCCGGCATGAAATAAAAATTTCACTTCCCTCCGCTTCCATTAATGTTGAAAACGAACCTGTTAAAGGAGCCATCGTTTTCATAAGCAACGAAGATACAACTTTTCTTTTGTCAGAATCAAACTCTAAACCCGGTGTTTATTTGACCGATTCCATTCGATGCTATACAGGAAAAAATTATCAGTTATCCATTTCGTATAAAGGGCAATCCTATCTGGCCATCACAAAGATGATCCCTGTAAGTCCGTTTGTTCCACTTACTTTTGCAAAGAAAAACAGTACCGAGAATTTATACTACGCTTTGCCATATCTTGGAAGTGAAGAGCCGGCAATGTTTGAGATAACTGCTGACTGGCGGCATATAGGGCCCATGAACGAGAACGACACAATTATGATGGCAAGGATATTATATTACAATCTTAAAACCATTGATGTACCTGAGGTTTTTGCAGCCGGACAGGAGACTGTATTCTTTCCGGCAGGAACAATTATCACTGAAAAAAAATATTCTCTGAATGATACCCATGCTGCCTTTTTAAGATCACTTTTGCTTGAATCGGCATGGACAGGGGGCAATTTTGATGCTACCCATGCCAATCTCCTGACTAATTTAAGCGATGGGGCAATTGGATATTTCGGAGCCTGCAACGTGCTTGTAGACACGATTTACGTCACTCCCTAAATAACCCCAATCAATTTTACCTCTTTTTGTATTTTTATACGAAACGTCTGTTTAACAAGCACGAAATTTTCGGAGATAAATCTGAAAAAAAATATCTTTGTAACCAAACAAAACCATAAAACAATGAAGTCAATTTTAACATTAAGCGCTCTCTTAATTTTACTTAACTGCATTTATTCACAGGAATACAAACTAACCGATCCCATTCCTATCGATCCTGATGTAAAAATCGGAAAACTTGAAAATGGGATGACCTATTACATCAGAAAAAACCTGAAACCTGAAAAAAGGGCTGAGTTTTTCCTTGTTGTTAATGCCGGTGCCATTCAGGAAGATGACGATCAAAACGGACTGGCCCATTTTGCCGAACACATGGCTTTTAACGGAACAAAAAACTTCAAAAAACATCAGATAATCAATTATCTGCAGTCTATTGGAATGAAATTCGGACCTGAAATCAATGCATTTACCAGTTTTGATGTCACCAATTACATGTTGCAGAAGGTACCCACTGAAGAAAAAGCCAACATTGACACTGCACTGATGGTTTTGTACGACTGGTCATACAATGTTAGTTTCGAAAACGAGGAAATTGACAATGAAAGAGGTGTTATCCATGAAGAATGGCGCACCGGAAGTGGACCCGACTACAGAATGAGTCTGGTTACCGACAAAATAACCCTTGATGGGTCAAAATATGCAAAACGTGATGTGATAGGAGACATCAATATTATTGATAAAGGAAAATACGAAGTATTCAAACGTTTTTACCAGGACTGGTATCGCCCCGACCTTCAGGCAATTGTAATTATCGGCGACATTGATGTAGCTGAAATGGAAAAAAAGGTTAAAGACTTGTTTTCCAAAACCCCAAAAGCCGAAAAACCAAGAAAAAGGGAATATTTTGAAGTCCCTGATCATTTGGGAATGAGAATTGCCATTGCAAAAGATGCCGAAGCACAGATGACCACCGTGGAAGTAACCTATAAACACAACCCCACTAAAGATAAAACCACTTTGGCTTACTTAAGGGAAAGTCTGAAAGTTCGACTTTTCAACGAATTGCTCAACAACAGACTTGAAGAATACACCCAAAAACCGGATGCCGCCTTTTCAATGGCGTTTGGCCGATATGGTTCATTGCGTGTAACCAAGGATGCTTTTACTACCTCGGCTTATGCAGGTAATAACAAGGCAATTGCAAGTTTTGAAATTATCCTGACTGAACACAAACGAATTAAACAGTTTGGTTTTACCGCAAATGAGCTTGATAATGCAAAAAAGGAGGTTTTAAAAGGACTTGAAAGATCTTTCAGGGAAAAAGATAAAAATGAATCCACAAGGTATGCATGGCAATATTATAGCCATTTTCTTGAAAACAATCCCATCCCCAGTGCCGATTTCAGTTATCAGTTTAACTCCAAAATGCTTCCCCAGGTTACACTTGCAGAAGTAAATGAACTGGGTAAAAAACTCATTACCGATGACAATATGTTTGTGGTAATTACCGGTCCCGACAATCCCGCCATTACCATACCAACCGAAGAAGAAGTTAAAAAAACAGCAAGCAAGGTTAGCGCAGCCAAGGTTGAGCCGTATAAAGATATTGTTATTGACAAGCCTCTGATTCAAACCATGCCCGCTCCGGGAAAAATTGAATCAACTGTCGAAAATAAAGAATTTGGCTATACCGAATTCACGCTAAGCAATGGAGCCAAGGTAATTGTCAAAAAAACCGACTATAAAGCCGATGAAATATCATTCAAATGCTTTAGTCCGGGCGGCTACTCACTATACGGTCAGGATGATGATGTTTCTGCACGAATTGCAACCGGAGTACTCAATGAATCAGGATTGGGCGATTTTTCAAAAATTGAACTTTCAAAACTTCTAAGTGCAAGAATTATCAGACTGAACCCCGGAATTGGTGAACTTTACGAAAGGATGAACGGTTCAACCAGACCAGAAGACCTTTCCACCATGCTCGAAATGATTTACCTGTATTTTACCAATCCTAAATTTTCACAGGAAGGATTTGACTTATATGTAAGCAAGCAGAAAACCTTCCTTGAAAACAAAAAACTTGATCCGGAAAATGCTTTCAGAGATACCGTTGCCGTTACCCTTTCCCAAAATCATCCCAGACAAAGACCATGGTCAGTTGAATTGTACAGTGAAGCCAAACTTGACCGGATGGAAAAAATTTATAAGGAAAGATTCAGCAATGCCGGTGAATTCACCTTTATTTTTGTTGGAAATATTGATCCGGAGCAAGCAAAACCTCTTTTTGAAAAATATATTGGTTCCATTAAAGGTGAAAAGAAATCTGAGAACTGGAAGGATCTCGGAATCAATGCACCCGAAAAAACAATTAAAAAAGTTGTTAAAAAGCCAATGAAGGTGGCAAAAGGAACTGTGGCCGTTTTTTACAAAGGATCGATTGAGTACAATCTCAAAAACGATGTGATTCTTTCTGTATTAAATGATGTGCTTGATGTGAGATACACCGAAACCATCAGGGAAGAACAGAGCGGAACTTATGGCGTTGGGGTAAATGCTTATCTTGAAAAAACACCAAAAGAAGAATTTGCGGTTTCCATAGGTTTTGATTGTGATCCGGCAAATGCTGAAAAATTGGTTAGTATAGTTTATGATGAAATAAACAAATTGAAAACCAACGGACCAGAACAGAAATATATTGACAACTGCATCAAAAACAAGATCAAGGAGCTGGAAGAAAACAAAAAACAGAATAATTTCTGGATGAACTGCCTTGAATCTATTTATCTTAAAGAGAACCATTATATGGCTTCTGATTACCTCACCATCCTAAATGCTGTAACCATTGAGGACGTTAAAAATATGGCCAACAAAATTTTCAAGGATAATAATCTTGAGTTCATGTTGTTGCCTGAGTAGTCGCCTTAATAAAGTCCAGCGACTTCATTAAAAGCAAAAATGTTTATTCCGGTGTTAAAACCGGGGTAAACATTTTTTGTTAGGATAATTTGAATGTGCTCTTTCTTTCACATATCCATAGCATTTTCATACATAATATTACATTTTTCTCGACCTTTTTCACGTATAAAATCACACTTTTCTCGACCATTATTGCCCATATATTCACACTTTTCTCGATTTTTTAAATACTGATTTAATGTGATTTAGATAGTTTTTTAGTGAAATTAATGGTGATTTTACCTTCCATTTTCAGACATAATAACCATAGCCTTAGACCTTGGTTATGGAAAAGGCATGGAATGGTGCCTTATGCCTTACTTATTCTTTTATAATGAACAGTAGTAATTATTATAATATTTCATTTTTCTTTAAATCGTTACTATTCACCCATTTCATTTGTTCAATGAAATAAAATTTTCCTCCACAATTGCATTTGAATTTTCCGTCGTTATATTTTTGTTTATTGCACTTATTACAAACTAGTTTTCTGGATGTCTTTAAATTATATTTCAATATAAATATAACAAGTGCAATACTAGCTGAGAATACCACATAAAAAGAAAATCTGTCTGTTATATCTATTTTTGAAGATATTGATTCATTGTTATTAGGTTTATTATCAGGAATTCTACCTTTTATTTCACCAAAATTTTGCTCAATAATAAAAATAGAAAAAAAAACAATTATAAAAGTAAATAATGATGCTTTAAATGGTTTCAAGTTTCCTAAATAATCAACAAATGAAAATAACCAATATTGATATTTATTTTTGCCTCTTCTTAATTCTATTTTCGTTTTTCTTATATACATAGACTTTTTATTTACAAACTATCATTCAGATTAATAATTGTGTCATTGTATGCAAAATATTTTCCCTTTTGAAAATAATTCAAAGGCAAATTATTTAATAAAACCGTTGTTGGCAACTCTTTAAGGTTTTTGATTTTGTAAGTTAGAAGGTACAGGCAGTTGTTTTGAAACACTATTTTTTCATTAGGAATTATTCCATAAAGAAAATTTATGGTGTCATTCTTTATTGAAACATTACCACTGAAATTTCCTTCACAATTTAAAAAAACATTTATCTTAATAGCAAGAGTATCATTTATTAATTCCCTTGAAACGATGCCAATGCTTTGTTTTTTATCTGACATGATTTCAGAATAATTGAAGTCAATAAAAATAATTGAATCCGCATTTTTTGACAAACTTGAATTTAAAAATACTCCTTCTTGATTATCAGATGAATAAATATTGTATGCAATAAAAAATAATAACAAAACAGGAAAACAAAGCATGCAATCTTTTGAAGTTCTATCGAGTCTGATTTTCATATATTTTTCCTTTATATACAAATTTGTTCCATCATTTTCCGATTCCGCTATTAACTAAAGAAAGTGTTAAGGGGTATTCTCTTTAAACATACCAAGCTTCTTTTCAAAGCTTTTTTTCAAATTATTTCTTAAATAGTTTCCAAGAAAGAAAAAAAGCACTCCAATAATCACAAATGGTAAATACTTTGCTGTCACGCACAATATTGTGCAAAAATAGAACTCCAGTAAACCAGCCAATGGAAGTGCATATCCAAGTATTGCAAATATAAAATTTGGACGAATGGCTACATAAATTTTATTTTGCTTGTCTTCTTCCACAATTTTGCCAATTAAATATGCCGGGGATGTTTCAAAGTTTCTTATTAATGCTCCAATTTGCCATTTACTATTTATTTTAAATTCATAATTTTCTTTGATTTTACCTGACATTTCTCTTGAATTTTCTGCTATCATTTTTTTAATTTCATTTACTATAGCTTCTTTATCCAAACTCGATTTATAACAATATCTTCTTGCATTAAAAATTAAATCCATCATAATGTCAGATTTTTCTATGTTCTTCGTTAAATAAACTCTAACCTTTTTTACCATCATTCTCTAAACCCCACCATCCAAAATTAATCCAATCCGACAAACTTTCCAACTACCCGCACCCAAATAATCTAACCTGCAATTGCATTTTTTAACATTTTTCTTTTGGAGAAAAAAATATTTCAATATACATTTGTCCAAATTATGACTGTTAGTCATTTTTTATTCTTAATTATATTTGTTGTATGGGAATCATTGAACGTAAAGAACGTGAAAAAGAGCAGCGGCGCAATGACATTGTTGACGCTGCCGAAAGGGTTTTTCTGCGAAAAGGTTTTGAAAACACTACCGTTGATGATGTGGCTGCCGAGGCAGAACTGAGCAAGGGTACTGTTTATCTTTACTTTAAAAGCAAGGATGAATTGCATTACGCCATCAATCTTCGCGCTATGCAAAAGCTGAACAAAATTATCCGTGGGGTGTATGACGAGAAAAAGGATGTGGTGGTAAACCTGGAAGCTATGGGTAATGTTTTCATCAAATTTGCAGAGGAATTCAGAATTTACTTTGAAGCCATCCTGCATTTCAACTCAAAAAGTCTTGCAAACATTGAACCATGCATGACTCACGATTTGCTTTCGGATGAAAGTCCCATCAGTTTTCTGGTTGAACTGATAGACAAAGGAAAAAGTAAGGGTGAGATCAGATCTGACATGAATTCCATTCTGATTGTCGAACTCCTGTGGTCACAAATAATGGGTGTGCTGCAATTTGTTTTTTACAAGCAGGAATTGTTTAAAATGTTTAACATCACCAGCGAACAAGTGTTGACCGGCTTATTTGAAATTCTTAAAAACGGTGTTAGAAAATCTCTTGAAAAATGAAAAAGCTAATCATTTTCCCGGTAATTTTTCTTTTATCTGTCTCACTGTCAGGCCAGAATATTCTTGATAATTATATAAATCAGGGATTGGAAAGCAACCTGATGATCAAACAGAAAAAAGCCGACTACGAAAAAAGCATTTATGTGCTTAAGGAAGCAAAAGGCTATTTCATGCCTTCATTAAGCATCAATGCACGTTATTCAATTGCTGAAGGCGGTCGTACCTTTTATATACCCATTGGGGACATGTTAAACCCTGTTTATTATACACTCAATCTTATTTCGTCACGAATGTACGAATTGGGACTGGCTGAGCAAATTTTTCCAAACATTACAGTTGACAACCAAACCATTGAGTTTTTGAGACCTACAGAACAGGAAACCAAGGCGCAGCTTGTACAACCCATTTTTAATCCTCAGATTTATTACAATAATAAGATTAAAACAGAACTTGTCAATGCCAGTCAGTATAACCTTGAAACTTATCAGAGACAATTAGTTGCTGACATCAAAACTGCCTATTACAATTATCTCTCAACCATTGAGGGGCTTGAGCTCATTGAAAAAACCAGGTTGCTGCTTGATGAAAATATCCGTGTCAACGAAAAGCTTCTTGAAAACGACAAGGTTACCATTGATGCAGTTTACCGCTCGCGCACAGAACTCAGCAAACTGGAAGAAATAAAAGCCGAAACTGAAAAAAATCATCAGATGGCTAAATCATATTTCAATTTTTTATTAAACCGTCCGCTCGACACCCTTATCGTTGTTCAGGATACCGGTGAAATAAATCCTGTACTTGTTGATTTGGCTTCCGGAACACAAACAGCCCTCGAAAACCGCGCTGAAATTGACATGCTCAACTCTTATTCGAAAGCAACAGACCTGAATGTCAAAATGAATAAAACAAACAACTGGCCCACTATTTTTGGAGTTGTCGATTACGGCTTTCAGGGCGAGGAGTATATTTTTAATGACGATTATGATTTTGCTATGGCTTCATTTATTTTAAAATGGGATCTTTTTAAAGGGTTTCAGAATAAGGCAAAACTTCAACAGGCAGTCATAGACAAAGAAAATCTTGATTACCGGAAAGAAGAGCTTGAAAAACAAATTTCTCTTCAGGTGCTTAATGCTTATTATGATCTGGAAGCTGCATTTAAAAAAACGCTTAGAGCAGCAGATCAGGTAAAATATACCGAAAGCACTTTTAAAATTATTGATAAAAAATACCGCGAAGGTCAGGCAAATTTGCTCGAGTTCATCGATGCCCGTACAGGCATGACCAGTGCCAAACAAAACCTGATTCTCGCAAAATTAAATTACAAAATAAAATTAACCGAATACGAAAAAGTAACCGGCGCATACACACTGTAGAGATGCACGGTGTGCGTCTCATAAAAACAAAAAAATATGGAAAATGCAAACTACACGCTCATAACTGGAGCATCAGGAGGAATCGGTAAGGAACTGGCAGAGATATGTGCCGTAAATGGACAGAAACTTATCCTCTGTGCCAGAAACATTGAAAGATTGGAAGAAATAAAAAAGGAGCTGGAAGAAAAATACAAGGCACAGGTTTTCATTATCAAATCAGACCTTGCCCAGGCAAATTCGGCTTCTCTGCTTTTCAAGGAAATTAAAAGTAAGGGATTATCTGTGAATATTCTGATCAATAACGCCGGATTTGGTGATTTTGGCTTTTTTGAAAAATGTGATTTAAAAATTCAACTTGAGATGATCCAGCTTAACATCACCTCATTAACAGAATTAACCAGGTTAATCTTGCCCAACATGGTTGAACAAAAATATGGCCGTATAATGAATGTGGCATCTGTGGCGGCTTTTCAACCCGGACCATTAATGTCGGTCTATTTTGCCACCAAAGCATTTGTACTTCATTTTTCAGAAGCAATTGCCAATGAACTTAAAGGAACCGGTGTTACCGTAACCACCTTATGTCCGGGCCCCACAAAAACAAACTTTGACAAAGCAGCAAATGTGACAAATACAGCTTTGTTTTCGGGAAAATTGCCCGGACCAAAAGAGGTGGCTGAGTTTGGTTTTAAAAAGATGATGAAAGGCAAAATAGTTGCAATTCATGGTTTTAAGAATAAAGTTCTTGTTTTTGCGGGAAAAATTACTCCCCGCAGACTGGTGGTGAATATGACCAGAAAAATGGTCGATAAAAAATAGTTAGTGATGAAAAAAACAGCAATATTTATATTAATCCTGTCATTTTTTGCTTCCTGCAAAGATGAAGAATTGAAAGTAAAGGATGATACCCGCAGGGTTAGAACGGAAGTCCTTCACGCCGAAGAAATTCCGAAGATTGTTCATGGAACCGGAATTCTAAGCTCAAAATCACAGGTGAAATTAAGCTTTAAAACGGGCGGAGTGATCAGAAATATTTTTTTTGACGAAGGACAGTTTGTGAAAAAAGGGCAGTTGATGGCACAGCTCAACCTTTCTGAAATTCAGGCACAGGTTAGTCAGGCACACCTGGCTGTTGATAAGGCAACACGTGATTATCACCGTGCGAAAAATCTTTACACTGACAGTGTTGCCACCCTGGAGCAATTCCAAAACGCTACCACAGCAATGGAATACGCAAAATCCACTGCCAACATTGCTGATTTTAATCTGGCTTTCTCCTCAATCAGAGCACCTGCATCGGGAAAAATTCTGAAACGTATTGCTGAAGAAAATGAGGTAATTGGTGCAGGTTATCCTGTTTTTCTTTTCGGATCAACAGAAAACGACTGGGTAATCAGAATCAGTGTGGCTGACAAAGATGTAATTAAAATCAATTACAACGATTCTGCTAATATTCAATTTGATGCATACCCTGGAAAATTGTTTAATGGAAGGGTAACTGAAATCGGCACCTCATCTGATCCCTATACAGGCACATTTGAAATTGAAATTACTTTGTCTGAAACCAAAGAAAATCTGGCATCAGGATTTATTGGAAAAGTTG
This sequence comes from Bacteroidetes bacterium GWF2_38_335, assembly GCA_001769535.1. GTDB lineage: Bacteria > Bacteroidota > Bacteroidia > Bacteroidales > GWF2-38-335 > GWF2-38-335. Next base: position 75,744 of record MEOH01000015.1, read on the forward strand.
ATATCATCACGAGTATCAAAGATAAAGTGGTGAAAATCCCTGTCAGATCACTGGTTGAAGCCGATGAAAAAACTGCTTCCCTCTTTTTACTCAACGAAAATAAAGCTGAATTGCATAAAGCCGGAATAATTTCAATTACAAGGGATTATATACTGGCTATTCCGGATGAAAAACTGAAAGAAGGTGCCATTATCATTACTGAAGGAGCAGGATTTGTGAGAAACAAAGCAAAAGTTGAAGTTGTAAAATAAAGCTTATGAAACTTCCGAAGTTAGCAATTGAAAATTATCAGTTCACAGTAATTGTTTTTATTGTTGCCATAATTTTTGGCGTCAATTCATACATCGCCATTCCACGCACCGAAAATCCCACTATTTTTATCCCGGGTGCAACTGTACTTGTTATTTACCCCGGCGCAAGTCCGGTTGATCTTGAAAAGCTTATCGCTTCTCCCATAGAGGAATCTGTCAACGAACTCAACGACATAAAAAAAATCAGCACCAAAATCATGGATGGCATAGTAGCCGTAACCGTTGAGTTTGACTATAACACAGATGCCAAGGGCAAATATGATGAAGTGGTACAAAAAATAAACTCCCTGAAAAACACCCTGCCCAAAGAAATTATGAAACTTGACATCTGGCAGTTCACCAGCTCGGATGTGGCAATGATTCAGATAGCACTTGTATCAGATACTGCGGAGTACTATGAGCTTGAGGCCGAAGCAAAAAAACTCAAAAAAAGAGTTGAGAAAGTCAGCGGCGTCAAAAAAGTTGAAATTTTTGCCTGCCCCGAAAGAGAAGTCAGGGTTTCACTTGATCTGGAAAAAATGGCCATGATGAACATTTCCATTGACCAGGTAGGTTTTGCCGTACAAAGTTATAATGCCAATATTCCAGGCGGATCAATCAATCTTTCAGGAAAAAATTTCGGAATAAAAACCAGTGGTTCTTATGAAAATCTTGAAGAGATAAGAAACAGTGTGGTTGGATCATATCTCGGGAAAATAATTTATCTTAAAGACATTGCAAAAGTTGATCTGGAATATGAGGACCTCAATTATCTGGCCAGGTTCAACGGGAAAAAGGCCATATTTGTGACCATCAAGCAAAAAGCCGATATCAATATTTTCAGCATCATGGATGACCTTGATCCTGTTATTGACAAATACAGCAGCAATCTTAACAACGGCATCAAACTGGAATATGTATTCAGGCAATCCGAGATTGTGGAAAGCCGATTGAACGATTTCAATTCAAATCTGATTGAAGGCATGATTCTGGTTGGACTGATAATGCTTCTCACCTTGGGATTTAAGTCGTCGATCATCATTATTCTGGCCATACCATTATCAATACTTATCGGAGTAGGAATCATCTATACTTATGGTTTGGGACTGCAGCAAATTACCATTGCATCACTTATAGTGGCTCTGGGTATGCTTGTAGACAACTCCATTGTAATGATGGAAAATATTACCCGATTTATTTCACTCGGATACAAGCCCCGGGATGCAGCAATTAAAGGTGCTTCAGAAATTGCATGGCCAGTAATTAATTCAACAATAACAACAGTTTTAGCATTTATCCCAATTTGGCTAATGCCAGATAAAGCAGGTGATTTCATTAAAGGTTTGCCGGTGACAATTATAGCAACACTAAGCATTTCCCTGATTATCTCATTAACCCTGAATCCCATGATGGGTGCGCTTCTTTATAAATCGAAAGGTGCAGGAGTAATCTCTGACAGTGGATTTGGAAAACAGGGCTTTTTAGGTCTGATTAAAAAATTCATCCAGGGACCTTACCGAAAAACCCTCGCCAAAGCGATAAAACACAAATACCTTACTTTGACAATCGCATTTGGTACACTTTTGGGGTCGGCAGTTTTCGGCATAAAAACCATGGATGTAAGCTTCTTTCCGGCTTCTGAAACACCGCAGCTTATGATCAGGGTAAACCTGCCTGAAGGCGCATCGGTACAGCAAACCGATTCGGTTGTAAGATATGTTGAGTCAGTTCTTGATACCGTGCCCGAAATAAAACATTACGCAAGTAATATCGGACATGGCAACCCCAGAATATATTACAATGTTTTTTCAAAATCATTTACAAAAAACTTTGGAGATATTTATGCTCAAACATATGAATACGAGCCAGTTGCATTTGAAAATTTGATCAGGAGGTTACGGCAGACATTCAGCAATTATCCGGGAGCCGATATTCATGTCAAAGAGTTTGAGCAGGGAATACCCAATGATGCAACCATCATGGTTTACATCAATGGTGAAAACATTGATACCCTGACCAAATATGCTGCCATTGTTGAAGAAATGCTTCATAAATCGCCCGGAGCAATCAATGTGGAAAATCAACTAAGTCGCACCAGAACAGATATCTACTTTAATATCAATAAAGAAAAAGCCAACCTTTTGGGTGTTCCGGTGCATGAGATTGACAAGACCATAAGAGTAGCGTTGGCCGGAGCCGAAATATCCCAATATCGCGACATCAAAGGTGACGATTATAAAATTACGGTCAGATTGCCTGTAAATGGTGAATTGCAATTACAGGATTTTGATAAAGTTTGGGTAAAATCATTAACTGGAAAATTCATACCCATTAGTCAACTGGCATCCATAGAATTCAAAAAAGCACCCGGAATAATTACACGTCATAATCTTGAGCGTACAGCCATTGTTACGGCAGATGTTGAGTTGGGTTATTTTCTTGACGACATCACTAACCCGATAATGGAAAAGCTAGATGCAATAGAGTTTCCTGAAGGATATTCATATCGTTTTGGAGGGGAACTTGAGGGACGGGAAGAAGCCTTTGGCGGAATGGGAAATGCTCTGATAATAGCAATTATTGCAATTTTTGCGGTATTGGTTTTACAATTCAGATCATTTATCCAGCCATTTATCATTTTTACTGCATTTCCGCTGGGCGGCATTGGAATGATCTGGGCACTTTATCTTTCTGGAAATCCATTTTCGTTCACTGCTTTTGTGGGATTCATCAGTCTGGCCGGAATAGTAGTCAACAACTCCATCATTCTAATTGACTATTCAAATATAATGGTAAGAAATGGCCGAACGGTTTTAGAGGCTATCAAAGAGGCAGGCGAAACCAGATTCACCCCCATCCTTTTGACAACCCTGACAACAATCGGTGGTTTGCTTCCATTATGTTTTCAGGGAGGAGATATGTGGGCACCAATGGCCTGGACAATTGTTGGAGGATTGTTGGTTTCGACCATCCTTACACTGATCATTGTTCCAATTTTGTATCTGATTTTTACAAAAAATAAAACACAAAATATCTAAAGACATGAATAAGTTATTTATTATTTCTGCAATTTTGTTTCTTAGCTGCTCCATTTCGGCAGTTTCACAAACAAAATTCAAAGCCGATGACATAATTGGTCAGTGGTACACAGCCGATAGCCGTGCCGTAGTTGAAATATTCAAAAAAGACGACAAATATTGTGGTAAAATTGTGTGGGTCAATGAAAAAGACCGCGGCAAAAAAGATGTGAAAAACCCAAATGAAAAATTACGGACACGATTAATAGAAGGAATAACCTTTATGAAAGGTTTTACATTTAATGAAGAAGATCAGTGTTGGGAGAAAGGAAAAGTTTATGATCCCGAATCGGGCAATATTTATGGTGGAACACTTAAGCTAAAAGATAAAAATAATATGGATTTAAGAGGATATGTCGGGATTACCTTACTGGGTCGAACAGAGGCCTGGAAGAGAAAGAAGTAAAACAAAAAAGCCGGACATTTTGATCCGGCTTTTTTCAATTATTTACACACGCTTTTCAACCACCTTCCAGTCAATCAACTCCCAGAAAGAAGCGATATAATCGGGACGGCGGTTTTGTTTATCAAGGTAATAAGCATGTTCCCAAACGTCACAGGTCAGAATTGGAGTCATTCCATTGCGTAATGGGTTTCCGGCATTAGATTCCTGAACAATTTCCAGTTTACCGTCATGTTTCATAACCAGCCATGCCCAGCCTGCGCCAAACAAACCTGCGGCGGCTTTTGAAAATTTATCTTTAAATTCGGGGAAAGAGCCAAAATCGCGGGCAATAAGTTCGGCAAGCTTACCTTTAGGTTCTCCTCCACCCTTTGGTGAAAAACTCATAAAATAAAATGAATGGTTCCACACCTGAGCACCATTGTTAAAAATTGGTCCGGTTGATTTTTTAACTATCGTTTCCAGATCAGCATTTTCAAACTCAGTTCCCGGAATGAGGTTGTTCAGATTAACAACATAAGTATTGTGGTGCTTGCCATAATGGTATTCCATGGTTTTTAAGCTGATGTGCGGTTCAAGAGCATTGAGCTCGTAAGGAAGTTTAGGAAGTTCGTGTTTCATATTTTAAGATTTTTCGTTGTTATCAAGTTGTTTCAAAGTTAAAAGATAAATGTGAATTTCAAAAAACCTTTATAAAAATAAAAACCCGGATAATCCGGGTTTTTATTTTTATAAAGATCAAATATTAATGAGCAACATCTTCTTTAATAATAACCTTCATTGTTTTGAGGGTTGAAGTGGCAACTTTTTCTGTAATTGTTACATCTTTAATTGTAAAAGACTGTCCAACTGTCATTTTTGAAATTACCCCTTTCATGTCTTTGGTAATGGTTTTTCCGGTTGCAGAAAGAGTTTTTGTGGTACCACCTTCGGTATATTCAATGGTAAATTTAGCTACCTGAGCTCCCGCGGGAGAAATACCAAGTTCTGCCGCATCAATAATTTGATTTACTGAAAGTCTGACTTCATCACCGGTAGCTCCTGCAAGAGAAACCACGTATTTTGGTGCAATCTGAGCCTGAATGCTTGCAAAAGCAATAAGAAGGGCTGCTAACAAGAATAATTTTTTCATGTTTAAGTTTTTTAGTTAAAAAATTGAAATACTATAAATTACCCGGCAATAATTTTAATTTTCATATCGGGCATAGTCTTTGATTTGCTGCTTTCGGAATAATTAATATTTTTAAGAATCAAATAATCACCTGCCTGCAATTGTGAAACAGCCGCTTTCATTTCTCTGGTAAATGACTTATTGGCAGCATTATAGGATTTCACTGATCCCGAAATTGAAATTTCCATAGTAAAGCCGGTGATGGTAGCAGTTGTTGGAGTTAAAACCAGATCGGTAACACCGCTGATCTGCGCAAAAGTCAGCGAAATTTCAGCACCTGTTTTACCGGCAACCGAAAGAGTTGTGGTTACAGTTTTATCCTGAGCCTGCAAGGCAATTGCAACAAACATGATTGCTAAAAATAAAATCTTCTTCATAATTTTTTTGTTTTTTAGTTTTTATAAAATTACATAATTTTGATTAAACATCCAAGAACGTGACAAAAATCGTGCAAAAGATGTGTTAAAAAGTCTATAAAGTCAAAAGTCCTTCAAGTCGAAAGTCTTTCAAGTCAAAAGCCCATCAAGTCGAAAGTTCGTAAAGTTGGGAGTTGGAAGCCGGAAGTTCAGTGGCGCAATGCTTGCGTCGCCATAAAAACAACAAAGACAAATCCATCAGAAAAGAAGCATGAATTTATTCAGAAGGTAAGATTGAAAAGTCGGAAGTGGGAAGTCGGAAGTATTGATCAACCCTTTAAATCCAAAAAAGCAAACGGCCTGTAAGGCCAGCTCAATTCAGCTCTGGCTTTGTGCTTCTGCTAAAGCTTCAACGATACGAGGTCAATCCGGGGGGTTAATAAGCCTGGAGGGCTTAAATTATGGTAGCCCCGGGCAATTGCCCCGGGGCCCGCCGGCCATAAACACATTAGAACGAAAAAACCCATTCCGGCGGAAATGAATGCCAAATTTAAATCAGAAGGTAATTAAACAAAGCCATCAAACCAAAAATACATATTTCATCCATATTCCTGAAACCTTATTCAGCAAAGTCGTCAAATCGCAAACAGTTTGCGTGCAACTCACAGTCGCAACCTTATTAAAAGTTCATAAACATGCCTTCTCCCTGAATATATGTATAACAAATATCATTCAATGTATAAATCTGCCGATCATTTATCAATTTAATGTGCATTTATTTTAATTATCCCTGTGGACTTTGTACTTTTAAATTCAATTTAAACCTATTATGATGAAAAACCTTATCCTTTTTATTGCCATCGTTCTGACAGTATCCGTTTCTGCTCAGGTTCTTACCGGATCTGCAGCAAAAAGCAAACTGTCCGGAGCAAAAACAATCAGGTATAACCAGTTTTCTGCTGTCCCTGATTTTGTTCAATTTACCGATGACTTCTCTTTAATGAAAACCGATTTTGAAAAATGGATGTCTGCCTTTTTCGAAACCCCGGGGTTTTCTTTCTTGCCCTTTCGCACCGAAAAAACAAACTCGGGCGAGGAACATATCAGATACCGAACATATTACAACAATATTCCCGTGGAATTTTCCACCTGCATTGTGCATCTGAAGGATGGGAAAATCAAATCGGTAAACGGATCGGTTCCCGAAAAAATAAATGTACCCACCACTCCTCAGATGTCTGAAGAACTTGCACTGGGTATGGCACTCGACCACATTGGGGCTGAAATATACAAATGGCAGCTGCCCGGTGAGGAAAATCAATTGAAAAACCAACTGAAAAAGGACAATGCAACATATTTTCCAAAGGGTGAGCTGGTGATTTTTCCAAAAAACGGTAGTTTTGATTCGGGTGAATTCATTCTCGCCTGGAAATTCAGGATCTATGCCCACAAACCAATCAGCCATGCCGATTATTATATCGATGCATCAAACGGAGCATTGCTCCATACAAATAAAATATTGCATAATGCAGATGTTACAGCTACTGCCCAAACCGTTTATTCCGGTGCACAGCAAATTGTCACCGACAGCTACAGCGGTTCTTACAGACTTCGTGAATCTGGCAGGGGAGACGGAATTGAAACTTACGATATGAACATGCAGACTGATTACGGAAGTGCCGTAGATTTTACCGATGCCGATAATAACTGGAACAACATCAATGCCGAGTTGGATGAATATGCCACTGACGCGCATTTTGCTGCTGAAAAAACCTATGATTACTATTATCAGAAATATGGCCGCAACAGTATTGACAATTCTGGCTTTGCCCTGCTCAGTTACATTCATTTCAACCTTACCGAACTTGGCTACCCCGATAACACCAATGCTTTTTGGGACGGTTACCGCATGAGTTACGGCGATGGAAATACAACCTATTCTCCGCTTACCACCATTGATATTTGTGGACATGAAATCTCTCATGGTCTGACCTCCTTTACAGCAAACCTTGAATACAGCTATGAATCAGGCGCCCTGAATGAGGCTTTTAGTGATATTTTTGGCACCAGTATTGAATTATTTGCCACTCCGGCTACCGGTGACTGGCTCATTGGCGAAGACATTGGAGCCTCTTTCCGATCCATGAGCAACCCCAATGCCCATGGCCAACCCGACACTTATCTGGGTGATTATTGGGAAACCGGATCAGGTGATAACGGTGGCGTTCATACAAACTCAGGTGTGCTCAATTATTGGTATTACCTGCTTGTAAACGGCGGATCAGGAACAAACGATAACGGAGATGCATTCAATGTTACAGGTATTGGTCTGGATGATGCCGGAGCAATCACTTACAGAATGCTGACTGTTTACCTGACCGAAACATCCCAATATGAAGAAGCCCGCTTTTATGCTATCCAATCGGCTATCGACCTTTTCGGAGAATGTACCGATGAAGTGGGAGCTGTTACCAATGCCATGCATGCCGTTGGACTTGGTAATGCTTATGTTCCCTATGTACTTGCTGATTTCGAAGCTGATCTGACAACCTCCTGCTCTGCTCCGTTTACCGTAACTTTTTCTAATATGTCGGTTAACGGGACTTCCTTTACATGGAACTTTGGCGACGGAGGAACCAGCACAGCAATAAGTCCTTCGCATACTTACACCGGATACGGAACCTACAATGTTGTGCTTAGTGCTGACGGCGGTGCTTGCGGTGCAGATTCTGAAACAAAATCATCATACATTGTAGTTGACTCTGAACTTGATTGTATCGTTATTCTTCCCGGATCAGGCACAGCAATTTCACAAACTGCCTGTTCAGGTTTGCTTTATGACAATGGTGGCCCATCGGGCAATTATGCCGACAATGCTGATGTGACCATAACCATCGCTCCTCCAGGTGCAAGCTCGGTGACACTCGTCTTTAACTCATTCGATGTGGAAGCCGGAAGTGGCTCAACCTGCGATTATGATTATGTGAGTATTTTCGACGGACCAAACACTTCATCAACTCTTATTGGAAGTTACTGCAATACCACAGGCAGTCCGGGAACCATTACATCAACCGGCGGCTCCATTACCATTCTACACCATGCCGACCCGGGAGTAAACGGCGCAGGCTTTGAGATTGACTGGCAGTGTGCAACCCCCTCGGCACCCCCGGCAGCAAATTTTTCTGCAGATGTGACTGAAACCTGCACCGGAGTGGTTAATTTCCATGATATGTCAACCAACGCTCCGAATGATTGGGATTGGGATTTTGGCGACGGAACAAGCTCAACCTTCCAAAACCCCATGCATGTTTACACTACCAACGGAATCTTTACAGTCAGCCTTACTTCATCCAATACATATGGAAGCAATACACATGTTGAAACCAATTATATTATTGTAAATATGCCTGATGCACCTGTTGCTTCAGGTGACAGCATTTGTGAAGGCGAAACAGCCATTTTAACTGCATCCGGCGACGGAACCATAAATTGGTATAATGCTGCTACAGGTGGTACATTGCTGTTTTCAGGAAATACATACAATACCCCTGCACTTACTGTCACTACAACTTACTGGGCTGAGGACAACCTTACTTCTGAAGTTGAATTCGTGGGTGAAACAAACAGTACCGGCGGCGGTGGATTTTTCGGAAATGTATCCTATATCCATTACCTTGTTTTTGACTGTACAGCCGAATGCAATCTGGTTTCAGTGGAAGTAAATGCTGATGGTGCGGGAGTACGTGATATAGCCCTCAGATCAAGTACAGGAACCATTCTGGCTCAGAAATCTGTTGACATACCTTCGGGTGTCAGCCGCGTTAACCTTGACTTTGACATTCCTGTCCAAAATGACCTTCAACTCGTTGGACTGGGTGCACCAAATCTCTGGAGAAATAATACCGACGCCACACTTTCTTATCCTTACACATTGGCAGGAAAAATCAGCATTACCAACAGCAGTGCTTCAACAGGCCCAACCAATTATTACTATTATTTCTATGACTGGGAAGTAATTGATCCTGTTTGCACCAGCCCAAGAACTCCAGCCGAAGTATTTGTGGATGATTGCATCAGCGTTTCTGAAAATGAATTGTTTGAAGTATCCCTCTACCCTAATCCCGCCGGTTCAATGGTTAATATTTCCACCGGAAATTACACCGGAACTGTAATTGTGGAAATATTCTCGGCAGACGGAAAACTATTATATTCATGCAAATCAGCAAAAAATGAATTTTCCATTGATACTGATTTATGGAGTGCCGGAATGTATCATTGCAAAATAGCATCAGATAAAGGAATTACCAATAAAAAACTAATAATAGAAAAATAGAAAATGAAAAAAGTATTATTTTTAATTGCAGGTGCTGTTATAATTTTGGCTTCCTGCAACGAAGAAAAAAAGGAAACTGAAAAATCAAAATCCGAGAAAAACATGGAAAAGGAACTCTCAGCATTTATTGATAAGCTGGTTGCTGAAATTAAGCCACTGGAGACTGAATTGTCTGAAGCCTCTTTTGCCGCTGCAGTGAGCGGTAAGGATGAAGATTATGAAAAATCTGCCCAGCTCGAAATCAAATACCGCCTGATTTATACAGATAAAAAAAGGTTCGAAGAACTGAAAAACATCAAGGAGAACGGGAATATTAAAGATGAACTCTTAAAAAGACAATTGGAGAATCTTTATAATGATTTTCTTTCCATGCAGATCGACGAGGAAAAAATGCAGAAAATGGTCATGCTGGCCAACGAAGTTGATAAGAAATTCTCCAATTTCAGAACTACAGTTGACGGCAAAAAACTCACCGACAATGAGGTTGAAGATATATTAAGGACCTCTGCCGATAATAAAAAGCTCGAAAAAACTTGGACTGCATGCAAAGATATTGGTCCGGTTGTTTCTGAAGACGTAAAAACTCTTGTTAAGATGCGAAACGAAGTTGCCAAAGACCTCGGATTCAACAATTACCACGAAATGTCACTTAAGCTTGGAGATCAGGATCCCCAGGAAATCAGCAAACTGTTTGATGAGCTTGACAACCTTACCCGTGATGCCTATATTGCTCAAAAAAAGGAAATAGACTCGGTTCTTGCGGCAAAATACAAACTGAAACCCGAAGAATTGAAACCCTGGCATTATCAAAACAGATTTTTCCAGGAAGCACCTCAGATTTACAAGGTCGATCTGGATAAATATTACGCCAAAAAGGATATCGTTGCTCTTATCAAAGATTACTTTGAATCAATCGGACTGCCCATTGCCGACCTTATTGAAAAAAGCGACCTGTTTGAAAAACCGGGCAAAAACCAGCATGCTTTCTGCTCCGATTTCAACCGCGAAGGTGATGTTAGGGTACTTTGCAATGTGAAACCAAACAATTATTGGATGAACACTATGCTGCATGAATATGGTCACGCAGTGTACGATAAATTTAATGACCGTGATCTGGCATTCTTACTTCGTTCTCCTGCCCACGCATTTACAACCGAAGCTATTGCCATGTTGTTCGGAAGGTTTTCGGCAAATGCACAATGGATTCAGGATATGACCGGCATCAATGATGAAGAAAAGACAAAAATTGCAGAAGATGCTTTTAAAACACTCCGACTGGAACAATTGGTTTTCAGCCGTTGGGCTCAGGTCATGTACAGATTCGAAAAAGCAATGTACGAAAATCCCGATCAGGATCTGAACGCGTTGTGGTGGAATTTGGTTGAAAAATACCAGATGGTTAAAAAACCCGAAGGAAGGGATATGCCCGATTGGGCAACTAAAACCCATATTGCCAGCACTCCTTGTTACTATCATAACTATCTTATGGGTGAACTTCTTGCCTCACAATTGTATTACAAAATCGTGAAGGATGTGATTAAATCTGATGATTACTCACTGCAAAGCTTTAAAGGCAATACCGAAGTGGGAAAATTCCTTACCGAAAATGTGTTTAAACCAGGTAACCGCTGGTATTGGAACGACATGATTGAGAAAGCCACCGGCGAAAAACTGACTGCTAAATATTACGCAAAACAGTTTGTGGGAGGCAAATAGGATCTAAGTCGGATCTTGTTTTCATCAAACTTTCATTCGCGCATTAGCAGCTAAAAATTTATTGCTGCTAATGCGCGAATTGTTTTTAAACTATCACAGCTATTATTTTATATTATTCAGACAATCCTGATAACTTTTCATTTCATTTTAGTTTTCATTTCATTACATTTGTACATCTGTATTTGAAATGATAAAACTGATAATTCCTCTGGTCGTCTTTGTTTGCGGATTGATTTTTTCACTATCCGCCCAAAAATACAATTTCAGAAACTATTCGGTTACCGAAGGCCTTTCCCAATCACAGATTTTTACCATGTGCGAAGATCATCAGGGATATCTATGGTTTGGTTCTCAAGGGGGCGGATTGATTCGTTTTGACGGATATAAATTCACCATTTACAGCGAGGAAGATGGCCTTCCCAATAATTTTATTCGCTGTATTTTCAGGGATAACAATAATATTTTATGGATTGGCACCGAAGAGGGTATTGCTACTTTCGACGGATTGAAATTCACTCTTTTTAATCCGAAAAATGGTCCGGGCACAACAATCGTCCGCACAATATTTATGGATAAAAAAGGCCGTTATTGGTTCGGAACTGAGGGCTCGGGATTGTTTTTATGGTCGGGGAATAAAATGCAGCATTTTACCACTGATAACGGTTTGAGTCACAATATTGTTTTTTCTGTTAACGAAGATAAATCCGGGAAAATCTGGATTGGCACCCAGGATGGAGCATGTTCTTACGACGGGAAAAATCTGAAACGATACAGCAGAAAAGACGGATTGGCCAACAATGTGATAAGGCATATCACACGCGACAAGCAGGGAAACCTCTGGTTTTCAACCTATGGCGGCGGAATTACCCGTTATGATTATAAGGAATTCACTACTTTTACTGTAAAAGATGGTTTGTGCAATAATACCGTTTTTTGCGTTTTCTGTGATGAAGATGGCGATTTGTGGATTGGCACTGCCATTGGTGTATCCCGCTTCGACGGAGAAAAATTTTATACTTATGACGAATCAACAGGTTTGGCCAGCAACGTGGTGGTGGATATCATCCGTGATTCTTGGGGAAACCTGTGGTTTGGCACTTCCGGGGGTGGTGTGAGCAAACTTGATAATGAAAGGTTTGTCCATTTTACCCAGAGCGAAAACATGGGTAAATGGGTTTTTGCTGTGGGACTTGATCACGAAGGGGCTTCCTGGTTTGGCACTTCCCTGGGCGGCGTTACCCGTTATGACGGAAAAACTTACGAGTTGCTAAGGGGAAACCAGGGCTTTACTCCCACAAAAATCAGGGCAATTTATTCTGCCCGCGACAGCTCCCTGTGGTTTGGGACAACCAATGACGGGCTTATTCAATATCGGGAAAAATCGGTGCGTAAGTTTACAAAATCCGACGGGTTAAAAACAAATTTCATTGTGTCCTTTGCCGAAGACAGCGCAGGTTTTCTCTGGTTTGCAAGTCTGGATGCCGGTGTGGGATATTACAATCCAAAAACCAGGTTGTTCAGGAGTTTTAAAACAGACGACGGCATTGCCGAAAACCGTGTTTATGCTATAGCTACAGATAAATATGGGAATATTTGGGCCGGGACCTCCGGAGGTGGTGTAAATAAAATCATCCCCTCGGGCTTTGATTCAATCCCACCACAGATTTTCAGATTTACCAAAAATGAAGGCCTTTCGAGCAACACCATCCGATCAATCATCTGCGATACCATGGGAAATGTGTTTTTTGGGACTGCCGGGGGCGGACTGAATATTTACAACGGGGAAAAATTTCTGGAAATAACCAAAAAGGACGGACTGTCTTCAAACAATATCTATACCCTGGTTTTTGACTGGGTAAATAATTTATGGGTGGGGACTGAGCGCGGACTGGATAAAATTACTTTTAACGAAAAACTGGAAATTGTCAGGATAAAGCATTATGGCCGAAATGAAGGTTTTACCGGGGTAGAGAACTGTCGCAATGCAGTAGCAGTCGATTCCATAGGAAATATATGGTTTGGCACTGTGAGCGGCGCCACCCGTTATGATCCCAGAGAAGATTTTCCCAATAATGTGGCACCAAAAACAAGAATCACAAAAATAAAATTGTTTTTTGACAACATCCTGGAAACCGGCTTTGTGTCCGAAATTAACTCTAAAACTTTTTTGCCTGATAACCTGGAGTTGCCCTATGATCAGAATCATATTTCCTTTGAATTTACCGGAATTTGCCAGCGAAACCCTGATGCTGTAAGGTATAAATGGATACTTGAAGGTCTGGACCGCGACTGGAGTCCGGTACTCGACCAACGTGAAGCTACTTATTCAAACATTCCGCCAGGAACCTATACCTTTAAACTTTTAGCATGTAACGAAGACGGGATCTGGAACGAACAACCGGTGACTTTTACATTTACCATTCTGCATCCATACTGGCAGGCATTGTGGTTCAGGCTAACCATCGGACTGGTAGCTTTTGCTTTTGTTGTGGTGATTTTTCTGCTTATCTTTTACAGCATCCGCAAGAAAAATATCAAAGAAAAGGAAAGATTGAAAATGGAGAAAAATATTCTGGAACTTGAGCAGGAAGCAGCACGTCTTCAGATGAACCCACACTTCATTTTCAACTCACTTAACTCTATTCAGGGTTTTATTGCTGTCAATGACCAGTTTCAGGCAAAAAGATATCTGGCAAAATTTGCCAGATTGATGCGCCTGATCCTCGAAAATGCCCGCGAAGAATTTATTCCGCTTGCAAACGAGATAGAAATACTTTCAAATTATCTTGATCTGGAAAAACTAAGTACCAATAATAAATTTGAATATACTATTGAAGTTGCAGAAAGCGCTGATCCAGAAATGATTGAAATTCCACCGATGATGATACAGCCCTTCGTTGAAAATGCTATCATTCATGGAATCAAGAAAAAAGAGGGAAATGGAAATATCTCATTGCACTTTTTAGCTAAAGATGGCCTGCTTGAATGTACTATAAAAGATGATGGAGTAGGTCGTGCCAAAGCCGCTGAAACAACAACAAATGCAAAGCATAAATCATCGGGAATGTCTGTGACGCGAAAACGTTTGGAACAACTAAGACGCAGCAAGGATGATATGGCTGGAATTGAAGTTTTTGACCTGAAGAATGATGAGGGAATTGCATTCGGGACAAAAGTGGTTGTAAAAATACCCTTTGTAACAGATTAATAATAAATTATACTTAAGAATATGATAAAAGCTGTTATCATTGACGACATAGACAATTCAAGGCTAACGCTCAAACACGACCTGGAGGAGTATTGCAGAGGAATTCAGATTGTTGGAGAAGCCGACAGTGTTGAATCGGGTATTAAAGCCATTCAAAAATTTAATCCCGATGTGGTTTTTCTCGATATACAAATGGGCGATGGTACCGGCTTTGATATCCTTGAACGGATTGGACAATTTAATTTTCAGGTTATTTTCACTACAGCCCTTGACGCATACGGGATCAAAGCCATTAAGTTTTCAGCACTTGATTATCTGCTAAAACCCATTGACCCCGATGAACTGATTGCAGCAGTTGAAAAACTTCAGAAAAAAGACGCGTCTGTTTCCATTAAAGACAATATCAGTTTGTTACTCGAAAATATCCGTGAAAACAAATCAGGAAACAAAAGAATTGCTCTGAACAGTGCCGACAGGGTACACATGGTGTTTGTAAGCGACATTATCAGGTGCGAATCCCAGGGAAGCTATACAATTTTTTACCTGAAAAGTAAAGAACAGATAGTCGTTACGCGCAATCTTAAGGAATATGAAATGATGCTCGAAGAATTCTCCTTTATCAGGATTCACCATTCACACCTCATCAATTTTAATTTCATGAAGGAATTTGTGAAAAAAGATGGCGGATACGCTATTATGACCGATGGTTCACAGGTTCCGGTCTCATTCAGAAAAAAAGACAGGTTGATTAAAATGATGGGGACTTGATTTTTTTCTTTTGTAAAAAAGGTTTATATTTACTGGTGAAATAGCTGCTGAACCAAAAAAATATAAAATGATGAAAAAGTTATACACCTTTCTTTCATTGTTCCTTGTTCTGCAATCATATTCCTGTGTTTTTACAGTGTATTTACATGATACATTTGGCGACGGCTGGAACGGCAACTCGATTACCATTACCGTCAATGGAATTCCGGTATTAACTGACATTACTGTATTAACAGGAATGGATTCCACTTTTTACTTTGATGCAGAAAACGGAGATACAGTAGTTGTAACTTACAATGCAGATGGTAGTTGGCAATCTGAAAATGAATATACAATAATAAACCCTATTTACACGGAAATATGGAACGATGGACAAGGTGGTGCTATTCCAACCGGGGGAACATTTTTTGCTGATTGCGATTTAATGCCACCTCCACCACCTATAAATGATGAACCTTGCGCCCCAATAAATCTTGACATGGTTTCTTCTGATTGTGTTTTTCAGACATTCACAACAGAATCTGCATTGGATATTGCGGCAATACCAACTCCTGCCTGCTCATTCAGTTATAATGGAGGAGATGTATGGTTTACTGCTACAGTTCCTGCCTCAGGCCGGCTGGCTGTTACATTGGGTGCTCAGGAAATGACTACAGGCGGAGTGGCGGTATACTCTGGTGCCGATTGCAGCAACCTTACTGAAATCGCATGTACAGAACAAGTTTGGGGAATGCCGGGAAACCTTTATATTTCTGAAATTGGAGGATATGCCGGACAAACAGTCTGGATCAGGGTTTGGGAACCTGACAACAATTTTCAGGGCACTTTTGATATCTGTGTATGGGAAAATCCTCCTTTGCTTGATGTTGACACAACAACCCTGACTCCTGAACAATTGATTGAAGAAGTACTGATTACAGGTTTACTTGAAGTTTCAAATGTAGTTTATGACGGTCCGGCCAGAGCAATTGGACAATTTATTCATGGAAATATTTTTGGATTCGAATCGGGATTAATCATGGGGTGTGGTGCTGTGGATGATATTTGTGATGATGATATTTCAGGTGATTTATTATATTGGGAATCCGGAAGTGCAGATGTAAAGGCCGATATTTCAGGTATTTCTCAGGCAAGTGGAGGTTCACCGAATATTTTCGATCAGGTAATTCTTGAGTTTGATTTAGTTCCATCTGCTGAAGCAATAGAAATAAATTTTGTTTTTGCATCAGATGAATATCCTACTTTTGAACACACAAATTATAACGATGTTTTTGCATTTTTCGTGAGTGGTCCGGGAATTTCTGGTCCATATGCCGATGGTGCTGTCAATGCTGCTGTTATTCCCGGCACATCCATTCCGATAACCATTTCTACCGTTAACGGAACTGATAATCCATCCTATTTTGGTGAATACGTTACACCGATGCCCGAATTCAATACCGGAGGATATACTATTCCGATTACTGCCACAATCTCCGGACTATTTCCATTATCAACCTATCACATCAAACTAGTAATAGCTGATGCATCTGACTACTCAATAAATACTTACATTATGTTTGAAGCAGGATCTTTCGCTGTAGGCAGTAATTTTCAGGATAAACACAACATTGGTTTTAAAATTCTTCCTAATCCAAGTCAGGAAAATTTTTGCGTAATAATAGAAAACCAGTTGGCAACTCCAGGTCAAACAGTAACTAATTCCCTGATTGAACTCAGAATTACAGAAATGAACGGTCAATTAAAAACCATTATTCCGGTTTCCGGCGAAAAAACCGAAATATTAACAAATGGATGGACTAAAGGTGCATACATATGTAATTTGTTTATTGATGGGAAGTTAGTAAGGTCTGAGAAAATGATCTTAAATTAAAGTAAATGTAACATTAGACATACCGCATTATTACCGGTAAAGTTAATAGTTTAAAAAAGTTCTTAAATTAATATTTGTTTTTTTTGCTTTAGACCTGACAGACTTTTGACCTGAAGGACTTTTGACTTGAAAGACTTTATAATCTAACCTTCTGTTAAATTTTATCATTCATTTCCGCCGGAATGGTTTTTTTGTTCTAATGTGTTTGTGGCCGGCGGGCCCCTGGGCAATTGCCCGAGGCTACCATAATATAAGCCCTCCAGGCTTATTTACACCCCGGCTTGACCGCGTATCGTTGAAGCTTTAACGTTTCACCTACGGCAAGTCTGAAGATAAACCTTTGGCGAACGAAGGGAGGCACAAAGCCGGGGATGAATTGAGCCGGCCCTTCAGGCCTGAATTGCGAAAGTATAAACTTTAGCGACTTTTTAGACTATTAACTTGACAGACTTTTGACTTGACCGACTTTCGACTTGAAGGACTTTTGACCTGACAGACTTTAGACTTGACCGACTTTTGACCTGACAGACCTTATCCCATTGTTAATATTTTTGTTGATAAACAACCCCCCTAAAAATCACGTAAACATAGTGTTTTCAGTATATTTGCGTAAATTTTAACGGGCATGATCGAACAATATTCCGAAGAGAGCATTAGGACCCTTGACTGGAAAGAGCATATCCGCAGAAGACCGGGGATGTACATTGGAAAACTGGGTGACGGAGCTTCTGCTGATGACGGAATCTATATTCTTATAAAAGAGGTTATTGATAATTCCATCGATGAGTTTGCCATGGGCAATGGCAGGGTGATTGATGTTACCATTAATGACAAGGAGGTTGTTGTTCGTGACCGCGGACGGGGAATTCCATTGGGAAAGCTTGAAGATGTGGCTTCCAAAATGAATACAGGTGCCAAATACGATTCCAAGGTTTTTAAAAAATCCGTAGGATTGAACGGTGTCGGTATCAAAGCTGTAAATGCCCTGTCTCAGAAATTCAACATTAAATCCATCCGCGAAGGCGAATTAAAAGAAATAGAATTCTCGGCCGGCGAGAAAATCGAAGATAAAAAAATTGCAAAAACCTCCGAGGAAAATGGTGTTTCCATCACTTTTGTCCCGGACGAATCTCTTTTCGGCAGGTTCAATTTCAACATGGAATATGTTGAAGCCATGATCAAAAACTATGTCTTTTTAAATTCAGGCTTATCAATTATTTTAAACGGACAAAAGTTTTTCTCCAAGAACGGATTGCTCGATCTGCTGAATGAAAACATGAGTGAAGAAGGCCATTATCCTATCATTCATCTGACCGGCGAAGATATTGAATTGGCCATGACGCACGGCATGCAGTACGGCGAAGATTATTTTTCATTTGTAAACGGCCAGCATACAACCCAGGGCGGCACCCACCTGCTTGCTTTCAAGGAAGCAGTGGTAAAAACCATCCGTGAATTTTACAAAAAAGATTTTGATCCTGCTGACATACGTACTTCCATTGTAGCTGCTATAAGCATCAAGGTTGAAGAGCCGGTTTTTGAATCACAAACCAAAACAAAACTGGGATCAAAGGATATTGGGCCAAACGGACCAGGAGTCAGGAACTTCATTATGGACTTTGTGAAAAATGCCCTGGATAACTTTCTACACAAAAACCCCCAGACTGCCGATATTCTCCTTAAAAAAATTCAGGATTCCGAAAAGGAAAGAAAAGCCATCTCCGGAATTAAAAAAATGGCCCGCGACCGGGCAAAAAAAGCCAATCTGCATAACAGAAAGCTTCGCGACTGTCGCGTTCATTACAACTCAAGCGACGAAAGAAAAACCGAAACCACAATTTTCATCACCGAGGGTGATTCGGCCAGCGGCTCCATCACCAAATCAAGGGATGTTAACACACAGGCAGTATTCAGTCTGAAAGGAAAACCTTTGAACACTTACGGCCTGACTAAAAAAATTGTATACGAAAACGAAGAGTTCAATCTGCTACAGGCAGCCCTTAATATTGAAGACAGTTTGGAAGACCTCCGTTATAAAAAAGTTGTGGTTGCCACCGATGCCGATGTTGACGGTATGCACATCCGCTTGCTTTTGCTTACTTTCTTTCTGCAGTTTTTTCCCGATCTGATCAGAAATGGCCATTTGTACATATTGCAAACCCCTCTGTTCAGGGTCAGAAACAAGAAAAAAACCCTTTATTGCTACAGCGATGAAGAAAAAACAAACGCCATCTCCGAACTTGGTCCGAACCCCGAAATAACAAGGTTCAAAGGTCTTGGCGAAATATCTCCCGATGAATTCAAGCATTTCATCGGAAAAGATATCCGGCTTGAACCGGTAAAATTGAAAAAGGAAGATGCTGTGGGAAAAATGCTTGAGTATTACATGGGGAAAAACACTCCGGAAAGACAGGATTTTATTGTCGATAATTTGCGGATTGAAGTAGAAATTAATGATTAAACATTCCAGATGATTGATGATGTAAGAGATCATATTGATGATTTTTCGCCCGAAAACGACGGCTTCGAATACGCAGAAGGCGGCGAACATTCTGATGGTGAGAAACCAAAAGTTACTTTGCTCGCAGGAATGTACAAGGATTGGTTCCTTGATTATGCTTCTTATGTAATTCTTGAACGTGCTGTTCCGCATATTAACGACGGACTAAAGCCGGTTCAGAGGAGAATTCTCCACTCCATGAGACGGCTCGAAGATGGCCGATACAATAAAGTAGCCAACGTAATTGGTCACACCATGCAGTTTCACCCCCATGGCGACGCTTCCATTGGTGATGCTCTGGTACAATTAGGTCAAAAAGACCTTCTCATCGATTGTCAGGGTAACTGGGGAAATGTGCATACAGGCGACGGAGCTGCTGCTGCCCGTTATATTGAAGCACGTTTATCAAAATTTGCACTGGATGTTGTTTTTAATCCAAAAACCACCAACTGGACAACCTCCTATGACGGAAGAAACAAAGAACCCGAAACGCTTCCCGTAAAGTTTCCACTTCTGCTGGCTCAGGGTGTTGAAGGGATTGCTGTTGGTTTGGCCTCTAAAATCCTTCCCCATAATTTTATTGAACTCATTGAAGCTTCCATCAACTACCTTCAAGGAAAACCCTTTGAACTGTATCCTGATTTTCCAACTGCAGGATTAGTGGATGTTTCAAAATACAATGACGGAATCAGAGGGGGAAGTATTAAGGTAAGAGCAAAAATTGAAAAACTGGATAAAAAAACTCTGGTTATCACTCAATTGCCATTTGGAAGAACCACCTCAACACTGATTGAGTCCATCCTCAAATCAAACGAAAAGGGAAAAATAAAAATCAAGAAAATTGACGACAACACTGCAGAAAATGTGGAAATACTCATCCATCTTGCTCCAGATGTTTCTTCAGACAAAACCATTGATGCCCTTTATGCAACAACCGATTGCGAAATATCCATTTCTCCCAATACCTGTGTTATTGAAAACGACAAGCCCCGGTTTATCGGTGTAAGCGAAATTCTCAAACACAATACCGACGGCACATTGAATCTGCTCAGACAAGAGTTATTGATCAGAATGTCCGAGTTGGGTGAAGACTGGCATATGTCTTCGCTTGAAAAAATATTTATCGAGAAAAAGATCTACCGCAAAATTGAAGAATGCGAAACATGGGAAGCCATCATTGAGGCCATTGACAAAGGACTTGAACCCTATAAAAAACTTCTGAAACGGGAAGTAACCATTGATGACATCACAAAGCTTACTGAAATAAAAATCAAGCGTATTTCAAAATTCGATTCATTTAGGGCTGACGAATATATCAAGGGACTTGAAACAGAGATGGAAGAAGTTCAGAATCATCTTAATAACATTGTTGAATACACCATCAATTATTATAAACAAATTCAGAAAAAACACGGAAAAGGCCGCGAAAGAAAAACTGAAATCAGGAGTTTTGACACCATTGTGGCAACCAAAGTGGTGGTGGCCAATGAGAAGCTCTATGTTGACAGAAAAGAGGGTTTCTATGGTACCGGACTGAAAAAAGAAGAATTTGTTTGCGAATGTTCTGATATTGACGACGTTATTGTTTTTCTAAAAGATGGGAAATTCACCGTTACCAAAGTAACAGATAAATCATTTTTCGGAAAAGATATCATTCATATTGCCGTTTTCAAAAAGAATGATGAAAGAACCATTTACAACGTCATTTACCGCGATGGCCGCAACGGAACCCTGTTCATGAAACGTTTTCCTGTTACCGGAGTCAACCGCGACAAGGTTTACGACTTAACAAAAGGAACCGAAGGCTCAAAAATCATGTATTTTACAGCCAATCCCAACGGAGAGGCAGAGGTTATTAAAATATGGCTTAAACCCAAGCCCAAGCTTAGAAAATTATCCCTGGAATTTGACTTTTCAGCCATGGCAATAAAGGGCAGAAATTCCATCGGAAACATTCTGACAAAAAATGAGGCGCATAAAATTACCCTCAAAGAACAGGGTGTTTCGACACTTGGCGGAAGACAAATCTGGTTCGACTGGGATGTGCTTCGTCTGAATGCAGATGACCGCGGCGATTATATCGGAGAATTTAATGCCGATGACAGGATTTTGGTTATTACCAAGTCTGGCAAATACAGATTGTCGTCCTTTGATCTTTCAAACCACTATGAAGACGACCTCATGCTGCTCAGAAAATATGATCCCAAAAAGATAATTTCTGCAGTTTTCTTTGATGGGGAACAGAAATTCCATTATCTGAAACGATTCCAGTTTGAACCTACGGATAAACTTGTTTCCTTTATCGGAGATCAACCCGAATCGTATCTGGTGGATTTTTCAGAAGACAAATACCCCATGCTCGAAATTATTTTCGGCGGAAAACATAAAACCCGTCCGAATGAAATAATTGATGTTGAAGAATTTATTGGAGTAAAAAGTTATAAGGCAAGGGGAAAGCGTCTTACCACATTTGAACTTAAAGAGGTTATGTGGAATGATCCCAAAAAATTGGATGACGATGCCCAGGTGGTTATTTCAGATGATGATTCAACCACAGAAACCACTGATATTGAGGCCACATCAAATATATCTGAAATTTCAGAAACAGTAGCTGAGGAAAAAAACAAAATCCTTAAACCTGAAAAAGAAATAAAACCCTCAGGCAAAAAGGAGAAAAAAATCATTCCGACCGCAGAATCAGAACCTGTAATAGAGGATTTTGAAATTTTATCGGAAGAACCCGTAAAAAAAGTCAAACCGCCTAAAAAAGAAAAAGAAGCTGAAGCTAAATCTGAAGATAAACCTGAAAAGGAAGTAAAAGGAAAGGACAAGAAGTCTAAAGGTAAAAGTCAGGAAGAAGAAGAGGCTATTGAATTTATACCGCATGAGCCAGAATTCATTATTGAGAATAAAAAAGACAAACCTGAAAAACCAAAAAAGAAACCAAAAGAATCCACTGGTTCTCAAATGTCACTTTTTGATTTATAATCAATGACTTATATATATATTTTTCTAATAAATACCATATCAAATATGATGATGCATTTATTAGAATTCTATTAAAATAAATTGTGTTTAAGATATATTTTTATAATTTAACCTTGAAAATTAAAAAATATCATGAAAAAATTATCATTTTATTTATTGCTCGTTTTATTCGCTATGTTTGCTTCATGCAGTAATGGTGATAAAAAAGAAGAAGCAAACTGCATTTGCGATTCAGAATGGAAAGGTGAATACAAAAACCTTAAAACCAACGTTACTGTAACGATGAATTTTTTCCTCGATTGTGAAGGTAAGGGTTGGGAAATTTACAGTGATGCTAAAAAAGACATCACTTATAAAATGGATGGTGACATTTTAACAATTAACGAGTTTAATAAATACCGGATTGTTAAATGCGAAGGCAATGAATTAAAAATGGAACACCTCATTTTGAAAAAAACAGGGGAAGAAGTTTCTGCCGAAATAAGCCTTAAAAAGGTAGAATAATTTTTCTATTTTTACAAAACACCATTTATTTTCAGTTAGTTGACTGAACAATATTTTTTTGATTTAAAAAAAATGGTTTGAACATGCTATTTTTTATGAAATAACAATTTCAAAGAATTTTTCTGATTAATTTGATGAAAATATACCTTATCGGTTTTATGGGAAGCGGCAAAACTACTGCCGGTAAAAAGCTCGCAGCACATCTGGGTTATCGTTTTATTGATCTGGATGACTATATTGAAATAAAAGAAGGCAATACTGTAAAGGAGATATTTGAAACCAGAGGCGAGGATTATTTCAGAAAAACAGAAGCTGCAAAATTGCGTGAGGTTACTTCGACAGATGAGAACCTTGTCATTTCAACCGGTGGTGGCACTCCATGCCATTTCAACAATATGGATTTCATGAACAGTTCAGGAAAGACCATTTACCTAAAAGCAGATTCCGGGAGCATTGCAAGCAGGTTAAAAAACTCGGGAGAAAAACGTCCGCTTATTTCAGGAAAAAACCATGAAGAACTAATAGAATTCATTGAAAACAAGCTGGCAGAAAGAGAAGTGTTTTATTCAAAAGCAGAATACCAGATTTCTGCTCTGGATTTAACAGCAATAAAACTTTCAAAAGCACTTGGCTATTAGGTTATTTCTTCTCAACTGGTTTCAGAAAATCTTCCATAGGAATAACATTGTACTCCTTATCATAGACCAAAATATAGATAAACCTGTTTTCGTACCCGCTTGTTTCCGATTCCTTTGTGAATTTATATGAAGTATGCAGAAGCTGGGTGTTGTAATCACCTAAACAATCCTGAAAATCTTTACCATATTCACGAAGGACGGAAAGGAAATACACCATCATATCAAAGCCCTGAAAACTGCGTACTGAAGGTTCAGTCTTATAAACAGCGCGATAGGTTTTAATGAATTTTTTCACTCCGGGATCTTTGTAATCAATATATGAACTTTCGGGGAGATGCAATTGCAGATCATGAAGGTTTTCGACCTCTATGTTATCATATCTGGTCCACACAGGCATGCCAACAATGCTAACCGATGTTTTCAGCAGGTCTTTCACACTTGGGTAAAACGAATTGAGAAAACTCAGAACAAATGAGCGGTCGATAGCGGGAATAATCACCACATTGTCTTTACCCGTAATGAGGGAGGCTGTTATTCCCTTCTGCCCTTTTTCATTATAAACCACTGCGGAATGGGTAATAGTTTTTTCGGGATGTTCGGCAAGGTATATATCTATTTCCTCTTTGTATAAAGTAATCATTTTCTGCTCTTCTTCTTTTCCAAGGTGGACGTATATAAGATTAAGATTTTCGCGTGAAGCCAGTTTTTTCGCAGTTTCGCGCATGAGCACCTCATTTGATGGATTCAGGTAAAGGATTCGGGAGTTGTCATTTTTATTATCAGTGCGTACTGCCCTTGGCGATACAACAGTAATGTTATTGGCCAGGGCAAATTCAGAAACAATCTCAAGGTTTTTCTCATAAAATGGTCCAATAATAAGATCCACCTGTTTAAAAATGTCATTTTTGAGCAGCTCTTCCATGCGGGATGAATCCTTTGCCACATCATAGACATTGAGTTCCACATTTATTCCCAGTCGGCGCATTGAATCCACAGCCAGCAAAATACCCTCATAATACTCGATGAATATGGTTCCGGGGTAAAATTTTTCTTCCTCTTTTATAGCTTTTTTCACTTCAACACCTGAGTTTTTGCCAAGGTACAATGGAATGAAAAGGGCTATTCTGAAGGGTTTGTTATATTCCTTGTAATTAAAAGTTTCACAGGGCTTTTTATCAACAACAACCGGAATAACCTGTTTTGCTGTATCAATAACTTCGGGAAGCGAATCGGTTGGGAAAACAAGTTTAGGCGGAGCATAATGTGGATTTGGTATTTTAATTACCTCACCCACTTTTAGTCCGGCCTGCTCAAGTCCAGGATTTTCATTAAATATTTGTTCCTGAGTCACTTCATATTGTTTCGACAAAGAATAAAGGGTTTGTTGTCTTTCCACGACATGAAAAATATATTTTGCATCCTTTGTGACCTGATAATCGGGAGTAACTTTGTTTTCCTTTGGGATTCGAAGCTTCTGATCAATTTTCAATCCGTTAGCTGCTTCGGGATTGTAGCTAACCAATTCGTTCACATCCAGTTTATATTTTTTTGCGATACCATAAAGGGTTTCACCTTTTGCTACAGTATGAACGGTAAAATTTTTATCCTCAACATAAGGAGCGTCCTTCACCGGTATTTTCAATTCCATTCCTGGCTGCAATCCATTAAAAAGCTCAGCATTTTCGAGCGCCAGTTCCTCTTTTGTGATAGTATAAGCATTACAGATACCGTATAAAGTTTCACCTTTAGCCACAGTATGCATATAATACGATTTTCCGTCAATTACCTTTTTTACTTTTGACACATCAACCTGCGAAAAGGCAATCAATGATATCAAAAGGAACAGGGGCACAAGAATCAGTCTTATCAAATTGTTCATACGGTCAATTTTAAAGGCACAAAATTAAGAAACAAATGGCCTTCAGCAAAATCTGTTAAAATTATTAATCAATTATTTATTAACGGAGCAAGAATTGTTCCAAAAGGAATGGATTTGTGGATGAATGGAATGGGATGAAATAAAAAAGCCGGCTAAACCGGCTTTTCAATGTCTTTACCAATAAATTTTTCACCATTTAGCGTACTCGAATATTTTCTTCATTGTATCAGCCGAAGGCGAAGGTCTGGATGTTGCGAGGGCTTTAAAAAGCCGGTCTGATTCTTCAATTGGGTTGTTTAGTTCATTTTCACTAATTATCTGATCATCTTCTTCGCTAAATCCATCCACTAAAACAAACAAAGTAAAAGTATTACTCATAGGCAAACATTTTTAGGTTTTTCATTTGGTATATAACGCATGAAATTTCAATTTAGTATTGAAACCCTAAAAATTTGTCAGAATGAGGTCTTTTTCCTTGATAAGTCTCCTGAGGTTGATGAGCGCATAACGCATCCTTCCCAGTGCTGTATTGATGCTCACGCCGGTATGATCGGCTATTTCCTTGAAGCTCATACCTACATAATGCCTCAGAATTATTATTTCACGTTGTTCATCGGGAAGCTCGTTGACCAGTTTTTTGATATCCAGCGAAATCTGACTTTCTATGATCCTGCTTTCAATATTCTTTTCCGAAAATTTCGGAGTATTGAAAAGATCATAATCTTCATTGTCTGAGTTTGAAACAGTTCTGAGTTTGTTCTCTTTTCTGTAATGGTCAATGATCAGGTTGTGGGCAATACGCATTACCCAGGAAGCAAATCTTCCTTCATCTTTGTACTTACCTGCTTTCAGGGAATCAATTACCTTGTAAAATGTATCCTGAAAAACATCTTCAGCGAGTTGGTGGTTTTTAACATTTATCAGGATATAGGAGAACACCTTGTCCTTGTGTCTTTTAATGAGTTTCACTATACCTGAATGTTTCCCTGCCATGAACTGCTGAATGAGCTCGGAGTCACTGCAATGGTTCGACATAATTCATTAATTTATTGGTTCAGGTAAA
This sequence comes from Bacteroidetes bacterium GWF2_38_335, assembly GCA_001769535.1. Classification (GTDB taxonomy): domain Bacteria; phylum Bacteroidota; class Bacteroidia; order Bacteroidales; family GWF2-38-335; genus GWF2-38-335. The sequence continues at coordinate 102,511 of MEOH01000015.1, forward strand.
AGTTTACTCGATAGACAGTCCTCCTTATTTTATATGGTTACAAATTTTTAAACGTAACTTTTTTTTATTTATTGTATCTTTGTTTGCTTATTTTTCTGTTATGAGTTACATCAAAATATATGCCAAACAATATTTCACAAATTAAAAACATTTCTATCAAAGGTGCAAGGGTTCACAACTTAAAAAATGTTAACGTTACCCTTCCCCGCGACAAATTTATTGTCATTACCGGTCTTTCAGGCTCGGGAAAATCCTCTCTGGCTTTTGATACGCTTTATGCGGAAGGCCAGCGTCGCTATGTCGAGAGTCTTTCATCTTATGCCCGTCAGTTCCTCGGCCGTATCAACAAACCCGAAGTTGATCTGATCACCGGAATTCCTCCTGCCATTGCCATTGAGCAGAAGGTGAACACCCGAAATCCCAGATCAACCGTTGGCACCTCAACTGAAATATACGATTATATCAAACTTTTGTTTGCCCGCTGCGGAAAAACTTTTTCCCCGGTTTCCGGAAAAATCGTGAAAAAGCACTCTGTGACTGACGTTGTCAACTTTTTGCTTGAACAGGAGCCCGGATCAAAAATTTTAATTTTATCTCCATTTCTTACTTTTAGTGACCGGACTGAAAAAGAGCAGCTTGAAAATTTATCACGTCAGGGTTACTCACGTCTCGAAATTGACGGAGAAATAAATAAAATTGAAGAAGTGCTTTCCGGGTCAGTTAAAGTTGATTTTCAAAAACAGGATATTTTCCTGCTTATTGACCGACCGGTTGTACAGAATGACGAGGAAACCCTGGGACGCATTGCCGACTCGGTTCAACTTGCTTTCCATGAAGGCCGGGGCGAATGTACCATAAAAGTATTGTCCGGAACAAATGCTCTGACAAACAAATTTTCCAGTCGCTATGAAGCGGATGGTATTGAATTTGAAGAGCCATCTGTTCACTTGTTCAGTTTCAACAATCCCATTGGCGCCTGTCCAAAATGTGAGGGTTATGGCAGTACCATCGGCATCGACGAGGACCTTGTAATTCCAAATAAAAGTCTGTCTGTTTATGAAGATGCCGTGGTTTGCTGGAAGGGTGAAAAAATGTCAAAATGGAAGGAAAAACTAATTTTCAATGCCATGCATTTTGATTTTCCTGTTCATAAACCCTATTACCAACTCAGCGATGAGCAAAGAAAATTGCTATGGAAAGGAAATAAATGGTTCAAGGGAATTGATGCTTTTTTTAAGCATGTTGAGGAAAAAAGCTATAAAATTCAATATCGCGTGCTGCTATCAAGATATCGTGGCAAAACTGTTTGTCCGGTTTGCAACGGAACCCGCCTTAAACCCGAAGCCGGGTATGTTAAGGTTGGTGGCATCACCATCCAGGAACTGGTTTTGATGCCTATACACAAATTAAAATTATTTTTTGACGGACTAATTCTCGATGAGCATGATGCTGCTGTGGCTAAAAGACTGCTTGTGGAAATAAAAAACAGAATCGATTACCTGATGAATGTGGGTTTGGAATATCTGAACCTGAATCGCCTCTCCTCTACCCTTTCGGGTGGTGAAAGTCAGCGCATTAACCTGGCCACTTCGCTGGGAAGCAGTCTGGTTGGCTCTTTGTACATTCTCGATGAACCAAGTATCGGTTTACATCCACGCGATACACAAAGGCTGATAGGTGTACTGAATGAACTTAAAAAATTGGGAAATACTGTGGTTGTGGTCGAACATGATGAGGAAATCATTTTGTCATCCGATCACATTGTAGATATTGGACCGAAAGCCGGCAGATTTGGAGGTGAAGTTGTGTTTGAGGGGTCAAAAGAGGATTTGATAATTAAAAACAACACGCTTACTGCCAATTACATAACAGGTACATTAAAAATTGAAACCCCGAAAGACAGAAGGCCATGGTGTAATTTTATTGAGGTGATCGGAGCCCGTGAAAACAATCTGAAAAATATTGATGTGAAGTTTCCGCTAAATGTCATGACCGTTGTGACCGGAGTAAGCGGGTCGGGAAAATCCTCACTGGTGAACAAGGTTTTTTATTTGGCTGTCCAGAAATTCAAGGGAGGCTACGGCGAAAAAACCGGGCAACATGCTGCCATTCAAGGTGATTTGCACATGATCAACGAAGTTGAAATGGTTGACCAGAATCCCATTGGAAAGTCCTCGCGATCAAACCCCGTTACCTACCTGAAAGCATTTGATGAGATCAGAAATTTATATGCAGTGCAGCAGGCATCCAAGATAAACGGATTCAAAGCTTCTCATTTTTCTTTCAATACCGATGGCGGCAGGTGTGATGAATGTCAGGGTGACGGGAACATCACTGTTGAAATGCAGTTTATGGCAGATGTGCACCTTGTTTGCGAAAGCTGCAAAGGAAAAAGATACAAGGATGAGGTCCTTGAGGTGGAATATAACGGAAAAAGCATCTATGATGTACTGGAGATGACCATAAATGAAGCCATAGAGTTTTTTGGTCAGACACAGGGGAATATGGAGAAAAAGATTATCCACAAACTTAAACCCCTTGCCGATGTGGGATTGGGCTATATCAAGCTGGGACAGGCCTCAAGTACACTTTCAGGTGGCGAAAGCCAAAGGGTAAAACTGGCATTTTTCCTGAGCAAGGAAAAGGCAGCCCCTTCCCTGTTTATCTTTGATGAACCCACAACAGGACTGCATTTTCATGACATCAGCAAATTATTACAATCACTTAATGAGTTGATAAAACGCGGACATACCGTTGTTATTATCGAGCACAACCCTGAAGTCATTAAATCAGCCGACTGGATCATTGATCTTGGTCCGGAGGGCGGCGATAAAGGGGGATATGTGTTATTTGAGGGTACGCCTGAGGATTTGAAGAAATGTGAGGCGTCGTTTACTGCTGGGTTTGTTAAGGTTTAATAAGTTTGCCGCGAATGCGCGAATTATTAATAAGTCAAGTCACAGACTTGGAAGTCACAAGCCCTAAGTCTGTGACTTAGGACAGCGGAATAAATTAGCCACGAATGCGCTAATACTTCATTCGCGCATTCGCGGCAAATAAATATTCTCTAATTCTAAAACCCAATCTTCACCTCTTCAACAAACTTCTCCCCCTTAATTGACTTTTCAGTTATAGTAACAAAATCCTGAAAAATTTTCTGAAAAGAACTTTGTCCGGATCCTTTGTATAATCCGTAATCATCGGTGAGACTGGCATACTTGCCAAAAACGCGGATTTTAGCAGTTTTGTGGTCGGTACTGATCAATTCCCAATTGCCATCGGCCACAATTTCGAGGGTATCGTTGGTGCTTTTTGAATCGTTGTATTCACCGGTGTACATCACAAAAGTATTGTCTGAACGCAGGGTGATGGAACGATTATAACTGAAAACACCGTTCATATCTTCCTCGTAATTATTGGTAATGCAGCGGTCCAGGACATTTTCAAGAACAGTTCCAATGGCTTTGTCAATATTGTTTTCAATTCCTTCTTCGGTAAGCGAAGTGCAAATAATAAAGGGAACTTTATTCATATAAAGGCGCAATTCGCTGATTACCATATCTGGATATTTTTCTCCGGCATAAACCGAGGTGGCTTTAAGAATAAACTCCTTGCCCTTAAGCGGTTTTTTAAATTCAACATATTGCTTATCAGTTATTGGTCCGACAGACATTTTAACTTTATCATCAGGTTTGGAACTTTCAAAAAACTCGAATTCATTCAGTTTGGCGTTGGCTTTAAAATGTTCGGCTGATCTCTGGTATCCGTTCCAGATGTCGAATCCCGATATTTCCATCTCCTCAGTGAAACTAAAAGTAATGGCCTCGCCTGCGCCTGTTCCTTTTTCACCTTCGGCCCACACCATATCAAGTTTTGAGTCGAATAGATTACGCGGACTATAAGCAATAACGGGAGTAAGCATACTGGAAGCGGTCACATCTGCCTCAATTTTTACAGGAGCAAAAACTTTAAGTAATTTATCGCCTGAATAAAGCCTCAGTTCTGAGATTCCAACTGACAAGTCCTTACTGAAAAGAGCAATAAATTCATTTATTTCTTCACCTTCGGGCAAATTCTCATTATTGATCACATCGGTGCCGGTAGTCTGATTAATTTTTATAAATAGAGATTTCACTTCAGCTTCAAATTCTATGGCCTCATCGGGGGCGAAATTGCCTTTTTTTGATCCGTTAATAAAGATAGTCACCTCCTCAATTTCGGCAAGTCCGTTTCCTTTTGCAGGAACAATCTCCAGTTTGGAAAGAGGAACTGCCTCACTAAAATAAAGCATCATCCCCTCATTTGGTCCGGCACCCTTCATGGTAATCCAAGAGGTTTCGGGATTGTTGTCAAGAGCAAATTCAGCAGAATTTTCCTTAAAAGGTAATTGCGTTGAGGTTGCATATAAACCTTCAAGATAAATGGCCTCTTTATCAAAAACAAAAGGACCGGTTTTTTGAGTTTTATTATCCCCTGTTTTTTCTTTACTATCGGTTTCTTTGTCTGATCCGCAGGAAACAAGAAATAAAATTGTAGCAAGGTAAATGAGTTGTTTCATTTCAGTATTTTTAGGTTATCTGATATTTTTCTTTTTCAAATTTAGTAATTCTATAACTTTTTCTACTCTTTTTATTAGGGTTTCTTTATTTTTTCTATTGTTTTGGATATACCCCGGCCTTAAGGCCAGGGTTATGATAATGTGAATTTCGGAAAAAATTTATAAAAAAAGTTTTCCATGCAACCCTTTATAAAAAAACTTGTCATTAAGTTTGAAAAGAATTTAAAAATTGATTCTTAAGTTTTGGAAAAGGTATACCCTGACATACACAAGGATATTATCGAACTGAGCAGAAAAGGCGATTCGCGTGCACAGTATGAGTTGTATCGGCTTTATTCAAAAGCCATGTTCAATATCTGCTTCAGGATGATGAATAGCCGTGAAGAGGCTGAAGATATGCTTCAGGAAGCTTTCGGGGAGGCTTTTACAAGATTAAGTTCTTTCAGGTACGAATCAAGTTTTGGGGCGTGGTTGAAGCAAATCACAGTTAATAAATGCATCAATGAACTGAAAAGGAAAAAAGCAAATCTGATGGCATTTGAGGATATGGGGATGTTTGACGAAGCAGTGGAGGAAAAAGAGGAAAAAGATTTGACATACGAAGTAAATAAAGTGAGGGCAGCGATGGAAAAGCTTTCAGACGGATACAGGGTGATTTTTTCCCTTTATTTACTTGAAGGATATGATCACACAGAAATTTCAGAAATTATGGGAATCTCTGAATCAACATCCAAAACACAGTATCTGAGAGCTAAAAACAAAATAAGAGAAATATTGTCTTCTGAAAAAATATAAGATTATGGAAGCGAACAAAGATAAACTGGAAAAATTTATACTCGAAAACAGAAGTGATTTCGATGTGTATGAACCAGGTGACCAGGTATGGGAAAAGATTCTGCTGAAAAAGGAGCAGAAAAAAATAAAGAGCATCAACTGGTTTAGCATCTCGTGGAAGGTTGCCGCAGCAGTTGCCATTTTCTTTATTTCACTGTGGGTTCATAACCTCACTTCCGAAAAGCAGGTGACCAGGATTATCATTGCTCAACAGAATAATGAACCGGTAATTCCAGAACTACAGGAAGCCGAAGCATACTACACAAAACAGGTTGATCAGAAATTACAGGAACTTTATACCTATGCTTCATCAAATCCTGAAATTAAGGCAGATGTAAAAAGAGATCTTGAAGAGCTTGACAATATTTACAAGGAACTGAAAAATGACCTTAATGACAACGCCGGAAACCGTGAAATTATTGAGGCCATGATACAGAACTACAGACTTAAACTGGAAATTCTTGAAGATTTATTGTCCAGACTAAAAAATACAGATAATAACGATATTAAAGAAACCACATCATATGAACTGTAAAAAAATATTTATTGCGCTGTTGGTGATAATTGCCACCTGCAATTATTCACTCAAAGCCCAGGTTTTTTCAGAGAATCAAAAGATGACTAAGTCATTTGCTTGCTTCGAAGGCAGTTCTCTGGACATTGTAAACAAATACGGCAAGGTACAGATTATAAACCACGATTATGATTCAGTAAGAATCCAGATTGACATTACTTACAAATCAAATAGTCTGGATAAAATAAACAAAGTAAAGGAATTACTAAGCTTTGACATTACCTCAACCGGTCATTTCATCGTTGCCAAAACAGTATTTGGCAAAAACCAGTCTGTTTTTCAGGCCACCATGCGCGACATCACCGAAGCGTTTTACACCGACAATACTGTGTCGATTGATTTCACCGTTTGGATGCCTGAATATATAAATCTCTCTGTTGATAATAAATATGGTGATTTTTATATTGACAACCACCGAGGCACCCTAAATCTTAAACTGTCCAATGGAAACATAAAAGCAAACAACATTTACGGCACTTCCTATATTGATCACAGATTTGGTAACGGCACTATTAATCTGCTTACTGTTTCGCAAATGGTTACTTCGTACACCGATACAAAAATTAAAAAGTCAGATCAGCTGAACATTGACAGCAAATCATCAACTATAAATATTGATGAAGTTAATGTTCTCAAGATGGAAAGCCGCCGTGACAAATTTTTCGTGAACAAAGTAAACAACCTCTATTGCAAAACCTATTTCACCGACTGCAATATCCAGCTTGTTTCAGCCGAGGTTAATGTCAATACAAAATATGGTGTTTATAATCTGAACTCCATTCCCGCCGACTTCAATTATATTAATCTGATTTCAAGATATTCGGATATCAACATATTTTTTGAGCCTGGATCGGGCTACGATGTGGATTTTGAAATTAAAAACACCGAGCTTTCCTATCCAATACATCTGGCAAAAATTGAAACCACATTTAATGAGAAGGAAAAAACCTCTTATATAAAAGGTGTTATCGGTAACAAATCAAAAAACCAGAAAGTCAAAATCAATGCTGAACAGGGTAATATTGTGTTATCTCACAAATAATTTTTTACTTTATCAAAAAAAACCACCGAAAAGGTGGTTTTTTTTTGCCATAAATGCAACTGTAGAAAAAAAAACTTGTCCTTAATAGAAAAAACACTAAATATGAAAAAGATTTATATCATTCCGCTTTTCGCAAGCATACTGTTTACAGCTTGTTTTCCATTTGACCATTGTCTCGACGGCAACGGAACTGTTGTTACCGAAGAAAGATTCGCCGGGTCATTCGATAAAATTTCATGCGATGGTAGTTTTGAAGTTTATGTGACACAGGGTGATGAATTTGAAATAACAGTTGAAGCAGAAGAAAACCTTTTGGAATATATTGAAACAGAAGTTTCGGGTTCGACACTGCATATTGACACCCGCAGAAACAGATGCATTGATCCGCACCGCACTGTCAAAGTTTTTGTTACCGCTCCGCTTATCAGGGAAATTGAACTGGATGGTTCGGGGTTGATTGATGCATCCGGAATTATTGGCGAACAGCTTAAAATTGAGCTTGACGGATCGGGAGATATTTATGCAGATGCCGGAGTGGATTATATGCAGGCCAAAATTTCAGGGTCGGGCAATATTTTCCTCGAAGGAGATTGTCTTGAAAGCGATTTGGAAATCAGCGGGTCGGGAAAAATAAAAGCTTATGATTTTGACCAGCAGACATGTTTCGCAACCATTTCGGGATCGGGCGACATGTATCTCCATGTTGATGATCTGCTGGATATTAAAATCTCGGGCAGCGGAAACATCTATTATATTGGTTACCCCGAAATCAACACCAGCATTTCAGGATCGGGATCGGTTATTTCTCAAAATTAGAAGACATGAAATACATTTATTTATTATTGGTGTTGTTTTGTTTACAAACTTTTGTGAATTCTCAGGACTACAATCAGGCCATCGGCTACCGTCAGGGATATGCAACAGGGTTTTCATACAAAATATACGTAGATGATGAAACAGCACTTGAAGCTTTTGCCGGATTCAAAAATCGGGGGATGCACTTTTCCATTTTCAAGCTAAAACATAAACCGGCAAACTGGCGAAAAAATGATAAACTGTTCCTTTACACAGGATTTGGTGGTCACACCGGATTCTACGGCCGCTACGACAGCTATCATTTTTATAGTCCGGTCGATCACTCAATAAGATCAGGCAGGTCATTTGTGGTAATTGGTCTGGACGGTGTAGTCGGAGCAGAATACAGGTTTATCAAGTATCCATTTTCGGTATCACTTGATTACAATCCGTTTTTTGATTTGTTCGGACCGAATTATTTCAATTTGAACTTATCGAATTTTTGTTTGGAAGTAAAATACAATTTTTAAAAAGTATAAAAATAAAGATATATGAAAGCAATACAATTAGTTTTAGCAGGATTAATAATCAGTATGGTTTGTTTCGCACAGGAACAGGAAAAGAAAGATGAAATTAAAACCCTTTTCGGAAAAGTTGACAGCCACGGCGGATATGGTGCATTAACCTTTGGAATATCGAAGATTGACGGCAGCGAAGGAGTTTTTCTGGGTGGCAGGGGAAGCTGGGTAATCGGACATGGTTTTGCAATTGGATTGGGTGGAACAGGATTTTTCAACAATTTTTCATACGATGAAATGTTGTTTGATGATTACCATTACGAGGGAGGTTACGGAGGAATTTACCTCGAGCCGATAATTCTGGGCAAAATGCCGGTACATATTTCTTTGCCGATGTTTTTTGGGGTTGGCGGAATAGCTTACGCCAGCAGGTATTATGAAACATGGGACGGTTGGGATAACAATGTAGAAGACATTGATGAATTTCTCATCGTTGAACCGGGTGCTGAACTTGAACTGAATGTTTTTAAATGTTTCAGGGTTGCATTTTATGCATCCTACAGATATACCACTGAAATTGATCTGATCAATACTGATAAGGACGTTTTGAATGGCTTGTCAACAGGCATTACTTTTAAGATTGGGAAGTTTTAATTTTGGTTATGGGTTATGAGTTATAAGTTATAAGTTATAAGTTATAAGTTATAAAAAAAAGCGGCCGGGGCCGCTTTTTTTATTTCTTGTATTTTTCTTTGAATGCTTCCAGTCCCTTATCCAAAAACTCAATATAAGACTCAACATCAGGATTATAACCTCTGGTTTCTTTAATAAGCATTTCACCATCAGGTCCCAGAAGAATATATTGGGGTTGTGAATTTCTGCCAAACCTTCTAACCTGATAGTCACCCCATTTTTCGCCGATTGTTTGTTTTACTCTGCCATCGTTTGACTCATCACCGGGAGTCCATTCTTCTTCGGGAAGTTCAGTACGGTCGTCAGTGTAAAGCTGTATTACAATGTAGTCATTTTTCAATCTTTTTAAAACTTCGGGATCAACCCAAACACTTTCCTCCATTTTTCTGCAACTAACACAACCATGTCCTGAAAAGTCTATTAGCACAGGTTTGTTCTGGCTTTTTGCACATTTCAATCCCTGCTCATAGTCATAATATCCTTTAATTCCATGAGGTGAATGAATGATATCCTTGTATTT
>MEOH01000016.1:0-246764 GCA_001769535.1 Bacteroidetes bacterium GWF2_38_335
CAACCTGAAAACACAAAAATTCGAAATTCGAATATCGGTGTTCCTTGTTCGACATTCCTTTTTTCGGGGATTACTTCGTGATCCGCTTCGCTACGGGGGAAATGCCACAAGATTTTAAGCCTGACCAATGCTCCGCATTGGTTCGGGCTTTTTTGTTGGCAAAAAATTAAAAGCTTGGCTTTTATTTTTTGCCAACAAAAAAGCCCGTCCTTCGGACAGGCTTAAAACCTTGTGATCCAGCTGGGATTCGAACCCAGGACCCCATCCTTAAAAGGGATGTGCTCTACCGACTGAGCTACTGAATCAGCTTTTTAAAAAAGCGACTGCAAAGGTATAATCTATTTTTTATTATCCAAAAGGTTTTTTTCATTTTTGGCGAATATTTTTGTTTTAAATTTATAATGTTTTGATTACTAATGATCAACATTTTTATACATTCAAATTTTTATTACCCAATTGCAATATTTACTTTTGTGGTCTAATTTTTTATAACCATGAAAGATAAAGTTATTATTATTACGGGTGCTTCTTCGGGTATCGGACTGGCTTGTGCAAAGGAATTCGCTCAGCGTGGCGCTAAAATAGTTCTGTCGGCACGCCGGATTGAGGTACTGCAGGAAATTAAAAAAAATGAACTCGATCCAAATAATTTCGACTCGCTTATTGTTCAGGCCGACGTTAGCGTTGAACAGGATTGCAAAAATATTATTGAAAAAACGGTTGAAAAATACGGAAAAGTTGATGTTCTGATCAATAACGCCGGGATATCTATGAGAGCTCTTTTTGAAGATCTGGACCTGGATGTGATACGCCGACTTATGGACACAAATTTCTGGGGTACCGTTTATTGTACCAAATATGCCCTGCCTCATCTTCTTAAAACTAAAGGATCGCTGGTTGCTGTTTCTTCTATTGCAGGTTTTTCAGGACTTCCCGGAAGAACCGGTTATTCTGCTTCTAAATTCGCCATCCACGGATTCATGGAAACCCTGCGCATCGAAAACCTGAAAAAAGGTCTGCATGTCCTTATTGCCGCTCCGGGCTTCACCGCCTCTAACATCAGAAAAACTGCGCTGTCGAAAGATGGTTCTGCTCAGGGCGAGACTCCCCGCAACGAGGAAAAAATGATGTCCTCCGAAACCGTGGCCAAACACATGGCTAAAGCCATTATTAAAAGAAAACGTACCATGGTGCTGACTCCCATCGGAAAAATTACCGTTACCCTGAAGAAATTCTTCCCGAAAATGCTCGATAAAATGACCTATAACCACATGGCCAAGGAACCCGATTCACCTTTAAAGTAAAAAATTATGTTTTCGCACGAAATTCAACTCAGAATACGCTACGAGCACACCGACCGCATGGGATATTGCTATTATGGCAATTATCCCTCGTTTTATGAGGCCGGACGAACCGAAATGATGCGGGATCTCGGAATGTCATACAGAGATTTGGAGGATTCGGGCATCCTCATGCCTGTAATCAACATGAACATCGAGTACCATTCACCTGCTTTTTATGATGATCTCATCACCGTGCGAACAATCCTTAAAAAACTTCCTTCATCACGCATCTTTTTTGACTATGAGATTTATAACCAGCAGGGAAAACTAATAAACTCAGCCACAACCACCCTTGTATTTCTTAATGCCCAGACCAACAAACCCCAGCGGGTGCCTGAATTTTTTCTGAATAAAATTGCGGAGAAGTTTAGGTAAGAGGGTTATGGGTTATGGGTTATGGGTTATGGGTTATAGGTGATGGGTGATGGGTTGGGGGGAATTGGTGTTTGGAATTGGAAGCCGGGAGTATTGATTTACCCTTTAAATTCCAAGAAACCAACGGCCTGAAAGGCCAGCTCAATTCAGCCCCGGCTTGAAAGCCGGGGGTTAATAATATGATTAGCCATACCGCCCATCGGTCGCCATAGGCTTGCCGACGGTGATACGGCTACGAGCACCTTAGAATGAAAAACCCTCTTCCGGCGGAAATGAATGAAGAGCTTTAGAGTTGGGAGTTTTGGTTACCATCAAAAGCCGAATTAATTGGACCGCAGGTTAATTGCCCTCGAAAATTTCATTTTCAGGACTATTAAAAAACCAAAAACATCAAAGCTTCATCAGGGTATCAGTCTTTTCAAGTGTAATATATCCGGTAAAAATTAAAATCTATTTGCTTAAATAATAAATTATATCCACCTTCGTTAGTGCTAAAAACTAAAACTATATGAAACTACATTTATTATTATTTCTGATTATCTTCTCTCTTTGCTCCCTTGCGCAGAAATACACCATAAGCGGCTATGTAACCGACTTAAAAACAGGCGAAAAGCTTATCGGCGCAAGTGTTTATGATGCTGAATCAATGAAAGGTACCATCACAAACAATTACGGTTTTTTCAGTTTAACCCTCCCAGCCAGCAAGGTTAAATTCACCGTATCTTTTATTGGATATAACAGCTTTGTTAAAGAGTTTGATCTGAAAGAAAATATTGTTATCAATGTTAATATTGATCCGACTTTATTGCTTCAGGAAGTGGTTGTTGTAGAATCCAGATCTGAAAAAAAGGTGAAATCCACAGAGATGAGTGTCATGGAAATGCCGATAAAAGACATCAAAACTTTACCGGTTTTACTTGGTGAAGTGGATGTGTTAAAAGCAATCCAGCTTATGCCGGGGGTGCAGTCGGGCAATGAAGGAACCTCTGGATTTTACGTGCGCGGTGGCGGCCCCGACCAAAACCTTATTCTGCTCGATGGTGTTCCTGTTTACAATGCCGACCATCTTTTTGGTTTCTTTTCGGTGTTTAATGCAGATGCCATCTCCAGCGTAAAACTGATCAAAGGTGGTTTTCCGGCCAGATATGGCGGCAGACTATCATCTGTACTGGACATCAGGATGAAGGAAGGAAATAAAAAGGAATTCCATGTTGAAGGATCGGTCGGGATTATCTCCTCTAAACTTACTGTTGAAGGACCAATCATCAAAGATAAAACTTCTTTTATTGTTTCGGGAAGGAGGACTTATTTGGATTTGTTACTCAGACCATTAATCAAAGCAGCATATTCCAGTGAGGATCCGGATGCTACTGCAGGTTACTATTTTTATGATCTCAACGGTAAAATAAATCACAAATTCTCTGACAGAAGCCATTTGTATCTGAGCGTTTACAACGGACAGGATAAAGCTTATTTCAGGTTAAATGATGAACACACCGAAGATGATGTCAAATACGAATACAGCAACAACTCCAAACTTCAGTGGGGCAACACCACAACGGCAGCCCGCTGGAATTATGAATTAAATAAAAAGCTTTTCAGCAATACAACCTTAACCTATTCAAAATACAAGTTCTTAATTGGTGACGAGATGACCTTTAAAACCATAGAAGGTGGCTCTACCAAAAAGGATCTTTACAGTATGGAGTATTCATCAGGAATTGATGATATTGCCGGAAGAATTGATTTTGAATTTATTCCAGACCCTGATAATTATATTAGATTTGGGGTCAGTCAGATTTACCACACATTTAATCCGGGTATAAACGCAATCCAAATGTCTATTGGAGATGGTGTTTCTGAAATTGATACTTCAATCGGCAATTCAAAAATCTATGCCAATGAATTTCAGGCTTATATTGAAGATGATTTAAGAATTACCGGATTACTTAAGGCCAATGTTGGCTTGCATTATAGTGGTTTTTATGTAAACAATACTTATTATCAGTCATTACAGCCCAGAGCTTCGGCAAGATACATGTTTACCGAAAAGTTTTCATTAAAGGCAGCTTATTCCAGAATGAATCAGTATATACTGCTGCTTTCAAATTCCGGGATCGGACTACCAACAGATCTATGGTTGCCGGTTACAGATTCTATCAAACCTCAAAACTCAACCCAATATGTAATTGGAGGTGTTTATGCCCTCAAGAAAAATCTTGACATAAGCATTGAATGTTTTTATAAGAAAATGAATAATATTATTGAATATAAAGAAGGTGCTACTTTTTTCTCATCAGCATCTTCATGGGAGTCAAAAGTTGAAATGGGACAAGGATGGTCATACGGAGCCGAATTCCTGATCCACAAACATATCGGAAAGTTAACTGGATGGGTAGGTTATACTTATGCCAAGACTGAAAGACAATTTGATAACATCAGCTTCGGTGAAAAATTCCCTTACCGTTACGATCGCAGACATGATATTAGCATCACATGTTCGTATGAAATAAACGATGAAATTGATATTTCAGGTGTTTGGGTTTTTGGAACCGGAAATGCCGTTACATTAGGTTTGGAAAAATATTCAACCGCCTATGACCTTACGAATCCATACTGGTATAGTGAGCCAGTCGAATATTTTGAATCAAGAAACAACTACAGAATGCCGTCCTATCACAGAATGGATTTAGGCGTTAATTTCAAAAAGGTGAAAAAATGGGGCGTAAGAACCTGGAGTGTCGGAGTTTATAATATTTATAACAGGAAAAACCCATTCTATTTATTCTTTGATTATGAAGAAAATGAAAGGGTTCTTAAGCAGTTAAGTTTATTCCCGATTATCCCTTCGATCAGATATGATTTTAAATTTTAACAATATTAATTGTCTTTATTGTAATATATCCCTGAAAAGTAACAATCTATTTAAAATCAGGGCCAAACAGAGATAATAAATAACAAAAGTAAACAGATGAAAACGAAAACTTACATATTCACAAACGGACTTACATTAAAGTCTTTAAAATTTATCTTTTTAGTGCTTCTTGCAGGATTGTTTTCCTGTGAAAAGATTATTGATATAAATATCCCCGATAAAGAGAAAAAAATAGTTTTGAACAGCATCATCACAAATGACAGCAGCATGGTTATCAATCTAAGTAAAAGCATGAGTGTATTAGATGATGATGAGATAACATTCATTGATGATGCAACAGTAAAGTTATATGAAGATGGTGTTTTAGTAGCTGAGCCGGTTAACGCCGGCGGCGGCAATTATCCTGTGACCGGCTTTACTCCGGTTAAAGGTAAAAAATATAAGGTAACTGCTTCAAACAGCACACTTAAGTCAATTTCTGCAGAAGATAAAATACCAAATTCCATTGAAATTTTATCAATTGATACTATTTCAACTGAAATTGAAGGAACGCCTTCAATAGAATGTTCTATTGAGTTTGAAGACCCTTCGGGTGTCGAAAATTATTATATCTTAACAGCTAATATCTCATCAGGAGGATACACATCACCGGTAAATATTTATACTATGGATATCAATATTGAGGATTATCTTGACATTAAATACGGTATAATGATCAGAGATGATGTTTTTAATGGGAATAAATATAAACTGATAATTAACTTTGATAAATACAACTTTTCCGGATTAGTAAACAAGGTTGATTTTCAATTGCAATCAGTTTCAAAGGATTTATATTTATATTCACTTTCCTATACCAGAAATGCTAGAACAGGAAACAATTTATTTTCCGAACCTGTCCAGGTTTATTCAAATGTAAAAGATGGTTTGGGTATCTTCGGAGCGTACTCTGTTTCACAAAAATCTGTCACTTTTGTTGGATATGGTGGAGGAGAGGTTTATTAATTGCTCACTGAATAAGGCAGATCACCACCCATCCCCCATTTTTTATTTGGCTCTGCTCCCATTTCAAAAACAAGGTTTCCGCCCTTCATGATTTCATCATGGGTGATAAACGTTCTGTTTAATTGCTTGCCATTTAAATTTGCCGACTGGATGTAAATGTTGTCTTTACTCAAATTCTTTGCTTCCATTACAAATGTTTTTCCTTCGTCCACCGTAATGGTTGCTTTTGGGATGCACGGACTGCCGATGATGTACTCCAGGGAACCCGGACAAACAGGGTAAAAGCCCATGGAACTGAAAATATACCATGACGACATCTGACCGCAATCATCATTCCCCGACAAGCCATACGGAGTGTTGCTGAACAATCCCTTCATGATTTCATGAATCTTTTCCTGGGTTTTCCACGGTGCGCCGGCATAGTTATATAGATACGCTATGTGATGCGAGGGCTCATTGCCATGGGCATACTGACCAATCAGTCCGGCGATGTCTTCAACATGCTTAAACTGATCTTCATCGCCTTTTAAAGTGAACAAACTGTCAAGCTTTTCAATAAAAGCCTCATTCCCTCCCATCATGTCAATGAGTCCGGCCACATCATGCGGAACATACCAGCTGTACTGCCAGGCATTTCCCTCGGTGTAGTCACTTCCATATTGGGCAAACATCGGATCAAAGGTTTCTTTCCATTTCAAATCTGAATTCTTAGGTCTCATGAATTTCGTTACAGGATCAAAAATATTTTTGTAAGAAACCGCTCTCTGAAGAAAAGTATGATATTCCTTTTTATCCATGCTTTTAGCCATTTGCGCTATACACCAGTCATCATAAGCATATTCCAGGGTTTTGGAAACCGATTCATTTTCCAGATCGGCAGGCATGTAGCCAAATTTAATGTAGTGCTTTAATCCACCGTATTCGCCATAATTTGCGCTGGCCAAAACTGCTTCGTAAGCTTCATCAACATCATAATTTCTGATTCCCTTCAGATAGGCATCCGCAATCACAGAAACACCATGATAACCAATCATGCACCAGGTTTCATTTCCATGAAAAGCCCACACAGGCAATATTTTATGAACCGATTGTTCGCGGTGTTTCAGCATGGACGCAATCATATCTCCCACCCTTTCTTTGTTGATGATGGTAAAAAGCGGATGCTCGGCCCGGTATGTGTCCCAAAGTGAATACAGAGTATAATTAACAAATCCGCGGGCTTTGTGGATTCCATTATCTATTCCGCGGTAGCGCCCGTCAACATCCATATAAACGGTGGGAGCCAGCATGGTGTGGTACATGGCTGTGTAAAAATTCTGCTTTTGCTCATCACTTCCTTCAATGATGATTTTTTGCATTTCGACGGTCCACTGTTCCCATGCATCCTTTTTAACCTTTTCAAAATCGAAATCCGGAATTTCTTTATCAAGGTTTCTTTTTGCTCCTTCAATATCCACTGCAGAAATGCCAACTTTAACCAGCAACTGTTCATTTTCCTTCAGATCAAAATTAAACCATGCCATCAAATCCTGACCCGACATCACAGGATAGTTTTTAAGTCTGTTCGATCGATTGCCAAATCCCATATACTCAAATTGTTTGTCTCTTTTTATTTCGTAGGATTTTATTGGCTTTGAGAATTTCATGGAAAAAAACACAAAGCGGTTTTCACCCCACCCCTTTGTTTGTCTGTATCCTGTTACGGTACTGTCGTTTTCAATCCTGATCTGAGAAAAAAGTACTTTTCCGGAATAATTATAGATACTTGATTTCAAATCGAGTAAAACATACGAACTATCCTTTTTTGTAAAAGTGTACCGGTGAATTCCTGCACGTGTTGTGGCCGAAAGTTCTGCCTTAATACCGTAATCATCAAGAAAAACCGAATAATATCCCGGCTTAGCCGATTCATTTTCATGTGAGAATTTTGATTTATAACCCGGATTGGGATCTTTTTCGTTTCCCGGCTGCAAATTAAATTTTCCGCATACAGGCATGATGAGTACATCGCCCATATCGGAATGTCCTGTTCCCGAAAAATGCGTGTGGCTGAACCCGTTTACTGTGCTGTCGCCATACTGATAGCCTGCACACCATTTGTAACTCTTGCTGAAATGGTCGATTCGGGTATCCGGACTAACCTGCACCATGCCGAAGGGAACCGTGGCTCCCGGATAGGTGTGACCATCACCACCGGTACCGATAAAGGGGTTGATGTAATTGCAGGGGTTGTCTTTGATTGATGAATCTGATTTAATCTCTTTATCCTGATCTTTTGTTCCGCACCCTGAAAACAAAACAAATACGGTTATAATTAACGATAATAAACAAGTTTTCATGTTCTTTTAATTGTATTACAAATAAAAGAATAAAGATAATAATTAGATCTACTTTACCAGATTAAAAAATGCATTACAGTTGTTTTTTTTATAAGATTTTCACCTCTGATACCAATGGCATATTAATGTAAAAACCATGTTGTGGTTTATTTGTGTTCGTGTTTGTTCTGTATTGGTTCCTGGCTTATTAATGGCTTTCGCCCTTACAGGGCTGATAATCCCATCACTTGCACACACAGGGCGGTTGCCCTGTGTTGTTGCTTGGACCCTTTCAGGGTCTTGATTTCGACTGGTAACATGTGGAAAGACATTAAATTAAACCAAATACGATAGACCCCAAAAGGGGTCAAAGCACAAACACAGGGCAACGCCCTGTGAATCGGCCAAGGACAATTAGCCCTGTAAGGGCAAAAGCCATTCAAAATAAGTTAGTTATTAATCTGTCAAATTTGAATTAGAAAGCATTTCTAATATATTGGTAAGGCCAAACAACCAGCGCCAAGAAGTCCAATTAACTGAAAAGGAGAAGTGACAATATCACCTAAAAAAGATAAAGGCAAATAGAAACAACGATTATACCTTTTTTCCCCAGATGGTTCTATATTAATAATTATGCTGTCACATTCATATTGATAACGATAAATACCATCATAATGGTGTTTAAAAGCAAATGTAAAATGTCTTGCTGTTAAATCAGGGGTATTAAATGAAAAAGACCAATAAGCACCATACTCAAATAACTTTTCTGAATTATTTATCACTGTAACTGAATCATTTATATTTGCCGCATCAGAGAAATAGTCTCCTTTTTTTAAAGCTGTTCGTTTTAAGTCAACCTTAATAAAATCCCAAAATAAATCCCATTGAATTTTATGGTAATCAGGATGAATCGTGAAAGCAGAATCCAAATAAAGAAATCTTTTCTTAACTGGCTCAGGTTCACCATATCTATTAATTATTTGAAACAAACTATCAGTATTTAAAATAAAATAATAATGATAAATTGTGTCAACTCTCGGGCTTTTACCTGTAAAATTAATAATCAGGTTTGTATTATTATCAAAAAAAGCACTTTCTACACTAACAACCTCTTCATGTCTTCGGTCTTTTTTAATTTTATCAACTGTATTTAACGTGATACATCCGTTAAAAGCAATTAGTAGAATTAAGAAAACAAAATTGGTTTTACTTATACTCATTTTGTAATTGAATTAACCTTCAACAAAACAAATATACTAAAACCAATTAAAGAATTCAGTAAAATATTTTGAATACTATTATGCAGTCTTATAAACCCATTGCCCATTCTCAAAAACATACATACTCATAAGATTTTTAAAAGCGTTTACCACGGTTTCTTTTTTCAGATCATCGGTGAGGTCAACCTGCATCATTTTGGAAGCGTCCATCTGATAGCCAACACCTGCATGGCTTGCCGCACTGCCAATCAGACTTCCTGCGCCGGGCACTCCGGTCAGGTTTCCCAATGCACTGGAAGCCGCACCCACAGCCATTCCGGATGCCATCATTTTAGCTATTTCAGCATTCATCTTTTTCATCATTTCCTCCTGATTGCCCATGGCAATTCCAATGGTTTCTATCGGCTGGTCCTGATTGGATGCCTTGATTTTAATTTTTACCTGATTGCCTGTCCACACTTCTTCAATAAGTATTGACTTTATTGATTCATACGTTGGTTCCATATTCGTTAATTTTAGTTTCTATAAAAATACAAAAAAAAATCAAATAAAGAGTCGATTGTCTTCTATTAAGTTTTTATAAGCAGATAATTTTACCAACATTTATTCTAAATTTGAATCCGTTAAATATATCATCAAATGACAATTCGATTATTTTTTCTTATAATACTGTCTGCATTTCAGCTTTCAAATGCACAGGACACCCTTCCCTTGTTTAATCCAGAACTTCCGGTCGAATTACGAATTGACGATCTCATCAAACGGCTTACTTTAAAGGAAAAGGCATC
Organism: Bacteroidetes bacterium GWF2_38_335; assembly: GCA_001769535.1. Lineage (GTDB taxonomy): Bacteria > Bacteroidota > Bacteroidia > Bacteroidales > GWF2-38-335 > GWF2-38-335. The sequence goes on from MEOH01000016.1 coordinate 9,925, forward strand.
CCTTATGCTTCACAATAACCCGGCCATTGAACGACTCGGAATACCCGAATACAACTGGTGGAATGAATGTTTGCATGGCGTGGGACGAGCAGGGAAAGCCACTGTTTTTCCCCAGGCAACCGGACTGGCAGCCAGTTTTGATGAAGATCTTTTGTTCAGGGTAGCCACCGCAATTTCGGATGAAGCACGTGCAAAACACAACGAAGCATTAAAAAAGAACAGCAGGCTTCAATATACCGGACTCAGTTTCTGGACACCAAACGTGAATATTTTCAGGGATCCGAGGTGGGGGCGCGGACAAGAGACTTATGGTGAAGATCCCTATCTTACATCCAGTCTAGGTGTTGCCTTTGTAAAAGGACTGCAGGGCAATAATCCTAAATACCTGAAAACAGCAGCCTGCGCCAAGCATTTTGCCGTACACAGCGGCCCTGAAGAATCGCGTCACCATTTTAATGTTTTACCTGAAAGCCGTGATTTCAGAGAAACTTACCTGCCCGCTTTTAAATCATTGTCGGATGCCGGAGTTGAAGCCATCATGTGTGCATACAACAGAGTTTATGACGAGCCCTGTTGCGGAAGCAATCTGTTACTGAAAAAAATCCTCAGGGATGAATGGAAATTTCAGGGCCATATCGTTTCAGACTGTTGGGCTCTGGATGATTTCTGGCTCAGACACAAAGTGACCGAAACCCAGGTTGAATCAGCTGTTTTGGCTGCCAATGCAGGCGTCAATCTTAATTGTGGATATATTTATGGTTATCTGCCCGAAGCAGTTGAAAAGGGACTTATTCCTGAATCACTTGTTGATGAAAACCTCAGGCCTGTTTTGCGCACACGTTTTAAACTTGGGTTATTCGATCCTATCGGAATGAATCCATATGATACTTTAAGTGCCGGAATTGTAAACTGCAAAAAACATAAAGCGCTGGCTTTGGAATCGGCCTGCAAATCGATGGTGCTGCTTAAAAACAAAAACAACATTCTGCCCCTTGACAAATCAAAAATTAAAAGTCTTTTCGTAAGCGGTCCGGCTGCCGCAAACTTCGAAGTGCTTGTTGGAAATTACAATGGCTTTTCAGGCGAAATGGTCACTGTACTCGAGGGAATAGTTAACCGGTGCGATGCAGGCACGGTGGTTGACTACAGCATGGGATGCCTGTTCAACACCGACAGCGTTTTTCATGGAGAGTGGCAGGCAGGATATGCAGAAGTAACCATCGCAGTGATCGGATTGTCAAGGTTACTTGAAGGCGAAAACGGAGACGCCATGCTTTCAGATCACGGAGGCGACAGAAAAGAAATTGGTCTGCCCGCCAACCAGATAGAGTTTATAAGGAAAATGAGAAAAGCGGCCGGAGAAAAGCCTCTTATTGTGGTCATCACCGCAGGAAGTGCTGTGTCGGTTCCCGAAATAGCCGAAATGGCTGATGCCCTCATTTATGCCTGGTATCCCGGCGAGCAGGGAGGCAATGCTGTGGCAGATGTCATTTTTGGAAATTATAATCCGGCCGGAAGGTTACCGGTAACCATTTATGAAAAAACAACCGATCTTCCTGCTTTCGATGATTACAGCATGGAAAACCGCACCTATAGATATTTTAAAGGAAAACCGCTTTATCCATTCGGATTTGGCTTGAGCTACACAAAGTTTGACTATTCCGATTTGAAAACTGACAAAAGCTCTTATAACACAAAAAATGATACGATTAAAATAAAAGTATTAGTTAAAAATTCAGGCATTACCGACGGCGAAGAAGTTATCCAGTTGTATATCAAAAATATAACCTCCAAAGAAAAAATGCCAAATAAAATGCTGAAAGGATTTAAAAGACTGCCTATAAAAACCGGAAAACAGGATATTATTGAATTCAATGTGCCTGTCAAAAGTCTTGAAATATGGAATGAAACAAAACAACAATATGAAATTTTAAAAGGAAAATATGAACTTCAGGCAGCAAGTTCATCTGAAGATGTAAAACAAAAACTAATAATAGAAATAAAATGAAAAACCAATTTAAAAAAATCACGCTCCTTGCCACATCATTGGTTATAATGGCAATAAGCAGCTGCAAAGAATGCAAAAATGAAGATCCAAGAGCCCGAATCATCAATGAAGGGACTGACGTTGCCAGTGTTCAGATAAAAACAACCGGGGGTAACACTGAAAACATTAACAATATTGAACCGGGTACCGCATCGGAGTTTAGAAGTTATGCACCCGGAATGATAAAGTTTACAGTTTCAATTGACACATCTGATTATGTGATCGAAGTTGAAATGAGCGAATGCTTTGAGTATGATATTAAAATTGATGAAAACAATAATCTGACTTCTGTTCCGACAGACCGTAATGAAAAATAAAAGAGACGCAATTTCTTGCGTCTCTAACTATGCGACTTTCAGGCGTTTTATGTTTATTTTTTCAAATTTTCGATGTGCATAATCCAATGTGACATCCACTTTTTCGATCTTTTTTGAGGGTAATTCAAACATGGCATCCATCATAATTGCTTCGCAAATCGAACGCAATCCACGTGCTCCCAGCTTAAATTCCATAGCTTTATCAACAATGTAATTGAGTGCATCCTCATGAAAATTCAATTTGATCCCATCCATTTCAAACAACTTTTCATATTGTTTGATAATAGAATTTTTAGGTACAGTAAGAATGTTTCTCAGGGCTCCTTTATCAAGCGGATTTAAATAAGTCAGAACAGGTAAACGACCAATAATTTCGGGGATCAGCCCGAATGATTTCAGGTCTTGCGGAGCAATATACTGTAAAAGATTAACCCTGTCAATACGTTCAGCGTCCTTTGTGGCCCCATAACCTATAATTTTGGTATTCAGTCTGTTTCCAATTTTCTTTTCAATACCGTCAAAAGCACCGCCACAAACGAACAGAATATTTTTAGTATCAACCGGAATCATTTTTTGTTCGGGATGTTTTCGTCCGCCCTGCGGGGGCACATTGACTATGGAACCCTCGAGGAGTTTCAGCAATCCCTGTTGAACACCTTCGCCCGACACATCGCGGGTAATTGAAGGGTTATCGCTTTTTCGTGCAATTTTATCAATTTCATCAATGAAAACAATGCCTTTTTCGGCATGTTTCACATCGTAATCTGCCACCTGGAGCAATCTGGTGAGAATACTTTCAATATCCTCGCCCACATAACCGGCTTCGGTAAGCACAGTGGCGTCAACAATGGTAAAAGGTACATGGAGCATTTTGGCAATGGTGCGTGCAAGAAGCGTTTTTCCTGTACCTGTTTCACCAACCATAATTATATTTGACTTCTCGATTTCGACCTCATCGTTTTTCCTTGACTGCTTTAATCTTTTATAATGATTGTAAACAGCCACAGACAAGTATTTTTTTGCCTCATCCTGTCCGATGACATATTGATCAAGAAATTCTTTGATCTCTTTTGGTTTTGGCAAAGGCAGAGCATCAACATTAAAATCAGTTTTACTGCGGAGTTCCTCATCAACAATACCATGAGCCTGCTCAACACAGCTATCGCAAATGTGGCCTGAAATTCCGGCTATCAGCAATTGGGTATCTTTTTTATCTCTTCCGCAAAATGAACATTTATCCATTGTTCGGTATGTTTTATTAAAGATGCAAAAATACGAAATTTTTTAATATCAAAAGCAAGAAAAACGGGATTGGGTAAACTCTGTTATAAGTTGCAAACTCCTGTTCCAAGTTGCAACTTCTCTCATGACCGAAGGGAATAAACTTGGAACAGCTATCAACAGCTATCAATAATCAAAGCATCGAACATTCAATTTCTTATTTTTTTTCTTTCGAAAGTTCAAGGTTTGAATTAAGTTCGTAACTGAAAAGTTTCATAAAAGAATCAGAAATACTGTCAATGCGGTACATGGTTCTTGGTTTTCCGGTAAACAAGTCATTAATGAGTAAAAAGTCTGCAGTACTGTTGTATTCCCATCTGAAAATCATGGTATCGGATGTTGACTTCACGCAAAAAAGTGTGTCGGCAATTTCGACCCGGACACCGTTGCCTTTCCATATTCCGCTCAAATCATATTTTTTTAGATCCTCATTTGCAGGAGAAAGCATCAGGTCATATCTGATTTCCTGAGCATTTTCCTCCATCAGAGTAAGAAACTCACCGAAGTTACTTACATGAAAAAGTCTGCGTTTTTCACCGGCAAAAAGCAAAAAAAGTTCCTCATTCACTGTGTCCAAGGTCCAACTTCCTGCCGATTGATCAGTAAGGTTGATCATGAGGTTGTCTCGAAATTCACAGCTGAATTCTTTCTGACCTTTACGGGAAACATTTACCGGCATTTTTTTCAAATACCGGGAAACTTCTTCAATCATTTTTGCCATTCTGTATTTTTTCATCGGTTTGAGTACAATCGTTATGTCGCTATTCAGGGGGTTAAGCACCAGACTGTCGGGACACATAACCATGATATTATGCGTGTCAATTTTTTCTTTTGAAAACTCAAGAATTAACAAGTCATCTTCAATTTTCCATGTTCCCGGCGAATTATATATTTTTTGTTTAGGAAAATCACTATACACTCTCATTTTAAACCTTTTATTCATGAAATTAAAAATCACATTAAAAGGAATTTTTGCATCCTCACCTTTTACCTGAATATAACTTCCCTGCCAGTAACCCTTTAATTCATCCTCCCTGCCCCCGCATGAAACAAGAAAAACAACTGCCAAAACAATAAGTATTAATTTGTACATATCACTTAATTTTTTCCTTTAACTGTTGAATCTTTTCTTTAACTGATTTAAAAAACTGATACCGTTGTTTTTCAGAAACTCCGCTTATCAGATTTGACTTTTTGATCAGGTTGTTAATCCATTCGGCTGTACCTTCACAAAAACCCGGATTTAAGGTTACAATTTTATTAAAAGTACTGTGACTCAGATAAACAGCCTTCATATCCCCGGCAGTTGCCAGAATACAGTTATTGCCAATTTCTATTTCACTGAAGTACATGGTAAAATTATTGGGCTCGCCTCCCGGATGGTTCTCATCAAGCAGTTTTCTGCTTATTTCAGCCTGACGCTGAATCAAATTCATTTCCTGTTCAAGTTGATTGCAAAGTTCAAGAGCATCTTCAGATGATTCAAACAATCCGGATTCCCAATAATAGCCTATTTGTTTAACCAGACTGGAAACGCTGCCTTCATTCCATATTTCAACAGAAGGAATGGCTGAATATATTTTAAAAACATCCTTTCCCAATTCACTGATTTCAGGGTCGGCAAAATCGCGGCTAAACTTCATGGCAGCCATTTCAGGGTTATTTACCACCGATTTGAGCCAATAAAAAGATTTGAAAAGGGAAACCAGAGGAAAATTAAAATTGTAAAAAACAGGTATATCAACAGCCGCATAATAAATAACCCTTTCCCTTGCGGCTAAAATTTTGCCAAGTTCACTTTTTATCGTTTCAAGGTATTTTTTATATTCATCCCTGTTCTTTATGAAATGATAATTGAATGTTACTGTTTCAGACTCGTAACTGCCTACCGAATCGAGAGAAATTCTGTAATGTTTGCACAAAATGGCCACTTCATCAATAGTCAGGGCTGTTTCTCCTCTCAGTCTTCGATAAGCACTGTCGGAGCTTATTCCCAAAAGGTCGCACAATTCATCGGCAAGAGATAAATTTGAGGGAACAAGGTCTTTGATTTTACTCAAAAACAATTTTTGAAGCGTTGCAGTTTCATTTTTTTCCATGATCGGTAAATCTTTTAGCACTTTTTTCGAAAAAAAACAAGAACTTTTTAATCACAATCTTATTTAATTATTTCGTTTACAAATAAATGTGTGTCATTGTCAATAAGTCAGTTATGCTTTTTTCAATCCAGGCTCAATTCATATACAGTTGCAAGATATAATAATTTTACGGATATGAGTTGCAAAATTCGCAAATAAATGTTTTTAGGTTCTGTTGATTTGATTTTCTACCTTTGTCAAAAATCAATATTGTGATAGAAAAAACATTTAACAGTTTCACAGCAAAAACTCAGTTTGGACTAGAGGATGTGCTGGCAGAAGAAATCAGGAAAGCAGGCGGAAAAAACATCAGGGTTTTGAGAAGGGCTGTCAGTTTTGATGGTGATCTTGACCTTTTATACAAAGCAAACCTGTGTTTGCGAACAGCCGTGAAGATACTGATGCCTATCGGCAGTTTCAATGCCAGGAATGAAGACGCTCTTTATATGGGAATTCAAAGAATCAACTGGAGCAAGTACATGACCACATCCGACACTTTATCAATAGACGGTGTGGTATTTTCCGATTATTTCAATCACTCAAAATACGTTGCCCTTAAATGCAAGGATGCCATAGTTGACCAGTTCAGAAAAAACACCGGTATCAGGCCCAACGTGGATATAATGAACCCGGATATTAAAATAAACATACACATAAGCGACGATTTATGCACCGTATCGCTCGACAGCAGTGGCGAATCGCTTAACCGCAGGGGGTACAGACTTGAGCACAACCAGGCACCCCTGAATGAGAATCTTGCCGCCGGGTTGATATTATTAACCGGATGGAACGGCGAAAGCAATTTCACAGATTTCATGTGTGGATCGGGCACATTGCTCATCGAAGCGGCAATGATTGCAACCAACACACCGCCTAACCTCAGAAGAAGTGAATTTGCGTTTCAGAAATGGAAAAACTACGATGAAAATAAATTCAGGTTAATTATTGAAAATCTGAAAAATGAGATACGACCGTCAAAAGTTACCATTCAGGGATCAGATGTATCAGCCAGAGCCATGGAAATAACTTCTGAAAATATAAAAAGGTCGGGAATAAAAGGAATAAACTTCAAACTTGAGCAAAAATCATTTACTGATGCTGTTCCGGCTGGAGATCCCGGAATCATTGTTACAAACCCTCCCTATGATGAAAGGATGAAAGAGCAGGATATTGCAGGTTTTTATAAAGAAATTGGCAATACCCTGAAAAAGAATTTCTCGGGTTATGATGCCTGGATTATCAGTGGCAATGCCGAGGGCACAAAAAGTATTGGGTTAAAGACATCAAGAAAAATATCTTTAATCAACGGGACTATTGAATGCAAATTTTTGAAGTTTGAGATGTATATGGGATCCAGAAAACACCCTGAAAGCAAAACGTAATCAGATCACTTCCTTTTTGAGTTCCTCAACAACAACATCAATTATCCTGATTATCTCATCGTTATTTTTTTCAAGAATTACGATATCTTTTGTTGTCTGGGCAATGTTTTCACATTCGATAAGAAGTTTTTCAGCTTTCTTCATGCCCATATAGGAAAAAGAAGGTTTCAACTTGTGGGCCAGTCTGGCAAAAGTCACAAAATTAGATGCTTCAAGGTGTTCCTTCATTGTTTGTGCCTCTGAAGCAGTTTTTTCGATGAAAATATCTATCATTTCCCTCAAAAATTCCTTATTACCCTTTGCCGCTTCTTTAATAAGTTTGAGATCATATAGCTCACCCGGCTTTTCGGGGCGGACAGGCACTTCCTTTTTTATCTTTTTCGGGAGAATCGGATCCTGTTTTGTAATGGCTGTTTTTGAAATATTTATATTCTTTACAATTTTATTAAACAGATCTTTTTCCTTGAAGGGTTTTGAAATGGTGTCAGACATTCCCTCAAGAAGGTATTGCTGATGATCCTCTTTAAAAGCATTGGCAGTAAGTGCGATAATGGGGATGTTTTTTCCATGTTCTCCAAAATTTTCACGAATATACCTTGTTGCCTCAACACCGCTCATAATTGGCATTTGAATATCCATCAAGACAAGGTCGTACTTTTGTTGTTTGATTTTTTCAACGGCTTCTTTTCCATCAGAAGCAACATCAAGTTTACATCCCCAGTCGCGCATAAGAGCCCTGATCATCATTTGGTTGAATTCCTGATCCTCGGCAAGCAGAATATCCACACCTTTCAAAGCTTCATGGAATGGTTCGTTTTCAAATGTTTCATTTTGATAATTGAGCTCATCAATGTTAGCTACCTCAAATGTTAGCTCAAACCAAAAATGAGAGCCTTTTCCAACAACGCTTTCAACACTTAAAGTGCCACCAAATCTGGAAACCAATCTTTTTGATATTGAAAGTCCCAACCCGGTTCCCCCATACTTTCGGGTAGTACTGGGATCGGCCTGTGTAAAACTGTCAAAAATATATTCGGTTTTATCGGTAGGGATTCCGATTCCGGTATCTTTAACTTCAAATCTGAGGGTAATTTTATCTTCAGATTTAGAAACATATTTCACGTCGATAATAACCTTTCCTTTTTCGGTGAATTTAATGGCATTATCGGTAAGGTTAAGAAGCACCTGGTTAATCCGAACCGGATCGCTTTTTAGCAGATAATCGAAACCGGTTGTAAGATACGGACATTCAAGAGAAAGTCCTTTTTGAGTAGCCCTTAGAGACACAAGGTTTATCAAAGAGCGGATGAGATCCTTCAATCTGAAGCCGATTTTTTCAAAATGCAATTCACCCGATTCAATTTTAGAAATATCAAGGATATCATTGATGATGACCAACAGGTTGTCGGCAGATTTGGAGATGATATTCAGGTAATTAATCTGGTCATCGGTAAGAGGTGTTTTCTTCATCAGTTCTGACATTCCCAGAATTGAATTCATTGGAGTACGAAGTTCGTGGCTCATATTAGCCAGAAAAGCAGATTTGGATTTATTAGCCGACTCAGCTGCCTCCTTGGCTAAACGAAGTGCTTCTTCAGCTTTTTTTCTTTCTGAAATATCCTCGACCAGTGCCACACCGCCCACCACATTATTATTTTCATCAAACACAGGTGCAAAATCCACCCTGATCATCACTTTGTTTTCACCTTGTTGTACCCTGAAATTTCCTTCCCAATGAGTATAATGACCTTCCAGTGATTCGATAAGCTTTTCTCTGAGCTCACGGTTTTTCAGTGACCGCATTTTAAATCCGATCACCATATCCTTCGTCATTCCTAAAATATCGAGATGTGCATTATTACACATGGTAACCACACCTTCCTTGTCATACCTTAAAATACCAATGGGCGATTTTTCAAAAATCATCCGGTATTTTTCCTCACTTTCCCTGATTGCTTTTTCAGCCCTTTTTTGGTCGGTAATATCCACCACAATACCCCTGAACCCCATTTTTTTCCCTTCTTTTATCACGGGGTTTGAGTAAACGATTACCGGGAATCTGGTTCCATCCTTTTTAACGGCGTTGAATTCTCTAACCAGAATATCCTCAGAGTTCACTGCTTCCATAATCCCTTTCAAGGCAATATCTCTTTCTTCAGGAATTACAATTTCATGGGCATATTTGCCTTTTGTCATATCCTCAAGTGAATAGCCAAATGTTTTCAGTCCGTTGTTGTTCACATAAACAAACCTGCCTGTAACGTCACATTCAAAAATACTTTGGGGAAGCAAAGTTGCCAATTCCCTGAACTTTTCCTCACTTTCACGCATTGCCTCTTCGGCATTAACTCTGGCTATTACACCACCAATCCTTCCGGCAATTGATTCGAGGGCATTACGCACATTCACGCTTATCTCTGATTGCGAATAAGATCCCAATGCAACAGCAGCCACTACTTTTCCTTTATGATGAACAGGAATTACACCGAGAGCTTTCATTTTTTCGGTTGCTTCCTTACTCAGATCAGTGTTTCTGGTTATTTCTTCAGCAGTACCATAAACAGGTTTTCCTTTAATTACAAGCCGTGCCAGATAGGTATTTGACTCAATGATTGAAATGCCCTTAAGTATGTCATCGGGTAAATTAATATGAGATTTGAGGTCGAGATCATAGGTAACTTCATTGACAAAATATATACCTCCGTAATCGATACCCTCAATTTCAATAGTCGCACCAAGAATAATCCTTAATGCCTCATCCAGATTGCTTACCAGTCCGAGCGAAATACCCAAATCTCTTTGTATATGAAGCAATCCCTGAGTTTGTTTCCTCTCGGTAATATCAAAGGCTGTGCCCAGAATAGCGTTTTCGCCATGGAATTCGAATAAAGAAGCCGAAAAGTCAATCCATCGTGAACCGGTTTTTGGGTTCATGATCATGAATTCGTACTTCGACACAACATTATCTCCCCTTAAACGGGCAAAAGCCCTTTCCTGAACCAAACCCCTGAAATCGGGATGAATCAGTTCCCAGAATTTTATCTGACTGATTTGCTCATTTGAATAACCCGACATTTCCAAACCCGCCTTGTTTACATACACCAAGTGCTCACCCTGAATAATAAAAATGGCGGTTGATGCTGTATCGGTCAAAACTTTGAATCTGAATTCAGAGGATTGCAGAGCAGTCTGTGAATAAACCCGCTCAGTTACATCCCTGACAATTGCCTGAATGTACATTTCCCCAAAGATTTCAATGCGGTTCAGACTTACCTCGGCGTCAAACAGGGAACCATCAGCGCGCATGTGCTTCCATTCAAAAAACTGAGGAATGCCTTCATATGCAAGTTTAAGATATTCTTTTGCCTTTTCATTTGAGTTTCTACCATCAGGCTGATTTTCAGGAGAAAACTTATATGGCGGTGCCCCAATAATTTCTTCCTCAAGACAGTTAAACAACTCCATTGTTTTTCTGTTGCAATCAATAAACTCATCACCTTTCATAATAAAAATGGAGTCATTGGCATTTTCAAACAGCGTTCTGTATTTTTTTTCGCGCTCTTTAATTTGTTCGTCCAGAAAATAATTTTCAGTGATATCGGTAAAAGCAACCAAAACACCGATAATCTCACCATCAGGCCTTTTAACAGGTGATACTTTTTTATAAATCCGGTGTTTTTCATAATCCCTTGAAACCAAAACCAGGTTACGATGCCTTTCGTATTTATCATTTCTTTCAATGGTTTTGCTAACTGTATCGGATATTTTAAGTTCGGTTTCTGAATCATAAATATTGAAAACATCCTCAAGCTTTTTACCAATGGCTTCGTCTTGTTTCCACCCACAAAGCTCTTCGGCAGCAGGGTTAATAATTTCAATTACACCCTCCTTGCTGACAACAATCACGGCATCCGCAATACTTCTGATTGTTACAAGGAGGTTTTCATGACTTTCAGCTAACTCCTCCTGTGCTTTTTTAATATTCGAAATATCGTGAATGTTCAATAAAACACCAGAAATAATATTATTTGTATGAATGGGGACCAATATATACCGCAGAAAAAGATCCTTTCCCCATTTGGATTTGTAAAATGAGTCATTTATAACAGAAATATCCGTTTTTACACACTTTCTGAAATCATCGGCAAAACCATTTTCAACCAACGATTTAAATTTCAATACATTAATTTTCTTTGTTTCCTCAGCTGAAGGGGAACCCAGCACAGCCACCATTGTTTTATTCAGTTCCAATATATTACCTTCAAGATCAAAAAATGCGATGCCAACCGGTGAGCTTTCCATCAGACTTTGATACCTGCCATGGCTGATGTCGTTTGAATCATTATGTGCCTGAATATTTTTTAAAGCAATTGTTGATTTTGAAAATTTCAGAAACAGCATCGTATAAATTCCCGAAACCAATGCAAAAAATAAAAATGAAATAATTTTTTGAGTCAGGCCATAATCAGAAGTAAAAAAGGAAAAAAGTTTTCTACCGCCAAAAAACCACAACATAGCAAGAAACAAATAGCCGCCAAGTAAAATAACAATTTGCTTTAATCCAATTCGATACACCTTAAAAATATTTTAGAATTAACAAAACTATCAAAGATAGTAATTTTGGCATATTCTTAAAAAGAATCTGCTCATTTTTTGGGATACGTAGAAGTTGAAAAACTGTTTCAGAAAGTAAATCTGGCTAAAGGAATTGCTTCGTGCGAAGAAAAATCATTTCTAAGGTACTTATAATATCCGGTTATAGCAATCATTGCTGCATTGTCAGTGGTAAATGCAATATCCGGGACAAATAATTTCCATTTTCGTTTTGATGCCTCTGCACGCAACCGGTCCCTGAGTCCTGAATTTGCCGACACACCCCCACCAACAGCAATTGTATTAATTCCGGTAATCGTTATTGCATTAAGAAGTTTCTCGACCAATATATCTATTATCGTTTTTTGAAGTGATGCACACAAATCAGCTTTGTTTTTTTCTATAAAATCCTGATCTTTAGCCATTTCATCTCTCAGAAAATACAAAAAACTTGTTTTAAGCCCGCTAAAACTGTAATCCAGTCCGGGTATCCTTGGCTTTGCAAATTTAAACCTGTTTTGATCTCCTTCTTTTGCAAGTTTGTCAATTAATGGTCCGCCCGGATACTCCATTCCCATCACCTTGGCACACTTATCAAATGCCTCACCTGCAGCGTCATCAATAGTATTTCCGACAACTTCCATCTCAAAAAAATCTTTAACAATTATAATCTGTGAATGGCCACCTGAAACGAGCAGACACAGAAATGGAAACTCAGGAATTTCATTATCCTTATCGGGATGCAGAATAAAATGAGACAAGACATGGCCCTGAAGATGGTTTACCTCAACCAATGGCACATCCAGAGCCAGGGCAAAACCCTTGGCAAAAGAGGTACCAACAAGCAATGAACCCAACAATCCGGGTCCACGGGTATACGCTACCGCATTGATTTCATTGCGGTTAATGCCAGCCAGACTGATTGCCTGATCGACAACCGGAATGATGTTCTGCTGGTGTGCCCTTGAGGCAAGTTCAGGCACCACCCCTCCATAGGCCTTGTGCACTTTTTGTCCGGCCATTACATTCGACAACATAAAACCGTTGCGAATCAGAGAAGCAGAGGTATCATCGCATGATGATTCAATGCCCAGAATTGTTATGTTTTTGTTTTGAAGCATCCGGGCAAAATTAATCAATCATTTTGTATCATTTGCAGATGGAATCAAAAAATCCGGGATCCGCCATTAGAAAAAATACTTTCGACTGGCTTACATTCATGCAACATCCTTTTTGGTTTACCGTTAATAATCGTATTTTTGTGGTAAATTAAAAGATTATCAACAAGGCAGGTAAAATACTAAAACTCATTTACAGAATACTCCTAAGGTTTGTTACCGGAGTAATGATTCTGTTATTTATCTGTTATCTCGTTTTGCAATCATCAGCAGTGCAAACTTATCTTGCGCGACAACTTACCGGATATCTCTCTGACCGTACCGGAACTATCATCTCAATCGGACGGGTTGAGATCACTTTTTTTGCTGACATCAATCTGTATGATGTCTATGTTGAAGATCAAAGAAACGACACCCTGCTTTATATTCCTGAAGCAAATGCTGAAATAAACAGCTTCAGTCTTGAAGATAAAAACATTGATATCAGTAAAATAACCATCTCTGAATCAGCAATAAATATTTTTCGTAACAAGGAAAACAAACTGAATTTTCAGTTCATCATTGATTCCCTGATGTCAAAAGAAGAAGAACCCGAACAACAAGCATCATGGAATTTCACAGTTGATGAACTGGTAATAAAAAACTCCAGACTTTCATACAAAACATTCGATTCGAAGCCAAAAGATGAACTAATCAACTTCAAAGATATTGCACTGACAGAATTCGGAGTTACCCTGAGTGATTTTTATATTATAGACAGCATTACCCATATTCAGATAAACCGGCTTGAGTTCAGAGAAAAAAGCGGCTTTATACTCGGAACCATGAAAGCCGGAGCTGAGATAAGCAATAAGGAAATATATCTTTCCTCGATGCTTTTGGTTACGCCCAATTCATCCATTGATGCCGACAGCCTGAAACTGAACTATAAATCGATGGCCGATTTCAATGATTTTATCAAAAAGGTAAAAATTAGTTCGAATTTCGGTCCCAGCACTCTCGGATTAAGAGATATCGGGTATTTCGCAGGAGATTTCAGAAAATACAATGAAAAAGTCCGGTTTTCGGGACAGGTAAATGGGAAGATTAAGGACATCCGGACAAAAAATTTTCATCTTGAAGCAGGTGAATCAACTATTTTCAAAGGTAAACTTACACTTACAGGATTGCCTAATCCTGATGAAACATTTATTATTGCAGAAATTGATGAGCTTCAAACCAACAAAGAAGATCTTGAGTTGTTTTATAAACCCGGTGACAGCGGAGGCAAAGACTATCTCATGCCTGAACTGACCTCTCTGGGAAAAATAAAATACCGGGGCAATATTACCGGTTTGCTTAATGACTTTGTAGCCTATGGCACTTTCACAACCAATTTAGGAACAATTACCTGTGACGCTTCACTGAAAAGGGAATCGAAAACCGGTCGGCTTATCTACAATGGTAAAGTAATAACCAATGATTTTCATCTGGGAAAATTCCTGTATATGGAAAAAGATCTTGGAATTATTGCTGTTAATACCAATATTAAAGGCAGTTCAGGCAATGGAAAAACCACCGCCAAACTTGATGGAAACATCAACAGCATCGAATACAAGGGGTACAATTATAAGAACATAGAAATTAACGGAGAGCTGGTAGAAAAGAAATTTGAAGGCAGGTTCTCAATCAATGATGATAATCTTGACCTTGCTTTCAGAGGTAAAATGGACTTCAATGGTAAAGTTCCGGAATTTGACATTGTTGCCAGCATCAATGATGCCCAGTTATACAATCTGAATATTGACCTGTCAGATAAAAGCTCCACGCTGACATCTATTGTTAAAGCAAATTTCACAGGCAGTAATCCTGATAATATTGCGGGTTCAATCAGACTTTCAGGAACTTCACTTACCAATTCATCCGGAATCTTTTATGCTGACAGCATCAATCTGATTGCATCCAGTGATGGAAAAGAAAGAAAACTATCACTCGAATCTGATTTTGCCGATGGTGAAATCACCGGAAACTACACCATCAAATCCCTCGAAAATTCAGTTGCCTATTTCATCAAAGAATATCTGCCATCTTATCTGAGTTCCACAGAACGTGAAATTGTTCAGCAACAAAATGAATTCAACTTTGTGTTCAGGTTTAAAAATTTAAACGGACTACTCAGTCTGCTTAAAAACAATTACTATCTTGAACCCAACTCATCCATTTCGGGTTATTACAATTCTGTATCAGGGATAATTTCTATAAAAGGTAAATCAAAGCTGATAACCTATGATGATTTCAACCTAAACAACTTTCTTGTTTCAGCCAATACAATCGACAGCATACTTTCCTTTTCAACAGAATGTCAATCAGTATATTATAAGAAATTTCATCTGGATGACATTATCTTTAAATCCAGGATAAAAAACGATAGTGTAGACTATAAACTTACCTGGTTAACACAAGACACTGTTACTTACAGCGGTGATATTAAAGGCACCGCAATAATTGCATCAAACCCCTTCAATAACAAGCCTGTTTTCAGAATTGGCTCCGCCCCTTCTTCATTTGTTATTGCAGACACTGTCTGGCATATTAACGACTGCCATCTGAGTATTGACAGCACTTCCATTGCAGTATCTAATCTGGTAATAAACAATAATTATCAACGTATTTTTGCTCAGGGTACCGTTTCCGAAATCAAGCAGGACACCCTCAATATTGTGTTTAATGCGCTTAATCTGAAAAACCTGAACCAGATTACCCAGGAATATGGAATCAAGGCCAGCGGCATCATGAACGGAAAAGCTTCATTGTCCAATATTTACAATCAGGCCCTGTTCACATCAGATCTTAACATTGACAACCTTGTAATAAACGACGAAACCTTTGGCAACACCTACGTGAAAAGCAAATGGATGCCCGAAAAAACCAACCTGTACTGCGAAGCCTATACCCTGAAAAATAAAAACAAGGAATTTGATGCCAGCGGATATTATACACCCGAAAACGGCAAGCTTGATTTTGATATCAGGGTCAAAGACTTTAATCTGGCAATCCTGGAACCCTACCTCAAAGAAAACCTCTCAGACATAGAAGGTTTATCAACAGGAAGGGTTTTTCTAAAAGGAGATATTTCAGAACCCGCTATCAATGGGTACCTGAACATTTTGGGGGCAACTTTTACGGTAAATTATCTGCAAACAAGATACAAGGTAAAAGACAGCAGAATAGACATTACAAAAGACTCGGTTTATCTGAAAAAAGTGATTCTTGAAGACTATGACAAACAAGGAAACCATGCAGATGTAAACGGATGGTTAAGCCATCACAATTTCAAGGATTTCAAATTCAATGTGCTCATGAATGCCAAAAACTTTATGTTCCTTAATACCACTGCCAAAGACAACAGTCTGTATTACGGAAAGGCATTTGCAACCGGAGTTGTAGGAATCAAAGGAAATCCCGAGAACATTAAAATTGACATTTCTGCAAAATCAGAGAAAAATACCCGATTGTTTATTCCGCTTAACTCAACAGGAGAAATAAGCGAATACGATTTTATTACTTTCGTTGATAAAAGTGGTTTAGCGGTAAACAAAGCCGAAGATTACAAAGTGAACCTCTCGGGCATTGAAATGAATTTTGACCTTGAAGTTACGCCCGATGCCGAAATGCAGATTATTTTTGATTCCAAAGCCGGCGACATCATGAAAGGAAGAGGCTCGGGCAACCTGAAAATGGAAATCAACACCCTTGGAACTTTCAGTATGTATGGAGATTATGTAATTGAAGAAGGGGATTATCTGTTCACACTTGAAAATGTGATCAACAAAAAATTCAAGGTAGAAAAGGGAGGTGTCATAAAATGGAATGGCGATCCTTATGATGCTTATATGGAAATCAACGCCATTTACCGTACAAAGGCAAAACCCTATGATCTTTTCGTAAACCTGATCGATTCTGCGCAGGCAACAGCCTACCGGCAAAGAATTCCGGTCGACTGCAATCTTCTTATGACAGGCAGTCTGATGGCACCAAGCATTAAGTTTGACATTACCATGCCAACTGCCAATGACGACACTCAGGAAAAACTGAAAATGGTGCTTAATTCAGATGAAATCATCAACAAACAGATTTTGGCCCTGCTGGTGCTAAACAGGTTTTTGGCAAATAATCCCGACGGAGTGGCCTCAACCAATTCAAACGGCGCACTGGGATCGAACTCATCGGAGTTGTTATCTAACCAGCTTTCACACTGGCTTTCACAAATAAGCAATGATTTTGACATCGGAGTAAATTACAGGCCGGGTGATGAAATATCAAGTGATGAAGTAGAAGTGGCTCTGTCAACACAGATATTCAATGACCGGGTTAGCATCAATTCAAACCTTGGTGTGGGCGGGAACCATGAAAACACCAACGGTTTTGGGGGTGATTTTGTAATTGACTGGAAAATAAACAACTCAGGAAAACTCCGGGCCAAAGGTTATACCAAAACCAACGACAACCTTGTGTATGACTCTCCAACTACCCAGGGCATCGGACTTTTTTACCGTGAAGAATTTGACAGTTGGGGGCAGCTGATACGGAAGTATTGGTTTGGGAAGAAGCCGGAGGAAACGAAAGAAACTATTGAGGAGTAAAGGTTTTAATAATAGTCAGGGCGCGGCTCCAAGTCGCACTCTGACTATTTATTTTACCTCTTTCATAATCACCTCATCATCAATCTTGCAGGTTTTGTTATCTCTAACCCATTGAATAACTCTTGCTTTGGCTTTGTTTTCGGCATCTATTCTGAATGCCAGTTCCATTTCCTTGGTTTCAATAACATATTCATTGGCAGGATAGGCTCCATCTTCGTCTTCATCAATTTCAGTTCCCATATCTGTATTTATATTGCCTGCCTTTCCGGTAAGTTCCAAAACACAATCGCCCTTTGAATACGTAAAGCGATATTCGATTTCGGTTTCAGAAAGCCAGTTAACCCCAAGTTTTTGGATATGGCCATCCTTTTCAAAATTATAAACTTTTTCAAATTTTGCCCATTCTGCTTCGTCTGTATCGTTTTCGTCATTAACGATTGTATCTGTTTTTAGAGTATCGGTCTTACCCGAATCTTCTTTTTTTTCTTCTTTGTCAGAGCATGAAAAAAATGCCAGTGAGGCTGCTGCGAAAATTAAAAATAGTTTTTTCATATTTTAAGGTTGTTAATGTTTGTTGCTTTTATTCTCATTTCTTTTGTTGCTCATATTTGCACCTTTTTTTCTGAAGGGTTTTCCTTTACCTGAAAATTTTCTGTGTGGCTTTTCTGAACCATGTTCCATCCATTCGGGTCCCTTATCAAAACCCTCAGGAAGCGGAATTTTCGGAACTTCTCTTTCAATCAAAGATTCTATTCTTTTAAATTTCAGCATATCATCGGGATTGACGAAAGTAAGTGCCACTCCGCTAGTCTCGGCTCTGGCAGTACGTCCCACACGATGCACATAATCCTCAGCATCACCCGGAACGTCAAAATTAATTACCAGATTAATATCTTTCACATCAATACCTCTGGACAGCACGTCTGTGGCAACCAAAACCCTTATTTTTCTTGACTTAAACCGCAAAAGCACGTCTTCCCTTTCGCTCTGCTCAAGGTCTGAGGATATTTTTTCCACAGGATATCCTTTACCTTTTAAGGTACGTGCAATTTCGGATACTTTTTTCTTTGTAGAGCCAAAAATAAGTATGCTTTTATAATCAGGTTTATCGTTGATCAGTTTATTAATGAGGGGTATTTTCTGGTTATCATAAACAAGGTAGGCAGCCTGCAACACACCTTCGGCCGGCTTTGACATGGAAATACTCACTTCGGCGGGATCAGACAAAATCATCTTTGCCATTGATTTTATCCTTGAAGGCATGGTTGCCGAAAACATGAGGGTTTGTCTCTTTTTTGGCAAGGCAGCTATTATTTTCATGATATCATCATAAAAACCTATATCCAGCATACGGTCGGCTTCATCTAGCACGAGGTGTTTAAGATCTGAAAAATCCACATATCCCATGTTGATGTGGGAAATCAGCTTTCCGGGCGTAGCCACGATGATATCAGCGCCTTCGGTGAGTGCTTTTTTTTGCGTTACCCATGAAAGTCCGTCATTATCACCACCGTAAACAGCGAGCGAACCGATAGTTGTTGAGTAGGCAATTCCCTGAATCTCCTGATCAATTTGTATTGCCAATTCTCTTGTAGGAACCAATACCAACGTGTTAATCTTACCTAAACGGTCTTTAAGAATATTATTCAATATAGGCAGTAAAAATGCGGCAGTTTTGCCGGTTCCTGTTTGCGCACAGGCAATCAAATCTTTTCCTGCAATAATTTGAGGAATTGCAAGTTCCTGAATCGGGGTTGCTTTTTCAAATCCCATGTATGATATAGCTTCCAGAAGAGACGGAGCCAGTTTTAAATCATCAAACCTCATAAACACCTGATTTCTTAATTTTTTATGGCGGTAAAGATAGCTTTTTTTGATGGTTTTCTATAATTCCTCTGCCAGGGCCTCAAAAACATCTTCCCATACCACTTTGCCTTTTGATTTTCCGAATCTGACGATAATTAGATTTTTATCGGGGTACACATAAATATATTGACCAAGAATTCCGGCAGCCATAAAATCATTAGATTTTCGGTTCATAAGCCACCACTGATAGCGGTAATTAACCATTTTGCCTTTAGCCTCGTCAAAGCAAATGCTTGCCCATTTTTCAGGAACGATTTGCTTGCCTTCCCAATTTCCTTTTCTGAGAAACAATCTTCCAAACCTGGCGAAATCACGTGCCCTGCCGTTAAGACAACAATAAGCTTTTTCCATTCCGTGCCGTTTGCTGTCAACGCTCCATTTGGCAGAATATTCCATCCCCAGAGGTTTCCAGATTTTTTCTTCAAGGTATTGGGATAGATTTTTTCCGGTTGCCCGCATAATAATGATTCCCAAAATCTGGGTATTGTAATTCATATATCTGAAAAAACCTCTCGGATTTTCAACATCGATGTACAGTTTTTTAATAATTTTTTCAAGGTTTGAACCAAAATAAGCCTTTCCCAGATCACTGAATGGATTCATATAATTTTCATTCATCCCAATTCCCGATTCCATATTCAGAACATCCTCTATTGTAATGCAATGGAAAGTTGAATCAATTTCACCAAGTTCGGGAATATACCTGGTTATTGCATCATTCACGCTGCCTACAGCACGTTCCTCAATGGCAATGCCCATGAGGGCCGAGACGAATGATTTTACCATTGAAAAAGTTGTGACATAAGAATCGCGGTCGTAATTATTGAAATATTTCTCGTACAAAACCGAATCATTGCGGATAATAATAAAAGCGGATGTTTTATGATCTTCAAAAAAAGTGTTCATCCCATATTTTGATGACTGGTACCAAAAAGAGTCGGGAACCAGCTTATTGCAGGTCTTTTCATCAGGATAAATAAAGTTGAAATTCGGATCACCGGGAGAAATTTTATGATCAGCAAAAAACCGGTGATCCTTAACCGATGGCACATTAACAAAAAATACCCTTCCCATATAGCATGAAGAAAGCGCCAAAGAAAAAATGATTAAAATAGCTGTTATGGTTTTCATGGCAGAAAATTACTCAAAAACAAATTGGTTTGCAAAAAATTTTATTCTGCCAAAGCTTTTTTGTAAGTTTTAATTGCCCTGTCCCTGGCAAATGAGTGTTCGACTATTGGACTGATGTACTTATTCTTTTCAAATTCAGGAATCCATTTATTAATGTACAAAAAATCTTTATCGAATTTTTTCTGTTGAGTTTCGGGGTTAAACACCCTGAAATATGGAGCCGCATCACAACCGCAACCTGCTGCCCACTGCCAGTTTCCATTATTGGATGACAATTCATAATCGAGCAGTTTTTCGGCAAAATAAGCTTCGCCCCACCGCCAATCAATAAGTAAATGCTTGCATAAAAAAGATGCTACAACCATGCGCACCCGGTTGTGCATATATCCGGTTTCGTTAAGCTGACGCATTCCGGCATCAACCAAAGGATAGCCGGTTTTTCCCTCACACCAGCATCTAAAATCCTTTTCATTGTTGATCCATGAAATGTTGTCATACTTTTTTCTGAAACTTCCGGTAACGACATAAGGAAAATGATAGAGTATCTGCATAAAAAACTCACGCCAGATTAATTCACTCCTGAAAACCTCACTCTTTTCAGATTGTTTGATCAAATCTCTGACAGAAATGGTTCCGAACCGAAGATGAGCACCGGCATATGTTCCGGCATCCAGCGAAGGTAAATCTCTGTTTAAAGCATAACTTTTGATATTGTTGCGACAGAATTGTTTTACTTCGATGCTGCTCTCAGAAAATCCAATTTCACTTAGTGATGGAAAAGTGAATTTTTTTTGAAAAAAATTTTCTTTTCGGGTTCTATACGCTTTTGGCAATCCGGCTTCATTAAACTTTTTGATCCACATTTTTTTATATGGTGTAAAAACCGTGTATGGTTTTCCTGAAGCGTTTAATATTTCTGCCTGATCAAAAATCACCTGATCTTTAAAAAGATTAAATTCAATACCTTTTTTTTTCATTAATCCGGCAATCTCCTGATCACGTTTAATGGCTGAAGGTTCATAATCACGATTAGCAAAAACCGCATTCACCTCATATTTTTCGAGTACCCGGGTCCATACATCCTTTACATTTCCCTTAATTGCCAACAGGGAGCTGTTTGATTTAGAAAGTTCATCATTTAATTTCTGTAAACAGGAATAAATAAAGCTCACTCTGGCATCATTTGCAGGTAAATCATCAAGTATTTCCTCATCGAAAATAAAAAGCGGAATGCAAGGCAAGCCATCTGAAAGAGCAATATTCAAGGCGGTATTGTCATCAATTCGCAAGTCTCTCCTAAACCAGAATACATTCACCTTTTTTTTGAAATCACTTTGCATAAACACCATTTAATTTATGTAACCAATTAATGAGAAAAATCAAAATTAAGATTAAATTTGATACCCATAAATTATTTCAACCATGAAAAACAAATTTAAAAGACTATTCACCATTCTGTTTTTTCTCCTTTTAACCTGTGAAGAGCTGTATGCCAGAGTTGGCGGCGGTGGTGGCGGAGGCGGAGGCGGTGGTGGCGGTGGTTCTCATGGTGGCGGTGGCTCCCATGGCGGTGGCGGTGGCGGAGGAAGCATGCCTCCCTGGATGGTCATTGTGATCATTGCCCTTATTATACTTTTTGTGATTTACGGTAAGCAAAATGCAAAAAAAGAGCGCGAACGAAGCATTTTAAATCAGATCAATAAAAATAAGCGACCGGGGTTGGAAGAAAGAATGTCTGCTTTTTTAGCTAACAATCCCGAATATAATGAACAGGAGTTTTTTTCCAAAGTGGAAAAAGCTTTTTACGGAATGCAGGATGCATGGACCAGCAAAAATCTCGTCAAGGCCAGAATGTTCATGTCTGACGGCATGTACCAACGTCTGAACACCCAAATCGTGATGATGGATAAACTGCAACAGACCAACAGACTTAAGAATATTAAAATTGAAAAAGTATTTCTTGCAGATATTGAGTCTGATGGTCATTTAGACATTGCCCACGTAGCCATAATGGCATTTATTCAGGATGAATTCATCTCGAAAAAATACCCAAAACTGAATTCGGGTGGTGCAGAATATTTCACTGAATACTGGAGTTTCATTAAAAAACGCGGTGCAGGCGAAAAAGATATTTATGATTCCAATACTTGTCCCAATTGCGGAGCTCCGCTGGAAGAAAACATCAACGATATATGCCGGTGCAAGGCATGTAATGCACTGGTCAACTCTGGCGAGTATGGCTGGGTGCTTTCAGAAATTACTCAGGCCGATGATTTTGCAGCAAACAGTCAAAATCCGGTTAATGCCAATATTGAAAATTATCTGAAAAATCCTGAAGATCATTCAAAGCAAGTTATTGAAGATAAGGTAAGCAACGGATTCCTTCAGTACAAAACAGCTTTTGCTTTTAATGATCCGTTGAAGCTGAAACGGTTTGTGAGTGATGAATTTTATAACAGATTTGCTGAAAGCTGCAAAACCAACAAACCATTCATTTACAACCGGCTTTTCATCAGGGATGTTTCTGTTTCTCTTATTGTGAGAGTAGGTGAATTTGCCTATGCAGCTGTGAAAGTTTATTACTCTTTTCAGAGAATATGGGAAAAGGACAATAAAATTATCGAAATGGATCAGGTTATCAAATCATTCTCTCAGATGGTTTTGGCCAAAAGAAAAATTGAAACCGGCGCATCAAAAGGTTCTGTTTATAACTTTAAATGTCCAAACTGTGGTGGTCCGGTTGCCGAAACCCCCGATCTGACATGCAGTTTCTGTGGTGCCATTTTAAACAGTCCGGATTACGACTGGGTTATTGATGACATCATCAATGTGGAAGATTATAGTGCTGCGATGCAAAAAATCACCAGCAATCTAAAAGGTGTCGTCATATCAAATGCTTATAAAAGGAGAGATTATGCACTAAACAACATGCTTGTTATATTGGCAGCCGACGGAGTGTTCCAGGAAAAGGAAACCATGTTTGCCGACGGGGTTGCAAAAAAATGGAATTACAAACCAGAGCAGTTGAAAGAGCTTTATGAGATGGCGAAATCAAAAAGATTAACCATCAGAATGCCCGACGACAAAAAGGAAAGGAAAGTTATTTACGAAATGATGGAAACCGCAGCAAAAATTGATGGTGCAATCCAACCCGAAGAACAAGTAATTCTTGATGAAATAAGGAAGGAGTATCTGGACTAAAGAAGTGTTATTCACTGTTCCAAGTTACAACTTCTCTCACGACCGAAGGGAGTAAACTTGGAACAGCAGCTATACAATAAACCCATTTCAACACACCAATGTTGATAAGTTTACCAAATCACGATTTCAGGGATATTTATTGTATTTAATTTTATTCCCGAATATAATAATATTATGTCTATGAATTTTATATTTCTTATTCAACTACTTGGCGTGAATGTTGCCAACGGAGCAGCAGAGAAAACTGTAGAAAATACCGGTGAAGGTTTTTCTTTTTTTGACATGGCTTTAAAAGGCGGCTGGATTATGATTCCACTTGCCATTCTTTCAGTTATTGCCGTGTATATTTTTGTGGAAAGGTATCTTGCTATTAATAAAGCAGCAAAAGAAGAGACCTTATTCATGAACAGTATTAAAGACCATATTTCAAATGGAAGGGTTGACTCAGCACTGTCTGCTTGTAAGTCAACCGAAGGACCCTTAGCCAGAATGATTGAAAAAGGAATTACCCGATTGGGAAAACCGCTCGAAGATATCAATGCTGCCATTGAAAACGTTGGCAAACTTGAAATTTATAAACTCGAAAAAGGTCTGCCCACCTTGGCAACTGTTGCCGGCGGAGCACCAATGCTTGGGTTCCTTGGTACCGTGTTGGGTATGATTACTGCCTTTTATGACATGTCAAACGCAGGCGCTAATCTGGATGTTTCACTGCTTTCAAGCGGTATTTATACTGCTTTGGTTACAACAGTTGCCGGACTTATAGTTGGTATTATTGCACTGTTCGGATATAATATCCTGGTTGCCCGTGTGGATAAAGTGGTTAACAAACTTGAAGCAAGTTCAACCGATTTCATGGACCTGCTGAATGAACCTGTAAAATAATCAGTATGAACATCAAATCAAGAAATAAAGTTACTGCACAATTCAGTATGTCATCAATGACCGATATTGTTTTCCTGCTCCTGATATTCTTCATGATCACCTCTACCCTTGTGCATCCCAATGCCCTGAAGCTTTTGCTGCCAAAAAGCGACGGACAGGTAAGCACCGAAAAACCCATTATTTCCATATCAATTGACGACCAGGGCAATAACACATATAGTTATGCCGTTGGTAATGATAGAGTTCCATTTGAAAATGTGGAACAATTATTGAAGGAAAGAATTGGAACCGAAGAAACCCCAACTGTAGCGCTGCATGTTGACAAGTCGGTTCCGATGGAAGAAGTGGTCAAGGTAATGAATATTGCCAAAGAAAATAAATACAGACTTATCCTGGCCACTGAAGCAAATTAACTTAAAACATTGAGCCATGGAAAAAATTTGGAAAAACAATCGCAGGGGAATTTTAGGAACGTTGGCCTTTCACGGTCTGCTTGCTTTAATCCTCATCTTTATGTCTTTTAATGCTCCGGAACCTCAGATCGAAGAAGGAATTCTGATTGATTTTGGAACTCAGGACATGGGAAACGACGGGGGTGGTTCTGACTCTGAAGCGTCAAACTCCGAAACAAACCAAAATGTAGAGGAAAGCGATGGCAATCTTGCTCAGGACTTTGAAGAATCTGCTTTCATTAAGAAAAACAATAACACTTCCAACAAAACCAATAGCACAAATACCAATAACACAAATACCAATAACGAAAGCAAACTGACATGGGGTCAGGGTAATAATGGAAATGGCAATAATGGCGGTGATGGTGATGGCGACGGAGATGGCGACGGCGACGGTGACGGCGATGGTGATGGCGACGGACCAAAAGGCAGTCAGACAGTAGGTGACGGCGCACTGGTTTTTAAACCAAAACCTCCTTGCAATGTGGATGAAACCGGATGGGTGATCATTGAAGTGGAAATTGACAAATCAGGTAAGGTAACAAGAGCATATCAGGGCCAAAAGAAAAATATCACAGACCAAAGACAGATTGATTGCGTGAAAAAATCCGCTTATGATGCACGCTATGTGCCCATTTCTGAAAACATACTCAGAAAACACAATCTGAAATTTGTGTTTGAGCATTAACATCAAAATTGATCTTCATATGAAAATCCAGGTCTGCAGACTTGGATTTTTTTTTTACTTTTACCCCATAAAAAAATCGTTTCATGATTACCATCAAAGGCGCATCTGAAAACAATCTGAAAAACATTGATGTTTCGATTCCGGAAAATAAACTTACTGTTATTACAGGTGTTTCAGGATCTGGTAAGTCCTCGCTGGCCTTTGACATTTTATTCAACGAAGGCCAACGCCGATATCTCGAATCATTTTCATCATACGCCGGTCAATACTTAAAAAAACTGAAACGCCCTGCTTTTGAAAGCATTTCCGGATTGTCCCCTGCTATCTCAATCAGCCAGTCTGTGGTCAATAACAATCCACGCAGCACGGTAGGTACTTTATCTGAAATTTATGATTTTCTGCGACTTCTCTTTGCCCGGCTGGGTAAATCTGAAAATAACAATACCAATCCTTCTCTCAGTCTCTTTTCGTTCAACTCACATGTTGGCGCCTGTCCAAAGTGCAAAGGCATAGGTGTTGAAGATGAAATTGACTTGGAAACCCTGATCAGTGATCCTGAACTGACTATCAGACAGGGCGCTCTGACACTAACCACTCCCAACGGATATATTATTTATTCGCAGGTAACCATGGATGTGCTCGATCAGGTTTGTCATGCCGAAGGTTTTAATGTGGATATCAAGTGGAAGGATCTTACAGAATATCAGAAAAATATCATCCTTTACGGTACCGGAAAAATAAAAATTCCTTTTGGAAAACATACACTTGAATCCAGAATGAAATGGAGTGGGATTACTGCCAAACCCAGAGAAGAAGGTTATTACAGGGGTATTGTTCCCATCATGTCTGAAATTCTGAAACGCGACCGGAATCCGAACATCCTGCGATTTGCCAAATCTGTTCCATGCACTGAATGTGGCGGAACCCGGCTGAACAAAGATGCTCTGAAATATGAGATCTCAGGAATGAACATAGCCCGGTTTAACGAATTGAGTATTGAAAGCTTAAATATTATTATTCAGAATTTATCGCTGCCCGATAAACAGATGGCTGTTGCCAATCCAGTGATAAAATCTATTCTCAAACGAACAGGATTGCTGGTTGAACTCGGATTGGGGTACCTGACTTCTCACCGCGAATCCTCATCACTTTCTGGAGGCGAGTCGCAGAGGATCAGATTGGCAAAGCAGATTTGCTCAGAATTGCACGGACTACTATATGTTCTTGATGAACCATCGGTCGGACTTCATCAGCATGACAATGAAAAGTTGATTAAAGTGCTGCGGATGCTTGTCAACCACGGAAACACTGTGGTGGTGGTTGAACATGACGAAGAAACCATACGCAATGCCGACTGGATCATTGATATCGGTCCGGATGCCGGTATAAACGGTGGTGAAGTGATTTTCTGCGGTGAAGCATCTGATTTTTTCAATAAAAAACATGTGCCGGGCAGTAAAACACACGAATATTACCTGACAGATAAAGTGCGTGAAATAAACAGAATGATTGCAAACGGCGAGCCCTTTCATATTGACCAAGCCGACGCCCATAATCTTAAAAATATTTCAGCCACATTTATTTCAGGTGCCCTCAATGTCATCACAGGGGTTTCGGGTGCTGGAAAATCCAGTCTGGTTGAAGAATTAATAAAAAAGACCCTGAACCGGAAAGTTAATGGAGGCGGGCTGTTTGACAGACTGATTCACATTGACCAGTCGCCCATCGGACGAACACCCCGATCAAATCCGGCAACTTACACAAAGCTTTTCGATTACATCAGGGATATTTTTGGAAAATTACCCGAATCAGTGTCACTTGGGTGGGATAAAAGCCGCTTTTCGTTCAATAATACAGGCGGCAGGTGCGAAGCATGCGAGGGAGCCGGTGTCATCAGCATTGGCATGCACTTTCTTGGTAATGTGGATGTGCTGTGCGAAAAATGCAACGGAAAAAGATTCAATGATGAAACACTTGAGATAAAATACAAAGGTTATAATATTTTTGACATTCTTGAACTGTCATTCAGCGAGGCAGAAAAAGTTTTTGAAGATCATCCCAACGCTTTAAGGATTATCAAAACCATAAATGAGCTCGGGCTCTCCTATTTAAAACTCGGGCAATCCGCCATGACCATTTCAGGTGGAGAAGCCCAAAGGGTAAAGCTGGCCGCCGAACTGGCTAAATCTGCCAAAGGGAAAGTCATTTATATTTTAGACGAACCTACCACCGGTTTGCATGCGTATGATATTGAAATTCTGATAGATTCATTAAAAAAACTTATCAAAAAAGGTCATACCGTCCTGGTGATTGAGCACAGCATGGAAATCATTTCGTGTGCCGACAGAATCATTGATCTGGGTCCGGGCAGCGGAAATAACGGAGGCGAGATTGTAGCCCAGTGCACGCCTGAAAAACTTATTGAAGTAAAAGCATCCAAAACCGGAAAAGCATTACAGTATTATTTGAAAAGAAAAATCAGGAAAATTGATTTTTTATCAGATCAAAAAAGCAATGCTCAAATTGAATTTACGGGAATCACAACTAACAATCTCAAAAAAATTGATGTCAGTATTCCGGTAAACAAAATTACTGTCGTAACCGGTTTATCAGGCAGTGGTAAATCATCTCTGGCATTCGATACCATTTATTCAGAGGGACAGAACAGGTATCTTGAAAATTTCCCATCATGGGTTCGCCGACATATATCAAAATCCGGTCAGGGCAGCTTCGAAACCTGCAATGGACTTATGCCTGCCATTGCCATCAGTCAGCAATTCAGAATAAAAAACCCGCGATCAACGGTTGGAACGGTCTCAGAAATCTATGATTTATACAGATTGTTATACTCACGGGCAGGCGTTTCAGAAAAAAAATTCCCTGCATCTGCATTCTCCTTCAATAATGAATCAGGTGCCTGTGAACATTGTAAGGGATTGGGATTTATCAGAACTGTGGACCCTGATAAATTTGTGAGTTTTCCTGAAAAATCAATCTACGAAGGAGCTTTTGGCAATCATAAAGCCGGGAAATTTTATGGTGATCCTTACGGACAATATATTGCCACACTATTAACTATAGAAAAAAAGTTGGGCAATGATTTTTCGGTCTCCTGGAAAAACCTTGATCAAAAATCCAAAGAAATCATTTTTGAGGGAACAGGTGAAACTGAATACGAGGTAGATTGGAATTACAAAAGAAAAGATCGCACCGGAACTTTTAAGTTCAAAACAAAATGGCCCGGATTGCGTCAGCATATTTCTGAGGAATATAAAAGAAAGCATGCCGATAAAAGGGCTGGTGCACTCGAAGACATCATGTCAGATACAACTTGTCCATTCTGTAAAGGAATGAAACTAAAACCCGAAGTTCTTGATGTATCCTTTGCCGGAAAAAATATTTCAGAACTGGGAAATATGTCCTTTAAATCAGCTTCCGTTTTTTTAAACATGTTGACAAATAAATCATTAGCTCAAAATCAACTGGATATTTTAAATGAGATTCTACCATCACTGAACCTAAAATTTGAATCATTCAGCGATTTGGGAATTGCTTATCTCTCAGCAAACCGCACCATCTCATCACTTTCAGGAGGCGAATTACACAGATGCCGGCTTGCTACGCAACTTTATTCAGGACTTTCAAACCTCATTTACATTTTAGATGAGCCCACGGCAGGACTTCATGATAAAGACACTTCCAATCTACTTAAACTGATCAGAAAACTTCAGAAAAACAACAACACCATCATCATTTCAGAACATGACCCGATTGTGATCAGCGAAGCCGATTACATAATAGATATTGGTCCGGGCAGCGGAACCAACGGAGGAAAAATTGTTGCCAAAGGCAGTTTTGAAAGCATCCTGAATCATCCAGAATCAGTTACAGGCAAAGCCATTTTACAAAATCTGAAGCCGCAAAAAGGAATTCGCAAACAAGGCCAGGGAATTGTCATAAAAGGAGCCAGGGCCAACAATCTCAAAAACATTGATGTTTCGATATCTTCGGGAATCCTCACCGTAATAACAGGAGTTTCGGGCAGTGGAAAAACCAGTCTGCTTGAAGAAGTGATTAACGGATCCTTTGAAAAAAGAAAAGCTCAGCATTGCGTGTCAATTGATGGCATGGAAAACTTTGACAAAGTCATTGCCATTATCTCCGGAGCAACAACATTCGGCAATTCCGGAACAGTAGGAACATATTCAGGTTTGTGGGATCTGGTCAGGGATGAGATGGCCTCATTAAAAGAAGCAAAGGAAAAAGGGCTGACAAAAAATCATTTTTCGCATAATTCTGCATTGGGAAAATGCCCGCATTGTAAAGGTCAGGGAGAAATAAAAATGAGCATGGATTTTATGGCTGATGTTTTTATTACCTGTGATGAATGTAATGGAGACAGATTTAATGCCGAAGTGCTTGGGTTCGAACACAAGGGAAAGAATATCCGGGAAATTATGGACCTGAGTATTTCTGAATTGTCAGCATTTTTCAGTGAGAACAGAGCCATTAAATCATTGGCTCAATTATTCAGGAAAGCCGGACTTGATTATTTATGTGCTGGTCAGTCCACCAACACGCTGTCAGGAGGAGAAAAGCAAAGATTAAAATTGGTTTCGGCGTTAGCCGGAAATATCAAATCAAACTGTTTATTTTTGTTTGATGAACCCACAACCGGTTTGCACATCAACGACACAATAAAATTACTGGAGTTTTTCAACGAACTACTTGTCCAGGGGCACACCATCATTGTCACAGAGCACAACCGTCAGGTCATTGATTATGCTGATTATATTATTGAAATGGGGCCCGGAGCGGGAGAAGAAGGGGGAAGCATTGTTAATTGAAAGATTGGGGTTGTGGGTTTTTGGCTTGATGGGACTTTATAATCTTACCTTCTAATTAATTTAATCATTCATTTCCGCCGGAAAAAGGTTTTTTGTTCTAAGGTGGTTATGGTCGGCGGTTTGGTTTCTTTAATTTATTAAACTCCAGCTTGAAAGCCGGGGCTGAATTGAGCCGGCCTTACAGGCATGGATTGCGGGAGATAAAACTTCATCTACTTTAATGACTTTCAACTTTATGGACTTTCGACTTTAATGACTTTCGACTTTATGGACTTTCAACTTTATAGACTTCCCCCCCAATATTTATTAACATTAAATCAACCCTGCTATTAATCAATAATCAATAATCATATATTTGCAAACCAATATAATGACATGTCAAAAAGCGGAACCGAAGTTAAAACGCCTTTAATGGATCAATACAACAGGATCAAGGCACAACATCCTGAGGCAATTTTATTGTTCAGAGTGGGCGATTTTTACGAAACCTTTGGTTCAGATGCGGTAAAAGCAAGCGAAATACTTGGAATTACACTGACAAAAAGAGCAAACGGAGCAGCAACATTTGTTGACCTTGCAGGCTTTCCGTACCATGCGCTGGACACCTATCTGCCTAAGTTAGTGCGGGCCGGACAAAGAGTTGCAATCTGCGAACAGCTTGAGGATCCAAAAATGACAAAAACGATTGTCAAAAGAGGCGTTACCGAATTGGTTACACCCGGGGTTTCCTTTAACGACCATGTTTTGGACCACCGTGAAAATAATTTCCTTGCGGCTGTCCATCTCGATAAAAATTTTGCGGGTGTTGCTTTCCTCGATATTTCCACCGGTGAGTTTTTAACTTCACAAGGCAATTTTGAATATATTGACAAGCTCCTGCAAAGTTTTCAACCCAAAGAAGTGCTTTTTGAAAGAAACAAGAAAAACCTGTTCAGGGATCTTTTCGGCGACAAATTTTATACCTTCATGATGGATGACTGGGTTTTTACCCGCGAGTCGGCTACCGAAAGACTGCATAAGCAATTCGAAGTCAAATCACTAAAAGGCTTTGGTGTTCAAGAACTTGACTACGGAGTAATTGCTTCAGGGGCAATTCTTCTTTATCTTGACCTTACCCAGCATAACCAAATTCAACACCTGACTAATTTATCAAGAATAGAGGAAGACAAATACGTTTGGCTCGATAAATTTACCATCAGGAATCTGGAACTTTTTCACAGTGTTCATGAAGGTGCAAAAACACTTACTGATGTAATTGACCGAACATCATCCCCTATGGGTGCCCGAATGTTGAAAAGGTGGATTGCACTTCCCATGAAAGACATTCAGCCAATTGAAGAGCGTTTGGATGTGGTTGAATATTTTTTCAAAAACCATGAGATTAAAGATTATATTTCTTCACAGATAAAAGTGGTGGGCGACCTTGAAAGATTGATATCCAAGGTTGCGGCGATGCGAATAAATCCAAGGGAAATAGTGCAGTTGTCACGATCACTTGATGCCATTATTCCGGTTAAAGATCACTGCCTTCAATCTGACAACATCAACCTGAAGAAACTTGGCGAGCAGCTCCACGATTGTCAGTTCATCAGGGAGAAAATCAAAAAAGAAATCAGTACAGATCCACCCAACCTTATAAACAAGGGAAATGTAATTGCTGCGGGAGTATCTGTCGAATTGGATGATCTCAGGAATATACAGAATTCAGGCAAGGATTATCTGATCGAAATGCAGCAGCGAGAGATTGAAAGAACAGGAATCCCAAGTCTGAAAATAACATTTAACAATGTGTTCGGATACTATATTGAAGTCCGCAACACCCACAAAGACAAGGTTCCCACCGATTGGATCAGAAAACAAACTTTAGTCAGTGCAGAAAGGTACATCACATCAGAACTAAAGGAATATGAATCAAAAATCCTTGGTGCTGAAGAAAAAATTCAGGAGCTTGAAAACAGAATTTATAATGATTTGGTCATGTCACTGGCCGACTATATAATGCCTGTTCAGCTAAATGCTTCGGTTATTGCGCGACTTGACTGTCTGCTTTCGTTTGCCACAATTGCATTGGCGAATAATTACTGCAGACCAGTGATAAACGATTCCGAAATCATCGATATAAAAGATGGCCGTCACCCGGTTATTGAAAAGCAATTACCACCCGGCGAAGCTTATGTTCCCAATGATGTGTTTCTTGACCGCGACGACCAGCAAATCATTATAATTACCGGTCCGAATATGGCAGGAAAATCAGCTCTGCTCAGGCAGGTTGCGCTGATAACCCTAATGGCCCAGATGGGAAGTTTTGTTCCGGCTCAATCGGCAGCAATCGGACTGGTTGACAAAATATTTACCAGAGTTGGGGCTTCAGACAATATTTCGTTAGGGGAATCAACCTTTATGATGGAAATGAACGAAGCCGCCAGCATTCTCAATAATATTTCCACCAGAAGTCTGATTTTACTCGATGAAATAGGCCGGGGTACCAGCACCTACGATGGCATCTCTATTGCCTGGGCAATTGTTGAATACATCCATGAACATCCTACAGCCAGGGCAAAAACCCTGTTTGCTACCCATTACCATGAACTGAATGAAATGGAAAAAACATTTTTCAGGATAAAAAATTACAATGTAACGGTAAAAGAGGTCAAGAACAAAGTAATATTTCTCAGGAAGCTTGAACGGGGCGGTGTTGAACACAGTTTCGGCATCCATGTCGCACGCATGGCAGGCATGCCCAAATCGGTAGTGAAAAGAGCCGGAGAAATCCTCAAGACACTTGAAAAGACTGATGATAATAAAAATATAACCAAAGAAGTAGACGCTATAGCAGGCTCACGCGAAGGAATGCAGCTAAGTTTCTTTCAGCTTGACGACCCTGTTTTAAAACAAATCAGGGATGAGATTGCCGGAATGGATATCAACACCCTTACTCCGCTTGAAGCTTTAAATAAGCTAAATGAGATAAAGAAGATATCCGGATTGAAATAACATGAGTACGGGGATGTAAATAATAAGAGCGAAATCTTTTTTAAAAAATATTTTGCATTATTGAAAAAATTAGTATTTTTGCAATCCCAATGCGAAAGTAGCTCAGTTGGTAGAGCACGACCTTGCCAAGGTCGGGGTCGCGGGTTCGAGTCCCGTCTTTCGCTCAAACCCGGTTTTCGGGGTTTTTTTTTACTGAAAACAGGATTGTTCTTTAAAATGCCTTGGTGGCGGAATTGGTAGACGCGCAGGACTTAAAATCCTGTGGTTTGTAAAGACCGTGCCGGTTCGATTCCGGCCCGAGGTACAGAAAGCAGAGAATTGTCTCTGCTTTTTTATTATCACTTTTTTGATATTATGATAAATAATAATTTATAATAAATGGCTACTGTTTATATCCTTTTCTCAGAAAATCTTAATGCTTTTTATACAGGAAGTTGTTTAAATATGGAACAAAGGTTTATTGACCATTTAACCCATAAATTCATTGATTCTTTTACTTCCAAAGCTTCTGATTGGGTTATTTTTCTTTCAATTGACAATTTGGAGTACCAGCAGGCCCGAAATATTGAAAAGCACATTAAATCAATGAAAAGCAAAAAATATATTATAAGTCTGAAAAATTACCCCGATTTAGTCAACAAATTAACTCACAGATTCTTATAGGTAGCGACCACGATAGCTTTCGGGGTGGTAGACGCGCTGGTCCCGATAGCTATCGGGATAAAATCCTGTGGTTTGTAAAGACCGTGCCGGTTCGTCCCGATAGCTTTCGGTACCGGCCCGAGGTAGAATTTTAAGCGTGTATGTAATGCCATGAATTGCATTGCATACACGCTTTTTTTATTCCATTTATTACGAACATCAATTGTGCTTCATAAACAGAACTTAAATAATCTCAACCTGAAATAGTTTCATAATTGAGAAAAAATGTATATTTGTTATTATATTCTTGTTTTTAAATGAAATACATCCCATACAGTTAAAACCAAAAATAAATGAAAAATGCAGTACTTATAACAATAACCCTAACTGCCTTTTTATACTCAAAAAGTCAAAATATTATCACTTGGTGTTATGCCAATGACAATACTTTTTATGGAATGACATACAACAATTCATTTTTGGCAGGTTCTTTATTGACTGATTCTATTTCAGAATCTGATTACTACTTCGTCAATTATGATGGAGAACCAGTTTTATGCGCATATGTCCGTTCTGACAGTACCGGTAAAGTTTTTGCAGAATTTCCGGAAATGGGTAGTGCGCCTCCTGAAATAATGCTATATGATTTTTCCTTGCAAACTGGCGATACCATTCATTATTATTACGGAGGATTTCCTCCAGATAATATAATTTATTTTCACCATTATAAAGTTGTTATTTCAACTGATTCTGTGTTGGTTAATTGCCAAAAAAGAAAAACACTTCTTTTGGAATCCTTTGGAGGA
This sequence comes from Bacteroidetes bacterium GWF2_38_335, assembly GCA_001769535.1. Lineage (GTDB taxonomy): Bacteria > Bacteroidota > Bacteroidia > Bacteroidales > GWF2-38-335 > GWF2-38-335. Next base: position 44,935 of record MEOH01000016.1, read on the forward strand.
ATGTACTATGAATCTCCACTTCATTTTTGGGTAGAAGGTTATGGCAGTTTGACCAGCAGGGGCTTTTTAAACCCTTTGGAGACTGATATTATTTTGGACGGAAGCTCATTCTTCTTCAATTGTCTTACAGAGAACGACACCTTACTATTTGGAACAGACCCCTGCTTTTGTAATTTATCAGATAATATTGTCAAACCCGAATTCCAAATTCCAAAAGTTTCTTTTTACAACTCAAACATAAGAACTGAATATGATTGGAAATATACCGTCAAGGTTTTTGATGTCGCAGGAAGATTAAAATACAATGAAAAATGCGAGGGCAATCAGACAATAAATATCAACAAATTTGGCAAAGGATTATTCCTGATAAATATTCAGACAGAAAAGCAATCTGCAAATTACAAATTTTTAATTGAGTAGCTATGATAAAAATTTCTATACTAATCTTTGGGGTATTGCTATTTTATGGTTGCAACTCATTTCCGGAAAAAAAAGAATTAGTTGGGAAATGGAAAGTTATAAAATTTGATTCTGAAATTAAAGATATTTCCCCTGTTATAATAGAATTAGGCAACAAGGAAGCCCTGTCAACAATGTATATTTTCAATGATGACAACTCAATGATTCTATCAAGCAGGTCAAATCCAAATTTAACAGGAAAATATGAGCTTAATGCTGAAAAAAAAACTCTTACTTTTTATTATAAAGATGAAAATACAGGCGAGGACTTTACAGATATATTTACAATTAAAAACTTTGATGACGCCACTATGACATTAGAACAAAGTTTGGGAGAACAGGATTTCATAATCTTGACTTTAAATAAGCTTGAATAGATAAAAAACTTAATTGATCAACTCTTCGAATAAATATTATTGTCAACCACAACAATTCTAATGTAAATAGTCCACCACCCGGCAAATAGAAAAAAGTAATCTTCGCATTTCTTTAAAATCATAATGGCCTTACTTTTGAATGTTACAATCCATTTGCTTAACAAAAAAATCTATTTTTTTTCAAACAAAAAAAAACAAAAATCGTAAGTTTACAGTGTAATTAATAAAATAATGAACTTTTTCACAGGCGTAAAAATTGGCATAGTATCTCATTTCAAAGCTGTCGAACTGATTATCAGACACAACCTTTATTTTTATTTTCTTATTCCGGTTGGCTTATCAATCGGAATATATTTTTGGGGAGAGTATATGTTTGAGAATTTTATTAAAAATTTTGACTTTAGTAAAATTCAGCAGCTTGAATATGAAACACTCAACAAATCGGATCAACTAACTGACATGCTCATTCTGGGAATTGAGCTCACTATGGTTTATGTAATAGTTAAATTATGGAGTTATCTGGTTCTCAATTTACTTACTCCTCTCAACACTTTTCTTTCGACCAAAACAGATACAGTTATTACAGGTAATGTATATCCCATAACAACCAAACAGTATATTGATGACACTTTCAGGGCATGGAGAATAATGGGGAAAAATATGGTGATCTGGATGATCCTTCTTGGTGTTTGGTATTTAATTGCCAAGCTGCTTTATTTGTTTATTGACGGGGAAACGGTTGGTATAATAAGTGGAATTGTACAGCCTGCAATCGGTTTTTATTTCTTTGGCTTTTCCCTGCTTGATTACACAAGTGAACGAAGGAGGCTCAAACAAAGAGAAAGCGTCATATTTGTCAAGAAAAATCTGGGATTAACAATCACATTGGGCGCCATATATTATTTCTTTTTCAGGATTCCGGAATACGGTACTTATATAGGTGTGGTTTTTGCCCCAATTATCGGAGTAATTGCAGCAACTATTGCAACTGATAAAGTGATAAAAGGCGGATTAAAGTCAAATCCTTACGGCGTTTCAAAAAAAGAAAAGTAACTACAACTCAACCAGCCAATTCATTATTTTCATATTTCCTGATTACTTCTTTCCAAATCTCCGGAATCAGTGCTGAATTTCCTGTTCTGCGATCATATCCTGATAAGATAGAGTTACTCAGACTGTGAATCACTGGTATTCCGTTTTTTTCAGAAACAACCCTTTGTACCATTTCCAGACTTTTATTTCCAAGTCTGTTTATTTTAGTTTCAACAAAAATTTTGTCTTCCAGATGAACAGGCGCGAAATATTCAGTGGTGATTTTAACTAAAACCACAGAAATTTCATCCCACTTTATCATATCCTTCAGAACATTATCAAAATAATACAACCTTCCAAGATCATAATAATGCTGATACATCACATTGTTCACATGCCCAACAATATCAACATCATTAAATCTGATCTGAACCGGGTCTTTTCTGTAAAAATTTATTGCGAAACTATCCATTCTGTTCGATATCTAATTCCTCGAAAACCGAGTTTTTACTTAAATATTCAGGAACCATCTTTTTCATAGATGAAACAATAGAAAAACTGTCTCCCTTAATTACAAGCTCAATCAACAAATCAATTTCATTTACAACTGTTTCCCTTTCGTATTTTCTTACGTGTGCAATCATGATTTTTTCGTGGGGAGTAGGAATGGTGTTTTCCCTATCATTGAGCAATTCCTCATAAAGTTTTTCACCGGGTCGCAGACCAGTAAAAGTAATATGAATATCTTTTCCAAGGGTAAGTCCCGAAAGCTTAACCATGTTTTTTGCCAAATCGAGTATTTTAACCGATTGGCCCATATCAAAAATAAATATTTCGCCCCCCTGCCCTATTGTGCTTGCTTCGAGAACTAACTGGCACGCCTCGGGAATAGTCATAAAATATCTTGTGATTTCGGGGTGGGTGATTGTAAGTGGTCCACCTTCTTCAATCTGCTTTTTAAACCTTGGTATCACAGATCCATTTGATCCAAGGACATTTCCGAATCTTGTTGTGATGAATTTTGTGCCCTCAGAGGAATTCAACGACTGGCAATATATTTCAGCTATTCTTTTACTCGCGCCCATCACACTGGTAGGATTTACAGCCTTATCGGTCGAAATCATCACAAATCTTTTCACCTTGTATTTCACCGATAAGTCCGCAATAATTTTAGTCCCCATAACATTTGTCCTGACTGCCTCACCGGGAAATTTTTCCATCATGGGCACATGTTTGTATGCTGCAGCATGAAAAACCATCTCAATGTTGTTTTCTGCAAAAACTTTTTCCAGGGCATTTTGATTGGTCACATCACCAATAATGACTTCAAACTCATTAAATTTATGAATTTCAGACAATTCCATCTCAATTTCATATAAAGGGGACTCGGCCTGATCAAAAAGTATGAGTTTCTTTGGTTTGTAATTAGTAATCTGCCTGACAATTTCACTTCCAATTGAACCTGCAGCACCGGTAACCAGTATTGTTTTATTAAGAATTTTTTTACGGATGTTTTCTTCCGACAAATGTATTGGTTCCCTGCCCAGCAAATCTTCAATTCGGACATCCCTGATCTGGTTAATACTAAGTTCACCATTTATCCATTTTGCAGGCGGAGGAACGGTGAGGACTTTAACATTATGATTCAGGCACGATTCAATTATTTCGGCTTTTCTGTTGGGAACAATCTGTGATTTGGCAATAATTAATTTTGATACTTCATATTTGGTTAAAAGATGCTCCAGCTGGTCAGCATTATAAATATTAACACCCTCAAGCTTTTTACCCACATTTCTTTTAGAAATTTCAATAAAAGCAACTACTCTGACAGGTTCATCCTGACTTCGATCCAAAGTTTTTTTTGTGATTATGGCAGATTGATCGGTACCATAAATAATCACATTCACCCTGTCTTTTTTAGGGTGATTATATTCCATATACAGCATTTTCACTAACAACCTGAATGCAGTAAGTCCGAATATCGTAATTATAAACTCAAGTATAATAATTGAAAAAGGCACAAGGAAAACTCCATCAATCAGATAATACCAAAACATATTAAGAGCAACAAAGAATACCGAACCTGAGGTAATGACCAAAAATATTCTTTCTGCATCCTTGCTGCTGGTGTATCTGACAATTCCTGCATAGGTTTTTCCAACAAATAAACTTAGAGCTCTTACCCCCAATACTATTGGCAAAACATGATCAAGAGCATTGATTTCTACTTCGGGGACTTTAAAATTAAACCTTAAGGAATAGGATAAAACCAGAGAAAACAGACATATAAATATATCCAGTGTATAAATAACCCAGCGTGGGGTGTGCTTCCGTAAAAGGTTTATATTAAGAAACATCCTGCAAATTTAGTATTTATACCTGTAAATAGTCTTAAAAGCAAAAGAAAAATAACCAGCAGACAACTATTTCATTTTCTGATGATTTGCACTTCACCCTTTAATCCAATCCTGATTATCTCTGATGGTTTTCGCGGCATTTTATCAGTTTGTCGATGTTCAACAACGTAATCGACTCCGTTTATAATCTCCTCATCAATTTGATCAAAAAACCCAGGTGTAAGTTTCCCTTCAATATTTGCCGATGTGGAAACCAATGGTCGTCCAAGTTTAAATATCAGATTTCTGCAAAAGTCATCATTTGTAATTCTGATTCCGATTGACCCGTCTGCCGCAATCAGTTGGGGAGCAAGGTTTATCGCTCCGGGATAAATAATTGTCACAGGTTCTTCCGTTGCGGCAAGTAACTCAATTGCCATTTCAGGTATTTCCTTAACATACCTGCCAAGATTATCAATATGATCAAGCAAAATAAGCATTGATTTGTTCAAATTTCTCTTTTTAAGATCAATGATTTTCTTAACCGCAGCTGAATTAGTTGCGTCACAGCCAATTCCCCAGATGGTATCAGTCGGGTAAAGAATAATTCCTCCCTTTCGGAGTACTTTTAAAGAATTTTCAATATCCTGGTTCATATCAGACAGTTAAATTATTTATATCCATTTCATTTCCACACCTGAAATGCTTTTCGGGGCATTCCCTTTTACCGTGCAATCCGCATGGTTTGCATTTTAATCCGGATACTTGTTGGACTACCGATTTATCCGATAAAGGGCCAAAACCAAAATCCGGTATGGTTGAGCAGAAAAATGCTGTAACAGGTGCATTAACAGATGAAGCAATGTGAAGGGGTGCAGAATCATTTACAAAATTCATTGCAGCATCCTTCATAAGTGCAGCCGATTCAAGAAAACTCAGTTTTCCGGCCAGATTAACAACTGAACCGAAACCTGATTTCAAAATCATTTTTTCGTATTCCTCTTTATCCTCTTTTCCACCAATCATATAAATCATATAATTGCCGGAGAATTTTTCAAAAAGTTGAATCCATTTATCTTCAGGCATTCTCTTGGTAAACCAAACGGATGCTGGAGCAACCACAATATAAGGTTTGGATTTATAAACTGCCGTTTTTTCGAAATGATCCTGACAAGGATACAATTTCGGTTTTAAACCTGTGTTTTCCAGCGACATATCCACAAGTTCGAGATTTCTGTCTGCTTCATGGTGTGAATCACCAATAATATGGCGTATAGTTTTCGAATAAGAAAAAGAAAACGGATTTTTATCGAATCCCGCCTTTACCCTTGCCGAAGAAAACAATGTAATCAGTCCGGAAGATGCAAATCTGTGAAGGTTATAAACCATATCATATTTTTCACTTCTCACCTTTCTGATCAGGTTAAAAAGGTTACGAAGCTTATTCTTTTTCTTATCCCAAATGAGAATATTAGAAATTTTCGGATGTTGTTCAAGCAACCCCTCATTGCCTTTTCTAAGCAGAAAATCAATGTTTGAGCCGGGGTATTTTTTATTTAGCGCCTCAACCAATGGAGTAGCTAAAATCACATCCCCGATAAATGCAGTTTGAATAATAAGTATTTTCACATCCAAATATTACAGTACAAAAATAAAAAAAGCCGACGAATGTCAGCTTTTCTTTTAGGTTAATATTTTTTTAATCGTTACTTCCTGCAAAAATCATGATATAATAAAGCAGTGTAGCAAGAGAAGCAAGAGCAGCCACCACATAGGTGTATGCAGCCCAACGCAAGGCGTCCTGTGACTTGTAATGTGTTCGTGAATCAGTAATACCTGAATCTTTTATCCAAACCAAAGCTCTCTGACTTGCATTCACCTCTACAGGCAGGGTAATAAATGCAAACAAAGTAAACACCCCATAACAAGCTATGATGACAGCCAGTGCAGTGTTCCAGTCCATAAATGAAGGCAGAACGCCTGCAAAAAGGAACATTCCGATAAACATGGCATTAATAATCCATCCGCTTATACTCTGCACAGGAACCAATGCAGATCTGAATTCAAGCCAGGCATAAGCATTGGCGTGCTGAATGGCATGTCCGCATTCATGGGCAGCAACTGCAGCGGCAGCCACACTGTTGCTTCCATAAACACCACTGCTGAGGTTAACGGTTTTTGTCCTTGGGTTATAATGATCAGTAAGTGTTCCGGCAACCGAAACAACTTTTACATCATAAACGCCATGATCAGCCAGCATTTTCTCGGCTACTTGCCTACCAGTCATTCCATTAGCATTAGGAACTTTTGAGTAAGTTTTAAATTTTGATTTCAGGGTTTGGCCAACAATCAGACTCAGAATAAAAAAAACTCCGAAAATGATCAACAAAACAGGGTCAAATGGTATTCCGTACATATTTTCAATTTTTTAGTTTAATCAGTTTTGTACAAAAATAAAACCATTTTAAGTAAAAGCCAAAAATCTGACTTAATGTCGGTTTTATTTTAACAATTATTAATAATACATGCAATAATGACATTTAAGCCGATACGTTAAAATCTCTTAATGCATTGTTCAATGAAGTTTTTTTATCGGTTGATTCTTTTCTTTTTCCAATTATCAAGGCGCATGAAACCTGGTAATCGCCTGCCGGAAATTTTTTCGTATAGGATCCAGGAATAACAACGGACCTTGCAGGAACCAGACCTGAATACTCAACAGGTTTTGCTCCAGATACATCAATAATTTTAGTTGATTGGGTTATAACCACGTTTGCGCCCAATACTGCTTCATGTTCAATTTTAACACCTTCCACAACAATGCTTCTTGATCCGATAAAGCAATTATCTTCAATAATTACAGGGGCAGCCTGCACCGGTTCCAAAACACCCCCAATGCCAACTCCGCCGCTCAAATGCACATTTTTCCCTATTTGTGCACATGAACCCACTGTTGCCCAAGTATCAACCATAGTTCCTTCGTCAACATATGAGCCAATGTTCACATAAGAAGGCATCATTATCACACCGGGCGAAATATAAGCACCATATCGGGCTATGGCATGCGGAACAACTCTTACGCCCAACACGTCATAGTTCCTTTTTAATGGAATTTTGTCGTGAAACTGTAATGGTCCCGCTTCCATTACCTCCATTTTCATTATAGGAAAATACATGATTACAGCTTTTTTTACCCATTCATTCAGCTTCCAGCCATTTTCTGACGGTTCGGCTACCCTCAGATTCCCCTTATCCAGAAAATCAATAACCTCTTTTATAGTTTCCTGAATGGAAACATCTTTAAGCATGTCTCTGTCATCCCATGCTTTTTCAACTATAAATTGATATTCTTCAAACATTTTCTTAAATTTGTATACTCAACAAAAATACATAAACATGAATAATAAAAATGCAATTCTTTTTATATACTTATTACTTTTTTCAGCAATAATATTAACAGGCTGCAAAAAAGAAGAAGATACCGAACTGCCTGTAATTTCAAACCTTACCATTGGTCCCGATAATGAATCGGTACTATACAAAGGGGAAACGATCAACTTTAAATTCGACGCATCCGACAATAAAGAACTGGCCTCATATCAATTGAGAATATATAAAGATTCCAAGGGAGATCCTCCTGCTTCTGAAGGATGGACTTTCACTAAAACATGGACCATACCATCGGGTAAAACCACTTTTTCTGCAGATAATTCAGAAATAATAGTCCCTGCTGATGCATTAAGCTCAAATTACATTTTCCGGATAACTGTTTACGATGCAGCAGGAAATTTCAGCAAAACTGAAGTTATTGTGCCGTTGGGTGAGAGAGAGTAGAAGTTAAGGGACTTGGAACAAAGTGTTTTGACCAACAAAAAAACCTTTAACTTTTCTTTAACCACAATGAATTCGGCAATTTCCTAATTTCATCCCTTGAAAAACCGAATTTACGAACCAAAAGATTTACACGATGAAAAAAGCTATCTTTTTTGTATTAATTCTGAGCTTTGGAACACTAATGGCTCAACAGATCAAAATCGACAAAAACAAGGCTCTAAACTGGACTTTTCATGAAAAGGTGAAAATTTCAAAGGAACAACTGATGCGACAAATTGAACAGTCACCTGAGTTGAAAGAAAAATATCTTAAAGAAACAAAAGGCGTCAAAGCAGTTGAAACAAACATTACCAATTCCGAAAAACTTGAAGCCGAAATTCATGCTGCTATCAATCCGACCGACTCTACCAACATTGTAGTTAGTCCGATCAGACAAGATCCCTCGGCCGGATCAATGTCCTGCCCTGTTTATTACACAAAAGATTTTGGAACTACCTGGAACGAGAGTTCATTTGTGAATATGCCATATGAAGCCGGACTGATGTCGGGTGGTGGCGGAGACCCTGTTTTTGCATTTGATTCAAACGGAAAATTATATTTTACCTGGATTGATTTATATGGCGACATCATGGGATTTTTATTTGGCACAGTAAACATGGGTATTTTCTGGGCTTATTCAGAAGATGGTGGCGAAACATGGATTAAACCTACCCGCGATACTGTTCTTCTTGGTTCACTGAATATGACCATGGGATCAATTTCGGGAATAAATTCAGCAATTTCTGATAAACAATGGATGGCTTGTGACCTTTCCGGGGGTACATACGCAAACAACTTATATATTTCTTATGTAACAATTGATCAGGATGGTGATGGCAATGCCATTTACTCGATTAAATGCAAAACCAAACCCGCTGCTGAAGATTATTTCACACATGAAACAGCCGTTTCCCTACCAGCAAGTTTCCCCTTTGTTCAGTTTTCCAGTCTGACCGTTGATAACACCGGAAATGTTCATGTGGTATTTTACGGCATAGATGCCATGCAAACACATTTGGGACTGTGGCATTCTGTTTCAACTGATGGCGGACTCACTTTTTCGGAACCAAACCTGATTTCGGATGTTTGTCTGAACCTTCCGATACTCGGAATTGAACCACAGCACGAAATTCCGGGCATTGACACCAACCGCCTGTATCCTTGCCCATATATGTCGGGCGACCCTGTAGGCGGGAATCTTTATGTTACCTGGACTGCTTTTGGTGCTTTGACTGATGCCGGACATGGAGCTGAAATTTTCTTCTCCAAATCATCGGATAACGGAGCATCCTGGTCATTTCCACTGAGGGTAAACAGCGACCCCTTTACTACAGAAGCTCATAACTACTATTCAAGCATTTTTGTAAAACCAAATGGTGACATAAAAGTATCATGGTATGACCGCCGCGACGACCCCACCAACAACCTGATCACACATTACTATTACGCAACCTCATCAAACTTTGGGTCAAGCTTTGGGACCAACTATCAGGCATCCTCGGTACCCACTGATTTTTCAACAATAGGCAGTCAGAATTCAAACTTCGGGATTGGTGAATATACTCAGGTTCTTGCCAGCTCGGGTTATACCATTCCGGTTTGGTGCGATGGCCGTGGAAACGATGGACTTGTAAATGTTTATATGGCTTTTATTAACGACAATCCAACCGGAATTTATGAAGTTAGTCCGGTTACCGACAAACTGAGTGTTTCAACAATTTTCCCAAATCCGGTGTCTGATGAAATCAATTTCAATATTACACTTGCAGAAGCATCCGAAGTGGATTTAACTATTGTTGACATCACAGGAAAAGCCATCTCCAGTGTTTCAAAAGGAACTTATACCAAAGGAAAACATACAATTAATCTTAAAGCTGAAGAACTGAGTGCTGGCAAGTACTTTTTAAATGTACGTACCTCACTGGGAAATTCGGTAAGAGCATTTATGGTTAAGTAAGATATCATTTTCTGATTTAAACCCTTTACGCTTAAAGCAGGAGCCCCATATGGGGCTCTTTTTTTTATCCTTCAAGCCAGTTTTTAAAATCAGCAACCCTTTCCCTGCTGACAATTACTTCAACCTCAGCAGAAGGTTGCAATTCAAGCTTCAAGCGGCTGTTAAAATAAGTATGTATTTTTTTTACCGAGATATGGCTGACAATAATCTTTCTGTTTACCCTGAAAAACCTTGCCGGATCGGTCATCCTTTCAAGCTGATCAAGCGAAAAATCCAGTGGGTATCTTGAACCGTTATTCAGAACAGCAAATACCAGACCTTCTTCAGAAATCAAAAAAGAAATTTCATCAATTGCAATATTTTTATATTGTTCCCCGATTTTCACTAAAAACCTTTTTTTATAATTCCCCTGAATTTGTTTCATCAGTAGGCTCTGCAACTCAGAAAACTGCCGCATTTGATGTTTGATGAATTTATCAAGGGCAGATTTCAGGTCAGAAAAATTAATTGGTTTCAGAAGATAATCAATGCTGTTGACCTTAAATGCCTGAAGAGAATATTCATCGTAGGCTGTTGTAAATATGACCGGCACCTCAATATTTCTTGTTTCAAAAATTTCAAAACACAATCCGTCAGCCAGATGTATATCCATAAAAATAAGATCGGGCAATTTATTGCTTTCAAACCAAATCAGTCCGGCCTTAATAGATTCCAAAACTCCGGCAATTTCAATATCCCCGTCATATCTTTTAACCAGATCCTGCAAGTGGTCTGCATTAATTTTTTCATCTTCGAATATCAGAACTCTCATTGTTTGAAAATTAAATTATCGGCATTTTGACAATAAAAACACCATTTTCATCTGAAATAACAACTTTGCCTTTACCAATCAGTTCATATCTTTTCGAAATATTACCTAAACCAAGTCCGGTTGTTCGTTGCCCCTGATTCCGAAGGTTAATCCTGTTTTCTATGATAATATATCCGGGTGAAAAGCGAATTTTTATCAGCAATGGCTCCTCTGTAGTGGCAATATTGTGTTTAATGGCATTTTCCACTGGAATCTGAAGCGAATTGGGAGGCAGAAAAGCATTTCTAATTTCGATTTTTTCGTAATCAAAAACAACATTGCTTCCGTGCCTTACTTTAAGCAGATACATATAGGACTCCAGAAATTCCAATTCTTTTTCGATTTCCACAAGCATTTTATCCCTGTTATCAAGAATGTACCTGTATAATTTTGAAAGCTGATTGATATACTCCTCCGATTTTTCAGCGTCCTGATGAACAAGTCCTGACAAAACACTTAAGCTGTTGAAGAAAAAATGCGGATCGATTTGATTTTTGAGCGCTTCAAATTTGGCCTGATAGTTTTCTTTCATCAACTGAATATTTTTTACCTCATTTTCCTTTAGAGTATTGAATACATAAATCTGGCCTTTGAAAAGCAAAAAGGCCAGATAACCAAAATACATACCTATGTTGGCATCCAGATCAAAATAACTGCCAGGATAATGCTCCAGATCAAACAGAATTTCATCCATAACTGCGTAAGACACACTAAAAGCAATTGTGACAAAAACCCCGTAAATCAGAAAAATAATAAACAGATAAATAAATTTCCGGTTTGTTCCGGAGCTCTTTAGCCACTTTTCATTTGAAATCCTGAAAATTAAATCGCTTATTTCCCAGACTACCAGAACAAACAAAACCATAAATAAAATAAACACTATGGCCCTTTGATCAAAAATCAGATACCTTCCGGCAAATGAATGATCATAAATTTTGATCATAAAGCTTAGAATAACAGCAAATAATATTCTGACCAGATACTTATTTATCAATTTATTCATCATCTTACAAATATAAGGTTTTTGTATTAAAACATGATTTTATAGCTCAGGTAAGGAATGAAAAACGGATCTTCATTTTTTTCAATCCTTTGTTTTTCCTTATTGAAGGTATAACCTTCAAATTCATTTTCCTGCAGAGCATTGATCAGGTGAATTGACCAGAATGAAGAATGTTTCTTTTTATTAATCCGGTAATTTATGCTAAAACTGAGTATCTGTGCACTTTCTTCAGAATCTTTAAATGCTCTGGAATAATCATAAACCATCTCCTGTGAAAGAAAAGTAGCTTCTTCATCAACAGGATGTAAACGGTCACCTCCATATATACTTATTTTTCCGTTAATACTAAAAAGGTTGTTTTCAGATTTTCCTGTTTTCCATTCTTTTCCCGCAAGGAAATTAACTACATAGTTCTTATTAAATCTGGTGTTTCTAACTATTCCATCACCTCCTTTATATCTTGAGTCGAATAATGAAATGGTTGCAAGATAATAGAGTCCCTTTTGTAAAAACCTTTCATAAGTTAAATCTATTCCCATATTTCTACCGGTACCTTCATTCACCAGCGACTCATTAAAATACCAATCAATTTCAAGGTTAAGCATTGAAAACCATGAGTTTTCGACAACCGGAATATCAAATAACAATTGAAAATAAGGTTCAACCATTATTCTTGTAAACTCACCAATTTGCTTTTCGTAGCTCAGAACAAAATGATGTGCCTTTGAAAATTCAAGGTTTATATTTGGTTTGGTAATTATTTCGGCTTCTGCCTTTTCAGCCAGATAGTAATTTATTGGTTCCAAACGACTGTGTTTACCATATGCAAAACTCAATGAGTGAGATGGAAGAAAATTCCATTTGATTCCCAACCGCGGTTCGACGGAGTAATTTTCGTTCAAGGCAAAATACATAAAACTGACTCCCGGATTAAGACAAATTTTGTCTGATATATTTACCGTTGACTGGTAGTATGTTCTGTACAACATTGCTGAGCCTTCTTCAGAAATATAGTTTGTAAGGAAGTCCTCCTCAGGATTTTGCCTGCTTGATATATCAATGTCGTAACACATATCAGTTGCTGAAAACCCGGCTCTGAAATTGTGTGTGGGAGAAAATCTGTGATTGAAAACCGAATTGAAAGTATAATTCCAGGCGTTATTTAATAATTTCTGAACAGGGGCCAGTTTTCCGTTATCATATTCCTTTTCGGTAACATTCATAAGATTTCCGGATAAAGCCAGAGTGGTAGCAAGGTTTGAATTTTTGGAAAGAATTATTTTATGGCTAACGCCCGAAGCTCCAAATCCCAGATTATACTTATTTTCATTATTATCAGATGGAATCAACCAGTCAAGGGAATCTTCCTTGGCTTTGTGGATCTGGTTATCGGTGGCACCCAATCCCCAAAAACTAAAAACCCCTGCTCCTTTTACCGGAAAGTTCAATTTTAAAGAAAGGTCCTGGTATTTAATTATTCCGGCCTCCTCGGGTAATATGGGCTGAATCAGGGCCAGCGTGGAATATCTGTAATTAAAAAGATAGGATGATTTTTTTCCTTTTATAAAAGGTCCTTCAGATGAAAAATCTATGCCATTTGAACCAATAAGAAAAGCATGTTCCCGTTTTTCATCGTTTCCGGTACGCATTTTAAGATCGAAAACACCCGAAATGGCATTTCCATATTCAGCAGGAAAAGCCCCGGTAAGAAATCCAGAATTTGACATCATCTGAGCCGAAAGCGCTGTCATTCCTCCACCCCCAAGTGTAGCCAGATTCGCAAAATGATTGGGGTTTGAAATTTCCACACCTTCAATAAGCCAAAGCAAACCTTTTGGTGCATTTCCCCTGATTACAATTCCATTGCTTTGCAAACCTGTTGCAACACCTGCATACCCTGAAGCAAGTCGGGCCGGATCATCCCCGCCCCCGGCAAATCTTTGTGTTTCCTCAACAGTAAATGTACGTGCAGAAAGTGTCGTCATTTTGTTAATCGATTCCCTTTTGTCCTTTTGTGCTTTCACAACCACTGTATTCAGCTCGGTGTATTTTTCCTCCATTTCCAAATCAATAACAAGTTCTTTGGCTGAGCTTAATATGAGATCACCGAAAGTTATTGTTTTGTATCCCAGGGTGGTAATTTGAATTGACACCCTGCCTACAGGTACTTTATCGAGACGAAACTTTCCATCCATATCGGAGGTGGTTCCTTTTATCGGATCTGAGTTTAATATTACAATATTGGCTCCTGGCAGTGGCATCCCTGAATATTTATCAGATATCTTTCCCCGGATAGTTTGTGAAAGTTCCTGCGATTGAATGTTGGCAGAAATAATAATAAGCAGAAAATAAAATATCTTTTTCATGTTGTTGTTTTTCTGCAAATTTGGTTCTTAGGCCAATAGAAATAAAGAGAAAAAAAAGGAATTGCTTAATCTGTGGGTTGAATTGTATAAAAACACAATTGAACCGGATGACAATGTTTTTTTTACCGTTGAATGTTTTTGTTTTGTTTAATTGCATGCAGGAAATGGGCATTTATTGTTTTTACCAGTTATTCATTTGAAAGCGGAGATTACTTGCAGTGATCTCATTGGGGGGTGATTCAATGAATTGATACAAAGAATGCCCTTGGGGGGCAATTTTTTTTTTACCAGTTATTCATTTGAAAGCAGAGATTACTTCCAGTGATCTCATTGGGGGTTGTTTCAATGAATTGATACAAAGAATGCCCTTGGGGGCATTTTTTGTTTTTACCAGTTATTCATTTGAAAGCTTTGCTTTCATGAATAACTGGTAAAAACAAAAAAAACTGCTAAAGCAGTTTTCTTTGTATCAATTCATTGTCGGGATGGAGAGATTCGAACTCTCGGCCTCCACGTCCCGAACGTGGCGCGCTAACCTGGCTGCGCTACATCCCGATTCTGGTCCGCAAATTTAATAATTTCTGTTTGATATCCAATGGATGCAGCCACACAATCTACCGTATTATTTATGTCTTTTCTGAATATGCCAACTGGACAAGTTGTATCATCAGTTGACATTAATAATACTGTAACACAAATATTTTCAGATAATAATATCTTTTTATCTGTTTTTTATTGTATTTTTGAATCTATTTTTATTTAGTCTGCGTATATTTAATAAAATGACGATTTATGAGAACAAGAAGATATATTGACATGATGATTGCGGTTTTGTTCTTGTTGATAATTGGCGTATTCATGTACAGGACATCCGGAATGGTCAGGGAAAGGTTTGGTGAAAACAAATTTAACAGCGATAGTTTAAATTACGCAATAAGAGATGGCGAAAACATTCCTGAGGAAGAAAACAGAACTTTTTCCACATTTAAATAAAGCTATTCAGAAGGAATGATGACATCAATGCAAAAGCCATGATATAATACCAATTCGGGGCAAATTATTTCATTCCTGAATTGCAGGAGTTTTTTCATCTGATCTTTCATATCGGTGCTTTCAACTTCTCCTGTTCCCACATTTACAATTTTCCACTTTACATTCTCGCTGCTCAACGACCTGACAGAGTTAATCCTGAACGGTTCACTCCATCCCCCTACAAATACCAATTGCCGTGAAGCTTCCGTATTGTCAGGTAGTTTAACAGGAAATGATTTACTGCCTTCGTTTAGTGAAAACTGAGTTTCTGAGTCTCTTTTTATTGATACTGATTCAGATTTTTCTTTATGAAAGACATATTTAACTGAAACACTTTCATAAAACTGTATACCGGATATTGAATCCAGAGATTTTTTAGCAAGATGATATTGTTTCTCAATATCGGTGGTGTAATTATCTCCTGAAACAGAAACCGAATCCTTTGACCCAACCATTACATAATCAGTCCCGTCATACTTGAGAATGCATTTAACACCCTTCCAGAGGTTCTTGTTTTCTGCTTGCCTTACCAGTTCGACCTGCATAAAATACATTTCGGCCTTTACGTAACCTACAGGAAATAATCTGCATTGGTAAGTCTGATAACAGGAAAAGCCACTAATAGAAACGGCCAAAAACAATGTTATAAATAAAATTTTCATGGGAATTACCTCATTGAAGGCATTAAGAAGGAGCCCTGTGGCGCATAAGGATTTGAAAACATTCCAATTGGCATATTAGAATTGATGTATTTCATTTCAATACCCACACTAAAATTATCATTAAACTTATATTCCAGTCCGAGCTCATAAATATCAAGCACAGGTGAATTGGAAGAATATGAGTTGCTCCTTACAGATTTAAACACAGTTCCTGATACAACAAGCTTAGAACTCAGCTCATAAGAACCGCTCAAATATAAAAAAGTACTGAATGCTCCATTGGAAACAGCATAACCTGATGAACTTGTTTCATCGGGTTGAACGCCAAACAGATTTGTATTTACCAACATCCCCCCAACATTTATTCTGAATCTTGAAGTGAGGTCATATTCTACATGGGGTGCAAAGTAACTGCAATACATTGTTTTTCCGTTTCCGGCAGAAATAAATGAGGTTCCGACAGTTATCCCGGAGCCAATTCTATTGGATTCAATTCTCAGAGAATCACTGCCAGGCTGAGCAAACAGACCAACAGAAAAAATAAAAGCTAATATCAAAAACAGAATTTTCATCATTTACTTTTTTGTAAAGATACAAAAACTATGCCTGCCTGTCAAAACATTTTTGAAATATAATCAGTTCTAAGAACTCTGAAGTCGGTTCGTCTGTTTATCTGGTTTGCGGCCTCTTTTTCTTCATCGTTGTCTAGTCCTTTAATAAATTCAGGTGTCAGAACAACACCTTCTTCAAAAATCGACCCGGCTGCAATTTTCTTTGTAATGGCTTTGGGCACCGATTCGCCATATCCTTTTGCAGTAAGTCGTTCCTTTTCAATTCCTTTTGAAATAAGGTATTCAACAACTGATTGTGCTCTTTTTTGAGACAGAACAAGGTTGTCGGCATCAGAACCAACCATATCGGTATGAGAACCAATTTCTATTGTAATATTGGGATTTGAAACGAGTGTTTTAACCAATTTATCGAGTTCAACCTTTGACTCTTCCCTGAGTGTAAAATCTCCAAAGTCATAATAAATGTTGGGCAGATCAATCGATTTAGCAAGTGGAGCCAGTGTGACGTCATTCATAAAAGCATAACTGTCGGCCAGATCAGAAGTAGAAGCTTTTCCTTTTCCCTTCAGATAACCATCCTTTGAAACCACAAAAACATAGTCTGTATTTTTCTGCAAATTATATTTAAAAGTACCGTCTTCGATGGTGGAGATTTCAATATCTGAACCATCAGAACCAAAAATCTTAATTTTTGCTCCGGCAATAGGATCATCTGTGGTTGCATCTTTCACTTTCCCCTGCAATGAAAATTCAAGAGGAGGAAGTTCAAAGAAATATATATCATCACCGCCTTTTGATCCTGTGATTCTGCGAGAAGATGAAAAATATCCCTTTTCATCCCTGCCCATAAAAATAATTCCGAAATCATCTGAAGATGAATTGACCGGGTATTTCATATTTTCAACCTTCCATTTGCCATCAATCTGTTTTTCTGCTCTGAAAATATCCAAACCACCCATTCCAAGATGGGTATTAGAAGCAAAATACAGTGCGCCGTCTTCACGAATAAAAGGGAACATTTCATTTCCGGGTGTATTGATTTCCTTTCCCATGTTAACAGGCTTTGTCCATGGGGCACCTTTGCCCGACCTTTCGATCATCCATATATCATAACCACCCTGTCCGGTTATCTTGTTTGAAGAAAAGAATAACTGGGTTCCATCGGCCGACAATGAAGGATGATAGGCACTGATTGTGTCGCCGAATATTTCAACCAACTGGGTAGTTTCCCAATCGCTTCCAGCTTGTCTCACAGACTGGTATACCTGACAAGCATTGGTTTCATTCTTTTTATTTACACAGCGGTTAAAGAACAGCTCTGTTCCATCAGAAGACAAGGTTGGAGAAGCTTCATCATAATCGCTGTTTATTGTATCGTTTAGAGGCTCGGGAATTGACCATGCAAGCTTTTTTGTGAACTGGCTCATGAAAATATCAGAAAAATATTCACCCGAAATGGGATTAATCTTTGTTGATGGCTTTGCCTGTCTGCTCGAAGTAAAATAAATTGTTTTATAATCCTGATCTGCGAATGAAGGCGAAAAATCAAGCTGTTTTGAATTGAATTCCTTTTGGTTTAATATCTCGTAACGGGTTGGCAGCTCGACCCATTTTGCTGCAAGCTCACAGGATTTTTCTCCTGTTTCACCTCTGGGATCTTTGGGCACCAATGTTCTGTATTTCTGATATTCAGGAATTGCCTCCTCGTATTTCTGATTAATTTTCAGCGCATCAGCAAAATACAATACAGCAACAGGATCTGCATAGCCCTTCATGATCGCTTTTCTGTAAAAGCTTTCTGCCTTATTAGGATTGTTAATAATTCTGTAGCATTCGGCAGTTTTAAATAATATTTCAGCTTTCTCAGGATTATTGGTAGACTTTTTCACTGCTTCATCATATAATTCTATGGCTTTGAAGAATTCACCTTCGCTAAACGCCTCATCCCCTCTTTCTTTGTACTTATTCTGGGAAAAAACTGAAAAAGATAATAAAACAAAAACAACCGGTAATAATATTTGTTTTGTATTCGGTAAAAAACTCATATAAATATTTTTTAATGTACAAACGGTATTAACTGAAATATATTGCAAACCTATTGTGAACCATCAGTTACTTGCTCTTAACTGATTTATAATACTCCTTCATCTCATCCACCGAAATATATGCTGCTTCCTGTGCTGATGCAAATTCTTCATTTTCGATGCTGATTTCCTTACGGTCGTTATCAAGCCAGAAATACAATTTGCCATCGTAAAAATAATATCGGTTCTGGACTATTTTATCCTTTGACGAATCATAGGCCTCGGTACCATTTTCCTCCGCCATCTTTTCATCCACAAAATAAGGTGCATTGTAGGTAAAATCTCGTGTAAACATGAAGATCAGCTCGTTTTCATTGAAATAATACTCTTCTTCAAAATGGCCACCTTCGCCATAAACTTTATGATGTATCTTCACTATATTTCCACTTTTATCAGTAAAATAATCAATTTCTCCTCCCTCGCTGGATGGCAGATATGATTCAAAAGTTTCCTTTTTTAGTGCAGATTCTGATTTATTGATTTCTTCAAAGACAGTCCTGATGCTAATAATTACTTCATCTTTATTTAGTCTTTCATCAACAGTAGCATAAACTACATTTTCATTATCTGACAGACTATCATTTTTATTATTGTCGGACTTTCCATTTTCATCCTTGCTTTCCTGGCATGAAAACATTATTGCCGATATTGCTAAAACATATAAGTATTTCATTGTTCAATTTATTTATGGTAAAAGTATAAAAATATGAGTAAAAACACTTCATGGGTTTAAAATTTCATAATCCAAACATCTTTAAACTCTCCTGTAGCCACTTTTCTAAGCACACTATCAGCCTCTTCACGTGTTGAGAAAGAATACAACGGAATATAGTAAAATCCCTTTGTTGGCCCCAGAATACTTGTATGGTAACCCTTTGCATTCAGCTTATTGTAATATCTCTCAGCGTTTTCCTTTATTGAAAAACTGCCAGCTATTATATGGTATGGCCCTGATGAAACTGAAACGGTATTATCAAAATAATCAGGAATGATTTGCTTTTTGGTTTTACTTATTGCTGTTGTTCTTAAACCAGCCAAAAGCCACTTTTTATTTGCTTTTGCTGAAATATTACAGGTGACCCATGTATGTATCATATCAGGCAATCTGTATATATTATCTTTGGTTTTTTCCGAAACCTGCTTTTCTTCAATTGCAGCAATAGTATTTGGTATTTCTGATTGCTGTTGATGGCTGCCTTCATAATTAACGGCATTTTCTGACAATGAAGCAATTAATAAACCAGAATACTTTTTACTTAGTTTCATGGCAATGTTTCCGGAAACACCTCTTTCAGCTGTTTCAGCAATCAATAATTCAGATTGAATTTTAACATTGCCTTTTTCAGTTTTTAGTATGTTATTCAGTTTATTGCTGGCAATTTCCAAAAAATCTGAAACTTTAGTAAATCCCTTTTGAAAAATTTCAAAATCAATCTTAATTTTTCTCTTTTCTTCTGATAAATTAGTCAGGACAATGTCTCCATCACAAGCATCAGTTGATAAAGTATCTCCCAAACTATAAAGGAATCCATCGCGTGAAGCAATAAATATTTTACCATCATTAGCAACCGGGGTAGCTTCAAAAATGCCTTCAAAAAAATCAAGCAGGGTAAATCTCAGTGAGTCATTAAAATTGAAAAGATACACGCCCGAATAACCAGCTGAAACAATTACATCTTTAAAAACCAAAGGGGTTGAGATAGAAGGGCCTGTTTTGTATTTAAACAAAAGTTTGGGTTTGGGAAACATAGTTTTGCCATCTGGTCCGGCAACCAAATTTACTTTATCAGTTTTCTTATGATCAACCACATACATATAGCCATCAATGGCATTAAAAGCACATACCGACTTTTCAGGCGCATACAAATCAATGACAGAAGCACTTCCAATGACTCCCCCCTCCCAATCAGCAAACTCCACATCACCGGTTGGAAAAAACCAGACGACTGCATCATCAGGTTCTTTTGAGGGATCAAGCTTCATGACACCTCCCTGTCCGGAGATGTATTGTTTCTCAATCGTTACAATTAAGCAACTATCTGATGTAGCCACGGGAGAGCCATCCATGTCTGAACCGGTCAAAAAATCCCAGTCGATCTTTCCCGAATTCAGGTTGTACCCATAAACATGTCCCGATCCGGAAGTAATATATATATGATTGCCGATACGGCATGGAGACGACTCAGTCACGAGGTTGCCTCCATGTCTGGCTCTGTCGAGATCAGAATACAATGGATGCTGGCTGATTACTTCTGGTCTTTTTATTCCTTCACTTTCATAGCCATTATTAGCATCAAAAACCATTAACAACCCGTTTTCAAGTCCGATATAGGCAGTATCATTAATAACAAGAGTTGAGCCATCCACATCCCTCGAATATGAATCGGTTTTTTTTATTCTCATTCTCCACAGTTCCTTTCCAGACAGGTATGAAACGGCCCTAAAGCTAGAAATACTGTCAGGGCTTTGCGGGTTTTCGTATCCTTTTCGACTGCCCTGAATAATATAATATTTTTTTTCAGGATCGGTTGACTCCTGATTTACACAGAATGTGCCGGTACCTTTAATGATATCATCATATCTGTATTGCCAGACAAGCTTACCTGTTGCAACATCAATTTTCTTCAGGTTATAATCGAAAGCGCCAATGAGAAGAAAATCCTTATCCTTTTCTCTGATAATAAGTGGCTGACCAGTCCATCCTGCTCCATACCATATTTCAGTTCCCTCCTCCTCGGTTACAACTGTTTTGCCCGAACCGAGGAAATGTTTCCAGATAATATCCAATTTAAGCGGAGGATTATAACCATAAAAATTACGGGTTTCATTTCCAAGATAAGTCCCGACTTTAACCTGAATATCAGGAAACTCAACTTCAATATGGCTTTCACTGAAAGTCAGCTTTTGTCCATAATTATTATCACCAGTAGTAAAAAAAGGAGGCACATATGAAACAAACAGCAGGAATGATGAAATTCCTAGGATGATATTTCGACCAGCTGGTAAGCCTGCGCTTTTCATTTCTTTAATTCCTGTTCAAAAAATAAATTAATACAAAATAAGCCAATAGTTATTTAAAAGACAACTTTTAAAAAAAAGACTCCTGCAGTAAACGAAATAACCTGATTAATGCAATAAGTCAAATATTTTTTTACATACAAAAAACAAACATTCGTCATCAAAATTCAACGTTTGTCAAAGAAAAGTGTGTTTTAGTGTAAATTCATAAAAAAATCTTCTTCACGAATACCGCATCAATACTAAGATCCCAAAAAAAATGAAAAAAAAACATTTTTTTTTTGATAAAATATTTGGTTTTAGCCACACAAAGATATACCTTTACACAAAAATTATTAACATTCATCAAAAAGAATCAATTAGTAATTTTTTCATAGTTTTCATAGTTTTTAGGTTAGAAAAAGGGAAGTCTCTCCGGCTTCCTTTTTCTTTTTGTGCTAACAGCCGGATAAACAACTCCGGATGAATCAGATATTCAAAGTCATGCCATCCTCTGCAA
Organism: Bacteroidetes bacterium GWF2_38_335; assembly: GCA_001769535.1. Taxonomy (GTDB): domain Bacteria; phylum Bacteroidota; class Bacteroidia; order Bacteroidales; family GWF2-38-335; genus GWF2-38-335. Next base: position 67,055 of record MEOH01000016.1, read on the forward strand.
TAATAACATCTTCAAATTCGCTTTTAGCTTCAGATAAAAAGGCATCATAAGTTTTATATCTGGCAGAAAAATGGCCTAACATAAGTTTTCCAGCATTAGCTTTTTTTGCTAATCTGGCTGCCTGTATGGCTGTTGAATGTCCTGTCTCCCATGCTCGCTCTTTCATTTCTTCGAGAAAGGTGGCTTCATGATAGAGCAGATCCACACCGTTGATGTGCTTTGCAATACTTTCAGAGTACATGGTATCCGAGCAATAGGCATAGGATCTGGGTTTATCAGGAGGAATTGTAAGTTTGTAATTGGGAATATGATAACCGTCGGCATCAATAAAGTCTTCGCCGGTTTTTATTTTTCTAATATCATTTACCGTAAGCTGAAATTCATCAATTGCTTCTTTTCTTAATTTATAAAGTCCCATATTTTCTTTAAATATGAAACCACTGGTTACTATCCGATGTTTTAGTGGCAGACTGAATATATTCAGATGTTTATCATTATAAATTAAATTAACACCTTTAGCTTTAAGTGGAATGAACCGTATTGAGTAATTTAATGGTTCATCATACAATCCTGAATTAAAATCAAGGATTTTTTGCAATCCGGGCGGGCCGTAGATATTCAAGGTGTTTTTGCGGCCCAGCAAACTGAAAGAAGATATCAGGCCAAACAGACCGAAATAATGGTCGCCATGAAGGTGTGAAATAAATACGTTATCAATTTTGTTGAATGGGATTTTAAATTTTCTCAGTTGTATCTGGGTTCCTTCTCCACAATCAATTAAAAAAAAACGCTCATGTACGTTGAGTACCTGAGCTGTAGGAAACCTTGAGGAAGTAGGTAAAGCAGAGCTACTTCCCAAAATTGTTAAAGAAAAAGACATTATCTTTTGGTTACTATTCCTTCTCGGTTTGTTTTATCACAAAACTGGCAGCTTTATCAACTGTATCAGTGATGTTAAGAACAGTGTCGAGTTGTGAAATAGTAATAAGTCTTTCTACTGCAGTCTGTAAACCAGTCAGAACAAAAACACCATTGGCGTTTTTACAGAGTCGGTTAGCCACCAGGATAGAACTCAGTCCTGATGAATCACAATACCTGCAATTACTCAGATCAAGAATAATGTTTTTTTCACCGTTACCCGAAATTAACACCAGTTCCGACTTAAGAGTCGGAGCAATATGGGTGTCCAGTTTGTCGACAACTACTTGAACTAAAGTATAATTGTCTTTCTTAGTTATCTTAAAATCCATAACAATAAAAGTATAAAAATAAAAATAATTCCCGAAACATTCGGGAATTATTTTTAAAAAAGTATGTTATTTATTTTCAGCGTCCTCTTTTTCAGATCTTTCCATCTCTGATTTTAAAGCTGCCAGGTCAGTAACGTCGCCTAAAGTAGTTTTTTCAACCTTTTCTTTCACGTTTTTCATTGCAGTTTTGGTTGATTTATCCTTAGCTTTCTTTTCTGCATTAACTTCAGCTCTCTGAACATCTTCAAATACCCTACTGTGAGAAACGATGATTTTCTTAGCATCTTTATTAAACTCGATCACTTTAAATTCAAGTTTTTCATCAAGTTTAGCCTGATTGCCATCCTGTTTAACAAGATGTTTTGGAGTTGAAAATCCTTCAACGCCATAAGGCAGTGAAATGATTGCTCCTTTATCTGACATTTCGATGATTGTTCCTTCGTGAATTGAATCAACATTGAATAATGTTTCAAAAACATCCCATGGGTTTTCCTCGAGCTGTTTATGACCCAAACTTAATCTTCTGTTATCTTTGTCGATTTCAAGAACAACAACCTGGATATTTTCACCTATAGCGGTAAATTCTGCAGGATGTTTCACTTTTTTGGTCCATGAAAGATCTGAAATGTGGATTAACCCGTCAACACCCTCTTCAAGTTCAACAAATACACCAAAGTTTGTAAAGTTTCTTACTTTGGCAGTATGTTTTGAATTGAGTGAATATTTTTGGTCAATGTTTTCCCATGGATCCGGTTTCAGTTGTTTAATGCCGAGTGACATTTTTCTTTCTTCGCGGTCGAGTGTAAGAATAACTGCTTCAACTTCGTCGCCTACATTCAGAAATTCCTGTGCGCTTCTAAGATGCTGTGACCATGACATTTCTGAAACGTGTATCAAACCTTCAACTCCGGTTGCGATTTCAACAAAAGCACCATAGTCAGCCATAACCACTACCTTACCTTTTACTTTATCTCCTACTACCAGTGCCTGATCCAAAGAATCCCACGGATGTGGAGTGAGTTGTTTCAGACCAAGAGCGATACGTTTTTTGTCATCATCAAAATCAAGGATAACAACATTCAGTTTCTGATCAAGCTGTACAATTTCTTCGGGATGCGAAATTCTTCCCCATGAAAGGTCAGTGATGTGGATAAGTCCATCAACACCTCCAAGGTCAATAAACACACCATATGAGGTAATGTTTTTAACGGTTCCTTCAAGTACCTGACCTTTTTCAAGCTTGGCAATGATATCCTTTTTCTGTTGCTCGAGTTCTTCTTCAATAAGAGCTTTATGTGAAACAACAACGTTTTTAAATTCATGGTTGATTTTAACAACCTTAAATTCCATTGTTTTTCCAACAAAAACATCGTAATCGCGAATGGGTTTTACATCAATTTGTGAACCTGGTAAAAATGCTTCAATTCCAAAAACTTCCACAATCATACCACCTTTGGTTCTGCACTTGATGTAACCTTTGATAACTTCGTCTTTTTCCAATGCTTCGTTTACCCTGTCCCAAGACCTGAGTGAACGTGCTTTTTTATGAGATAATATAAGTTGTCCGGTTTTATCTTCCTGACTTTCAACGTATACTTCAACTATATCACCGGGTTTGATATCGGGATTATATCTGAATTCGTTTAAGGTAATAATACCTTCGGATTTGTAACCGATGTTAACAACTACTTCTCTTTTTGATACTGCCACAACTGTACCGTCGATAACTTCGTTCTCACTAATTGTGGATAATGTTTTGTCGTAAAGGGATTCAAGCTTGGATCTTTCGGCATCTGTATAAAATTCATTCTTTTTGCCAATGGTTTCCCAATTGAATTCCTGTTTTTCGGAAGCTTTAAGTTTAATCAGATTTGGCTCGTCATCAACTTCTTCTTCGAATTCTTCTTCGTCTTCTTCAATTTCTTCAAGTTCTTCAACTTCTTCAATTTCTTCAGACTCTTCAGTTTCTGTTGCATCAGCCTGGGCTACTTCCCCAGCAACTTCTTCAACATTTTCAGCAGCCTTTGGGGCTTTGCTTTTCACTTTTTTTTCTTCTTTTTCTGTCATTTAATTCCATTTATTAAGTTAGACATTATATTGATAATTAAAATTTCGGACTGCAAAAGTATAATTTTTATTCTAAAAAAGAAATAGTTAGGTTACTTTTTATTTGAAATCCTTAAATAACTGAGGCCTTAAGATTGGGGTTTTGACCAACACTTCATGATTTATTATGAATTTTCGTTATCTTTGGAGTAAACTTAACAAATATTGATTTTTTTATTTACTTTGTAACAAATTTGATTGAGTGCGGTTTATTATTGTATATATAACATTGTTTGTCTTTCTGATTTCAGGAACAGCTCAAAATGCTTACTGTCAAGACAAACCCACATTTGGAAAAGCCAGGAAACTTTTCGATGACAAGGAATATGACCGTGCTCTTGAAATGTTTCTTAACCTTTATAAAGCAAAATCAGAGGATTTCGAACTCAATTTTTATATCGGAGCATGTTACCTCAACAGCGACTTCGAAAAAGTTAAGGCCATACCTTATCTGGAATATGCAGTTTCTAAAAAGGCAGACATGTTTCCTTCTCTTGTTTTTAAAGATCTGGCTGATTTATACCATATGGATTATCAATTTGATAAATCCATTGAGAACTATCGGAAATATTTATCATTTACCGATAAAAACAAAAACATTATTAATATTGAGTATGCTGAAAAAATGATTCGGGTGTGTGAAACTGCTAAAAGACTGACAGCCGATTCACTTAAAGTTATCATTGAAAAAATTCCCGGTCTGGCCAATTCGGATGATTCTGATATTTTTCCGCTTGTTTCTGCAGACGAAAGTGTAATGTATTTCACCAGAAAAACTGCAAATGAAAAACCATTTAGCCAGAAAAAAGAAACCATCATGTTTAGCCGGCTTACTGAATCAGGTTTTTCTGATCCACAGGAAATAAGACTTTCCTCCGAAAATAAATTCGAAGGTGTAATGACGCTTGCCGGAATTTCACCTGATGGAGACCATATCTTTCTTAAAGTTTCAAATGGCGAAAACGATGACCTTTATACCGGAATTATTATCAACGGGGAAGTCAAATACATGGTTCCGTTTAATAATAAAATTAATTCTGCCTACTCTGAACTGAGCATGAGCATGACAGCCGATGGTCAGGATATTTATTTCAGCAGCGACCGGCCGGGCGGACTGGGAGGGTATGATATTTATACCATAACAAAAGATGAACATGGTAACTGGAGCGAACCGAAAAACCTTGGTCCGACTATTAATACCGAAACCGATGACATTGCCCCATTCATTCATCCCGACAAGCAAACCCTCTATTTCAGTTCAAAAGGACATGACAATATGGGAGGATATGATATTTTCAAAACTTTATTTTATCCAAAAAACGATGTATGGGCTTCACCCGAAAATGCGGGATTTCCAGTAAATTCAACCGGTGATGACATTTTCTTTACCCTTAATGTGGATGGAAGCATAGGTTATTTTTCTTCTTCATATAACAACCTTTATGGCAATCATGATATTTATAAAGCTTCGTTCCAAAACTCAATTCCGCTTACTCTTGTTAAAGGCACTATTCTGGCCGGAGATCCTTTGAAACCTGTTAAAGCGAACATCAGGGTTGTTGATAAAACAAGTAATGAACGTGTCAAATACATTTACAATCCCAATCCCGAAACAGGTAAATACCTTATGATTTTTCCTCCCGGAAAAAACTATGATATGGTAATTGAGGCTGAAGGATATCTTCCTCACCGTTTAAATATTTATATACCAAATCAAACATATTTTTACGAACTTTTCCAGATCATCCACCTTGAACCGGTAAAATCACTTGGTGAGGTAATCGGTGAAGAAATAACTGTTACAAACAGCTTTTTTGATATTTATGATAACAGCAACGACTCTGCCCGGCATAATTATTCCGAATTATTGTCAATGATCGAAGAACTGATCGTAACTACCGATTCTCTTGGATTGGAATACATCGATAAAATTTCATCACAGGTGATTAATAAAACATCGAACCCTGAGGATATATCTAAGGAAAAAAATTACGACGGTTTGCTCAACCTGATTGAAAATGCCATAGAAACTACCGATTCGGCTGCCTTGCGAAAACTGGATGAAAACACTATTTACAGTCAGAAATCAGGTCGAATTTATTTCTATGGTCTCAGTGAAGATAAAACAGAGCTTGTTCCCTGTTTAATCGGCAAAGATACGGTCTATACGCTTCCTCCTATTATTATGAAAGATGAAGACAAGTATCCGCCTCTTAACCTTAGTGATCTTACTAATGAAAAGACTGACAGCTTAATTACATCGTTGCTGAATAATAATATTGCCGAGGAGAATACTGACTTTAGGAATTCTGATCCGAATAGAAGAAAAACGGTGTTAACTTATGTGATCTATTTCGAAACCGGAAAATTTGATATTAAGGAAGATTACATAAATGACATTAAGCAGTTGGCTGACATGCTTAAAAATTACAATCTGGGCGCCGAAATTTACGGGTTCACCGATGATCAGGGTGATGATGAAAAAAATAATACTCTTTCACAGCAAAGGGCAACTGCAGTATTTGAAATTTTTTCGGGACAGGGTATTACTCCCAGAAAAGCTATTGTTAAAGGAAAAGGTGAGATAATATCCGGAAAAACTGAAACTGAAGTTTCTCGTGGAAAACACAGAAAAACTGTAATAAATATTTTTGAAATTGAATAGGATTTGAAGAATATTTCAACATATAATTCTTTTGCATTAGTGAGTCTTTTCTTGCTGGTGTTCGGCTGCAACAATATGCAGGCACAGGACACCCAGTATAATGAGTACGAAGTGAAAGCCGCTTATATTGTGAATTTTTCAAAATTTGTAACCTGGCCGGATGAAGCCTTTTCATCGGAGTCATCTCCCTTTGTTATCGGAGTGTATAAAAATGAGCAAATCAGCACCTACCTGAAGAAAATGCTGCTGAACAAAAGAATTCTTGGCAGGATGCCCATTATTAAAAACTTTTCAAAACCCGAAGATATTTCAAAATGCCAGATTCTGTTTATCGGTAAAGTTGACAAACAGGAACTTAATGAGATATACAAAAAAGTAAAAGATCAACCTGTACTGACTGTCGGGGATAATATCTCAGAGTTCTGTGAGTCGGGCGGAATGATCAATTTCACCCACCAATATTCAAAATACCGTTTCGAAATAAATAATAACGCGGCTACCAAGGCAAAAATTAAGATCAGTTCCAAATTGCTTGCCCTGGCAAAAATTGTTACCGAGGATGAAATTAAGTTTTAGAAATAACTCCATCAGAACAAAAATGGTGCTGATAATTTTATCGGTAAGCTCATTAGCACTTATTATTTCAATGGTTATATTTTTCTTTTTTGACAGATCACAGTTTCATACAAAAAGTGAAAGAAGCTTATCCATTCTCACCAAGGTTGTTGGAGATATGAATGACGGCAACCTGATTTTCATTAATCAGGAGGAAGCTTATAAAACATTAAAAAGTTTAAAAGCCGATGAACATATACATCATGCGGTAATTTTAAATATCAATAACGACACACTTGTACAATATTTTAAAGAAAATGCGACCCTGCGTATAGATAAAATTCCGGGAAATGTAAAAGATACCATATACTTTAGTAACAATAAATATCTTGTTGTTAAACCAATTTATGACAGGGATAATGAATATGTCGGAAAAATTATTCTGGCCGCCGATTTCAAAGAATACACCCAAAGAACCATGAGTTTTCTAAAAATCCTTGGTATTATTTTTATTGCAGCTTTGGTGGTGGCATTCCTTTTATCGGTAAATCTTCAGCGTCTGATTTCCCGACCCATCCTTAAACTCGCTGAAACCGCCAAACTTATTTCTGTTAAAAAAGATTATTCCATTCGGATTCCCGTAAGCTCTGCCGATGAAGTAGGTCAGTTGATTAAATCTTTTAATAACATGCTTTCGCAGATCGAACAACAAAATATCGCTCTCACACTAGCCAAAGACCAGGCCGAAAGTTCTGCAAAGGTTAAAGAGCAATTTTTGGCAAACATGAGCCATGAAATCAGAACACCCATGAATGCCATTGTGGGCATGGCAAATCTGCTGCTTGATACCCCAATGAATGAAGAACAGAAAAAATACCTCGATAACATCACTATATCTGCAAATAACCTGTTGGTAATTATTAATGACATTCTGGATATTTCAAAAATTGAAGCAGGAAAACTCGATTTTGAAGAGGTTAACTTCAACCTTAAAACGCTTATTGAAAAGCTTACCAACATGTTTGAGCTTAAAAGCAAAGAAAAATCGCTTGAGCTTAAAACCAATATTCATCCAAATGTTCCCATTTACCTCAGCGGAGATGATGTCAGACTGAATCAGATTCTCATCAATTTAATAGGCAACGCCATTAAATTTACAGAAAAAGGTTTTGTTTCACTTGATGTTTCACTGCTTAGTGAATCTCATGAAACCGGAACCCTGCTCTTTAAAGTTAAGGATACAGGAATTGGCATCAATGAAGACCATCTGAAAGTTATTTTTGCAAGTTTTTCACAGGCAAGCAGCGATACAACAAGAAAATATGGAGGCACCGGACTTGGACTGACTATTTCCAAAATGCTGGTTGAGATGCAGGGCGGACAAATTTCAGTGAACAGTAAACCGGGATCGGGGAGTGAGTTTAAATTTCATATCACTTATAAAAAAGTTGAACGGACTGATATAGAAAAACCCGAATTAAAAAATACCAGAACACTTCCAGACAGCATTACTTCAAAAATAAAAGTTCTGGTAGTCGAAGACAATGCCATAAATATGCTTCTGGCAACTACCTTATTGCAAAAAAGCGGATATATAGTCGATCAGGCTGAGGATGGAAACAAGGCTATTGAAAAATTCAGGGCAAATGATTACAATATAATCCTCATGGACATTCACATGCCCAACCTCGATGGCTATGCTGCTTCCAAATTTATTCGTGAGAATTTCGAGGAAAATAAAAAAAATATTCCTATCATTGCACTTACAGCAGCAGCAATAAAAGGTGAAAAAGAAAAATGTTTTGCTGCCGGAATGAATGATTATGTTTCAAAACCGTTTAAACCTGATGAATTAATTGAAAAAATTCAAAAATTAGTTACTGTGTCATGACGCCTACTTCACATCATATCGACCTCACCTACCTGAAAAACATGTCAGGTGAAAATAACGAGCTTATTATTGAAATGATCAATATTTATAAAGCCCAGATTCCTGAATTCATCGAAATCATGAAAAAAGGGGTTGACGATACCGATTGGGAAGCTTTGGCATCCATCGCCCATAAAGCAAAATCATCTGTTGCCATTATGGGAATCAGTTACCTTTCTGAAGCACTGAAAGAAATGGAAGTAAGGGCAAAAGCAAAAACCGATTTGGAAACCATAATTATGTACGTCGCCGATTTTGAACGCATTTGCCTTCAATCCATCGTAGAGCTTGATGAAGCTGTAAAAAACCTTAAATGATAAAAATATTTTTAAATATCAGTTTTTTAATCGACCACCTGAACAGATTTAACGGGTTATAATCCTTTTTTCTTACCCCATTTCCTTATTTTTACAGTTTTTCTGGCTTGCTTAAGCCAATTTATTAATTTTAAAATCAATTACATGAAAATAATAGTATTAGGTGCCGGATTGGTCGGCGGACCAATGGCCATTGACCTTGCAAAAGAAAGTACATTCGAGGTAACTTGCGCTGACATCAGCAAAAAAAATCTGGATAAATTATCCTCTTTTCCCATAACTACAATTCAAAAGTACCTTTCAGATCCTGAAAATGTAAGATCACTCGTGAAAGATTGTGATTATGTTATTAATGCCGTTCCGGGATTTATGGGGTTTCAGACTGTTAAAACCATAATAGAATCTGGTAAAGACCTGGTTGACATAGCTTTTTTTCCTGAAGATGCATTTCTTCTTGATGACCTGGCAAAAAAACACAATGTCACTGCAATTGTTGATTGCGGCGTGGCACCGGGAATGAGCAACATACTTACCGGATATGCCCATCATCTTCTGGATGAAACTGAAACGGCTCTTACCTATGTTGGAGGATTGCCGCGTGTAAGACAATGGCCGTACGAATACAAAGCAGTTTTTTCACCCATTGACGTCATTGAAGAATATACCCGTCCCGCTCGCTATATAGAAAATGGAAAGCTTGTTATTAAACCCGCTCTCTCTGATCCTGAGCTTATTAATTTTCCTGAAATAGGCACACTTGAAGCATTTAACTCAGACGGTATAAGAAGTCTGGCCACAACCATTAACGCCCCAAATATCAAGGAAAAAACTCTACGGTACCCGGGACATATTGAAATAATGAGGATTCTGCGCGAAACAGGCTTTTTCTCACAGGAAGAAATCGAGGTTAAAGGAACAAAGGTTAAACCTATGGACCTAACTGCAAAACTTATGTTTCCAAAATGGGAGTTGAAAAACAACGAAACGGATATTACTGTGATGCAGGTCATTGTGGAAGGCAAAAAAGACGGTAAAAATGTCAGGTATATTTATGACCTTTTTGATGAACGTGATGAAAAAACCGGAATCCATTCCATGGCCCGCACTACAGGATACACCGCTACCGTGGCTCTTAGAATGGTGATAAATGGTTTATATAATCACAAAGGTATTTCGGTTCCTGAATTTATTGGAAAACACCCTGAATGCGTGAAGTTTCTGCTAACCGGACTGGCAGAGCGCGGAGTGGTTTACCACGAAACAATAATTTAATTAACAGAGGATGTTTCAAAAGAACCTTTTCAAATTTTCATTGGTTTTGTCAAATTGGTACTTTTGAGACATCCTTTCACCATTTAAACAATGCAAAATAAAATCTGGCTTATTTATCTGGTAACCTCGCTTGCGATGCTTATCTGGGGGTTATCATACATATGGGTTGATGTGGCTCTGGATTATTATTCTGCTGCAACTATTGCTTCAGTGAGGGTATTCATTGCCACTGCTTTCATGATATCACTGGCTTTGATTACAGGAAAACTTGAAAAAGTCAGAAAAAAAGATCTGAAGCTGTTCATGATGTTCGGTTTCTTTGATCCGTTTTGTTATTTTTTGTGTGAAAGTTATGGGATTGATAATGCCACTCCTACGTCAGCTGCAGTTATTATAGCAACAATTCCGCTTCTCACACCTGTTTCGGCCTTTCTGATTTTAAAAGAAAAACTTTCAATTATCAATATCTTAGGAATTATAGTTTCATTTTCAGGAGTAATATTGGTGGTGGTTACCCAAAACTTTAATCTGGCCATTGAGCCGGCAGGATTATTTCTATTGACCGGAGCTGTAATCTGCGCAATTTTTTATAATTTTTTCCTTCGCAACCTTGCCGGCAAATACAATTTATATACAGTCATCTCGGTTCAAAATATTTTTGCATGCATTTATTTTTTGCCTGTTTTTCTGATACACGGAATACCGGATATGTCGGCAGTCAAGTTAAACACTGAGATAGCAGTTACAATGATTGCGCTGTCAATACTTGCATCGGCCCTGGCATTTATATTTTATGCAAACGGGATTAAGTTCCTTGGTATTACAAAAGCCAATGTATTTGCAAATATGATTCCGGTTTTTGCTGCTGTTTTTTCATATCTTCTTTTAGATGAAATACTCGAATTGCATCAGTTTATTGGCATAGCAGTTGTGATTGCAGGCGTGTTTCTTTCACAAACCGGGGTAAAAAATCAGTTAAAATAATTTTCATCTCGTTCGGTTTTAGTTTTAATCAAACGACTTTTTTTGTACCTTTAAGCCTTTAAAAATTTACTTACATGAAAATAAAGATTTTTACAATTGTTTCTCTGCTTATTATTAATTCTGCAGTCAGGGCTGATGAAGGAATGTGGATTCCCTTGCTTCTGAAAAAATACACCATTGAAGACATGCAGAAAAAAGGTTTCAAGCTAACCGCTGAAGATATTTACAGTGTAAATCAGGCATGTCTGAAAGATGCCATTGTTATTTTCGGTCGGGGATGTACCGGCGAACTGATTTCGGATCAGGGACTCATTCTTACCAACCACCATTGCGGTTACGGAAGGATTCAGGCACACAGCTCTCTTGAACATGATTATCTTACCGATGGATTTTGGGCAATGTCACGGGATGAGGAATTGGCAAATCCCGGATTATCGGTCACTTTCCTTGTCAGGATGGAAGATGTTACCAAAGACGTTCTTGACGGAATCACCGAAAAAGATGATGAAGCGGTACGCGAAAGGAAAATAGGAGAAAATATTACCAAAATACAAAATGAAAATTCAGATGGCAGCAATTACCGTGTTTCCATAAAACCTTTTTATTACGGAAATGAATATTACATGTTCATTTACGAAGAATACAGGGATGTTAGACTTGTTGGCGCCCCTCCCTCCTCCATCGGAAAATTCGGCGGAGATACCGATAACTGGATGTGGCCCAGACATACCGGCGACTTTTCAATTTTCAGGATTTATGCAAATAAAGAAAACAAACCTGCAGATTATTCAAAAGACAATGTTCCCTATAAACCCAAAAAGCATCTTTCAATTTCAATGAAAGGCATAAACAAAGGTGATTTCACCATGGTATTCGGATACCCAGGGAGCACTGAGCAGTATTTAACTTCACATGGCGTAAAAATGATCATGGACGATTCAAATCCGCATAAAATAAATATCCGGGCAAAACTGCTTGAGATTATGAAAACAGATATGGACGCCTCCGATAAGGTAAGAATTCAATATTCTTCCAAATATGCAGGAATTGCTAATTACTGGAAAAAATGGATTGGTGAAAATAAGGGACTAAAAAAGCTAAATGCCATTAGAAAAAAAGAACAACTGGAAATGGAATTTCAGAAATGGGCTGAAGCCGACAGAAAAAGAAATGAAAAATACGGCCGGTTGCTGACTGATTTTGGGAAGATCTACAAAGAATTGACCCCATACAGCCTGACCCTCGACTACCTTTCAGAAGCCCTTTTATCCCTTGATATGGTAAGGTTTGCGGGAAATTTCAGAGAAATAGAAAGCTTTACTGATAAAGAGGCTTTCATCAAACAATCTGAACAGTATAAAGCGCAAGCTGCAGGCTTTTTCAAAGATTTTAATACCCCAACATGCAAAAAGCTTTTTACTTCAATGGTCAGAATTTATCGCGACAGCGTGGATGCTGAATTCCAACCCGGATTATTTAGTCAGATCGACGCAAAATTCAAAGGAAACATCGATGCTTTTGTAAGCGACATTTTTGAAAAATCCAATCTGACAACCGAGGAAAAATTCAATATGCTTTTTGAAAAACCAAGCCTTAAAACCATTTCAGTTATTAAAAACGATCCTTTCTACATTTTGTACAATGATCTGGTTTCGATATACCGAAACAAATTGATGCTTAAAATAGATATGCTCAACAGCCGGCTTGACAAGCTTTACAGACTTTATGTTACCGGATTGAAAGAGATGCAGACCGAAAAAATATTTTATCCTGATGCAAATTTTACAATGAGGATAGCATACGGAAAAGTTGATGATTACTTTCCCACCGACGGAGTATTCTATGAACATTTTACCACCCTCGAGGGAATAATGGAAAAAGACAACCCACTCATTTACGATTATGATGTACCCGACAAACTGCGCGAACTTTACAAATCAAAAGATTACGGCAGATATGCCGACAAAGAAGGTAAAATGCGCGTATGTTTCACTGCATCAAACCATACCACAGGCGGTAATTCGGGCAGTCCGGTCCTTAATGCCAATGGCGAACTAATCGGTGTTAATTTTGACAGAAACTGGGAAGGTACAATGAGTGACATAATGTACAATCCCGACCAATGCAGAAATATCACCCTCGACATAAGATATGTGCTGTTTATCGTTGACAAATTTGCCGGAGCAACGCATTTAATCAATGAAATGACAATCATTGAATGATATTTTGATATCGTTGATAAAAAACCATTTTCGTTATACGCTTCTGAAAATGGTTTTTTTTATCTTTGAAAAAGCCAAATTACCTTTGAATGACCAGAGATGATATAACACTTGAAGAACTTGGGTTGACTGTTGAAGAACTTGAGTATAAAAATCCCGAAACGGGATATTTTGTAAGATACCTCTACCTTGGAAAAGGTATTTTTAAAGTTGAGTCAGAAGGATATGTTGATGATCTTTCAGCAGACCGCCAGTTTGAAATCGGTGAAAAAATCAGACAAAAACTACTGGACTCTGGAACCGGAATAAAATATTCGTTGATTTATGATGCGAAAAAACTCAAAAGCGGATCATATTACGCACGAAGTCTTCAACTGAAAAAATTCAAAACATATAAAAATCTGGGATCTGTTGCTGCTTATAACACCAATATTTATACGGCTGCCTATGCCAGGATCATAAAGCTCCTATTGCCTCATATTGACATTTCGTTACATAAAGACGAAGAGTCAGCTTTGAAATATGTATTAAAAACCCATCAGGTAAAAGAAAAAACCAATCAGATTCCCGAATACGTAATTGCCTTTAACAGGGAATGGGAAAAGAAAAAGGAGAAAATTAATCTTGAAGAAAAGGAATATAAAGTTGTATTCAAAGATGAATGGAGCTGGAAAAACGAACATGATGGATTTACTGTAAAATACGGCCTGCTTGAAAGAAATACCACATTAAGCTTTTTTTCGGGCCCTGCAACCAATGAAAACATCAGCAAAACAATGGAAGTAAGAAAAAAAATTCTTGCCGACATGAATATGCTCAATTTCAGATTGTACCAAATTATTGATGTAAGCAGAGTATCATCCATCGACCGCAGCGGTAAGAAATTTCTCGATCAGTATTATCAGAAAAATCCCAATGAAATTCCTGATAAGACTTTTATTGTAAATCCCCCCTATTTTCTGGCCTTTTTTGCCAAAATAATGCGTACCCTGAGGCCTGTCGAATACCAAAACCTTATTTTTGTCAAAAGCATTAAACATGCTCTGGATTTTATTCATGAAAATAAAAGTCCGGGCGAACCCGAAAATATTACCGAAAAAACAGGCTTTTCTCTGGAAGAAGAAAATCATTTCCTGCGCGAAAAATTAAAGGAAGTTGAAGAAAACAGGGATAATCACCTTGACCAGATTTTCAATATAATAATGCGTGTTACCTGGGATGAAACCTACGAGCCAATTGAACTGAACATATCCGAAAATGATCCTTTCGCCGATTTATTTGGTGCTTTAAGGGTATTACAGGAAGATGTGAAAGAAATTCTCAACAATTATATACAGGTCAATGAAGAACTGAAACAGCATAAGAATGAGCTTGAAAATCTTGTTGCAAAAAGAACCCGGGAGCTGAACCTTGCCAAGGAAAAAGCTGAAAAGGCCGACAAGCTTAAATCTGCCTTTCTTACCAATATGAGCCATGAAATCAGAACACCCATGAATTCAATTCTCGGATTTTCTGAATTGCTTGAAGAAACAGATCTCCCGGAATCTGCTCGCCAGAAATACATTGAAATAATACAGTCGAACGGCAACCACCTCATGAACATCATCAATGACATTATTGATATTTCAAAAATTGAAGCAGGTGAACTGATATTGATAAAAGAAAGCGTTGAAGTTGGAAAATTACTTGAGCAATTGTTTAATGATTTTAGTAAAATAAAGGAAACAAAATACAAAAAATCCGGCGTGGAAATCAGGCTGAATTTACCAAAAGAATCAGAACAGGTATTTATCGAACTTGACCGCAACAGACTCAAACAAGCTATTTCAAATCTTATTCACAATTCGCTGAAATACACCGATTCCGGGTTTATTGAAATCGGTTATTATGAGTTTAACCATGAAGTAAGAATATATGTTAAAGATTCGGGTTCCGGAATCCCCTCCGAAATGCAGAATTTTATTTTTGAACGGTTTGCACAACTGAATAAATCAGGTGAATTAAATGCCGGAACCGGACTTGGACTTCCAATCAGTAAAAATCTGGTTGAACTCATGGGCGGGAAGATTGATCTCATTTCGATCCCCGAAAAAGGTTCTGAGTTCACCATTACATTCAGACCAGGAAAACCTGTGAATGAAAATACTGTTAATGAGATTCAGCAACCAGGAAAAATCCCTTTTTGGAAAGGGAGATCTATCCTTATTGTTGAAGATGAAGAGTTTAATTTTCTGTTTGCCAAGGAAGTACTTGAAAAAACCAAAGCAAATGTTTTCCATGCCAAAAACGGACAAGAAGCCATTGAAATACTTAACTATCAAACTTTCAATGTAGTGTTGCTTGACTTAAGAATGCCTGATTTAAACGGATATGAAACCATAAAACTGATCAGGAAAAAAAATACGACTATACCTGTCATAGCAAATACAGCCTTTGCAATGGTTGGTGAACGTGAAAACTGTTTGAATCTTGGTTTTTCGGATTATATCTCAAAACCATTTAAATCTGGCGATCTGTACAGGGTAATCGAAAAACACATTATTACCTGATAGGATCGATCCTTTTTATGCATTTTTCCAGACTTTCTTTCCATCCGGATATTTCAATTCCGAAGGTGTTTTTAATCTTTGTTTTATCCAACAAACTATATTCAGGTCTTTTCGCAGCGGTTGGATATTCTGAGGTGGCAATAGGCTTTACAAAACAATTTACACCTGCCATTCGATGGATTTCAAGAGCAAATTCGTACCAGGAACAAACTCCTTCATTTGAATAATGATAGATTCCGGGATTCCATCTGTGCAAGAAAGAAAACTCAATAATCTGTAAAATTGCCAAAGCAAGATCCTCAGCATTGGTCGGCGAACCCACCTGATCAGAAACAACTCCCAACTGCTCACGCTCATTTCCAAGTCGGATCATTGTTTTAACAAAATTATTCCCATAAACCGAATACAACCAGGCAGTCCGGATAATTATCGCATCAGGGTTTTCAACCAAAAGTGCTTTTTCGCCATCAAGTTTGGTAACCCCATACACTGAAACAGGATTGGTAAAATCATCTTCCTTAAGCGGGATTGATGAGCTGCCATCAAAAACATAATCAGTCGAAGTATGGATAACCCTGAAATTGTGTTTTTTCGCCAATTTACCAATCAGACCGGGAGCCAGCGCATTAATTCTTCTTGCATTTTCCTGATCACTTTCAGCTTTATCAACAGCGGTGTAGGCTGCACAATTTATCAGAATATCCGGACAAATTGATGATAAATAATTGTCAAGTTTTTTTTCATCCGTAATATCAAGCTCATCAACATCTGTAAAAACAAATCTGAATTGAGGAAATACCGGACTTAAATACTGCAGTTCACTTCCAAGCTGCCCCTTCGATCCTGTTACCAGTATAGTTTTCATTTTCTTTGATTAAAAATTGATTTCGGCTTTATCTAGTCCGGGAAGTATTTTGTCTTTGGCAGATAAAATCATCTTTTCGGGATCAAGTTTCCAATCCACATTTATGCTCTTATCATTATATATTATGCCACCCTCCGATTCTTTGTTATAAAACTCATCACATTTATAAAAAACCACAGCCGAAGGCGACAAAACTGAAAAGCCGTGAGCAAAGCCCTTTGGGACAAGAAGTTGTTTCTTGTTTTCAGACGAAAGCTCCACCCCTGCCCATTTACCGAAGGTGGGTGAATTTTTCCTGATATCAACAGCCACATCAAAAATTTTCCCTTCAAGAACCCTGATCAGTTTTGTCTGTGCATAAGGTGCAAGCTGAAAATGCAGTCCTCTTACGACTCCAAAGGAAGACCGTGATTGGTTATCCTGCACAAAGTTAAAATTCAGGTTGTGCTTATTAAAAACCTGAAGGTTATAGCTTTCGTAAAAATAACCCCTTTCATCCTCGAACACTGTTGGTTCAATTATGAATAAATCTTTAATATCAGTATTAATCAACTTCATTATTCAAAAGTATTTATTTCTTCTCTGGCAATTTTAAGCAAATATTCACCATACTGATTATTTTTCAAAGGTTCAGCAAGTTTCAACAACTGTTCCTTATTGATAAAACCTCTGTTATAGGCAATTTCTTCAATACAGGAAGCCTTAAGCCCCTGCCGTTGTTCAATAGTGGCAATAAAATTTCCTGCCTGAAGCAAACTTTCATGGGTGCCGGTATCGAGCCAGGCAAAGCCCCTTCCCAATAATTTTACTGTAAGTCTACCCTCATCCAGATACAATCTGTTAAGGTCGGTTATTTCAAGTTCTCCTCTTTTTGAAGGTTTCAGTGATTTGGCTTTTTCAACCACATCGTTTCCATAAAAATACAAACCGGTAACTGCATAGTTTGATTTGGGGTTTTGTGGTTTTTCTTCCAGACTGACTGCTTTACGATCCTTATCAAACTCAACAACACCATATCTTTGAGGATCATTCACATAATACCCGAAAACCACGGCTCCGGTTTGAATATTTGCAGCTTCAAGCATCATTCCACCAAAACCACGTCCGTAAAAAATATTATCTCCCAAAACAAGACAGGCAGTATCGCCATTTAAAAATTTCTCGCCAATGATAAATGCCTGCGCCAAACCGTCGGGTGAAGGTTGAATTGCATATTCAATTTTTATGCCCAGTTGTGAGCCATCCTTAAGTAAATCTTCATACAGATGAATATCCTTGGGTGTAGAAATAATAAGTACTTCTTTTAATCCGGCCAACATAAGCACCGACAAAGGATAATAAATCATTGGTTTGTCATAAACCGGAATAATTTGTTTTGAAATCGCCATTGTTATGGGATATAATCTGGTGCCCGCTCCGCCGGCTAAAATAATTCCTTTCATTTTTAAAGGTTTAAGAGATTTTTAAAATACTGTACAGTTTTAACCAATCCTTCCTCAAGCGGAATGGTTGGTTCCCATCCATTAAGCATCTGTTTAGCTAATGAAATATCGGGCTGGCGCTGGGTTGGATCATCAGCAGGCAAAGGAAGAAAAACAAGTTTTGATTTTGATCCGGTAGTTTTTAATACTTTTTCAGCCAGTTCGATCATAGTAAATTCACCAGGGTTTCCAATATTCACAGGCCCTGTAAAAGACTCATCTGTATTCATCATTCTTATCATTCCCTCAACAAGGTCATCCACATACTGAAAACTTCGGGTTTGTTTTCCATCGCCGAAAATAGTAATATCCTCACCCTTAAGTGCCTGAACGATGAAATTTGAAACAACCCTACCGTCGTTTGGGTGCATGCGCGGACCATAGGTATTGAATATCCTTATAATCTTAATTCTGACTTTATTTTGGAGGTGATAATTCACAAATAAAGACTCAGCGCAACGTTTTCCCTCGTCGTAGCACGATCTGGTGCCGATGGGGTTAACATTTCCCCAGTAGGATTCCTTTTGGGGATGCTGTTCCGGATCGCCATAAACCTCACTGGTAGATGCATGCAGAATTTTTGCTCCGATGCGTTTAGCCAGTCCCAGCATATTAATCGACCCCATAACCGAAGTCTTGATAGTTTTAATGGGATTATGCTGGTAATGTATGGGAGATGCGGGACATGCAAGGTTATAAATTTCGTCAACCTCAATAAAAAAAGGCATGGTGATATCATGCCTGATCAATTCGAAAAAAGGATTATCCAGCAGGTGAACGATGTTGTTTTTTGATCCGGTAAAATAGTTATCCAGACAAATAACTTCATTGCCCTCGTTAAGCAGTCTCTCGCACAGATGGGAGCCCACAAACCCGGCACCGCCGGTAACCAGAATTTTTTTCATTTGCAAATGTTTAATCAGGATTCAAATTTAATAAAAAAACTGATTAAACCGCAGATTGTAGAATTTTGCATTATGGAAACTACCTGATAGTCTTCCTTCCAATACTATAATAAGTCCATCCCCATTCCAGCATTTCTTCGGGATCATAGATGTTTCGTCCGTCAAAAATCACCTTTTGAGACATCAGCTTTTCCATCATCCTCCATTTGGGAACCCTGAACTCATTCCATTCGGTAATTAATACCAGTGCATCGGCATCGGTAAGAATTTCATACTGGTCGTTGCCATAGGTAATAACCTCGCCGATTCTTCTTTTGCACTCATGGGTGGCCACAGGATCGTATGCTTTTACTTCGGCCCCGGCTTCAAGCAATTGCTCAATCAAAACCAGAGCAGGAGCTTCGCGCATATCATCTGTATTGGGTTTGAATGACAATCCCCAGATAGCAATTTTCTTGCCCTTTACTTTTCCTTCAAAGTATTCGTTGATTTTTCTGAAAAGAACTTTTTTCTGCCTGTCATTTACATCTTCAACAGATTTAAGAATCTCAAGAGAATGTCCGTTTTCATCAGATGTTTTAATAAGAGCTTTTACATCTTTGGGAAAACATGATCCTCCATATCCGGCACCGGCATATATGAATTTCTGTCCGATACGGGAATCAGATCCAATACCTTTACGCACCATATTTATGTCGGCTCCCACAATTTCGCAAAGGTTTGCGATGTCATTCATAAAGCTGATCTTTGTTGCAAGCATTGAGTTGGCAGCATATTTTGTGAGTTCAGCTGAAGGAACATCCATAAAAATAATGGGATGGTTATTCAACAAAAACGGTTTGTACAACCTGGTCATAATCTTTCTTGCATCTTCAGATTCAATACCAATTACAATTCTGTCGGGTTTAAGAAAATCATCAATTGCAGCACCTTCTTTCAGAAATTCAGGATTTGAGGCCACATCAAACTTAAGTTTTGATCCCCTTTTATTAAGTTCTTCCTGAACAGCTGCTTTTACTTTAACCGCCGTTCCGATTGGCACAGTACTTTTTGTTACCACGACAAGATATTCTTCCATGTAGCGGCCAATTTCACGCGCTACACTCAAAACATACTGAAGGTCGGCGCTTCCGTCCTCATCGGGCGGAGTACCAACGGCAATAAAAACAGCCTCGGCACCAACCAGACTTTCCTTTATATCAGTGGTAAAAAACAATCTTTCTTTTTTAACATTATTTTCAATCATTGAGTCAAGACCAGGCTCATAAATAGGCATGATACCCTTATTCAGATTTTCAATTTTCTGAACATCAACATCAACACAGGTAACATTCACTCCGGTTTCGGCAAAACAGGTACCTGAGACCAATCCGACATATCCGGTTCCAACAACAGAAATTTTCATAAACAGACTATTAAATTAATTTTTAGAAAAATCTATTGCAAAATAAGTCAATTTTATTCATACAATTATCAATCGAAAACATATTATATAATACCTGAACCGGGTTTTGCCATCACAATAAACATAAAAAGTATCCAGATTATCCAATTAACATCCAAAAGTTAATAACTTAAACACTACCCCCTAAAATCTAATTAGTTATGTGTTTACTTTCGTCAAAACCGAATAAAAGAAAAAGCCATGAAGTTCAAAGCAACTTTCTTAATTGTATTTTTTCTCATCACTTATTTCTTTCAGGCTCAAAACGTTGAGTTTAAAGCCAAAAATTTCAAAGACAAGAAAGAATATAAGGAAGCTGTTTCAAATCTCCAGAAAGGGGATGGCATTTATATGCAGCAGCAAATTTACATGTTTCCTCAGGCATTGGAATATTACCTTAAAGCCCAGGATTTTAATCCAAACAATGCACTTTTAAATTATAAAATAGGCAACATACTTCTGAATATCAACGATAAAGGTTCTGCCCTGCCTTATTTTCAGAAAGCAGAACAACTAAACCCGGCAGTAGATCCAAGTATATCCTATAAACTGGCTCAGGCTTATCATTACAGCATGGACTGGAATAATGCCATTATGAAATATGAGCATTATCTGTACAACCTTTCAGAACTTCTCAGGGCCGAAATGCAACCCGAAATTGAACGCAAGATGATGGAGTGCAAAAATGGTATTGAGATAACCAGCAACCCTGTAAAATTTGAGCTAATCAACATGGAATCAATTAACAGTGAATTCAATGATTATGCCCCACTGATTACAGAAGACAAATCAAAAATGATATTTACCTCACGCCGAAAAGGTACCGAAGCAAGCCAGATGGATCTTTTTTCGGAGGAATATTTCGAAGATCTTTATGAAGCAACTGCCGATGGTGAAAACTGGAAAAATCCTGTTCTTATGAGCAGTGTTTTGAACACTTCCTCACATGAAGCTTCTGCCGGAATTTCAAAAGACGGAAAAACGCTTTTTATTTACAAAGGACTTACAAACGGAGGCGATATTTATGAGAGCAAACTCATCGATACTGCATGGTCAGTTCCCGCGCCCCTTTCTGTAAAAATAAATACCGAGGATCATGAGTCCTCAGCTTCTCTTTCAGCAGACGGAAAAACCCTGTACTTCACAAGTTCAAGACCTGATAAAAGCATTGGTTTGAGAGATATTTATGTTACCACCAAAGACGAAAAAGGAAACTGGACCGAAGCCCACAACCTTGGTCCGGTCGTTAATACCCCTTACGATGAAGAAGGTGTGTTTTTCCATTCCGACAACAAAACATTATACTTTAGTTCCAAAGGACATAATTCCATGGGCGGGTACGACATTTTCAAAACCAGTTTGGGCGCCGACGGAAATTGGTCAGAACCAGAAAACCTTGGCTATCCGATCAACTCACCTGATGATGAACTTCATATTGCTGTAATAAGCGAAGGCATCGATATGTACGGATTGTATTCAACACAGCGCAGCGACGGCAAGGGAGGAAAAGATATTTACCGTATTAAGCCCATCAGGGAAGCTTTTCTGGCCGACAACAATAACTCAGACAGTCTGCTTTCTTATCAGGATGCAAACAACGATGGCATTCCCGATGATGATACCCGCGTAATGGTTGATCTTGACAATCAGAATAATAACGGAACCAATAATGATGTCAATAACAACAACGGAAATAAAACAAACGGAAACGATGGCCAAAATACCGACAACAATAATAATCAGGCCAATAACACAAATAATAATAATAATAATAATAATAACACCGATAACAACAATACAAACAATAACAATTCCGACAATAACCAGGCAAACAATAATAACAACAATAATACTGACAATAACAATCTTGCTAACAATAACAATTCGGCTAACAATTCCATTTTCCCGGGCGTTTTATATAAGGTTCAGGTTGGTGCCAGCCGCAAACCAATGCCCGCATATGAATTGAAGAAAAGATACCCTGGCGGTATGAAAGTTATAGAGATTCAACATGAAGGTTGGTATAAATATCTGATCGGTACATATAATACCTACGCTGAGGCAAAAAATATCAAAGATGGTTGCGGTACTGCAGATGCATGGATTGTAACAGAGAAAAACGGAGTCAGGGTTCACATACGCGAAGTAATGCAAATGCTTTCATATCATTACTTTATATATGAATTGCTGAATTCTTAAAATACTTTCTTTTTTAGGTTTTTTAATTTATATCTTTGAATAGTCCCGGTTTTTATTCCGGGATTATTTTTTTAAGGCATAATTATTGATTTGAAAATTCAAAGATTTTTTTAATTTTACACGTTGATTAACTAAAAAAGAATGATCTTATGAAAAATAAATTTTTAACATTTTTATTTTCAGTTGTTTTCGTTTCTTTATCCTTGGCGCAGGATTCCACATTGATTGTGGCCGAAAACCAGGAAGCTGAAGTTGCCTATAACAGGGGAATCGATAATTTTAATAGTAAAAATTACTCTCAGGCCATTACAGATTTTACTGAAGCCATCTCATTCAAGCCTGAATTTTCAAAGGCCTATTTCAACAGAGGTAGTGTATATATGGAACTAGGTAAACAAAGTGAAGCCATCAAAGATTTTGATCTTGCTGTTGAAACTGATCCCACTTTTGGAAATGCATACTACAGCAGAGGAAGGGCAAAGCAGTTGACCAATGACGCGCAAGGTGCTTTGGCAGATTTTGACCTTGCCATTCAAAAGGGCTATGTTGAAGGCAATGTTTATTATTACCGCGGAGTGATAAAATTTCAGGCCGAAGATTATGAAGGTGCCAAACTTGACTTCTCCGATGCCATCAGAAAAGAACCAAACTACGCATATGCATACAACGACAGAGGAAGTGCAAACAGAAAACTTGAGAAATACGATGATGCGGTGAGTGATTATAAAATGGCTTTCGGACTTGATAAATCCATGGCTTTTTCGCATAACAACCTGGGGAGTGTTTACAGAAAAATGGAAAAATACGACCTGGCAATTGAACAATACGGCGAAGCAATCAGAAAAAAATCAGATTATTACATGGCTTACAACAACCGCGGCAGTGCAAAATACGACAAAGGAGATTATGAAGGAGCCATTAAGGATTTTGAAGAAGCACTGAAAATCAAATCCGACTATGCTTTTGCATATAACAACATCGGAACAGCAAAAATGAAGTTAAAAGACTATCAGGGTGCCATTAAAGCTTTTGATAAAGCCATTTCGCTTGACGAGAATTACGGCTATGCCTATATGAACAGAGGCAATGCCAAGGAACTTGTACGTGATCAAAAAGGTGCCTGTGCCGACTGGCTTAAAGCTTCAGAACTGAATGTTAAACAGGCAGCTTCTTTTGCTCAGGAATGTCAGTAGTGAATATAATTTACAGTTTAATAAATCGAAGATTTTAAAAAACTTAACAATGAAAACTTCAGATAAAAATCAAAATATGAAAATATCAAAGTTTGCTTTACTGTTTTTATTTGCCCTGGCGGTGAACTTTGCCTATTCACAAAAAGATGTGGAATTTAATAAAGACAACTTCAAAAATGATAAGGCAGGATTCAAAGCAGCAATGGATCAACTGGAGGAAGGTGATAAATATTTTGAGTATCAAACAAGAGGATCATTTCCACTTGCCCTTGAACACTATTTACCTGCACAGAAATTTAATCCTAACAGCTCAAAGCTAAATTATAAAATCGGAAGATGTTATGAAGGGTCCATTCAAAAAAAGAAATCTCTTGAATACTTCAAAAAAGCATATGAGCTAAACCCTGCAGTTGCCCCGGATATAAGATATTACCTTGCAAGGGGTTATCATTTAAACATGGAATTTGACAAGGCAATAGCTGAGTACAACGCATACAAAGGATCTCTTGCTCCAAAAGAACTTCAGGAAAAACGTAAGATGATCGAGAAAAAAGTTCAGGAATGTGAAAATGGTAAAAAACTTATTAAAGACCCGCAAAGAGTTTTTATAGATAATATTGGTACTACTGTAAATTCAGAATATCCTGATTATAGTCCTCTAATTTCAACCGACGAATCCATGATGATTTTCACATCAAGAAGGGCTGATACATATGGTGGAGGAAGAGACGAATCTGACCAGCAGTTTTACGAAGACATTTATGTTACTTATAATATTGATGGTACATGGCAAGTTCCAAAAAATATGGGAAAACCACTTAATACTGACAGAAACGATGCTACTGTCGGCTTATCCCCCGACGGACAACAGCTTTTCATTTTTAACGGTCAGGAAGGTGGCGGTAACATTATGGTTTGCGAACTTAAGGGAACCGAATGGTCAAAACCCGACGATGGCACTTTGAAAAAATATATCAACACCGATTTTCATGAATCCTCTGCCTCATTCTCATTTGATGGCAAAACAATGTACTTCACCTCCAGTCGCGAAGATCTGTCACACGGCGGCCATGATATCTTTTTTACCACATGGGATGAAGAAAAAGAAAGATGGGGAGAAGCAAGAAATTTGAGCGCCATATTAAATACCGAATACGAAGAAGAAGGTGTCTTTATGCACCCCGACGGCCGCACTATTTATTTCAGTTCACAAGGACATAATTCTATGGGCGGATTTGATATTTTTAAATCTGAACTTAATGATGGTGGTACCTGGAGTGCTCCAATTAACCTTGGATACCCAATTAATACTCCCGATGACGATGTATTCTTTGTTCTCAATGCAAGTGGTAAAAGAGGATATTACTCCTCTGCCAGCGATGAAGGAGTGGGATCATATGATATTTTTGTCATCACCTTCCTCGGTCCCGAAAAACCACTCGTACAGGGCAACGAAGATATTCTTCTCGCCAGCGTGGCTAACCCCATAACCGAAACAGTTATTGAAGCCACTGTTGAAATAAAAACAATGCGCCTTACCATTTTAAAAGGAACAATAACCGACGGATTTACAGGTGCACCCGTTGCCGCCGAAATAGAAATCGTTGACAACGAGAAAAACCAGGTGATTTCTGTTTCTTCTTCAAACTCAGCTACAGGTAAATACCTTGTTTCCCTGCCATCCGGTAAAAACTATGGTATCGCCGTTAAAAACCCGGATTACCTGTTCCACTCCGAAAACTTTAATATTCCTTCTGCCACCAACTACCAGGAAATTACAAAAGATATTGCCCTGATGAAGATGAAAATCGGATCAAGCGTGATCCTTAAAAACGTTTTCTTCGATTATGCTAAGGCAACTCTGAGACCTGAATCATACCCCGAACTCGATCGTTTGCACAAACTGCTTACCGATTTCCCTTCGGCCAGAATCAAAGTAACCGGCCATACCGACAGCCGCGGTTCAGTCGAAACCAATACACGATTATCGAACGACCGTGCCAAAGCTGTGGTTGAATACCTGAAAACTAAGGGAATTGCTGACAGCAGACTGCAATATGAGGGCATGGCTTCTAAAAAGCCAATTGTTCCGAGTGCCAAGACTGAAGAAGACCATCAGCAAAACAGAAGGGTGGAATTCGAAATTATTGAATAAGCCAGTGAAGCAATCTCAAATCAAAATAATTTGAGATTGCTTCATTTTTATATAATCTGACCTGAACAATGTATACTTTCGGAAGTTTTTTCCGTATAACATATGTTTTTGACAGATAAAGGAGAATAAATGAACTGCACGCAAAAACATATTCTTGTTTTTTTACTCCTGTTTTACGGACTGATTTCCTTTTCCCAAAATGTCGAGTTTGATAAATCCAATTTCAAGGACGACAAGGAAGGGCTAAAAGCAGCTCAGGATCAAATTGTTGAAGGAGACGATCTGTATGAACAAGGCGTTGGGGTTTACATGAAAGCCCTTGAGTATTATCTGAATGCGAATAATTTCAATCCCAACAATGCGCTCCTCAATTACAAAATTGGAAACTGCTATATTTATTCTATTCAAAAAGATCTGGCAATTACTTATTTCTTAAAAGCTTACGAGCTTGATCCGAAAATCAACCGGGATGTCCTCTTTAAAATCGGTCTGGCTTATCAGCATAGCTATGAATTCAATCAGGCAATGAAAAACTACCGCAGTTTTGAAAAATCCCTCACCCCTGATGAAAACGATAAATGGGATAAAATCCTGCAGAAAAAAATGTCCGAGTGTGAAACCGGCGCCGAACTCCTTAAAAATCCGGCAAAAGTTGATATCACAAACCTGGGAAGCCAGATAAACACACAATACCCCGAACATTCTCCTGTTATTTCGGCCGATGAGTCTGTTATGTACTTTACCTCGAGGCGTGTTACCACGACCGGGGGACAAATTGACCCGCTGGATTTTCATTATTATGAAGATATTTATATCTCAAAAAATATTAATGGAAAATGGACTGAGGCCATACCGGCCGAAAAGCCTATTAACACAGAAGAACACGATGCAACAGTCGGGATCTCTCCCGATGGTCAGCGCCTTTTTATTTACAAAGGGAAAAGGCAAAGAGGCGATATTTACCTTTGCAAGCAAAAAGGCGAAAGCTGGACACCTCCAAAAAAACTCCCTGATAATATCAATTCACAGTTTCACGAAAGTTCGGCCTGTTTCAACCATGATGACAGCAGAATTTACTTTGTGTCAGATCGTCTTGAAAACAATTTTGGCGGAAGGGATATATATTACGTAGAAAAAAATGAAGACGGCTCCTGGTCTGAAGCCACAAATATGGGAAAACCCATCAATACCATTTATGATGAAGACTGTGTTTTTATGCATCCCGATGGCAAAACCATGTATTTCAGTTCAAACGGACCAGGCAATATGGGCGGTTACGACATATTTTATTCGGTAATGAGCGATGAAGGAGACTGGAACACTCCGGTTAATATTGGATATCCCATTAACACCCCTGATGACGATGTATTTTTTACCATTTCAGCCAGCGGAAAACATGGATATTATGCTTCATTCAGAAAAGACGGACTGGGTGAAAAAGATATTTTCAGGGTAGAGTTTCTTGCCGATAAAAAACAGGAAACCAAAGACGAGGTTATCCATCTGGTTACAATTGTCAAAGGAAAAATTACCGAAGCCGACAATACGACACCCATTTCTGCAGATATTGAAATATGGGATATCGAAAAAAATGTGCGAATTGCCACATTTACTTCCAATTCAGCCACCGGAAACTATCTGCTTTCTCTTCCCTCAGGAAAAAACTATGGGATAAATGTCGCTGCCGAAGGATATCTGTTCCATTCAGAGAACTTCAACATTCAGGAAAACAGTGGTTTCGCTGAGATTATTAAAAATATCACACTCAATAAACTCACGCAGGGCTCATCCATTATTCTGAATAATATTTTCTTTGATTACGCAAAAGCTACCCTTAAATCAGAGTCATTTACCGAACTTGATAAGATCGTAAAAATAATGAATGCTTTTCCATCCATGAAAATTGAAATTGGCGGACATACAGATAATGTCAGTTCTGCCGAAACAAATGCGAAATTATCAGAAGAAAGAGCCAAATCAGTTGTTGATTATCTCATCCTTGAAGGCATAAACAACAACAGGTTAAGCTATAAGGGTTACTCATTCAGTAAACCCATTGCGCCAAATGATACTGAAGTTGGACGAGCCAAAAACAGAAGAGTGGAATTTACAATAATTGAAAAATAATTGCCAATATAAAACGTTCTGTTACAAATAAGTAAGAAACGAGTCTAAAAAAAATCATTTTTTTTTAGTTAGCCGGACAACCAAACGGACTCCAGTTTTGTCTTATTAGTGAAGACAGTAAAAGTCATGATAGACGACAAAAAGCTCATAAAAAAGTGTCTTAAAAAAGACACAGGTGCTTTGGAAGAATTATACAAACAATTTTCTCCGAAACTATATGGCATTTGTCTTCGCTATACTAAAAACAAAATGGAAGCAGAAGACCTGCTGCATGATGGGTTTATAAGGATTTTGGACAACCTGGAAACATACAGGGGCGACGGTTCTTTTGAAGGCTGGCTTTGCAGAATTATGGTAACCACTGCTATCAACTATTACAGGAAAAAAGGAACACGGTATGAAGATGTGGAAATTAATAACATTGGTCAGGAAGATGTTATTGAAAACGACATTACATCCATGATGTCACACAATGAAATGCTTGATGTGATTCAACAACTTCCTGAAGGGTACAGGGTTGTATTCAACATGTACGCAATTGAAGGTTATTCGCACAAGGAAATTTCAGAAATGCTGAACATTTCAGAGAATACTTCCAAAACCCAGCTTTTAAAAGCAAGAAGGACATTACAAAAAAAAATTTTTACAGATAAACAAATAAAATATGAAAAATCGGCCTGAAAATAAAATTGACGAGCTTTTCAGCGAGGCATTCAAGGGCTATAGTCCCGCACCTCCGGGTGCTGTTTGGGATCGTATAAAAAGCACTGTTGCTGACGATTCCAAAAACAAGCCGAAAAGTTTCTGGATTAAATACCGGATGTTTTTCACCATTGCTGCGTGCTTAATCATTGTATCCGGTGTTTCTTCCGCTTATCTACTCAGCGGGGGCAGTGACCTGTCATCTGGCAAGTCCATTTCCCTGAATACAACTGAAAAAAGTCAGTCAGACCGGACTGTCGACAACACCAATGAAATATCCGGAACAACAAACAATTCAATGACAAATGAAATTGCCGATGAAACAAACTATACTCAAAAAACAACCAACCAAAACAATAACAGTATAATCAATAAAACTGCCGGAACTGTAAAAACCGGCAATAATGCTTCTGAAAATTCTGCTTCCGAAAAGAGTCAGGCCCTTTCCAATGCAGAAAAAACAACAGTGAAAAATCCAGATTTGTCCTCAAAAAATGATGTGGCAGAAAAATCCGACAAACTTTCATCTGAAAGTAAGTCAGCAAATAAAGATCTTATCTATAACAACTCATCTGAAAAATCTGTAAAAACAGATCTCCAAAATGCTGAAGCTAAACTGACAAACCCGAATGAAAAACTCACCACTCCTGTTGATAATAAAACTACTCACACAGCTACTGCCGATTCAAACACCGAAAAATCCGTAAACACCGAAACTGCAGTTAATAATAACGAACAGGTATTGGTTGCTGCAAACGGAGTTGAATCAAAGGTTACCAGCAATAATGACGATGCAAAATTAAACGACCACAGTAATGACGATGTATCACACAATTATAATGATTACGCAAAAAATTACGAAACCGACAACAAACCGGTAATACTGAAAGCCGAAACCATGAAGGATTCAATAACTGGTCCGTCAATTGACCTGCCGGTTCCAACCAAAGCAAGTTACACTCCATCGAAATTTGCCATTGGGGTACATTATACTGCAGAAAACCTTTTCCACCTCACTGATGCAAAATATTTGCCTGATCAGACTTATAACATGACAGGTAACTCCTATGAAGTTTCCCTGAATTTCAGAATCACTCCGAAACTTACTTTATCAACCGGAATTGGATACACCGAATATCGCGAAAATGTATATTATGAAGTGGTTCACGATAAACAGGTTATTGTTGATTCCGTTTACACCGGCTCAGAATGGGCTTACGTATATGAAACCCAGACAATGACTTACGAAGAGCAACTTAAAAACTCATACAGTTATGTGAGAATGCCATTGTCAATAAGATACAAATTACTTGAAGCCGAAAGGTTTTCATTACATGCGTCAATTGGAGGAATTTTCTCACAAATCATGAACAAAATGGAGCGCGAACCGGTAATTCCTGATGGAATCAATCTGGTTTCAGTAACCAGAAAAACACCCGAGCAAAACACTTACACCATCATGTTTGCAACAGGTTTAAGCGCTCATTACAAACTGTCAGATTTTCTGACCCTTGCAGGCGACGTTCTTTATAAAACCAATATGTCAACCTATTACAAAGACAATGGAACAGAAATGAAAGTTCCTTATTCCATCGGCTTTAGAGTAGGTTTATACGCTAATTTTTAAGCACTTTTTCATAACTAATGAAAGGCGGGGTTAATCTCCGCTTTTTTTATTTCTAAAAAAATCACCGTCTGAGACGTTGGCTTTAATAAACAACCCATTTAAAAAGGGAATATTGAACAAGGAACATCGATATTCGATTTTAGAAGTTAAGTTCATAAATCCAAAATCGGTGTTCCTTGTTCTTAAATCAAAAATTATTTTTATGGCCAAGCCATTAATACATAACCACCTTCTAAGAAGGTGTATTTTTGATTTTAATTAAACTCCGCGAAGCATATATCTTTTTCTATCTTTGTCAAAAAAAAACGTGGGAAGAAAAAACAAACCTTTACCGGTTATTGAAAAGCTCGAAATTATTGATGTGGCAGCCGAAGGCAAGGCAATCGGTAAATTTAACGAGCTTGTGGTTTTTGTTCCGGGTGTCATTCCGGGCGATATCGTTGACGTGCAGATAAACCGTAAAAAATCATCCTTCATGGAAGGTTACCCCATACGGTTTCATAAACATTCCGACAAAAAAACCAGTCCCGAATGTGCGCATTTTGGCGAATGTGGCGGATGCAAATGGCAAAACCTGCCCTACCCCGATCAGCTTTTTTACAAACAAAAACAGGTAACTGACAGTTTCCAGAGAATAGGCAAGGTTGAGCTACCCGAAACAGCTCCAATTATCGGCTCCGAAAATATTTATTATTACCGAAACAAACTGGAATTTACCTTCTCAAACCGCAGGTGGATGACCCGCGAAGAAGTGGCAAATAAAACCGAAATCGAAAATTTCAATGCACTGGGCTTTCATGTCCCAAAAATGTTCGACCGGGTTGTTGACATCAATAAATGCCTGCTGCAGGGTGATCCCTCAAACGAAATCAGAAATCACATCCGGACTTTTGCCCTGGAAAACAACCTGAGTTTTTATGACCTTAGAGCAAATTCAGGTTTGCTGCGCACAATGATAATCCGCACTACCGACATTGGCGAGCTTATGGTTATTGTAATTTTCGGCGCAAATGATAAACCCGGAATTGAGAAAGTGCTTGAATCACTTAAAAAAACCTTCCCGCAAATCACCTCGCTTCAATATGTAATAAATCTAAAATTGAATGATACCATTACCGACCAGAATGTTATTGTTTACTCGGGCAATGAATTCATTTTTGAAGAAATGGCCGGATTGAAATTCAAGATCGGACCCAAATCATTTTATCAGACAAACTCAAAACAGGCCTTCACCTTATACAAAAAAGCAAAGGAATTTGCAGGGCTACACAAAGAAGATACCGTTTATGATTTGTACACCGGAACAGGTACCATTGCCAACTTTGTTGCATCCGATTGCAAAAAGGTAATTGGAATCGAATATGTGCCCGAAGCCATTGAAGATGCAAAGGAAAACTCAAAAATAAACGGATTGACCAATACCTTGTTTTTTGCCGGTGACATGAAAGATGTGCTAAATGAAGGTTTTATCAACAAACACGGCAGACCTGATGTGATTATAACCGATCCTCCGCGGGCCGGAATGCACCAGGATGTAATCAACACCATTCTTAATATACTGCCCGCAAAAATTGTGTACGTCAGCTGCAACCCTGCTACCCAGGCCCGTGATGTGAATTTACTTAGCGAAAAGTATCAGGTCACTGCCATTCAGCCCGTTGACATGTTCCCGCACACGCATCATGTGGAAAATGTGGCTCTGTTGAAGCTGAAATAAATTGGTATTGGATATTCGCTGCGCTGATACTTGGCTATTACTTCGTGATATTGTATATTTGTTTCGTTAGTGGTTATTTATAATTAAACATTGAGAGTGTGAAAAAAATGTAGAATAAACAATAAAATTTAAAAAATGAAAAGAAATCTTCTTTTAGGTCTTATTTTAATTTCAGTTTTGACTTTTTCTCAAAATTCTTCCACAGCAAAATTCAAAATTGGAAAAATTCATTTAAAATCAGCTACAAAAGTAATTACAGAGTTTGTTGGCATTGACGGGACAGATTTATATATTACACATAAAGATTATCAGGGTTATACATTATCGGATTTTTGTATTGAAAAGAATTTAACATTGTCTGATTCTGTTGTTTCTAAAGATATTAGACTGACAAAAGATGGAATTGGAGGCAACTTTGAATTTGCAACCGTTTTTAATGGTAAAGTTCTGATCTTTTTTACAATAAAGGATAAAAAAAGTGATTTAAACCAGCTTTACGTCCAAAGTATTAATAAAGAATCCTTGGTACTAAATCATGATATGAAATTAATAAATACTACAGAACTAATTGGTGATGGTGTAAATGGCGGAACTTATTTTTCATATATTATTTCACAGGACAAATCAAAAATTGTAATAAAAAGTGCAACTAAACTTTTATCAGAAAAAAAAGGGAATGCACATTATACGGCATTAGATAATGAATTAAATATTTTATGGGATAAAGATATTCCTTTACATTATAATGGTTTGTACTTATCTGTCTTTTATGAAACTTTTGAAAATGACGGCAACTTGTTTTTGGTATCAATTCCAAACAAAACCTTGATAAATAAGAAGGCATACATAGATCCAAATTATAATAACATTATTATTGCAATTACTGATAACGGAAAAAAAATCACCCAATTTCCTGTCGGAGTAGATGAATATTTTTTGCCTCATATGTGCCTAGAACCCATTGGAGAGGATAAACTAATTTGCATCGGTTTTTATTCAGACAAAAACTCCTTTATTGTAAAAGGTTGTTATTCTATAATATTTGACTATTCTAAAAATGAAATTATTTCAAAAGATTTTAGTGAATTCAAGGGGAATTTCATCAACCGTTTCATTTCAAAAAATACGAATAGAAATTCTATGTATGACGACCTGAAAGGATATAAAGGATTATTATACGACTATTTTTTTAGTGATATCACATTTCAGGGAGATAAGGGCATTGTTGTATCTGAACAATTTTATAACGGAGATTCTGAAAAACCTATTCCACAAGGTCTATATCATGGTAGTTTAATTGTAATTTCCTTTGATAAAAACGGCAAAATAAACGATCCAATAATAATACCTAAGTACCAAAGTGGAAATTATCAAGTCGGTAATTCATATTTAAAATTACATGTAAATAACGAGATATATCTGATTTTTAATGATACCCAAAAAAACAACAATCCTAAGGAAAAGGATAAAATCTACGGATACTCAAACACACTTGGGATAGATAAGAATACCGAAACAGTATTAATTAAAATAGATGAAAACTATAATCTTTCCAGAGAAACCTTATTTAATTACGATAATATTGAAACTCTTCTATATCTGCCATTTTCAGAGCAAATAAATGACAATGAAGCATTATTGTATTGCAAAAAATATAGATACTCTAGAATTGTCAGGCTGACAATAAAATGATTAAACAACAATAATTAATCAGCTTGTTAATTTTATTTGGGCGATCATCGGTTTGGAAAGTTTAATGCTTACAAAATATCAGAAAGTAAACACCCTACAAAACCGGTTTCAAATCAACCTGTTCAGCCCCGAAAGAAACTTTAATTTCGTTTCCGCCGGTTCCCATTAAATGAGCTGTGCCGCATATTTTCCCTTTGTTTACAGAGGTAATTTCGACTTCACCCGGGTTTTTTATTCCTTCGATATTGTGGTATATGTTGCGGTCACCCACCTGCAGGGTAAAAGCTACTTTGTTGTTTTCGCCGTCATAGGTATATTTTCCGGGTTTGAATTCGCCACCCTCGGGTTCAAACAGTCCAATCACCATTTTGACCTGCCCTTTTTTTAGATCGCCAAAATCGCTGAACTCACTCAAATCATAATTGGTAAAAATAATACGGTATGACATTCCCACATACAAATTAGAAAAAACGTTTGTAAAACCGGCATCAAAATCTTTACCGTCAATTTTCAGAATCTCAACAGAATCGGGGTAATCACACATCTCATAAACCTCTGTGACAGTATCCTTTACCAGAGTATCTTTGGATTCTTGTTTTTTCTCCGTTTCCTTTTTTTCATTATTGCATGAAACCATTACAAAAAATGAAAGGGCAGAAATAAAAAATACAAACTTTTTCATGGTCTGAGTTTTTGTTTTTACAAATATATTGAATTCTGTATTGAGATTGAATTTTAGTGACAAAAAAATAAAACTTTATAAATAATGCAACTATTTTTATAATTTATTAGTCTATTTAAAAATATTAAAATGTCAGTTAATATGAGAATAATTATTTTTTTGACCATAATTGTTTCCCTTGCAAAACCTATTAAATCATATTCACAATGGACAGAAATAAGTTATATTACAACTAAAAACCTTGTTGATGGCTGTTTCATCAACGACTCAACAGCAATTATTATTTCCCAAAATGGTGCGATATTTAAATCCCACGACAACGGTCATACATGGAATAATATAAAAAATATAAATAGTTTTTTTACTAAAATTTATGCTGCGAGTGAAGACACAATTTTTGCAGGTGGAATAAATCTCTATAAATCTACAGACCAAGGATTTACATGGAATTTTATTAAATCATTTAACCAACCCATTTCAGATCTTGATTTTTTCAATTCAAAAATAGGCTATATTATTATTCCCCAATATGATACAATCCCAAGCAGTTGGGGAGAATATGGATATATAGTAAATGATAATTATAAAGCTTTCAAAACGGTAGATTTTGGATCAAATTGGAATATAGCTTTACATACAGGAGAAAGTAACAACAAAATGCAAATAACTGATTTCGGATCTGCATTTATTTCTTGTGATTATATTGAGATATTAGCACATGGTTGTGGCCCATGGGTTGACATATCTAAAAGGACATCTGATTTTGGTGAAACATGGAATCTTTCCCTCAGACCAACTCCCAGCCATGTCTTTGATTTTATTAATGATAGTATTGGTTATTTTATCAATTGGGGTAGTATTGTAAAAACCGTCATTGGGACTGATGTTCCTATAGTTTTATATGACCAATTTATTGACTATTCAGTAAAAGATTGCTTTTTTTTGAGTGAAGTATATGGAGTTATTATCAGTGATTATTACATTTTTGAAACCACCACAGGAGGATATTCGTTGACAACCAGTTATACTTCAGAGAAAAAGTTAAATCGTGTTTTTTCAAATAAAAAAGGTAACATTATTTGCATTGGTGAAAATGGGTTAATTCTTACAAAAAAAGTTGATTTAGACTCATTAACTTATATTAATTTCAATAATGAAATACCTGTTTCAACTGCTTTTCCAAACCCTTTCATCGATTTTGTAAAATTTGAAATAGATTTGGCTGGAGAATGTGAAATTTTTGTTTATGATATTCTATCCCAGTTTATATATCAAAATAAATTCATTAGATTTATCACAATTGAAACATCTGATTTTAATAAAGGTGCTTATATTTACATCATAAAAAACAATGGCAAGATTTTGAAAAAAGGAAAAATATTAAAAATATAAATTACGCTTTGAAAAAACTCGGCCTAATCGGTTACCCCCTCACCCACTCTTTTTCGGCAAGATATTTTGCCGAAAAGTTTCACAATGAATTTATTGAGGGATGGGATTACCAATTGTATCCCCTGCTTTCAGTCGACGAGCTGCCTGCCCTTATAAAAGCCAATCCCGGTATATGCGGACTTAATGTTACCATCCCTTATAAAGAGCAGGTAATTCAGTTTATCCACAAAATGGATAGTACCGCAAAAAAAACCGGAGCGGTCAATACAATTAAAATAAACGGAAACAAACTCACCGGGTACAATACCGATATTACCGGTTTTAAAAAATCGCTTACCGAACATCTCAGGAAGCACCATGATTTTGCTATGGTCCTGGGAACCGGGGGCGCAGCAAAAGCAGTCTGTTTTACCCTTGATGAACTGAAAATTCCGTTTATTTCCGTTTCACGAAAACCCAAT
Source organism: Bacteroidetes bacterium GWF2_38_335 (assembly GCA_001769535.1). Taxonomy (GTDB): domain Bacteria; phylum Bacteroidota; class Bacteroidia; order Bacteroidales; family GWF2-38-335; genus GWF2-38-335. The sequence continues at coordinate 103,547 of MEOH01000016.1, forward strand.
GAAAAGAGCATTATTCCTTATGCGCAAGTGGATGATGGTCTGATTGAAAAAGCAAAATTAATAATCAACACTACACCGTTGGGCATGTTTCCCAATGCTAATTCATGCCCCGATTTACCCTATAGTGCAATTACAAAAAAGCACCTCCTTTTTGACCTTGTTTACAATCCACAGGAAACAGTTTTCATGAAAAAAGGTACCGAAAAAGGGGCCGCGGTTGTAAACGGAATGGACATGCTGAAATATCAGGCCGAAGCAGCATGGAAAATATGGACTACTTCCTGTAGTTAGTTGATTCGAAGATTTTATCGGCCGAAGCAGCTATAAATCCATTGTATAATTTTCCCGATTTATCAGGATAACGACGGGCAAATTCATAATAGCAGGCCGGGACTTCAAATACGCCCTCTTTAAACTCAATTTTCACGATATCAGCCATAATACTTGACTGCTGCAACAACTGTTCGGGCGTACCTTTAATTTCGCCGCCGCTGCTGTTCATTACAAAACCATTTTTTTTAAGCAAATCATTCAGGTCTTCCAGTCGTTCATACTTTTTCATGGAATTTGAAAATACGGTGAAATGGTTGGCCCTGAATCCGTGAACATAAAGCCATGCAGCATATTCCGACTCATCCATCAGTTTTCTGTAAACTTCATAGGAAGGTTTTGTCCAGGGGACTCCTGCAAAAATCAAATCACCCGAACCATACAAATGATCAGGAATCTCATTTAGTTTTTCAGTGATTTTTTGCCTGAGAAAATCGCTGAATTCACTGGTAATTAACTGAGAAATAAATATTTTCGGCGCATCGGGTTCAGACTTAATCTCATAATGTTTTGCAAACAATTTCTTTTCCTCAAAGCGATAATTTCCGGCTTCCTCATATCCGGCTTCTATGAACTTTTGCGAAAGCACATCAATGTTTATGCGGGGATCGTCGAAGGTCCTGAATGCAATATGGTCATTTAAAAAGTTCTCTCCTTCATTTCTGAACAAATTATGAATGGCCTTAGCCGAGGGGTTCTGAGCAGAATAATCTGCCCAAAGCCTATCAAATAATTCTTTTTTCTTCATCTGTTTTTGTTTTCAAAATTACATATTATTTAGAATTATTCCAAATAAAAATAATAAAAAAGCATAATTAATTGAAATTCTATTATTTATACCAGTTTTTAATAAGTGTTCAAAAAAGTTGCTTTATAACACCAAAAAAACATCTTTTTAATTTAGAGATTAATAGTGATTTATTAATGCATTTATCTAAATTTGGAAAGAACCATATTATTAACTTAAACCACATAACTACAATGGATTTGATGCAGAAAATCAAGGACAACGCGAAGAAAAATGTAAGAATCATCACCCTTCCCGAAGGTCCCGAAGAAAGAACATTAAAGGCAGCCGATCAGATTTTAATTGAAGGATTTGCAAAACTCGTTCTCATTGGCGACCCCAAAGAAATCATGGAAAATGCCTCAAAATTCGGATTGAAAAATATTGGTTTAGCCACCATAGTTGACCCGAAAAACAACGAGTACAAAGAACGCTATATTAAGCTGATGATGGAAATCCGCAAGTCAAAAGGCCTGACTTACGAAGAAGCATTGAAGCAGATAGAAAATCCATATTATCTTGGTACATTAATGATTAAAGCAGGCGATGCTCATGGCATGGTTGCAGGAGCCATCTGCTCAACCGGTGACACCATCCGTCCTGCCCTGCAATATATCAAAACAGCTCCCGGAATCAGTGTTGTATCCGGTGCATTTGTAATGATTGTTAAAGACAAAACCTTTGGCGATGACGGTATTCTTGTATTTGCCGATTGTGCAGTACACCCAAACCCCAATGCTGCCGAGCTGGCTCAGATTGCAGTGTGTTCTGCACAAACAGCCAGGTCTATTGCCCAGATTGAGCCCAGAATTGCCATGTTGAGTTTCTCAACCAAAGGCAGTGCCAAACACGAATTTGTTGACAAAGTAGTTGAAGCCACCCGCATTGCAAAAGAAATGGATCCATCATTGAAAATTGATGGCGAATTTCAGGCCGATGCAGCTCTGATTCCATCAATCGGACAGAAAAAAGCTCCGGGTAGCGAAATCGCCGGAAAAGCAAACGTATTGGTATTCCCCGACCTTCAAGCCGGAAACATTGGTTACAAACTCGTTGAACGTCTTGCCGGTGCCGAAGCTGTTGGTCCTGTTCTTCAGGGCATGGCTGCTCCGATCAATGACCTGTCGCGCGGTTGCTCTGTGAGTGACATAGTCAACCTTGTTGCCATTACAGTTAATCAGGCAGCGGGAATGGATAAAAAATAATTTTGAAAAGACCTTTTTGGTCTTTTCTTTTTTTATCATAGCTAAATTAATACCCATCCCGAAGGTATCGGAAAAACAACTAAACAGATAAACAATAAACAACTAAACAACCATAACCACATGAAAGTACTCGTTTTAAATTGCGGAAGTTCGTCAATTAAGTATCAGTTTCTTGAAATGGCAGGCGAACCTATCCTATTAGCCAAAGGATTGCTTGAAAGAATCGGTCTGAAAGACGGTGAGTTTGCTCATAAAACCTCAGACGGCAAAAAACATCAGGTTGTTGTTGATATTCCCGATCACACATTCGGAATCTCAATTCTTCTTGAAGCCCTCACAAATAAAGACCATGGAGTAATTACGAGTGTTAAGGAAATAGATGCAGTAGGCCACCGGGTTGTTCATGGCGGTGAAGAATTTACCAAATCAGTGCTAATCAATGAGCAAATCAAAGCGAAAATTAAAGAATGCATTGAACTGGCTCCTCTTCACAATCCCGCTAATTTAAAAGGCATTGAAGCGATGGAAGCAAACGCTCCCGGCATCCCACAGGTTGCAGTTTTCGACACATCCTTCCATCAAACAATGCCTAAACACGCATACATATATGGGCTACCTTACGAATATTACGAAAAATATAAAGTAAGAAGATATGGGTTTCATGGAACCAGTCATAAATACGTTGCTCAAAGAACAGCTGAATTCCTTGGAAAAGATTATAATAAATTAAAAATTATTACCTGTCACCTTGGCAATGGAGCCTCCATCACTGCAGTTAAAAACGGAATATCTGTTGATACATCAATGGGTATGACTCCGGTTGAAGGTCTGCTTATGGGAACACGCTGTGGAGATACAGGGTTGGGCACATTTCTTTACCTTATTGAAAAGGAAAACATGTGTTACAAAGATGTAAATACACTGATTAATAAAAAAGGGGGATTGCTTGGGATTTCCGGACTATCACCCGACATGAGAGATTTGAAACAGGCAGCTGATGAAGGACACGAAAGAGCTGCACTTGCCATTGAAATCTTTGCTTACCGGGTAAAAAAATACATTGGAGCTTACACAATGGCCATGGGTGGTGTTGATGCAATTGTTTTTACAGGTGGAATCGGAGAAAATGCAAAATTTATCAGGGAAATGATTTGTTCTGATATGGGATTTATCGGATTGCATTTTGATAAAGATAAAAATAATCAGGTACAGGGTGTTGCAGCAGAAATATCAACCCCTGCATCAACCGTAAAATGCATTGTTATGCCAACAAACGAAGAATTGGTCATTGCTACCGACACAAAAGAAATTGTTGGTAAAATTGGCGGATGCGGTTGTGGATGTAAACATTGATGTATGATGTACACAATTGTGGACGTAACAACTCCCCTCCTTGGAGGGGTTGGGGGAGGGTAAACTCTCTTTGTATGATGCATGATGTGTTAAATGCAAATTACTGATTACTATCTAGTTAAAAAAAGAAATATTTATTAAAAATTAAAACAATAACAATAAAAATCGGATGAAAATTTTAGTATTAAATTGTGGAAGTTCATCAATAAAATATCAATTGCTTGATATGAAAGATGAAAGTGTATTGGCTCAGGGAATTGTTGAAAGGGTTGGCTGTAAATCAGCAGAGCTCACACATAAAGTTCCAGGCAGGGATAAATATATCCTCGAGCAGGAAATTATGGACCATACCGCCGGTATTGATTTAATCCTCAATAAATTGATGGATGCAACCGTTGGTGTTTTAAAAGACAAAAACGAGATCACAGCAGTAGGTCATCGCGTAGTACATGGAGGAGAAACTTTCAGCGGCAGTGTAAAAATAACCCAGCAGGTCATTGATAAAATGGAAGAATGTGTAGATTTGGCTCCTCTTCACAATCCTGCAAACCTGAAAGGTATTTATGCCATGCAGAAACTTCTGCCTGATGTTCCCCAATGCGGAACTTTTGATACTGCCTTTCACCAAACCATGCCCGAACATGCTTTCATGTATGCTATTCCTTATGAATTGTATGATAAATACAAAATCAGAAGGTATGGTTTCCATGGTGCCAGTCACAAATTTATTTCAGAAACTGCAGCTGAATTTATCGGCAAAAAATACAACGAGGTTAAAATCATCACCTGCCACCTTGGCAATGGTGCTTCAATAGCCGCCGTTAAAAACGGAAAATCAGTTGACACATCAATGGGACTTACTCCGGTTGAAGGTCTGATCATGGGCACACGCGCCGGCGACTTTGATCTTGGTGCATTATTCTACATCATGGACAAGGAAAAAATGGATGCCAAAGACGCCAACAACATGGTAAATAAAAAATCAGGCGTTCTTGGAATTTCAGGTGTCGGATCAGATATGAGAGACATTGAAAATGCTGCCTGGAAAGAAAATAACCACCGTGCAAAACTGGCTTTGGAAATGTATTCCTACCGTGTAAAAAAATACATCGGCTCTTACGCTGCTGCCATGGGCGGTTGCGACATTATTGTTTTTTCTGGTGGTGTGGGTGAAAATGGTCCCGAAACCAGGGAAGCTATTTGCAGCGGACTTGAGTTTATGGGTGTTGAGTTTAACCCCGAAGCGAATAAAGGATTGCGTGGCAAGCTAACTGATATTTCCAAACCATCTTCAAAAGTAAAAGTACTTGTAGTACCTACCAATGAAGAACTGGTAATAGCACGCGATGCCATGACCATTATTAATGGATAGTAACTGATTTCAGTGACCGGCTACATACCGGTCACTTTAATATTTAATTTTTTTTTTGAATGGAACTGAAACAATTATCGGCTTTTATTGATAAAGCAAAAGGAAAAACCATAAAAAGACTTGTTGTGGCAGCCGCAGCCGACGAACCGGTGCTTGAAGCTGTGCGCGATGCAGTAAAAGAAGGAATCATCGTACCCATCCTTGTTGGTGATAAAACAGAAATCACAAACATCTGCAATAAAATCAATTTTAAACTTGACGGAATAGAAATCGTTCAGGAAAAAGATCCCCTGGCCGCTTCAGCTAAAGCAGTCGAAATAATTAAAAGCGGAAAAGGCGATATACTTATGAAGGGACTTGTTGGTACCGGCCCAATGCTAAAATATGTACTTGACAAAGAAAAAGGATTGAGAAAGGGAAGCACTTTAAGTCACATTGCAATCTTTGAATCACCCTATTACCATAAACTTATTGCAGTGACTGATGCTGCGATGAATGTGACTCCAGATTTTGATGAAAAAGTTGCCATCATCAACAATGCCGTTGAAGCCATGAAAAAACTGGGATACAAAAATCCAAAAATTGCTGTTATCGGTGCCGTTGAAACCGTAAATCCTAAAATGGAAGCTACCGTTCATGCTGCCATGCTCACACAAATGAATAAACGCAATCAGATAAAAGGCTGCATCATTGACGGTCCGCTTGCCCTCGACAACGCCGTTTCAAAAGAAGCTGCCCATCACAAAGGAATTGTTAGCGAAGTGGCAGGCGATTGCGACCTGATCATGACTCCGGATATCAATTGCGGAAATATACTATACAAAAGCATCAATTTCCTGGGCGGAGGAATTTGCGCTGCAGTTATTATGGGTGCAACTGTTCCCATCGTTTTAACATCAAGATCTGACAGCGACAGAAGTAAATTAATGTCTATTGCCATGGCTGCTGCAATGGAATAAAAATGATTCGTTATGAGTTTTTACAAAATTATCGTGATTAACCCGGGGTCAACTTCAACAAAAGTTGCCGTGACCCTTAACACAAAACTTCTTTTTCTGAAAAATATCAAGCACTCTCTTGAAGAAATTTCTCAGTTCAGAAAGATTGCCGATCAATATGAATTCAGAAAAAAAATCATTCTGGATGAGTTGGAAGATGCCGACATCAATATCAGCAAAGTAAATGCAGTCATTGGCCGTGGCGGTTTATTAAAACCCATCGAGGGTGGTGTTTACCGGGTAAACGAAGCCATGATTAGAGATATCCATAATCCTATGGGTGAGCATGTTTCAAACCTTGGCGGAATTATTGCCTATGAAATTGCTGCCATGATTGGAAAAGATATTCCTGCTTTTATTTCTGACCCAACCTGCATGGATGAATTGGAAGATGTGGCTAGAATATCAGGCCTTCCTGAAATTCCCCGTTTAAGTTTTCTTCACGCCCTGAACCAAAAAGCCACAGCACGAAGGTTTGCAAAGGAAAACGGCAAGCATTATGAAGAAATGAATCTGATTGTTGTGCACATGGGTGGCGGTATTACTGTTGGCGCACACAAAAACGGAAGGATTATTGACACCAACAATGGGTTGAACGGCGATGGCCCTTTTAGTCCGGAACGTGCCGGAGGATTGCCATCCGGACAATTGGTTGAACTTTGTTATTCTGAAAAATATACCAAAACCGAAGTGCTTCATAAACTGAAAGGCGGCGGAGGCATGATTGCACACCTCGGCACAACCGACCTTATTGAAGTAGAAGACAGAATCGAAAAAGGTGACAAAAAAGCCGAGCTGATTTACGAAGCCATGGTGTATCAGACTGCCAAACTGATTGGCGGTATGAGCACTGTGCTAAAGGGAAAAGTGGAAGGCATTATTTTAACTGGTGGAATTGCATTCAGTGAAAAGTTTACCACCATGCTGATTGAACGCATCAACCATTTGGGACCCATTGTAATTTATCCCGGCGAAGATGAAATGTTGGCCCTGGCCATGAACTGCTTTATGGCTCTGAAAGGCGAATTGGATGTAAAAGAATACATTTAATAACAGCTCCCTTAAATCTGAAAATTTTGATATTTCAGAACTTTGTTTAGATTTGCATTTGAATGAACTAACAACGATATTTTATGTTTGTATTAGAAACAAAAATCAATACAAACTCTGACGAGTTCAAAAAGAACAAGGAAGAGTTTTTGAAACTCCTTGACAATTACAAGGAAATCCATAAAAAAACAACCTACGGCAGAGTAGACAGTGCCATTGACCTGCACAAAAAAAGAGGCAAACTTTTAGCAAGGGAACGCATCGACCTGTTGGTTGATCCCAACACGCCATTTCTCGAACTGTCAGCACTTGCTGCAATTGACCAGTATGATAATGGGTTCCCTTCAGCCGGAATTGTAACCGGGATAGGTATCGTTCACGGCCGCGAAGTGGTTATCATTGCCAATGACGCGACTGTTAAAGGCGGTACTTACATGAAATGGACCATCAAAAAACACCTTCGTGCACAGGAAATTGCCATGGAAAATCTTTTGCCATGTATTTATATGGTAGACAGTGGTGGTGCTTTTCTTCCCGAGCAGGATACTGTTTTTCCCGATAAAGACCATTTTGGAAGATTCTTCTATAATCAGGCCCGTATGTCATCAATGGATATTCCTCAGGTTGCCATTGTTATGGGATCTTGTACAGCAGGCGGAGCTTATGTTCCGGCTATGTCTGACGAAACCATCATCATCAGAAACCAGGGAACCATTTTCCTTGGGGGACCTCCATTGGTTAAAGCTGCTACCGGCGAAGTGGTGACTCCCGAAGAACTTGGCGGCGCCGAAGTACACACATCCATTTCGGGTGTTGCCGACCATATTGCAGAAGATGATACCCATGCCATCCAGATTTGCAGAAATATTTTCCAGTCAATGCGAAAAAAACAAAGACAAAAACTGGATATCGCTCCCATCGAAGAGCCAGCTTATGACCCCACTGAACTGTATGGAATCGCCCCCATCGATCTTAAAAAAATGATCGACCCACGCGAAATTATCATGAGGATTGTTGACGGAAGTAAATTTCATGAATTCAAAGAAAAATACGCCACCACCATTGTCACCGGTTTTGCCCGTGTAATGGGTTATCCTGTTGGTATTATTGCTAATAATGGTGTGCTTTTTTCCGAATCTGCCCTCAAAGCCACTCATTTTATTGAGATATGCAACACCCGCAAAATTCCATTGGTCTTTTTACAGAATATCACCGGATTTATTGTAGGTAAAGACTTTGAAAGAAAAGGTATTGCGAAAGACGGAGCCAAAATGGTTCACGCTGTCGCCAATGCCAATGTACCAAAATTTACTTTCCTTATCGGAGGTTCATTCGGTGCCGGTAATTACGGGATGTCGGGCAGGGCATTTGGACCAAGAATGTTGTTCATGTGGCCCAATGCAAAAATATCTGTTATGGGAGGCGAACAGGCTGCCAATGTTCTGATTCAGGTTAAAATGGATCAGTATAAATCAAAAGGACAGGAAATGCCAAAAGAAGAAGTTGACCAGATGAAATCATCCATCATGGCAAAATACGAAAAAGAAGGTTCTTGCTACTATTCAACTTCGAGATTATGGGATGACGGTATCCTTGATCCTGTTGATACACGCAAAGTCATTGCCATGGGAATTGCAACTTCATTGAACAATCCTTACCCTGAACATAAGGTGGGTGTATTTAGAATGTAATTTTTTGGCCGCTAATGCGCTAATGATATTATATTTTTTTGGCCGCTAATGCGCTAATATTTTAATTTGTAATCTATTCGCATATTAGCGGCAAAACAAAACCAACTATATACCAAACATTCGCGCATTAGCGGCTATAAAACATCAACAACAATTAACCCATTCATTCGCGCATTAGCGGCCAAAAATATCAACAACAATTAATCCATTCATTCGCGCATTAGCGGCAAATAAAAACAATATGAAAAAACACGAAACAATAGAATTCGAATTAAAAGACGGTATCGGAACCGTTTGGTTCAATCGTCCCGATAAACACAATGCCCTTAACGATGTCATGATTTCGGAAGTCATTGACTGTTTTGAGGAAATAAACAAAATGCCTGAAGTCAGGATTGCTGTTGTCAAAGGGCGCGGACCATCATTCTGTGCCGGTGCCGACCTCAACTACATGAAAGGCATTGCACAATTTGGATATGAGCAAAACTATCAGGATAGTTTGCGTCTTGCCAAATGTTTCAACGTTATTTACACCTGCAACAAACCCACCATTGCAGTAGTTCATGGTGCCGCCATTGGCGGAGCAAACGGAATTTTAGCCGCCTGCGATTTTGTTTATTGCGACGACGAAACAAAATTTGCTTTCAGCGAAGTGAAACTGGGAATTGCTCCGGCCACCATCTCCCCTTACGTCACAAAAAGGGTGGGCGAATATGGCTCGCGCGACTTAATGCTCACCGGACGCAGATTTACCGGAAAAGAAGCAGAGTGGTATCGCTTGGTCAATAAATCAGTCCCGGCAGCCGAACTTGAAGAATACGTGACCAAAATGATCGGAGTACTTATGACCAGTGGTCCGGACGCCATGGCCGCCTGCAAAAAACTCATATTCGACATTTCGAACAAGCTTTCATTTGATGAATCCATTGACTACACAGCCAGATTAATTGCCGAACTCAGGGCATCGAAAGAAGGACAGGAAGGTATGGCTTCATTTTTGGAGAAGAGGAAGCCGAATTGGGTGAAATAGTACCCTTTCCAAAATCTACGAGGGCTCTCTAACTTAGCAGTAACGAGTTGAAGTTAAGGGGTTAATTTATTTGTTTTTTTTAGGTTACCTAGAAAATATTACTATATTTGTTTGTGATTATTAACCTATAAAGAAAAAGACCTTTGAACAGCAACAAAGTAAATAAATATCTTTTCAGGATCATTTTTGTTTGGTCACTTTTCCTTTTTCAGCCGGTTTGTTCTCAGGATTATATAGATTTATTAAGTGCCGGCACAAACTATGTGCCCGACAATAAATACGAAAACAGTGATTCAAGTTTCAAATTAGCCCATAATTTCTTACATATTCAATATCCAAAAGTCTTTGAAAACAAAGATGTTTTTCTCACGAAATTATCCTTAAACCATTATCGCTGGGCCGAAACATCCAATCTCGATTTTTATAATATTTATCTTCAACTTGGACTTCTGAAACACTTCGGTGAAAAAACCAGTCTGAGATTCGCTGTAACCCCAAAAATATCAAGTCAGCTAAAAGACATCGAAGGCAATGATTTTGTGGTTCCCGTGATCGGAGTTTTACAGCTCAAGCCCAAAGAAACTTTTTCCTGGGGATTGGGAATCTATTACTCCTATGAGTTTTTTGGACATTACTTTAATCCTGCCATTTATATCAAGTGGGACATCAATGACCATCTGACATTCTATTCGGATTTCCCATCTTACGGATATCTTGCTTATCACAAAGATCAGAAACTGAATACAGGAATTTGGATTGCCTCTTCCACAACATCAGTCAGATTATCCAACGAATACAACAGCAGATATATTCAGAAAGGTTATGTGGATGCCTCCTGGTTTTATGACCTCTATCTTACAAAAAACATTGTCATCAGAGCCAAGGCAGGGTATTCTGTAATGAGAGCACTCGACCTGTATGCAAAAAATGACAAAGTGCCTTTCACTTTTTCAGTGATGGAATTCAACGACGAAAGAGTCCAGCTGAATGATGATATTGACGATGCATTTTTCTTTGAAATCAGTTTAAATTACAGATATCATTACTAGACCATGAAAATTAACCTTTATATAAAAGCCGGACTTATTCAATTGAATATCCTGTTTTTGCTTTTATCTGCTTCCATGGTCGCACAATCTGGTTTTGAAGCAAAAAACGGCATTCTTGATCTTTCAAATTACGATCTGGTTAACAGTCGGAATGCCAGTTTAAAAGGCGAATGGAAATATTGCCCTGAAAAACTACTGAGTCCTGAAATGGCATTATCCAATATCAATTGGTGCCTCGTAAAAGTCCCCAAAAACCTGAAAGGACAGGAATGCGGTTCAAATGTTCTTGAAGCAAAAGGATTTGGCACTTATTATCTGATGGTGCTGATAAACCCTGAACTAAAAGGAAAAAGATTGCTTTTAAAAACAACCGGAATACCTTCATCATCATTGGTATATATTAACAATGAACTTGTTGGAAAGAGCGGAACGGTATCTGAAAATGAAGAAAGTTATCAGCCCGACATGAAAATTCATTTTCAGGAATTCACTCCGGTTTCCGACACCCTGCATATTGTAGTGCAGGTTTCAAATTACAAAATCAGCAAGTTTGGTTTGTATTATAATATTGAGCTCGGACTGGCAGATAATATCCGGTCATCAGAGCTCATGGGCGTTGCCTGGGATTTCTTTATTATTGGCTGCATTTTATTGATGATGATGTATCATCTGGTGTTGTTTTTCCTCAGGAAAAAAGACAGGTCAAATTTGTTTTTTGCCATTGCCTGTTTCGCATTCGCCTATTATACTTTGAGTCTGAGCGAAACATTTTTTCAGATTATGCCCGAAATGGGATTTTCTGAGGCTCTTAAGCTTAAACGAATTGCCCTTTACATTTCACTCCCGGCCATGTCGCTTTTCTTCTTTCATGTGCTGAGAAAGGACTTTTCAAAACTCATGCTGAAAATCATTGTTATCATTTGCAGTGCTTATATTTTAGCCAACATTTTCCTGAAGCTCAGCATCAGTGACAATTTGATTGTTTCATTCAGGTTTGTGGGATTAATAATTACCCTATATATCCTTTTCGTCATTATAAAAGCGCTTATAAAAAAACGCGAGGGAGCATTAATTCTGGCCATTGGCAATTTAATTCTGCTTGCCTCCATCATAAATGATTTTTTATACAACGCCCAGGTTATTTACAGTACTGATCTCATGCCACTCGGAATGCTTTTCTTTCTCTTCCTTCAATCATATTTATTGGCTACAAGGTTTAACCGGTCTTTTGTCATGAATGAAAAACTGACTGAGGAACTGACTTACATCAACAAAAACCTTGAAAAAATCGTTGAAGAAAGAACCGAAGAAATTACATTCCAGAAAAAACAAATTGAAGAGAAAAACGAAGAACTGCACCAGCTTCTGGAGGAAGTCTCATCACAAAGAGATGAAATAGAAGCCCAGCGTGATCTGGTCACAGAACAAAAAGAGCACATTGAGGAAATACACAAGGAAGTGTCGCAGAGTATTGACTATGCCACCCGCCTGCAGTCTGCTATTTTACCCGATAAAAACATTCTGAAAGATAATATTTCCGATTTCTTTGTCATGTTTCACCCACGCGACAAGGTCTCAGGTGATTTTTACTGGTGGGCAAACATAGAAGGCCACACTATTATTACGGCTGTTGACTGCACCGGACATGGTGTTCCGGGTGCATTTATGAGCATGTTGGGTGTTTCGTATCTCAGGGAAATTGTATTAAAGGAATATGTGACACACCCCGGAGTCATACTGAGAAAAATGCGCAAGGAAATCATCCGCTCACTCAAGCAAAAAGGCGTTTCGGGCGAGCAAAAAGACGGTATGGACATGGCATTGGTTTCTATCAGTCATGCTGATAATAAAATGCTGTTTGCCGGAGCCAACAATCCATTGTATTTTATAAGAAACGGCGTACTTACCGAATATAAACCAGATAAAATGCCCATTGCCATCTATGAGAAAATGGACAATTACACAGTGCATGAAATAACCGTTGAAAAAGGAGATATGTTTTACTTGTTCAGCGATGGCTTGGCCGATCAGTTTGGCGGACCCAACGGAAAGAAATTCATGTACAAGCAATTCAAAGAAATACTCACTGCCAACAGTCATCTGCCCATGGAAGAACAAAAACAGGCCCTGAGCGATGCCTTCGAAAGCTGGAAAGGATACCATGAGCAAATTGATGATGTTGTGGTTATTGGGATTCGGATTTGAGTTATAATTGCCGCTAATGCGCTAATGAATAATTATAAATATAAATGCCTTTTTCTTTTATTTGCCGCTAATGCGCGAATGAAAAATAATAAGTGAAAAGTATTTTTTATGTAAGACGACAACTTTTACACAATTCATTCGCGAATTAGCGGCTAAAAAATATCAAAAATTTTACCAATTCATTCGCGCATTAGCGGCTAAAAATATCAACAACATTTTACCCATTTATTCTCGCATTAGCGGCCAAAAAAATCAACAACATTTTACCAATTCATTCGCGCATTAGCGGCCAAAAAAACCAGCAGCAATTATTTAAACCGACTATTCTCCAACACAATCCTTTTATAATTAAGTCTGGGCTCACCAAAATTCACTAAAAGGCACAATTTGTTTCCAGATAGTTTCAGATAGTTTATACATTGAGCAATATGTTCCTCAGAAAAACCCTTTGAAAGCGCTTTTACTTCAAAAATTATTTGGTCTGATATTACAAAGTCTGCTTTAAAACGATGTGGTAAAATTATCCCTTTATAATTAACGGTATAAAGCACTTCCCTATCAAATATAATATCAGCATTTTCAAACTCCATTTCCAGTGCATCCTTATATACAATTTCCTTAAAACCATGACCAAGATTGTTATGAACTTCCATACAAAGCCCAATAATCTGAAAAACCTCTTTTTTATAAATCAAATCAGACATGAAAATATTCATTTTTATTAACTAATTTTTTTTACAATTATACAATAATATTTATTAATTTATAATTTTTTTTATGTTATATTATAATCTATTAAACATTCGCGCATTAGCGGCTTAAAGAAATCCTACCATCAAAATCATTCGCGCATTAGCGGCATAAAATAAAAAACATCAAAAAAACACATTCGCGCATTAGCGGCTTAAAATAAAAAACATCAAAAAACACATTCGCGCATTAGCGGCATACTAAAAAAATCAATATATTAGCATCGTTATTGAATGAACAAACGGAATCTATGAAAAAACAAATAAAATTCAGCCTGATCTACCGCGACATGTGGCAGTCTTCGGGCAAGTACGTTCCCCGTGTGGATCAGCTTAAGCGCATCGCTCCTGTTATCATTGACATGGGATGCTTTTCGCGCGTGGAAACCAACGGCGGTGCCTTTGAACAGGTAAACCTCCTTTATGGCGAAAACCCCAATACAGCTGTCCGGGAATGGGTTAAGCCATTTAATGAAGCAGGTATCCAGACTCACATGCTCGAACGCGCGCTCAACGGAATCAGAATGTTTCCCGTGCCTGCTGATGTGCGCAAACTCATGTATAAAGTTAAAAAAGCTCAGGGTGTTGATATTGCCCGCTCTTTCTGCGGACTCAATGACCACCGCAACCTCGAACTATCAATAAAATATGCCAAGGAAGCCGGAATGATTTCTCAGGCCACCCTCAGCATCACCCATTCACCGCTTCATACCGTTGAATATTTTATGGGCGTGGTTGACAAAGCCGTTGAATACGGAACCGACGAAATATGCCTCAAAGACATGGCAGGCGTTGGTCGTCCCGCCACCCTCGGAAAACTTGTAAAAGCCATCAAAGATAAATACCCGCACATCATCGTTCAGTATCATGGTCATACCGGACCAGGTTTCTCCGTTGCATCCATGCTCGAAGTTGCCCGCGCCGGAGCCGATTACCTCGATTGCGCCATGGAACCCCTGTCATGGGGAATGGTTCATCCCGATGTAATCACCATCCGCCACATGCTGCTCGATGACGGTTTCGACGTGCCCGATATCAACATGAATGCCTACATGGAAGCCCGCTCACTCACACAGGAATTCATGGACGATTTCCTCGGATATTTCATCGACCCGAAAAACAGATATCTATCTTCGCTGATGGTCGATTCAGGACTGCCCGGAGGAATGATGGGCTCCCTCATGGCCGACCTCAAAGGCGTGCATCAGGGAATTAATGCATCACTCGCTGCTGCAGGAAAATCAGAGCTTTCAGAAGACGAACTCATGGTGAAGCTTTTCGATGAAGTCACCTACATCTGGCCATTGATGGGCTATCCCCCATTGGTTACCCCTTTCAGTCAGTACGTTAAAAATACTGCCTTGGTCAATGTCATGAATCTTGCCATGGGAAAAGAAAGATTCCAAAGTATTGATCCCAATTCATGGGACATGCTGCTTGGAAAAGCAGGCCATCTGCCCGGCCCCATCGACCCCATTTTCGTGAAACTGGCCAAAGAGCAAAAACGCGAATTTTACACAGGATTGCCACAGGATGCCTATCCCGATGCGCTCGACAAGTACCGCAAAGAAATGAAAGACAACGGCTGGGATACCGGTCCGGATGACGAAGAGCTTTTCGAACTGGCCATGCACGACACACAATACAGAGATTACAAATCGGGCGCAGCCAAAGAACGATTCGAAGCAGAAATTGCCAAGTTTAAAACACCTAAAACAACCGTAGCCGTGAACACAATAGCAAACCAAAAACCCAACCGCTCATCATACAGCAAAAAAGAACCCAACGAAAGCACCGCCATTGCAGGATTTCTGGCATATGGGTTCAACACCCGTCAGATCGACCTCAATCCCTACTGGCCGCAAAAACACAATGTTTGGAACTCAATCGGAAGATGGAGAAACACCAATTCAGTTTTCATTGAAGTCGGAAAAGAGAAAAAAGAAATTTTCTATTCAAAAACCGGAAACAAAGATTTCAAGTTCATCATTGACCACGCCGATTTCGAGACCAAACTGGTTTACATAGAAACCGGAGAAGTAGATTTCACCGTTAACGGAGACGCCTATTTTGCCAAAGTGGTTAAAGATTCCGAAGGATTTGCCGTGACCATCAACGGAAAAAAATTCAATCTGAACCGACATGACATGCTCCTTGACGAAACCCATTCCAGCGAAGGACATTCAGGCGGCGAAGGCGACAACTACATCAAATCGCCCATGCCCGGAAAGGTTTTCAAGCTCAACGTCAAAGAAGGCGACAAAGTAAAAAAAGGCGACACCCTGGTAGTAGTCGAAGCCATGAAAATGGAAAATTCCCTGAACGCTGCCAAAGACGGAGTGGTGAAAAAAGTCAACGCCAAGCTGGGCGCCATGGTTGAGATTTCGACTGTATTGGTTGAGTTGGAGGATTTGAAATAATCTATTGTTGATAAAAACTTCCTAAATCTTATATCGGTGTTCCTTGTTCATTATTTTTTATTTAAGAACAAGGAACACCGATTTTTGATTTTTGAAGTTTCCACCGCTAATAAATCGTGGGAAAAATCAAAATCTAACCTACCATCTATTTTTTTGCCAATACGCCCCAAAGGGGCCCAAGCACCAACACAGGGCAACGCCCTGTGAAAAACACAGGAAAAAACTAGCCCTGAAAGGGCGTTTCAATTCAGCCCAAGGCAACGCCTTGGGCTGAAATAAGCTGGGCTTTCAGCCCGAAATAACATGAATTAACTTGCTAAAAAGTTCTCTTAGTTATTTTTATTTATCAGATTAACAATCACCTTAGTCATAATATCCTTTTCCTCAGGCTTACTCACAGCGATCATTAAAGTGAGCGCCACCAATGCATTATCAGCAATTCTTTTATTTCCACTTTCATCAAACAAGATGCTGTTTCTCTCCAAAAAGTATAAAAACAGAAAAGCTGCAATTCGCTTATTCCCATCAGAAAACGAATGGTTCTTTGTGATGAAATATAATAAATTAGCTGCCTTTTCCTCAATACTTGGATACAAGTCCTTTCCTTCGAATGTTTGATAAATGGTTGAAATAGAACTTTTGAAAGACTCATCTTTTTCCCGTCCGAACAAATCGCTATTCCCAAGAGCTTTTTTCACAAGCATTATTTTGGCAATTGCTTCTTTGTATGACAATTGATAAGTCTCCTTACCAGAAGTATCTTTTATTTCAAGCTTTTGATAATCATACTGATCTAAAATATCCAATGCATGGGCATAATCTGAAATTATTTTCAGGAGCCCTGTGCTTTCATCGTTTGTCAGAGGTTTATAACTCAAAACATCTCCAAGTATTTTAACAGAATTTTGTAGTTCCTTCAGGTGTTCATTTTGTTTTCTGATTAGCTTTTCATTGATCGAATAACCTTTTATTAAGTATTCCTTCAAAATTTTATTTGCCCACATTCTGAATTCAGTACCACGAATTGAATTGACCCTATACCCAACAGCAATAATCACATCAAGATTGTAGAATTTGATATTACGTTTTATTTCTCTATCGCCTTCTTTTTGAACCTGTGCAATTTTTGCACAAGTTGAGTCAACGTCTAATTCATTTGATTTATAAATATTTAAAATATGCTTATTTATAGATGTTCTGTTTGTTTCAAAAAGTGATTCAAGTTGATATTGATTTAACCAAACTGTTTCATTTTCAAGTTTTACCTGTATTTCAGTTTTCCCATCTTTTGTTCTAAATATCTGAATATCTGAATTATTCATTTTGCCCATTTTCTTGTAAAAATACTAATTTTAAGTTACAAATGTATGTGTTTACAAGATGTTTGATACAGAACCATTAACACAGGATAAGCCGGGATTTCAGCCCAAAAAAACCTGAACATAACCTCATAGCAAGACACAAATCCCTCCCCAAATATTAACCCCAATTCTTGATTTCCACCCAATTATCCCCTATCTTTGTTTATCTATGAAGAAAATTGTTATAATATTATTTGTTTTTTTCTTTTCTCTAATTGGGGAAGCTCAGGAATGGAGAAGTTTTGCAGGAGGAGATTGGGCAGAGTCTGGATTTATAAAATCACTTAAAATTCACAACGATAGCCTACTAATAGGTGGTGGTTTTATGTTGAAAAATGAAACTGTGAATAGAATTTGTTTTATGTGGGATAGTATTAATATTGATACATTTAATTATGTTGGTTTAAATGGGATGATTCCTATGGGCCTTGCTAATGATTCTTATATTTTTAATGATAAATTATATTCCGGCGGAGAACTTTTAGAAAATAGTGGCTATGTTTTATTAAAAAATCTTGTCCATTGGAACGACACAAGTTGGTTGCCTGTTGGTGAAATAGGAAACCCTAATTCAATAGTTTATGCTATGGAAGAGTATAATGAAATGTTGTTTATTGGCGGGGCGTTTACTGTAATTGGTAGTGAAGAATTCGATCATATTGCAGCATGGGATGGTGAACAATGGCAACATGTTGATGTAGGGTTTGGAGGAACTATGACAGGTGTTGAGGACTTGGTTGTATATAATGGCGAACTTATTGCCGGAGGGATGATTGCTGTTCCTGGGGGTGCATTGGATTACATAGCTGCTTATGACGGCACGGAGTGGAAAGATATAGGAAACGGAGTAAGTGATTGTGTTTATGGATTGTGTACTGATACTATAAACAATTTTTTATATGCAGGAGGTGTGTTTACTTTTGTTGATGATTCGTTTTATGCAAATGGCATTGCAAGATGGAATGGATTTTATTGGGAAAACGTATGCGAGTTTAATGATGTAATATGTGGACCATTGGAAATGTGTTTTTATAGGAATAAATTGTTTGCAGGTGGTATTTATATCAATGGTTCAGATACAATTAATGGTATTGCTTATTTTGAGAATGATAAATGGCATCCATTAAATGTTTTAGATGGCACAAATGGAGGCGTTCATGCACTTTCAGAATACAAAGACGAATTATACATTGGAGGTATATTTACCCAAGCTGGAGGACAACCTGCAACAGGTTTAGCAAAATGGTATATGCCAGAGGATACAAGTTGTTATTATTTGATGCCACGTGTTTTTTCAACAACAGATGAATACTACCTTTCAGGCGGTGAGGTTGAACTTCAATTTTTTAACAACAACGCCTACGTCAATTCCTGGCAATGGGACTTCGGTGATTCAGGCACTGCCAACGTAAAAGACCCCATGCACATTTACACCGCCACCGGCGATTACAACGTGCAGGTAACGGTAACCGATGGGGCCTGTGTCAAAACTGCTTCAAAAACAATCCATGTTTTGCTTGGTGATGAAATTCCTGAGATTGAAAATATTGATTTCAAAATTTACCCCAACCCCAGCGACGGGATGGTTTACGTTGAGCTTGGAAATAGTCAGAGCGCGACTTGGACCAGTCAGGGCGCGACTCAAAGTCGCACCCTGACTAAGCGCGAGGGCCTCACCCTCCGCATCACCGGCCTAAACGGCCACACCAAAACCACCATTCCCGTTACCAACGAAAAAACCGCCATCAACACCAACGGCTGGGCCAAGGGAACCTATCTGGTCAATTTGTTTGTCGGGGGTAAACTGGTACGGACTGAGAAGTTGGTGGTGGAGTAATACATTTTATAGTTTGAGTTTAATATAGAAAAATTGGTTCTTTGAAAATCACAAAATGTGATTTCCAATTTTTCATTAACCCTCCTTATAAGTTCTATCAGGATGAGATAAAAAAAGCATCCTCATAGTTATTCGCGCATTAGCAGCATATTAATCAACCCAAATTCCCCATTAACCATTCGCGCATTCGCGGCAAAAAAACATCCCCCCTCCCCCTATTCCATATCTCAAAAAAAATTTTTATCTTTATATCGAAAAGGTTTTAGCAATTGAAAACCTATTGTTGCAATTAAAAAACATTTGAATATGAACTTTGAATTAACCGAAGAACAAGGGTTTATCAGGGATTCTATCCGCGATTTCGCCGAAAGGGAAATCCGTCCCCTGGCAAAAGAACTCGACGACAAACAGGAATTTTCTGTTGAACTTACTAAAAAAATGGGTGAAATGGGTCTTTTTGGGATGATCGTTTCACCGGAATATGGCGGACAGGGTCTCGACTATATTTCCTACATCATTGCTGTTGAAGAACTGGCAAGGGTTGACAGCTCTCAGGCCGCCACAGTGGCCGCCCACAACTCCCTTGGTGTAAATCCTCTGTACTATTTCGGTACCGAAGAGCAAAAGAAAAAATACGTTCCCCAACTCTGCACCGGCGAAGCTTTATGGGGTTTCGGACTTACCGAACCGGGTGCCGGATCTGACTCCAGAGCATCTAAAACCACTGCCAAACTTGAAAACGGTAAGTGGACCATCAACGGCTCCAAAATTTTTATTACCAATGCTTCTGCTACTATTTCAAAAGGATCGACCATTCAGGCCGTTTCTGATGATAAAGACGGTAAAAAAGAATTTTCTGCCATCATTGTGGAGCAAAACACTCCGGGCTTTACCGCCAAAACAATGCACGACAAAATGATGTGGCGCGCTTCAAACACTGCCGAACTGTATCTCGACGACTGCGCAGTTCCCGAAGGAAACCTTCTCGGAAAACGCGGCGACGGATCTAAAATCATGCTAAACACATTGGATCATGGCAGACTTTCAATCGCTGCAATGGGTCTGGGTTGTGCACAGGGTGCTTTCGAACTGGCGCTGAACTATGCCAAAGAAAGAGTTCAGTTTGGAAAACCGCTGTCACACAATCAGGTGGTTGCCAACAAACTTGGTGATATGGCACTGAAAATCGAACTGGCAAGAAATCTCCTCTACAAAGCATGCTGGCTGAAAGACAATAAAAAACCTTTCGCAAAAGAAGCTGCCATGTCAAAACTGTATTGCTCAGAGATTGCCAAGCAGGTAGCCGACGAAGGCGTTCAAATCCACGGCGGATACGGTCTGATGAAAGATTACGACATCGAACGTTTCTACAGAGACCAGAGATTATTACAGATTGGCGAAGGAACTTCTGAAATCCAGAGATTGGTTGTTTCCCGTCACATCGGATGTTATTAATAGAAAATAAATTACATATTTATATGAATAAAGTTGTTAAAAACGCTCAAGAAGCCATTGCTGGAATCAAAGATGGCATGACCATCCTTTTCGGCGGCTTCGGACTATGCGGTATTCCCGAAAACTGCATCAATGCGCTTGTTGAAAATGGCATTAAGGACCTGACCTGTATTTCGAACAATGCCGGTGTTGATACTTTCGGTCTGGGATTACTCCTGAGAAAACATCAGATGAAAAAAATGATGGCTTCTTATGTGGGTGAAAACAAGGAATTCGAAAGACAACTGCTCAGCGGTGAGCTTGAAGTGGAATTGATTCCGCAAGGCACACTAGCCGAAAGAATCAGGGCTGGCGGATTTGGTATTCCTGCTTTCTTTGTTCCCGCTGGTTACGGAACCGAAGTTCAGGGAAACAAAGAAGTCCGTGAATTCAACGGCAAACCCCACATCCTCGAGATGGGAATCACCGGCGATTATGCCATCATCAAAGCATGGAAAGGCGATACCAACGGAAACCTCATTTACCGCAATACTGCAAACAATTTCAATGGTCCCATGGCTGCTGCCGGAAAAATAACCATTGCCGAAGTTGAAGAACTGGTTCCATTTGGCCAGCTTGACCCCAACCAGATTCATACCCCCGGAATTTTCATCCAGAAAATCTTCCAGGGAACGAACTATGAGAAGAGAATTGAATTTGTAACAGAACGCGAGTAATCATTTAAAAATTTAGACTTATGGCTCTTGATAAAAATAGTATTGCAAAAAGGATTGCTCAGGAATTAAAGGACGGTTACTACGTCAATCTGGGCATCGGAATACCCACGCTGGTTGCAAATTACATCCCTCAGGGAATGAATGTGGTGCTGCAATCTGAAAACGGAATGTTGGGCATCGGTCCGTTCCCCGAAAAAGGAAAAGCCGATGCAGATTTGATCAATGCAGGAAAGCAGACCGTGACCATACTACCTGGAGGTGCATTTTTTGATTCATCCACCAGTTTCGGAATGATTCGTGGCGGCCATGTTGACCTCACCGTACTTGGTGCTTTCGAAGTAACCGAAGAAGGCGACATCGCCAGCTGGAAAGTACCCGGAAAACTTGTTAAAGGCATGGGCGGCGCCATGGATTTGGTTGCTGCAGCAAAAAACATCATTGTAGCGATGATGCATGCCGACAAAGACGGCAATTCAAAACTGCTGAAAAAGTGTACTTTGCCGCTAACCGGAGTAAAATGTGTGAAGCGTATTGTTACCGATCTGGCTGTGCTGGATGTTACTCCGAACGGCTTCAAACTCATTGAAAGAGCACCCGGAGTTTCGGTTGAAGAAATCAAATCAAAAACCGAGGGAAAACTGATCATTGAGGGAGAAATTCCGGAGATGAAACTATAAGAATTAATAGAAGAGTGGATTTTTTCCACTCTTTTTTTTTATTTATAATCCCCAACATTATTTCAAACTATTATACTCACACTTTTCGAAAAATCCCGGCCTTAAAACCTGACAACTATTTTAAACCGGTCAGTGGTGAAAGTTCAATCTATTAATCATCTTATTATTAAAGCAACCAAAAATAAAATTGCACGTCTATTTATTGAACAGTCAATATTTAAACCTACTACTATGAAAAAGGCCATTATTTTTTTCGCATTGCTTTCCTTTTTTCTCTCTAATGGATTTGCTGCAGGACATACAGTATCACTAATTAACACTAATGGTACTTGCAATGGATCTTGTGACGGACAAATTACCGCACAAGTTACAGGTGGTGTGGGTCCCTTTGAATATGCATGGACTGGCCCGGAACCATATACAGCAAATACAGCTACAATAACAAATTTATGTTCAGGAACATACTCGCTTGTTGTAACTGATTTGAGCGATATGTCTACAGCTACTGTTGAGACAACATTATACGACCCACCAATGATGTCACTTTCATTAATAAGTAATAATGAGTGCGGAGGTTGCGATGGTTATGCTAGTGCAAATTTAACTGGAGGTTATGGGCCATATTCTTTTTTTTGGTCAAGTGGACATACAACTCCATCTATTAATAATGTTTGTCCGGGCAACTACACCGTAACTGCTTACGATTCAAATGGATGTACAGCGAGTAGTTCTATAATTATTCCTGA
The DNA here is from genome assembly GCA_001769535.1 of Bacteroidetes bacterium GWF2_38_335. Classification (GTDB taxonomy): domain Bacteria; phylum Bacteroidota; class Bacteroidia; order Bacteroidales; family GWF2-38-335; genus GWF2-38-335. Next base: position 126,578 of record MEOH01000016.1, read on the forward strand.
TATTCCTTTAGTAGAAATTATAATTGACATCGTTGGAAACTCGGCTTGCGGCGGAACTGACGGAAGTGTAGACATTATTTCTGTTACTGGAGGAATATCACCTTATACTTACATGTGGTCGACTGGCCATAATACTCAGGATATCACCAATTTGTTACCCGGAACATATTGTGTTACTGTTGCCGATATCAACGGATGTTATTCTGCTGAATGCGCAAGTGTTGTTAACCTACCTGATTTCACTATTGTTCTGGATTCTCTTCAAGGTCCTAGTTGTGAAGATAACCTGCCCGGCTACATTGGAATTCATGCTGAAGGTGATGCAGTACCTTTTATATATGCTTGGTCCGGAGGGTATTCCACACCTGTATTAAATGATATTCCTGCAGGAAATTATATTGTTACCGTAACTGATGAAACTACCTTATGCATTCATCAGGCCAGTTATTCAATTCCAAATACCTATAATATATATACTTCATTGTTTGTTGAAAATGTTAATTGCACTAATAATGGCTCTGCTTATGTTTCGGCCTATGGATTGCATCCTCCTTTTACTTATTTATGGAGTGATTCCGAAGGACAAACTGATTCAATAGCCATAGGACTTTCTCCCGGAGAAATTTCAGTGACTGTTACCGATGATATTGGATGTTACAGAGTAGCTGTCGGAACAATTCTTAATGATTGCAAAAATGTAATCAGCGGAAAAGTATTTAATGACTTAAATGAAAATTGCATACAGGATCCTGGTGAAGAACCATATGTTGGAGTAACAGTGAGATCATTACCCGGTTATTACTATTCCATTACCAATAGTTTAGGATATTATTCAATATTAACACCGGAAATGAATAATACAATTCAATTAGTGGGATTAAGCTCTCTTTGCACTTCAATTTGTCCCACATCAGGTCTATACACCGCAAATTTTGCAGTTTTGGGAGACACAATTTCAGACTTGGATTTTGCTATTGATATAGATTCTACGCAGCTCAATCTTGTTATTCACCCTGGATGGACAGGCTCGCACCCCGGATTTGAAAAACGTTATTGGTGTTATTATTATAACAACAGTGCAATTCCAGTGGATGCAACAATAAATTTTGTATACGATACTTTATTAATTTTTAATTATTGTACCATGGGCGGTGTGCATGATGCAATTAATCATACAATTACATGGTATTTTACGGATATACCCCCTGCATTTACTTGGGATTGGCTAAATAAACCGCAAGCCTATTTCACTGTACCTGTAACCGCTTCATTAACAGATCAACTTGAGACTTACTTTGAAATACTGCCAATAATTGGAGATGTTCAACCCTCAAATAACACTTTGTTTTGTACCGAGCCAATTACGGGCTCTCATGATCCTAACGACAAACAGGTTTATCCAAAAGGCATTGGAGAGAATGGTTGTATTTTCCCCGCAGATTCTGTGCTGCTTTACACAATAAGGTTTCAAAACAATGGAAACGATACAGCATTTACTGTGGTTGTAATTGATACATTATCACCCAATGTTGATCCGGGCACACTTGTAGCGGGAGCAGCAAGTCATCCCTACACACTTGACATGAGTGGTCAGGGAATATTGACTTTCAGGTTCGACAATATTCTGTTGCCCGACAGCACAACAAACGAAGAAGGAAGTAAAGGATATTTCAATTATTCTGTACATCTGAAACCCGGACTTCCATTTGGAACTGTTATTGAAAATACTGCCGGAATTTATTTTGATTACAATGAAGCGGTAATAACAAATACAGTCGTTAATACACTATGTGATCCAACAACAACTCCTGTTGTTTCTGCCCGGGGAAATGCATCTGTTTATCCCAATCCATTTAGTTCGTCTGCAACAATAAGTTTAACAGATTTGAAAAAAGGAGAACACTGGAACCTCGAACTTACCGACATTATGGGACGAAATGTAAAAACATTAAAAAATATCAGTATGGAAAAGTATGTTATTTCGGGTGAAGATTTAAAAAATGGAGTATATTTTTATCATATAAGTTCAGATGAAGGTCTTGATTTACATGGAAAAATTGTAGTTGAATAAAATCTCAATTTCTGTACTTTAAGTATTGAAGAGCCGGACTTTATTTGTTAAATACCTAATTTCAACTATTAATTGAAAATAAGATAATTGTCTTCATTTCTGTAATTACTTCTTATTGGATTGTTGTACATTTATTTTTATAGGTTTAAATTGTCTGCAAATAATTCCTATGTCTTACTTTTCGCCTAATTAGCTAAAAAAACCTAACTTTGTAATATGATTATCAATTCAAAAATAAAAATCACCGAAACCCCCCGCGACGGTTGGCAGGCCTTGCCAAATATCATTCCGGCAAAAACCAAAGCAGCCCACATCAACAAACTGCTCAAAGCCGGTTTCGACACCGTTGAAGTCGGAAGTTTTGTTTCAGCAAAAGCCATTCCACAACTGGCCGACACTGCTGATCTGATTAAGCTTTTGGATTTATCCCATAAAAAAACAAAAATCATGACCTTAATCGGCAATGAAAAAGGTCTGGATGCCGCCATGCAATTCGAAGAAATTGACCGCATCTCCTATCCTTTTTCAATTTCGCCAACATTTCTGAAAAAGAATCTGAACATCACTGCTGAAGAAGGTTACAAAATGATTGACCAAATCATGGATCAATGCCAGAAACACAAAAAAGAACCTGTAATTTATATTGCCATGGGTTTTGGCAATCCTTACGGAGATTTATGGTCCATGGAACTGCTAATTAAAGCCATTGAAGTCATCAAAAACAAAGGAGCTAAAATCATCTCAATTACCGACATCACTGGAGTTGCAGATGCTGAAAAAATTGCTTCAGTATATTCAACAATAATTCCCAAATTCCCCGAAATTGAATTCGGCATCCATCTGCACTCAACCCGCGAAACCGTGATGGTAAAAATTGATGCCGCATACCAAAACGGAGTCAGGCGTTTCGACACCGTCCTCAACGGTATGGGCGGTTGCCCGATGACCGGAATGGAATTGCTGGGTAATCTTGATACATTGGATTTGATAAAATTTATGGAAAAAATTAGGGTTGAGCATGGATTGAAATCATCACAACTAAAGTTATCAAATTTGTTTTAAATGATTTTCAGATATCAGTCAGATTAATTTTCTGCATTTTTAAAAACATTCGCGCATTCGCGGCAAACCCATTTCTTTTGAACATTTTTTTCCTATATTTGTTATGCAATTAATTTGAATTAAACAGAAACCAAAAAAACAAAGATTATGAACTACCCAAAGAAAGTGACTTTAGGTGACATTACCGTAAGAGACGGATTTCAGCACGAAGAACAATTCATTCCAACAGAAGCCAAATTATGGCTTGCTGAACAGTTAATTTTATGCGGTTTTAAACACATTGAAACCACAAATTTCGGTAATCCTTCCGGCATGCCTCAGTTTAAGGATGCCGATGAACTGATGAAAGGAATTTACGCAAGCAAAAGAATCAAAGACCTTCTTCCTTCAGTTTCTCTTACTGCTATTACCATCCGTGAAAAAGCCATTGAAAGAGCCATCGAAGCTAAAAAAGCAGGATTTGGTCCGAATAGAATATTGCTGATGGTTTCAACTTCAGAATCACATCACAAGAAAAACTCCGGTCTTTTTTTGGAAGAATACTGGAAAATGGCCGAGAAATACATTCCGATGGCCCATGCAGCCGGAATAAAAGTTAACGGAACAGTAAGCACCATCTGGGGATGCCCCATCGAAGGCCCGACCAAAATGGAAAAAGCAATTGATTTCACAAAAAGATGGTTAGACATCGGAGCCAATGACGTGGAACATGCCGATCATGACGGTTCAGCTTCACCAGACAGAGTTTATCGCTACTTCAGCATGCTGATGGATTCAATTCCAAACCCCGAAAAACACATCGTTCATTTCCACGTAACACGTGGTTGGGGATTGGCAAACGTACTGGCTGCATTACAAGCCGGAATGACCAACTATGAATCAACCATGGGCGGAATTGGCGGACAGCCAGCCAACTTTGTCAGCGGAGTACCGGTATCAGGAACCGGCGCATATTATTATAAAGATGCCAGCACCGTTGGTCTCGTTCAGACCGAAGACATGGTGGTGATGATGGACGAAATGGGTATTGACACCGGACTGGATATTGACAAAGTACTCGAAACCGGTAAAATGGTTGAAAGAATTGTTGGCAGACAGCTTCGTTCGGAAACCCTTCGCAACGGCAGAATCCCAAAAACCCTCACAGGAAGATAATATTCAATTAAAATAGAAAAAGGTGCAGCAATGTGCCTTTTTTTTTGCTAATTTGGTTTATTGTAATTTTGGGTTACAAGGTTACAGGGTGACAGGGTTACAAGGTTACAGGGTGACAGGGTTACAAGGTGACAACCGAAAATCATCAATAAATAACATTCGCGCATTAGCGGCAAATATAAACCAAACATTAACCAAACATTCGCGCTCCCGATGACTATCGGGAAGTGGCAAATAATAACCAAACATTCGCGCATTAGCGGCAAAAACATGGAAAACTTAAAATCTCTCTCCAAAGAACAAAAAGTCAGAACAATCATAGATTTCTGGCACCGCACCATGATGCACCACGCCATCTGGTTCGCTGAAGTCCAGCATCAGCTCGGACGAGAAAAAGCCTTTGAAATCATGAAAAATGCCTGGGAAAAGAGCTATGATATTCAGATGAAACGTCTGTCAAAAGTTCTCGGTTTTGAAATGCAGGAAGATCTTCCAAAACCCCTACTCGACCTGCCCGAACCAAAAATTGACGAGCTCATGAATGCCACTGCTGTCAGCTGGCTGGCAAACGATGGAGTATGGTTTCAGTCTGTGGAGTTTGCATACGGAATGCACGATGCCAAAAGATGCAACGACACCGCCTGGGGATATTTTTCTCCCTTCGAAGCCATGTCAATAAAAAAGTTGTTGAGTTTACCCGAAAATTCCGGACTTGATGGACTGAAAAAAGCGCTGCAGTTCAGACTTTATGCCTGCGTTAATGAGCAATCCATTGTAGAAGAAACAGAGAACAGTTTTGTTTTTCAGATGAATGATTGCAGAGTACAATCGGCCCGCAAAAGAAAAAACCTGGATGATTATCCCTGCAAATCAGGCGGATTGGTAGAATACCGAACCTTTGCCGAAACCATTGACAGCCGGATCAAAACCGAATGCATCTGCTGCCCGCCCGACAAACATCCTGATAACTATTATTGTGCATGGAAATTCTATCTATAGATTTTTGCCGCGAATGCGCGAATGTTAAATTTAAAGGTAAAATAAATAAATTTCGCGCATTAGCAGCATAAAAATCATACTCTTAAAAAAATCATTCGCGCATTAGCGGCATTTCCTTCAATTACCAACCGCATCCTCAATTAATTCCGAGTAAAAATCCACAAGATTATATCCTGCAGCCCTTACCTGCTGGGGAATGATGCTGGCTTCACTTTGGCCCGGAACCGTGTTTATTTCCATAAAATACAGTCCCTTGGCATTGTACAAATAATCAATCCTCACCACCCCTTTACAATCCAGAATATCATATATTTTTGAAGAAAGATCTTTAATTGTTCTTTGCAGGGCAGCGGGAATCTCGGCCGGAGTGACTTCTCTGGAAGCCCCTTCGTATTTTGCCTCATAGTCAAAAAACTCATTTTGGGAAATGATTTCAGTGATGGGAAGGATATACTCCTTTTTCTTGCCTTTAAACACCCCGCAAGTCAGCTCGCGTGACTTCAGAAACTCTTCGATGAGCACTTCACCGTCTTCTTCAAAAGCTCTTTTAATGGCAGGTTCAAGCTGATCAAGTTCCTTAACCAAAGTTATCCCAAAGCTCGATCCACCGTTATTGGGTTTGACGATGGCAGGAAGTCCGACAGCTTTAACAATTTCCTTAATGTCAATTTTATCCTTTTTCCTCATGAAAAAGTCCTTCGCCAGCTTAATATCATGTTCTTTGAGAAACAGTTTGGTGGCATATTTATTGAAAGTTAAAGCCGACGAAAAAGCCGAACAAGTGGTGTAGGGCACTTTCAACAAGTCAAAGTAAGACTGTAGTATACCGTTTTCGCCAGGAGTCCCGTGGATGATGATAAATGCACAATCAAATTTGATTCTCTTCCCGTAATATTCGAAGCTGAAATCATCCTTATTGACTTTAATTTTCACTTCCTTACTGATTTCGACATTCCAGTCAGATCCTTTAACATGAACCAAAAAAGGAAGAAATTTTTCGTGATCGATATTTTGAATCACCTGTGCGGCACTTTTCACAGAAATAACTGATTCGGATGAATCACCACCGCCTAAAACTGCTATAGTTTTTTTCATAAAATATTAATTAGTTGATTAGCAGATTAGCAGATTAGCAGATTAGCAGATTAATGTTCAAATAAAAAATTTGCACATCTGCTAATTAACATATCTGCTAATTAATAAAGGTAAAAATAAGTCAATAAACAGCGAAAAAATCAGCAGTTAGATAAAAATATCAACAGGAAGGTTTTTGGGTTTTATTTTCTGATTATCAATCAAATAAATCAATTTTTCAGCAGCAGTTCTAACATCATTATAGAAAGTCTCTGCCACCAGCACCAGTTTTTTGTCTTCGTTTGACAGGTGTTTTTTGCCTGAATCTTTGGTGGTGAGGAGCAATTCCTGACTTGGAATTAGGGCATGCACCATTTGGTTGCGGAGCTTGTTGTACAGGTAATAATCCTTGTTCAGGAAAAAATATTGTTTGTGAAAAAGTTCTTTCAGGGCATTGTTAAACCGCTTGCTCGACTGGTTATCGGCTTTCAGTGGCTTGTTATCCAGAAAAGCCCCCATTACTTCAATGGATTGAGCCATCAAGATGAAGGAATAATAATAAAACCCAGCATCCTGCATTTTGCCGATGTCGGTGATGATTACCTTTTGGATGAATTCTTTTCCGGTCATTATTTTTTATACAAAAATAGAAAATTAATGATTTATAATTTAGCGATAACGTTGGAATATTTTTTCATTAATTATTATGACTATCGGAATACATTAATAATAGAAATCCATCTTATTGACCGTTGCGAGGAACGAAGCAACTTTGCGATTAGCTCACCGAATGTAATCTCCAAATAATGTCCATGGGCTCTATCAGGAGATTGCTTCGTCGCATGAGTTTATTTGTAAAACATAATGCACTTTCACGCTCCTCGCAAGGACGTTGCACCATTTGGGTTTTTCGGTAAAAAAGGATTCCAATAATAAAACCAACCTAAAAAGCCCGTTCAAAAGAAATAAATGAACTACCCCGCCGCAGAGGAGCGGGGTATCAGCAAAAGATTTCTTTTATATTTCGCCCCAAGGGGCGGGGAACCGAGTTTACGAGCTCGGCGAAGCCAATAAAACCCAAGAGATCCCTCGACTTCCTCGGGATCAGTTCGACTAGATAATTTCAGTTCACTATCGTTCCTGAAAATATAGACTCACTGATTTAAAAACACCAATTAATTTATTGATTGCCCCTGTTCATGAGGGCTATTTTAAAAGCGATTCTGTTTATGTTTGCAATTTGTTTGAAGCCATTGAAAAATTAAAATCAATATAAATTAGTGCTCACACTTCATGAAAATTTCGCCGAATGCAAATATCCAATATCAGCGAAGCCAAATATCCAATACTTCAAAGAAATCTCCATTTTTTCCCTACCTTTATAAAAAAAACAAATGATACTAATTGCTGACAGCGGATCGACCAAAACCCAATGGTGTATTGTTGACCATAAGTCCGTTTCCACAAGGTTTGAAACCATTGGTCTGAATCCTTTTTTTGTTGATACTAATGTAGTCATTGATACCATCAAAAGAAAAATATCTACCTACAAAGATTCCATTAAATCGGTTTATTTCTATGGCGCGGGATGCAGTGGTCCGGTTACCAATGAAATTATTTACAACGGAATTTCCCGGGTTCTTCCAAAAGCTGAAATCAAAATTTATTCTGATATTTTAGGTGCCGCCCATGCCCTTTTTGGAAATGATGAAGGCATTGCTGTGATTTTGGGAACCGGTCAAAGTACCTGCCATTATAAAAATGAGGAGATTCTTTTTCGCTTGCCGTCCACAGGGTTTATTTTAGGTGACGAAGGCAGCGGTGCCAATCTGGGATTAAGACTCCTGAAAGCTTATATTCACCATGAACTTCCCGAAAAAATAAGCAAAAAGTTATCGGACAAATACCAAATGAACCTGGATGCGATTAAAAAAGAAGTCTATACGGGTCAATTCCCCAACCGCTATCTTGCATCCTTTGCTCCGTTTGTTTATGAAAACCGCTCCATTCCTGAAATAAAAAAAATCATTGAAGATTCGTTTAATGATTTGTTTAACAAATACATTTTAAAATATCCCGAAATCGAAAAACTTAAAATCGGATTTGTTGGATCCGTGGCTTTTTATTTCAAAGATTTTTTGACTAATATTGCTGCTGAAAAAAAACTGAAGATTCATCACATTATTCAGTCGCCAATTGACGTTTTAATAAAATATCACTTAAAAGGTATAAGTACTTAAAGTGCCTAAAGTATTTAAAGTGCCTAAAGTACTTGAACGAAAAAAAATGGGAATTTAATTTTTATTTAAAAATTCAATTATTTAATACAATGAAAAACGCTTTTTTACCAAAATCTTTACTTACACTTACTGCTGTTTTTTGTTTCTCAATTTATTCATTTTCACAGGAATCTGAATCATCTGACAAATGCTGGTACCACTGGGATCATGCTAAGCTGGGTGTTGCCGGAATCAGTCTGAAAGAGACCTATGATTTCCTCAGGGAAAAAAACCGGAAATCAAAAACGGTCATCGTGGCAATCATTGATTCAGGGGCTGATACTGCACATATAGATCTGAAAGACAATCTCTGGACCAATCCGGGAGAAATACCATACAACGGAATCGACGATGATAAAAACGGTTATGTGGACGACATTCACGGATGGAATTTCATTGGTGGTTCGTCGGGCGAAAATGTCAACGGCGACAGCTGGGAAAAAACACGTTATTATGGCAGGTTAAAAGCAAAATTTGGTGAAAAAACCAAAAAGGAAATCAGCAAGGAAGATGCAAAAGATTGGGCTTTGTGGGAAGAAGTCAAAACCGACTATGAAAATGAGCTTTTGCAAACTGCTCAGGAATTATCCTATATCCAGCAACTATTAAAAGGATTCGAAGCCATTGAAGATGTTCTGACAGATTTCTTTGATTCGTCCGAATTTACCCTTGATCAGGTAAAAGAAATCAACTCGACTGATGAAAAAGTACTCGAAGCAAAAAGACTGTATGTATCTTTAACCGAGGGTGGATTAAGCAAAAAAGATCTGCAGAAATGGTTTGACGATTATAACTCAACCCTGCAGGTTAAGCTGAATCCGGATAATAATACCCGCCTGATCGTAGGCGATGATGTTACCAACATTAAAGACAGCTTGTATGGAAATAACGATGTTAAAGCCGAAACCAGCAGTCATGGCACCAGTGTATCCGGAATAGTTGGTGCTGTAAGAGGAAACGGCGAAGGAATCGATGGCATCGCTGACAACGTGAAGCTGATGATCATCAGGGTTGTTCCGGGTGGCGACGAGCGCGATAAGGATGTGGCTTTGGGAATCAGATACGCAGTTAAGATGGGTGCGCAAATTATCAATTGCAGTTTCGGAAAAGACTATTCCCCGAACAAAGAGTTTGTTGATGATGCAGCCCGTTTTGCCGAGAAAAACAATGTCCTGATCGTTCATGCTGCAGGCAATGACTCAAAGGATATTGACGAGGGCAAGAACTTTCCGACCGCAAAATATCTGGATGGTAATTCATGCTCTACATGGCTTGAGGTAGGGGCATCGAGCCAGGAAGTTGGAATCGGACTAAATGCTGATTTTTCTAATTACGGAAAAGTTTCTGTTGACCTCTTTGCGCCCGGCGTAGATATTTACACTCTAAATCCCGGCAATGCTTATGGCTCATCCGATGGCACCAGTGTGGCTTCGCCCGTAGCTGCAGGCGTGGCAGCTCTTATTCTTTCGTATTATCCCAATCTTACAGCAGTTCAGCTGAAAAAAATTCTGATGGATTCATCTGTAAAATATTCAAAGCAACAAACTGTTGTTTATACAGGCAATGGCAAAACCAAAAAGAAAAAGTTCGGAGACCTGTCAAAAACCGGCGGGATAGTTAACGCGCTCAATGCTGCAAAAATGGCTGAAGAGTTAATGAAAAAGTAAAACCGCAATCCATATGGACCGCGGTTTTACAACCTAACGCCTATCAGTGTATCCTAAAGTTCGTAAATAAGTTTTACTGATTTTATCAGTTTACTTTTATTATTATATTCTTTTGTTTCAAAAAGCAAGTCATCTTCGTTATATGAATATTCAATTTTTCTGAATAATCCATTTTTGGAAAATCTTTCTTCACAAACCAGTATACCTTCATTATAAGTGTTAACAACTTTATAAGTAAGATTGCCTTTTTTGTAAATCTCATAAGTAAGTGGCTTTCTGTAATCTTTATCATAGGTCCTTTTATAAATCAGCACATCGTTTTCATCCAGTTGCTGATAATCAACAGGCAATGTATCCTGCTTGGTAAATTTTGTGATATTTTTTACGATTTTCCCTTTTTCGTTAAATGTCTGGTAAACCTTAATCAGATAATTTTCTTCACTTTCATCCCAACGACAAACCTGCGTCTGGTCCTTAACTTTTTCAAGCTTAGTTCCCTTTTCATCGCAATTGAAAGTCCACTCATTTATCAGTTTTCCTTTTGCATCATATACAGCTGATCTGGTTTTTTTGTCCTCTTCATTGTAATCGTATTTCCAGACTTTATCAACCTTTTCTCCCCGTTTTTTATATTTAACAGATTCTGTCAGCAGATTCTTTTCGTTATATATCCAGGTATCTTTAATAAGAATCTTTCCTTTTGAGTTCTTCTTTTCAATAAGAACAGGAATTCCTTTAAAATTTCTCTCATAATTAAAAACGGCACTTATTTCACCTTGTGAATTATATTCTTCAATTTTACTGATATATTTTAAAGAATCATCATATTGAAGCTTTCTCCATGATTTATATCCTTCATCTTTATTTTGGACCGTTATTTCAGATACTTTTCCATTGGTGTTGTATTTTTTAATACAACTCCATGTTTTACCTTTTTTATTAGTGATAAGGAATTCGATCTGCTTCACGTTTTTTGAAGGACTGTAATTGACTGGGAAGTAATCAGTGAATCCAATTGTATTGTAATATTCATAATTGTATTCATTTTGTGCCTGTGATCCTAAAGAAAAGGATAAAGCAATAGCCATGAAAAGAAATAATCTGTTTTTCATAATAAAATCGGTTAATGTTTTTCTCTGAAAAGAAAATGCAGAAAGACAAAAAATGGTTGCCTGAATAAAAGTTTTAAAGTTTCGGGTTTTATGAATTATTAACCGTTCTATAGTATTGCCACTTAACCTTACTGAGCATCCTCCTGTTGATTTTTCAGTCTGCTGTTTTGTTCCTTTCTATATTTCAGCACATTGACATAACGGATTGCCAGCTTGTTGTCATAGTTTTCATAAGCTTTGCAGGCCCACTTGATGGCCCCATCCAAATCACCATCAATTTCAGCTTTAATGGCCATGTTGTAACAGGCGCGGCCTGCAATTTTAGCTTTTGGGTTGTCCGTTTCTGTTTTCCAGAGTTCGGCAGCACCGTCCCAGTTTTGAGTTTGTGCTTTTCTTTTTGCAATTTTAAAATTATCGCAACCCCTCACATAATAATCCCTGTAAACAGTAATATAATACGGCAGGATACTTTGAGCATATTGTTTTCCCATTTCAATGCACCTTCCCTTTACCCTGTCCTTTTGTCCGGTTACCGCTTGAGCTGCGGCAGCAGGATTGATTCCTTTTCCTTCGGAAAGAACCCTATCGGGCATGTTGTACTCGTCAATGATAACCTTGTTGACTTTATCATAGATTCTCCATCCGGTTTTAATTTCGGTATTGATGCTGGAGTGGTGTTCGATACCCGGAACTTCAACTCCAAGCGGACCTTTGATGGTAACAGGTCTTGCTTCGTATCCGATTTTTGAATCGGTATCAAAAAGCTCCAGAACAAATAGTCCGTCGAAATTTCCATCCTTACAAACCTTTTCAACTTCATCCCACGACAATGGTGAAGGCATGGTTCCTGAAGCGGTACTTTTTAAATTTGCTTTATCAAGGTACTTTACTTCAGTGAAGCGATCATTTTTTTTCAGCTCATCGGTCAGTCCTTCAATACACTTTGGCCAGCAGGCGCCATCCATGTCAGATATCTCCAGAGTAAGGATTTTATCGAGTTTATCCATTTTTTTTGATTCTTCGGTGGGCAGACTTCTGTTCACAGTACCAATTTTTTTCATGTGGGCAGGTAAACTAACCGGAGCAGGTTCAAGAACAGACATTGTTATAAGATTTGTGGAACTGCATCCCGAAAGGATCAATATTACAGCAATCAGATAAATAGATGTTTTCATAGGTCAAGTTTTTATTAATACAAACTTACGTGTTTTTTTTCAAAAAAACTATACTCAAACAGCAATCAAAAAAAACATGCTTTTATAATTAATAACATATTTTATTTCATTTGAAATAAATATTTTTGCGAAATAATAAGAAGAAAAATGTTAGTCAATCGTTTCAGTTTTTTGGTATTTTTTACCTTTATTTTCAACAGTGTTTTCAGTCAAAACACCGATACCTGTACTGTAATTCTCGGCACAGACACATTGAACATCTGCGAGATGGATCAGCATATAAAGAACATTCCCCGGAATGCAACCCGCAAACTTGATTCGCTGGTGAATTACCTGACTAAAGTCACCGATAATGACTTTGAAAAGACCTATATTTTTTATACTTATATAGGCGAAAACATGATCTATGATCTGGAAAAAGCAAAGCGGATAAAGCATAAAAAAGTCAAGGAAATACTGGCACCCAAAGACTTGATTACCAGAAAAAAAGGCGTTTGCGGTGATGTGGCCTATTTATTTCAGGCATTATGCGACAAGGGCGGAGTAACTTCGCGGGTTGTTTTCGGGTATTCATCCGGGAAAAGAATTAAGCTGAATATTAAAAAGAAAAGAATGAACCATGCATGGAATGCTGTGTTTATAAACGGCATATGGTTTCATGTCGATCCCACCTGGGGAATGAAGCTATACACCGATAAAAAGAAGAACAAAAAGTATGTAAATTACTATTACTATCTGACCGAACCCGAAAAGTTTAACAAAACGCACCTGCCTGCCGACCCTGTTTATCAATTGTGTGATGACCCTGTAAACTGGAGTTTTTTTAAATGGCGAAATCTATCACTGAGACGTCATCGCTATTCAAGATCTTTTAATTACAGTGACAGTCTTGACCAGCGCTTGCGCCTCAAACCAGTTGACGAACTTATTGCAAGTGCCAATTCATCGCTGAACTTCATCCCACAAAACAAGTACACAGTTATACAATTACTCAACTGGCCGGCCAGTGATTTCACCGACAAGAAAAAACTGGACAAAACCACCATCGGACTTGAAGACTATTACAAAGCAAGAAAAATGTATACTTCAATAATAAAATATTGCAACAGTCTGGATACAAAAAAAGCAAAAAAAATCGCTGCTTTTTACACAAAAAAACTCAATATCGCCGAGCGTGAGATCATTCGTCTTGAAAAGATGGAAAAACTGAAGCGGAATCCGATTTTTCCATGATATTTTTATCAGCATAAATTTTGCAATTATTGAAATTAAGTTGTTAATTAGCCATTGACAATTCAAATCAAAAAGGGAATGACAAGATCAGTTATAATATTTATCATAACATTAGCATTTGCAACAAATTTAAATGCCCAGCTAAAAAAACTGCCCGATCTTAAATCAAAAAAAATAATCGGGGGTTATTGTTCCTATTCAATTATACATTATGAGGATGATTATTCCAATGAGCAATATAAATATCTGATCTTTGAACTTGGTCCTGAATATGGAGGATTTGTTTCAGGCAACGTTGCTTTGGGGGCAAATATGACATATATTAGTCAGCATTTAGTGCTGCAAAATTATAGAAATTATAACCAACAATTTTTCAGTCTATCCCCTTTTATAAGGTACTATTTTTCAATTGGTTTTTTATCTGAATTTTCAAGCAGGTATGTCTTTCGAGTTCAGTAAAATTAAAGATCTGGACAAGCCTGACAACCTTGCCTGGGTATTCGATCCGGGAATTGGCTATGCCTATTTTCTGAACGATAATTTATCAATTGACCTTAAATATCAATATAGAGCAATAAAATATGATAAAGGTGTACAGGGCATTTCATCATATAAGATACATTCATCTATAATATTTATCGGTATCCAGGCATACATTTAAAAAAGAAAAAATGAGATCAATTTTGTTCATAATGCTGATTTTTCTATCATCATTCCTTTATTCCCAGGGAATAAGTAATTATAATAAAGGTAATTTTATTATTGGTGGAACATTGAATTTCTCTACAAGTTATTTGGAATTTGATGCCTATGATTATTGGGGGAGTTCATCAGAAATATATCACTATGAAGGCAGGCAAAAGCAACTTATGATTGCCCCTGCAGGATTATATTTTGTATGCAATCGACTTGCCATTGGGTTAGGAGTTAATTATACAAAAAGCTGGGATTCAGCACAAAAAAATGCATTATCTGATAAAATAATTCTTTTAGAATCAGGCCCATATATAAGGGTTTACTTTTTTAAAAACTCCGGAATCTTTTTAAACACAAATTACTATACAGGAAAATATTTTATAAAGGAATATGACATATTAGCAGAAAATGGTTATTATAAATACAATGTTAATATAAGCCATTTGAACTTTGGGCTTGGCCATTCTTTTTTCTTAAATAAAAATTTGTCTTTTGACTTTCAAATAAAGTATTCGGCCGAAATACTAAACAGTAATATTGAGTTTGTATCAGATGATTTAATAGAGCAGTTTAAAATCTTTTTTGGATTTGTGGCATTTTTCAATAAAACAAAAGAATAATATGACAAGGTTATTTTCAATTTTGATTTTCATTTTGATTGCATTTTTAATGTCATGCAAAAAAGAATACAGTGCTTATTATGGAACTCATCAGAATTATATTAAAATGACTTTCAAAGGCGTTGAATATTTAAAAGAAGGAGAAATACTATTTGTTGCTAATGACAAGGAAAATTTATATGGTAGTCTCTCAAGAAGATGCTCATCAGGGTATAGTAATTACAATTGGGGAGATGATACTGCAATAATTTTTTACCTTACTATTCCAGCCTATTCAGACATGATAAATGAAAGCTTAATTGGGACCAAATATTATTATGAAGGAGGAGGATGTGGTTCGGATTTTGATGGAAATAGATTATTTGGATTCGATTTAAATTTTGAAAGAGGTAGTTATTCCCAAAGTTACAGTACACCTTATTATAATTCATCATGTTATCATCAAATAACTGAAGTCAACCCAGTTGGAACTTATTACGACAACGATGATATGATGGTTTACGAAGTAAAAGGTATAATAAACACTTTACTTGTAAATCATTCCACTGATGATACAGCTATAGTTAATAATTGCACATATAGCATTTGTATTGCTACCCACATGACACGATAGGAACATCAGTTATATTGTGTCAAAAAATTTTTGGCCTGATATTTCCATTAGGCTTAAAGGCCTCTCCAATTTATTTGCTATTGATTATCAATAACAAAAAACAATTTATCATTATTTGATTTTTGAATTATAGAATAAATATCCTTCACCGAATCAATGTTTTCAACTGGCACGATGTTGTTTAAAACAATAAAGTTGCTGGTAATTTTAACGGTATTCTGACTAATCTGTTCGACAATAAAGCTGTATTTTCCAAAAGCATTACTTATTTCAACTGGTTCAGTTGACCCGACAAGTTTAATATTTTTGTCAAACTGGATCATATACATATAAGTGTCCTTACCACAAAAATCGGGATAAAAGTCGAGCTGACGGTCTTCTGTTTCGAAATCACTGTAAATAATGTGATTAAACCAGTTTGTGAGGTTTATAAACATGGTGTCGTTTTGTTTGCCAATAAGTTCATGGGCTTCATATTTGGCCTGGACTGATGTAGTAAAAGGGAATTCTTTGTTTGTAACCGAAACCTGTTTGCTGATAAGTTTGACATTATCATTTATTTCATACACCTTTTTATTGTACAAACTGTTTATGGTTTTATCGGTGAAGTCATATTGATAAAGACCCCTTGTCATGGTTGAGTACTGGCCCGACAGAACAATCCGGGCATCAAAGCTAAGGGCAGATGTTTCAGTATTGACAGTTGTTAACACGTTGGTTTTTCTGAAATTGTCATTGACGTTACTGGATGGAAGAACTACCTGTCGTAAGGTATCATAAATGGGTTTTTTATAAACATTATAATCATATAAATACACCATTCTTGCTTTAGTTCCTTCAAAATAAAAAGGCATTTCATTTAAGTAGTAACCAAATTGAGAACTTTTAGGATATATGAATTGCGTTGTATTATTTTTTAATAAAACTGCCATGAAATAATCATTATTATACATTGGAAAAAAATACTCATTAGAAACCTCACCCGATCTTATGTCAGCAGAATAAGCCGTAAAATAATTTAAATGTAACCTTAGAATAACAGAAGAATAAAGATTATATCTACCAATTTCCCTCAACTCATTTTTCATTGTAAACTCTCCTAACCGGGGATTTAAAATATCTAGTTTCTTAAAATAACTAACATCATCCAGATATTTAAAATTTTCAACTACCACATTTTGTAGTTGCATCAGTTTCTTGTATCCTAGAGTATCATTAATTATACTATCCGTCTCATTTCTTACAAACTTATCTAACAATAAACTTTGTTTATCTTTTACACCTTGATGATAAGTACTCATTACTGACCTTTGTCCCATTTCCCTGATTGATGAATAAAAAGCATAAAATGGGATAAACTTTTCTTCAAATGAATTATAAACGCGATAGAGTAAATCAAAGGGCTGAACAGAAAAAACAATATATGGCAAACTTATATAAGGTCTACCTCCTTGTTCATTTAAAGATCCATAAAGATTTTTCTTGTTCCAGATTTTTGTTGTAATATTATTCAGTTCAAGAGTAGAATCGGGGACAGCATCATTATAATAACTAAAACTTACTCTCAATTCGCTTTGAAAGATTATTTTCAACTCATAGTTTTCCTTAAAAACCTCACTATTTAAAAACAAGCGTAAAGAAGATAACTGGAAAGAGTTTCCTGAATAAGGAATACTGTAATAATATTCAATACTAACTTCATCACCAACCTTAAGGTTTTCAATGCTGTAATGTTTTCTTTCAAAATCAGCATATAATCCACTTTCGATTCTGTACATTTCAACTGTTTCATTTGTCTGGTTTACCATGGCATCTTTAACAGAACCGGATGAATCTTTTATGGAAGCCCTGAAATAATGAAACTTCATATTCAGGTATGCACAGGTAAATTTTTTCTGTTCAGGAAAATGGGCAATATAAGTCGGGTCGAATGGTTCAGGCAAAACGAACTGTGAATAATTATTCAATCCCTGTTCATTTAAAATAAGGAATTTCATCTTTTTCTTGACATGAAAAACCATAAAATCAGACTTAACCCCTGTGACCTCAATTTCGAGTTTTTCATCAATAGTTTTCACTCCATTACCGGGGGTGATGCCTGTTATAGATTGTGGATTATTAGCATTGACTAAAAAATTCAGACATAATATAAAGATTGCAAAAGATCTGAGTTTATTTGAAAACATAAATTCCGGTTTTAAATAGAAATCATTAATTGACAAGAAAATTTATTTGCATTTGACCTATCAAATTTACTAATTTCTACCAAAATCAGTAAAAAACTCAAAGAAAAATTATTTTCTAACTTGATTTATTGATCAGGAAACAGTTTAAACCATCGAACCATCATCCAAAGATTGTTTCGGTGCGCTGCACCTTGTTGTTTTTTTTACGCTATTGGCTATTGAGATTGCGGTGCGCTGCACCTATTGAAACCCATCGAACCACCATACCATCAACCCATCGAACCACCAAACCATCAAATCTGCACATCTGCAAATTTGCTAATCACCAAATCATCAAATTATCCTTTCCTGATAAAAATCATTTTTCTATCTTTGCAAACATAGATATTGATTTGAACAAACGATAAGAAATTATGATAGGAAAAATTGAACCCTACAAACCCAAAAATCACATCAGGGTTGTAACAGCTGCTTCTTTATTCGACGGTCACGATGCCGCAATCAACGTTATGCGCCGCATCATTCAGGGAACCGGTGCCGAAGTTATCCACCTTGGCCATAACCGCTCAGTGAAAGAAATAGTCGACTGTGCCGTACAGGAAGATGTGCAATCAATTGCCCTTACCTCCTATCAGGGCGGGCATACCGAGTTTCTCAAATACATGTTCGACCTGCTGAAAGAAAAAGGTTGCGGTCATATTAAAATATTCGCAGGCGGTGGCGGCGTTATCCTTCCCGATGAAATCGCAGACCTTCAGAATTACGGTATCACCAGAATTTATTCGCCCGACGACGGCCGTTCAATGGGTTTACAAGGCATGATCAACGATGTGCTCGAAAAATCTGATTTCCCTACCGGAAAAGATGTTAAAATTGATATCCAAAAAATTGGACAAAAAGACATCAATACCATTTCCCATGCCATCTCGGCTTTCGAAAATTTTCCGGAACAACTGAATGGCATCGGTGAAAAAATCATTGAAACTGCCAATAAGAAAAAAGTTCCGGTTCTTGGAATTACCGGGACTGGCGGATCGGGTAAATCATCCATGGTTGATGAGATTGTCAGAAGATTTCTCGATGATTTCAGCGAAAAAACCATTGCCATCATCTCCGTTGATCCTTCAAAAAGAAAAACCGGTGGTGCCTTGCTCGGCGACCGCATACGTATGAATTCCATCAATGACGATCGCGTGTACATGCGATCTTTGGCAACCAGACAATCAAACCTGGCCATGTCAAAATACGTGAAAGATGCCGTTAACATTGTGAAAGCTGCCGGTTTTGATCTGATTATCCTCGAAACATCTGGCATCGGTCAGTCTGATACCGAAATTGTTGACCATTCCGATTTGTCAATGTATGTGATGACTCCCGAATACGGTGCCGCCACTCAGCTCGAAAAAATTGACATGCTCGACTTTGCAGATATCATCGCCCTCAACAAATTCGACAAACGTGGTGCCATGGACGCACTGCGGGATGTGAAAAAACAATATCAGCGAAATCATAACCTCTGGGATAAAAATCCCGATGACATGCCCGTTTACGGAACCATTGCCTCGCAGTTTAATGACCCCGGAGTAAATGAACTTTACAGGGCTTTGATAGAAAAAACCCAGGAGAAAACCGGAATCATTTTTTCTTCTTCCATGAAAAAATCTGATGAGATGTCGGAGAAAATTTTCATCATCCCGCCGCACCGCACCAGGTATCTTTCAGAGATTACCGAAACCATCAGAAAATACAATAAATGGAGTGATGATCAGGCAAACATTGCTCAGATATTATATTCCTTGCAAAACACCATTGAAGAGCTTAGAAAATCAGGCGAAAACGAAGCCATGATCAAAGTTCTGGAAGAAAAATCTGAAAAAATAAAACTCGACCTCGATCCCAAAAACTGGAAAATTATTTCCACTTGGGAAGACAAAAGAAAATCATACAAAAACGAATATTATTGTTTCAAAGTCCGCGACAAGGAAATTAAAATCGAAACTCATACCGAATCGCTTTCTCATATCATGGTTCCGAAGATCGCCACTCCGTCTTACAAAGGATGGGGTGATATTCTAAAATGGAATTTACAGGAAAATGTTCCGGGCGAATTTCCATACGCTGCTGGTGTGTTCCCGTTCAAACGCGAAGGCGAAGACCCAACCCGTATGTTTGCCGGCGAAGGCGGACCCGAGCGCACCAACAAACGATTCCATTACGTTTCAAAAGGAATGCCTGCCAAACGCTTGTCAACTGCATACGATTCAGTGACTTTATACGGTCAGGATCCTGATATGCGTCCAGATATCTACGGAAAAATAGGCAACTCAGGCGTCTCCATCTGTTGCCTCGACGATGCCAAAAAACTTTATTCGGGCATTGATTTGGCCGATCCCAAGACTTCGGTCTCCATGACGATAAACGGTCCGGCCCCAATGATGGTAGGTTATTTCATGAATGCAGCCATCGACCAGCAATGCGAAAAATACATCAAAGAGCACAAACTTGAAAAAGAAGTCAGCGCAAAAATTGATGCCATTTACAAAGAGCGCGGCACCAAACGTCCTGTTTATTTCGGAACTCTTCCCGAAACAAATGATGGTCTGGGCTTAATGCTCCTCGGTGTAACCGGAGATATGGTTTTACCAAAAGATGTTTACGAAGACATCAAGAAAAACACCATCTGTGCAGTGCGCGGAACCGTTCAGGCCGATATTCTGAAAGAAGATCAGGCACAAAACACCTGTATTTTCTCTACCGATTTTTCGCTGAAACTCATGGGAGATATCCAGGAATATTTCATTGATAATAATGTAAGAAATTTCTATTCTGTTTCCATTTCCGGATACCACATCGCTGAAGCCGGTGCCAATCCTATTTCGCAACTGGCCTTTACCATTGCCAATGGCTTTACCTACGTTGAGTATTACCTTTCTAGGGGAATGGACATCAACAATTTTGCACCAAATCTTTCATTTTTCTTTTCAAACGGAATAGATCCCGAGTATTCGGTTCTTGGACGCGTTGCAAGGAAAACCTGGGCAAAAGCCATGAAACTGAAATATGGAGCAGATGCCCGGTCACAGATGTTGAAATATCACATCCAGACATCAGGAAGATCGCTGCATGCTCAGGAAATTGATTTTAACGACATCCGCACAACGCTGCAGGCTATTTACGCCATTTACGACAATTGCAATTCACTGCATACAAACGCCTATGATGAAGCCATCACCACTCCTACCGAAGAATCGGTACGAAGAGCCATGGCAATACAGATGATCATCAACCATGAATATGGATTGGCAAAAAACCAAAATCCATTACAGGGCGCATTCATCATTGAGGAGCTTACCGATCTGGTTGAAGAAGCCGTAATGGCCGAATTCGACAGAATCACCGAGCGCGGAGGCGTTTTGGGAGCCATGGAAACCATGTATCAGAGAAGTAAAATACAGGAAGAATCGCTGTATTACGAAACCCTAAAACACAGCGGAAAACTACCAATTATGGGAGTAAATACATTCCTGTCATCGAAAGGTTCTCCAACCATCACTCCGGGCGAAGTAATCAGAGCCACCGAAGAAGAAAAGCAAAATCAGATATTTACGCTGACCAACCTCCACAAAACATGGAAAAAGGAAGCAGAAAAATCATTGGCCGAACTGAAGGAAGAAGCTGTTAAAAACGGCAATCTCTTCACCAAACTGATGGATGTTTCAAAATACTGCTCCATTGGACAGATTACCAATTCGTTGTTTAGTGTGGGCGGACAGTATAGGAGGAATATGTAACATTATAACCACGGTTTTCAGGCCGGGAAACATATATGACACCAAAAAAAACCGAACACCTAACCATCGCAGACTTTGAGCAATATCCCATTTGGGAATATGTTCAAACCGAGAATTTAGAAGAAGGATTGCTTGTGGTTCCGCTGCAATGCAGCAGCGAAGTCTTCAAAAAAAGGCTCGAATCGATTGTGGTTTTTGAATCCTTTTATGCGAAAACAAAGTTCATCACCCCAAAGGGCAAAGAGTTTTCAGGGTATTCAAGAATATCAAACCATACAAAATTTTTTGGTATTCAACCCTACAGTCCGAAAATTTTTGCCGAAGGTAAAGTAATCCCTTTCTGGTTTGGGCGTCATTTTCCCGATAAAAATCAGCTTGAAGAGTTTTTTATGGCCTTAAGAATTAACCCCGGCGAGTTATTTCCGTTAAAACTTATGGTAGAACCTGATATCTTTCACATACAAAAAACAGGAGAGATAAAAGGGTTTACAGCGGTTGATGAAAAAATGAAGGAAATATATCTGACAATTTAATGTTTAAAGCACTTGCCATATTGCTTGTTTCAGTGAATCTTGCATGTTTCGCCCAGGTTCAAAAAGATGTTGCCGGTTTCAAAGCAGGATATATTATTTATGTGGAAAGAGCCGGACACAATATCGACTCACTGCAAGCTATCACAAAAGACGAGTTGCTTTCATACGATTTGATAAAAATGACCTGTACGGGTTTAAAAATGGATTTCAGTTTTCTTCATAGTCTTTATTTTACGGAAAGGATTGATGTAAAAACCGACAAATCGGCCGACATGTATGACACCGACGGGTTATACCTGATGGTTTACTATTCAGATACCAGTCAAATCAGAGCAGAAAGTTTTCTTGACCGGCATCTGAAAAACTGGCAGAACATTGCGCAAAATGAATTCCATGAAAAAATAAGTACCGATCTTGCCATTGCAAAGGAAGATTTACTGGCATTAAACCATGTAAAAGACAGTCTGGTTAAAAACCCGGGCATTACTCCACCCAACCCATCTGAAAAAAGCATGTCTAAAACCGATGTAACGGACAAGAAAATTTCTGAAACAGAAGCCCGCATTGCAGATATGGAAAAGATGAAATTGATCAGGTTGAAAAAATATGAGCTGATCAAAAAAATCAAAACTGAAAAAACAGTTATTTCCCGGTTTATTTAACCTGTTTTTTTAGCTGGCACTTCACCCCAAAAGCCTCCCGTTTACCCCTAATAAAACGATTAACCCCATAATTATACTTGTACTCCCTTTTGCATTGACAAATGCATGTAAACAAAGTAATTTAGTGTGGCAAACAAACAAATTATGGGTAATTATTTTCCAATTCGATCATCAATTTTTATCACTTCAGTCTTTTTGATGATTTCTTTTTCATTAATCAGTCAGGTTACCATTATCAACCAACCATTTGCTTCTACAAATCCTGTTGGATGGACTACAGATGCATCGAGCTGGACATTAAATGCATCATATGCAAGCGATCACACATCGAACGGTTATTGTGCGTCTATCATTGACGGAAAAGCTTCTAAATTTATTTACATACCCATTAGCATAACATCAGGAAACACTTATAATATTTCGTTCTGGACAAAAAGAATAGGAACCACCACAGTTTATATCAATGAAACTGCTGATCAGACAACACCATTATATTCAAACAATGGTTCTGTGACGAGCGACAATAACTGGAGGCAGACAACCTGCACATCATGGGTTTCAACTTACACAGGATCAGTATATATTGAAATTGCTTATACTGGCAATACTTATGGCGGATCACCCGCCTACCTAGACGACATTTTTGTTACTGAAACTGTTCCCACCTGCACATTTCCAACCGTTCAGGGATCAATCAATTCATTTACCGCAGTGGGCGAATCCCAATTGACAATCAACTGGACCAGAGGAGACGGTAACAATTGCATGATCATAGCAAAAGCCGCTGCTTCGGTTTTATCAACCCCGGTTGATGGAGCAACCTACACAGACAATACAATTTTTGGATCAGGATCTCAGATCGGAACAGGAAATTTTGTTGTTTACAAGGGAACCGGAACAAGTGCAATCATCACCAATCTGGAACCGGGTATTACATATAATTTTTATATTTATGAGTTTAACACCACCGGTCCATGTTACCTCAGGCCCGGGGGTACTGCATCGCAGGCAACAATTGCCACAACCAACTATTATGTGAACGACAATATTTTATCAGGAGATATTTTTGCAACGGCAGTTGGAAACAACTCGAACCATGGCAAGCTTCCTTCAAAACCAAAACTCACCTTAAAAAACCTCTTGTCGTCGGTTACTTTAAATCCGGGTGACACAGTATTTATTGATGCAGGGACCTATACCAACGAAGAGAATATTAACTTTTCATCATCAGGAGTTACTTTTACAGGGGCAGGCAGCAACAAAACCATCATTGACGACCAGTTGGCCGGTGCTTCGACCAACTACTTCATGTACGTTACCGGAAGCAATATAACTTTCAGGGAAATGACAATAAAAGGTTATGAAAATAACGGAACCCAGACTCCGGGCCACTCAGGTCAGGCTCTTACTATTGGTGATGGGGCAACCGGAATTCTCATTGAAAACGTGATGATGTCATCAAATGGTGCATCGGGCGGCAACCCATCAATTTCGATTCTCGACAACTGTTCGGTAACCATCAGGGGCGGCGGTGGCGTATGCAACACCTGGCATACGGCTTACACAGGAGGCATTGAAGCTTACGGAAACGGAATCACGCTGAATCTTGAAAATTATGTGATGGCTTACAACTTTAAAACCGCTTCGTATGATGGTGGTGGTCTGCTGATAATAGGCAATAACACAACAACAGTAAATGTTACCAACTGCAGGTTTTATAACAATGAAGCCTCTGATGGTGGTGCCATTTCACAACGTGGAGGTATTTTAAACGTTACTGATTGTGTAATCGAAGGAAATCTTGCCGGACAATCAGGGACGCCAATTTATGGTGGTGGGGCAAGAATGACCGGGGGAACAGCCACTTATACAGATTGTGTTTTTAAAAGCAATACACTGGGGTCAGCCGGAGGAACGCTCAGGGGTGGCGGAATCGGAATATATTCGCTGGACAGACCGGTAAATCTGACTATTGACCATTGTCAGTTTGAAGGAAATACCGCTTCCGAAGGAAAAGATATTTATGCAGATGTTTATTCGGGTAACGGAGTAACTGTTTCCATTACTAACACCACTTTCTCAAATCCTGCCACAAACAGCATTTACAATAAAGATGCAACCATTACAGTTTCCAATTCGGGAAATCCAAGTGTTGCCGGCACAAATATACCCGCCGTCAATTTTCTTAACACCAGTCTGCCTCCTGCCCCGCCAACACCTTCACCAACCGGAATTGTTGCCGGTGATTGCAGCACAACCATTACTTTGCCTGTAAAACTTACTGAATTTTTTGGCAAATGCGTTGATAATAAAAATGCATTGTTCTGGCAAACAGCCACTGAAATCAATAACGACTATTTCCTTTTGGAAAGATCTGCAGACGGAATTATTTTTGAGCCCGCAGGTCAGATTACAGGACGAGGCAACAGCTCATCTCCAGTTAATTACACTTATTCCGACGAAAACTCCTCTGAAAAATATAAATATTACAGATTAAAACAGTTTGATTTTGATGGTACAGAATCAGTCAGTCAACTTATTTATATTCAGGATTACTGCAACAATGACTCCGGTAATTTAAGTTCAATACAATTTGATCAGGAAAACAGTGAAATAAATATTTTAGTATTTTCGGAAACAGAATCTCAGGTAACAGTTTCGATCAGCGATATTTTAGGAAGAAAAATATTTTCAGATAATTACCTTATCATCGAAGGATACAACAATTTGCAACACAGACTGGATAATATGCCAAAAACAGTTTATATTATCTCGGTTTACAATAATGATTTCAGTATCCAAAAGAAAATAATACTAAACAACGGACAAAGATAGCTTTAATTGAAATTGAAACAGGAATAAGTGATAACCCAATGGTAAGTAAAAAAAGAAGCGGGAAAAACCCGCTTCTTTTGTTTATTCTTGTGTTGTTGCATTACAAGCCTTCTTTTTGCCTTGTTTCTTTGGGCAACAAGATTTTCCTTCTTCACCAGCGCAACTCTTTTTTTCGCCAGTTCCTGCTTCGCCAATCATTTCGGCTCCATAACCCAGTTTTGCCAATTCAGTTTTAATTTCTTCTGCATTGGTTTTTTCCGGTTTATAGGTAATGGTCACTTCCTTTTTGTCTATACTGGCATCCACAGATTTCACACCTTTAACGAAAGCCATGTGGTTTTCAATTTTTGATTTACAGTTATTGCATTCAACGTTTGATTTGAATTTAATTTCTTTAACTTCCTTGCTGTCCTGTGCATTTAGAACAGAAACAAACATCACTGCTATAAGCAGACTAAGAATTTTTATTGTCTTCATTATTTTTATATTTATTTAGTTACACAAAATTAATTATTATTTTCAATTTAAAACAAGTCTGAGCCCAAGATAAAATTTCCTGCCAATCAGCGGCCCCCAGTTCATGGATGCATCAAAATTTGGTCCAAAAGGATCGTTGGCAGCCAGAATCGGATTTTTCTGAGTAAAATTTGTCAGGTTTTCTGATCCAAAATAAATATTCCATTTTCTGAAATATTTTGTCACCTGGGCATTCATAATGTAATAAGCCGGAAAATTATCATTCAACTGATATTCAACAGGATTATTAGCTGTTGATGGCAAACGTCCGTCTCCATTAAACTGAGTGGTAAAGTCAAATTGCCATTTCTTAAGATTGGTTGTGTACGAAAGCGAAACCAAACCTTTATATTTATTAACCAATGGTTTGTTTACCAACTGGTGATTAATAGTGGTTTTTACATCCGTCAATCTGTACGCAAGGGTAACATCAAGTCTTTTTATGGGCTCTAAAACCAGTTCCAACTGAGCAGAATTTGAATATGATTCTCCATCAAGATTATAAAAATAAACCGTGGTGGTATTTTGATCCATGTCTACGATCAGTTGGTTAATAAAATTGGTTCTGTAAAATTCCGCATTGATGTCTATTTCCTTTTTACCAACATTTAATGTATGTGTTGCTGATAT
Source organism: Bacteroidetes bacterium GWF2_38_335 (assembly GCA_001769535.1). Taxonomy (GTDB): domain Bacteria; phylum Bacteroidota; class Bacteroidia; order Bacteroidales; family GWF2-38-335; genus GWF2-38-335. The sequence goes on from MEOH01000016.1 coordinate 153,487, forward strand.
TCCATAATTCCATGCCTCTTCCATTTCAATATCCTCAAGAATCACCATTTCCCTTGAACTCACAAACACATGGCTGTTTTCAGAAAGCAGATTTGGTGTCCGGTAGCCCTTTCCTGCCGATGCCCTTACAACAGTAAGCGGAGTAAGATTATATTTGATGTGTGCCCGTGGGGTAAAAAAACCACCGAACATATTATGCTGATCGTATCTTAAACCTGCCATAAGGGTGTATTTATGGGGAATGGCATAAGTATATTCTATAAAAGTGCCCGGAACCTTTTCGGTGCGGTAAAAACCGGCATTGCTATACTCCTCGTCATAGTCGTCATAAAGGTAGCTGATGCCTGCCAGATAAGAATGATTGGTATTGCCCACATAGGAGGCAAACATGATATTGGTATTGTATGTCATCTGGGAACCGGCATAATCATTCAGACCAAAAAATGAATTTTGATCAAAAAGAGTCAGGGCATGAATAATAGAAATGCTTGTATTCTTTCTATTCAGAAAAAATCCCATTTTATGGAACAATTCATAGTATTTTGAATCAATTCCCACACCATATCCGTTTGCCGGACTGGTATTGTCAGATCCTTCGAAATCAACCTGACCGCTTGATCTTTTTTCTTCAAGAACCTTGATTCCGAATCTGGTTTCCCAGTTTTTTGAATCGTAAGTCCACCTGTTAATGAAATTTACCTGATCAATGGCTGGCATATCCATAAATGAATCCCCGTTTTCATCAATTCGGGCCCGTTCACTTTCCCCATGAGCCAAAATCATAGTACTCAATTTATCATTCAGTTTATAACGGGCATTCATATTTCCCTCTATTTTACCAAAACTGCTACCCAAAGCGTTCAGATACAGTTTCTCACCTTTATCGGGTTTTTTATATTCCACATTAATTTGACCGGTTATTGATTCATACCCCGAAGAAACAGAAGCCGTTCCCTTTGAAACCTGAATAGATTCCATCCATGAACCGGGAATGTAACCCAGTCCGTATGTCTGAGCAAGCCCGCGAATAAACGGAACTTTTTCAGCCATAATCTGACTATAGGTACCCGCCAGTCCGAGCATTTTAATTTGTTTTGCTCCGGTAATGGCATCAGAATATGATACATCAACCGATGCATTGGTTTCAAAACTTTCGGATAGGTTACAGCACGCTGCTTTTTTCAATTCTTCACCCTGAATCAGTTGGGTGTGAATGGGCTCAATTTTAGAAATGTACATAGACTTTCTTCTTTCGGCCACAATAACCTCCTGAAGCACATTGTTCACTTCAAGCACGATATCCAGTTTACGTTTCAGCACGTGAACAGGAATGGTATCCGCTTTATAGCCTATATAACTAAAAATCAGATTCCGGGAAACAGTTTCCGGTATCAAAATAGAATATTCACCCTTTTCATTGGTGGTGGTGCCCACAGATGAGTTTTCCCAGTATATGTTAACATTTTCAAGCGGATTGAGTTCCTTTTTCCCGTCTTTTTCAACAACCTCACTGACAACACCTTTCAGATATTCCTGAGAAAAAAGACCAAAAGGAAAAATTAAAGCAATAAACAATAAAAATAATTGATTTTTCTTCATAAAATTTTGATTTAATGATTAATAATACAATTTTGAAAAAGTATTAAAATCAAAAAATCAAATCAGAAAACAGGAAAAACAAATGCTTATATCTCTATCATAGAGAACGGGCGGCGGGTTTACATTTCTGTTGATTGAGCCTGAATATGGGATGAAGCCCGGTTTAGTATTAAAACTAAGATCAGAAAACAACTCCAGCACATTCAAAGAAATATTTATCTGATATTTAAAGGATTCAAAAGGAGAATAAATCTTATAGAATTCATGTTCAGATTCACTGCAATTTTCAGATCTATGTTGTTTCTCATGACCAGCAGTTTTGCATACACCATCATGACATGCACAAAGTGAATCACCATGTGTTTTATCGTGTTGTTCCATACAGCCGTCATTTTCGAGAAGACTGATCATGGAAATATGTGTTTTATGAATTCCGCAGGTATGACAAACATGATGAATAAGGGAAAATCCGGCAGTTGACATCATAAAAACTGAAATCAGAAATATCAATCCGGTATTTTTTATCACTTTTTTCATTAGTACAAATTTACATCAATATTGTTCCTTTTCCGATGAGACCTGTAAAATTAACATATCTTTAACAAGAAAAATCATTGATTCAGAATTGCAGATTTTCCCTAATAATTTATTGATTATAAAATCATTAATAAAAAACAGTTATTCAAAATACGATTCACCTCGAAAAAGGTGGTTTAATATTTGCTTCAAATAAATTTGTCATTATTAAGGATGAATTCAATAATTTTGTATTTTTATTTAAAATTTAATTCGAGTATTATGAAAACTAATTATTTTATTATCTGCTTATTAAGCATTGCAATATTTAGCTTTAACAGCTATTCACAGGATGCAAAAAAGAATGAATCAAAACAGATTGTCAAAAAATCTGTAAGTATTGATGTTTCTAAAAAGTATGCTGAAAAGAAACTAGCTTTGCAACCTGCTACCGAAAAGAAAGCGATTCCTGAAAAAGAAAAAGCCAAGGTTAAAGAAAATTTCAAAAAACTTGCCATTGCTCCCAAGGAGATAAAAGCCAATGAAATAGCAAGAGAAAAAGCAAACCCCAATTCAAAAATTTCCAACGAAAGTATTAAAGAACAAAAACAACAAGGAAAACAGCAAGGAAAAGAACAGGCTAAAGAACAGAAGGAACAAGGTAAAGAACAGAAGCAGCAAGGTAAAGAACAAGGAAAAGAAAAGTCTGATTTAAAACCGGCTGATCAGGGAACCCAAGGCAAAACTCAAGGCAAGACCCAGGGCAAAACCGAAACCAATACAAACAACAATTCTCAGGGCAAAACCCAAGGTAAAACTCAGGGCAACGGAACAAACACCCAGGGAAACACTCAAGGTAAAACTCAAGGTAAAACCCAGGGAAAATCACAAGGTGGAAATTAACAATACTAACAAATGAAAAAGATGAAGAAATTAATCCTTCTGGCTTTAATTCTGTCCAATACCATGTTTCTGTTTTCAGCTTGCAATTCTGCATCTGAAGAAGCAGCATCAGGAAATGTGACCGCCGATAAAATCATCAAAGATCTGAACAAGGGAAAACCTGTTTATTTGAAAGATGCTGTAATCTCGGGCGATCTTGATTTCACTCTGGTTGACAACAAAAACATCGAATCTGCTGATGCATACCGGGTATACATCAACCAATCTGTTACTTTCAATAATTGCACCTTTGAGGGAAAAGTAACAGGCATTAAAGTGGATGACAAAAGCATCAAATATTTTACATGCTTTGAAAAAAATATGACTTTCTACAAATGTAAATTCAAAAAGGAAGTTGATTTTACAGAAGCTTCAGCAAGGGGGATTGTCAATTTCAGCGGTTCCTCATTTGAAGAAAAAGCTGTTTTTGAAGGATTTTCATTTCAGTTTAAGGAAAACTATTTTTCGGATGTGTTTTTTAAAAACGAAGCCCGTTTTCACAGAATTTCTGTTAATGGGAGCATAAACTTTCTTAAAACAACCTTTGAAGGCAAAACCAGTTTTCAGAAAGCATGTGTCTTGGGATCCTTTCAGGCCGGTGGCGCAGGATTTAAGCTATACGCAGATTTCAGCAGCATGGATGTGCTGAGGGAAGCCATTTTCAATACTGCCATTTTTAAAGACAAAGCCATTTTCAATAATGTTGTTTTCAGAGACCGTGCCGAGTTTAACAATGCTGTTTTTAATGACAATGCCGGATTTAAAAAGACTGATTTTGGTGGCAAAACAGAATTTGTTGAAACCAGTATTTCTGGCGATTTAGACCTTAAGGAATCTGTTTTCAGATCGGGTAAACCCATTACCGATAAAATCAAAATTGACTCTGCAGATCAGATTAAACTGGATGGCTGTGTTTTCTACAGTTCTGAACCAGTGATTCTCAATGATATTAAGAAATAACTAAAACCTGTAATTTATGAAATTTATGAAGTTTAATGGATTGCTTTTTATAGCACTTTTTTCACTGCTCACAGTTTTCTTTACTATAACTGCCTGTGACGAGGAAGATCCTATTCCTGATGGAGTAGAACAATACATCCTTGGTTGGATCGGAGCAGATGCTGAAAATCTCGACCTACTTGAACAGGATATCAACCTGGGAAGCTCTGCTCCTGCCGACCTCCCCGGAAGCGTTGACCTTTCATCAAAATTCCCGCCCATTGGAAACCAGGGCCAATACGGTACCTGTGTTGCATGGTCGGTTGGTTATAACCTCAGAACCTTCCTCGAAGGTGTTGATAAAGGTTACTCATCCTCACAACTTGCAAACACAGCCAATCAATTCAGTCCGAAAGACCTTTTCTGGGCCATTTCAACATCCGATAAAGGTGAAGATTGCAACGGAACCGGTTTCGAAGCAGCATTGGATATACTTGTCTCCAGAGGGGTAGCAACACTTGAAGATGTTCCTTACACCTCAATGGGTGACTGTTCATCATCTCCCGATGCTTCATGGACCAGCGCAGCTGCCGGACATAAAATTGAAAGCTATCGCAAAATCGATCACACCAGTGTCAATGAAATAAAAGACTATCTGGCCGACGGCCGCGCTTTATCAATTGGTGCAAAGCTTGGTGATAATTTTATGGAATGGAACAGCGATGATGTGATCAGTTCCGACACCTACCTCAATCCTGGTATGATGCACGCTTACCACGCAATGGTTTTGTGCGGATACGACGACAATGTTGGCCCGAATGGAGCATTCAAAGTTGTTAACTCATGGGGCACAAGCTGGGGCGATAATGGCTATATCTGGGTTGACTATAATTTCTTCATAAATGAATTTTGTTTCTGTGCCTTTGTTGCGCAAAGCAGCTCTGATACATATGTTGATCCGGGAAGCGAAACTTCAGAATTTGACCTTGTTGGATGGGCTTTGGCCGATGAACATGATCCAACCGATTACGGCTCAGGTGATGATCCTTTAAACAGAAAATGCAATTATAACGTGTATAACGTAGGAACAAATGCCATCAATGCAGACAGAGACTGGAATATTCTTTACCTGTATTACAATGCATATGATGCAAACGACTACGGCGTTATTCTTTACGACTATTATTCCGACGATTATGGCACTTTAGGCTACAACGGAAACCTTGCTGATGAAACCGGCGCCACTCTTTATGGTTTTTCAGGTAACTGGTGGAACTATATCAATGTACCGAGCGGAATGAGTGTTGCCGATGCATGCTATGGCGGTTCTGACAACTATTTCTCATTTACCTACGCCATGCCAACTCAAATTCCTGATGTAACCAATCCCGGCTACAACAAGGCCTTTAGCGGAAATTATTACCTTGTGATGATTGCCGATGGTTTTGATGCCATTGCGGAGTACGACGAAGCCAACAACTACCTGTATTATGCACAGGAAAACGGCGACCCGTTTGAAATTATTGACGGCGTTGTTCAGGATGGCTCTGTGGCTAAATCAAAAATAAACAAATTTAAAGTAAAACCCGGATTGCATGCTGCTTCACCCTTTGCAACTGTACGCACATCAACCAATGTAAACACATACACTCCGTATGAAATTACCAGGATGATACAACACCACAAAGAATCAGGAGCATTGCAGCAAAAAATTGATGAATACAAAGCCGCACATCCCGCAAAAAGTTTTACTAAAAAAATTGGAGAAAAAGTAAAATAATTCTTTTAGACATTTAATAAGAAACAATTATTATTTGCCACGAATACCAAAAATTATCAGTGTATTCGTGGCATCTTTTAAAATAAAAAACATGAAAATCAGGATGAAAAAAATTAATGGATATCTGATCATTGCCCTGGCGGCTTTGTTCACTGCATTCATGGTAATTCCGGCTTGCGGCGAGGATGATGTGATTCCCGATGATGTGGAACAATATATACTCGGATGGATCGGAGCTGATGAGGAAAACCTTGACGAAATGGAAGAGGACATTGATATTGACGATGAAACCGAACCTGAAGGCTTGCCCTCAAGCGTTGACCTCAGGTCAAAATTCCCGCCTATAGGAAATCAGGGGCAGTACGGAACTTGCGTTGCCTGGTCGGTCGGTTATAACCTTCGCACTTACCTCGAAGGAATTGATCAGGGATATTCAAGTACTCAACTTGCCAGCACAAGCAACCAATTCAGTCCGAAAGACCTTTTCTGGGCCATTTCAACCGCCGACAAGGGTGAAGATTGCAATGGAACTGGTTTTGAAGTTGCTATGGATGTTCTGGTTTCCCGTGGTGTGGCAAAATTATCGGATGTTCCATATACTTCTATGGGCGACTGCTCTTCTTCTCCGGATGCTTCATGGACTTCTGCCGCTGCAGATTATAAAATCGAAAGTTACCGCAAGGTTGACCACACAAGTATTGCCGAATTAAAGGATTACCTGGCCGATGGCCGTGCCATGTCTATCGGTGCAAAGCTTGGCGATAATTTCATGGAATGGAACAGCGACGATGTGATCAGTTCCGACACTTACCTCAACCCCGGAATGATGCACGCCTACCACGCAATGGTTCTTTGCGGATATGATGACAATGTGGGGCCAAACGGAGCTTTTAAAGTCATTAATTCATGGGGAACAAGCTGGGGAGATAATGGTTACATCTGGGTTGACTATAATTTCTTTGTGAATGAATTCTGCTTCTGTGCCTTTGTAGCTCAAAGCAAAACTACTTCATACTCAATGCCGGGAAGCACTGCTTCGGGCTATGATGTGGTTGGCTGGGCACTTGCAGATGAACATGACCCGACTGATTACGGAACAGGAGACGATCCCCTGAACCGGAAATGCAACTACAATGTTTACAACATAGGAACAAATGCCATCAATGCCGACAATGACTGGAACATCCTTTATCTGTATTATAATGCTTATGATGCAAATGACTATGGCGTTATTCTCTATGATTATTACTCTGATGACTATGGAGCACCCGGCGCAAACGGAAATCTTGCCGATGAAACCGGCGCTACCCTTTATGGTTTCTCAGGAAACTGGTGGAACTATATTGATGTACCAAGCGGAATGAGCGTTGCGGATGCCTGTTATGGAGGAACCGGCAATTATTTCCAGTTTACCTACGCTATGCCCACTCAGATTCCGGATATAAACAACCCGGGTTACAACAAAGCCTTTAGCGGTAAATATTACATGGTAATGATAGCCGACGGATTCGACGGTATTTCAGAATACGATGAGGCCAATAACTACCTTTACTATGCGCAGGAAAACGGAGATCCCTTTGAAATCATCGACGGAGTAGTACAGGATGGCTCGGTTGCGAAAGCAAAAATCAATAAATTCAGGGAAAAACCCACATTGCATGCGGCATCGCCATTCGGAACAGTGCGTACATCAAGCAATGTAAACGCCTATTCTCCGTTTGAAATCACCCGCATGATCATGAACCACAAAAAATCGGGCAAACTGCAGCAGAAAATAAACGAATATAAAGCTGCTCACCCGAAGAAAAGCTTCTCAAAGAAGGTTGTAAAAAAAGTCAATTAATTATTTGCCGCTAATGCGCTAATATTATTTATTCGCGCATTAGCGGCAAAAAAAAACGACTAATCTTAAAGATTCTCTTCCATCAAATCTTTTCATTTCCTGTTTTGACTTCATCCATATTTAACTATATTTGTTAGTTCGAATGTTATAATTTATGAGAAAAATTTTTAAGTTCAAAATTCTATTTATTGCCTTATTCCTGAGCTACTCGGGATATTCCCAATCGGTCCTTGATTCACTAAAAAGCAGGCTTCCAAAAACAAATGGAGAAGAAAAAGCCCGAACGCTTAACTTGTTATCCAAAGAGATTGTTTCTTCTGATAAGGAGGCCGGACTTGATTATGCCAACCAAGCCTATAAACTTTCTCTTAAAATCAAATTTAGAAAAGGTGAAGCTGATGCTCTTCACAACATTGCAACTTACTACCGTAAAACCAATAAAAACGACAAAGCACTTGAAAATTACAACAAATCGCTTAAAATAAGATTGGAGATTCAGGACACCACTGAGATTGCCCGTTCATACAACAATATTGGCGAAGTATATTACAATTTGAGTAAATATGAAGAGGCGATAAAAAACTATGAGGAAGCCCGCAAGATTAAAAAACTTCTTGGTGATAAAAAAGGTGAAGGTATTTCCCTCAATAATATGGCCAACGCCTACACCAGTCTGGGCAAATACAAAGATGCCATAAAAATGTACCAAGCATCTCTTAAAATTTTTGAAGAAATTGGTCTAACCGCTGGAATATCAAGTAGCTTGAATGGGATCGGACTAATTTATCAGAACATGTCCAATACCACCGATACCATCAATAAAAATAAGGCATTGGAATATTTTCTTAAAGCATTGGAAATAAATCAAAAGGAAAATAACAAAGCAGAAATTGGCACAGCTTCCAATAACATTGGAAACCTATATTCATACTATAGCGCCTATTTCGAAAAGATGCTTGAGGATTCTTTGGGCACTGCTGACAAAAAATTTCTGAAGAAAAAGTTCGATGAGTATCTTGAAAAATCTCTGAAATATTATGAAATAAGCTTGAAAAACCGTGAAGAAATCAATGATTTACCAGGAATTGCAAGCTCACTTACCAATATCGGCGGCGTTTATGTTGAGAAAAATGAATTTAATAAAGCACAGAAATATTTTGCTAAATCTCTGGAAATAAGTAAGCAGATTAATAACCTTTACGAAACATCCATCAATTATTACAACCTTGGACAGTGCTTTCTTCAATTAAAACAATATTCGGAAGCTCTGAAATATTCCAACCAAAGTTTAAAAATATCTTACGATATTGATAATAAAAGACTTATTCTTTCTACCTACAAGCAATTGTCATCCATCTACGAAGGAATGGGCAGTTTCCAGAAGGCTCTTGAAACCTTTAAGGTTTTTCAACAGGTGAACGATTCCCTGATCAATGTGGAAAGTGGCAAATTTATTGAAGAACTCCAAACCAAATATGATACTGAAAAGAAAGATGCCCAGTTAAAACTTAAGGATGCCACTATTGAAAAAGAAAAAATTGAAAAAGAAAAAGCTGATGAAAAAGCCAGGGCACAAACTGTTATGCTTATCATTGCTTTTATTGGACTTGGAATTGTTCTCATCCTCATCGTATTTGTTTACCGGAGCTACAGACAGAAAAAACAAGCCAATGTTCAGCTGGCCGAGCAGAACGAACTGATTACCCACCAAAAGCAGGAAATCATGGACAGCATCCATTACGCCAAAAGGATTCAGACTGCCATTCTTCCTCCGGGCGACTATGTTCAGGGAATCCTTCCCCATCGCTTTATCCTGTTTAAACCACGTGATATTGTTTCGGGCGACTTTTATTGGGTAAAATACATTGAAAAATCTGATGTAATTGTGGCAACAGCCGCCGACTGCACCGGTCACGGTGTCCCGGGTGCCTTCATGAGCATGCTTGGCGTTGCTTTCCTCAATGAAATTGTTAACAGGACTGATATCAACCACCCCGGACAGGTTCTGAACCACCTGCGCCAAAACGTGATAACCTCATTGCACCAGACAGGTAAATTCGGCGAAGCTCAGGATGGGATGGATATCGCACTAATCGCGTATTTCCCAAAGAAAAAAAGAGTTGAATTTGCAGGAGCCAACAACCCCCTTTATATTATCAGAAAAAGGAATGAGCTTATTGTGAACGGACAGCTCGAACCACCAAACCTTGAACATGCCGGACTTTTTCTTTTTGAATTAAAAGGAGATAAAATGCCCATCGGTATCCATACACGAGTTAATGAGCCTTTTACCAATTATGAAATTGATCTTGAAGAAGATGACCGGATATATATTTTCTCAGACGGTTATCCCGACCAGTTCGGTGGCAAGGAAGCCAAAAAATTCAAATACAAGCCATTCAAACAACTTCTCATGGAAACTTATGACAAAACCATGGATGAGCAAAAAGAAATCATCGATGCCAAGATCATTGAATGGCAGGGTCCGCTCGATCAGGTTGACGATATCATCGTAATGGGTATAAAAGTAACATCATGACAAAGAAAAAACAATCATACAGCGAAGCCATCGCCGAAATCGAATCCATAATTCACGACATCGAAAACAATAAATTTGACGTGGATGAACTTTCAGGGAAAGTAAAACGTGTTACCGAACTCATCAGATTTTGCAAAGATACCCTCCACAAAACCGAAAAGGATATCGAGAAAATTATGTCGGAGATTGATTAGTTAATTAGCAGATGTGATGATTAGCAGATGTGCAAATTTGATGATGTGCAAATTTGATGATGTGCAAATGTTCAAATAAAATATTTGCATGCAAATATTTTATTTGTTAATCTGCTAATCTGCTAATTTGCTAATCAACCTTGAAGTTTAAAAGCAATTCCTGTCCAAAATCATAAGGAAACACATGCAACTCAGTTTTGCCGTCCTTTGATAGAATGGTGATCTTTCCGTTTTTACCGACCTTTGATTTGTCTTCGTTCCAATACCACCAATGCATCATCATGCCGTCTTCAAATTTATCGGTGAGCAAAAATTCATAGCAGCCCGAAGCCAGTTTAATTTCATGGTTGTACTCGGTGTCGTCTTTAAACCCTTCGCCGGCATACATTAGTTTTCCTGATGAATTGCTGATGGTATAAGAATTTTCGCGTGCCCGGTCAAGGTCATTGGTTTCGATGTGAATAATAAATTCGGCAGGAAGCACCAATGACTCTTTTGCAACCGAAACCAGTTTGTTGTTTGCTTTATTTTCATCGGGAATTCCGTTGGGATTCACCAGTTCAACTGTAAAAGTTTTCCCTTTCCATTCGGGATCAGGCAAATAAACTGTTTCTGTTTCAAGAAATTCGAGGTTCCCTGACCACTGGTATTCCATCTTTTTTCCTTCAGAAAATCCATATTTTATTAAAACAGTTTTCAACGTGTTCTTCCCCGTATTTTTTATGATAATGCGGGGACAGCAGCAAACCGGATTAATCCTGCTATACTCGTCTTTTGATGACGGAGCAATAATCTCATACAATTCTGCATCATTTCCAAAATTGGGCTTTCCAAACTGAAACAGCTGATGTGACATCCTGTAATCGCCATCTTTTTCGCCATTGTCACGATAGTTCTCGATTGAATAATTAATTGGCAGTGTATCTCCGGGCTGCACGTAGTCAGTTATTTCAAATTCGTTTTCATCCACTTTGGTTCCGGGACACCAGCCCGCACGGTCAAAAGGCCATGTTCCGCCCTGAGGATAAATGGGATTAAATCCGCAATCTTTCCACACATTCCATTTCAACTGCTCCCAATCGCCAATGCTGTACCAATGCGTTTTATTGTCCCACTCGCAGCAGTTGTGCGGACCAAAATGCCCGTGACCCGAGATTCTGGATTTTACCCTGAATCCGGATGCATTTTTGTCCAGCAATATTTTCCTTTCTTTTAAAATACTGTCATTTGCCAGATATTCGTATTTATAATTCCCTGTTGGCCAGATATTCTGTACCGAAAGACTGTTTCTTGCAGGTTTTCCGGAAATAAATAAAAATTTCAGATCGAGCAGTTCCTGGTTGTTTCCTGATTTTATTTTCAGTTTTCCTTTTAAAAGCGGAGCGTAATCGGTGAGGTCGTATTCCCATATCCAGCCCTTTTCACCGCCCATTTCCAGACGCTTTCCGTAGGGTGTGATAAAACTGCCCAGTTCAAATTCCTCAACGGTATCGTTAACCGGAACATATATTATTGTATTGGTAAAATAATCCCATTCCCCACACGGATACTGATCTCCGTTTGTCGCTGTATCACACTTCAGGTGCTGAACCATGATTATTTTTCGCCATTCCCCGTTTTCAGGAAAATTTGCCTCACCAACATACGGGGCTCCCCAACCTGTGGGCGAAGGATCTTTAAAAGAAAATACCTGGACCTTTGTGGTATCCGATTGCGCAACTATCTTAAATCCAATTGCAAAAAATAACAGTGCAAGAAAAAACTGCCTCATCCTCATTTAATTTATTATGATTTCATCAATAAAAAACCACGCCTTTTTTCCGCTCCCCGTATGCCATTCGGGACAAAGACCGATATTTTTGATGCTGACTTTGATATATCTGATTTCCTTGTTTATTCCGTCAAAACTTATGGTTCTGATTTCGGTTTCATCCGATTCTTTTGTTGGCTCAGGTCTGATGGTTTTCACCTCCTCAAAATCCTTTCCGTTGACCGAAACAAACAGGGTTACGCTGATTGGAGAGAAAATCCAGCTAAAAGGCGCATGCAGAAAATTCATGGAGACTGCTTCCGTTTTTACGGGCTTGTTAAGGTCCATAATGATTTCGGCATCTTCCTGCTCATATCCTGTCCAGTTGCCGTCGCGGTAATTGGTCGAACCAAGCATTCCGTTTACCAGTCCGGCCGACCCGCCCCCGTCATACTTTTTGCTGTAATTTCCTGTACTCAAAAGATTTGCAAAAACTCCCCGATGCACATATAAATCCCTTTCGTAAACTTTTCCCGTTGGGGAATTGTTCACAAAAAGCTGATAGTACAAAGTAAATTTCCCGGTTTTTTTTACCGGCTCTGACAGTTTGCACAAGCCGTCTTTCATTCCTTTATCAAAACTATATCTTACATCAAACTCACTTCCGGTGCCCGGAATGGTAAAATAGTACAGATTATTTTCAGATTTAAGTACAGGATTATTCAGGTTTATTGCATCAAAGCCGATGTTAATCTTCAATCCGGTTTTTGGTCCGCACAGCCAGTTTTGAGCTTCATAGGCGATTTTCACGCCTTTTTTTCCCTGATTTTTCTGCATGGTAAATTCCACAATGATGGTGGTCAAAGCCGGAATTTTTATGAATTCGGGAGATTTGACATCCGCATCATCACCGGTTTTTTTAAGAAGTACCGGAATGGATGAAGAATTCTCAAACCTGATGAAAATATTTTTGCTTTCATCCACAAAAGCCGACTGGTTTAAAATCTTCACCGATCCCTCATAAATTGCTTTGAGATATTCTTCTTTGCCAAAAAGAGTATCATTAAAAAGCACGGCAGTTCTGTGGTTTTCAAAAGCTTCACGAACTCCGGACAGTGTTTTTTCCTTAGCAAAAACCAGCGTAACAGGCCTGAATTTCCCTTCTTTTTCGGGATATTCAAAAGAAATGGGTTCATGGGTGTCGGAGTTTCCGAAGATGGTCAGATTTTTGTCGATGGCCCATTGAAAGACCTCGGGGTAATATTCGTGGTAGTTGACAATTTCAATTCCGTTGAGCCATCCCTTGTTGTACAGTTCGGTGTGGATATCGTACCATTTAACGGTATCTTTAATTTGCGCTTTCCATCCCGGGTGGTTCCAGTTAATAAAGGCCTTTTGATCAGCTGCGGCCTCGATGGCTTTCATGAAGGTAGTCTGATTCAGCTTATTTACATCATTCAGAAAATAAGCATTCAGGTGACCGGGAGGCATAGACCGGGTGATTTCTCCTCCACGAATAAGCATAATTCCATATTCGGCAGCCGTTTCAGAAGCAATCTCATGCGGACGGTTTTTATCCTTACTGACATCTTTGCTGTGCGGACTGTATTCCAGGTGATCGGTTAGGGCAATCACATCAAGTCCGTCGCGCCATGCTTCTTTAATTCGGTCTTCGGGCCAAACGGTGCCATCCGAAAAAATGGTATGCACATGGAAATCGCCTTTGAGTGTGAAATATCCCTGAATATCGGGAATTTTTATCTCAGTCCGGTTCTGTGAAAAAAGTGAAATTGACAGTAAGACCAGAGTCAGCAAAAAGTTTGTTTTCATCAGCAAAAAATTATTTTCAGGGTAAAAATAATAAAAACCCCGGCCATAAACATTTTTTTTATATTAATGGTGAAAAAAAGTGCTGAAAAGAAAGTAAGGTGATAATCAATAACGATACTTTAGATTCACCCCATGAATTTCAATCAACGGTTTCAGGAATTCTTCAAGTTGATTCAGATTAAGCTGACTGGCAGCATCGCACAGAGCTTTTTCGGGTTGGGGATGGGCTTCGATGAAGATGCCGTCAACACCCGAGGCCACCCCTGCCCTGCTTAAAACGGGCAGATACTGACGGGCTCCGCCGTTGGGATCGGCACTGGGAATACCGTATTTACGAATGGCGTGGGTCACGTCGAACACCACCGGATAGCCGGTTTCGCGCAGGTGATGGAAGCTGCGGGGATCAACAATCAGGTCGTTGTAGCCAAATGTGTAACCACGTTCGGTGAGGATGATCTGGTCATTGCCTGTTTCAACGGCTTTCAAAACCGGTTTGATCATGTTTTCGGGAGCAATAAACTGACCATGTTTCAGGTTGACAACCTTACCTGTTTTGGCTGCCTCAACAACCAGTGAGGTTTGCATGCAGAGGTAAGCCGGAATCTGTATCACATCCAGAACTTCGGCAGAAGCTTTCACCTGTTCGGGGAAATGCACATCAGATAAAACGGGCAGGTCAAATTGCTTTTTGATTTTCTCCAGCATTTTCAATCCTTCTTCCAGTCCGGGCCCATGATAAAACTTCAGAGCACTGCGGTTGTCCTTCATAAAAGAGGATTTAAAAATCAGGGGAATATTGAGTTTTTGTGATATTTTCTTTAGTTCTTCGGCGGTTTTCATCATGATGCTTTCGCTTTCGATGACGCAGGGGCCAGAGATCAGAAAAAGCTGATCGGCGCCGCATTTGATATTTCCAACCTGTACGATTTTTTTCATTGCTTAAAATTTATTTTACAAAAGTAGTAATTTTCGGTGAATTAACTCTGGCCTTAAGGCCGGGGTTATACCACCAGTCCAAGAACAGTAATATCATCAATCTGGTCATAGTTTTTTTCAAAACCATTCATCCACTGATCTAGGTTTTCCTGAATTTTGGCTTTTTGGTGTTCAATAGGAAGATTGGCTGTTTGAATCAGCAATTCCTTTAACCCGGCAATTCTGAACTTTTTGCCTTTTGGTCCGCCAAACTGGTCAACATAGCCGTCGCTGAAAAGATAGATGCGGTCGCCTTTTTCGAGTGTACACTCAGTATTTGTAAAGGGTTTCATCCGGTCATAAATGGCTACGGGCTGTTTGTCGGGAAGAAGATCAATCATCTCACCCGATTTTTTCATAATTATGCAGGGGTTGTAAGCACCGGCAAACTGCATGTTTCCGTTTGATGTGTTGATGACACACAGACTCATATCCATGCCATCCTTTTGCTCGCCGGTAAATCCCTTTTGCTTCAAAGCTGAAATAACAGATGCCCTGAGATCGTCAAGAATTTCACCTGCACTAAAAATTTTCTTTTTACTAACAATTTCATTCAGAAAAGAAATTCCCATCATACTCATGAACGCACCCGGAACGCCGTGACCTGTGCAATCGGCAACAGTGACAATCAGCAGGTCATCAATTTTTGTACCCCAATAAAAATCACCCGAAACAATATCCTTCGGTTTGAAAATGATAAAATGATTACCAAAAATATTTTGAGCCTGTTCATCATGAGGAAGCAACGATTGCTGAATATTTTTTGCAAGCTCTATGCCCGTGGTGATGAGATTTTTCTGCTCCTCTATCCTGTCCTTTTGTTCAACAACGAGGTCGCGCTGGACTTCAATTTCCTCTTTCTGGGCAAGAATTTCATGGTTTGCCTGCTGAAGGTCATCATTTTTCTGTTGTATTTCATGTTTCTGGAAATTAAGCAGTTTATTTGCTTTTTTCTTCTGCATAAATAAGAGAATCACCAGCAAAAGGAAAACCAAAAATACTGAAAGGCCAATAACAATAGCATTAATGACAAGTTGTTGCTTTTGGGCTTCTTCTTTATTTTTATCAATCTGAACCTGTTTTATTTTGTTTTCGTTGTTTAATCTGTCAATTTTCAGTTGTTTTTTTTCAGCTTCGTATTTTGCACCCATTTCATTAAGTGCTACTGTTTTTTCATCTGAAAACAAGCTGTCTTTGGTCACAATATAATCATCAGCATACAGATATGCCATTTTAAAATTCTTTCTGAGTTTATTGACCAGCATCAGATTTTTATATGCCTCATTCACATAAGGCAGTGCTTTTATTTCCCGGGCAATAATCAATGCTTTTTCAGCATATTGCAAGGCATGAGAAATATACATGTTTTTCTCGCTTTCAGTTTTTGCAATCGAATCGGCTTTTGAAATATACAGACTGGCAATATTTGAATACACATTGGTAATTCCGTTTTTATCATCAAGCTCCAGTTTAATTTTCAAAGCGGTTGTATAAAATTCAATGGCTCCGTCATAGTTACCCAAACGTTTTTCAACGATTCCCAGATTGGAATAACTGATTGACTGGCTTTTTGTGTCATTTGTTTTTATGGCTAAATCAAGGGCCTTCTTATAATATTCTTCAGCTTTTTTGTAATTAAATTTGCTCAAAAAAGTATTTCCAATATTATTTAAGCATATCCCTTCTCCCCTTTTATCTTCTATTTCCTTTTTGATTTCAAGAGATTTGAAATGATAATCCAGGGCTTTCTCAGTTGACATCTGTTCCTGATAAATATTCCCCAGATTTGTATAACAGGTTGATATTCCATATTTATATTTCGAACGATTGCTTTTATTTGTGCAAGTGCTGATGAGCTCCTCATAGAGTTTTAATGATTTCAAATAATTACTGACTGCTGCTTCATACACTCCGGTATAATAATAGGTGATGCCAATATTCACATAACAAGCAGCCAGACCACCTTTCAAAATTCTTTTTTCCTTTTCGGTGGAGCCAGACTCATACATCATTTTTGTCATGGAAAGCGCATTGTTAAAATACTTCTGAGCCATGGTGTGTTCCGAAAAATTCGCATACAACATTCCGGCATAACGCAGTGCAGTAAATTTATAAAACTGAAAATAAAAAAGGTGTTTTTTTGAGACCTTACCCGGATTATATATGTGTTTATCAGCAATATCCGCAGCAAGGTCGTACATCAAAATAGCTGAATCAGGATTCACAGATTCATAATACAATCCTATTTCTTCATTCAGTAAAATTATCTTTGAGGTATCGTCTTTAACCGTATTAAAAACATCCCACAGCGAATCCAAATCCTGAGATTCGGCAGGCATTGCGGCTGATAAAATTCCGAAAAGGGTCAATATGTATATCAGAAATTTCCTCATAATATTTTAAATCCTGCCAGACAAATATCTTCATCAGGATTGTCGCCCATTAATAGATTTTCTATAATTGTTTTAAATTGATGTTTTTGTATTTCGCCACTTTCTTCAGATATTTCTGAAAACATGGTTTTCAAATCGTATGGTTTGTTATTGAAATCAGGGCCTGAAAAAAGTTTCAGTAAGCTCATGGTTGAGATATAAACTACATCATTCTCTGAAATATTAATCTCAAATTTATTTATGTGAGAAAATTCCTGGTCAAAATGCTCAATTACCTGTTTGTTTTTTAAAATAAAAACGGGTATTCCCTTACTAAGGCAATCCATTTTTCCGGTTTTAAGATTAACAGAACACAGGCACAATTGAACAGTATTTTCTTTCTGGTCAAGGTATCCCGATTTATCAGATTCCGTTTTTAGAGCAGAACTAATGGCATTTTCTAAACCTGAAATGACTTCATCAGCAGGTGGAATTCTGTTTCCCCTTACCGAACCATTCAGATAAGAAATACCCAGCATACTCAGGAGTGCACCGGGAACACCGAATCCCGAACATCCGGCCATTACAAAAACAAAGCGGTCATCTATAGTGTTGCTCCAATAAAAAGTACCAGAAACAATATCACGGGGTATGCTGATGACAAACTGATCTTTCAGAACCGAACCAAGATATTCGCCGGATGGAAGAACTGCATCCTGAATTCTTTTTGCATAATTGATTGAATCGGTAATTTCCTTTTTCTGACTTTCTATATGATTTTTCTGGACCATAACCATATCGCGCTGGGCTTCGATCTCGTCTTTTTGGGCATTAATTTCCTCATTCAATTGTTCGAGTTTCGAATTTTTTAGCACAATCTGGGCTTTTTGTTCGGCCAGAAGAATGTTGGCTTTTCTCTTTAAAATGTAAAGTCTGAAAACAGAAATAAAGAACAAAACAAGCAAGACAATACCGGCTACAGAAATCCAGATTATATACCTCTGTCTTTCAAACTCCTGCTCACTTTTTTCATATTCGGCCTGATTCAGCGCCTTTTCTTTATTCAGGTTATCAATCAGGATTTGTTTTTTCTCGTCCTCGTATTTAGCTCCCGACTCAGCCAAGACTCTGGCTTTTTCCTGAGAAAAAACACTGTCATTGGTTTCAATGTACATCATTTTATAATGAAAAGCCGAATCGTAATTATTCAAGGCATAATAGGCTTTGGAAAGGCAATCGCAGGCATTTCTCTTCCAAATCAGATGCCGGGTAGAATCGGCAAACAAAAAACTACGGTAACAACAATTTATCGCTTTTCTGTAATTACTTTTCCAATGATACAAAAATCCCAGATTGGTGAAGTTTGATGCCAATCCGTTGCGGTCGCCAATTTCTTCGAATAAAACATGAGCTTTTTCATAAAGATTTAGGGATTTGTCAAAAAGCTGATTTCGGGCCTTGCCCTCCTTTTCCATTTTCCCCAGATCAAAAAAAATCACTCCGATATTTGCGTAAATCTTAGCCAGAGAAGATTTTTTATTCATTGCCAGATCAATTTCAAGAGCCATGTTATAATATTCAAGAGCCAATTCAAATTTTTTCCTGATCACCGCAGTGTCAGTCATATCATTTGTTTCCTCCCAATAAGTAACACCAATATTCAGATATAAATCGGCAATTTTATCATCATTTCCCAATTCCTTTTCAATTTTAAGTGATCTGTTAAAAAAGTCAATGGCTACATCGAAATTCCCCAGATCCTGATGAACAACACCAATATTTGAAAGGCAGGCCGAAATTCCCCTCTTAAAATCAATTTTTTCCAGCGTTTTAAGAGCCATATAATAATAATCAAGCGCTTTCTCTAAATCACATTGTTCAGAATAAATATTACCAATATTATTATAGCAAAGCGAAATACCCTGTACCGCTTTGAGATTGGGTTTTTCAGGGTTTTTATCACTAACTTTTTTATAATATTGAATGGCTTTTTCGTAATAATCAATAGAAACATCATACCGGCTTAAGCTGTAAAACAAGGTGCCCAGATTGTTACATGAAGCAGCCATGCCAATGTAATTGTCATACTTTTTATCAGCCGAAAGAGCGTTTTTGTAATATTTTTCGGCAGTTTGCAGATTGCCCAAAGAGTCATAAACAATTCCGATGTACCTGAGGCAGCTAGCTTTAAGAATGGTAAAATCCTTTTCAGATTTTTTCCCTTTATATTCTTTAGCTTTACTTTCGGCAAGGGCAAGAGCCTTTTTATAATAATCCAAAGCAGTATCGGGGTTTTGAAATTCCCATACATCGCCTATTTCGAGCAAGAGTTTGATTTTTGAAGTATCCTGATTGGTGTTGTCGTACAGATTTTTTAATGAATCAATTCTGCCATCCTGTGCCAAAGACACAGAAAACAAATAACTTAGCAGAATGACTAGTAAAAAATACTTCATAAAACAAAGCAAGCCATTAATTTTTAATTTTCACCATATTTTGTACTGATTATTGGGAAATTAGTTGCTGAAAGTGGGGGGTTTTTATTAACAGGAAGTCGGAAGACAGAAGTCGGAAGTCGGAAGACCGAAGTTTGATTTGGTAAACAATTAAGTTCTTTTATAAATTTTAGCATTTTTAGGTTTGAAAAGGCCTGAAAGGCCGCTTAAATTCAGCCCGGGGCAACGCCCCGGGTATTGAAAAAAGCACAGCGACCCGCCGGCCAAATACACATTAAAATACAAATCTCATTCCTGCGGAAAATTGTGAATATTTTGGTTGGGAGGAGGTAAACAACCCGCATCCGGTAAAACAATGGTGGCTATGGAAGTGCAAAGAAATTTGTATTTTACTTTATTTCTCTGTATTTTTATATTCATATAAAATTTCTTATAAGAATACTTTATTAACCAACCCATGATCACCCAAAAAGAAATCACCCTCCCACCTTTCAAACGCGGCATGCACCTGATTACCGGACTGATTGAAAAGGAGCTTGGAAAATTGCCTGAAACCGGAATGTTAAACCTTTTCGTAAAACACACCTCGGCGGCGCTTACCATTAATGAAAACTGCGATCCGGAGGTGCGCACTGACATGGATGCTTTTATGGATCGGCTCATTCCCGACAACTACCCGCATTTCAGGCATACCCAGGAGGGAAACGACGACATGCCCTCGCACATTAAAACTTCCATTTTTTCTACCTCACTGAATATTCCCATAACAAACGGAAAGCTTAATATGGGAATCTGGCAGGGCATTTATTTTTGTGAGTTTAGGGATAATGGGAGGAGGAGAAGGATTTTGGTTACGATTTGGGAGTAGAGGGGGTTTATGTATTGTGGAATCTCAAATTTTTTCATCAAAAACATACACATATGTTTTAAAATCATTGCCGTTTTCAAAATCTTTTTTGTAAATTTACACTTTCATGATGGTTTTTACACAAAATGTTATCATGAAAACAGACTCGTAATATAATTTAATTGTTAAATAAAAACATGTTAAATTATTGATAATGAGTTTTTTTATTTTCGTTTTTTGATCATTTGAATTGATTGGTCGAATGTTTTAACGACAGAAATTGGGTTTTGGTTCAGATCATTTTTTGCACCAAAACCTATAACTTATAATTTATAACTTATAACTTATTAAAAAATGGCTGGTGAAAAATTATTATTGTTAGGTGACGAGGCGATTGCACAGGGTGCATTGGACGCCGGTTTGTCGGGAATGTATGCATACCCGGGAACTCCTTCAACAGAAATCATGGAATATATTCAGTCTGCCCCTTTCGCAATTGATAAGAAAATTCATCGCACCTGGTCGGCAAACGAAAAAACTTCTATGGAAGCTGCACTGGGTATGTCTTATGCCGGTAAACGTGCTTTGGTTGCCATGAAACATGTGGGACTTAACGTTGCTGCAGATGCTTTTGTGAATTCGTCTATTACCGGAGTTAATGGCGGGTTGGTGGTTGTTGCTGCCGATGATCCATCCATGCACTCATCACAAAATGAACAGGATTCAAGATTTTATGGCAAATTTTCCTTACTGCCCATCCTTGAGCCATCAAATCAGCAGGAAGCTTACGACATGACCTATCTTGGTTTTGAACTTTCAGAAAGATATAAACTTCCGGTTCTTTTAAGAATCACTACCCGTTTGGCCCACTCACGTGCCGGCGTTCAAAGAAGGGAAGTGAAGAATGAAAACGAAGTTTCTTTGCCAAAAAATCCAACTCAGTTTGTCCTGTTGCCCGGCATCGCACGCAAACAATATAAGGACCTATTAAACAAACAGAATGACCTGAAAGCTGAAGCTGAACATTCTCCTTTTAACAAATATTTTGATGGTCAGGATAAGAGCAAAGGTATTATTGCATGCGGACTAGCTTACAATTATCTGATTGAAAACTTTGAGGATGGAAAAGTTCCTTATCCTGTTTTAAAAGCCTGTCAGTATCCTCTTCCAAAAAACATGATTCACAAAATGTTTTCAGAATGTAAGGAAGTGCTGGTACTCGAAGACGGTGCGCCCATGATCGAAGAGCTTCTGAAAGGATACCTCGAAAAAGAAAACGTAAAAGGCCGTCTGTCTGGCGCCCTGCCACGCGATGGTGAATTAAACCCCAATCTGGTTGCGGTAGCCCTCGGATTAAAAGATGAGCACGGACTGCCCATCCCCGAAATAATGAAAAACCGTCCGCCCGCCATGTGCCAGGGTTGCGGACATATTGACGCATACAATGCACTGAACGAAGCTTTAATAGATTATGGTACCGGAAGAGTTTTCTCAGACATCGGATGTTATACTTTAGGAGCACTTCCCCCATACAATGCCATTAACTCATGCGTTGACATGGGCGCATCCATCACCATGGCCAAAGGTGCTGCTGATGCCGGATTAATTCCAGCTGTTGCTGTTATTGGTGATTCAACCTTCACACATTCAGGAATTACCGGACTGCTTGATGCGGTGAACGACAAGTCGCCCATCACCATTATTATTTCCGATAATTTCACAACCGGAATGACAGGTGGTCAGCACTCTCCTGCCCTCGGAAAAATTGAGGATATCTGTGCCGGAGTAGGTGTGGAAAAAGAACACTTACGCATTTTCACTCCTTTGAAAAAGAACCACGATGAGATGGTTAAAATCATGAAAGAAGAACTCGCCTACAACGGAGTTTCTGTGATCATTCCGAGAAGGCAGTGTATCCAAACCATGAAAAACAAAGAGCTGGCGGAGGAACTTAAAGCATTAGGACTTAAGTAAAACTTAAAAGAGAAAAAAAATGAAAACAGATATAGTATTAGCAGGAGTGGGCGGACAAGGAATATTGTCAATTGCAGCAACAATAGGGACTGCAGCCCTGATGAACGGATTACACATGAAACAATCAGAAGTGCATGGCATGAGTCAGCGCGGTGGCGATGTTCAGTCACACATGCGGGTTTCCAGTAAGGAAATTGCTTCGGATCTTATTCCAAAAGGAGCTGCCCATTTGATTTTGTCAGTCGAGCCGCTGGAATCACTCCGTTACCTGCCCTGGCTGCATAAGGATGGTTGGTTGGTTACCAGCAGTACTCCTTACGTAAACATTACAAATTATCCGGAAATTGAAGATATCCTTAAAGAAATAAAAAAGATAAAAAACCACATCATCATTGATGCTGAAACCATTGCCGAACAGGTAGGAACAAAAAGAGCATCCAATATGGTAATGCTTGGAGCAGCTTCACCTTTTATTGACATACCCTTCGAAGCTTTTGAAAACGGTATCCGAAAAATTTTCGGACGAAAAGGTGATGATGTTGTCGATATCAACCTCGCCGCATTGAGGGCCGGCAGGGAGTTTTCGGGAAGAAATAGATGATTAGCAGATTAGCAAATTAGTAGATGTGATGATTTTAAACAATTTTTTTGCTTTGCAAAAAATTTGTTTGTTCATCTGCTAATCAACTAATCTGCTAATTTGCTAATCAATAAGTAACCCATTTACACTGATTTTATATGAAAAGAACACTTCTCATCTCACTTATCTTGCTCACATCTTTTGTGGGCCTGAGAGCCCAGGATGATCATTCAGGGCATAACCATTCAGTCGTTCATTCCTGCTACATGGATGAACTGGTTTTGCATAATATCATGAAAAATCCGGCAATCATGGACCAGTATGTTGTGAACGAAGAAAACATCAGGCAACTGATCAAGGCACTTCGCGAAAACCCCAATGCCTTCAGGGAAAATTCAACAAAAACTGATACACTGGTGAATGGCAAAAGAATCATTCCTGTTGTATTTCATGTCATTCACAAAGGAGGTATTGAAAACATTTCAAGAGAACAAATTTTGGATGCCATCGAGAAAATAAACCTCGATTACAACAAGCTGAATCCTGATTTTTCGGCCACTGCAGATATTTTCGAACCCAGGGCTGCCGACTGCCAAATTGAATTCAGGCTTGCCCGAAAAGATCCCAACGGAAACTGTACCGACGGAGTTGACAGGGTTTTTGATCCGGCCACCGACTACGCCCAATATAATGTAATGAGCGACAATTCATGGCCTTATTCAATGTATATGAACGTATATTCAGTCAACTTTATTTATCCCGAAGGAATGACATTGCCTGAGGGTGCGATAATTGGCGGACTGTCACCTTTTACGCCCGATAATATGCTCAGCGGAACAGGAGGCGACACACTGCTTGACGGCGTACTTATCCGCCATGACTGTGTAGGAACAATCGGAACAGCAACTAATTTTGCCGGATATGGCATTAACAACAAAAACAGGGTTTTTACCCATGAATCAGGACATTTCTTTAACCTTTACCACCCGTTCCAAAATCTGATGGCCACGATTCTTGGCATGGACAACTGCACCATGATGCCTTTTCTTGGAATTAACGGTGATGAAGTAGATGACACTCCTCCTGTTTTTACATCAACAATTGGCTGCCCTGTGCTTGACCAAAACACCTGCGATACAGATGATCCCGATGAACCAGATATGGTACAGAATTTCATGGATTATGCTTCGGGATGGTGTCAGACTTTGTTCTCAAACGGACAATTAGAAAGAATGAATGCCACACTCAGTTCAACCCGACTTAATTTATGGTCCGCTGAAAACCTACATGCCACCGGTGTGCTTGACACAGCAGAATATGAATGTGCACCAATTGCTGATTTCACATATCTTACAACTACTGTTTGCGAAGGTGGAAGCCTTGAATTCTTTGACTGGTCATTTAACGGCACCCCGGATGCATGGGAATGGACTTTTGAGGGAGGCACACCAAATATTTCCTATGACCAAAATCCCGTTGTTACATTTAACACCGCCGGCACTTATTCTGTTACCCTAAGGGCTTCAAATGCTGCTGGAGATGATGAAGTGACTAAAACAGCCTTAGTTAATGTTTTTGCTGCATCTGACGTTGATCCGCTTCCACTCATGGAAGGTTTTGAAACTGCCGGCACAACCGATTCGTGGATGGTGTATAACCAAGACGGAAATACTTGGGTCGAATCCGATACCGCAGCCTTTGAAGGAAGCCGTTGCTACAGGATACCCAATTTTGCCGGAAATACAAGGTTCTCGTATGACGAGTTTATCACTCCGGCTTTCAACCTTACAAACATTGAGCCCGGAGTAACACCACGTCTGAAATTTCAGATGGCCTATGCTGGCAAAAGAACTATTACCACTAATCCTTTGTTAGGGACAACTGATACTTCAGATGTTTATGACGGACTTCAGGTTTATGTTTCCGAAAATTGTGGTGAAACATGGCACCTTAAATTCAACAAAATTGGTTATAACCTTAACACCGTTGGATTGGTTGAAACTTCATTTGCGCCTGCCACAACTGATGACTGGAGACAAGAATCCATAAGTCTGCTACTGTACACCGATTATGAAAACGTACGTTTCAAATTCAAATTCATCAACAATGGTGGCAACAACATTTACATTGACAACATCAACATTGAATCGGTTGCTACGCTTGCCGAAGAACTTGAACTGAAATACAATGTAAGTCTGGTACCAAATCCAATGAACAATGAATCAAACCTTTCATTTACGCTTAATGAAACAAATAATGTTGAAATTGTAGTTTTTGATCTGCTCGGCAATGAGGTTAAAAGAATTGAAAACAAAAACCTTATGCAAGGCGAATATAAATACACTATCAACCGCGGAGATCTTGGCGGCAACGGATTGTATTTTGTAAAGATGAAACTTGGCAATGAGTTTCTGACTAAGAAGTTAATTTGCAATTAAAAATACAAAAATTATAAAAAAAGGGCCGCTTTAAAAAAAGACGGCTCTTTTTTTATTTAAGGGTATGATAGGTTGCACTTCATTTTGCAATAGTAAAATAGTCCAACTTATTTACTTTTTTAAAATTAAATCACTTAAATTTGCTATGGCAAAAGAAAACTTTTATCTTTAATTGCAAATAAAGCATTAACATTTTGAAAAATTCAAAACTATGAGCATAAAATGTAAAATGGGTATTCATTCGTGGGATGGATGCATCTGCACAGCCTGCGGAAAAACGCGAAATGAACAACATGATTTATCTAAAGATTGTGGAATTTGTGCTAAATGTGGAAAGACCCTTGAAAACCACCATAACTGGCAAAAGGATTGTGAAATTTGTTCGGTTTGCGGCAAAACAAGAGAAGGAGCCCATCATTGGTTAAAGAATTGCGAAAAATGTTCAGTTTGTGGACATACAAGACATGGTTTCCATCAAATTTCTGACGGAATATGTGTTGTTTGCGGCCATGGTGAATTTGCTGACAGTGATGGAAAAACTTACAAAGTAATTAAGTTAGGCGATCAGGTTTTAATGGCAGACAGCTACGCCAAAATCCCTACAGAAGGAAATTTCTGGGCATATGAGGACAAAGTAAAGCATAATTACCTATATGACTGGGAAACAGCAATGAAAATTGCACCAAAAGGATGGCATCTACCTTCAAAAGAAGAATTTGAAGAATTATACCGGACTCTTGGAGGACATTCAAAAGAAGTTTTCAACATGATGAAAACTGATGGCCAAAGTGGCTTTGATGCTGTTTTCAGCGGTTGGCGATCGGTCAAGGGCGTTTATAACGGACTTTCTGCAAGTGCTCATTTCTGGACATCTACAAAAGAAGATGAAAATCATGTATGGCAATTTGAATTAAGCGCAGTTAAACACCATGCAAATTTTGAAAAAGCAGAAAAAGATATGGGATTAAGCATCCGTTTTTTCAAGGACAAATAGTTTATTTGATAATGAGATAAAAAAAAGCCCCGACGGAACCGTCGGGGCTTTTTTTTATCTTGGTATATTTTTAAGAATTTCAAGCAAATGGTTCCACCACATCTCAACTGTTTTGATGTTGATTTTTTCGTCGGGTGAGTGCACACCGCGAAGGGTTGGACCAATAGAGATCATATCCAGACCAGGGTATTTTTCAAGAAACAAACCACATTCCAGTCCGGCATGAATAGCCCGAACAACCGGCTTTTTCTTAAACAATTTCTGGTATGTAGTTTCGGCAATTTTCAGGATATCCGAATTGGGATTGGGATTCCAGCCTGGATAGCCTTCTGAATGAACAACATCGGCTCCGGCAAGCACAAATACACTTTCCACCATATTTGCAATATCCTCTTTACCTGAGTTCAGCGAACTGCGTTGTGAAGTGGTTACCATGATCCTGTTGTTTTCGACAAATTTTACAGAAGCCAGATTGGTAGAGGTTTCAACCAATCCTTCGAGCGACTGGCTCCAGCTTATAACACCGTGCGGACAAGCATACAGGGCATTAACAAGGTTGTATTGTGTATTTTCGTCGATAACAAATTTTTGTTCTCCGGCAGGTTTAACAGTGATTGACAATTCAGGTGCAGTAACAGAAAGCTCAAGTTTTGCATCATTGTAAAAGTTTTTCACATACTTTGTGAACTCTTTTTCATGAACAGCGGGAATGCAGACATCGGCAACAGCTTCGCGCGGAATGGCATTGCGGAGGTTTCCTGCATCAATATGTGAAATCCTCATTTCAAATTCATCGGATGCATGCCAAAGAATCCTGTTCAGAATTTTAACAGAATTGCCATGTCCTTTGTGAATTTCATCGCCCGAATGGCCACCTTTAAGACCTTTAACTTCGATGCGTAATGCTACCAGACCGGCAGGCAAATGTTCTTCTTCGTAATCAAAATGAGCCAGGGTGTCGATTCCGCCGGCACATCCGATAAAAATTTCACCTTCGTCTTCAGAGTCCAGATTGACCAATATCTTTCCACTGAACATTCCTTCTTCCAGTCCGAATGCTCCGCTCAATCCGGTTTCCTCATCAACAGTAAACAAACATTCGATTGGACCGTGTGAAATATTATCTGAAACAAGCAGGGCAAGCTGTGCAGCCATACCGATGCCGTCGTCGGCTCCGAGAGTTGTTCCTTTGGCTTTAACCCATTCGCCATCGATGTACGGTTGGATGGGATCGTTGTCAAAATCGAACTTCACATCACTGTTTTTCTCACAAACCATGTCCATATGACTTTGCAACACAACGGTTTTGCATGATTCCATACCCTTGGTACCTGGCTTTGAAATCACCACGTTGCCAATTTTGTCACGTTTGGTTTTCAGTTTGTGCTTAGCTCCGAATTCAAGCAGGTATTCAATAATTTTTTCTTCCTTTTTTGAAGGACGGGGAACCTTGGTTATTTCTTCGAAATATTTCCATACAAGTTCCGGTTTTAGTTTTTTGAAAACTTCCATTTTTATGCGAATTTATTAGTGGAACAAATATAATGAAAAAGTAGAAAGAAGAAAGTACAAAGTAAAAAGATAAAAGTTATTATCTTAGACTAAAATTTCAATTAAGAATATGAAACCGTCCGAATTAATTCAAGTTATCAGGCAATATTGCATCAAGAATGCCAATCCTGATCTATTAAAAAAGTACCAGTATTATTTCAAGGAAGGATATGATGGTTACGGACTTACAAGCCCGATGCTTAAACAAAAAGTAAAGAAAATCCTTGGTCCGAAAACCATGGATATCAATATTGTTTTGGATGCCATGCCGCAATTTCTGGCCAGCCGAAAATATGAGGAAATCACTATGGGTTTACTGATCATGGACGGACTGCATAAACAATACAACGTCGAAACATTCAGGCAAATCGAGACTTTCTTCAGTCAGGGCATCGATAACTGGGCTCATGCCGATACACTGGGAATGTTCATGCTACCAAAGTTTCTGATAAAAGACATCGTGGACATCTCTGCATTTAAACCCTGGCTAAAATCTGCACACAAATTTCAGCGCAGATGTGTTCCGGTTACCTTTATCAAACTGGAAAAACAAACTAAAAACTGCACAAAATATATCAGCTTTTGCGAAAAACTCATGTTTGACAAGGAGCGAGAGGTGCACCAGGGCATGGGCTGGTTCCTGCGCGAATGTTGGAAACTGCAACCTGCGGAAGTTGAAACTTTTCTTGAAAAACATAAAGAAACTGCTCCCCGACTGATCATCCAATATGCCTGTGAAAAAATGAAACCTGAAGAAAAACTAAGGTATAAAAGAACAAAACAACCAGCATCAAAATAATACGGTTTAACAGGAAACCCCTGAAAAGGCAAAATGTGTGAATTATGTAAATTTTTTCCATAATAGTATAATGTTTTTTCTCTCATAATTACTGTACTTTATAGATTGATCATTTAGGTATACAGTTGAAAGGTTACAATTCTGTATATCTATTTTGTAAATCTGCTTATTTTCTTTTCTAACTTCTTTCAGGTCAAAAGAGTAATTCAAGCATAAAACTTATAATTAATGAAGATATTATTTGTACATCCTCTTTATCCGGATTCTTTCTGGAGTTTCAAACATGCACTTCGTTTTGTGTCAAAAAAAGCTGCAGTACCGCCGCTTGGACTGATTACCGTTTCGGCCATGCTGCCATCCGATTGGGAGAAAAAGCTGGTTGATATGAACGTCACGCAACTGAAAACTAAAGATATTCAATGGGCCGATTATGTATTTTTAGGGGCCATGCATATCCAGAAGGAGTCGGTTGATTATGTAATCGGTGAATGTTTGAAGCTTGGTAAAAAAATGGTAGCCGGCGGACCGCTTTTCACACAGGAACCGCAAAATTACGAAATGATAGATCATCTGGTACTGAATGAAGCAGAAATCACCCTGCCCCTATTTCTTGCTGATCTTGAAAAAGGTGTACCTCAAAAAATTTATCAGTCAAAAGAGTTTTCTGACGTAAAAACAACACCTATTCCCGATTATCAGCTTTTATCGGCAAAGCATTATGCATTCATGAACATTCAGGTTTCCAGAGGATGTCCCTTTTCATGCGATTTTTGTGAAATAACCACATTATTTGGACATAAAGTCAGGATGAAATCAACCGAACAGATTCTAAGTGAACTTGACAAACTGTTTAATCTAAAATGGCGCGGCAATATTTTCATTGTTGATGATAATTTTATCGGAAATAAAAATGCCATAAAAACCGATTTACTTCCAGCCATGAAAAAATGGATGCAGGCACATAATTTTCCATTCACATTCAACACCGAAGCATCGGTAAACCTTTCGGATGATGATGAACTGATTCAGCTTATGGTAGAAACCGGATTTAAAGCCGTTTTTATCGGCATTGAAACGCCCGAGGAAAAGTCGTTGCATGAATGCAATAAGGTTCAGAATAAAAGTCGTGATTTGCTTCAGTGTATTAAAAAAATTCAGCAGGCCGGACTTCAGGTTTCCGGGGGATTTATTGTTGGTTTCGATAATGATTCGCCAACAGTGTTCCAAACACAGATTGACTTTATCCAGAAAAGCGGTATTGTTTCGGCAATGGTTGGAATACTTAACGTACCAAAAAACACTCGTCTTTATGACCGTTTAAAATCTGAAGACAGACTTTTAAGTGAAACAACAGGGAACAATACCGACCTGACACTTAATTACGTACCTAAAATGAATTCACTTGAATTGATAGCCGGGTATAAAAAGATTATCCGAGATATTTATTTCACAAAACCTTACTACAAAAGGATCAGAAGCTTACTCATCAATTACAAACCCTATAAAACTTCACCGGTAAAAATAAACTTCGTTTTATTTAAAGCATTTTTTAAATCAATTTTCATAATTGGCTTTGTGAATAAAGGCAGAAGCGGATACTGGAAGTTGCTTTTCTGGACTCTGTTCCGTCGTCCGGCACTTATGGCTGATGCAATAGAGTATTCAATTTATGGGTACCACTTCAGAAAAGTATATGATTTGAGAAATAAAAAAAGTGCTTACAGGCAATAACCCAGGCCTTAAGATCGGGGTTATTTGCATAATCGCAATTTAAGTTGTAATTTTATAGAAATAAAACAGTTAAACTGGTTTAAATTGAAAACCGGTCAAATTAGTCCGTCCATCTTAACTGTAAATCCTGTAAATGAAGCTGTATATCAAATACATGGTTTCCATCCGTTGTAAAATGATGGTGAAATCGGAGCTTGAAAAGCTCGGATTGGTTTATTCTGTTGTCAATCTTGGAGAAGTAGAAATATTTGGTCAGATCACCGGAGAGCAGCGTGAACAATTGAAATTGGAGCTTCATAAATCAGGATTGGAGTTGATGGATGACAAAAAAGCCATTATCATTGAAAAGATAAAAATTGTTGTGGTTGAGATGGTGCATTACACCGAAGAACGTCAAAAGTACAAATATTCAGATTATATCAGTGAAAAACTAAATTACGATTATACCTATCTGGCAAATCTTTTTTCTGAAGTTACCGGCACAACCATTGAGCATTTTATAATTGCCCATAAAATTGAACGTGTAAAAGAATTGCTGATTTACAACGAACTCAATCTTACCGAAATTTCCTATTTGCTTAACTACAGCAGTGTGGCCCATCTATCAAACCAATTTAAAAAGGTCACCGGTCTGACCCCCACTTTTTTCAAAAATCTAAAAAACAAGAAGCGCAATTCACTTGATAATGTGTGAATTATATAAGTTGTTTTTAAAATTGTGTAAAGCTTTGCTGTAATAATAAATCGAACTTTGCATAAGATAAAAACAAATAATAAAAGTGATGAGAACAAATGAAGAATTGCAAAAAGATGTTCAGGAAGCAATCAAATGGGAACCGCTGTTGAACGCTGCAGAGATAGGTGTTTCTTCGAAAGATGGAGTTATAACATTAACCGGAGTTGTTGACAGTTTCGCAAAAAAACTGGAAGCTGAAGATGCTGCAAAAAATGTTGTTGGAGTAAGAGCCATTGTTGAAAAAATTGAAGTAATACCATTACATGGAACAAAAACAGATAATGATCTGGCCAATGATGTGCTTCAAAAAATAAAAATGACCTGGGAAATTCCAAATAATGAAATTAAAATCAAGGTTGAAAAAGGAGTTGTAACTTTAGAAGGCGAATTAAAATGGAATTATCAGAAAGAAGCCGCTAAAAAAGCAATTATAAACATCCCCGGAGTAAAAGATGTATTAAATTTTATTGTAATTACCGGTGAATCTTTTGAAACAATTGAAAAAAGGAATATCGAGCAGGCTTTGGAAAGAAACTGGTCTATAAATGAACGAAAAATCTATGTAACCGTTTCAGGACATAAAGTTACCCTTAGCGGATCTGTTGGATCGCTATATCAAAAAGAACAAGCTGAAAGAATCGCATGGAATGCACCCGGCATCTTGCTTTTAGACAATGAATTGACAATAACATAATCCTACTTCTATTTTTTTAAAAAAACAGATGGAAATCTATCTGATTTTTTTTTTAATGTGTGAATGTTGTAATTCTTAATAGCAATTATGTAATCATTTATCATTCAAATAATCTCAACTTTACCTTAACATCATATACCTATAATAAATACAAAATCATGAAAAAAACAATTGGAATAATAACGATACTGCTACTAATGTTAAGTTTAAACATTAGTGCCCAGGAAACACAAACGACTAATTCGGGCTATGGTAAAACACTAAATCTCGGTCTAGGTTTTGGAGGATATTCGGGCTACTATGGTTATATCGGCCATTCACTGCCTGTTTTGCATCTTGATTATGAACTGGACGCAGCAAAAAACTTTACTCTGGCTCCATTTATCAACTTTTACTCATTTAAAAAGTCATATTATTGGGGAAATGCTCATTACCCGTATAAATATTATTATTACCATGAAACTGTGATTCCAATTGGAATAAAAGGCTCATACTATTTCGATCAGTTGCTTAAAGCCAATTCAAAATGGGATTTTTATCTTGCCGGTTCGCTGGGATTTGCAATCATAATTTCGTCATGGGACAGTGATTATTATGGAGATGAAGACTACTATCATAATGCCAATCCCTTGTTTCTTGATTTGCATGTTGGTGCAGAATACCATATAAATGAAGGACTCGGAATATTTCTTGATTTATCATCAGGGGTTTCAACAATAGGATTATCAATACATTAATAATTACAATTTAAAAAAATGGAAAATACCGAACTGGAAAAATCAAAAGCACATATCACTGTAGAAATCATTGAATATGTACCAAACTCCGTTGTATGCAAAACAATAATAAAAAAGTCAACCGGTACCATCAGTGCCATGTCCTTTGATACCGGTGAAGGATTAATCGAAAAAACTTCGCCATTTGATATTTACGCTCAGATTATTGAGGGACAAGCAGAAATAGTAATCGACGACAAGTCAATATTACTTGAAACAGGTCAGTCAATTATTATACCTGCACATAAACCAAATCTTATAAAAGCAAACGGACGGTTTAAAATGATACAGACTGTCATCAAAAGTGGTTATGAATAAATTTTATTTTTCAAAACGAAAAATAGAATTCTTTAAAAATGAAAAACAATAAACTATGAAAAACTTACTCTATGTTATCGCCGGATTACTGATGGTTATTTGGGCAATTGTATTGTTTGGATTTAACTCCATAACAATCAACTCCTTTAAACTGGTCCATCTCCTGCTAATCTTTGCTGTATTTATTGTCCTGATAAGGTTGATTTTCAGCAAAACACTTTCGAATAATTATAATAATAAACCAAAAAAGTAAAAACATTGCCGGGTGATTTAAACACTATTCAGCCAATGCTTTATCTGATATTAAAAAAAGGAAATGAAAAAAATCATACTAATTCTTTTATGCTCAGGATTAATTTTCGGTACTTCTTCCTGTGCAGTATTCTTAGTAAACGAAAATCCAAAACAACACAAGGGTTGGTATAAAAACTCAAATAACCCGCATCACCCTAATACAACAAATCCCGGTAAGGCGAAACAAAACAAAAAAGGTCGAAAAAAATAATTCACAATTCATCCATTGAAACTCTTTATCAAATATATGGTAAGTATCCGCTGCAAAATGCTGGTAAAAGCCGAGTTGAAAAAACTTGGTCTTCACTACATTTTAGTAGAACTTGGAGAAATAGAGATCATGGAAGACATCACTGAAAAGCAAAGAATGGAGCTCAAGGCAGCTTTGCAAAAATCGGGGCTTGAATTGATGGAAGATAAAAAAGCCATGCTTATCAGCAAAATAAAAAGTGCCATAATAGAAATGGTTCATTATACCGAGGAGGCCATAAAAGTTAATTTTTCAGATTACCTGAGCGAAAAACTTAAATATGACTATACATATATGGCAAATCTGTTTTCAGAAGTACAGGGAACCACCATTGAGCAGTTTATCATCTTTCATAAAATTGAACGAGTAAAAGAACTAATTATTTACAATGAATTGAATATCACAGAAATTGCATGGAAGATGAATTACAGCAGTGTGGCACATCTGTCAAATCAGTTCAAAAAAGTTACCGGGCTCTCTCCTTCTCATTTTAAGACATTAAAAGATAAGAGAAGAAGTCCGATCGAAGACATTGGAAACAATAATTCACCTTTATCCGTCATTGAGGAAACTTAAAAATGAAAGAGAAAAAACTATTTGAATCTCTGTATGTCAGAAGTTTGATAGAAGCCAGCCGTGATCCATTGATAGCCATAAACATCAATGGAAAAATTACTGACATGAACAAGGCAATGACAATAATCACGGGTGTTTCACGCAAAAAACTTACAGGCACAAACTTTTTCAAATACTTTACTGACCAAAAAAAAGCAAAAAAAGTTTATGTGCAAGTTTTCGATAAGGGATTTGTTATTGATTACCCTTTAACAATTAAGGATCATAAGCTAACTGATGTATTATTTAACGGGTCTGTTTATAAAGATGAAAAAGGTAATGTACTAGGAGCAGTTGTTGTTGCAAGAGACATTACTGAGCAAAATTTAATAGCAAAAAGCCTTAATGAGGCAATAATTTTTGCTGAAATGGCCACTGAAATTGCCGAAGAAGCAAAAAGCAAAGCAGAAAGTGCTACCAAAATTGCTGAAGAAGCCATGAAAGCCAAACAGCAGTTTTTGTCAAATATGAGTCATGAAATACGAACACCGATGAATGCAATAATCGGTTTTACCAAAGTATTGCTTAAAACAGATCTCACAGAAAAACAAATAGAATATCTGCACGCCATCAAATTAAGCGGTGATGCGCTGATTGTGCTTATCAACGACATACTTGACCTGGCAAAAGTAGATGCCGGCAAAATGACTTTTGAGCAGATTCCGTTTAAGATGTCCTTATCGATTTCGGCCATGCTCCATTTGTTTGAAATTAAAATACAGGAAAAAAACTTATTGCTTTTTAAAGATTACGACGAAAATATTCCCGACGTACTGATTGGTGACCCTGTACGTTTACATCAGATTATCCTTAATTTGATCAGCAATGCGGTAAAATTCACCAACCATGGAAAAATCACCGTAAGTGTTCATCTGATCAGTGAGGATGACGACAGTGCATCAGTTGAATTTACTGTTTCTGATACAGGTATTGGAATACCCAGAGAAAAGCTGGGGAAAATATTCGAAAATTTTCAGCAATCAAATAGTGAAACAACCAGACTTTATGGTGGTACCGGTTTGGGACTTGCCATTGCCAAACATCTGGTTGAAGCACAAGGCGGAACAATTGGAGTGAAAAGTCAGTTAAATGAAGGTTCAATTTTTAGTTTTAACCTGAACTTTTTAAAAACCGATTTAAAAGCTGAAATTGAAATTGACCAAATTGAGATTAGCTCAGATATTAAAAATATTAAAGTGCTGGCAGTAGAGGATATTTCAATTAATCAGCTACTCATGAAAACCATTCTGGACGATTTTGGATTTGATTTTGATGTTGCAGAAAATGGTAAAGTGGCCATTGAAAAAATGCAGTCATGTAAGTATGATATTGTTTTGATGGATTTGCAAATGCCAATAATGAACGGGTTTGAGGCAACGGAACATATTCGAAAAATAATGCTTTCAGAAATACCAATCATTGCTATAACTGCCGATGTCACAACCATAGATCTTGAAAGATGCAAAACAGTGGGAATGAACGACCATATTGCAAAACCTATTGATGAAAAGCTATTGTACACCAAAATAATCGGGCTAATCAAAAAAAGCTCAGAACTTAATACCCCTGAAAAAAAACAAAAGCAAATAAAAAAAGTCAAACCACCGCCCTGCATAAATCTTGATTATCTGACGCAGCGAACCAAAGGAAATCCGGTATTAATGAAGGAAATGATTACTCTTTTTCTAAAGCAAACACCATCTTTGGTTAGTTCAATGAAAAAAAGTATGGAGAAAAAAGATTGGAAAACAATGCAGGCCGCAGCCCATAAAATGATTCCTTCATTTGCAATTATGGGAATTGATCCGGAAATTGAAAAAACAGTAAAACAAATAAAGGAGTTTGCAACAAATAAAGAAAACCATAAGGAATTAATTGAAATGGTTAAAAAAGTAGAAAATGTATGTACAAAGGCATGTGCCGAATTAAAAAAAAACACCCTGATGAAAGAGGTTAAAAAATGAAAAACGAAAATAAAATTAAGCTTTTCCTTGTGGATGATGATGTTGTGTTTTTAAAGATGCTGGAAATTGAGTTCTTAAGAAATGCTGATTTTGAAATTGAAACATTTGCAACCGGAGAACTTTGCATTAGCAAATTATCACATAATCCGGACATTATAATTTTAGATTATCTGCTTGATGGCGTTGAAAAAAATGCAATGAACGGAATCGCAACCCTTGATCTGATAAAATCTTATAACCCGGATTTGCCTGTCATAATGCTTTCAGCCCAGGACAAAATTGAAGTAGCTGTAGATTGTATGCACCACAAAGCTTTCGATTATGTTGTAAAAAGCGAAACCGCCTTTATCCGCTTGAAAAAAATCATCTCAACTATTTTTCAGTATCAAAAAGTGGAAAAGCAATTGAAATGGTATATGGAGAGGATGTAAAGTCGGAAGTCGGAAGTCGGAAGTCCGGAGTCCGGAGTTGGAAGTTGGAAGTCTGGAGTTGGAAGTCCGAAGTCCGAATCCTATACAATTATCCTAAGCCACAGCTCTGAAGGAGCTGAACAATAGTAGCCCCGGATGAAGTCCGGGGTATTTTGATACAGGGACAAACCCGCCGGCCAAAATGCCATAAAAACAAAAAATACTTTTCCGGCGGAAATGAATGAGAAAGTTATAAAGTCAAAAGTTCATAAAGTCGATGAAGTTCTTTCTCCACAATTCCAGGCCTGTAAGGCCGGCTCAATTCAGCCCCGGCTTTCAAACCGGGGTTTTAATTATAGCCTGTAGGGCTTAAATTATGGTAGCCCCGGGCAATTGCCCAGGGAACCGCCGGCCATGAACATATTAGAACGAAAATAAATATTCCGGCGGAAATGAATGATGAAGTCTGTAAAGTCCAAAGTCCATTAAGTCCATCAAGCCAATAAAGCCCATCAGTTTTTCTAATAAGCCTGTAAGGCTTAAATTATGGTAATCAATAAAAAAAACAATAAAACCAACCTCATCCCACAATTCAAATTATGTGAATTATGTAAGTTTAAAAAAAAGTTATACAATACTAAATCCAGTTAATAAGAAGAACTTTATCAAATTAAAATAATCTATAATTAAAGCTAAAATAATGGAAATGATTGATGAGAAAAAAAAATGGGAAGAGAGAATTAGTAAATTAAAAAACAGGTTTTCTATCCTGCTTGATGGCGATTACAGCTATGAAAAGGGAAAAGAGCAGAGTATGTTAAGAATAATTGAATATAAACTGCGAAAAACAACTGAAGAGTTAGAAGTTATCATGGCAAAATTTTAAACCAATTCATAAAAATCATGATCTACATTTACATTATTGCACCCATTGTCCTGATACTTCTATCAGGAATCAGAATTGTAAGGCCAACCCAACGCGGCTTGATTGAACGACTCGGAAAATACAAGCACTTTGCCCACCCCGGATTTCATTGGATTATTCCATTGATCGACAAACTTTACATGGTAAATGTTACCGAACAAATGGTTGACGCACAGGCACAGGAAATCATTACCAACGACAATCTGAACGCCAGTGTGGATGCCCAGGTGTATTTCAGGGTAAAATCTGATGAAGACTGTGTCAAAGGTTCAATTTATAATGTCAATAATTACAGATGGCAAATTGTAAACCTTGCCCGTACTACATTGCGTAACATTATTGGAACGCTTACCCTAAAATCGGCAAACAGTGAACGTGGAAAAATAAATGCTGAACTCTATAAAACATTGCACATCGAAACACAAAACTGGGGCATTGAAATTGTGCGCACCGAACTAAAAGAAATTGACCCCCCTAAGGATGTTCAGGAAACCATGAACAAAGTTGTAAAAGCTGAAAATGAAAAAATAGCAGCCATCGATTTTGCCACAGCTGCAGAAACTGTTGCTGACGGTGTAAAACGTGCAAAAATTAAGGAAGCAGAAGGCTTTAAGCAATCCAAAATATTACATGCAGAGGGCGAAGCTGAAGCCATCAAACTAGTAAACGAAGCAGCAGATAAATACTTTATTGGAAATGCCCAGTTATTAAGAAAATTACAGGCACTTGAAGTTTCCCTGGGAAAAAATTCAAAAGTTGTCATACCCACAGGTTCCGATCTTGTAAACATCATCGGTGAAATGGCAGGCATTGTACCATTAAATAAAAAACCATCGAAAGAAGATAATTCCAGCGATAAATAATTCACTAATTATAAATACCATGTCAAAAGAAAAAGAAGGAAAAGAAAAGTCGGATAAAAAAACTCCTCAAAAAAATCTGAAAGAAAAACGAGCTGATAAAAAAGCCAAGCGCAAAGAGAAAAACAATAGAGCTGATATATTATAAAAAAAGGGACCTGAGTCCCTTTTTGCTTTTCTATATTTTGTTATGCATTGCCCCCATGTGTGAATCATGCAAATCTTCCATAAAGTTATCTTGACTTCGTCAATGCGCCCCCTATAATTTCTGGTTTTCTATACACAGGGTTCCACTATGTTTCACCCTGTGGTGATACAAATCGGTCTTTCAGACCTTAAATTTAGATGCAGCAAGGGCAAAGCCCTGGTAGTGTAACCGCCTAGGGTGAAATGGAATGTAACCCTATGCGTAAAAAGCCATTATTATACGCAGATTTGCAATGTGTTTTGCCCTTATGACTTCGCCAATGCGCCCCCCTTCTCTTAGTTTATTTTTTTATATCTATTTGGTATTTAATGCTTTGGCATTAGCATTGTTTTTCCGTGACGAGGTAAGGTGTCCCTTTTTACTTTTCCACATTTTGTTATGCATTGCCCCCATGTGTGAATCATGCAAATCTTCCATAAAGTTATGTAAGTGACGCTGTTGGAAATTGGCCTAAATTTATGTAGTTAAAAAATAATAACAAAAAAACATACTATTATGAAACCAGTTTTAGGAATTCCCGATCAGGACTTACAGGAAATAACAATGCTTCTGAACACATTGCTTGCAGATGAATATTTCCTTTACACAAAAACAAGAAATGCACATTGGAACGTTGAGGGACCAAACTTCTATGAATTGCATAAACTATTTGACACCCAGATTCACGAACTGGATGAAATTATTGATGACATCGCCGAAAGAGTGAGATCACTCGGACATTTCGCATTGGGTTCACTGAAAGATTTTCAAAGTGTAACGCATATGACCGAAGACAACCACAGTTTTGACAAAGCAAATAGCATTATCCATACGCTCGTTAATGACCACGAAATAATTGTCAGAATTATCAGAAATGACATTGTACCAATATCTGAGAAATACAAAGACCTCGGCACAGCTGATTTTGTTACAGGAATTATGGAACAACATGAAAAAATTGCATGGATGCTCCGATCATCATTGGATTAAAAATCAAGCAATCAGATCAACAAAAAATAAATAAATCATATGAAAACAAATAAGATTAAAAAAGTACTGATCGCATTGGATTACGATCCAACTGCTCAGAAAGTGGCAGAAACAGGTTTTTCCTTAGCAAAATCAATGGGTGCAGAAGTAAAACTGCTTCATGTATATACTGATGCTATTGCCTATACATCGCCCGGACATGTAACCATTATGGGATTTTCAGGCTATATGGAGGCAGACACAAATGCCATTCAGGAAGTAGGTTCAGATAAGTTAAAAAAGGCATCCTATGTTTTTCTTGACAAAACAAAACACCACCTTGATGACCAAACCATTGAAACTATTGTTGAAGAAGGAAATGTCGCCGAAACAATTATAAAAATCGCAAAGGATATTCATGCTGATGTTATTGTAATTGGATCACACAGTCACCGGTGGCTTGAAGAAATATTAATGGGAAGTGTCACCGAAAAAGTGTTGCGTCATGCTACCATTCCTGTTTTTATTGTCCCTACTAAAAAAAATGAATAATAATAACCCCGGCCTTTAGGTCCATAGCTGTATGGTTAATAATTGCAATCGGCATGATTACAGATAGCTGTAATGATTTTTTGCCACTGCCTGAGACGATGGCTTTAATAAACAAACTTTTACAAAAGTTGAATATTCTTGCCTGCAGCAAACAGGGAACAAGGAACACCGATTTTAGATTTATGAACTAAATAAAACTTCTCAAATCGAATATCGATGTTCCCCCGATTAAAATACGGGGCAGGCTTTGTTCTTAAATCATTATTATTTTATAGCCAAGGCTTTAATAAATAACAGAAATTCTGATAATTACAAACATAAACCTGACGGCAATGGTCTAAAGACCGTGGTTATTATTCAGACAACAATGAATTCAAATATTAAAGATGGGCTAACATCAACTCTAGCAAAAAAGAAATTGGCAAAGGAAGGATACAACATCCTTCCTTCATCAAAACCCAAAAACCTTTTTTCCATCGCAAAAGGAGTTATTAAAGAACCCATGTTTATTCTTTTAGTCGGATGTGGAACTTTATATCTTATTTTGGGTGATTTCAACGAGGGATTAATGTTGCTTGGATTTGTATTTTTTATAATGGGAATTGAGTTTTTTCAGAATAGAAAAACGGAAAAAGCCCTCGACTCATTAAAAGAAATGGCGAGTCCACGCGCCCTGGTAATCAGGGATGGCGAAGAAATAAGAATTGCGGGTATTGAAATTGTTGTTGATGATATAATAGTTCTGCAGGAAGGAGACAGGGTTGCTGCGGATGCTACCGTTTTACAGTCGGTAAATCTGATGGCCGATGAATCCTTACTTACCGGAGAACCTGTATCTGTAAGAAAAATTGATTGGGATGAAATTCAAAAAATCGTTCAACCCGGTGGGGATGATTTGCCTTTTGTTTATTCAGGGACAATGATCATTCAGGGAAGCGGGTTGGCAATAGTTACAAGCACCGGTATCAATACAGAAATTGGGAAAATAGGGAAAGCAATTTCCGGGGTTATTGAGGAACCCACAAGACTTAAAAAGGAAATGGGTTCGCTGGTGAAAAAAATAACCATTATAGCCGCAGCCCTTTGTTTATTGGTTATTATTGGATATACTATTACGCATGGCAGTCTGATCGACGGTTTTTTAGCCGGAATTACCATGGCAATGGCTATGTTGCCCGAAGAATTTCCTGTTATTCTAACTGTTTTTATGGCTCTGGGTGCATGGCGAATGTCAAAAAGCAAAGTATTAACAAGAAAACCATCGTCAATTGAAA
The DNA here is from genome assembly GCA_001769535.1 of Bacteroidetes bacterium GWF2_38_335. Lineage (GTDB taxonomy): Bacteria > Bacteroidota > Bacteroidia > Bacteroidales > GWF2-38-335 > GWF2-38-335. The sequence goes on from MEOH01000016.1 coordinate 194,960, forward strand.
CTCTTGGTTCTGCAACGGTCTTGTGTACCGATAAAACCGGCACGCTTACCCAAAATAAAATGACCGTTACAACATTGTTTAACGGAAAAGATTATTACACCATTGATAAAGCAAAGGATTTAGATTCGGCATTTCACGAAATAATGGAGTATGGAATACTCGCAAGCCAGATCAATCCATTTGACCCCATGGAAAAGGCAATCACCGAAATGGGCGCATTAAATCTTAAAGGCACCGAACACATTCACAGCAAATGGAAGATGATCAAAGAATATCCTCTTTCCAAAGAACTTCTTGCCATATCAAGGGTTTTTTCATTTAACGGAACCAAAGAGAAGGTGATTGCAACAAAAGGTGCTCCCGAGGCTATTTTTGATTTATGCCATCTTGATCAAAAAAATAAAAAGGCATTATTAAAAGGAGTCGAAGAACTGGCATCAAAAGGATTAAGAGTTTTGGGTGTTGCAAAAGCAATAATAAAAAGCAAGGAATTGCCCGACATTCAGCATGATTTCAAGTTTGAGTTTATTGGTTTGATTGGCCTTGCTGACCCCATCCGAAAAAATGTTAAAAAAGCCGTGAAAGAGTGCCAAAAAGCTGGCATCAGGGTGATCATGATTACGGGCGATTACCCGGAAACAGCCAAACATATTGCAAGTGAAATTGGTCTTGAAAACCCTGATTTCAGTATAACTGGCAATGAATTACAGAGTATGAGCGAAAATGAATTGCGAAAAAAAATTAAGGATACAAATGTGTTTGCAAGGGTTGTTCCGGAACAGAAACTTAAAATCGTAAATGCTTTAAAGAAAAACAAAGAAATTGTTGCGATGACCGGAGACGGAATTAACGACGCCCCGGCTCTTAAATCGGCCAATATTGGTATTGCCATGGGTCAAAAAGGCACTGATGTTGCCCGAGAAGCCGCTTCACTTGTGCTAATTGATGATAACTTTTTATCAATAGTTGCGGCCATAAAAATGGGAAGAAGAATTTTTGATAATCTTCAGAAAGCTTTCGGGTACACTTTTGCAATCCATGTTCCCATTGCCGGATTATCTCTAATTCCTGTATTACTGGGAGATTTCCCAATCCTCTTATGGCCAATACATATTGTTTTTCTTGAGCTCATCATTGACCCCTCCTGCTCCATTATTTTTGAGGCTGAATTACCAGAGAAAAATATAATGAACCGGCCACCAAAGAATATAAACCAACCCTTTTTCGGGAAGAAAAAAATCTTATTCAGTTGTATGCAAGGCGTGGCTATTCTGCTCATGACTCTTGCCGTTTACTTTGTTGGCCTTCGACTGGGCTATGAAGAAAAAGAAGTGCGCACAATGACATTTATCACCCTTATTGTTTCCAACATCGCTGTGATATTTACAAATCGTTCCTGGACAGATAATATATTTAAAATCATTGCGACACGAAACAAAGCAGTGTTATGGGTAACCGGTGGAACATTTTTATTTATGATGTTAATTATGAATATTCCATTTTTTCTTGATTTATTCCAGTTTCGTCATATTTCATTAACCAACATTGGAATCTGCTGTATTGCAGGATTATCAACAATTGTTTGGTTTGAATTATACAAATGGTTTAAAAATAAAAAAGCAAATTCGGCATCGGGTATTAATTTGTTTTCAGAATAGTGATTATATACCAACCACTGTTTCTCCCTGATAATCAATGTGTGAAACATGTAACACATTTTCATTTTTATGTAAGTTATCAGATGAAGTTGGTTCGTAATTTAGCTTCTAATATGAACCACAGGAAAATTAAAAAAACCATATGAAAACAAACACACTTTTTACTCCAATAAATATCGGACCCCTGACACTTAAAAACCGAATTGTAATGGCTCCCATGACAAGATGCCGTGCATTGAATAATATCCCGAATGATCTGATGGCTGAATATTATGATCAGCGAACTGATGCAGGATTGATTATAACTGAAGGAACTTCACCATCCCCCAACGGTTTGGGTTACGCCCGTATTCCGGGAATTTTTAGTAAGGAACAAATCGAAGGATGGGAAAAAGTAACTTCTCTGGTTCATTTCCACAACAGCATTATTTTTGTCCAGTTAATGCATACAGGAAGAATAAGCCACCATTTAAATATGCCTGAAGGATCCAGAATTCTTGCTCCATCGGCAATTTTACCGGCCGGACAAATGTGGACTGATTCATCTAAATTACAGGATTATTCAATTCCCGAAGAAATGTCAAGTGATGATATGTTGCATGCCAAATCTGAATTTGTTACGGCAGCCAAAAATGCACTGGATGCAGGCTTCGATGGAGTTGAACTGCATGCTGCTAACGGATATTTGCTCGAACAGTTTATTTCTCCTATAACAAACTTCAGAACAGATAATTATGGCGGAAATATTGAAAACCGCTGCAGATTTGTAATTGATGTGGTTGCCACGGTTGCTGAGGTTATTGGCAAAGAAAAAACCGGCATCCGTTTATCTCCTTATGGAATTGCCAACGACATGGCTCATTACCCCGAAATGTCGGAAACATACGCATATCTGGCCGAACAATTTAACAGTCTGGGTATTGCTTACATTCACCTTGTTGATCACTCATCAATGGGCGGACCAGTTGTTCCATCAGCGCTTAAAGAAGTAATCCGTGATACTTTCAAAAACACCCTTATTCTTTCTGGCGGATATAATTATGAAAGAGCTGAAAATGACATTCAAAAAGGTTTGTGCGACATGGTTGCTTTTGGCAGAGCCTTCATTTGCAATCCTGATCTGGTTGACCGGTTTCAAAACAAATGGGTTTTATCAAATGATCTTAAAATGGATGAATTTTATTCAGCCAGCAGTATAGGATACACCGACTATCCTATTTTTAAAATATAAAATGACCTTCGTTGATTATTACAAAATCCTTGGACTGGATAAAAATGCCAGTCCGGCAGACATCAAAAATGCCTACCGGAAATTGGCCAGAAAATTTCATCCGGATTTAAACCCGAATAATAAAGATGCACTGAAAAATTTTCAGCAAATAAATGAGGCAAATGAAGTATTGAGCGATCCGGTCAAGAAAAAAAAATATGACCAGTATGGAAGCGACTGGAAACACGCTGAAGAGCAAGGAAAAGCTAACAGACAACAGCAAAAATATTCAGATTTCAGCCGTGAAGGATTTGGCGGGCCCCATTCAGAAAATGATTTCTCTGATTTTTTTGAATCCATGTTTGGAGGAGCAGCTGGCGGAAGAAACAGAAATGTAAAATACCGCGGTGAAGATTATAATGCAGAATTACATCTTGACCTTATTGATGCCTATAAAACCAACAAACAAACGCTGACTGTCAACGGAAAAAGTATAAGAATTACCATTCCGGCCGGAATAGAAAACGGGCAAACAATTAAAATCGGTAACCATGGCGGACCAGGAAAAAATGGTGGCCCTGCAGGCGACTTGTATATTACTTTTTCGATTGCCAATCACTCACGATTTAAAAGGTTGGAAAATAATTTATATGCTTCACTTGAAATAGATTTGTTTACAGCTATTTTGGGGGGAGAAATAACCATAGACCTGCTAAATGGCAAGGTTAAACTAAAAATAAAGCCGGAAACACAAAATGACAGCAAAGTAAAACTAAAGGGAAAAGGATTTCCCATATATAAAAAAGATGGCCAATTCGGTGACTTGTATATTACATTGACTATAAAAATGCCAACAAACTTAACCGAAAAACAAAAGGAACTTTTTACTGAACTATCAAAATATTAAATACTTAAAAAGCAAAACCATGAATACAAAAAACCTGATAGATCTTAATGAATTTTGCAAAAGTCATAAAATTGAAATTTCATTTATCAGCTCATTGCAGCAAACCGGAATGATAGATATTACAACCATTAAAGAAACAGGGTTTATAGATTCACTTCAGTTGGAAAAACTGGAGAAAATAGTAAGACTTTATAATGAACTGGATATAAACTTTGAAGGAATTGACACGATAACTCACCTTTTACAGAGAGTGATTGCCTTGCAAGATGAAATTATTGCACTTCGGAACAGACTTAATTTATATGAACCATAGAAATAAATAATATAAAAATGAAAAAAACAAAAAACCTGGGCATCTGGATGGATCATTCAACTGCCTTTTTAATGGAGTTATCAAACGATGTAGTTTCTAAATACACTATTGATTGTGAATTTACCATTGAAGATAAAACTGTAGGTTTGAAAAAAAGCGAAAATCATATGCATATTAAAGAACAGCACCTGCAATCGGCTTATTACAAAAAAATTGAAGAAGCGATTAAAAAATATGAATGTGTTGTGCTGTTCGGACCAACAGATGCCAAAAATGAATTATTCAACAACATGAAAGATGACCACCTTTTTGAGAACATTAAAATTGAAGTAAAAAATTCTGATAAAATGACCGATCATCAAATGGTTGATTTTGTGAGGGATTATTTTACCGGTTCTGAAAAGAAATAATAAATGCAAGACTTATGGAGTTATGTTTTTACAGTATTCATGGCCTTTTTTGCTATTATGAACCCTATAATCAACATTCCTATTTTCGTTAAACTGACTGAAGGAGTCAATGAAAAGAAAAAAAAGGCTATTTCTAAAACTTCAGTCATTGTTGCTTTTGTTATCGTTGTTGCTTTTATTTTAATTGGTCAGTATATTTTTCAGGTATTTGGTCTGACCATTCCCGCATTCAAAGTATTTGGCGGAATTTTGATTTTTTATATCGGGTTTGAAATGCTGCAATCAAAAAAATCAGTCATTCATTCCAATGAAAAAGAAAAGTTTGACGAAGGCATTGCCATTTCACCACTGGCCATTCCCATTTTGGCCGGACCGGGTACTATTGTTACCGCAATGAATTTTGTTGTTGATGTTTCTTTTTTCAGAATATTTCTTACTATTTTAATTTTTGCTTTTGTTACTTCGCTTACATATCTGGCATTTATTTACAGCAAATATATCATCAAGTTTGTTGGCAAAAAGAATTTTGTAATCATCGGCAAAATAATGGGATTAATCCTGGGTGTTCTTGGAGCCAATATGCTCATCGTCGGCATCAAACTGGCTTTTGAAATTTAGATTTTCTTATTAGTCAGGGCGCAATTTTGAGTCGCACTCTGACTATTCCGGAAAAGCTGGAGCCATTAGTCAGGAGGCGACTTTGAGTCGCACTCTGACTATTCCGGACCATCCTACCATCCCCCCCAATGTGTGAAACTTGCAAGTATTAGGTTTTGTTTTGTAACACATTCCTTTTTAATGCGATGCACCTTTGTATCGTGAAAATTCATTCGCAAAAAAACATCTTAAAATGAAAACGCAAATTCGTAATCTATTAATTGCGGTAATCTTTTTTTTACTGCCAAATATGAACTTTGCACAGACACCCAATTTGGGTACTGCTGCCGATTTCGTATTATTTACTACTGTAGGTGCTGTTACCAATACCGGTACTTCTCATCTCACCGGAAATGTGGGCACAAACAGCGCCTCAAGCACCGGTTTCGGGAACGTCAACGGTGTGATGCATGACGGGGATGGAGCAAGCGCATTATGCGCTGCCGATTTACTTACTGCCTACGGCACACTTGATGCAGCAATCCCGATTTTTTTTCCTGCTCCTTTGCTTGGCAACGGACAGATTCTTGTTCCGGGTGTCTACAGCATCCCTGCTCCGGCTACCTTAAATCTCGATTTGACTTTTGATGCCCAGGGCGACCCTTCTGCTGTATTTATTGTACAAATAGAAGGCACCTTTTCTACTGCTGCCGGCTCATCAATAAAACTAATAAACGGAGCATTGGCTTGCAATGTATTCTGGAAGGTCGAAGGATTAGTCGATATGACCGCAGGTACCATCATGAGAGGCACCATTATTGCCAATAACGCGGCAATTAACATGAATTCGGGTACTATTCTCGAAGGACGCGCATTATCAACCAATGGAGCCATAACACTTAACGGCACTCTTGCCTATACTCCGGTTGGCTGCGGCAGTCCAGCCCTAACAGGCCCCATGGCCCCAACTCTTTCAGCAACTGAATGTTTTACCATATTTTCATCCGACGGTGCGGTTACAAATACCGGAATTACATATGTTACCGGTGATGTTGGAACCAACAATGGTTTAACAACCGGATACAATCCTTTATTTGTTACCGGAGCCATCCATCCAATACCTGATGGTTCAACAGTAGCAGCAGCCGCTGAATTGCTTACCATATATAATTATCTGAATACCTTGCCTTATGATATTGAATTACTTTATCCTGCACAATTTGGAAACAGTCTGGTTTTAACTCCCCATACATATTTAATGAACGGAGCAGTAACTTTTACCGACACAGTGTATCTCGACGCCATGGGTGATCCTGATGCTGTGTTTATTATTAAAGTTTATGGTGCTTTTTCAACAAGTACTTATTCAAAAGTTAAACTGATTAACGGAACTGTTGTGGAAAATGTTTACTGGATGATCAATGGTGCCGTAACCTTAAACAATTACTCTGAATTTGAAGGAACAATTGTTTGCGCAAATGGAGCAATGGATTTACTCACCGGAGCACTTATCCACGGCAGGGCAATGACAACAGTAGGTGTTTTAACTACCGATGCCATTACTGCAATTATGCCGCTCGGATGTCCTTCGGTTTCCGAACCTATTGTTATAACTGAGCCGGTTGATCAAACAGCCTGTTTAGGTGGTTCTGTTTCCTTTACGGTTACCGCAACTGGTACTGCTCTAACCTATCAGTGGAGAAAGGGATCTGTTGATTTGATTGATGGAGGAAATATTTCAGGTGCAAACACCGCAACTCTTACAATTAATCCTGTCGCTCTTTCAGATGCGGCAATTGACTATAATGTTATTGTTTCAGGGACTTATATGCCAAGCGATACTTCAGTAAATGTTGCTTTAATAATTGAAAGCGGCCCGGTTATTACTACACAACCAACCGATCAGACTGCCTGCGTTGGAAGTTCAGCAAGTTTTTCGGTAACAGCAACCGGTGGTAGTCTAACCTATCAGTGGAGAAGAGGAATAATTGATTTGGTTGACGGACTTTCCATTTCGGGAGCCACAACAGATGTTCTTACCATTGATCCGGTAAGTGCATTGGATTTTGCCTTAGATTATAATGTGGTTATTACAGGTGCATGCGCTCCTGACGCCATTTCAATAAATGTATCGTTATCGGGAGGAACTGGTCCGGTTATTACAACCGAACCTGTCGATCAGATTGCTTGTGTTGGCGATATTGTCAGTTTTTCAGTAATTGCAACAGGAACGGGACTCACTTACCAGTGGAGAAAAGGAACTGTTGACTTAATTGACGGTGGTTCGATTTCAGGTGCAATGACAGACATACTGACGATAAACCCGGTTAGTTTGCTTGATGTTGCCACAGACTATAATGTGGTTATTACAGGAGATTGCCCTCCCAACGATACTTCAATAAATGTTTCATTATCAGTCGATACAGGTCCGGTTATTACCACGCAACCTGTTGATCAGAGTGTTTGCATTGGAGATTCTGCAATTTTCACTGTCGTTGCAACTGGTCCGGGACTTACATATCAGTGGAGAAAAGGATTGACCGACTTAATAAACGGAGCTTCTGTTTCGGGTGTCACAACTGATACCCTGATTATTTATCCTGTTAGCGCACTTGATGTTGCTACAGATTACAATGTGGTTATTACAGGTTCATGTTTACCCGATGCTGTTTCAATAAATGTATCCTTAGAAGTAAGTGCCGAAACTGTAATCACTACAGCACCTGTAAATCAAATAATTTGCGAGGGCGATTCAGTCAGCTTTTTTGTAGTTGCAACCGGATCAAACCTTACTTATCAGTGGAGAAAAGGAATTGTAAACTTAGTTGATGGCGGTAATATTTCAGGCGCCACTTCTGATACGCTTACCATCAATCCTGCAACTTTAGCAGATATGGCAACCAACTATAATGTAGTAATTTCAGGCGGATGTTCAACTGTTAACACACTGGACACTGATCTGAATTCAGCCGGCGGCTTCGGAATTCTTGCCGGCACAGCAATCACCAGTACAGGTTTTAGCGAGATCCATGATATGGATGTAGGATTAAGTCCTGGTGTTCGTAGTTCTATTACCGGATTTCCTCCAGCCATAGTAGTAAACGGAGCTATTTATGCTTCTGATGACGTAGCTCCTCCGGGAGTAGCTGCCATGCTTATTCAGGCAAAACAGGACCTTACAGACGCATATCTTTTTGCAGAAGGTGCAACAGCACCCGCACCTGTAACAGTTGCAGGCGACCAGGGTGGTCTCACACTTGCCCCAGGTATTTACAAATCAACATCTACACTTTTAATACAATCAGGCGACCTCACTCTTGATGCTCAGGGTGACTCGAATGCAGTATGGATTTTCCAGATAGCATCTGATTTTACAAGCATCGGTGGCGCCGGCGGTAGTGTTATACTTACCGGAGGTGCACTTGCCAAAAATGTTTACTGGCAGGTGGGAAGCTCAGCAACAATCGGTAACGGAACCGCATTTAAAGGAACAATCATGGCTTTAACATCCATAACAATGAATACAGGTTCATCCATAGATGGCAGATTACTTGCCAGAAACGGAGCCGTTGTATTATCCGGAACAAACATCATTAATCAACCTTCAGATTCCGCAGTCAATAATATCAGCATCACAACAGTAAATGTTTCCCTAACCGTTAATACGGCTACGGTAATAACTACAGAACCCGTGAATCAAATTGCCTGTGCAGGTGATCCGGTCAGTTTTTCAGTTATTGCAACAGGAACAGGTCTCGCTTATCAGTGGTATAATGGTATTACTGCTTTAATTGACGGAATTAACATTTCAGGAGCAAACACTTCGGTGTTGACAATTGATCCTGTAAGTTTAACAGATGCTTCACTAAACTACCATGTCATTGTTTCGGGCGATTGCCTACCCGAAGATACTTCAATATATGTTTCACTGACAGTAAATACAGGTACAATAATTACAACCGAACCTGTTGATCAGACAGTTTGCGAAGGCAATCCGGCAAGTTTTTCGGTGATTGCATCAGGAACAGGTCTTAACTATCAGTGGTACATCGGAACAACTGCAGTAATTGACGGAATAAATATTTCAGGAGCAAACACTTCGGTGTTGACTATAGATCCTGTAAATTTAACAGATGCTGCAATGAACTATAATGTAATTGTTTCGGGCGATTGTTTATCCGAAGACACATCAATCAATGTTTCACTCATAGTAAATTCAGGAACAATAATTACAACTGAACCTGTTGATCAGACAGTTTGCGAAGGTAATTCGGTCAGTTTCTCTGTGATTGCATCAGGAACAGGACTCACTTATCAGTGGTATAATGGGATTGTCGCTTTAATTGACGGAGTAAATATTTCAGGAGTAACTACTTCTGTACTTACCATTGACCCGGTAACCATTTCTGACACCTCATCATTTTACAATGTCATTGTTTCAGGCGATTGTTTACCCGAAGATACTTCAATCTATGTATCTCTGATGATTGACACTGCAACAGTCATAACAACTGAACCTGTTGATTTAACAGCTTGTGAAGGAAGTTCAGTTATCTTTTCGGTTAATGCAAGCGGAACAGGACTTACCTATCAGTGGTATAATGGAACAACTGCATTGGTCGACGGTATAAATATCTCAGGAGCTGCAACACAGATGCTTCAGATCAATCCTGTTGCCCTGGCAAATGCCTCAACTAATTACAACGTGATTGTAACTGGTGATTGTTTCCCGGGTGATTCTTCTGTTTATGTTTCACTTATTGTAAATCCCTTACCTGTTGCAATTGCAACAAGCAATTCACCGGTTTGTACAGGAAGTTCGATAATTCTGACAGCCGAAACAGTTACGGGAGCAACCTATCAGTGGACAAACACAACAGGATACTTATCATCTGACCAAAATCCTGAGATTACCGCTGCTTCTGAATCTGATCAGGGTATCTATACTTTGATTGTTTCTTTAGATGGTTGTGTTTCTTCACCTTCATCAACCAATGTTGTGGTGGATAATTGTATTGGCGAAGAGTTTTTCATCCCCGAAGGATTTTCTCCGAATGGTGATGGTATAAACGATTTGTTTGTTATCAGAGGAATTGACAGATTTCCCAACAACACATTTACCATCTTTAATCGCTGGGGAAATGAAGTATATGAAGCCAGTCCTTATACAAACACATGGGATGGTTCATGCTTAAGTGATATTAGCATTGGAAATGGCAATTTACCTGTAGGCACTTACTTCTATGTGCTTGATTTAGGTGATGGATCTGATGTTTACAAAGGAACTATTTATTTGAATAGGTAGAAGGATAGTATCTAGTATCAAGTATCAAGAAATAAGAAATAAGTAATAAGAAACGAGAAAAATATAATCTAATGAAAACACTAAATAAAATAGCATTGGTTGTAGCCTTAGGCTTGGGAAGTATAGCTGTCAATGCTCAGCAAGCTCCTATGTACACACATTATATGTACAACACACTGGTGGTAAACCCTGCTTATGCCGGCAGCAGGGATGCCCTGACTGTTACAGCACTTCACCGGTCACAATGGATCGGATTCGACGGAGCACCTCTTACCCAGACACTGACCATTCACTCACCAGTAAAAAATGAACATATTGGCTTAGGATTATCAGTAATGAATGATGTAATTGGTCCGGTAAAAAGCACCTCTATATTTGCAGATTTTTCTTACAGAGTAAAATTAACTGAAAAATCAAAATTAGCATTTGGCCTGAGTGCCGGTGCTAATATTTTTCAGGCAAATTTAAGTTCCCTGGAAATAAATGAAATAAGCGACCCGGTATTTTTGAATGACATTAAAAATCAAACAACACCAAATTTTGGTTTTGGTGTTTACTATTCAAGAGATCGTTTTTACGCAGGTTTATCTGCTCCAAATCTCATGCAGAATTCATTTTCAGAGATTGATGGAGAAAACGGAGAAGTGCTGATCGGAAAAGAGCAAAGGCATTATTTTGCAATTGCCGGAGCTCTCATAAAACTATCTCAAAACCTGGAATTAAAACCAACAACCCTAATCAAGGTAACCCCTGCAGCTCCGATTCAGGCAGATTTAACAGCTTCTTTTATTATCATGAAAAAGTTTTTAATTGGTGCCATGATGAGAACCGGCGATGCTGTTGGCGGATTGGTCGGCTTTGATATTTCAGAACAGTTTCACCTTGGTTATTCATATGACTGGTCATACGGACTAAAAACATCAAAGTATAATCAGGGAAGCCATGAGATTGTTTTAAGGTATGACTTTATTTATACCAGTAAAAAACAGATTCATTCACCACGAAATTTTTAATCAAACATCAAAAAAATAACAAAATGAAAAATATTAATATTCTGATTATCGCATTTCTAAGTATTTGCGTCAGTGTTACTGCCCAGAAAAAATCAGGAAAAGAGTTAAGAGGAGATAAATACATTTTTAACTACTCTTACCAAAAAGCCATTGATTCTTATAACCGGGCGAAAGACCTAACCATTGAAGGCCAGTGCAAATTAGCCGAAAGTTATTACAACACAGGCCAAAATATTAAGGCAGAAGAAGTTTATGCCGAATTAACTAAAGTAGAGGCCGGACTGTCTCCTGAAATATATTACAATTATGCCATGGTTTTGAAATCAAACGGAAAATACGATTTATCTGAACTTTGGATGGAAAAATTCGTCTATTTTATGCCTGAAGATTTACGCGCTATCAGCTACAGAAAAAACCTGAAAGAATTGGTCTACATGCAAACAGATGAAGGAAAATACAATATTGAAAATATGACCGTCAATACCGGTGCTGAAGATTTTGGCCCATGCTATTATAAAAACGGAATTGTGTTTTCGTCAAATAATTCAGGCCCTAAAATGATTGTCAGAAAATATTCCTGGACAGGAAACCCTTTTTGGGATTTGTATTTCTCGGAAATAGAAAACGGTCAGATGAAAAAACCCGAAAAATTCGACAAAATCTTTAACGGCAGAATGCATGATGGTCCGGCCAGTTTCAGTAATGACGGCAATCATATCGCATTTACAAGGAACAATTATAAAGATAAAACCAAAGACCGGGTGGTTGAGTTGCAAATATTTTTCAGCGATAATGAAAACGGAAAATGGTCAAAACCTGTGCCTTTTAAATATAACAGCGAAGAATACTCGGTAGGTCAGCCTTGCTTGACTTCTGATGGAAAAACAATGTACTTTACCAGTGACATTTCAGGCGGTTGTGGCGGCTCAGATATTTACAAAGTCACAAAAGATGAAACCGGCGAATGGGGAAGCATCCGCAATATGGGAAAAGAAATCAACACCGAAGGCAATGAAATGTTTCCGTTTTTTGAGGAACAGAAAGGTGTTTTGTACTTTTCTTCTGACGGACTTTTTGGACTTGGAGGAATGGATATTTTCATGTGTCCGTTAAGTGGCACAGAAACAGGAAAAGTCACTAATGCCGGATTTCCTTTGAACACCAGGTATAATGATTATTCTATTATTGTGAATGGCAAAACAGGGTATTTTGCTTCTGACAGACCCGGAGGAAGTGGACTTGATGATATTTATTCGGTTGGCTTTTTAAAAGAACTCGAAATTGGCAATAAGATTGAGGGAATAGCAATGGAAAGCAATGGAAACCCTGTTCCAAATACATTTGTAACCATCTATGATGAATTCAATAATGAAATCGAATCATTTACAACACTTGAAAACGGCGCATTCAGTTTTATTGCAGATCCTGAAAAAAATTACAAACTGACAGGCGAAAAAGAAAACTATGCTGATGGAGAAATTTATGCAAATACTTTTGGAAGCGAATATATTGTATCAGCAAACATCATTCTTGTTAAAAATGAAGAAATTGTTCCTGTATTGGTTGAAGAAGTCAAACCAGAAGAAACAAAAAATACAACTACTGTAATCAATACCGAAAGGATTTTTGATTTGGATAATAATACTATCTATTTTGATTACGGGAAATACAACATCAGGGAAGATGCTGTAATAAAACTGGACAAGGTTGTTGCCATAATGAATGAATATCCTGAGATGATAGTTGAATTAAGTTCCTATACCGATTGTCGTGCCGACAACGAATTTAATCAAAAGTTATCAGACCAAAGAGCCAAAGCAACAATTGATTATGTACGAAAAAGAATTACCAATCCTGAAAGAGTAACCGGAAAAGGATACGGCGAAACAAACCTCGTAAACGGATGTTATGGTGAAAAAGATATCGTTTCGGATTGCACTGAAGATGAACACCAAAAAAACAGGCGAACCGAGTTCAATGTAGTCATACATTAAACTTTGACAACCTGAGTTTTCACGTTTTGTTAATTAAAGGGCGAATTTATTCGCCTTTTTTTTTGTTTTCGGTATTGGATTAATCATTGGGCAACTGACCTGAGCTGCCATAATATATGCCCGCCTTGCTTATTAGAATAACTGATGGACTTAATGGACTTTCGACTTAATGGACTTTCAACTTGATGGACTTTCAACTACCGACCAACATCAAGTGTGAAAAATACAACTATCCCCTAAAGTTATGTAACACATTATGTTTTTAGTAAGCGCACCTTTGTCATAAATAAAATTACTTAAACAAACTATAGAAAAAATGAAAGAAAAAGAAAAGTGCACTGATCAAAAAGTCTCTTTGATTCAAGAAGTTGACGAGTCCTTTGACAGCACAATGTCGCATGAAGAAAGGAAAAAGTATCTGATGGTGGGAAATGTACCGGTGAAAATCGGAAGTACAATAGAGGAACTTCATGAAATAATTGCAGCTCTTTAATATCTCAAGTATAAAATTAACAAATGATAAAACACATTTAAAAAAAACAAAATGAAAAAAATACTTTTAGCGATTTTAGTTGTTACGTTCATGACTAATTTCAGTTTTGCCCAGGAAGAAAAAACAGAAAACCGGGACAAACCACAATTTGGATTTAAATTAGGCACCAACTTCTCTAATGTATATGATACAGAAGGCGAACAGTTTAATACCGACCCGAAATTCGGCCTGGTATTCGGAGCATTCATGTCAATTCCCTTTGGCGATTTAATTGGCGTTCAACCTGAGGTTTTATATTCTCAGAAAGGGTTCAAAGCAACAGGAATTATTTTGGGTGAGCCTTATGAATTTATCCTCACAACAACTTATATTGACATTCCTTTATTGTTTGCTGTTAAGCCGGCTGAAGTTATTACTATTGTTGCCGGACCACAATTTTCCTACTTAATTAAAGAAAGATATTCTTTTACAATTGCATCATCAAGTATTGAGCAAGAACAGGAATTTGAAAATGACAATCTTCGTAAAAATATGTTGTGCTTTACCGGCGGATTGACAATTAATTTAGACAAGATTGTTATCGGAACAAGAGCCGGATGGGATATACAAAAAAATACAGGTGATGGAACTTCTACCACTCCACGTTACAAAAATGTATGGTACCAGGCTACAATAGGTTACAGATTTTAATGCTATGAATACTATTGAATTCCACTCTTCAAACCTGGTAATTTAATATATTGGCTAAATAAATCCTGCACTGGTCATAACCGATTGCGTTGAATAAAAAATAAAGTTAATGAGTAGGTTTTAAATGAGGTGTTCTTGATTGAACATCTCATTTTTTCAATTACAGGAATTGAGCCAGGACAAGGAATGTGAATCATACAAGTTATTGGTAAAGTTATGTAACACTTTCTCCTTATAATTGAATCAACTTTGCTAAGTGAAAATTAATTCACAATTAATAAATAAAGAAATGAATACTACAGAATTAAAAGGAACCTGGAATGAGCAGAAAGGCAAACTTAAACAAAAATTTGCAACCTTAACCGATAATGATCTGATGTTTGTTGAAGGCAAAAAAGAAGAAATGCTCGGCCGTCTTCAAAAAAAACTTGGTAAAACTAAAGATGAGTTGCATAAAATCATCTCTGAACTATAAACAAAAGGAATAATGAAAAAAAATAAATTATACGGTTTTGCTGTTATTCTGATTTTAATAGCTCAGATAGGTTTCCTGCAGGGTTGCCAGAAGTACCCGGATGGTCCGATGGTAAGCTTCCACTCAAAAACAGAGCGCGTAGCCAATACATGGAATATTGATAACTACAAAATCAATGGCGAAGATTATACTTCATTGGTTTCCGGCTATTCAGAAACATTCACCAATGATGGTGATTATTCTTATAACTGGGGCGTATTATCAGGCACAGGAGCTTGGGAATTTCAGAACAATGATACTGAAATCAAGCTGACCGGTATTGACAACCAATCATCCCAAACTTTAGTAATTCTGAAACTTGAAGAAAAACAATTTTGGTATTATTATATGGATGGAAATGATAAAAAAGAGTTTCATATGGTTCAATGATAAGTCTTATAGTTAATGTTTATTTTTCCGATTTAATCGGAAAAAAGCAGTGAGCTTTTGCTCACTGCTTTATTTTTGTAATATTTCAGAGGTGTGAATCTTACAAGTATTATAAATATTTCTGTAACAGTTAGTTTGACAAAGACACCCATCTTTGTATATTAAATCATCTATACTAAAAATACTCAAAATGAAAACCATAAAACTTATTACAATTTTTGCTTTAGCAATAACAACAGTAATATCAGCTTGTAAAAAAGAGGAAGAAGAAAATCCCATTGTTATTCCGGTTCAGACAACAGTCCAGACACAGATTTCACTCGCCGGGGCATCTGATTTTGCAGTTTTGGCAGGATCATCCATTACCAATACTGGCGGAACAACAATTACCGGCGACCTCGGACTTAGTCCGGGCTCCTCCATTGGCGGCTTTCCTCCGGGCGAACTTACCGGCACACAACACATTAATGATATTATTGCCAACCAGGCAAAACTTGATCTGACTGCTGCTTATAATGATGCTGCCGGCCGGATTTGCACTGATATGGTAACATTATCGGGTAATATTGGCGGATTAACTTTAACTCCGGGACTCTATAAATCAACTTCATCACTTTCTATCTCTTCGGGAGATCTGACATTTGATGCCAATGGAGATGAAAATGCCGTTTTTATCATTCAGATTGCTTCCACTTTTACAACAACCTCGGGAAGAAAAATTATTCTGAGTGATGGTGCCAAAGCATCAAATATTTATTGGCAGGTTGGCAGTTCTGTAACCATTGGAACTACCTCTGTTATCAAAGGAACATTTATGGTGATGCAATCAATTACCTTAAACACAGGTGCCAGTCTGGATGGCAAATTACTCGCAGCAAACGGAGCAATTACCCTGGCAGACAATACCATTGTAAAACAATAATAATTTATCCGACATTTTCAGACCAATTAAACTGAATATGAAAAAATTTCTAACTAAACAATCCATTGCTGATAAAACAAATATCAGGAATATCAGAAAAATATTTTTAAAGATTTTTTTAGGCATTGCAATCATTGCAGGCCTTTTTTTTGTTGCAGTCAATTTTACTCATGAAAAATTCGCAAGATTATCTGAAAAAGTTTCCGACATTAAGGAAACTAATATCAAACTGATTAAACTGAAAGAAATTTCAAATTCCTTATATAATGCTTCAATAAACGTAAAAGCTTATGCTTTAAATAAAGATACCACATATTTGCATCTATATGAAAATGAAATAAAATGCCTGAATAAAAATCTGGACACCTTATTTTTATTGTCCAATGAAGGTCATATTTCTGACAGCAGTCACATTGCCGCCAATCAACTTTTTTCTGTCAGACTTGATTCTCTTACAGAATTAACCGGACTTAGAATTATACTATTTAATGAATACATAGAATTTAAAACCGGAAACGAACCCGAAAGCTATCTTAAAATTCTTCTGAAAGATATTAAATTAACTACAACTGATTCAAAAAGTAAAAATTATCAAAACAAAAATCCTCAGGACAAATCGTTTTTAGCCAGATTGTTTTCTAAGAAAAATAATTCTGACAAATCAAAAATTGTTGATTCACCTGAATCTGAAACAAAAACAAACGATAATCTTATATCTCTGATTAACAAACAACAAGATGCCGAAAAAATAAAAACAGATTCCCTGTTATCTGAAGAAATGGGCATAATTGATCGTGAAAACGGAGTGGCAAATAATATTTTTTCTCTATTAAAAAGTATGGAAGAAGCAGAACTTAAAGAGGGAATAAAAAGAATTCGTGCGGCAACTGACGATACAACAGCTAAAATCAGTCTGATCAGCAACTGGCTTATCTTTTTTGGTTTGCTTCTGACTTTATTCTTTTCTTATTTCATTTATCGTGACATTGTAAAATCAAAACGTTTTAAAGAACAAATACTTGTAACAAAAAGA
Source organism: Bacteroidetes bacterium GWF2_38_335 (assembly GCA_001769535.1). Lineage (GTDB taxonomy): Bacteria > Bacteroidota > Bacteroidia > Bacteroidales > GWF2-38-335 > GWF2-38-335. The sequence continues at coordinate 212,409 of MEOH01000016.1, forward strand.
AACGTTGAAAAAGCAGCTTCAAAATATTCATTAAGCTTGATTGAAGCCAGTCAGGATCCACTACTGGCTGTTAATTCTGAGGGAAAAATTACAGATGTAAATCAGGCTACAGTGAACATTACAGGTTTATCAAGAGAAGAACTAAAAGGCACCTTCTTTTTAAATTATTTCACCGATTCACATATAGCAGAGAGCGTTTACAAGGAAGTTTTTGAAAAAGGCTTTGTTGCTGATTCCTTGCTTACAATCAAACACAAAAATGGCAAACTCACCGAAGTTCTTTTCAACGGATCTGTATATAAGGATGATTTGAATAATGTTCTTGGGGTAGTAGTCGTCGCGAGGGATATAACAAAGCAAAAAATATTTGAAAACGAATTAATAGTTTCAAAAAACAGTGCAGAGTCTGCTACTTTGAAAGCTGAAGAGTCAACAAAATTAATTGAAGCATTTCTTGCAAATATGAGTCACGAAATCAGGACTCCGATGAATGCCATCATGGGATTTTCAGATTTGCTGGCAAAAAGAAATCTCGGCGAAACCGAAAAGGAATTTGTATCTATCATAAAATCAGCGGGTGAGAAGTTGCTGACCATTATTAATGACATACTTGATATTTCCAAAATTGAATCGGGTATGATGACTTTTGAAACAGATGCTTTCAGCATAAAAGAGACATTTAAATCATTAAGTGTGTTGCTTATGCAAAAAGCAAAAGCAAAAAATATTGACTTGGTTTTCAGTTTCAGCGATGATGTTCCTGATATTTTACTTGGCGATCACACCCGTCTGACTCAGATAATTATCAATCTGGTAGACAATGCAATCAAATTTACAAAAACCGGATCTGTAAAAATGCACGCAAGTATTCGCAATCAGGACACAGAAAAAACCACTTTGGAATTTATAGTAACAGATACAGGCATAGGAATCGCTCCCGATAAGCTAAAAAATATTTTTAACAGATTTAGTCAGGCCGAAGAACACATTACCCGGACTTATGGCGGGACCGGATTGGGGTTGAGCATTGCAAAACAGCTTGTTGAGCTTCAGGGCGGTGAACTGACTGTAAAAAGTGAGCCTGGCACAGGATCTGAATTTTCATTTTTTATTCCTTTCCTTAAAACCTCTCAGGAACAGATTGAAGCTGAAACGATACATAAGAAATATAATCTCGAAGATTTGCAAAAATTAAACATCTTGCTTGTAGAGGATCACTTCCTGAATATCAAACTTATAAAATGTCTTTTTGATGAATCCGAATTGAATTTACAAATTGCAGAAAATGGCAGTCTGGCCCTTGATAAAATAAAAGAAAATAATTTCGACATAATCCTGATGGATATGGAAATGCCCGTTATGAACGGGTATCAGGCAACTATTGAAATCAGACAAGTAATGAAAAACGACATCCCCATAATTGCAATGACAGCACATGCAATGGCGGGAGAAAAAGAAAGATGCCTGAATTTGGGTATGAACGATTACATTTCAAAACCCATAAATTCCATCCTTCTTTTTGAAAAAATGTACGATTTAACAAATAAATCCAAAAAAAATGTCAAAAACTGAACCCGAATTTAATCATCTACCCATAGGGGAAAATACAGGAAAAATATGTGATATGAGCTATATCAAAGAATCGTTTGGCGAAAAAAACAATCTGATTATTGAAATAATTGACACCTTTATCAGTCAGGTATCCGAAGAATTATTGACAATTAACGATGCGGTCGAAAAGATTGATTTTAAAACCATCCGCAGCACAGCTCACAAGATGAAAACATCAGTTTCCATCATGGGTATATCTTCAATTAAACCAATACTGGTTGAGATGGAAATCACAGGCGAATCAGACTCTGATATCAAAAAACTATCAGAGTTAAATCACAAACTTAATTCGTTATGCAGTCAGGCAATTGCCGAAATAACCGCTGAAAAACAGAACTTCTGCTAAAATTAAAAAAACCTTAAAATAAAATAAAATGAAAGCTAAAAAACAAATCAGAATTTTCATTGTTGATGACAATAATGTCTTTGCACACGTTCTGAAAGCAGATATACAAACTGCTTTCGCTGAAATGAAAATTGATATTTCAACCTTTGGAACAGGTGAAAAATGCCTGGAGGCACTTAAGACGGAGAGCCCACATATGGTTATTCTAGACTATCACCTGGATGGCAGAAATGCTGAAGCTGCAAATGGAATAAAAATCCTTGACCAGATAAAAAAAGAAAAGCCCGAAACCTATGTAATCATGCTCACAGGAGAAGATAATATTGATATTGCATTAAAATCATTTAAACACGGAGCTTCTGATTATGTAGTTAAAACAGACACACAGTTCAGAAAAATAATTTATTCGTTATTTAATTTACTCAGGTTAATGTCGGCCAAAAATGAAGCTTTAAGATATAAAAGAATGGTGATGGCTATTTCACTTGGCGTAGCAATGCTTATAGGAGGAACAATTGCAATTGAAATTATTTACCCCGATTTTTTCGTAGTTTAAAGAATACTCAACATCCAACCAATTTAAAAAAAATAGTGAAGTAGTTTAATTTATATGTGTGAAATATGTAAGTTATTTTAAGGTTTATGTAACACATTACCATGTAATCATGTGCAACTTTGCATTGTGAAAATTCATTCACAATAAATAAAAGCAATATGAAAATAAAACCACTCATTCTCTTTATTGCAATCTCTCTATTTTCTATACCTGTTGCAGTTTATGCACAGGCACCCGATCTTGGAACGACTGCAAATTTTGTACTATTTTCAACAGATGGTGCAGTAAGCAATTCCGGTATTTCTCAACTAACCGGAAATGTTGGAACCAATAACGGATCCAGTACAGCATTCGGAAATGTTAACGGTGTAATGCAAGACAATAATGGAGCAAGTGCACAATGCGCAGCCGATTTACTGATTGCATACAATCAACTAAACAGTGAAATACCTGATTTTTTTCCGGCTTCTTTGCTGGGCAATGGACAAATTCTTGTCCCCGGTGTTTACTCAATTTCTGAAGCTTCAACTTTAAATTTAGAACTTATTCTGGATGCCCAGGAAAACCCCGATGCAGTTTTTGTATTTCAGATACAGGGACCACTCTCAACAAATGCCGATTCAAAAGTCAAATTAATAAATGGCGCATTGGCCTGCAATGTATTCTGGAAAATTGAAGGACTGGTAAGCATGGCTTCGGGAACAACCATGAGAGGAACAATTATTGCTAATAATTCAGCTATAAACATGAGTACAGGTGACACACTCGAAGGAAGAGCTCTTTCAACGGCAGGAGCAATAACTGTTGATGGCATTCTGGCCTACACCCCTACCGGCTGTGGAAGTCCGGTACATTTAGGTCCTGCTGCTCCCGATCTTGCATCCACAGTATGTTATGCAATTTTTTCTTCAAACGGATCAGTAACAAACGCCGGAATTACTTTAGTAACCGGTGATGTGGGAACAAATGTTGGCTTAACAACAGGTTTTGATGCTCTTAATGTTACCGGTGAAATTCATCCGATACCTGATGTTTCAACAGCAGCATGTGCAGCCGATCTGCTTATCGTTTATGATTATCTTAACACACTGCCCATCGATATTGAATTGTTGTATCCGGCACAGTTTGGAAATAATCTGGTTCTTACACCCCATACTTATTTATTGAATGCAGCCACAACATTTACTGATACATTGTATTTAAATGCAGAAGGAAACGAAAATGCTGTCTTTGTAATAAAAGTTATTGGTGCACTTGCAACCAGTACTTTTTCAAAAGTTATTTTAATCAACGGAGCCCTTGCCGAAAATGTATACTGGAGCATCGATGGAAGCGTCGAAATTAATGATAACTCAATATTTAACGGAACCATTATTTGCAACAATGGGGCAATCAGTTTAACCGACGGAGTAGAGCTTAACGGTCGCGTACTTACCACCGGTGGCGCATTAAATACTTCTGCTGTAACTGTAATCATACCTCCCGGATGCCCAACAATTGGTATTGAACCTGTTTCAGCCAATCCAATCGAAATAGTAAATATTTATCCAAATCCATTCTGCTCTTCATTAAATGTGATCGTGAATGATGTATCAAACTTAAATAATGCTGTAATTAAAATTTATAATGTGATGGGCATTGAAATTATTTGCTCTGTAATTACCGATAAAAAAACTGTAATTGAAACCGATGATATTCCTGCAGGATTATACTTGTATAAAATTGAAAACAACAATAATATTATTCAATCAGGCAGACTGATTTCTCAATAAATTAGTAATTGATAAAAAAGCCCGTTATATGCATAACGGGCTTTTTTTATTATAGATAATTCCTCAATACTCGTTTACAATCCCAGGGCGTTGCCCTTGCTGCAACTGGATTCAAGGTCTGAAGGACCGATTTGTAACACCACAGGGTGAAACTTTGTGCAACCCTGTGTATTAAAAACAATCTCCATTTTTCTTCTCGGAAAAGGATTTTTACGCATAGGGTTGCATTTCATTGCACCCTATGCAATTACAATCCCAAGGCGTTGCCCTTGCTGCAACTGGATTCAAGGTCTGAAGGACCGATTTGTAACACCACAGGGTGAAACTTTGTGCAACCCTGTGTATTAAAAACCTATAAATGGGAGGTGCATTGACAAAGTCAGAGGGCCGGGGTTATTAGCAATTGACAATAAATGAATTATGTAATTTTTTCCTGATATTATATAATACTATTTTGAGATAAAGGAATCAACTTTGTTTGTAACAAATCTCAATCAAAAACTAAAAAAATAAATCATGAAAAAATTAATGTTTGTCAGCGTAATATGCATTCTTACAGGGATACTTTTTTATTCCTGCAAATCAAATCTGTCAATAACCAAGCGACACTTCAATAAAGGTTTTTATATAGATTATATTAAAAGTCCGGAAGTAACCTCCAATTCAGAAAAAGAAGAAAACTTTGTACAAAAAAAGACTGATAGTATCACAACAAATTCTGATCCAATCCTGGTAAGCAATATCGCAGAAACCGATTTCCCGAATGTCAGCACAAAATCAGATAATGAAAGCAATGATAAAAGTACAGAGCAGCAAATTATAAAAAACACATCTGAACCAGACCAGTCAAAACAGATAAAACACCATTCCAAAATAATAAAAGCAGCTGATTTTATTAAAAACCACACCATTCTAAAAAATCAAAAAATTGGCACCACAAATAGCGATGGAGAAGCATTAAGCTTATTGTGGTTAGTAATACTTGTCCTGCTTATATTGTGGCTATTGGGCTTATTAACCGAAGGTTTTGGTTTGGGCGGATTGTTTCATGTTTTTCTGGTTATAGCACTTATATTACTGATATTATGGCTCTTAAGAATTATATAGTATTTACAAGAAAACTAAAGTGTCAGAGGAGAAAAGCCCAAATTCAAGGGTTACTCCCTTTGGTCGTGAGCTCCGCTTCGCTACGGTTGCGCAGCCTCAAAAAGCGGAGTTTACTGGTGTAAATGAGCATTTTTGTGGCAAGCATAACGCAGAATTTGGGGTTTTCTTGCTGACACTATATAAAACAATCAATGAATTATGCAATCAATTTAAAATATTGTGTAATGCTTTCTGATAGAGTTAATATCACCTTTGGTACAATTAATATTCCATAAAAAAATAAAAAAATGGTCCCATTTATTTCAAACAAAAACACTTTTTCTCAAAAGGACAAAAGAATGAATCATACTTCAGCACTCAATAAAAATATAGTGCTGATCTACAGAAAAAGCAATAAATGGATTGAAATGCTCCTTGAAACTTTGGTGAATCTGAAAAAGAAAATATACAATTTTTTCTCTTTCCACCTATCATTTAAATAATTAATAATCATGTTTATAAATATAAAATACACAAACAAATAAAGAAAATGAAAAAATCACTTTTTACCATTGCAATTGCAACCCTGTTTGCAGGAACAATATTAACAGGATGCCAGTCATCCGAAGATAAAATAAAAAATGCTGAAGACAATGTCAAAGATGCTCAGGATGAGTTGGAAAAAGCAAAAAATGATTCTATTGCAGAATACAATTCATTTAAAAAGGCATCTGAAGAAAAAATAATTGCTCATGCTAAAATCCTCAGCGATTTTAAAGAACGCATTGCTGAACAGAAAAAAGAAAACAGGGCCGACTATGAAAAAAAGCTAGCCGAACTTGAAGCCCAGAACAGTGACTTAAAAATGAAGCTTGAATTATACAAGGAACAGGGTAAAAACAACTGGCAGCAATTTAAAGAAGATTTTAACAATGAAATGGAAGATCTTGGTAAATCTATAAGTGATTTAACAGATGGCGCCGAAAATTAACATCAAAAAAAAATAATTTAATTATTATTCTTATGAATAATTTTCAAATCCTAATCAACAAAAACATTAGCGGAAATTGCAAAAACCGTTGCCATAAATACCACCGCTATAATTTTAATTTTTTATTCAGATTTTAGTGTAATACAAACATCTGTGCTGCAGTAAAACGCGACACAGGTGTTTTTTAGTTTTAACAATCATTCAATTTATAAAAATATGGGCTATTTACTTTATCTGATTGCCATTGTCTTTCTCATTGCCTGGGCAGTTGGTTACTTGGTTTATGATACCGGCGGCATACTTCACGTGTTACTTGTTATTGCAATAATTGCAGTGCTGCTAAGGATTATATTTCCATCAAAAACAGGTAATAATTAATTAATAAATATACAAAAAAATAATATTATGAGCACAGGAAAAGTAGTTTTGGGAGTTGTTGCCGGTTTGGCTGTCGGCGCACTATTGGGGATTTTATTTGCCCCTGAAAAAGGATCTGTAACAAGAAAAAAAATAACCGCTAAAAGTGATGAGTTTACTGATTCACTTAAAGAAAAATTCAACGAGTTTCTTGATAATCTGGTCCAGAATTCAGATCATTTAAAAGAAGATGGCCATGAACACACCAAAAAGAGTGATCCAAAAACCGAGAAGGCATAATAATTTTATAACTAATTAAGGATGAGCAAATTTTAAAGCTCTCCTTAATTAATAAAGATTGGATTTTATCATGGAAAAAGAATTACTAATTAGCAAACCTCATTATTGTAAAGGCATCAAATTAACAGGTAAATCATTGATTAAATTCAACTTACCTGAATTAATTGAAAAAATGAAAGCCGATAGCAAAATTCTGAAAGATGAACTTAATGCTATGATTCTTTTTAAAAACCGGCATACCCAAATAATTCTGGCTGCATTGCAGGTTGGTACCGAAATCAAATCTTTTCAGCAAGGCAACTCAATCACTTTGCAAATTATTGAAGGGAAATTAAATTTCCATGCCAACAAAAAAACGGTTGTGCTTGACAAGGATCAATTGCTCACGCTTAATGAAAAAATTAAGTACAGCATTAAAACCTCAGAGAGAACAATTTTACTTTTTACTATTGAGAACTGCTCCATGAAAACCTATGAAACAAGCCTTCAATAGAATAAATATTTTGAAATTAAAATTATCGTCATGGATGACAAACCAACTATTATCGAATCTGTTCTCGACAGAGCTACAGATTATGCAAAAACAAGTTATGAGTTGATAAAACTTAAAACCATGGATAAAACAGCAGATGTTATTTCATCTCTGATTCCTTATGCTGTTTCATTTGTTATTCTGATTCAGGTATTATTGCTTGTAAATATCGGACTGGCATTATGGCTGGGTGAAATTTTAGATAGCTTCTGGAATGGCTTTTTTGCCCTAGCCGGCTTTTATCTGATTATTGGAACCATTTTGCACCTATTATTTCATAATTATATTAAAAATTTCATTCGCAACCTCATCACAAAAATGATGCTAAAATAATTGAGGATGAAAAAAGAAAAACCTTGCGATAAACTAAAAAATGCCATTCATCTTTTAGAGGAAGAACAAACTGTTAAAAGGCAATTACTCAAAAATCAGCTATTAATAGCTGCCGATAGCCTGAAACCAGTTAATATAATCAAACATACCTTGAAAGATGTGAGCTCTGGAAATGACCTAATAAGCAGCATTATTGTTCCTGCTGTGAGCTTTGCAGCCGGCAGTATTTCAAAAACAATATTTGTTGGATCTTCGGGTAATATCATACGAAAAATTATGGGTTCAGTCTTGCAAATGAAAGTCACTGACACTATTACCAAACACCCGGATATCATCAAATCATTGGGAGCTATTCTGGCTGAGCGTTTTTTTCCAAAAAAAGAACAAAAACCACTATAACTAATTAAAATAATTTAATATCTTGACTGACACATCTTTAAAACTACCTTTTTACGCAAAAGCAACCATTATTTTAATTGGTTTGATTGCCTTTATATGGATACTTTACATAGCTGGTAATATTATTCTGCCATTTATTTTTTCGGTTATAATTGCAATTTTACTTAACCCCATTGTTAATTTTTTTGTCAGGAAAAAAGTCAACAGGATTTTTGCAATAGGAATTGCATTGTTTCTTACTTTCATTGTTATTGCAGGATTTTGCACGCTCATATTTTCTCAAACCAGCCATTTAACCGAATCTTTACCGGTTTTAATAGATAAAATAAGTGAAATGCTGTCTCAAATAACTACCTGGACTTCAGATTATTTCCATATTAAACCCAACAGTATTCATGACTGGATTGCTGACAGAAAAAGTGAATTACTATTTAACTCGGGATCAGCCATTGGAAAAACACTAATTTTTCTTGGTGAAGGAATATTAATCGCGATTTTGCTTCCGGTTTATATCTTTTTAATCTTGTTTTATAAACCGCTTTTACTTGAATCTATTCACAGAATATTTGGCACAATCAATGATAAAAAAGTAAGTGAGATAATCAAACAGATTAATAAAGTTATTCAACAATACCTAATTGGATTACTGATAGAATTATTTATTGTTGCTGCACTTGAAATCATTGCCCTTTGGATACTCGGTATTGAATATGCCATTCTCTTGGGTATTATAGGGGCTTTGCTTAACCTAATCCCGTATATTGGAGGAGTAATTGCAGTGGCGCTGCCCATGATGATCGCACTTGTTACAAAATCAACGCCTATGTTTGCTCTGTATATCATGATCATTTACTATATTATTCAACTTATTGACAACAATTATATTGTTCCTAAAATTGTAGCCTCAAAAGTAAAAATCAATGCGCTGTTTTCAATCCTGGCAATCTTAATAGGAAATGCTGTTTGGGGTATTCCGGGAATGTTCCTTTCGATTCCCCTTCTTGCAATTATCAAACTGATTTTTGACCATATTGATTCTTTAAAACCTTATGGCTTCCTTTTGGGAGATACAATGCCTTCAATAATACATTACAAATCATTTAATATTAATAAAATAAAAATCAGACACGTATGATAGAAGTAAAAAAACTGGGTGTGTTATTATCCCAAACTGAAAATGAATTTGAAAATGATGGCGTGTTAAACCCTGCAGTGATCAGGGAAGGTGACAGTGTTCACATGTTCTATCGTGCAGTTAAAAAAGGAAATTTTTCAAGCATTGGTTATTGTAGGTTTGATGGTCCGACTAGTCTTGTTGAAAGATCTGATCATCCTGTGTTGTTTCCTGAGATGGATTTTGAATCACAAGGTGTTGAAGATGCGCGCATTGTTAAAATTGACGATCTCTACTACCTCACTTATACCGGATATGATGGAACCAATGCACGCGGTGCACTGGCAGTTTCTAAAGATCTAAAGACTTTTACTAAAATCGGATCCATTGTTCCTCCGATTACATACGCCGAATTTGTTTATCTTGCTGAATCGGCAAAGGTTGTAAATGAAAATTATTACCGCAATTATAAGTTTTACTATCAGGAAGCTGATCCTGAAAAGAAAATAATGCTGTGGGATAAAAATGTAATCTTTTTTCCCCGAAGGATTAATGGAAATCTGGTTTTTCTTCACCGTATAAGACCCGGTATCCAGATTGTTTCAGTGAAAAATATTGAGGAGCTGACTAAAGAATTTTGGGGAAATTATTTTCTCAAATTTCATAAAAAAATTGTCATGGATCCTATTTTTAACCATGAATCATCATACATGGGCGGTGGTTGCCCTCCCATTGAAACAGAACATGGATGGATATTAATTTATCATGGTGTACAGGAAGCAAAAAAAGGTCTGATTTATTCTGCCTGCGCTGCACTGCTCGACCTGAAAGATCCTTCAAAAGAACTGGCGAGGTTGCCTTATCCTTTGTTTAAACCTGAAATTGATTGGGAATTGCACGGAGAAGTGAATAATGTCGTTTTTCCAACCGGGACATCATTATTTGGCGACACCCTGTTTATTTATTACGGAGCGGCTGATTCAAGAATTGCTTGTGCGTCGGTTCGCTTATCTGAATTATTAACTGAATTGATCACAAATATTCCAAAAAATGAAAGCTGATTTGTATCCCGCAATAATTAACCTGACAGGCAATGATATGAATGTGCTTGATTTTGAAAACCGAAACTTCACAGGAATTCTTCCTAAAAAAAACACATCCAAACATAAAATGGACGTTGACAAAAACAAATCGAAAATATTGTTTATTACATCATTTCCTCCAAGGGAATGTGGAATTGCAACTTATTCGCAAGACCTGATTATCGCTCACAATAATAAATTCAGCAAGTCATTCTCTATTGATGTCTGTGCCCTTGAAACAAAAAAAAACAAGTATATCTATCCCAAAGAAGTAAAATACATTCTGAATACTTCATTGCCTGATGAATATACCAAACTCGCAAACACAATAAATAACGATGCCAATACAGATATTGTTGTAATTCAGCATGAATTCGGACTATTTCAGGAAAACGAGTTGTCATTCATCAGCTTTTTAAACATCATAACCAAACCCATAATCATTGTTTTTCACACTGTTTTGCCCAATCCATCTCAGCTGATAAAAATGACGGTTAAAAAAATTATATCCTTTTGTGAGTCAGTTGTTGTAATGACCAAAACTTCAGAAATGATTTTGACAGAAGAATACCAAATTGCCCCACTCAGGATTTCTGTTATTCCGCACGGCACCCACCTTGTAAAACACCTTGGCAAGGGCGCTCTAAAAGCAAAATATGGTTTCAAGGGCAAAAAAGTTTTAACCACATTTGGCTTGTTAAGCTCAGGAAAAAGCATCGAAACTACTTTAGACGCTTTGCCTGTAATTGTCAAAAAACATCCTGAAATAATTTTTTTGATCATTGGCAAAACCCATCCTGAAGTAATTAAAAATGAAGGAGAAATATACCGTGATTTCCTTGAAAAGAAAGTAAAACAACATTCGCTCCAAAACAATGTGGTTTTTATTAATGAATATTTGGATACTGCTAATCTTCTGGAATATCTGCAATTAACAGATATTTATCTGTTTACCTCAAACGATCCTAATCAGGCTGTTTCAGGAACATTTGTTTATGCCATGAGTTGCGGATGCCCCATAATTTCAACTCCCATTCCCCATGCAAGGGAAATACTTGCTGACAATAAAGAATTACTTTTTGATTTTGGCAACTCTGATCAATTGTCAAAATGTGTTTGCAAATTATTAAACGATGAGCCCTTAAGGAAAAACATCAGTTTAAACAACTTGCAGAAAATTATCTCCACGGCATGGCAAAACTCTGCCGTTGCCCATGCCCAACTTTTTGTGAAAACATTGGGGAATAAAAACGAAGTTTGCTATAATCTTCCTGAAATTGACCTCCGGCATCTTAAAAAAATGACCACGGATTTTGGCCTGGTTCAATTTTCAAAAATAAACCATCCGGATATCAGCACAGGATACACCCTTGATGATAATGCCCGGGCATTGATTGCCATGTGCATGTATTTGCAATCAACTAATGACGCAACTTGTATTAAGGATATCAATAAATACCTCAATTTCATTAATTATTGCTCACGCCCATCAGGTGATTTTTTAAATTATCTTGATAAAGATAAACTTTTCACGAACCAAAACTCATTGGTCAATCTCGATGATGCTAATGGCAGAGCTATCTGGGCTTTGGGTTATGTCACATCCCTGGATAAAATCCTGCCTGCCGAAACTATTGAACTTGCTGAAATAATTTTACTAAAATCACTGAAACATATTGAATCTGTAAGATCTACACGATCAATGGGTTTTGCGGTTAAAGGCCTTTACTATTATTATACCACCCATGAAAATAGTGACTCTTTGAATTTAATAAAAACAATGTCAAACCGACTGGTTCAAATGTTTCTACATGAATCTAAAGACGAGTGGGAATGGTTTGAAGGTTATTTGACCTACGCAAACAGCATCCTGCCCGAAGCAATGCTATGCGCATGGCTGGTTACAAAAGATCCTTTGTACAAATTCGTAGCACTGTCTTCTTTTAATTTTCTTTTATCAAAGACTTTTAATGAAAACGGGATTGAAGTTATTTCAAACAGAAACTGGCTTCAAAAAGGACAAATAGCTAAAAAATTTGGTGAGCAACCTATTGATGTGGCCTATACCATTATGAGTTTGGAAAAGTTTTACAAGGTCTTTAACAATGAAGATTATTGCACGAAAATGAAAACTTCATTCAACTGGTTCTTAGGAAAAAACCGACTGAATCAGATAGTGTACAATCCATGTACCGGCGGGTGCTATGATGGCCTGGAAGAAACCAATGTAAACATGAATCAGGGCGCAGAGTCATTGGTAAGTTACCTGATGGCAAGGTTCACAATTGAAAAGTATTACAATGTTAAATAATTCACCAAAATCTGTTGCCATAATCGTGGCGCACCCTGATGACGAAACCCTTTGGTCGGGTGGCACAATTTTGAGCAATCCCTCATGGAATTGCTTTGTGGTTTGCCTTAGCAGAAAAAGCGACATGGAACGGTCAGAAAAATTTTTCAAGGCTTTGAAGTTCCTGAATGTTGATGGTGTTATTGGTGACCTGGATGATGGTCCTGATCAAACACACCTTGATGAAATAATTGTACAGGATGCCATTCTTAAATTAATGCCTCAACGACATTTTGATCTTGTCATCACGCATAATCCATATGGCGAATATACGAGACACATCAGACATGAGGAAGTCAGCTATGCTGTAATCAATTTATGGAACCAAAGAAAGATTTCTACTGATGAATTGTGGACTTTTGCTTATGAAGACGGAAATAAAAAATATTTTCCCAAACCCATTGAAAAAGCCAACTTTTTCTTTCCACTCACAAATGAAATATGGCATAAAAAATATCATATAGTAACTGAAATTTATGGATTTAAAAAAAATAGTTTCGAAGCTGATACTACGCCCAGGGCTGAATCATTTTGGCAATTCTTTATTCCAATTAAAGCTAAAAATTGGTTAAAACAGCTTGAATTTGAAAAAATGTAAAAAGTCTTGATTATTAACCATTAAATAAAAAATTACAAAATGAAAGTACTAGTTTTATACGATTATCCTCCTTCTCCCGGAGGATTGGCAACTCAAGGTGACCTTTTATACCGGGGTCTTCTTGAATTAGGTATCGATGCTCATGCTGCTCACTTTGAATCGGCACAGGAAAAAGAATGGTATTACCGGTGGTTCGAACCTGATGTGGTGGTGGGCGTCGGTTATTGGGGACACTCTCCTCAATTAGTCCTGCATCCTCAAAGATACGGAGTTCAACCTGTTCCATGGCTGGTAGCAGATGGCTATATTGCAAATTACCAGGAAGTATTGAATGCATTGCCGCTTATCCTTGTTACTTCTAACTGGGTGAAAGAAATGTATGTACGTGATGGAATAAACGCCGATATTATTGAAGTCCTTCCGGTTGGCTGCAACACCGATTCTTTTATTCCTTTCAGCAAAGATGATCCAAAAATATTGGCTGTACGTGAAGCTCTTGGAATTTCACCCGACCAAAAGATGATTCTCACCGTTGGTGGCGATGCTGCTTCAAAAGGGGCTCAGGAAGTCATGCAGGCTCTTGCTATTATTGATACCAAAGCTCCCGACTGGAAATATATTTGCAAGGTTTGGCCACAGCCCAGAACAAAAATTCAAAACTTGTCTGACCTGCAAATGGCTACAGACCTGGGTATTGAAAAAAATGTTTTTTATGCCACCAATACTATTTCCCGAAATTTTATGCCCTATCTCATTGGCGCTTGTGATATTTATGCTGCGCCCTCTAGGCTTGAGGGCTTTGGCATGCCTCAGGTTGAAGCCGGCGCATGCGGAAAACCTGTAATTGGAATCAGGGCAATGGGATTGCTTGACACCCTTGTGCATGGAGAAACTGCTTTTTTGGCTAAAGTGGCTCAGAAAATTGTAGCCAACGAGGTTGTACTTGGCGATGAGGCAGGATTTGAAGATACACACCGGGTAACCTTCAGGGTTCCCAGAACTGTCGATTACAGAGCCAATGTCCATGACATTGCAAAGTACCTGCTGTTGCTGATGAATGACCAGGAACTGTGCGAAAAAATGGGGAAGGCCGGGAGAAAAAGAGTAGTAGAAAAATTTGATTACCGCATAGTTGCCAAACGCTTTGTGCAAATTATGCACGACAAATTGGGGATTAGTTAATAATCCAGCTTTTAAGACCGGGTTAATACAAAATAAACAATGCAGGAAATTAATTGGAAGAAAATAGAAGCAGCAAAAAAAGCAGCTTTGGAAGTATTGATTCACAATTCTCATGGTCCTTATCATGGACTTCCGAGAACGGCTGCATGGGGCTACCCTGAGCCATATACCAGAGACTTGATGTTTTCAATTCTTGGCATTGCTGTTTCTGACAATCAAAAACTTATTAATAGTATTCGCCGGGTTTTAGAAACCCTTGCCGTAAATCAAACAGAGCACGGCCATATTGTTTCTCTTGTTCATGATAAAAATGACCGTGGCGCCAGTGATACAACTCCCTTATTTTTAGTCGGGGTGGGCATTTTCAGAAAAATGACCGGCGAAAAGGACTTTCTTCATGATGCTGCCGAAAAAGCCCTTTTGTGGATGGAATATCAAAGCCCTTCTGACCGGTATCTTGTGGCTCAGCAACCTACAAGCGACTGGCGTGATGAACAATGGGTAACCGGTTACGGATTGTTTGTAAATACACTTGTTTATTGCTATCTGAGACTTCTTAATAAACATGAAAGGGCAGAAAAATTAAAACATGAAATGGGCCGGTTTACCATTTCAGATGGCAAAACACATCACAATGCCCATGAAGGACTTGTGGTCAAGTATAAGCCATATTATGCTTTCTGGTCATATAAAATTCACAGCTCCGAGCGGTTCGACCTTCTTGGAAATAGTCTCGCAATTCTTTCCGGAATCGCATCTCAGTCGCGCGCTGAAGATATGATTTCATGGATCGAACATGAATGTGATGAAATGAAAACCAGACATGAATTGGGTGTTAACCTGCCCCCAAATTTCTTTCCTTTTATAAAACCGGAGGATCCCGATTGGCATATCAGATACTCAATTTACAACAAACCAGGTGATTATCATAATGGTGGCATCTGGCCATTCATTTGTGGTTTTTACATTGCAGCACTTATTGCTGCCAAAAAATATGCCCTTGCCGGTGATAAACTTATGGAACTTACCGACAGTATCAAGCTATCGAATAATTCAGATGTCGAATATGGGTTCAACGAATGGCACAAGGCACAGGACGGCAAACCAATGGGGCAAGACTGGCAAACATGGAGTGCTGCTCTTTACCTTTATGCAGTGAAATGTGTTGAGGAAAAATCAACTCCTTTCTTTGACGTTATTCGGTCTGAACAAGTGGATTAATTTTATAGTAACCAGATATTTATAAAGAAAATATACTTTACATGATTAACACAAACATTCATCAGAAATTCGAAAATGAAGAAGGTAAAAAACTTTTCATGAACGAAATTGACAATTCGCTAAGTTTTATTTCTGAATCTTTCTATGAAATTACAAAAATTGATGATATTGAAGCAAAAGTAACAAAACAGAAACTGGACCAGTTAGCGGCAAAAACTCTTGTTGATTTTTGCAAAATAAATCAGTTTTTTAACTTTAATAAAAATTCACAAAAGGAATTGAGGGAGGTTTACTCAAAATCTCTAAAGAAATTTAAATCCAATGGAATAACTTATGATATCCAAGCTGTCCAGCATAATGATTCTGTTGCACAATGGATGATAAAAAATGACCTCATGAGTGAATTGCTTTGCTTTTCAAAAAACCGGGTAATTGAATTTGTGCCAAACTCTGAGTATAGCGCTGAAATTCAGATTAATATTCTTGATATCAACATCTATAACCTTATTGAGCCCGTTCTGGATATCGGTTGCGGCAAGCAGATGAATTTGTTGATGTACCTTAAGGAATATTATATTAAAGGTTTTGGGATTGACCGCTTTGCAGGAAATTCTTCGTTTTGCAAGGCTGTTGACTGGCTTGACTATGATTATGGTTTTGAAAAATGGGGGACTGTCATCAGTAATATGTCTTTTACTAATCACTTTAAACACCAGCATTTTAAAGTGAACAGTTCATATCAGGAATATGCCCGAAAATTTTTAGCCATTCTTGATTCTCTCAAAGTAGGCGGCAGCTTTCATTATTCACCCGATTTACCCTTTTTTGAAGATTATCTGGATGAAACCAAATACAGCATCACCAAAAAGGAAATTGGCGTAAATAACTATAAATCAGTTAAAATAACAAAGCTGTAATTAGGCAAACTGATTAAGTTAAAAATATTCTATTCTCAAGGAAGATTACGGTACTCTGTACCTTTTTTGTTCAATGTTATTTTATAACTACAGAGATTATGGTGCTCTGCACCAACTGTATTTTTAAATGGTGCAGAGCACCACAACCTCTGTAGAAATTGTATGTGAATTGTAATACCGCCGCCCAAAAAGATATTAAAAAGATGATGCTTTTTGCGGCGGAAATGAAAACGATTTTTCAATGAATAGAAAATCGTCTCATTTTCAAGAATTGTTTGCAAAAGGCCTTTTGAGACAAACTCTACTGAACAATGCTTGCCGCACTGCTTTTTTTCTTTATATGAAAGGCAATCAAAATTTCGTGCGACCCGCTGTTGTATTTTCTGAATTTCGAAACTGTAAGGTCATAGGAATAGGCTATGGTGAAAATATCCTGAATTTTTATTCCCAGCAACATCACCAATGCATCATTTACCCTGAATGACAATCCGCCCATGATTTTATTCTTATAATATGCTTTCACATTCAGATCAAACTGTGCCGGACTTCCAATTGTTCCGTTAAACTGAAACGAAGGGTCAAGCATGATGTTTTCGTTCAATTCCATCTTGTAGCCACTCGTGATAAAATAATGTCTTGTCAATGGCATTGAAGCATTGATCCCATCAAGTCCGTCGAGCCTGAATTTTGACTGGAACAATTGCTGCACCGAAAAGCCCACATAAAACTTATCATTGTAAAAATAGGTACCGAATGCTGCATCGGGTTTCCATGCTTTATCCGAAATATCTTCTGTTACAATGGGATCATCCGATTGGTGCAAATCAATTTTTGTTCCGTCGATTCCAAATTGCAGGAAAGTAGCTGACAGACCAAAAGACAAGAAATAATCTGATATTTTTACATGGTATGAATACGCCAGATTAAAACCCAAACGTCTTGTGGGACCGGTAATGTCATTAAGCACATAACCCCCCGCTCCCATCTTTTCATTTATGATTCCGTCATAACTGAATGTCTGCGTTGAAGGTGCGTTATCAAACCCCAGCCACTGACTGCGATGATGAAGCTTTACCGATGAAAAATCGCGTGTTCCAATGACGGCCGGATTAAAAACCGATTCGTCTATCATCCGCTGACTGAATTGCGGAAGTTGTTGCCCGGACAGGAAACCCGGTACAAACAACAAAATATATAATAGCTTTTTCATAGTATTATCTGATTATTGTGAGATCGCCCTTGATTTCTTTGCTGCCATCACCAAGATTCAAAATATAATAATAGGTGGCAGCCGGAAGATCGTTTCCATAATATTTTCCGTCCCAGTTATTTGAATACCCGCTGCTCGAGTAAACAACATTGCCATTACGGTTGTAGATATCAATCTTGTTTTCCGGATAATCTTCAATATTCTCTATGTAAAAAACATCATTTATCCCATCTTCATTTGGGGTAAAAGTGTTGTAGATAACCAACTGGTCAACAACTACTCCACCTTCTTTTTCAATCCCAAAAGAAAAAACTTTCTCCCCGGTAAATTCAAATGGAAAATAAAACGATTCCGCACCACAGATAAAAGTATTATATCTTGCCCATTTTCCTGAAGCATTGTTCCAATCTGCTAAACTATACCATTTTCCAGTTGTGATGGTGTCATAATAAAAAATGACATTCAGACTTCCGCTCATTTCATAACCGGTAATAGTATAAAAAAACTCATCATTTACTGCCTGTAGACCAGGGTCCAGACTCATTGTATTGAACCCTGAAAGCAACGGGTCGGTAGAATACAAACCAGAGCCAATACGGTTCACAGATCCAGTATACCCGTTGATTACAGCAGGTTGATATTGTCCGTCGTTTCCAAATGGAAAAAGATATAATTGACGATCGTTCATGTTTCTGATCAGATTTCCAGGATAGCTGCAAGAAATGTAACCTCCGTCTCTTGCTAAGGATGCTGAATCGTCTGAGATAATTTCCATGGAATAAACCCCTGTATTCAGTTCCAGATTTCCGATATCCAATAAGCTATCAATTTCCGTATTAATTTCCATCTGTTTAACCCCCGTGCCGGTTAGAACAAGGTGATAAAAACGTGTAGTGCTTGTTCCTCCAATTAGCTGGTTACTTCCATTCAGGGTGACTTTTCCCGATGCGGGTGAATAAACACCATTATTCAGCCAGTCACCCGAAACGATCATCTCTTCTGAATTTTGCAAGGTTCCTCCGTTTAACGAATTTCCATTAATGGTTAAAAAGCCATTATTCACAATCGTTCCGTTGTTTGCCATGTCACCGTTAACCGTCATGATGGCACCCGGATTGATGTGCACCAGATGGTTGCCGGTAAAAATCTGTCCTTTTGCATATGGAATTGTGAAAAGGAGGAAGATTATAAGTGTAATTATTCTCCTTTTCATATTATTTCCTGATTTTTTGGTTTTGCTGGGTTGCTTTTTCATTTACAGGAACAACCAACCGCTTTTTCATGATTTCATTGTCTTTTTTAAGAGGTATGACCATTTTTTTGTCGGCTGTTTGTCCGTACAACTGCGGCATAAGGTATTTGCCTTTTGCTTCCTGTCTTTTTTCGACCACCACTTGTTTTGACTGCGGATTTTGTTGCAGATACGGGTCATTTCTTTCGGCATATACCACCCATGATATTTTAGTTCCCGGAGCACCTCCTGCAACTGCAAAAGAATTGCCTTCAACTTCGCGGCTTATGTATAATCCCGGACAGGCTGCGCCGACCGGAGTAAGTTGATAGGTGAAGTTTATGTTTACCGAACTGAAATATTCGGGAAGATTGACAGTAGCTTCACCTGAAGCATCCAGTGTAATTGTTCCTCTGTAAACATTCAAAACTTCGGGCGATTCCATGCAAAAGTGTTTCAGAAATTTGTTTTGTGGATCCTGGGGATGGTCAATTACGAATGATTTGGTTCCCGAGCATCCAAAATCGCTGTCTGAAAAAACTCCGTAACCGGTGCCATCGTTAGATACGCCATAAACCCCAACCCAGCCAATACCGGCTACACCAATATTATTGTCAGTTGTGCCTGTACTTGAATTTTCTCCGTAAATACCATAGCCGGCGCCTTGCACAGTAATACCTACAGTTCCGTTGAAACCCTGTCCCTCAACACCGATTCCTCCATCGGTACGTGCGTTTATTCCGAATACACCGTCGTATCCATACTGAGTCTGGCCCCACACACCATAATCGCCATCGCCGCAAACACCTACACCGTTATCGGTTCCGATTGCATTGGTATTTCCACCATAGACGCCGAACCCTGTTCCGAAGTTTGTTTGTCCGACCACACCGTTAAACCCTTGTCCGAGCATCCCGTATCCGCC
This sequence comes from Bacteroidetes bacterium GWF2_38_335, assembly GCA_001769535.1. GTDB lineage: Bacteria > Bacteroidota > Bacteroidia > Bacteroidales > GWF2-38-335 > GWF2-38-335. The sequence continues at coordinate 232,522 of MEOH01000016.1, forward strand.
ATCTGAGCGGTTGTTATAGCCAAAAACCCCGGCTTTTCCGCCGCCCGACACATCCTGAAAAACAGAACCATAAACGCCAACCCCTTGTGCTGTTCCTTCGTAATATCCGGCTACGCCCGAAGTGTTTTCAATTCCGCTGGAAGTCATTCCATGAATGGCATTGTATGGATTATCAGTCTTATTATTTCCGCCGTAAACCGCCACACCAAAAGAGCTGTTGTATCCTGATAAGGCAGATGAAGGAGTTGATTCGGTTCCTGCTGTGGATGAAGCCATAAGCGCTTCGGTAGTTGAAGCAATTGATGACAGGTTAATTTCCAGTGAGCCGCTGTTCACATTGAGGGTTCTTCCGGCACCCGGAGTAGTACAGTCATATGCTTCCTGCAAGGTATAACATTCAGGAGCAACGACCGAACCGGCTGCTCCGCCAATCTGAGTCCATTCGGTCACATTCCAGTAATAAAACTTATTTGAATCGCTGTCAAAAACCAGCAAACCGTTTTGGGTTGCAGAAAGGCCTGAGCTCATAGCATTTCGCTGAACTGCGGTTAGCCGCGGAATCAAAACACCTTTATCGGTTGCCCGGATGTCGAGCACAGCTTTTGCATCAGGCGTGGAAGTTCCAATTCCAATATTTTCCTGTGAGAACAGATTTTGACTGATCAGAATGACCAATCCGAGTAATGAGAGTTTTAAGCGTATCATATCGGTTTTTATTAATTTGGGTTACCAAATATAAAAAATATTGGAGAGAATTGCTATTCAAAAACAACTATTCCTAAGAATAACCCCATTGTTAAAGCCGGCGTAAGGATTTATTTTATTAAATAGTGTTAATAAAACATTCATTTCAGCAGATATGAGTGCAGAATTTTATTTCTATTTTTACGTTATCTTACATGTTAATATTTAATTTATGAGATACATTTTAATATTCTTCACCCTAATTACATTTTCAGCAAGCTATTCCCAAACCCTGAATTTTTATTACGACCGCGGAGTAGAGAAACTGCAGTCGGGGAATTATGAGTCGGCCATCACCGATTTTAATATTGTTATAGCAAAAGATAAGTATTATTTTGAGGCATACGACGGTTTAGGCAAAGCTCATATAGCACTTAAGAAATATGATGATGCCATTGCTGATTTTACAGCAGCGATAAAAGTTAAAGACGATTATTATCAGGCGTATGTTTCCCGGGCCGAAGTGTACCTTATCAAAGGAATGAAAAAGGAAGCTGTGAAAGATCTGGAAAAAACCATTGCCCTGAACCCGAAAAATGTCCAGGCCTTTGACCATCTTGGAAAATATTATTATGATGAAGGCAATAAGGAAAAATCTCTGGAGAATCTGAATGCCGCAATAAATTTGAAAACTGTTAAAGCTGAAAGCTGGTATATCAGAGGACTGATTCGCTTTGAGAAAAAAGAATATAAAGATGCCATTGCAGATTTTACTCAAGCTGTCACAATCAACTCAAGCTTTGGTGATGGCTTCAAGCAAAGGGGCATTGCCTTTTATAATTCAGAAGATTACAAAAAGGCAATCGGTGATTTTTCAAAAGCCATCAGTCTGGGAAAAACAGACCTTGAAACCTATACTTTCAGAGCCAATGCGTATCTTACCACAAAAGAATATGCAAAAGCCATCGAAGATTTCAGTTATATTGTTACCACCCTTAAATCAAAAGATCCCGAGATTTTCTTTAAAAAAGGCGTGGCCTATAACTATCTAGAAAATCCTGCCGAAGCCATCAAAGAATTTACAAAAGCCATTACCTACAAACGTGATTATTTTGAGGCCTATTATGAGCGTGGCGTTTCCTATGCAAAGCAAGGCAGTACAAAGGATGCACTTGCCATAAAGGATTTTTCGAAAGCCATTGAATTAAATCCCAAATCGGCCGATGCTTATGCAAAAAGAGGGAAGTACTATTTCGACAGAAAGAAACTTGATCTTTGCATCGACGATATGTCTAATGCCATCAAGTTAAAAGAAGATGCCGAGTGTTATTATATCAGAGGAGCCGCCTATCACGAATTTAAGAAAAAGAAAGAGGCCTGCGCCGATCTCAAAAAAGCTGCTGACATGGGACATGCCAAGGCGAAGGAAGATCAGTTGATTTTGTGTAATTGAGTTGGTTTTGGGTTTAGGAATTGGGTTAGTTCTTGTTTGTTCCTTTTGTTTATTTTGTTCCTTTTGTTCCTTTTGTTTATTTTGTTCCTTTTGTTCCTTTGTTTATTTTGTTCCTTTTGTTCCTTTGTTTATTTTGTTCCTTTTGTTCCTTTGTTTCTTTTGTTTATTTGTTTAGATGTTTATTTGTTCTTTTTGTCCAGAAAATGAAATTTTCGAGGATGTTTAACCTGTGGTCTCGACTTTAGTCGGCATTCTTTTTGTTCTTTTTTATTTTCTCATCGGGTTGCGCAACGCTGAGCTTTTACTACACCCGATGCATTTACAAGACGGTCTTTTTTAAACCTTCGAAGCTTAAGCAAAGAAGGTCAGACCTATGCGTTAATCAAACTAACTAAGCCATTTGAGAAGCTTGAAAAAAAGGGATATTTTATTCCCTTCCGTAAACCAAGCCCAACGGGCTGGCGATGTAATTGCATGGGGTGAAATGAAATGGAACCCTATGAGAATAATTTAGAATGAATTGAAACCCAAGAAAAAAAAATCTTTTGTTCTTCCTCGCCCTCTTAAGCTGGAGGAGCTGAATAACAATCAAATAATCTTTACCAATGTTCGAAAAATAATTTTGATATCTGTAAAAAACCCAATCTCTGAAATGTACTTCATATTCAATCGTATTTTATCAGGCATGATGATGTTGATGTAGTCCTGCTCGGGGTTTTGTGATTTGGCAAGGATGTCGTTTTCGTTAATATATTCGATGGATGCATAATCGGTGATTCCGGGTTTAACCTTTAATATGGCTGCCTGCTCGGGAGTGTACAAATCGACGTATTTTCTAACCTCCGGACGCGGCCCGACAAAGCTCATATTACCAATAAAGACATTGATAAGCTGAGGGAGTTCATCAAGTTTATATTTCCGAAGATAATAACCGGCTTTGGTAATTCGGGGATCGCGGCTGCCAACGGTGAGCAAACCTCTTTTTTCGGCATCGTTGAACATGGTGCGGAACTTGAACAGTTTGAAATCGTGGTTGTTTTTTCCAACACGGGTTTGAAGATAAAATACTCCGCCCCTGCTGCCTGTTTTAATCCACAACGAAATGAAAATAAATACCGGAATAAGTGCCAAAAGACCAATAAAAGAAAAGCTGATATCAAAAATACGTTTCAGTATCATTTTCAAATCAATTAAAATTATACCGTGTAAGTTTCTCATCCCTCCACACAAGACAAATCATCTTTTCCTTTCTGATTTTTTGCTGCCAGTAGCTGAAGGAAATCAGATAAACATTTTTATAAAGTCGCGAGGAAAAATCATAGGAAAATAAACTTTCATCATACAGACTGTCAATTACGTTCATTCCGGCGCCTTCAACAATTCCGGCATTCACTTTTTTTCTTTTCTGGAAGATGTGAAGGTATTTACCTTTAACCGGGATAGTGGCGTAGCAGAGCATGTCGGTGGTGTCAAGAATCGTTTCTACCCGAAGCTTGTTTTTAATAATCTGTTTTGACATCTGATATGCATTGACATCAAATTTCTGAGGATTTCTGATTTTTTCTTCAAGAGAATCGGGCAAAAATTCATTTTCCTGCTTTTCAATAAACACAAAAGAACTTTTTAATTCACTGTATTTTATGATATTAAAACTATCCGGAATTTCAATCAGGGTTTCGGGTTTTTTGATTTTAAGGATTTCGACGAAGCCGGTATTATGAGGCAGACTGCCATTCACGATATAGCCATCTTTATCTTTAACACACAAAACAGGGCCATAAAGTTTCATGCCATAGAGCCGGTCGGTTTTTTTGTTGTAAAAGTACACTTCGCCGCCAAATTCACCATAATCGAGTGAGTACACAATATAAGTGTTGTCTTCAAGAAGGTAATTGAGCACACCGTATTTTCCGTTAAAAACCCAATCATTAGTAAGTTGATATTTGTTCCACTTATTATTCCAGTATCCCCATGTCCTTTCGCTTTCAAAGAATCCGATAACGGTATCGTTTTTAACAGTCAGTTTTGCAATTTCCCTGTCATAGAATGTTTTCAGAAACTCATCATTTGCCTTGCCGGATTTAATGTTCACAGCAAACATCCGGTAATTTCCTGTCTCGTCTTTTCCTAAAAGAACAAGATTGCTGTCGACAATAATTGATTTTTCGGGATAAAAATCAATATTAAAGCTAACCGAGTCCTTTTTAATTTCGATTTTAGCTGACTGTTCCTGTTTAATTTCCTTTTTTGGCTCTTCGTTATCTGAGCAGGAAACAAGTAAAACAGAAATGGTTACAAAGAGAATATAATATAGTTTCATCATCACTGAAAATTTGATACAATGATAATGAATAAATGGATTGTAAAAAAGATTACCAGTCATGAAAATAGTATACAGGTCAATTAAAAATTCCTGTTATTACATTTACAATGAGTACAGTTTTATTGAATTATCAATTTTGAAATTTGTGTACTATTTTTTGTTTGTATTTTTAGCAAATAAACTCCCTGTGGAATATTACTTAAATCAAGTTCAATTTCATTATTACAGAAAATTTTCTCCAGAGTTTTATTTCCCTGCATATTCATTATGCTGACTATTTTTTCTGTTGCATTACCTGTATTAATGATATATACTTTATTGCCCGCAGGATTGGGAAAAACTTTATATGCGTTTTCTGAAATATCAAAGACATTAACAGTCTCAGTAAACAAATTAACTGTTGTATTGGTCACAATGGGCTCATTATAATCAAAATAAATATCTGCCTTGTTCAGAATCTGTGTTCCTTCAGTCAAACCTGCTATTGGTTTGATACGATACTGAATAAAACCCGATGATTCTTCAGGATTGGATAAGCTATCCGGCAATTGGATATCAGGGAAGCTTACAGTAAGTTCATTTTCTGATATAGAGGTCGTATTGGGGTGACTGTAATTCATCAACTGAAATGTGGACATATCCAGATTTGAACTCAAAGTATCAACAATACGAATATTTACGGCAGGTGAACCTCCTGTATTCTGAAAGTGGATGGTATAGGTAAAATAATCCTGATAACCGGGCAAAACATTTACAGGAAACACTTCTTTATTGTTGGGATCGTGTGAGTTCATAACCAAATAGCAGTAATCATATGTGTTATTGCTAATGTAATTATCACCTGAAAACGGATTTACAGAGATGCTTAAGCAAATTGTATCTCCTGTTTGTGCGTAAGTTTCTGTTTTAAAAATTAAACCAAACGCTTCGGTAATATCAAAATTTCCGAAATCATCAATATTAAAAGTATATGTATCTCCCGAAATAATTGGTGATAAAGTTTCAAAAGTAACACCGTCAAATGATACCGGACCATTAACGGCAACCTGTATCTGACCGCTAACACCATCGGCACAATTCATATTGTACCACTGGCTAAGGTCACCTGCAAAAACATTTATTGAATGATACAAGCCCGGAAATACCAGCCCTTCAATAATAACTGACTGTATACCTATATCAAAACCCGGCTTACAGTTTAAACTAAAATTGACATTATCGGCTAAAGGATTGATTGTAGTCAGGATAACTGTAGAATCCAATCCGGGATAAGTGCATTGTACCTGGAATGGAACACCAAAAGTATCAATTTTTACTGTATATGTCCCCTCCGATTTTGGAAAATGATATATTCCATTGATAGCAGAAAAAGTATGGTTCAGTAAACTGCTTCCTGCATATAGCATCTCATGAATATTAATAAGGCATGAATCTCCTTCATCTTTTAAGCAATTTGAGTTATTATCTGTATAAGTATACCCTAAAACTCCAATGGCGTCACTACATCCGTTGGGGTTGTTATAAGCATCCCCAATAACACACAAAGGATAGGATAAATATGTTGAATTCATAGCAGGCACATAATTGGGCAAACAAGTAAAAGGGTTTTCAGATATATTAAACAAAAATGATTCGTCAAGACTATTTGGAAAAACAGGAAAACATGAAATATTATTGTATGAGCAATCTAATTCTTGTAACCAATCTGTCAATAAAGGAAGGCTTGTTAAAAGATTATTGTTACACCTTAAAACTAACAAAAAATCAGGTAAGGCAGGAAGACTATCCAAAAGATTTGAAAAACATGATAAATTACTAATATTCTGTAAGGATGGAAGACTTACTAATTGGTTATTATGGCAGTACAAGTTATTCAATGAATTTGGAAGAACAGGCAGGCTTACTAATTGGTTATTATGGCAATATAAGTTATGCAATGAATTTGGAAGATCGGGAAGATTTTCCAAAAAATTAAAAGAGCAAATAATACTTGTAATAAAATCCGGTAAATCGGGAAGACTTGTCAATTGATTATAACTGCATTCTAAATACTCTAATGAATTTGGCAAAGTTGGAAGATTTACCAATAAATTATTTGTACAATATAAATCTGTAAGAGAATTTGGCAAAGCCGGAAGATTTTCTAATTGATTAAAACCGCAAATTAAGTCTTCCAATAAGCTTGGTAAGGCTGGTAGATCAGCTAATAAATTGCTGCCACAATTTAAATAATGCAGGGATACCGGTAAGGCTGGAAGATTAGCTAACAGGTTATTGTTGCAGTTTATAAATATTAATGACTCAGGCAATACAGGAAGACTGGTTAACAGATTGTTGTAACACCTCAGATGTGTAAGTGAATTTGGTAATTCCGGCAAACTGGTTAATTGATTATTTCCACAAATTAAAGTATCAAGGTTTGGTGGCAAAGGAGGTAAACTTGTCAATACATTTGGTGTTGTAGTTGAGCTTCCATTTCCACAATCCAATGTTGTAAGAGAAGAAAAATACTGAATACCCGTTAAATCAGCAATAGCGCAATTTTCAACATTAACAACAAGACGTGTTGTGACTGCCGGACTTGTTGTGTCCATTTGATTGCCGGCCATTGCAGAGGGTATATTAGTTGTTAACCAGGCAACAAAGTTTGCATCGGGGATGGTTACCCATTGTGCTTTTGCTGTATTTGCAAAAAATAACACAAAGGCGAATAAAACAATTACAGTCGTTTTCATTTTTTTAGTATATTGGGTATAAACTGATTAAGTCAATCAAATATACAAACAAAAAACTTTAAATGCAAATGGCATTATTAAACTGCCTGATTTTGAATTTTTACATGCTTTTAGACCACATTCATATACCCTTGATAGCAGAATAATTACTGTGGTTGCCAATACAAAATAAATTCGAAATTTCTATGATCAGTATTTTTAATAACTTTTACAATAATGTATTCAATACAAGGTCACTCATACTTCATTGTATTGTGATAAAAAAAAGAGGATGTCTCAAAATGGTTTTTTCGTGATCAATTCTTGAAAATCCGATTGCCCCGCCCCTAAAGGGTGTCTGATTTATAAGGGCTTCCCTTTAGGGATCAAGGGCAAAAGCACTAGAAAATCGCAGAAGAAGGTAATTTGAGACATCCTCCTCTTTTGCTATTATATATTTCGGAAAAATACCGGTTAGTTCAACTCACTATTAAAACTTATACACATTGTTTTCGGGAAAGGCATCGGGAATGTTGTTTCCTCCCAGTTCAACACTTACAACCTTTTTAGTGAATTTCTTTTTTACATTGTATGTATCGGAATCTTTCCATACCACAAGGTTTTCTTTTATAGTTTCGGATGTTTTATCCTCAAAGTTTACCTTTATCTCTACCGGAACAGGGAACTTTCCTTTTTTCCTTACAACCAGGTTCAGTTCATTGTTAACTGATGATACATTTTCAAGGGCCAGATCGGCATACCCGAATTCGTAAAACCACGGGTTCCAGAACCATGACCAGTCCTTACCGGTAACCGAATTGAGGGTATTGACAAAATCCATGGGAAGGGGATGTTTTCCCTGCCATCTCAACACAAATTCCTTCAATACATTCTTGAACATTTCATCGCCAATGGCATCTCTCAAAAAGTAAAATCCAGCGGCTGCCCTGCCGTAATTCTGCATCATGTAATTTCCCTGTGTCATCTCAGTTGACGGTATAATCAGGGGCATATCATAAATTGTTCCCATTGTGCGTGCTCCATATGCTCCAACATAGTAGTGGGCATTTTTGTTTCCACTTTCAAGTTCAATTGCTTTCGGAATAAAGGTTATCAGTCCTTCGTCCATCCAGGCATACAGCGATTCGTTAGTCCCGACCATAAATGGAAAATACGAATGGGATATTTCATGTGACGTGACAAATACTTTTTCAAAAAGCTCTTCTACCGGTCCGTCATTGCACATCATCGGAAATTCCATGCCTCCGTTTCCTTCCCAAACGGTATTGTGGGGATATGGGTAGGGAACGCCAATAAGTTTATCTGACAAAGATTTGATGGTGTTTCGGCCGATTTCGGCAATTCCCTTGCCATTGGGCGTTGCGTACACTGCATTTACTACTGCCCTCCTGCCCGTTTTGCTGTCAACAACGGTACCGGCGGCATCCCACAGATAATTATTGCTTACCCCGAATACAAAATCGGTCACATTATCGGCCAAATAATGCCAGGTAAGCGGACCGGTGGTTTTGAATACATTGTTTTTTGTGTAATCATCAGCAGTGATGACTTCAACCACATCGTCGGATTTTTCGGATTTGCTTATCCGGTTAACGATATCGGTAGTGTACAGATCGGATTTGTTTTGAAGTACTCCGGTAGCCCATACCGAATGTTTTTCGGGAACGGTGATCTTTACATTGTAATTTCCATAATCGTTATAAAACTCATGCACTCCGGTGTAACTGTCGTAAGTCCAGCCGTTAATATCGTCGTAAACGGCAATTCGGGGATACCAGTAGGCAACAAAATAAGATCCATCGCCATATTTGCCCATCCGTAAATTGGTTTTTTTGGGCAGTTGTACTTTCCACTCGACTGTTATATCAACAGACGATGAGGGAAAAAGTTTCCCGGGAATGCCGACTGTAAGGTTTGTACCGAGATACCTGAACTTTTCGGGATTTAATGTCTTCTCTCCTATCACCAGTTTTGTTACTTCGACACCCTGAGTAAAGTCTTCGGGGTCGATCTCCACGTTTCTCAAGCTTTCGGGTTTGAAAAGGTTTTGATACAGCCGAATGACAAACCATTTAAGGGTATCGGGACTGCTGTTCTGATATTTGATTTTTTCTTTTCCTGTAAGGATGCAGGTGGCGGGATCGAATTCGGCTTCGATAACATAGTCGGCCCTGTTTTGAAAATAGGATGCTCCGGGCACACCCGTATTTGTGCGCGTGCCGTTTTGTATTGCCTGCTGATGTTCGAGCGGGATTATCAATCCGGAATTTTGTGAGTAGGTTTCCGAAAGCGAACCCATTGCCAATAATAAAATTACGAGGTATTTCATTTGTATTACTTTTTATTTTTTGATTACATAACCACTTTTTGTGCCATAGTTATTAACGGCTTAAAATTATGAATTTTACAGATAATTCGGGTGCTTTTATTTGAAGATATATTGTACGGATACGGACACATCTACCAATTAGCGGACAAATAAGGGTGATTTTGAATTATTTTCACTGTTGACCAATAAAATCCTTAGTCAGGCCCAAAGGCCTTATAGTATATGCATTTCATTTCATAACCTCTGCCTAAAGACAGGGTTATTTTAAAAATAAATGTCAAATTTTTTTGACATTGTGTAAAATATATTTATCTTTGTGTCGTTAATATTTTACATCAAGTATAAAAAATAAGACAAAAGGAGGTTTTTATGGACAATAAAGAAAAACAAATACTCGTGACGGTAATCAGTTTATTCCTGATTTTCACATTCTATTCCTTTTATATATATTATGAATATATAGCGGACAACTTTGAAATAATAAATGATTTCATGTTTTGGGGAAAAGTATTTTTGGTAATCATTCCGGTTACTATTGTTTCCCAGATTTTAATTCACATCATCTGTGCCATTATCAATAAGGCGGTGACTAAAGAGGATATTGAAACAAAAACCGATGAGCGCGATAAAATCATCAACCTTAAAGCCATCCGCATTTCTCACTTTATCATCACATTCGGTTTTGTGGTTTCTATGGTTACCCAGGCCATTGGAATGCAGCAGCATGTGATGTTCCTTACCTGGGTCTGCTTTGGCTTTATTGCCGCAATCGTTTCAGAATTAGCAAAAATTCATTATTACCGGAAAGGATTCTGATATGGGAAAGTTCACTATCAACAATAACATCAGAAAGCTGCGCTTTTACAATAGTGAAATGACGCAGAAAGATCTGGCCGACAAAACCGGCGTGACCCGTCAGACCATCGTGGCTATAGAAAACGGGAAGTATTTTCCCACACTCGAACTGGCTTTTCGGATCGCTAAAGTATTTAATGTGCCATTGCATGAGGTATTCAGTTATGAAGAACAATAATTAAGATTTATGAAAGCAATAATCTGTACCAAATACGGACCACCCGAAGTGCTTAAAATAAAAGAGGTGGACAAACCGGTACCAAAAGACAATGAAGTCCGTATAAAAATACATGCAACGGCTGTTACTGCAAGTGACATTTACATCAGGGGCTCGCAAATACCCCTCAGATACATGATACCCATGCGACTGATGCTTGGCATAACCAAGCCCAGGAAATCAATTATCGGACTGGTTCTGGCCGGGGAAATTGAATCGGCGGGAAAAGATATCAAAAGGTTTAAACCGGGCGATAAGGTTTACGGTTTAACAGGGTTCGGATTTGGATGCTATGCCGAATATAAATGCATGAAGGAAACCGATTCGACTTACGGCTGCCTGTCGCTGAAACCTGAAAACCTGACTTACGAGGAAGCAACGGTTGCTGCGTACGGCGGACTATTGGCTTTTCAATATATGGAAAGAGGAAATATCAAGCCGGGGCAAAATGTGCTTATTTACGGAGCTTCAAGTACGACAGGAACAACAGCCATTCAGTTTGCTAAATATCTGGGGGCAAATGTCACTGCCGTGAGCAGCGCATCAAACATGGAATTGTCAAAATCACTGGGTGCTGATACCGTGCTTGACTACACAACTACCGACACACTGAAACCGGGAGAACAATATGATTTTGTTCTGGATGCAGTTGGAAGAAGAAAAAAATCAAAGCTTAAGGCGGCATGCAAAAAATCCCTGTCACCGGGCGGAAAATATGTGTCAATTGATGACGGGAACCTGCTGCTTGATTCAAAACGGCTTGATTACATCAGGGAAGTAACCGAGACAGGCAATATGAAACCGGTTGTTGATAGATGCTATGCTTTTGAAGAAATTGCTGAAGCGCACAGATATGTTGAAATGGGGCATAAAATTGGGGGCGTTGTGGTTAGAATTAACAATTAAATAATAAAAGTGTTTAAAAGACTAACTGAGTAACCAGTTTCAAGTTCCATGATGCAAATTTGGAACAACATCATCAATATAAATCTAAATAATAAACAACAAAACAATGAGGTATGATTTATCTTTTGTCCTCGAGCCGGACGGGCTTTTCTTTTTTGTCTGCCACACAAAAAAGAAACAAAAAAAGTCACCACGTGTGAAAAAGTCGGGCTAATCCTTCGCGCAGGCCATTATCCGCTAGCTAGCGGACAAGGATTACCCGTGTTTCGCGCCATCCCGATGTTGCAATCGGGATGTAAACACACGTGGACAAGCCGACGCACGGGGCAAGCTTGCCCGATATGTTTCGCGTTTAGGTATTTTATAATATAGTGTATGTTTTTCAATATTCGCAATGGCGGTCTTATTATTAATGTTTCCTTATAGTAATAAAATAAAAAAAACTCAACAATGAAAAATTTTGGAGAAAAAGTAGAGGGATACAACATCCCGGTTTTAAACGAGCGTGAAATACGGGCTGCGGCAGGAATACTTTTCCTGGCAACCTTTCTGTCGCTCATGTTCATCATGTTTCAGGGAAATTTTGTTCCCATTAAGTATGTAATAATCATTTTCCTGACTGATTTTTTAATCAGGGTTTTTATCAATCCCAAATATTCACCGACCATGATCATTGCCCGCATGATCGTAAGCAAACAGACTCCTGAATATGTAGGTGCTCCGCAAAAAAAGTTTGCATGGGTGATTGGAGTGGTTTTATCGGCTGTTATGTTTGTTTTTATGGTCATTGTAAACGCATACAGTCCGATTACCGGCATCATTTGCCTGATATGCCTGATATTCTTGTTTTTTGAATCGGCATTCGGTATTTGCCTCGGGTGCATGTTTTACCCGCTATTTTACAAGGAAAAGGTGCAGCTTTGTCCGGGAGATGTGTGCGAGAAAAAAGAGAAGCAAGAGATACAAAAAGTATCGTGGAGGCAAATTGTCATATTATTGTTTTTCACTGCTTTGGTAGTTGCTGTTGCTGTATTTTTAAATGATATGCTGAGTGAAAAACCTTATGACCTTTTTGGAATCGGTGATTCAAAATAAGGTTTTACTCAGAAGGCAAACCATAACTTATTCATCTAGCAATGAAAAGCTGGTTAGTTCTTTATGCGCAACAATATTGTTACCGGGCTTATTTTATAAGTCCGGTTAATCAATATTTGTTGTTCCTGATAAAGCTTATTCCATTTCCACAATTATCATTGACTTTTCTGCATACTCAGTAAGGGTTTGAGCTGAAGCTTTAACCATGAACATCCCAGAAGAGTATCCATGTTTTTCGCCACTAAATGTAGTTTCATAGACTCCTGCCTCTTTTTCTTCACTTACCAGGGTTTCAACAACTGTTCCATCGGTGTTGAAGACCTTAATGTCAACCAAACTTTTTTCGATGAGTTCAAATTCGATTTTTGCATCAATTGTGTATGGATTGGGATATTCCTTGATAAGAATTATCTCTTTATCAAGAACATCGGAACAGTTCCCGATCTGATCTCCGTGTGCCAGATGGGCGTCCAGGGCATTGGCATTAATGATAATTGTTTGCGGATTGTCAGGGTTTCCCGGGGGAAAATGGCAGATTGTAATTTTTCCATTGTTTTGAGCAGTAATGCTAAAACTACTTAAAAACAATGCTGCCAATACAATAACCACCAGTGACAGATTTCGTGTAATTGTTTTCATGTTTTTAGTCCTCCATATTTTAATTTCATGCATTCAGGTTCTGCTTTATCGTACGAATACTCAACGTTATTGTTGAATAATCTTTACTGACTTGCCAAAAACATAAATAAACAGCCGATTTTATATGTTTAAAATTCCGCACCCCTTTATTAACGGGCTATACAGAGTATTTTTACTTATTAAAAAGCATTCTTTTACAGGTGTTTTACACGCAGTATGAACAATTGATAATTGCAATCTGACCTTTTTTTTAATAATTCCAAAAAAATCATTTTACCTGTGGTAAAAACCAAAACCTACTGCGGTAAATAAATAGCGATTTAGAATAACAGAGAAAACTCAATTTGGGTTTTGTCCTCGAGCCGGACGGGCTTTTCTTTTTTGTCTGCCACACAAAAAAGAAACAAAAAAAGTCACCACGTGTGAAAAAGTCGGGCTAATCCTTCGCGCAGGCCATTATCCGCTAGCTAGCGGGCAAGGATTACCCGTTCCCGATAGCTATCGGGATCGCGCCATCCGTGGACAAGCCAACGCGCAGGGCAAGTCTTCCCGATATGTTTTTGTCAGGTTAAAAGTTCAATGAACCAATTTTATTTTTCAGAGGGAAATTTTTTATTATGGGCCAGTGCGCTTGTGCTTATTGGGGGCGAGGTGTTTGGTCACTATGTTATCTACGGATTGAAATCCGTAGTTATGGCTGGGGAACCACTTCGTGGTTAGGGGGTGCCGGGGGCGAGGTGTTTATTCATTGATTTATGTTTTTCGTTTTTGTGTTGCGAATTTATGGTGCAGAGCACCTTACTCTTTGTAGAATATATGGATATCGTAAAATCAAAGGTGCAGAGCACCGGGCTATTTTTTTTTACATGATTGTTATAAATTGTATTTGTTGGTTATGATTTTGATTATTGGGTTGATTTAGCTTTTGTCCTCGAGCCGGACGGGCTTTTCTTTTTTGTCTGCCACACAAAAAAGAAACAAAAAAAGTCACCACGGCTGAAAAACCC
>MEOH01000016.1:246775-433077 GCA_001769535.1 Bacteroidetes bacterium GWF2_38_335
CGCTAGCTAGCGGACAAGGATTACCCGTTCCCGATAGCTATCGGGATCGCACCACCCGTGGACAAGCCAACGCGCAGGGCAAGTCTTCCCGATATGTTTTTGTCAGGTTAAAAGTTCAATGAACCAATTTTATTTTTCAGAGGGAAATTTTTTATTATGGGCCAGTGCGCTTGTGCTTATTGGGGGCGAGGTGTTTGGTCACTATGTTATCTACGGATTGAAATCCGTAGTTATGGCTGGGGAACCACTTCGTGGTTAGGGGGGGCCGGGGGCGAGGTGTTTATTCATTGATTTATGTTTTTCGTTTTTGTGTTGCGAATTTATGGTGCAGAGCACCTTACTCTTTGTAGAATATATGGATATCGTAAAATCAAAGGTGCAGAGCACCGGGCTATTTTTTTTTACATGATTGTTATAAATTGTATTTGTTGGTTATGATTTTGATTATTGGGTTGATTTAGCTTTTGTCCTCGAGCCGGACGGGCTTTTCTTTTTTGTCTGCCACACAAAAAAGAAACAAAAAAAGTCACCACGGCTGAAAAACCCGGGCTAATCCTTCACGCAGGCCATTATCCGCTAGCTAGCGGACAAGGATTACCCGTTCCCGATAGCTATCGGGATCGCACCACCCGTGGACAAGCCAACGCGCAGGGCAAGTCTTCCCGATATGTTTTTGTCAGGTTAAAAGTTCAATGAACCAATTTTATTTTTCAGAGGGAAATTTTTTATTATGGGCCAGTGCGCTGGGGTTTGTTGGAGGGGGGCTGGGGATAAAGGGGTATTAAAGAAAAAAACCTCCTGCGGCAAATAAATAGCTATGTAGAATATTGAGAGAATAGTGTCAGTCTTTAAAGAGAGGTATGCCGCAGGAAGTTTATTTTAAAGAACGTTATGACCATAAAGGGTTTGTTGAATCCTTAAGGCGCGAATATACAACATATTTTTTAATATTAGTATATGTGAAAAATAAAATCAGGTGTTTTTACCTGTTTTTTATGTTTGATTTATGACGATGGATATTTTTATGATTATGCCTTTTAGTGCCCTTATAGTGCCTTGATAGTGCCTTGATAGTGCCTTGATAGTGCCTTGATAGTGGGCTGATAGCACCTTAAAAGTGCTTGCTTTTGACTGAATGTGCATGTTAGTGACTGAAAAAATAATTTATTTGTTACACAACATAATTTTGTATATTTTGTTATTATTGTATCAGCATTACTCACTCAGGTTTTTATACATAAGAATTTCTATTGACTGCATTGGATCTTTTTAGTTCATTGAATTATTTCATCGTGATGGATAATACATGGTATTTACATCTAATTTAACACTTTTCAGTTATTACTGATTTTTCAGCTTTTTGCCCCTGCCCTAAAGGGTGAATGCTGAAAAATCAACCTGTTCCCTTTAGGGATTAAGGGTAAAAACAGGTTGATTTGTTAATCTGTTAAATTAGAATGACCATGCCCATTAATTGTTAAACCGGCAAATTGTCCTAATGCTGTTTTTGTCTGTATATCCGGTAAAACGGACTGAATATGCGGAGGGGCTTTTGCCACAAATTTTAAAACTATGTCGAAGAATGTTGGCCTGATTAAGATCAAAGGCAAGGTCGGTGATCTTAGTTTTTATCAGAGAAAAGGTGAAAATCTGGTAAGAATGGCAAGTGCTATTGAAAAGAGTCGGATAATGAAAGACCCGGCTTACAAAAGAACGCGGGAGAATATGGCTGAGTTTGGAGCCAGTGCTCGTATTGGCAAATCGTTCAGAAACTGTTTCGGGATTTTTGCGAAACGGTTTGGCGGCGAAAATTATATTGGAAGGATAACGGGATTGATGCGTGAAATTATCTCGAACGGAAGTGGCAGACGTGGGGAGAGGGTTTTTGAGGTTGTAGCCAACAAAGAAATCCTTGAGGGGTTTGAGTTCAACCCGAATGACAAGCTGCAAAACTTTTTTAGTCCGCCGTTTACCCTAACCGCCAATGCTGCAAGAAACGAGCTAACGCTCAATGTGCCTGTATTTGATACGGACATGTGGATGTCGGCGCCCGAAGCGGCTACTCATTTCAGCTTGATTTGTATTGCATCGGTTTTATCGGATTTTGCAGGCACGGGTGTTAAGAAGAAGTATGAGCCGGCAGAACCTTTGCTGAACGAGCTGAGTGCTTACCAGATTAGTGCAGCCATTGAAACAAGCGGCCTCACTACCGCCCCGGTTTCTCTTACGGCAGTATTGCCTGGTGCTCCGGTAATGACGGGCAATGTTGGTCTGCTTGCCGCGGTTGGGATAGAGTTTTACCAGGAAATCAATGGTGAGATGTTTATCCTTGCCACGGACAATGCGCTAAAAATTATTAAAGTTCTTTGATTCTGTGTGGTTGAAAATGTGTGTATTGCTGTAAGCCCCGGGGGAGCCTGGGGCTTTTTTTGATGTCAGATGTCAGATGGCAAATATTTCATGTCAAATGTTTGACTCCTGTAAACATTATTACATTCATCTTATAAATAAAATGCCAATAAGAGACTATTAATCATATCATTACCACAAACAAAAACATTTGACCTTTGACTTTTGCCCTTTGACTTTTGACATCAAAAAAATTGTTTGAGTTGTTTTAATGATTAATAAAAATAAATATGTATATTTGGGTATTGTAGATGTATGATCAAATTGGAATGGAAAGCCCAGGTTTGTGGGGATTTATTATAGTTGGTGGTCAGTGTAAAAAGACAGAGATAACGATAAATTGAAAAGTAAACTATTGTGAAAGGACAGAAAATGAATGCTCTGGAAAAATATTTGAAAAAGATTGATGAAAGTTCATACGATTGTAAGGACGTCCATACAATCAATTCAGAATTTCAGCAGGTCTGCAAACAACTTTTTGAAGAAGGTAAACAAGATATTGCTGCAATTGCTGATCTTGACAGACAAGTATTTTCAGTTCAAAAATCTTTCGATAAAAACCCTGATAATGAAAAAGGAATTATTAACGGATTAAGCTGGCAAATGAGCGGTACTCAAACTTTGGAAGATGGCAGCCAAATACCTCTCTATTGGCCTGATGTTACGAAATACACCCAACAAGATTTTGAATATTTTGAAAAACGTTACAACGATTACAAAAACCTATATGCAAAAACTGAATACGGTTTAATGGTGTATTTTGGTGAGAAAACTGCCACATCAAAACATAATGATTTTAAACGTCAACTTTGTAATGAATTATTTCAGCTTAGCAAAGAGTATCAAGCTAAATCTAATAAAGGTGATGAAAAGAATCATTACGTGTTGAATTTCTTCCATTCTTTGCGAATGGCATTTGGAGTTGCAGAAAAATCGAATCTTGAGCCTGAATTGACCAATCTAATTCAGTACATATTTGAAACACACCAAAATTGGGATATTACTAAGGATGGCACTTTACGTATTTTACTTGACCTTTCTGGTTTGTTATCCGATTATTTTGGTTTATCAAATAAATTAATCGACTTTCAGAAAGTTGTTAATAAGAACTTGGAAGGTGCCAGGGAACTCGAAAAAACACATGTTTGGGGTGCAATGTACGCTATTGACCGCAATATTGCTATTGAGCAAAAAAGAAACAAACCTGTTATTGGTTTATTAGAATTCAAAGCGAAATTATATGAAAAATTAGCAACTGATGCAGAAAACAAGGCAAACCTTGCCTGTATTAGTTTTGCTGAAAACGCACTTCGCATCTATCAACAGATTAAACTTCCTGAGGACGTTAGTAGATTGGAGAAATATTATTCAGAATTAAGAGGTAAGTTTCGGTTATCAGAAATAAAGCAAGAACTTTCAAAAGAGCACGTTGATCACATGAATGAACGTATTTTTAAAGCTGTTTCTGATAATAATGAAAGTGGGATAATTCATCATTTCATTACATCACCTTGGTATGATACAATTCATAATATAAAAGACCGTTCTATCGAACTAAGCAAAGACACATTTTACTCCTTATTTCCAACCTCAATAATGGATAAATTCGGGAATACGGTTGATGTGTTTAATACGGATGAAGAAAAAGAAAAATACAATTTTTGGAAATCATATACTTTCAATTTCCAGATTGGCACACAAACAATGCATAAGTTCTTTATCGAAGCCTATAAAGCTCAGAAATTAAGTTATGCATCCGTAATTTCCTATTTGGAAAACACTTGGTTTAATGAAGTTATTGTCAGAAATTATCATGGCCAGGCAGTAGATATTAAACCTCTTGATACGCTTAAGCCAGGGTTAAAACGGTTATTCGAAGAACTTGACAGATTTTTTGCCGACAACACTTATCAATGTGATTTTGTGACAGTAACCGATAGTTTAACTCTAAAAGTTGAAGGGCTTTTACGCAATTTCTGTGAAAAAATCGGCATTGCAACATTTAAAAGAAGGCCAAAAGGACCACATGAATTAATGATGGAAAAACTGCTTGATGATTTATTGGCAGACATTGCTCACAAACCACCTTTAAAACCTGAACAGAAAACCAATTTTGATGAGGAAGACAGAATGTTTATAAAATATGTATTAGCAGAAAAGGCCGGATTAAATTTGCGAAATGCAGTTGCTCACAGCTTAATGGATGTATTTGAATATTCATTTGAAAATGTTGTTGTACTTTTCTGCATCATAATCAAGTTAAGCAAGTACAAATTTATTGAAACGAAAGGAGACACCAATGATAACAGTTGTAAATGAACCACAAACCGAGTATAAGGTTGCAGGCTGGCAAACAGAATATAAAGGTTTTTTAATCGACGACTTTATATGCGGCATTGAAAATGAGACTGTAAAGTGTTGCGCACCAAGTGGCTCTACATTAATGATATTCACTGAAAAACCTAAAAGAAAATTATCCGCTTTGAGAGGTAAATTATCAAAACAAAGCAGTAAAGAAATTGACGATCAAATTTCAGATTTACGCAACGAATGGGACAGAAATATTTAATTGACACTTGTACAGTTGTAAAATATCTGGACGAAATACTACCTCCAGAAGCAATTTCATTTATGGATGCTCTGGTTGATGATGATTGTAAAGTTTCATTCATTACAAAAATTGAATTATTGGTCTGGAACCCTCCAATTGCTGAAGACATAAGAGTAAGAGAGGAGTTTTTAGCAGGTTCTGAAATTCATTACATTAATGATGAAATAATAAACATTGCAATTCAAATAAGAAAAGCAACCCATATTAGGTTACCAGATGCTGTTATCGCAGCAACAGCCATTCACAGAGACTATGTTCTTCTATCAACAAATGATAATGATTTTATAAAAGTGATTCCACTTGGATTAAAATATATGAATCCCGAAACAGCCTTTTAAAATGATTATAATAGAGTATGATAATGACAATGGTTTAAAAGACCGGAAGACAGAACAGGGAAAAAAGAAAATTCTGCTTTAAACATCAAAAAATAAGTATCAAATAGAATACCCATAGCAAGGCGGCTTACTCCAACTCGGTTTTATTAATCATTTCCTTTACCTCTTCCATTTTGTTCGCTTTTTATTGCGGCTTTTCGCCGCATTATTTTTATATTTGTTGGAAACGATTAATAAAACGCTATATAGTTAAATGCAAATTAAAAAAAACTATGGATTACATATCAAGTAAACTTAATCAAAAGATAAATTATTTAAAAGGGACTTATCAAAAAGAAATTTTGAAAGTTCACTATCAAGCAAATTTAGAATATAAATTATTTTTTATTTTAGGATATTTATGGAATAAAAATTGGGAACTTCTTGATCCTTCAGACAAGGAATATTGTATAGAAAATACATTAAAACCTTCTATCGGTAGTATTGTTAGTTCTTCTCGAAAATTAGATTTAGAAAAAGAAATATTTGGAAATAAAAAAGAGCAAAACTTATATAATGCTATTGATAAATATCCGAATTTACGTAATGAAAGGATTGGACATGGTTATTCTTTTGAAGATGATACAGAAACTTTGTTGACAATACTAGAAAATTTATTAGATACAATTGATGACAGTGAGAGCTTTTTGATTAAAGAAAAAAATGATTTTATATTAGTATTAAATGAAAATAATGGATTGTTTTGTGGTATTAATTTTAAATCTGATGGATTTGGTTATGTGCCATGGAAATGTTGTTCTACAGTTTTTCCATTTGAATCAAACTCTTTATATTTATTGACTTCCCAAAACGAATATTTTAAAATATCACCATTTGTAGAGATTGATGAAGAGGGTGATATTTTCATATTTTCCTCAATTCAAGAAAAGCTAACAGGACGTGTGAAGTATAATAAGTTATTAAAAACGGGGATTCTGTTAAAAGAACGAATGGTATTTAGTTCATTACTAATCTCCAATGAAAAAGATAAAAGAAAAACAGCAAATGGTACAATAATTAATAATTTTGAAAGAAATTATAAAAAATTTATAGATACAGGTGTAAAGGAGAAAATAAAAACATTCCTATTAAAAAACAAATCAACCGTATTTGGTACAATCTGGGGGCATGGTGGTGTTGGTAAAACTGCTACAATACAAAGTCTTTGTGAAGATTTATCAAATGATGATAAGAAGTATTTTGATTATGTGATTTTTGTTTCTGCCAAAGACAGATATTACAATTATTATAAGGGAACTATTCATGAACTAGAAAACAATATTGATTCTTTCGAGAGTATAATTAAATACGTTAATAAAATAATTTTTGATATAGAAGCATTTGACTCAAGTAGTATAATAAATTTCGAGGGAAAACTTTTAATTATTATTGATGACTTTGAGACATTTTCTAAAGATGAGAACAAAAATATTACAAATTTCATCAAAGAATTAAATATTAATAATCATAAGATAATACTTACAACAAGATCTGCAACCTTTGTAACAGGAGAAGAAATTAAAACAAATGAACTTTCTCCACCAGAAACAGAACAGTTCCTATTAGAGGCAATTACGATTGAAATACCTGGATTTAATATAGATATTTTAAAAAAGGATTTACAGGTAAATGGAAATCGTGAATCTGTTCACAAAATAACTAGTGGCCGACCATTATTTATCTTTCAATTTGCAATTTTACTAGCACAAAAAGGGTCGTTAACTGAAACATTAAAACATGATATTAAATCTTCAAAAGAAGCTGTAGATTTTTTATATGACCGTATTTTTGATTATCTGTCTGCTGATGCTCGAAATATGTTTATCGCAATAGGTTTGTTAACAAAAGAAGATGATTTGTCAAACCTAATTGATAAATTAAAATTTATAACTAACAAGGAAAAATCTGAGGATAGTTTTCAAGGTGCCTTGAATGAGTTAATAAAACTAAAAATAATAGAAATTATTGATAAAGATTTTTTCAAAGTATACTCTCCAGAGATATTTCGATTAATGAAAAAATATTATGAAAGTAAGGGTCCAGAATATGACAGTCAAATAACAACAAGATTTCAATTAATAACCGATAATAAGACATTAGACACCGAATGGTCATTATTGGAAAATGCTGATTTAAGCAGAGTAATTAGGTCTGAGCTTGAGGTGGAAAATAAATATCGATATATTTTAAACAGAAGTAAAACGCCAATTGATATAAAATTAAAGGCTGTTCTAAATTTCGCCTCTTATCTAGTTACTCATAAGGGCAAAACGGAAAAAGCTATCAAACTATTTGAAGATTATTCGCATTTGTTTTTTCAAAATCCAAATTTTGTTAAATCATTCTCTCAATACTGTTGGGTGCAAGGCTCAATTGAAAATAAAGATAAGGCTATTGAAATTTTAACCAAATTTTTCTCATCAAAAATCAAAGTTGATAATCAAGTTCAAATTGACTTATTAGGAATATTAATGATGTATCAATCAATATCATTGATAAATGAACGAGAAGATTTAAAAGAGAGAAAGAGATATGCTGATATTGACGACAAAACCTACAAAGTAATATATAATAATCAAAAGGAGAGGTTTTATGATTTGTATAAGAATCCTGGTCTGAAATTGTATAATAAAGTAAAAGATAACGACATCAGGGAGTTTGAACCATATGTTAGACACAGTGCTTTAGAAGGGTTGCAACATTTTGTTGAAATATGCCTTAGAAATAGAAATTTTAAAGTTGGTAAAGAAGTTTGTCAATTCGTATTAGATACATTACCCCAGAATTTTCAACAACCTTTTATTTTTAAATTGACAAAAATTCATTCAATGGAAAACCCTAAAGCTAAAATTGATCCTTATAAAAAAGTTGAAACCGAATTTGGACAAAAATTAATGGATGCTTTAATTAAAAAATAAATCTGCATATAATAATGTATAAAAATAATAGCCGAGTCAGTCTTAATTTAAAGGGTTGTAGGCCGCTTCAACTTTCTTGTAACTTGACAGAAAAGTGCAACGCAGTCAGCCACTATTCTTATACTTACCGTTGTAGCCAATTTAAAAAATGATAGAATAGTAGATGACATAATTAGGGAAAATTAATTGAAGTTGACGAATGACAAAAGTAAAACTGACAATAATAACACAAAACCAAAAATCAAGGGAAAAAGCAGATCATTTATCAGATTTGATACAATCAACTTTAGACATTAATGTTTCTCCAATTATAGAAAAGTACTTTAAATTTGACAATTCATATAAAATTTCATTTGATTTAAGTTCTTATACGCAGTTAAATTTGAATAATAATTTTATTGAATTCACAGATAGAATCTGTTCTCCGTGGGTTTTACGCTATCACAAAAACACAAAAAACATTGAACTGTTTTATATCAAAAAAGATTCAAGCCAAATTCGGAAAAACGAATTTAATGTTATTTGTTGTGCAAATTTTGAAATTGAAAATGAATAAAACTGGCAACAGCGTGAGTATTAATTTTATTTATGCGACCATCGGTTTGGAAAGTTCACTGCATTTAATTAGCTTTACTGCTGGCGAATGGTTAAGCGGTTTAAACCCAAGTTGAACCAAAATGCCAATCATTGATGACAATAAAAAAAGACAAAAATGAGCTTCCTACTAAATTTTAAAGAAATTAATGACAAGATATTGGACACTCCAATTTATCGTGTGTTTTCATTGGATAAATTTCTTATTTCATTAAATCAAAATTCTCTTCACCTAATAAAACCTAGATTATGGGAAGACCCATTTGAGGGATTTTTATTAAACCAAGTGTTTTGGTCAAGCAGTGAAAAAGGGAAATATTATGAATTTAATGACTTTTACCGGGAAAGATTTTATGGACAATGTTGGACTTTTAGAAATGAATCAGATTTTTTGTGGAGAATATATGCTCCAAACAAAGATGGCATAATGGTCAAATCTTCAATTCGTAGATTCAATGATAATTTTCAAGATATGCCAGGTGGAAATACGTATTTTGGAAAAGTAAATTATCTAACCCAAGAAGAAATAGCGAAAAAGTTTTCTTTAATTGAATCTAAAGATGATTATGAAAATTTAATAATTGATTCTCTATTGTTAAAACGTACTGAATTTATGGAGGAACAAGAGTTAAGATTATTGTACTTTTCGAAAAATTCTGCACATAAAGACTCTACTCCAATTGGATTAGGTTATGACATAAATGTAAAGAAAATTGGCGATGTACTTTTTGATGAAATATTAGTTGATCCACGAATTGACTTGGTTAGATTCGATTATCTTCGAAAAATAATTAAAGATTTAGGATTTAATGGAAAAATTGACAGATCATTGCTTTATGACAAACCAATTATAAGGATACATATAAATGAATAATAATTTATTGCCACCAGTCGAGTAACCAGCCCCATCACCAATACCAACAGGACTCTCCCCTCGTAGCCCTCACACAAGTCTCACACCACCGCACCTGTGGTTTTCCCGTAAAGCAGATCAGTTTATCCATTCACATTTTCCCGGAATATTTATGCTTAAATAAAATAATCTCTATCTAAACCCATTTCAGGAGAAAAACATGGCAAAGAAAAGTTTTTTCTTAAATTTGAATGGTTATTAGACGAACTGCCGTTTGGCGCAATACTACACCATGTATAGCATAATAGAAATGGAAATTAAAAAACTAATTGGAAAAATTAAAGAATTCGAACCAGAGATGTTCTTTAAGTGGATAAATATCCTGTCCATTCACCCATCAAATCAATCAAAACTAAATAGGTTTGAATTAATATTATCAGTGTTTTTTAAAATCAAAGAGGATGAATTTTTACAAAAGAAAAATAACAGAAATGATGTGGTAGAATTTTTAAATGTAATATCTGACGATTTTGACAAGATGTTTTGTATGATTGAGGATTATACTCCTTTTAATCAAAACAAATTAATCCCATTATTTATCAATGGTAAGAGTTACTATTTCTTTTATGGACTTATCGAAAATCCGTACACAAGGATAAATGTATTGTCAAAAATTATTGAAGAAACTGAAGGTGAAAGATATTCGACATTAGATGAGCTAAAGTCGGACTTCTTTAAAAGTTTAGATCTCCAAACTACTATTCTTTCTGAAATAACAACAGATTCAGAAAGCAATGAAGAAAACAAAGCCATTTTTGTTCCAAGTCAAGCATATTATGACAAATACTCTGTTTTATTAGGTACATCTTATCAAGCCAACAGTGATTATTGCAACCTAGGCTTCATTGAATTAGATAATAAAAAATTGATTAATGAATGTTTTAATTTAAGAACGCCCTACTTATTTAAAAAACCATTTGCCTTAATTAATGATAATTGTTACATAATTCTACCACACATTCATATCGAATATTTTGGATATTTCTTCAAAAACATAGTTAATAAAGAAAAGGAATATAAAAAAATATGGGATAAAATAAATGTCCAGTTTCAAGTTAGAGTTGATAAATTGTGCTCTAAGTTTTTCACTATTAATTCAAAAATATTTGCAATCCTAGCAAGCGAAGAGTCTACTACAAATTTGTTAGAGAAATATGAAATAGCTAGTTGTTTTTTAATCGACCAGAATAAATTACTCTTGTTTAAAACAGTTAAGCATAGTGAAAATAAAGATTTTAAATCTACAATCGAGGTTATAAAATTAGCTCAACAAGAGCTAACTGATTTTAATAAAGAAATTTCAGAAAATGAAGTAATTGGGTTTGGACAACATAAATACGGCCATTTTTTTGGTATTAAAACGGAGGTTTTAGAAATATGGAATATTCTTGTAAAGGAGAACATCTCATTGGAGATGGAAGTTATTTTCCAAGATAAGGATGAAGCCAATAAACATTTTGTTGAAATAGGAGACTTAGCTTTTGTTTTTGATAAATTTTTTGAATTTAGAAGTGATGCCCCTATGCATTTTGTGAAGTTTTTACAAAATGACAGAGATTTATTGGATTCACCGAATAGAATGCTCACCACGAATTATACAGATAGAATTGCAATGTATATGAGTGGAGATAACTATTATTTTAAATTTGGGAAAAGTCCTGATTTTATTAATATTGTCCCATATCAAGGTAATGAATTTGAAAGTGAATATTATTTTAAAAAGTATCAGAATACTGTTTATAAAACTGTAGAAAGAAAATTTCCAGATAAATTTAATGTAATTGAACATGTAGAAAACAATACTTACCGTCTTGTTGATACAGCATTAATGCATGTTACTTACTTGGTTGATATTAAAGAATATCCAATTTTTATTTATCCACCTATGGAAACCTCTGTTTTACCAGAGATAGATAATAAATTTCTGGTATTAATGTTCCCTCAACTTTTTACTTATTACATTGATAAATTTAAAGTAGAGTTTATTTCCATTCTAAAAAACGAACACATTTACCCAAGAAACTATAGTATTTTAATCACGTCCAATAAAGCACTTAACCAAAAAGAAAATATGCTCCCATATCTAATACCTTATGCAAATATTGCAGAAGATATTCCTTTTTACATTACTACAAGACTAATGCAAAATGGTTCAGTTAAGACATTTATAATTGCAAATACAAATCATGTAAATTGTTTAATTGAACTATTTAAGCCAGAAAATAATTCTTCAGAACAGTATTGTATTAAAGAACTTATTAAAAGCATACTTGAGTTTAGTAAAAATGATAGTGCAGAGCAATTAGCTAGTAAGTTTATACTGCAGCATCTACCATTATCAAAGAAAAGTTTTTCATTTAATTTGTTTTATACAGATAATCCACACTTGGATAAATATACTTCTCCTATTAAAATAAATACATCAGACATTGGTAAAGTTAATAAGCTATTTGCAGAATATTTAGCTCAAAAGAGAATAAAACCAGGGGAGTATACTGATCTTGAAGCTAAAGAGATTAATGGAGATATTTTCGACTATTTACAAAACTTACTTGAAACGACTGTTAAAAAATTCAATAATGATGTAGTACTTTATGCATATCGGCAATTGGAATTAGCAGAAGGGAAAAGAGAAATGAATAGTATTAATTATGGCATGAATACCAATAGAGCTATTCGTTACGATTTGAAAGAAAAGGTTAGCGATGAAATCCAAGAAGTAATACTACAATCCTTATATTCAAAACAAATAATTCACACAATATTAAAGGTAAATCCGAATGGAGATAAAACTATAACAGAATCTGATTGGACATTCTTATTAGGGATTGTTGCCGCGTTAACAGAAACCTCTCAGATTTATGAATACATTCATTATGATTTAAGCCCTCATAAAATGATAATTTCGGATTTATTCGAAATTACTACTAAAAAAATATCGGATAAGGTAAATCATGCAAAATGGCAAAATGAATTTGTAGAACATCAAATAGAAAACTCAAAACATATTTACAAAAAAGCAATAGAAGAACCAACTCAAATACTGAATAATCAACAATTAAGTAAAGAAAAGAACAATTATAAAGATTTATTATTTCAACAAATTGATAAACTTGATATTATATTCAAAAATGAGTATGGGTATTCATTAAAAAATTCACTAGATATAATCTATGCTCTTTTTCGTTCCAATTTTAATAAATCTGCATATTTTCCTGTCTTTATTGTTAGCATTGCAGAAATAATATCATATATAAATGAAGTCCTTCCTGAGATTGAAGATAATGAAATTAAAAAAATTGTAAAGAATTTTTCTCTTTCATATTGCGTGTATTCAAAAGAAGATAGATTAATTCCTACAGAACTACTTAGAAGTAAAAAAAGACTTAACGTTAGTCCAATTATTCAGATAAATGAAGATGAATATATTTTTGGGAATCAATTGTGTAGTTTCTCCTATAAACTTTGGTGGAATGATATTTTAGAAGGAGATTTTCCTTTTAAAGTAGATAATAAAATGGTTTCAGGTGTCTTAAATGAAATTCATAAAGTAAATAGCAAAACATTAGAAGAAGAAACTTCTAAATTACTAAAAACAATACTTGGAAACGATTACGTTATTTTGAACCTAAAAAAATTCAATATAATATCAAAAGACTTTCCTAAAAATCCTCCTTGTGGAGAAATTGATATTCTTTGCATTAATCCTAACACGAAGACAGTTTTTATACTTGAAGCGAAATCTGTACTTCAACAAAACCGACCATATAATATTAATCAGATATTTAAAGATTTCTTCGGGAAAGAGGGAAAGAAATACTATGTAAAACTAAATAAGAAGTATGATTTTGTAAATAATAATATTTCCCTATTTGTTGAGTTTTTCAAATGTAAGTATGATTCAGATTGGAAAGTAAAAAAGGCATTCATTGTAGATAAAAGAATATTTGCCGCTTATCATACTGATTATAAGGTTGATTTTCTTCAAATTAGTGAACTTGAAAAATATATTAATGAATAAAAAAAGTAAAGCGCTTAATCGAATAGCCAGCCCCACCAGCAAGACCGTCAGAAAGTGCTTCTTCCAACCATTAAACAAGTCTCACTTTACTGCCAAGTTATATCAGTCTAACAAACAGAGCCAACACGCGATTTATTAACAAAATTAATTTTGTCAGGAAAAAATATTAATTTAGTCCGTCAAAATAAAACAAAGTGAAAACCACGATTGAACACTTACCGATAATAAACCAGACCGAAATAAACGGGATTGTTTCGGTGATAAGGAAAAAACTTCCTGCCCAAATGATTATTTTGTTTGGGTCGTATGCACGGGGTCAACAGGTAAGCGACAAGTATGTTGAAGACGGCATTACCTACGAGTACCAAAGCGATTATGATATTTTGGTGGTGATGGACAGCGAGAGTCAGGCCATTGCAAAGGAAGCAGAAAAACGGTGGAAACAGAAAATAAAAAGCGTTACACCCAAAGACACCCCACTGAATATTATTTATCATGGCATTGAATACCTGAACGCTGAAATTGAACAGGGAAACTACTTTTTTACAGATATTTTAAAGGATGGGGTTTTGCTTTACGACAGCGGAAAACACAAGCTGGCTAATCCCCTGCCCCTTAACGAAAAACAGAGAAGGGAAAAAGCTAAGTTGTATTTTGAGAAGTGGTTTGTGAGTGCTACAAATTTTTTGTTCTTGTATGAACAAGCAATAAAAGCCAACATATTTAAAGAGGCCGCTTTCATGCTCCACCAAGCCACCGAGCGATATTTCATGACCGTATTATTGGTCTATACCGACTACAAGCCCAAGGTACACGACCTGGACCAGCTAAACAGGATGATTTGTAAGCTTGACAGCCGGTTTAAAACGGTTTTTCCACGCACGAATGCTGAGGAGGAACGGTTGTTTAATTTGCTTAAAAGGGCTTATATTGATTCGCGGTATAAACTTGACTACTGCATTACCAAAGAGGATTTGGAATATCTTTCGGCACAGGTAAATGAGCTTAAGGGGCTTACTGAAAGGACTTGTTTGGGGAAAATAAACAGTTTTGGATAAAAGGTATGTATATGAAACCAACCCAAATTAACCTTAATGTTTTTTGGTCTGTTTTTTTTTTGGTAGTATTGTTGGGAAATAATCATAAATAAACCTTAACGAAAATGGGTATTTTTAAAAAATGAAATAAACCCAACTTTTTTATGGTTTTAAAGTTACATGGCATTTAAAGAAGCGACTTTTTAACTAAAATATTTTACAAAAAAAAATTATTCTTTATCTTTGCAGTGTTTTGAAAACTTTATAATACATATCTAAATCCCTATTCAGGGAAAACACGCTAAGACGATGATTATCAGTTCATCATTAATTTTAATGTGTGTATATTTTAAGTAACAATATTTTATTACAACTCTCATAAAGAGAGATCTAAAATTTATTCAAATGAAAATTTCAGATATTATATTAAAGTCAGAGAAGCCTACAATTTATGAAAAAGGGAACTCTTTTATGTGGACAGACCTACATATTTCAAAGCAATTACTACAAGTCCATTTAAATCCTGATATTGACCTTGGTAGTCGAAAAAAAACAACTATCGAAAAAACTGCAAGTTGGATTTTAGAAACTCAAATAGGAAAAGGCAAACTAAATATTTTGGATTTAGGGTGCGGACCTGGTTTATACACTGAAATTTTTGCACAAAATGGACATAATGTGACAGGAATTGACATTTCTAAAAACTCGATTGATTATGCCACTAAAACTGCTAAAGGAAAAGCATTAAACATTAATTATCAAAATGATAGTTATTTAGACATTGATTTTGAAAAAGAAAAATATGATTTGATTGTTCTTATATACACAGACTTTGGGGCTTTATTGCCAACAGAAAGAGAAATCCTCCTGCCAAAGATTTATGAAGCATTAAAGAAAGGTGGTGTTTTTATTTTCGACGTATTAAAGGACAAAAATTTAAACGAAAAATTATCGCCAAAAACTTGGGAAGCTAATAAAGCTGGATTTTGGAAAGAAACACCTTATTTAGCATTATCTCAATCGTTTCTTTACGAAAAAGAAAAAGTAATATTGTTTCAAAATACAATAATTGACAATGATGAAAATTTGGAAACCTACCGATTTTGGACACATTTTTTTTCACAAGCAGACGTGATAGGAATGTTAGATCATTTCAACTTCGAGAACATTGAATTTAGGGAAGATATTTTGCCTGAAAGTGATTTATGGAATGGAGATAATGTAATATTTTCAAAATGTAAAAAATAATAAATTAAAGAAAAACGCCCTGAAAAAAAGGCTATATGCAATAAGGGTTTTTGTGGTATGCGAAGCTCATCACCCGCATCTTTTCTCCGTTTCGGTTGATAAGAAAATCGGCTGCAATCCCTTACTGCATATAGCCTCGAGCATTAGCGTCAACCGTTAGCAACAAAAGGTAAAAAAAGACAGAAGAAAGGAAAACTGTATAGCATTTCAACTTAACAAATAAATGACAGAAAACAAAAAAAGCCGACATTCAAGCCAACGCAAAAGTTTAAATTTTTACCCTACCGCACTTTTCGCCAAAGGCGTTTAGGCTATCTTGTTTTGTAGAACATTGTCAAGCCGCACAAGCCAACATACAAACCAAAGCTTGCCAAAGAGCTACAATTTCCAACCCGCAGACTTTTCAAAAATATTGTGTGGAAATTGCAACCCTTCTTAAAATATCTTGTCTTTATTCACAAACGCATAATATAACTTGTAATAATAAAATAAATATAGGGTACAATAAATTTCATCATATAATAAGAACAATACTTGTAATTCTTTAACACATAGAAAGAAATTAAATTATGAGGACATTAATTATGATTCTGTCATTTTTCGCTTATACATCTTTAAGTTATTCCCAAAATAATAAAGATAGCATAGCCAAGTATTCTTTTCCGATAATGATTGCTTTTAGCGCCCATTCCTATTCATGGCCGATATTAAAATCTTTTGTCACCCCAATTCAACCAGGCTTTAAAACTGGTACTGAGTATATGTATTCAGCAAAAAAAAATCATAAAATACTCCAAACTCTAACCTTAGGGTATTTTCGAAATCCTGAGTTTCTTGAGGCCTATTATCTTAATTCTTATTTTACCTATAGATACACTGCTCCATTCCACCTGTTTGTTGACGGAGCCATCGGTGCGGGATATTTTCACCGAAGGCATACGAGGGAAGTATTTAAAGTAAATGACAAAGGTGTGTTTGAAAGCAAAACCGATTGGGGTAGTCCTGGTGCTCAGGTAGGTTTAAATCTGGGCGCAGGGTATGCTTTCAATTTGAAAAACAAACAATTGGACTTGTTTATTAATTACGAATGGTTTATAAACTATCCTCATGTTAAGGGCGATATACCATTCCTCTCTCATTCTTTATATCATATTGGAATCAAATATTATCCATTTAAATAAAACTATCATGAAACATCATATTTTTATAAAACTATTAGGAATAATAATCTTGTTATCATCATGTCACAAAGAAGTAATTGTTCCTGTCGAGGATATTAGTTTTGATATGCCGATCAATACTCATACAAATGGTATAGAATTTCAAAATGTATTAGACAAGTATACAAAAAATGGATTGGTAGGTGTCTCTTTGGCAATTGATGACCCTGTATATGGTTTTTGGGCTGGTGCATCAGGGATGGCATGTCTCGAAACAGGACAACCAATGACAAAATATCACATACAACGAGGAGGAAGCATTCCTAAAATGTATACAGGTACAGCAATTATGTTATTATATGAAGAAGGATTGATTGACCTGGATGCAAAAATGAATACTTATTTGCCAAAAAGCATTTGTGACAATATTACAAATGGGAATGAAATTACAATTAGGCAATTATTAACTCATTCTTCCGGATTATATGAGTACTCAAGCAACCCTCAATATTATTTCGACATTATGAATAACCCGGGTGAAATTGATTATACCCCTTTGGAATTAATTGAGTTTATGTATGGCAAACCTGCTGATTTTAAACCTGGTGAATACACCTACTATTGCGACAGCAATTTTCTTCTTTTGGCTGTAATAATTGATTATATCATCAATGGAAATCATGCACAATATTTTAAAGAAAAGATGTTTGATCCAAATGGATTAACCCATACTTACTATAAAGTGCAAAATGGTTACCCTAATATTCCGGGGACGCCAAATTGTTATTCCGATTGGTATGGAAATGGCAAATATATAAACATTTCTGACATACAAAATAAATGGGATGTGATGGTTGGAGATGACGGAATGTATGCTTCAACATACGACTACCTTCAATTTGCAAAGTTACTTTGCGAAGGGCAAATTGTAAAACAATCCTCTCTTGACATGATGAAAGATTGGATAGAATTTGATGATGATGATGAGGATGTCTCTAAGGTAGGTTTATCCTTACTTCATTGGCAAAATAAGACAAAAGATATTTGGGGAATGGGGCATGGTGGTAATTCTCAGGGTACGGGAGGATATTTATTTTATTTTCCTGATAGAGGAATAACAATAGCCTTGTTCACAAATACCGATACCGAAAGAGGTGAAGGAGGAAAAATATTTAAAGAATTATGGGAAGAAATTGTAGCAGTAGCAATGAAATAAATTAAAACGCAATAAACACTTTGCACAATGTCAAGCACATACTGCAAACCGCACAAGCCAACCAAAACCAAAGTTTGCAGCAAGAGCTTGCCATTTTCCACGCACTACCATCAGAAACAAAAACAAAAAAATAAAAAATCCCTTCATTTCTGTAAAAATTTAAACGTGACATGCAATCCGACCCAGTCAAAAACTTTTTGACAGTTGACAGCAAAACTGGAAATAGTAGTATCTTTGTGACATGAAAGACAAGAACCGCCAGCTAAGCTGACGGGGAGAGTCTCCGCCGGTAGTCGGACAAGTCTCACACCACTGTACGTACGGGTCTCGTATACGGCGGTTCATTAGGTATCAGCAAGTCCGCTCTTCACACCGGAATTACCTTGGTTTTAGCTTAAGAAAAGGCTAGTATCCGCCGGTTGGCGGATTAGACCTCCAAATTAAATTTTTAACCGTCTAATGTTCAGTCCTTTCCGCCGGTTGGCGGATGAGCCCTCCGACTGTCTATTTCGGCTCGTTTCTGCAACTACTATGACCTCTGCTTAGTTACTCCCTTCGGTCGTGGTCTTAGCTTCACTACGACTCTTGGCTCATAGAAAACCGAATCTATTCCAAGACCTCCTCCCCCCTAACCTGTCCCGTACACTTGTATCGGGATAAGAGCTTCTTCCATTTGTCAATCGCTGCCGGATTGTTTTTATTATTTGGACTTTATAATGCTGTGCTTGATCACCAGTTCTTTCATGCCTCATATCCGATTTTAAACATGGATAAAAAAAAGTCATAAGCTGGTTACTATCTGGCGACCTATATTAGCAGAACTTAAAGAAAAAACAGATTATATAAAACTCTATAACTAAA
This sequence comes from Bacteroidetes bacterium GWF2_38_335, assembly GCA_001769535.1. GTDB lineage: Bacteria > Bacteroidota > Bacteroidia > Bacteroidales > GWF2-38-335 > GWF2-38-335. Next base: position 266,141 of record MEOH01000016.1, read on the forward strand.
AATAGTAAAAAAAACAACTTCATATCGAAAATTTGTATATTTTTGTGTCATTAAAACAAGAAAAATGAAAAAGTTTAACATCATTATCTCAATTATTATATTCAGCATTATTGTGAAATGTTGAGGGAGAATGGTGTTATAAATTTAAGCAAAAATATACGGCACTGTTCTCCAAAAAGAATGGTGCTTTTTTTTTAATGGATTATTGATTATGATCAAACATCTGATAGCAAATATTATTATAGTCATTATTATTCTTACCTATCCCCCGGGGTGAGCAGGACGTTTAGTGACTATAAACAAAAAAGCCTTTCTCTCCCCAGCAGAGAAGGGCTTTTTTGTTTCATACCAGAAATTAAAGATTAGAACATAAATCAACTATAAAAAGCAAATATTATGAATGAATTAAAAAGCAAAAGGGTAACCGAAGGCAGAGAGAAAGCTGGAGCAAGAAGCCTGTGGCGGGCTAATGGCATGAAAGAAAGCCATTTTGGGAAACCAATTATTGCCATTGCCAATTCCTTTACCCAGTTTGTACCTGGCCATGGGCACCTGAAAGATGTTGGACAAAACGTTAAAGCTATTTTTGAAAATGCAGTTTTTTTTGCTGCTGAATTCAACACCATTGCCATAGACGATGGCATTGCCATGAGCCACAGCGGCATGTTGTACTCCCTGCCATCCCGTGATCTTATTGCTGATAGCGTAGAATATATGTGCAATGCCCATTGTGTTGATGCACTGTTCTGTATCAGCAACTGCGATAAAATTACTCCAGGAATGCTCATGGCTGCCATGCGCCTGAATATACCAACTATTCTCGTATCAGGAGGACCAATGGAAGCTGGTAGCGTAAATGACAAAAGCGTTGATTTAACAGACGCTATAACTGAAGGAGGAAAAGATACAACTGACCCAGTATATCTGAGAGAATTGGAACTCAATGCATGCCCCACTTGCGGATCATGTTCAGGGATGTTTACAGCCAATTCCATGAATTGCCTCACAGAAGCATTGGGTTTGGCTTTGCCCGGCAATGGTACTTTGCTGGCAACACATAAATTCAGGTGGCAACTTTTTGAGGATGCAGCAAAAGAATTGTTAAAGGTTACAAATGAATATTATTTTAGAGGCAACCGCTCTGTTTTACCAAGAAGCATCGCTACCAGAGAAGCATTCCTTAATGCGCTGGCATTGGATATTGCTATGGGCGGCTCTTCAAATACCATATTGCACCTCCTTGCAATAGCCAATGAGGCAAATGTTGAACTTTCGATGCAGGATGTTAATGAATTGTCAAAAAAAGTACCTGTTTTGTGCAAAGTTTCACCTAGTTCGCAATATCATATAGAAGATGTACACAAAGCCGGCGGGGTAATGGCTATCATGCATGAGTTAGATAAAAACAACCTGATAAATTCAAATGTTTCCAGGGTTGATGGAAAAACACTAAAAGAAACCATCAACGAATACAACATTATATCTGGACAAAAGCATGCGATCTATTATTCTGCACCTGGCAATTACCATAACCTTAAGTTTGCCAGTCAGGGCAATATGTTCGAAGATCTTGACAATGATAGAGTGAATGGTTGCATAAGAAGCATTGAAAATGCCTATATGAAAGATGGGGGTCTGGCGGTATTATATGGCAACATAGCTTGTAATGGTTGTATAGTAAAAACTGTAGGTGTTGATAAATCAATATTCTATTTCAAGGGTAGGGCAAAAGTATTTCATTCGCAGGAAGATGCCTGTGATGCTATCCTTAATAACCGGATTGTTGCAGGCGATGTAGTCATAATCATTTATGAAGGCCCTGCCGGTGGGCCGGGGATGCAGGAAATGCTTTTCCCTACTTCTTATTTAAAGTCCAAAAATCTTGATAAAGTTTGTGCGCTTATCACCGATGGAAGGTTTTCCGGTGGTACATCTGGCTTATCCATAGGGCATGTTTCGCCGGAAGCAGCAGCAGGTGGTGAAATTGCTTTACTGAAGGATGGGGATTTAATAGAAATCAATATTGAACAACGGGCAATAAATGCGCTAATCAGCACAACAGAATTAAAGAGCAGAAGAGAGCAGGAAGTAAAAAAAGGAGATATTGCATTCAACCCTGAAAGGAAAAGAAACATTCCCAAGTCGCTTCAGATATATTCAAAACACGTAAGTTCTGCCGATAAAGGTGCAATCAGGATACTATAAAAATGGTACATTATGAAAAAAAATAAACAAAAAAATTACACTGAAAAGATAAAGGTAACAGGAGCAGAAGCAGTAGCCTTATCGCTGATCGGGGAAGGAATAAAGCATGCATTTGGTTACCCGGGCGGAGCAATAATGCCAATCCATGATAGCTTATATAAGCATAAAAATAGCATCGATCATTTGGTGGTAAGGCATGAGCAAGCTGCTGTTCATGCGGCACAAGGCTATGCCAGATCAACAGGGAAAGTAGCTGCGGTTTTTGTCACTTCCGGACCGGGAGCAACCAATTTAATAACAGGTCTTGCTGATGCCTTTGCAGACTCTACTCCATTGGTATGCATTACCGGTCAGGTAACTGAAGCATTGCTTGGATCTGATGCCTTTCAGGAAGTAGATATAATTAGTATCTCTGCTTCTGTAACCAAATGGAATTACCAAGTTACAAAAGCCCGTGAGGTACCAGAAATTGTTGCCAAAGCATTTTATATTGCAGGATCAGGAAGGCCAGGGCCGGTGCTTATTGATATTACCAAAAATGCACAATTGAGCGAACTGGATTTCAATTATGTGAAATGCAAAGGTATACCAGGATATACCCCCTACCCTGTCCCGGATAAAAACCATATAGAAAAGGCCGCAGCATTAATCAACAGTGCTTTCAAACCAATGGTGCTTATAGGACAGGGAATCCTGCTAGGAAAAGCAGAAGGGGAATTACTCAAATTTATAAACAAAACAGGTATGCCTGTTGCTTCAACATTGCTTGGTTTGTCAGCAATACCAACCACCCACCCTCAGTTTGTCGGGATGTTGGGGATGCATGGCAATTACAGCCCAAATATTAAAACAAATGAATGCGATTTGCTCATAGCCATAGGCATGCGTTTTGACGACAGGGTAATTGGAGACCCAAAGAGGTACGGAATAAATGCAACAGTAATCCACATAGATATAGACCAGTCTGAAATCGGGAAAAACATCAGGGCTCACATTCCTTTAACAGGAAATGCAAAAGATGTTTTAAGCTGGCTTAATAAATTGGTGATTAAAAGGGACCATCAGGAATGGTTATTGGAATTTGCCAATTGCTTTGAGAAAGAATTCCGGGAGGTAATCAGCAATGATATTAATAGCAGTAGTAGCGAAATTAATATGGGCGAAGTGATGGATACGATAAATAAGAATAGTAGCGGAAACGAAATTTTTATTATCGATGTGGGACAACACCAGATGATTTCAGCGAGGTACCTCAAATTATCCGTTCCCAGGAGTTTTATTACTTCAGGGGGGCTTGGTACTATGGGTTTCTCCCTGCCGGCAGCTATTGGGGCAAAAACAGGCAGCAAAGATAAAAGTGTAATAGCAATAATGGGCGACGGAGGTTTCCAGATGAATATACAGGAACTGGGAACAATAGCCCAGTCAGGTTTACCAATAAAAATCATTATTCTTAACAACTCCTATTTAGGTATGGTGAGGCAATGGCAGGAAATGTTCTTTGATAAAAGGTATGCATTTACAGAAATGAAAAATCCCGATTTTGTAAAAATTGCTGAAGGTTATGGCATACAAGGCAAACGGCTGACAGAAAAAACTGATCTGGATGGCTCAATTAAAATTCTTCTTGATTCCAAAGCCCCATTTTTACTCGAAATAGCTGTTCAGAAACTGGGCAATGTATTTCCAATGGTACCGGCGGGTGCCTCAGTAGATCAGGTTATACTGAAACCGGCTGATAATAAAGATATTTAACAATATATGAATAAAATCACTGAATCAAATTAATCATTTAAACTCAAAAACAATGGAAGAACAATTTTTAATCAATGTCACCACCGAAAAGCAGCATGGTCTGCTAACACGAGTCCTCAACAATTTCAACAAGAAAAGGCTCAGTATCGAAAACCTGGTTGTTACAAATGCAAGGAAGCTTGGATATCAAAAATACAGCATTGTTGTAGAATCAAATCAGGAAACAATAGAAAAAGCCGTTTTACAGATTCGAAGGGTAATCGGGGTCCATGATGTTTCGTATTATCCTCAAAAAGAAGTGAATAATAAAGAAATTGTCCTCTACAGGCTCACTGCCCAGCAGCTAATCGAAAACTTCGGCTTTTATGAAAACCAGACCAGTACTAATTCTTATGCAATTAAAGACAGCCCGGTAAAGAGGCATAAAGTGTTATGCTGAATCTTTAATAAATTATGAATACAAATAGTATAGATATTTTAAAAACAATGATAACAGATTATTTAAAACAAAAAATTAAAACTATGACACAAATAAATTTTGGAGGCACAATTGAAACTGTAATTACAAGAGCTGAATTCACGCTTGATCAGGCTCGTAAAGCATTACAAAACGAATCAATTGCAATCCTAGGCTATGGGGTTCAAGGTCCAGGGCAGTCATTAAATCTCAAAGACAATGGATTTAATGTAATTATTGGCCAGCGAAAAGGAACAGACAGTTGGAAAAAGGCTCAGAAGGATGGCTGGAAAGAAGGTATAAACTTGTTTGAACCGGATGAAGCATGCTTTAAAGCCAGTTTAATATCAAATTTATTATCTGATGCAGGCCAGATATCCAACTGGCCAGTTGTAAACAAACATCTAACCAAAGGAAAAACATTATGTTTTTCGCATGGGTTCGGGATAACATTTTCAGAAAAAACTGGTATTATCCCTCCTAAAGACATTGATGTAATCCTTGTTGCACCCAAAGGCTCAGGCACAAGTGTACGAAGGTTGTTCCTCCAAGGAAAAGGGATTAATTCCAGTTATGCAATTCATCAGGATTATTCAGGAAAGGCTAAAGAGAAAGTACTTGCAATGGGCATTGGTATTGGGTCAGGTTATTTATTTGAAACAAGCTTTGAAAAGGAAGTATACAGTGACCTGACAGGTGAAAGGGGTGTATTAATGGGGGCACTTACCGGGATAATGGAAGCCCAATACAATGTTCTCCGCAGGAATGGGCATTCTCCATCCGAGGCATTTAATGAAACTGTTGAGGAACTAACCCAGAGCCTTATGCCATTGGTTGCAGAAAATGGCATGGATTGGATGTATGCAAATACTTCAACCACAGCGCAAAGAGGTGCTCTCGACTGGAGACATCGGTTCAGGGATGCCGTTGAACCTGTATTTAATGAATTATACAACAGCGTTATTTCGGGTAAAGAAGCAGAAATAGTAATAAAGGCGAATAGTAAAAACAATTATAAAGCACAATTGGAAGAAGAACTCAACGGGATCAGGGATTCTGAAATGTGGCAATCAGGGCTACAAGTGAGGAAACTAAGGTCATAATTATCTAACTACGAGGGTTGACTGGCTGATATTTGCATTCAACCCTCTTTAATAAAAACAATAAATAATGGATACAAAACCAGGTACAGAGCCATTTTTGGCAGGAATAAAAGAAATTGGGAAAGCTTCAGCTAAACTAAAAAAGATTATATATAAAACCCCGTTAATGCTGAATGAGAGGCTATCTGGAGAATTCAATGCGGATATATTCTTTAAAAGGGAAGATAAGCAGGTTGTAAGATCATACAAAATAAGAGGTGCGTATAATAAATCAGCAGTCTTAATAGTAAAAGCCTCAAAAAGGGGATAATTTGCTCAAGTGCCAGTAACCACGCTCAGGGGGTTGCTTATGCCTGCAATAAGCTGAATGTAAAAGGGATAATTTATATGCCAATAACCACGCCTTTACAAAAAATAGATCAGGTAAACTATTTTGGTAAAAAAAGTATTGAAATTATCCTTACAGGCAATACTTATGACGGTGCACAACAGGCAGCAATGGCTCACAGCATAGAAAGCAATATTGAGTTTATAAATCCATTTGATGATCTGAAGGTGATTGAAGGGCCAGCTACTGTGGGTATGTAAATAGCAAATGATGCAACCTCCCATATTTAAATAAAATTATTATAATAACTTACATTTTTATAAACCTTATTTTTAAAGCATTTGATGAACTATTCGCTTCCAGAATGTATAAACCAGATGGAAGTCCTGAAACATTAAGAGACATTTTCTTTGAAATACCAGAATGTAAATAAACATTTCTTCCATTTATATCATAAATTTTTATTTCGATTAATTCTTTGCCGTGCTTTAAATCAATTATAATTATATCTGTTACTGGATTTGGATAAACTAATATAGATGAATTCATATCTTCTTTCGCAATTCCTTCAGGATCATCAACCATATCAGTAAGTATATACCAATTATCAGGAGTTCCATTATTTATTCCGAGTTTAGTGTCCGGAATTGTAAGAGTACTGTCAGAAAATACACCTAGGCCTAACTTTGTTGCGCCAGAGGTAAAAGGAAATGAAAAGTCTGCATTCTCATTGGTTGTTTGAAATGGAGCCCAATTTATCGGATTAATCGCCGGAAGACGAATAGTCTGTAATACATTATAATCATTATCCAATAATGCAAGCTTTACACAACCAGTAGAATTTTTTATGCATTGTCTGGCTACTCCATCATTTTTTACTGAAAAGGTTAAGATTCCATAAGTTCCATTAGCTAAATCGCCGGGAAAAGTTGCTGAAGTTATTTTAAACCAATAGCCCATTTTATTTTGCCATTCATCTATCAGATATTCTTTTTCTGCTAAAAAAGTATTTGCTTCAGTACCATTCCATTGACCAAAATTCTGATAACTATAATGTGAACCTAAAACAGCCTCAGAAACCATTTGGTCAGACCAAAATTCTCCAGTCCAGCCGGCTCCGGCTTCTAAGTTTGCATATGAGGTACTCCATTCAGCGACATTTGGGGCATATTCTGATGATAAAGAACAAACAGTCCATCGTTCTTCATCATCAGACGAATCTTCTCTCCATCCCATATTATATGTATCCCTAGCGTAATAAGCAAACCCTCCTTCATAACTTCCTTCTCCACCAGAGTTTGGTTGAATTATAAATGTTTTATCAAATATTGAGAACATATCAACAAATGAATTCTTAATTAAATCACCGGGATCACTTCCTCCAATAAGGTATAAATGCCACTCACCCCAGTTACCATATATTCTGTTATCTATGAAAGCAATATTTTTATTTCCATTATAACGTAAACTAAGGGCATTTACGAATTGTTGGATTTTATCTATAAATATTGAATCGTTCCAGACAGGGATTTTGCAATCAGGCGCACCTGAAGCTAAATAATATTGTGCTCCGGCATCTATTACCCATTGAGGCATTGATGCGTAATTGCTTGACGAATTAACATTGCAGGACATCACACCGAATGCAAAGAGTTTTCCTCTGTTTATGCAATCGTTCAATGCATTGTCAATTATTGACCAATTATATGTATTTTCAGCTATATGTATATCCTTCCAGTCGAAACGGGTATATCCGACTGAAGCTTTTGCCCAAGCTGAAGAATCTGCATTGCTGAAATTTGAATATATGACCCATCCTTTCCCCGGATTGATGAGATAATTATCATTAGAAACAGGAACTACAGTGATTTGGGCCTTACATACCAAACATAAGCATGATGTAAGAACTACTAAAATAATTGTCTTACGAAAAGAGAACTGACCAATTAGGAATTCGATATTTTTTTCCATTATTTTTTTTGTTTAAGTAAAATATAAAAAGTTTTAGTTGAATGTTTTTATTTGATGCCAATTATCTAATTAAAGTTACATACCCTGCTTTTTCGTGTCTATTTCCATTACTATCCATATATTTCACAAGCCATGAATATACGCCAGTTGGAGCAAATTCATTTCCTTTAACCCGACCATTCCATCCATAACTTTCAGGTATTTCAGAGCTATACAAATTTGTATTATAAATGGCTTCTCCCCATCTATCATATATTACCATTGAAAAGTCATCTGCTTCAATCCCTCTTCCTTTGATAAAGAAATATCCATTTTGACCAGCTCTACCCGGGCAAAAAGCAGTTGGAGCCCAAAATATGAACTCATCCCTAATGTATATCTTTGAATCAACAGTATCTGCACAACCAAAAGAAGATTCAGCTATCAAAACAACATTATATTCCCCAATTTCTTTATACTTATGTGATGGTTGATAGCAGTTTGAGGAATCGGTATCTCCAAAAAACCAGTAAAATTGACCTGCTCCAAGAGAATTATTTTCAAAAAAAACAACAGGATCGACAATTGACGCAAAAACAGGATCAGGATTAAAAAGTGCAGTTGGTTTTGGATGTACAGTTATGAAATCATTAATCAAAGATGTTGCTTTACAACCATATTTGGAAGTAAGTGTCAATGAAACATCATAAACCCCGAATTGCTCATACGTGTATTCAGGATTTTGAACATTTGATGTGTTAAAATTTTCGTTGTCACCAAAATTCCATTCAAATGACATACCATCTTCCAGATTAGTATTATAGAAATCAACAGTAAAGGGCTCACAACCCGAAGTTGAATTAGCAAAAAAGCTTACTGAAGGTAATAGCATAACACTTACTTCTATGCTGTCTGAAGCAGTTGGAGAACCACATTGATCATGGGCTGTCAGAATAATTAATGAATTGTTTAGAGGTATTATTGAATTTGGGTCTTCAACATTATTTCCATACAGATCGGTTAGTAAATATGGCCCCCCATTACCACCGTTGACAAAAACGTTAATTTCTAAATTTTCACCTAAGCAAATGGTGTCAATATTTGGTGTAATGGAAATAGAAATTGGTGGATAAACATTTATGGTTATTTCTTCGATCGTGCTTTTGCAATTATTTTGATCAAAACAGTACACTTGATATTTATTGGTAGTATCTGGGTTAACTGTTATTGATGGAGTATTGAAAACCTCTCCTGATGACATATCAGTCCAAAAATAGGAGTACCATGGCATACCCCCGGTTGCCGAAGAAGCAAGACTTATTGATTGCCCTATGCAAATCCAGTCATCTTCTGGAGCATCAATATATACCCTACTCGGATTATTTATTGTTACACTATTTGAAATTACACAATTGTTTTTATCTGTAATATGAACTGTGTACATACCAGCAGATAATGAATCAATAGTTACTGATGTGCTATGTGAAGAATCAGTCCATAAGTATGAATAGGGAGAAGTGCCACCTGAAACACTGACAGAGGCAGAACCTTCATTCCCATTAAAACAAAGAGGACCTATACTTGAAATTATAGCCGATAATGATTCTGGCTCATAAATACTGATATTTTGAACAATGGAGCAACCATTTGAATCTGTTATGGTAACTGAATAGTTTCCAGCAGGAAATGGAGGGGAATATCCAGTTGACCATGCATAATTATATCCGGGTGTTCCTCCTTCAATATTTAAATTTACATAACCATTAGTTCCATTTGCACAATCAACACTATCAGTTGTATAGCTGCAAATAACAGGAGAATTGGTAATTATGGTGTTGATTGTTGTTGGGCCAGTACATCCATTTTCAATAACATATAGTGAAATTGAATGTGACCCTGCAATTGACCAATTTATCTGAAATGGTCCCTGATTTGATCCTGAAACAATGTTTCCATCTCCAAAATTCCAAATATATTCAGAATCCTCTTGACCATTCCCGGTATATGTAATTGTTGAATTACCTTCAAAACAAGGAACATCAGTCATTGAAAAAGTAGAGCTAGGAATATTTTTAAATGTGATAGAAACTTCATCAAAACATGTAATTCCTACAAAATTTGTAATTGTCCAAATAAAAGTATATGTGCCGAAATAAGGCACTGTGACTGAGCTATTCTGAGAGGTTGGATTACTAAAAACAACACCAGAAGAAGTACATGACCAAGTTCTTGCATAATCAGTTTCATTAAAAGATCCATTTAATCCAAAAAACTGAAGGCCACAAATTTCATCGTCAATGCCAGCATATGATGTGCAAGGAGTACATGGGTCTGGTGCAATGTAGTCAACTGAATAGTAACATGAAGTATCCGATGAAAATGAAAAACTAATTGTATGTGATTGGCCATCTGAAATAAGATCATTCAGTACGAAGGTATAGGGGCTTACAAATGGAGCAGTCATTGTAAAACTAATGCCTGTGTCATCTTGTATAAATAAGGTTCCTGTTTCAGGAGGGTATATAAAAGAGATGCTGCCAAGAATAGAAAATAAATCGGAGCCGGAATTGCATTCACCAACACTTAAAGAACAATCAGTGAAACTACATGTGTTTATTATGCTACAATCAGTACTTCCATCGCCACCTGTTTGTGAAAATTCAACATTTGTTGGTATGTCATCATAATTCGTAATACATAGCATATAATAATTTCCGGTAATTGCCCCACTAATATTACAATCTTCAGCATTAGCGGGGTCAAAACTACAATCAATTACATTTGAAGCAATTAGATTACTACAGACATCAGTAAGGGTAATAAATGGGCCCCAACAACAAAAATCAACATCACAAATACCTGGGGCTGAATTCATATGAATGTCTATTGTGCCAGGATCATCAATTTGTAAGTAATACCAAACCGGATTTGGTTGACTTCCAAGACAGTCATAAAAAGGTCCAACTTCCGCTTCAGTGCCTGTGGCTAAAGGAAAATTGTAAGTCGTACCTGTGCAAAACGGTTCAGCAGTGGCACAAGTGGAAGATTGGCCATGCAAATTAGAAATGCATATGGTAAATTGTAAGAAAAACCCAAAATAAATTCTAAATTTCATTTTATTTACTTTTTTCATTTTAAAAATCTCTTTTAGTAGTTACAGAAATTTTAATTGAATTTGATTTGTAATAAAAATATTACAGACATACAGTTCTTTTTATATAAAACTTAACTTAAAAAGCAAGTTAGATACATATAGCAGAACAATTGCTTCAATTTTATCAATGATGTGTAATAACTTATCAAATCCACGCTTTGAATTATCAAAATTTGAATCATTGACAATTCCAGAATATACTTTATCTTTGTTAATTGATATGGCAAAAAATGTAAAAAATTGTCAGGTTAAATGGGTTAATGAATTACCATGATAAAGTATTTGGATTTAGTAATTAAATTTAATATTTGTATTCAATTGTTTCTATCTTTCAATTGCATTGCAAAAGAAGGATATATTGAAAAAGTTAAACAAAATCCTCTTCTTGTAGATGCTCAAAATAAATTCAACGAACTAGATTACAGAGGGTCAATGATAGTATTTATCCATGCAATTCAGGAATCAAAGATAAAAAATGATCAACTTTCAGAACTAATTGCTTATAGGGGAATTGGGAAAATATTAATGGACCTAAAAGATTATGATAAAGCCGATGTCTACTTTAATAAATGTTTAGTTCTCGCAAAAAAGATCCATAATACAAATGAAATAAAACATGTTCAAAATGACATTGCCCTCTTATATACTCTTAAAAAGCAATATCATAGAGCACATAATATTTTTTCTGATTTACTAAGAAACGCAATTCTTGAAAAAGATACAGTGGGTATTTCAATGATGAATCTAAACTTGGGCTTAGTTAATCTCAATGAAAAAAAATATATTCAGGCATTACAGTATTACTTCACCTCACTTAAATACTCAAAAATACTAAACAACCAAGAAACACTATGCTTACTATACAGCCATATTGCATATTCAAATTGCATGATTAATCAAGCAAAATTGGCATTGTGTTACCTTGATACAGGTAATATAATTGCCCAGAAAAGCCAAAACAAAAGTGTGCTTTTTAACAACTTATCTTTATATGCGATGATATATGATTCCCTGCAAATGAATGACAGTGCCATAAAATACTACAGAGAAGTAATGAAAATCAATGACACCCTTAACAACAATCAGGAAACAGCACTTATAAGCCAAATTATTCAGGAGAGCATTGAAGAAGAAATGAAAAAAGAGATTGAACTGCTGCAGCAGGAAAAAGAAATAACCAATCTGAGATACCAGCGGTTAATAATTATATTTACAGCGACAGGGGTTTTGCTAGTTCTTTTAACTGTATTTATATTTTTATATTTCAGGCAAATAAAACTAAAAAAAGAAAAACAAACACTGGTTTTGGAAAAACAAATTTTACGCCTTCAAATGAATCCTCATTTCATCTCCAATTCATTGGTTGCCATCCAGTCCTTTGTTTTTGCAGGAGAAAAAAATTATGCCTGCAAGTACATTGCAGATTTCTCAAAGCTGATGCGGATTATTTTATATAAATCAAGGTCAGAATACATAACTCTTAAAGAAGAAATTGAAATTCTTGAATACTATCTAACCCTGCAGAAATTAAGGTTTGAAAGTTCATTCAGTTATGAAATTGTCACTGAACTCTCTGCTGACCCTGAACAGATTCAGATTCCACCCATGCTCACCCAACCATTTATTGAAAATGCCATTGAGCACGGACTGGCTATGCTAAAAATTCAGGGGAATCTTATTATTAGATTTAAACAACAAAGCAACTCAATCTTATATGAAGTCCTTGACAATGGGATCGGCAGGGAAGCTTCAAAAAAAATTGCAGGTAAAACCAATAAAATTTCTCAGTCAATTAGTATTACTGAGTCCAGATTGAAACTTCTTAATAAAGGCAAAAAAGGTAAAATAACCATAGAGATAATTGATTTGTATGATAATAAAGGAGGTGCTTCAGGAACTAAAGTTTCTTTTGTGATTCCAGTTAATACAATATTTCAAAAGCAAAATTGAGTGCCATGAAAAAGATCGTAATCATAGATGATGAAAAAAGAGCCCGGGATTCAATTCGCTCTATTCTGCAACAACACTTCAATGAAATAGAAATATGCGGCGAAGCAGATTCTGTTTCATCAGGAATTGAAGTAATTCATGAAATTAATCCCGATCTGGTATTACTTGATATTCAATTAAAAGACGGTACCGGATTTAGTTTATTAAATCAGTTAACAGAAATACATTTCAGGACAATATTTATTACCGGTTATGAAAACTATGCTATAAAAGCAATTAAAATAGATGCCCTCGATTACATATTAAAACCAATTGATCCATTCGAACTTATAACTGCCATAAAAAAATTCCTTGAACAGGAACCGGTTATAACAAGGAACATTGGAGTCAAGACAAATCTTATAAAAAACCTGATAACCGGACATGAAAGAGTTTCAATAAAGACCAGTGACAGCATATTTTTTGTAGAAATAAAAAGCATCATCAGATGCCAGAGCGAAAGAAATTATACAAATATTATTTTTGATACCGGCAAGAAAATGCTCACTTCAAAAACCCTTAGGGATTATGAACTTATGCTTGAAGGGTATGGTTTTTTAAGAGTCCACCAATCTCACCTGATCAACATCAGGTACATCACAAAATTCGACAAAAGCGACGGTGGTTATTTTATCATGACCGATGGCTTTAATGTTCCTGTTTCACAGAAAAATAAAGCGGAGATTTTAGGGTTTTTGGATCATATTTTTTAAATGTAATATTTGACTGACCGGATAAACTAATTATTGGGGGGGGGGGGGTAAAACAAATAATTGAACTAAAACATAAAATAAAAGAAATAAATCCCATGCAAAAAAAGTCCTTAGTGGTAATTGACATACAAAATGACATTACCAAGAATTATAAAGAAATCATTGACAATGTTAACCGGTCAATAGACTGGGCAGTGGAAAATGAAATTCATGTCGTTTACATAAAGCATTATAACTTATCTGACGGTACAAGGACTTTCAAACCTAATACCCGTGGGTCTGAATTGGTTTCGGACATGAAACTGGTTTCCAAAAACATTTTTGAAAAATCAAAAGGCAATGCATTGACCAGTGAAGGTTTTGCTGACTTTATCAGGAAAAATGAAATAAGCGAATTTTACATTACAGGGGCAGATGCCATTGCCTGCGTGAAATCAACCGTATATAACATGTGCAGAGAAAACTACAAGGTTACTGTTTTATCGGATTGTATTACAAGCTATGATAAAAGGAAAATTAACGAAATGCTGAATTATTACGAAAAAAATGGTTGTAAAATAATTGAATTGAATGATTTGTCAGGTTCTAAATAGTTTTCTTGCAAGCAGTAAATAAAAAAGCCCGGCGTAACCGGGCCTTTCGCACTTAATTATACTCAGTCGTCATTCTGAATATTTATGAAAAAACTTTTTTAACACCACAAAGCATATAACATGCTGACAAACAACTAATCAGGTTCTTATAAAATTGGTTAAAACATTTATAATATGCATCTTACAATATAATTACGAAATCAATTTGTGTTATATAAGTACCTGGGATAATAACAAAAACAGTGAATTAGCTTCAATAATCAAAATTAATATCTTCACAACTAATGTCTTATTGCTAGTATTTCCCGATAATTAAATAATAAAAAATAAACCGCGATTAGATATTTGTGTAACAATCAATATTCCGCCGCATAGCACGATTGAACTGTGTGAATGATGTAACTTATTTCTAAAATGTTGCAACGGTTTCCATCATTAACATTCTCTTCTTTGTACAATAATAAATTACTAAATCATTTAACTAACTAATGAAGTTGGTGTTACTATGGGAACACTGCCTCTGTTATTGCAGCAAGAGATGAAGTAATGAATAAACAAGGGACAGAAAAAGCATATTGTCCTGTTGAAATAATATTTACAAGTTATTGATCGCTGTGTAAAATAAAAAAATTGTGATAAATTCCATTCCACGCAAATACTTGTTTTCAAAAGGAGTTGACCAGTATTTTACTGAGGTTTATCTCGCTTATAAATTTGTGGTACGGTTTTTTAAAGAAGCTTCCCGCCCTCCCTTTCATTTGCGTGAAATTATTAATCAGTGTTTCGAAATCGGGGTAAAATCCCTTCCATTAATTACGCTAACCGGTTTTATTATCGGAATAGTTTTCACGCAACAATCAAGACCATCGTTATCTGAATTCGGAGCTACCTCATGGTTGCCTTCATTGGTTTCTATTGCTATTGTGAGAGCTTTGGGTGCTTTGGTCACTGCATTAATTTGTGCAGGAAAAGTAGGTTCGAGCATAGGCGCTGAACTGGGTTCGATGAAAGTAACCGAACAGATCGAAGCCATGGAAGTGTCGGCTATTAATCCGTTTAAATATTTGGTTGTTACACGCGTAATTGCAACAACAATTACTATTCCGGTTTTAGGTTTGTGTTGTGGCTTTGTTGCATTGCTGGGTTCATACCTCAACGTTCACTCATTCGAATCAACAAGCATTGTTAGTTTTTTTAATAACGGTTTTTCAACGATTACTTTTATTGATATTTTTTCTTCTCTTTTCAAATCATTGGCTTATGGATTTACCATCGGCATTGTTGGATGTTATAAAGGGTACCATGCTGTTAAAGGAACACGAGGTGTTGGAAGAGCTGCCAATCAAGCAGTTGTTCTTGCCATGTTTCTCATATTTATTGAAGAAGTTGTGATTGTACAAATGGCCAATTGGATCAGATATTATTAATACAATGGAAGAGCAAAAACACATAACAAATGAGGAACCGGTTATTTCGATCAAAGGATTGTATAAATCATTTGATGAATTGGAGATATTAAAGGACATCAGTCTGGAAGTATTCAGAGGAGAAAATATGGTTGTGCTCGGACGGTCAGGTGCAGGAAAATCCGTTTTGATAAAGATACTTGTGGGACTGATAACTCCGGATAAAGGAATAGTAAAGGTATTTGGACAACAGGTAAATAAGTTATCACCAAAAGATTTAAACACGTTACGCTTACGAATGGGATTTTCATTCCAGAGCAGTGCCTTGTACGACAGCATGAATGTTCGACAAAATCTTGAGTTTCCATTAACCATGAATGTAAAAAATCTGAGCAGGCAGGAAATCAATAACAAAGTAGAAGAAGTTTTGCATGCTGTTGGCTTAATAGAGAAAATAAATGAAATGCCCTCTGATCTTTCAGGCGGACAAAGAAAAAGAATTGGAATTGCCCGAACACTAATTCTAAATCCTGAAATCATGTTGTATGATGAGCCCACATCCGGACTTGACCCAACTACCAGTCAGGAAATAAACACATTGATCAATGAAGTTCAGAAAAAGTACAATACTACTTCCATCATTATTACTCACGACCTAACCTGTGCAAAAAAAACAGGCGACAGAATAGCTATGTTATCAAATGGGAAATTTGTAAAGATTGGGAATTTTGAAGAAGTATTTAATCCCGATAAATATCAGGAAGACGACAAACAGATAAAAAGTTTTTTCAATTACAATTTCATACAATAAACCATGAACGAGCCCAAAAATAAACGTCCGGTTATAGTAGGCCTTTTTATATTAACAGGAATATTCTTCTTAATCGGTGGAATATTGATCATCGGCAATCTCCATTCTACATTTTCAAAGAAAATAAGCATTTCAACTGTATTCGACAATGTAAATGGTTTGCAGCCGGGAAATAACATTTGGTTTTCGGGAGTAAAAATCGGGACGGTAAAAAAAATAGAGTTCTTTGGAATGTCTCAAGTGAAAGTCATCATGAATATAAATAATGAATCCAAACAATATATACGCAAAGATGCAAAAGTAAAAATCAGCACGGATGGTTTAATCGGGAATAAAATTCTGGTTATATATGGTGGAACTTTTTCATCCCCTGAGATTGAAGAAGGGGATACTCTTTTAAATGAAAAGATTTTGTCTACTGAAGACATATTGAATACATTCCAGCAAAACAATCTGAATGTTTTAGCGCTCACAAAAAAGTTGGCTGCCGGAGAAGGTACGATTGGTAAACTTCTGAACAACGATTCTATTTATTACAATATTTCTGAAACAATAAAATCACTTCAAAAAGCTTCGGAAAATGCACAAGTACTTCTTGCTTCTCTTTCAAATTTCAGCGAAAAAATGAACACAAAAGGAACACTGGCAAATGATTTGGTGACTGACACGTCTGTGTTTTATTCCCTGAAGACATCCGTCTTGAATTTTCAAAGAATTTCTGACTCTGCGACTGTTTTTGTAAATAATCTGAAAATAGCCACCGACAACACGAAAAGTCCGGTTGGTATATTGCTGCATGATGAACAAACAGGCACAGATTTAAAAACAACCATAAGCAATCTGAAAACCAGTTCAGAAAAACTGGATAAAGATCTTGAGGCACTTCAACACAACTTTTTGCTAAGAAGGTATTTTAATAAAGAGGCGAAGAAGAATAAAAAACAATAATTACAAATTTAATACGGCGGAAAATAAATAATTGACTGGTTTGAATTTTTTGGATATGGGGAATATAAGTCATTACCAGATACCAGAGCGAAAGAAATTATTTTTGATACAGGAAAACAACCTCAAAAACCCTTCGGGATTATGAATTAATGCTTGAGGGATACGGATTTCTCAGAGTTCATCAATCTCATCTGATAAACATCAGGTACATCACCAAATTCGACAAAAGCGACGGAGGATTTTTTATAATGACCGATGGGTTTAATGTACCGGTTTCACAGAAAAACAAGGCAGAGATTTTGGGGTTTTTGGATCATATATTTTAATTGCATTATTAATAAAAGCATAAATACAGGCAAAAAAAAGCCGCCCAAAAGGCGGCTTTTAATTTATGAGCAAAAATATTAGTGAGAAACAACAACCTTGAAAGTTTTCATTTCAAAGCCACTGTTGAGTTTTAAGAAATAAACACCATTGTTCAGTTCAGAAACATTAATTTTTGATGATGTTTCGCCCTGGTTCAGTTGGTAATTCAATACCTCTTTTCCGGTGAGGTCAATAATTGTAACATATCCATCATTGGCACCATCGGTTTCAATTGTAAGAATGTCGTTGACCGGATTTGGATAAATGCTTATTGCATCAACTGCATTTTCTTCAACATCCAACAAAGAAGATAAACAAGGAATAGGATAAGCCCATGGATAACCAGTGCAGCCAAGCGCATCTGTAACCATTACATGAGGAGTTCCAGAATAAACAAGAACAGATTGTGTAGTTTGTCCGGTTGTCCATAAATAGCTATATGGTGATGAACCGCCGGAAGGGGTTGCAGTATATCGACATCCTCCTGTTAGTTTATCTCTGTAATTAGTTACTGAAACAGATACATTACAATCTCTGTCAATAAATTTAGCTAAAAATGATGAAGATAAACCTGCGGTAAGGTTTTTATCATATGCAACATGGGTTGGGAGTCCCTGAGAATAAGTATATCCAACAGTATAAAAAGTATTGCCGTTAACAGCCAGTCCTTCACACTCATCATAAGCCGATCCGCCATAATAAGTTCCCCATGAAAGAGAAGAAAGACTATTATTGAATTTGGCAACAAATCCGTCATAATCACCACCTAAAGTTGTTTGCCATGATCCGGTAGTAGCAATGTTAGATGTAGAATTTGTTTTACCTGAAATTACTATTTCTGAAGTTGAATTCCACACAACATCCATAGCTATGTCTGTTCCGGTTGTCTGATCACCAAAATATGTGCCGACACAAATTCCGCCGCTGGCATCGAAGCAAGATACAAATGCATCAAAATTTGTACCTGATGATTTTGTGGTTCTGTAGCCGCCCGGCTCAGCAATTCCGCTGGTACTTTTTGTTTTACCACAGATATATACACCACTGCCCAGACTGAATGCGCCTAATGCTTCATCATGACCGGCACCACCATAATATTTACCCCAGGTTCTGGTTCCATTAGAGCTATTAAGTTTTGCAAGTATAACATCTGCACCCCCACCCTGATAGGTATTTCCGGTAAAAGTTGAAATACCGGTTGTGCTATTGGTAACTCCGGTTATATAATATTCATTGTATAAACCTCCTGTAATATCATTTATAGCATCCCATTGGGTACCACCATAATATGTACCCCAGGTCACTGTTCCGTAATAATCAATACATGCAATAAATCCATCGGTTGGTCCGCCACCATAGGTTGACTGAAAACCGGTTCCATAATGAATCCCGGTAGTACTTGATGTAGAACCTACAATTGCAACAGTGCCTGTTCTTTTAGAAATTGCTGCCGGACGATCATCACCGGGGCCGCCATAATATCTAATCCATATAATTGCACCGGTTGTTGCATCTAACTTTGCCACAAATGCATCACTATTTCCCTGATACGTTCCCAATGCACCGGGAAGGTCAAAACTAGAAGTCCAGCCAACCGCATAAACAAATGAAGACCAATAGAATATATCAACAACTTTATCTGAGGCACTGCCCGAAATATTAGTTTGCCAAACCATCTGACCTGATGAATTAAATCTCATGACCATTCCATTTAATCCTGTACCTGCGCTCTGAGTGGTTCCACCGGTGTATACTTCGTTATTGTCACCATAAGCAACAGCAGAAGTTTCCATCCATAAATAATTATAAGTGGTTGTGAACTCTGAACCATAATAAGTTGCCCATGTTCTCCACGGCTGATGTGCTTTTAAACTAAAGCCCGAGCCAATCATCAATAAAATGATAAGTGCTGAAAAAATCCTTTTTTTTTGTTTTCATATTAAATAATAGTTAAATAGTGCCTACTCTGTTAAAGCTTTTCGGCAAACGCTTTTTTACTTATTATTTTTTAATGTTGTTTTTTGTAATTTTTTTATATCACAATTTAATTAACATATTCATTTCAATAATACAGTTAACGATATTTCATTCTAAACGGGGTGGGATAAAAGTAGATAAATAAACTAAGCTCATAAATAGGTATTGCAAGGTATTTTGAAATTAGTATAAATACTAAAACAAATAATATCTTAATATTTTATTTAACTATAATATTAAACGATTAATAATTAATTAATTATACTTTATTATCATATTACTAAATAAATAAGTATCTTAATTACAAATTTTCATTTATCATTCAGTCTCAATGATTATTACAATAAATCAATGTATATTTTATTATGTATTATAAGTATAATTACCCACATACAGGATGAAAAATGGAAATCAAAAAGAAAGCCGCACAACGCGACTATCTTTTTGATATTAAATACTATTGTATAATTGAAAAAAAAATCTTACATTTGAAATCGGTAGTACAAATTTAGTCCCGGTTTTTGGGTGACATTTTTTTGTTTTACCACATATAGCAAAAATTTCTAAACAGTTTATGTATGAAAAAAGTAATTATAACTCTGGGTTTATTATTCCTGCTAATTAGTCCATCTATATCTCAGGTAATAGATGAAAGTTATTTCTCAAGTATGATGCTTGGGAAAGAAAATATTGATGCATGGACAGAAGTTTTGCCTGATATTTGGGGAATTTCACATCCAAACTGCCCAATTTATGTCAAGTATAATTATATGTATTTGTACCAAGTTTATGAATTGGAGGCTTCTGATGCCTCGTGGAATTGGACCGGCGATTCATTATACGTCTTTCCCGTTGATAACCCTGAAAACATAAAGGTATATAAAGAAACGGGCGGAAGGTCTATCTCAACCGGGGATTTTAACGGAGATCTGTTGCCGGATATTGCAACAATAACATCTACTGATTCATTTTGTTATATCTATTTCGGAAACAGTGAGTTTTCCACATTCCCGAGTCAAATCATTAATGCTCATAAAAAAAATACCTATATTGCTTCAGTTGGGGATGTAAACGGGGATGGATACGATGACTTACTGATGTCACTCTGGTGGGAAATTAATGAAGTTTATCTTTATTTTGGCTCTGAAGAGGGAATTGATGAGTCCTCAAAAATAACCCTCACAGATTATTCCAATTCCGGGTTTGGACATGAGATATCTAAAAAACCCGGAGATATAAACGGGGATGGATATGATGATCTCTTAATAGGAGGTACTGGCCCAAAAACCTGTTATTTATATTATGGAAACGCAGACGGTCTTTTTTTAAATCCCGACCATCAAATTTTATTTCCTTTAACTTCTTCCTTGAATACTCCTTTATCATTTGTTGGAGATTTAAATAATGATGATTTTGATGATTTTGCTGTTTCACTAGGGAACAAACATTCAGATAATATTATTAGTGTTATTATTTATTATGGATCGTCAATCGGGCCTGACACATTAAACAGTCAATTAATTGATATTTTCTATGAAGAAAGCAGACCCATTAATTGTGATTTATATATTTCTAAAGCCGAAGATGTTAATAACGATGGAATTGATGATTTAATACTTGGAGACCAATATAAAGATGGTTTATACGATCACGAAGGTGCGGTTTATGTTTTTTATGGATCTACTGAAGGTATTAATCATATCCCCGATGTGATAATTCATAATCCAATACCCGAAGATAATGATCGTTTTGGCAATGAACTTGATGGGGTTGGTGATGTTAATAATGATGGGTTCAATGATATAGCCATTGGCTCTCCATATGCAAATAAAGCTTTTGTTTATTATGGGTCTCCTGTCGGAATTTCGAATACATGTTATACTGCTTTTCACAATCAAAATTACAACTATTTTGGATGGTCTGTTACATCGGCTGGAAACATTTATGATGATGGTAAAAATTATTTTCTTATCGGTGAAGAAATAGGAAACTCTATTTTGTACGTCTATGATAGTCCCCAAACTCAAATACAATCTGATTTGCACAAAAGTGCCCTGGAAAATAATGCTTTGACAATATACCCTAATCCAGCCAGTAATTATATCTCAATAGATTATGATCAGAGCCCGATAGAAACAGTTAAGATTTTTTCAACAGACGGAATTAAATTAATTGAAGAAAAACAAAAAAATACAATTAATATAAGGAGATTAAATAAGGGGCTTTACTTCGTGCAAATCACAACGGACAAAGGCCAATTATTGGTTGGGAAATTTATTAAGTATTAAATGAATACCTACATTTATCTTTTATTTCTTTACAAGATATTTTAAAAATATTTTTCAACCTGTTGATTAGTAAAAAAAAAGTAAACTCTACTTTTTCATACCAATTTGAATTTATTAAACAAGTGACTTTTTTATTGAAATTTCTTACCTTTACTGAGAAATTCAAAAATCAAACTGGCACATTAAAAATTCATCTTGTATGAAAAATAAACTGATACTTTTATTGATTCTTCTTTGTTCAGTCCTGAATATTATTGCCCAACCCAAAACAGGCAAATGCAAAAAAGGTGATTGTATTAACGGATACGGCGAATATGTTTATGGATTTAATAACGGAGACAGGGTTGGAGATAAGTATGAGGGTGAGTGGGTTAATGGCATTTATTCCGGTAAAGGCAAATATTACTGGGTCAATGGCGATTCTTATGATGGCGATTGGGTAAATGGCAATATGACCGGAAAAGGAAAACTTGTATGGGCCAACGGATCATCATACGAAGGCGACTTTGTTAATGGCCAACGGACTGGTGCAGGTACCTATATTAATGAATACGAAGTATCGTATGTCGGATATTTTGATAACGGTAATTATATTGGCAAAACCAAACCCGGATGTCAGAGCGGTAATTGTATTGATGGAACCGGCTTAGTTTTATATGAAAATGGCAGTACATATGAAGGTGAATTCAAAAACGGAAAACCAAACGGAAAAGGAGTCCTTACATGGCCGGCTTACACGCATTCCGGCGAGTTCAAAGATGGTGTTCCCAATGGTGTCGGAACTGAAAAATGGGGAGACGGAAGAACATTTTCAGGAAACTATGTAAATGGTTTTTTGCGTGGAAAATCAGTAAAAATCGATTCGGACGGAAGCAGATACGAAGGATTCTGGGGTGACCACGGAATGGAAGGATATGGCGAATATTATTCTGCCGATTCATCTGTATCCTATAAAGGAGAATGGTCATACAGCATGTACAATGGACATGGCACCCTTACTTACACAACTTACTCGTATACAGGCTCCTTTGTTGACGGAAAATATGAAGGACAAGGTGTATTAACCTGTAATGACGGAAGTGTGCAAACCGGTAATTTCTCAAAGAACCTTGCTGATGGTCATGGAGTTAGAATTAATAAAGATGGCACAAGAGAAGAAGGAACCTGGAGGTATGGCGACCTGGTATCAAATGTAAATAGTGTAAGTGATAAAAAACCTGAAGAAAAACCGGTTGAAGTACAAAAAACTGAAGAATTTCCCCTCGAAACATCTTACGAAATTGTCCAGGGAATTATGAGCAACCGTGACCCATCACCCTATTCACTGCAGATAGAAATAGTTCATCGGAAAGTAAAAACTTCAGTATCATGGCTCATGACAACAGAGATTGTTTCGATAAAAGCCGTTTCTTTTAAAGTATCAGGTTCAGCCGGAAGTTGGCAGGATATAACAAATGCCCCTGCATACCTTCTTGAAAAGAAATATTCCTATAATAATAAAACCTATATTTTCGAAACTCAATTAAATGGTATAGATATCTGGTTTGAACTTTTTGGGTATGGGGAATATTAGTCTTGTTATGTCCACTTCACCGCCCCTTTTTCACCTTTCAACCAGAAAATTCAACTTTTTCCCAATACATTTCATAAATTTGTTTTATGGAATCATACAGTACCGGCAAACTTCTCAGGATTGCACTTTTCACATCAACCGCAATCGGCCTGATCACCATTGGTCCGTTTTATGCATTATCCATGGCCTTCGGAAACATGTCACAAGATATTCTTTTGCTGATCATCGGTATTTCTGTTCTGGGTGTTTCTCTGATGGTTTTTTCTTTTTGGGCTTTTAATATCTTTTTTTTTAGATTCCTCGACCAAAGAAATATTCTTGAAGGAAATGAAAAAATCAGGATCATTCTTAGTTTTGCAATATTACTGCTGGTTCTTCACCTTATTAAATTTGCTGCCTCTTATTATTTTTTGGAAAATGAAATGACCGAAAGGATTTTAAACTGGAAAATAAGGGAGTTTGGTCTTGAAAATGATTCCATGGTGGTCGAAAGGTTTAAAAATCCGGCTTTTACTAATGTTATCCTTACTTTCGTTGTGATATCTGTAAATTCAGTAATTCTTATCGTTTACAGGTTTTTGCAATTAAACCGAAAAAAGAAAAAAATAGAAAATGAAAACATGGCATTGCGAATCAAAAACATTGAAGCGCAAAATCAAATTCTTGTTCAGCAACTTCAACCCCATTTTCTCTTTAATTCGCTCAGCACATTAAAATCTTTAATAAAAAAGAATCCTGAAAATGCCGAAAAGTATTTACTGAAATTATCGGATTTCCTCCGGGCTTCCATATCTTTCAAAGACAACAAACTCATTAAGGTCTCAGAAGAATTGAAACTCTGCGCCGATTACCTCGAAATGCAGAAAATGCGCTTTGGTCAATCCTTGACTTTCTCTTTTGATATTGATGAAAAAATCAACGATAAAAACATTCCCGTTTTCGCCGTCCAGATTCTTCTTGAAAACGCCATTAAACACAATTCTTTCTCCGAATCCTCACCTTTGCAAATCAATATCAACGCAAAAAGTGACTCCCTGACCGTGACAAATAACCTCTGCAAAAAAAATCAACCGGAATATTCAACCGGAACCGGACTCATAAACCTGTCAGAAAGATACAAAGCAATTTCCGGAGATGAGGTAAAGATTTTATCCTCGGATAAGGAATTTTCAGTCACCATTAAAGCCCTGGAACATGAAAATAGTAATCATTGAAGACGAAAAACTCACCGCCGAGGATTTAAAGGAAACTCTTGAAGGAATTTCTCCCGAAATACACATCATGGCTATGCTCCATTCGGTAGCTGAAGCTAAAGTATGGTTTGCAAATGATCATTTTCCCGATCTTATTTTTAGCGACATCCAACTGAACGATGGCTTGTGTTTTGACATTTTTTCATCGGTTGAAATCAATGCTCCTGTCATATTCTGTACCGCTTTCGACGAATATGCTATTTCAGCTTTTAAATCAAATGGAATTGATTATATTCTTAAACCATTTGACAGCACAAGTATAAAAAAATCTATTGAAAAATATCAACAATTAAAATCCATTTTGGGCAAGGAAAATGACCTGCTAAAAAAAGCCATGCACTTGTTTGCATCAAACCAAAAGCCAGCCCATCAAAGCATTCTGGTGAACCAAAAAGACAAGATCGTTCCTGTCAGATTTGAAGATATTGCCCTCATTTACATCGAATGTGAAACCCTTTTCCTGATTACTTTTGACCAGAAAAAATACGCTCACTATGGCACCATGGAAGAAATGGAAGAAAAAGCAGGATACAATTTTTTCAGGGTAAACAGGCAGTTTTTAGTCAACCGTCAAGCTATCAAGGAAGCATCAAGATATTTTGAAAGAAAACTCTCCCTCAACCTTAAAATAAATTTTAGCGAGCCCATTACCGTTAGCAAAAACAAGGTAACCAGCTTTCTTCAATGGCTTGAAGGAGTTTAAATCGGCTTATTCAACCCCGGTTTTGTCCAATTCACCGCGGTTTATCTTTTATCTGTTTACTGTATTCAATAATTTTACAGAGAATTTAAAACCATATCATTTTGGAAACAACAATCATTACCGAAAACCTCACCAAAAAGTACGGAAACGCCGAAGTGGTTTCTGATGTTTCACTGCACATCCGCAAAGGTGAGATTTATGGCTTTCTGGGACTCAATGGTGCCGGAAAGACTACCACCATCAGGATGATTCTGGGGCTTGTGAATCCCAGCAGGGGAAAAGTTTTCATCAAAGGAAAGAAAGTTGGTCCGGGCAGTGAGTCCATCTTAAAAGACATTGGCTCACTGGTTGAGATGCCCTACTCCTATCCCAATCTCACAGTTAGAGAAAATCTGGAGATGGTGAGGCAATTAAGAGGCATAAAAAACAAAAGCGCTGTGACAGAGGTGATCAAAAAACTTGATTTGGGCATCAATGAAAATAAAATTGCGAAAAAACTCTCTTTAGGCAATGCCCAGCGACTTGGTCTGGCCAAAGCACTCATCCACAAGCCCGAAATCCTTATCTTGGACGAGCCCACTAACGGGCTGGATCCTGCCGGAATTTTTGAAATAAGAGAAATGCTCAAAAATCTGGCTGAAAAAGAAGGCGTAACCATTTTTGTCTCGAGCCACATTTTAAGCGAAGTATCCAGGTTTGCATCGCGCATCGGCATCATCCATAAGGGGATTATTATCCAGGAAATCAACACAGAAGATCTTGAAAAACACTTCAAAAAAGTATTGATAGTTAAAACAGCAAAGCCGGCTGAAGCTTGCGAATTTCTAAAAGAAAAGGGCTATCAGTCAGCACTGATCCATGATGGAGCCATCGAAATCAAAGCAAGCAATGCCATTGACAACTCCCATATCATTGCCACAGAATTGGTTTATGCGGGTTATCCTCCATCAATATTAATGATTGAGGAAGAAGGATTGGAATCGTATTTTTTCAGAAAAATCAGTTAAAAAAACAAATCATGAACACAGTATTTATATCATTTAAGTCAGAACTGACCAAGCTAAAAAGATCCAGGGTTTTTTGGATCACAACAATCATTTTTATCATATTACCCATGATGACCGGTTTTCTTGTTTACTTGTCGAAACATCCTGAGATAGCCAGCAAATTGGGGATGATGGGAACGAAAGCTCAAATATTAAAAACCAATGACTGGCAGGGCTATTTCAATCTGGTACACCAATCCTGTTCCAGTTTGGGACTCATCGGGTTTGGATTCATAGCCGCATGGGTTTTTGGCAGGGAATATACCGATCGCACCATTCGGGAAATGTTGGTACTTCCCATACCCAGGGCAAGTTATGTATATGCCAAATTGTTGTTGGTGGCACTGTGGTCGCTGATGTTGGTTTCGATCATGTACCTTGTTTTTATAGTCATTGGAATGAATCTTGGTCTGGAAGGTTGGAACAACCATGCATTCATTGATTTTAACACCCGTTACTTTGTTGCGGCACTTCTGACAGTTTTATTGAGCACACCAATAGTTTTCATCAGTTCAGTCACCCGTGGTTTTTTTGCCCCGATCGGTTTTGTATTTCTTACCATGATGCTGGCGCAATTTGCCGGGGTGGCCGGAGTTGGTCCCTATTTCCCATGGTCAGTGCCGGGATTGTATGCCATGAACCAAGCCGCAGAAGGAATGCAGATAACTGCAGCCAGTTTTGTTATTGTTGGGATTTTTTCAGTCATTGGTTTAATGGGAACCCTTTGGTACTGGAGGAAGGCGGACCAGCATTGAGGTTTTGATATTAAAACCAAAAAACCATATTATTATCCATGTTCCAAGTTAAAAACAATGTTCCAAGTTAAAAACTTGGAACAGCGTGGGACAGCGTGGGCAGAGATATTGAACCCGCTTTGGGGTTCTTTTTTCCACGCATAATTTTCCGTAGGTTGCACCTACGGCTAATGTTGTTCAACCCGCTGGCCAGCGGGTTAGGCGTTCCAAATAATATTGAGTAACAGCAAAAAAATATTAGCGCCCATTCGCGCCATTAGCGGCAAAAAAAAATAACCGCAAAATGCCCAAAGATAAAACCCAACAGAATAAATTCACGCTTTTACTATTCTTTTCGTGTAAAAAACGCCTTTATTTTTGATCCTCAGTAAATACAGACCTTTAGAAAAACTTGAAATATCTATAACAGACCCGGAATTTACATTTTCTGAAATTAGTAGTTGTCCTGTCGGACTATAAATCTCGGCATGAACAAAAACACCAGCAGGCAAAGCAATTTTTATATAATCACTTGCAGGGTTTGGATATATTAAAATGTCTGACAGTTTATCAATACTTTGTGTTGAATTAAAATAATCTATTCTGGACAATCCATCGCATCCAATCCACAAACGACCAATATCATCAGTGAGCATAGTGCTGACAACATTTCCTGCTAAACCATCATCTGTTGTATAATTTGAAAAACTATACCCATCATAGTATGTAATTCCTGTGGATAAAGTGCCAATCCATATATTATAAAGACTGTCTTCTGCAATTGCATTTATCCCGTAACTTTCTGAAATCCATGGATATCCCGAAAAAGACTGATAATATCCATCATCATAATTGTGAACAGTTAGATTACAATCCTGTCCTATCCAGATATTATTAAAGTTATCCGTATATATTGAAAGATTGTTTGTACAAAGTCCTCCGTAAAATATTTCCCAACCTGTGCCCTCATATCTGTAAAGGTAATTCTGATAAGAAACGCAAAGAAAACCATTATTGTCAATGGTTATATCTGTAAAAACAGTTTGTGAAGAAATTGCAGGAATATCAGTCCAGGCGCTCCCATCAAACATACACAATCCATTTTGTGTCCCAAACCAGATATTTCCCTCAGCGTCGGCTTTAATATCATACACAGTGTCATTGCTCAAACCATCGGCGGTGGTATAAGTTATCCAATCAGAATTATCATAAAATATTACCCCTGAATTGGTCCCAAACCATTTGTTTCCTTCATTATCAACTTCAACTGAATGTATAAAGTTATCGGGGAGGCCATCGGCCGGACTATAATTGGTCCAGTTTTCATCATAAAATCTGGATATTCCGTATCTGGTACCAAACCATAATGATCCATCCGTGTCAAGATCAGATGAATAAACATAGTTGCTAAGCAGGCAATTTTCCTGTTGAAGTGAGTTCCACCAGTTTATATTGTCAAATTTGGATACCCCTCTGTCTGTTCCAAACCATTTGTTCCCATATATGTCAATAGCAATAGACCACACATTTTCACAGGCAAGTCCGTCGTGTGGCATAAAATTAGTCCATTCAGTACCATCAAATTTATATATACCGTCCCAAGATGAAGAAAACCACATATTTCCATCAGAATCCTGATTGATGGCCTTAACACTTGAAAAACTAAACCCTGATGTTAATGAATAATCCTGAAAAAAAGAACCATTGAATTTTGCCAGACCATAGTTTCCAATCCACAAATTATTATCATTATCTACAAATAGCTCATTTATATGATTGTCATTCAGACCATCACTTTCATCATAACTTATCCAGGTTGAACCGTCAAATTTTGACAACCCATAGACACTGGAACCAAACCATTTATTATTATCCTGATCCACTGCGACCGACATTATTTGTGAAAAAACCAAACCATCGTCAACAGAATAATTAAACCAATCGGAACCATCAAACATTAGGGCACCACCGGGAGCCGGACCGCCAATTGGTGTACAGCCGGTACCAAACCATACATTACCATCAAGGTCTTCGGCTATTGCTTCAATTACGGAGCATTCCAGCCCATTACTTTCATTAAAATGTTTCCAAATGGTGCCATCAAACATTGAAAGCCCATAGCAGGCATATCCATATCCGCACCACAATTTACCATGACTGTCGATCAGGATTGATTTCACTTTATCATAGAGTAGTCCGTTTGAACTGGTATAAGTTTGAATTAAACTGCCATCAGTCACAAGTCTTTTTTCCAGTCCGCGTGATGTCCCCATCCATAACGTATCCCCATTAGTATCCTCACAAAAAACAATATAATCGCAGTCACTGTAGTTTGTAAAACTAATTTGTGCATTTGAGTAAATTCCAGGGCAAAAAGTTAAAAAAAGCAGAACCAATATTTTATAAAGAGTATTTTTTTTCATAGAAGATTCATAATATTCAGGTTTGCAATTAAGACGTAAAAGTCGGAGACTGGTTGTCTAAAATAAACATAATTTCAAATTATTTCACTACTTGATATCTGGTTCGAACTTACCGGGTATGGGGAGTATTAGTCTGATTACAAAATAAAATGGTTTGAAAAACTAGGAAATTGCACTATATATTACAAAACACCTTTCTTTTTAACTGATTTGCTATCTTGTTAATATTGTTTTACTCCATTTTTTTCAGTTGTATATTTTTTCATTGTGAAAATTCATGTAAGTTTGAATGAATTTAAAATAATACTTATATGAAAAATTCAGGGAAAATATTATTACTTGTTTTTTGCTTATTCTTTGCATTTATAATTAATGGAAATTGTCAAACTCAGGATGATACTAAAACAGATTGGAAATCTGATGGATTAATAGGAAAAGTAAAAAGCATAAAAACAGTAAAATACATTATTAATGATACATCCGGAGAAATATTACCCGGGGAAATAAAATGTAGCGAAAGTGCTGAGTATAATGAAAACGGGGGGAAAATCGAATCTGATGACCAGTATTCAAACAACTCAAAATACAAATATGATGACAAAAACAAATCAGTTGAATGTACAACATTGAAACTTGATAAATCAATTAATGTCATTATTTCAAAATTTGATGCGAAAGGAAATGAAACAGCCACTTATAAGAAATGTCCAAATGATTCAATCATACTCAGAACAATTGTAAAAAACGTTTATGATGAAAAGGAAAATCTTATAGAGAAAAGTATTAACAATTCTGATGGATCACTAAATTATAAGTATACTTATAAATATGATGATAAAGGAAATATGATTGAAAAATGTGGTTCATGTTGTGGAAATTATAGTGATAAAAGAATCTATATTTATAATGAAAAAGGCATTGCAATTGAAATGAGCTTCTATAATTCAAATGGCAAACTTGAAACCAACGAGAAATATGATGACAAAGGTAATCTGATTGAAATGACCTGGTACAAGCCTAATGGTAAAAAAATATCAGGAAAGAGCTCCATTCAATATGAATATGACCAAAAAGGAAATTGGATCAAATCTATTCAAAAAGATGGGCCTTATATTACACTTCGGGAAATTGTTTATTATTGATCTCCACATTGGCATCTTTGGAGCAAGAATTGAAAAACAAGTTAACTATAAAATAATCTCATAACAACATTTTTGAAACATCATCAAAAATTATCCCGTTTTTGAAGATATTTTTCTCATGATACCTGGCTTTATCAATCCATTTAATTCCATATCATAATAAACCGTATCGCCTTTAATATCAATAATTTTAATCATACTTGACTGTCCAATCATATATTTATCTTGAATGCAATCTGTTTCTAGCATTACCAATTTATATTTACAATCATCCAACCATACTACTTCTGATAGAGAGTAACAATTTAAATCATTGATAATGTTAATGTTTTTGTTTCCTTTTCTTATTATTCTTACATTTATATTCACACCAACAAGGGCATACTCTCCGTCAGTAAAAAACTCTTTGCATTTCGAAGGATTGATTTTGGTGTTAATAGACGTTTTCCTCCATTTACTAAACATATCTTTGGTAACCAGATTTGGACAATTTTCGTTCAAATAATTTTTAACTTTTTCATTTAACACTAAAATTCCTGACGAATCCAAATTCATTTTTACCATATTTAACGAATACTTGATAAGACACTCATCCAATTTCACTTTTAATTCATCCTCGCTTTTATAATCAGTTTTCTTAATGCTATCTACACAATGACAAAAATCTATAGCCATGTCCTCAGCCATTTTTTCCATGGGGCATTGTTGTTCACAGGATAGAAAAATGATTATACTAAAAAAGAAAAGCCATTTAATATTTCCTAACATGACATTAATTGTTTTTATTACTTTTTTAATTGAAAAATACATAAAATATTAATCAGTAAATTCAATTTATTATTTGCAAATCTGCTTCCCGATAGCTATCGGGACTGCAAATCAACTAATCACCATCACCTAAACTTAACCACAGTAATCCCCGCCCCCCCAAATTCCAGATGCTCATCGCCAAACCAGGTTACAATGTTTGAGGAACGCAGGTAATCCCTGATGAGCTGCCTCAGCACGCCGTTTCCCTTTCCATGCAATATTTTCACTTCAGACGCATCACAAATAAATGCTTCATCAATAAAGTGCATCACTTCCTGCAGGGCTTCTTCGGCACGCTTGCCTCTAAGGTCGATATGGGGCTTGAAATTTAGTTTTCTGTCGCGCACACTGAGCATTTCCGATGGGGTGGATTGCTGCGCCACACGAACATTTTTTTTGTATTCTCCTGTACTGACTTTTACAAGTTTGTCTGTTTCAATGGTGGTAATCATGTTTCCAAAGGCAACCACCATGTTTTTCGGGCCTTTGTCGATAATTTCTCCGTAGGTGTCACGGTCTTTCAGTTTTACTTTATCTCCTATTGAAATCTGGTCATCATCAATTTTTATCGTTTCTTTTTTCTCCGGTTCATCGCCTCTTTTTTGCTTTCTTTCTTCAGCCCTGGCCTGCCTTTCCTTGATTTTTTCGATGGTGACATTGATTTTTTCTTCTTCTTCCTTTTGTTTGTTCAGCAGTTCGGTTTTAAACTCTTCGGCTTCGCGGCGTATCTGTTTCGTCTTTTCTTTTTCGGCCTGTGACTCTCTTATTTCGCTGATGGTATTTTCAATTTTCTTATTGATGGTTTTCAGAAGTTCTTCGGCTTGCGCTTTACTATCCTTCAATATGTGCTTTTTTTCTTTTTCAAGCTGTGCCGACTCCCTGCTCACTTTTTCCACAAGGTCATCAAGTTTTTTTTCTTGCTGTTTAATCTGCTTGCGTTTGTTTTCCCAGTATCTTTTATCGCGCAGCACATCTCTTAAATGCTTATCAAAATCAATATGTTTTTGCCCCACTTTTTCGGTAGCAGTATTTATTATTGAAGCCGGTAGTCCGATTTTTGCAGCAATCTCAAAGGCAAATGAGCTTCCCGGCTGACCCATCTGCAACTGGAACATCGGCTGCATGCGTTGGTTATCAAAAAGCATTGCTCCGTTTTCAATACCTTCTGTTGATGCAGCAAAATGTTTAAGATTTGTATAATGTGTAGTAATAATTCCAAATGTTCCCAAACTATTTAGCTCTCCCAGAATAGCCTCGGCAATTGCTCCGCCCAGCATGGGTTCAGTTCCGGTACCAAATTCATCGATCAGCACCAGGGTGTTTGCTCCGGCATTTTTCAGGAAGAACTTCATATTTACCAGATGCGAGCTATAGGTACTCAGATCATTTTCAATGGATTGCTCATCACCAATATCCATGAATATGCTTTGGAAAATTCCCATTTCTGTGGCTCCGCCTACCGGGACTAATAATCCGCATTGAAGCATATACTGTAGCAACCCGGCGGTTTTTAAACAAACAGATTTACCACCGGCATTGGGTCCGGATATCAGTAATATCCTTTTTTCGATATCAAGATGAAGGGTTAATGGGACCACCTCCCGGCCATCCTTTTGAAAAGAAATATAAAGCAAAGGATGTCTGGCATTGCTCAAACTCATCAATGGTTCATTGATAATGGCCGGTTTAATGGCATTCAGTCTGATGGCCAAACGAGCCCTGGCTCTTATAAAATCAATATTTCCAAGAAAATCATAGGCTACAAAGAGGTCATCGAGATACGGACGGATATCATCCGAAAACTTCACCAGAATGCGCACAATCTCGCGTTTTTCGGCATATTCAAGCTCTCTGATCTCATTGTTCACCTCAACAATTTCCTCCGGTTCGAGGTAGGAGGTTTTGCCGGTTGCCGATTCATCATGAACCAGTCCTTTAATTTTTCTTTTATAGGATGAAATGACCGGAATCACCATTCTTCCATTTACCATGGTAACCCCAAGATCGCTTTCAGCCCATCCCTCGCCCTGCGCATTTTTCAGAATTGAGGCCAGTTTTTTGGAAACTCCCGCCTGCTTCGACGCCAGATCAATTCTTATATTCTGTAACTCAGGTGATGCATTATCCTTAATTTTTCCCTGTTTATTGATGATGGCATCACATCTGTCCAAAATATATTTATGGATAACCACATTTCCGGCCAATTTCTTCAATCTGGGATAAATTTCTTCTGTTTTTCCCTTAAAAAATTTTGTAATGCTCCAAATGGTATCCAAAGAACGTTTCAAATTAAATAGCTCATCAGTATCCAGAAAGGTGCCATCAACCTTAAGCTTTCTGAGCGAAGGTGTTATATCAAAAAAATAATTTACAGGAAAATTCTCATCCTGCATAAGCAGTGTTCTGAATTCATCTGCAAGTTCAACCTCTTCGATGATCCTGTTGTAATCAGTGAGGAATCCCATATCAGCCACTTTTGTTTGTCCGAGCGGACTGAGGCAATTTTCATTCAGAAGTTCCCTTATTTTATCAAATCCTGTTTTTATTTCTATGTTTTTCTGAATCATTTCTTAAAAAGAGCATGGTTTAAATAATGATAAAACTACCTTGTTTATGGCAGGTACAAAGTTATTAAAATATTTGTTTCTATTGAGAAAATTGAATTTTACAATATCAAATCCATTCCCCTCCAGGGCAGCATTTATAAAACATCTTTGCATGGTTGTCAATAAAAAATAATTATTAGTGTAATTTTTATTAAACCATTTACTAATATTGCCGTATAAGGTGTGTTGATAATTGAAAACAGAGTAACTGATATAAGAAAAGACCCGTGATTTGAGATGATGAGACTAACAATTTTGAGTGTAATTATTTTAATTACAATATTTCCGGTAAATTCAGATTCACAAAAGGTTCTTCTGAATAAAAAACAGAAAAAACCGCTTATTTGTGCAAGATTTTCTCCTACAGGAAATTATTTTGCCAGTGTGGGATCTGATAAAACCGTTAAAATATGGAGTACAGCTGATGGAAGCCAGATAAAATCCTTTTTTGACAACCAGGAGGGGGAAATATCGGTTGACTTTAGTCCGGACGGCGAACATTTCGTTACCGGAGGATGGGACAACGATGTAAAAATCTGGAATTTTAACACCGGGGTTGTTGAAAAAAGGTTTAAGGGGCACACCAAATCCCTTCGGACAGCTGTTTATCATCCAAACGGGCAGTTGATTGCCAGTGCGGGATGGGACAATGAAATAATTATCTGGTATGCCGAGACCGGGGTTATATACAGAAAACTAACCGGTCACACCCAATGCATCCGCAGTCTGGCATTCAGTCCGGATGGCCGTTACCTCGCCAGTGGAGGATACGACTTAATGGTAAAAGTATATGACATTATTACAGGCGAGCTGGTGCACGATATCAAAGCACATAAAATGCCTGTCGAATCACTCGATTACAGTCCGGATGGTAAATACATAGCCACAGGAAGCACCGATAACACCATTAAAATCTGGAATGCCCAAACAGGTATTCTCTCCAAATCCCTAAAAGGTCATAACAGCAGCGTTTACTGGGTATCATATAGTCCAGACGGCAAATACCTGGCAAGTTGCGCCAATGATTACACAATAGCCATTTGGGATGTAGAGACAAAAGATCAAAAAATGATGTTTAAAGAGCATGAACTTGCTGTAAAATCAGTAGAATTTAGTCCCACCGGCGAAACCCTGCTTTCTGCCAGCTTTGATAAATCAATCAAACTGTTTGACGTGTCATCATTGAAATCAACAGTCGGCAATTTTCCAATGATTGTATTACCTCAGGAAACAGGGAAAGATAAGGAACTACTGACATTTGAAAGCATAAAATCAAAAATGTACGAGCGCGAACTAACCATAAAAGCAACGCTCAACGATGATTCCTTCAATAAATTCAGGCTTTTTGTAAATAAAACCGAATACATGCAATATGACGGGTACAACAAATACCTGATCAAATCAGAAGTGCAGGTTAAAGGAGATAAAACCGAATTATATTATAAGATTTATCTGCAGGAAGGTGACAATGAAATACAGGTTTGCCTAGAAAAAGAAGGCGGTAAATTTTACCATTTCAGCAAACCAATCGTTATCAATTACACCGATCTTTCCAAGCAGGCAAAAATGTCGAAAATGTATGCGTTCATGTTCAATCCTTCATCATACATTGACAAAAAGATTAATAAGGACTATGTGCCTGGTGATGCAACCGGAGTTAAAGAAAAACTTCTGGTCCAAAAAGGGGTTTTGTACAATGATGTTTTATTTACTGAACTAAAAGACCCTCCCACCCCCATCATGGACAATATCAACACCGAAATGGCTGCACACCAGGTCAAAGCCACTACTAACGATGATATTTACCTGTTTTTATCGGGAATAATCACCAAATGCGACGATTATTACCTTATGCCATCGGATGTTGACCGGACCAACGTAAAAGGTACTGCCATAAAATTAAAGGATTTGATCAAGTTTTTTGCCATGAAGGGAAAGAATATTAATGTGTTTATTGATCTTTCAAATAAAACTGAAATAAAAGGTTGTGAAGACATTAACCCTCTTGAAATAGAAGCCCTTGTCAGGGATGAATTAAAAGGAACCACCGAAAACTTCGCCTTTCTTATGTATAATGGAAATGACAAAGGCCAGCTATACAGTTTGCTTGAAAAAATAATCAAGGAAAAAACAGATACCGATCAAAACGGGTTCATTGATTTTAAAGAGTTGATTGCCTCATTAAATGAAAATATAATTTTCGACTACGGAACCAATAATAATTTTGTATTGATTAAAAAATTTGAATAATTTTCGATATGACTGACAACCACAGTGTACCGGAAGAAGAAAAAAAATATACCGAAATATTAAGGGAACTTCACCTCGAGAACAGATTTAAGTCCCTGCGTACTGAGATATGGAAGCTGGCCAGTCAGCCCATACAGAACGAAATCAGTTTTTTTTACGAAGCATTCAGAATATTAGGACAGGAAATACAACCCTCGCGCATTTCACTAAACAGGTTTAACCGCAGCAATGAATCATACATTGTTTGTGAATGGCTCAAACCCGGCAGCACACCTTCTCCGGATATTTTACTTCCCGAAGACCTGTGGAGATTTTTTTATGATCAGAATGATGTTGATTATATCACTCATGATATGCTCATTTCACTGTGCGAACAAAATGAAACCATCACCAAGTATTGCAGTCTGATTAAAGAAGGACTTAGAGAAGCTGATATTGAGAACTTTATTTATTTCACTTTCAGGGTAAACAATAACCTTGACGGATATTTTGTTTTTGACTGGTGTAAAAAAGAAGGACAGGACAGACAATGGAATAAGCATGAAATTGAAATTGGAATTGAATTTGCACGAATCATTTCCGGAATTATAGAAAATTACCGGTCAAAACGACGTTTGCTTGAAAGTGAGGAGCATTATAAATCACTTCTCGAAAACGCGGGTGATTATGCAATTTTCAGATTGAAAACCACAAAAAACCAACTGGAACCAAATATTCAGAAAATAAGTCCCTCCCTGCTTTCCTTTCTTGGATTAGATGATAAACAGGTGTATTCATTTGATAAATGGCTTGAAAAAATTCATTCCGACGACAGAGGAAAAATAATTTCTGCGATTCAACTGGCATGTAAAAAACCGTATCGTTTTAATGAATTTTTCAGGGTTAATCATCCTGAGAAAGGAATCCAATGGTTGCATATGCGTTTTAATGGCATTGAAAACATTTATGGCGAACTGGAGTATTTTAACGGATTGATTACCGCTGGAACTCCCGAAAACGAAGCCATGCATACTTTAAGCAGAATTGATGAAAAGATTAAACAACTTGTATTCAACCTTTCAGATCCGTTTCTTTGCCTTAAAGAACTGATCATTTCTGATTTAAATGAGCATGCCGAGATTTTGTTCGGACAGAAAAAAGAAGAGTTGATAAACCATCCCTTTATTGAATTTACGGTTGCCAGACAAAAAAACGGAGCTGATTCTTCAACATTTCTCTCACAAAAAATAGTTGAGGCAATTGAATGTGGCTATATAAATTTTGATCTGGTTATTTTAAATAAAAAAGGCGAACAAATTGACCACACAGTTTACCTGCTTCACCCGTACAATTCGGGATCGGGAACTGTTTACGCCATGCTCAGACCAAAAAGAAGTCGTCTGTATTCCTATGAACTGGAAAAAAAGGAAGGCATTCAACTAATGCATGAGCGGATTAAATTAGCCCTTGACCGCATTATCAATTTGAAAAACAATCTGGCCGCTGATCCGGAAATTTCATACTCAAATAAACAAAACCTTGAAGAAATTGACCAAAACGTTTCAAAGATACTGGCTGCTTTCAAAGAATACTCTCAAATAGGCCAAATCGAAGAAAAATCCGAGTTCTCGATTCCTGCAGATATTTCAAGGATGAACATACCCGATTGGCACGAAAAAACCATTTTGATTGTTGAGGATGAGGAAGCCAATTACTACTTTCTTTTCGAAGCACTCCGAAAAACAAAAATTAACATTATTTGGGCAAAAGATGGAAAAGATGCCATTGAAAAGTTTAGAAGAAATGCCGTAAATGCTGTTCTTATGGATATTCAATTGCCTGTTCTTGACGGATATAAATCAACCGAAATTATCAAAGCGCTCAACAGGAATATTCCAATAATTGCCCAAACAGCTTATGCAATGCCCGAAGACAGGGAGAAATGTTTTGCTGCCGGTTGTGATGAATACCTTACAAAACCTATTAAATCAAAAAAACTGATTTCGGTTTTGACTAAATATCTTTAAAATAGCTTTGTAAAAATCAATATGCTAAAACCAGAGTTGCAGAATCAGGTATCTATACTTCAACTCCAATAACACAAATATCATCAATCTGCTCTGTGTCCTTCATCCAGTCAACAATGGTATCGTTTAGGAATGCCTTTTGGTCGTGAATTGGCATATCAATTTTTTCGAGCAATAACTTTTTAAAAGTAGCGTATTTGAATTTCTTGTTTTCTGAACCACCAAACTGGTCGCAATAGCCATCAGAGAATACATAAATCCGATCGCTTTTTTGCAAGTCAAATACATGATTGACAAAGTTTTTGGTATCCTCAGTGGCACCGATAGGCTGCTTGGTGGCTTTGATTTCAAACAATACATGGTCAACGCCTTCCTTATCGGCTTCGAATTCCTTTTTATCGGTTATCAGGTTCGCTCCTTTTCGGCGGATAAGGTACATCGGATTGTTAGCCGCAGCAAACATTCCTTTCATGTGTTCAAGGTCTAATCCTACCAACGCAATATCCATCCCGTCCTTTACCTCGGTCTTGTCAGTCTGGCGCAAGGTTTCGCGCACCCGCTCATTGAGTTTATCCAGAATTTTACCGGGTTCGGTGATGCCGTATTCATTAACGGCCTGACTAAGTCCGCTGTGCCCAACAATACTCATAAATGCACCCGGCACACCGTGACCGGTGCAGTCAACAGCAGCGAACAAAATAATGTTGTCGCGGGTTTCCATCCAGTAAAAATCGCCCGAAACGATGTCTTTGGGTTTAAAAAAGATAAATGAGTTTTCGAGGTTTGACTTAACAACTTTATCCGGAGGAAGAATGGCTTCCTGAATGCGCTTGGCATATTTGATGGAGTCCATAATGTCGCGGTTCTTTTCCTCGATAACTTCCTTTTGGTGTTTTATTTCATCATTTTGCTGTGACAGTTTTACATTGGCTCTTTTTTTCTGATGGTAGCTTCTGAGGACTACAATTG
This sequence comes from Bacteroidetes bacterium GWF2_38_335, assembly GCA_001769535.1. GTDB lineage: Bacteria > Bacteroidota > Bacteroidia > Bacteroidales > GWF2-38-335 > GWF2-38-335. Next base: position 305,699 of record MEOH01000016.1, read on the forward strand.
CCAAGACCAGAATAAGCAGGAATCCGGCTGACAGTGCAATTAATTGAGTGGCCTGGCGACGCGATTTTTCATCAGCTTTTTCAAGTTCAGAATCTTTCAGTTGATTGTTCTTTTTCAGCAGCTCGTTTTCTTTTTCCCTTTGCTCGGCATTATACAGTTCGAGCAGCTCCGCAATTTGCTTGTTGCTTTTTTCTCCCAAAATGGAATCTTTGTATTCGGTAAAATATTTGTAATAATTGAGGGCAGATTTAAAATCACTGCTTGCTTCATAAATTCCCGATAAAGTGGCATAGGCCTCTTTCATACCGAATTTATTTCCCAGCGATTCATAAAGATTCAGCGATTTATTCACATAATCCATAGCCATCCCAAAATTTCCCTGATCCTGATACATTATTCCGATGTTAGCGTAAGTGCGCGCAATACCTTCCTGGTCGCCAAGCTGCTCATTTAGTTTCAGCACATCATCGTAATATTTTTTTGCCTGAGTGTATGCGCCATCCTTCGAATAAAGGTTACCTATATTGGTAAGGCATAACGCCACACCATATGGATTATCAATTTCCTGCTGAATTGTCAGTGCTTTCTGATAATTGTCCATGGCTTTGGAAAAGTCATTTTTCTTATCATAAGCCATACCAATATTATTCAGTACAATTGCTTTGGCATAAGGATTATCGATTTTTTGCAGTTGTTCCTGCGCTTTATTGAAATATTTCAGGGATTCCTCAACCTTGTCCTGTAGAAAATAAATATGACCAATTCCGTTGTTGCATGAAGCAATTCCCTGATCATCCTTAGCTTTTTCAAAAAGCTTCATAGCCGAAAGATAATGCGAAAGTGCTTTATCATATTCACTCTGACTTTCATACAAAAAACCAATGTGCTTTTCAGAATCGGCATGCCCCGAAATATTTTCAAGCTTTGAATACAGTTCCACTGCATTTTGAAAGTGCTTTTCGGCCTTGATGTATTCCCCTTTTATTTCGGCAGCTTTGCCAAGAAAAAATTCAGCCTCGGCTAATCCTTTTTCATTTGCAATCCTTTTAGAAAACTTCCAGTAGTTTTTTGCGATAACTTCTGCGGTATCCGGGTTTTCATTCAGAAAGTAATTAATCAGTTCCTCATATGCAGGCTGAACCTGTTCAAAGGTAAGCTTGCTGTTATTAATAATTTTGCCCAGACTGTCGGTGTATTGCTGTTGGGAATGCAGAATGACAACTGAGAAAAGCAGAGAAAATATTAATATACTTTTTTTCATTATTTATTTCTAAAAAAAAAGCCCCCGCAGAGGCTTTAAATAAGTTTTATATTTTTATGGCTGATCGGGTAATCTGACAACAGAGAATGTTCCTGTAAGATGCACGCCATCACTTGTTCCATATACATCATAAACACCTTCAATCAGTCCGCCAACTTCATCGATTCTGGTAATTGTCATTGTACCACCAGGTTGGAATCCTGCCGTAGTATATGGAGGATCTGTCAGTCCCATAGAACCGCCACAATTTGTACCTGTTATGTATGTTCCCAAAGTAGTACCATAAAAATGCAGAGCAATATCGTCAGTGCTGGTGGAACTAACTCTGCCTGATATGCTAAATTCCTCTGCACCAACACTAAAATAACCATATTTTGCATATCCGAAATTGACCTGTTCATTTACAAAAGTCATAGGGCCTCCATTTAAATACACATACATTGGTCCAGTTAATGGTGGATCAGCCGGAGGACAAAGTTCAACAAAACCAAAACTGACATCTGCAGTTGCAGGAATTGTATTGGATAACATGGCACCGTTTCCATGAATATAAACATCAACTGATGGTGAAGATGGCACCTGAACAGCAAACTCTCCGCTTGAAGTATAGGTTTCAATAACCAATGAGCCATTTTCAATAATGATGTTTGCTGCAGTCGGGTTTCCGTCACAATCAACAAATGTCCCTGACAAGGTTACCAGTGTTGGAACGTTCAGGTCAACCACAGTATTTCCATAAGGAGTGATGGTTGTTGAAACTGCAGTACCAAAGTAAGTCGGGAAAATTCCCACATCAATTTGTTGTCCTGAGGCCACTGACCTTGAATAAAATCCTTGTTCATCGGTAATCACATTGGCTTGTCCTACGGTTACCAGAACACCCGGAACACCATTTCCGTTGCCATCAATTACATGACCTTTAACTGTTGAGTATGAAGTATAGGCAAGCTCGCAACCAATGTAGGAGAAATGACCCAAAGCACCCTGATACCTGCCTGATGTTTTGTTGGCAGTGGAATTGGTACCGGTTGGAGAAGCAACGTTAGCTGACTTAAGACCAGAATTGTCATCAAAACTCCATGTTTCAATTACGTCAGGCGCAGCTGCAGCCAAAGAGCCGGGAATAGTCAGTTCAAATGTTGCACTGGCTTTGGCGCTTGGATTCAGGTTAAGATGGTTTCCGGCATCATCAGTAATTTCCACAAACATACTGACAAAAGCCTTTAAAAAGACATCCTGATCGAGATGGTTTTCACCCATCTGATCGCCACCAAAATTGAAATATGGGAAACTTGATAATGAAGGATCAACATAAGCTGCTTTAACATTTACGTTTCCGTTATATACCGCACCCGACTCTGTAATGAAATTATTGGCCGGAAAATTAACTGTGAGTAGTCCGGGTATATCAGCAGTTCCTCCGTCGCCCGAAGCAAAAGTTACACTTACTGCACTCGGACTGCCATCGGCTATCATGGCTATTCTGATTACTGAAGGGATTCCCGGAGTAACCAATTCAGATTTAGTAACATTAAAGTATCCTGATTTTTCAAATTTCACAATATACCTGTCACCAGTAACAGTAAGGTTATCAAACAAAAAGAAACCATTGTTTCCGGTAACATATGTCTGTCCATGAGCAAAAACAGTTACCCCTGCAACGGGGAGCCCTGTCTCATCAACCACCACACCTGACAAAGTCTGGTATGCAAAAATCTTTACAGAAGGCTTTGCCTCAAATGGCGTATCATCCTTTTTGCATCCTGAATACACCAGAGCCAAAGCAACAAGAACCAGTAAAAACTGAAAATATCTTTTCATAATATTCAATTAAATTTTGCCGAAATATAGCTAAAATATGCAGTATATTAAAATCGGATGACTTGTTTTTTTGACAAATGCCTGTTAAATGTGTTTTAGTTTATTGTAAGTATTTATTAAACAAATTGCTTTGAATGGTATTGAAAACAAAAAAAATTGATGTTTAAAAGTCCAACACTCATTAGAAAACAATTACTTTTTTTACAAACTCTGTTTCTTTATATTTCACAACCAAATAATAAGTTCCCGGGGATAAAACCTCAATTTCTGAAATCGTAACTTTCTGAACTTCCAATGACTCTTTATTCAGTTTTTGATATACTTGTTTTCCAAGAGGATCCATAAGCATTATTGAAACGGGCAACAACTCATCTGTGTGATATTCTATTGAAATATAATCATCTATTGGGTTTGGATAGGTTTTCAGATAAAAACCATATTTGTTTTCACTTAAAAAGTCTGTTTCATCAATATTTAATGTATTGCACGGGGCAATGGAATCACTAAGGAAAGTCACATAAACTGTAGTGTCGTAATTACAACCAAAATCATCGGTAACAAAAAGTAAAAATGGCTGAACAGTTGTTGAATCTCCAAATCCGCTGTAAGTGCCTGTGTTATCCGAAAGCATCTCGCCTCCTTCGACCAATGCTGCCCAGTATTTAAGCGGATATGTGTTATGAAACTCCCAGTCAGCGGGTAAAAGATCTTCTTCAAAACATATCCACCAGCTAAAGATATAACCATCATCAACACTCCAGTTGTCGGTTACTGTTAAAGTCCAACCTCCATTTAAGGTACAGCCAACTAATGGATCAAGTGGTTCTGAAGTGATATAGCTTCCAGAGGGAAGTGTGGAAACCGAACCTGCATAATCGCCCATATCCTGTAAATAATCAGCATCTGCCGGAATTGTCCAGCAATATTCCCAGCCAACACCAGGACCACCACCTCCCATATCATCAATAGGTACGCCAAGATAAGTTCCTCCCCCATGCTGTTCTTCCAAAACAACAGTGGTTGGCAAACCGGTCAATGTGTTATATGGACAAGTAATTTCAATGGTAAGATCGCCCAAAAATGAGTGTTCCATAATGGCACAAATCCCACACAAATCATTGATATTTTGCAACGTTGTACCTGATTCAAAATAATCAAAAAACAATATTGACTCGTAAGATTCACCACTACCATCAGGCAGGTAAAAAGTATCACTTACAATATATGGCTCAAAATAATTGACATACTCAATTGAATGAATAGTTGGATGCAAGGTTATTACCTCAGTCTGACAAGCAATTACCGGATCGGCATAAACACTGGAAAAATCGGGCGGACCAGAAACCCTGACCCTTAATTTCACACTGTTGTTGCTTGGGCAATTCATTGTGTCTGCAACAACCAAATCAACTTCATATCCACCCGGAGTAAAATAAATGTGGCTGGTATTGATTCCTGTTGCGGTACCCCCGTCCCCAAAATTCCAAACAAAGGTCGATGACTCATCAGATTGTGGGTAAGTAAGGCTTGGATAAATGCCGGTGCCTTCAAAATGAACAGGATAACCCTGACAAGCATCAATGTAATAGTAACCGGATTCCAATACGGATGAAGGGGTTGTTGATGCAACCGCGGCATCATGCTCCTGGCAAGGAATACTGCAGCCAACCTGAACAATAAAACTTTCGTTTGGAATGGAAGGATCAAATGATAAAGTCAAACAACCCGTCACGTTACCTATAGAAGCAATAAAAGTTTCGCCCATATCAAAATTATCGCAATCGATCAAGGGAGCTGCAATACTCATTCCATCGTAAATACATACTGTTCCCTCTTCAACCAAAAAAGATTCAAAGGTTAGTGAAGCATAATGATTTGCCGAATCACTAGAACAAAAAGTAACTGCATACTCGTCAGTTGGAGAATAATATCCTGATTCAAACTCCAAATCACATACCTCAAGTACATCACCATTATTTATTGCCATGGAATACATTCCCTGGCAAACTGAAACGGTATCGCCCAAAACATAAACATTTATAACGGTATCATAAGCACATCCAAAATCATCAACAACAGTATAGATAAAGGGTTTGTATGTGCTTGCCAATCCGGTTTCTAAATAAATACCTGTGGTTGGATCAACCATTTCTCCTCCTAAGCCACCCGGTGTCCACATAGTTGTTGGATAGGTATTTTGAAATCCCCATTGTTCAGGACCTAACTCGGGATCAAAGCACATCCACCAACCGAAAATATAACCATCATCTACTGACCAATTATCGTCAACAGTCAAAGTCCATAAACCATTAAGTTGGCAACCAACCAAAGGATCAAGGGGATTAGAGGAAAGGTAATTACCTGAAGGGAGTGTTGAATAACTTGATGCAGCATCTCCTATATCTTCCATATAATCGGCATCCTCAGGAATAGTCCAGCAATATTCCCATCCAATTCCCGGTCCCCCTCCCCCCATATCATCTATAGGCTGTCCGAGGTATGATCCTCCGCCATGCTGATATTCAAGAATAACTGTGGTAGGAGCTCCCGTAAAAGTATTATATGGACAGGTAATCGAAATACTTAAATCCCCCAGAAACGAATGTTCAAGAATTGCACATATTCCGCATAAATCCTCAATATCTTCAAGAATTTGCCCCGGACTATAACAATCGTAATTGATGTATGAAGAATAGGAAACTCCTGTTCCATCGGGCAGATGGGTAGTATCCATCAACAAGGGCTCGATAAAGGAAACAAATTCCTCACTACCCACATTCCCAACCAAATGGATTAATTCTCCCTGACAAACTGCCCAGGGGTAAAGATACGTTCCGGCTTCATATGAAAAACTTGGTGTCATTGAAACCCTTATTTTATAACCAATGTCGTTTGTGCTTTCGCAACCTTGCTGGTCGGTAACCTTCAAATTAATATCATACCCTCCCTGATCGGCATATACATTTGAAATGGTTTGGCCATCACCGCTTGTTCCATCACCAAAAGTCCAGTGAAAATTAGAAGTAGCATCTGATTGTGTGTATGTAGTATTTTGATAGATTCCATGCCCTTCGATAGACAACTCACCTCCCTGGCATAAGTCAATATAGTAGGTCCCATCAGAAAATGAGGCGGGAGGATCAGTAGCAATTATCGAGGACAAAACAGACTGGCACGAAAATGAGGTAACTATTTGACCTCCAATATTTGAACCGGCAGCCGTACTTGAGAACATTATTGTGATGCATCCGCTCGTGTTTGATTGAGAAGCCATGACCGTTTGTGTCACTCCCCATGCATTGCAACCGATAAAAGGAGCCGATGTGGAGTTTCCATCATAAACACAGTAATTTCCGCTGCCCACCGTCCAGGCATCAAAAGTTATCCCAACGTGGGAACTCAATGGATTGTCTGAACATAAAGTAAAAGTGTAAATCTGACCGGTAGAATAAGCCCCCAGATATACTGTACCGCTTGATGTAAAAACTGTTGTTCCATCACCGGAAGTAATGGTATATTGAGCGTTTGAATGAAAGCTTGCCAACAATAAAACAATAAAGGTGAATAGGTAATTTCTCATAACCTCTGGTTTTTAGAAAAACTGAATATATAAAAGTACAAAAAAAATGTAACTAACTTATATTTAGGAATAAAAATAACATTCAATAGGTCCCTTTTCCATGAATCAATAAAAATTATAAATCAACATCCTTTTTAATTATCCTAATAATCAAAAGTTTTTCAATCACATGGTAAAATCAAGAATTGCTTTGATAAACGCATCCTGCTGCTCGGCGTGCATCCAGTGCCCGGCATCTTTTATGGTTTCTAAATGTGTTGCGGGAAATATTTTTTCTATGAATTCGAAGTCTTCTTTATTAAGATAGCTTGATAGTTCACCTTTCATGAACAATACAGGAAAGCCGGTAATTCCGGTTTTGCTTTTAATTTCTTCCTCAGAAAATCCTGATAATATTTCTTCCATGTTTTTTGAAATGGAGTCAATATTCAATGCCCAGTAAAAATTCCCCTCTCTGGTCCTTTTCAGGTTTTTCAGCAAAAAGTTTGTGAGCCGTTCATCGGGGAACTTTTTGAACATGATTTTTTCGGCTTCTTCTCTGCTTTTAAGCGATGCAAGATCCATTTCTGTCATAGCGTTCAAAATGTCACGATGGTGCCCGGCCAGCATATTGAAATTCCGGTGTTCACGATAATTTCGCGGTGAGATATCCACAATGATCAGCGCATTGATCTTTTCGGGATATTTCAGGGCAAAGTTCATGGCGGCCTTCCCTCCCATGGAATGGCCAACAATGATGGCTTTTTCGATACTCTGCTCATCCATGAAATTTTTCAAATCTTCGGCAAGCAGGTCATAGCTGAACTCATCGGAATGTGACGACTGACCATGATTTCGCTGGTCGGGAACAAAAACCTCATATTTTTCTCCCAGAATTTTCGCCACTGAATACCAGTTATCCGACGAGCCATACAGCCCATGCAGTATAATCATGGCCGGACCATTGCCGAATTTTCTGTGGAAGAGGGTCATGATTTATTTTATTGTTATTGATTCGGGGTTTTGACGACAGTCCAAAATGGCGTGGACGATAATATTTGTTTCCGCTTTTTTGTTTATAATTATTTTACTTTCATATGGTGTTACTAATACAAAACCATGCTTAATCATCTTGTTAAATACGTCATTGCGAGACGCTTGCCAAGATTTTTCATTTTGCAAAAGGCTTATGCGGCGAAGCAATCTTCTAATAATGTTGGTAAACTCTATAAGGAGATTGCTTCGTTCCTCGCATCCGATAACTATCGGATGACGGTCTTTAAAAGGGATTTCTATCATTTAAATTACCCGATAATAGTTATTAATTTAAAAATACAAATTATTTCAAATGAACAGCTAAATTTTTTCCAACAATTTCAAATACATTTGAATAGTATTTTCCAATCCAAAGTACAACGCATCCGAAATCAATGCATGGCCGATGGACACTTCATCCAGATGGGGCACCATGTCGTTGAAATACTTCAGATTTTCCAGACTCAGGTCGTGACCGGCATTGATGCCCAATCCCACTTCATGGGCTTTTTTGGCAGCACCAATAAAAGGTGCCACCGCTTTCAACTGGTTAATCGGATATTCGGCAGCATAGGGCTCGGTGTATAGTTCAACACGGTCGGTGCCGGTGAGGGAGGCGTTTTCAATGTTTTTTAAATTGGTATCAATAAATATGGAAGTACGGACGCCTGCGTTCTTGAATTCTTTGATCACATCAATGAGAAAATCCTTGTTGGCAATGGTATCCCAGCCGGCGTTTGAGGTGAGTGCCTCGGGCGGATCGGGAACCAGTGTTACCTGATGAGGTTTAACATCCAACACCAAATCCAAAAATTTCCTGTTTGGATAACCTTCAATATTAAACTCAGTTGTGATTTTGGGGCGGATTTCATACACATCGCTGTAGCGGATGTGGCGTTCATCCGGACGGGGATGCACTGTGATTCCGTGGGCTCCGAAGCGTTCGCAGTCAATAGCTGCTTGTAAAACATTCGGAATATTTCCGCCTCTTGCATTACGTATTGTTGCAATTTTATTTATATTTACCGATAATCTGGTCATAACTGATTGATTTAAGATTGCAAATATATAAAATTTATGCTGGCAAAAGATTTAATTTCAGATGTTGTTCCCGCAATACGCACAAGCGATAAAGGAAAAGATGCCCTCCACTGGATGGAGATTTTCAAGGTATCGCACCTGCCCATTGTCAATGAAAAAGAGTTGCTCGGACTGATTTCCGAAAACGACATATACGATTTGAACAAACCCAACACGCCCATAGGTAATCACAAACTGAACCTGATAAACCCCTTTGTTTATGATGAACAACATGTCTATGAGGTCATTGAAATGGTTTCGCGGTTAAAGATTACCGTCATTCCTGTTCTTGACAAAAAGAACAATTACCTTGGGGTTATCATTTTGCAGGATTTACTTCAATGTTTTGCCAAAATCACTGCTGTCGAAAACCGAGGCGGAATCATTGTTCTGGAGATGAACATTACCGATTATTCCCTGTCCGAAATTTCCCAGATCGTTGAAAGCAACGGAGCAAAGATTGTCAGTTTATACATTTCCACACCTGTTGATTCCTATAAAATGTTTGTCACCATCAAGGTCAACACCATGGACATCAACTCCATTCTTAAAACATTAGAACGGTACAATTATAACATTTCAGCCACATTTTCAGAAAACGATGAGATGGGCGATTTTTATCAGAAACGGTTGGATTCTTTGTTGAATTTTTTGAATATTTGATAAATAGTATGTCTTGAGTTGAATTGAAACCAGAAACAAAATCCGACCCTATCATAATCTATCTATAGAAAGTACCTTTGACAGTGCTTCTTTAATTTCTTCAATATTCTCAAAACTAATCTTACCAACTTTTTTCACAAATCTTTCTTCAGATAATGATCGTACCTGAAAACAATCAGCAGCAGATATTTTGACAAGGTTGTTATTGTTATCAGGTAAAATTTTTACCATCCAGGGGGCTATTTCATAGTTAAACTTCCAATCGGTAAGAGGTACAATAACTTTTAAAGGTAATTTTCCAAGAGAATCATCATTTACAATTACAGCTGGCCTTGTCTTTTTGATTTCAGCTCCGACTGTTGGATCCAGACAAATCAGCCAAATTTCACCTTGTTTCATAAAATTCCTGATAATCAAGTAAAGTAAATGCGGTCAGATCACCATCGCTCTTATAGTCCTTTAACAGTTTTTCAGATGCTTTGACCATTTTTCTTTTGGTATCGCTTTCCCTGATAGCTTTTAATGTTTTTTCAACAATAAGCATTCTTTTGCTTACAGGAAGTTTTTTTATCTCTTTAAGAATATCTCTGGTTCCCATATAATATGATCATTTATGCAAATGTAATAATTTTTTATGTTTATTACAATTTTGAAACACTTGTATAAAGTTTTAAATCCATTGCTATGATAAAAGCCATAAATTACTCCATATTATTTCCAAATATTCAAAAAAATGATACCTTTACTCCTTTAATACCCAATACATAAATGCATTAATTTCATGAAGGTATTTGTATTATTAATCCTTGTTATTTATAGTTCTGTTCTTTTTTCACAGGATACAATAAACAAATCCTTTTACCATACAAATTTATTTACAGAAGATAAATCTTTTAGTCCTGTTGTACGTGCAATTACTGGGTTGAAAGACGGGGGCTTTGCTTATTTAGTGACTTTTTTTTATTGTGCTATTGATAGTTCTTTTAATATTTTTGATTTTTCAAAAAAAGTAGATGATCTATGTTGTATTGAAAGATCAGATTATTCGAAGTTAGGTTACCCATATTCGCCCGGTAGAAGTTTACTATTTAAAGTTAATTCGTCCAATCAAATTGAATGGGTGAAGAGTGTTTTTAATAAAAATTTTGAATATTCGGCTAGTACAAATCCTAACCAAGGAGTGATAAAACAAACATGTGATAATGGCTTAATTTGCACAATTCATGGAAGAGTGACAAAATTGGATATTAATGGTAATCTGCAATGGGAAATTTATTTTGATAGGGACACAATTCCTGGTATAAAAAAATCTGAATTTCTAAAGAAAGCTACACCTTCTGATATTTATGAATGTAAGGATGGAAGTTTTATCTTGTTATTAAATGCCTCATTTTCATTATTAAAAATTTCCGCTGATGGCAAACCTCTTTGGCTTAAAAGCACTGTTTTTGATACATTTGACCCACAAGTGGAAATAATGCGCCCTCCGCAAACAGATACTTCTTTCGGTGATAGTATAGAGGTTAACAGTTCAAACTGGTTCAGTGGTGGAGGACAAAATATTCGAACAAGTAATGTTTTCGAAACAGATGATGGGGGTTATATGATGATTGGAAATAATTGTTTTAGATGTAAATGTGCATTATATGAATTAAGCAAAGAACAGTTATCAAAAAAATACATTTATACAATTGGAGGATCGTATAATAATTATTATCAAGTTCCTATACATCCTGAGAAGCTATATTTGTATGGTTATAGACCTGCAGGAGGAGCTTGTCTTGGAGAATATAAGCCTGTAGTAGTTAAAACCGATGATCAAGGAAATGTCAAATGGACAAAAACCTTTGGCGAATGTATGTCAGATTATCCAAGTAATTTAATAAAACTGGCAAATAACAAATGGCTTGTCAGGATTCGGGACTGCGACAGGTCAGGAGCTTTTCCTGTCTTTTATACAATTGATGATGATGGGAAAATTATAGATAAAAAAGAATTCAATGTTTTTAAGTGTGATCCCTGGGATATGACTTTAGCAAAAGACAGTGGGTATTATTTATTTGAACAGTTTTCTGTTACTAAAACTGATAAGAATCTTAAATTTTTATGGCAACAGGGGGGCTTTTACCCATCTGATAAAAGTATCTTTTCTGCCACAGAGGACTCGGGTATTTTATTTTCTGATAGACAAACAATTTACAAGTATAATAAATATGGTGATGCATTACCTGAAAAAGACCCAATAATAGATTCAATAATTACAGACAACAATTCCGCACATTTCTTTTTTACTTTTAGCACAAATCGTTTTAATGATAGAAAAGCAACACTTGTAGTAAAGAAAAAAGGAAGTAATGGTATAAAAAGGATTTATGAAAGAAAATATTTAATTGAGCATGACCAGGAATATATGAGTGATCTTTTTGATAAAGAATGCATATACTATATTCATACAAATCCAGGAGAAAAAATTAAGTATTTGAAACGTGGAAAATTTTTAGGAAAAGAAAAAGAATACGAAAAGTGGATTTTTAATATAAGCAATCCTCTTCATGTAAATGCTTTAATTATTGATGCAAGAGATATTACATCTCCTTATGCAAATGAAAGTAATGCAAAAAAGTTGAAGTTTGATAGTCCGGCAAATGAGTTAGAAATACGTTCTATATTTGGATATAGCCAGGTTTATATTGATGGGCTTGAAAAAGGGGAATATAAATACATTTTAAAATATCCGAATGGAGACAAAATAACTTCAGGTTACTTCGAAATAAAATAGCACTATACCGAAATGAATTATGAGTATCCTGGAAGCACTGCAATAAGATACTGTTTTGTTTTTTTGTCAGATTTTCTTTCTTAGAACAACATAAAACCCTAAAAGGGTTAAACAATAATAGCCACAGATGAAATCTGTGGTAATTTATGCGTCAAAAAAAGAACCCGTCATCGGGTTCAACTAAATGAAATCAATTATTTTCAATGTTATTATTATTTGTTCATTTTAAACCTTTCACATTTTACAAATTTGAAAATACCTGAGATATTTGAATGTTTGAATGTTTATTGAACCCGTCCACGGGTTCTGATAAAATACCGATTATTTACCATGGGTTAACACCCATGGCTAATATTGTTTATCCGCTTTGCGGATAGAATTCATATTTAAAACTCCCAAATTTCATTTTCCACCAAATAATATTAGTTTTACACCTTTAATGCCCAAAACATCAAATGTTAAAAGGAAAAACTGATATTAATAAGATCATCGTTTTTTTTCTGCTGATTTTTTCCGCATCAATTATTTATTCCCAAAATATTGCTATCTCAAAAATAATCATTGATGGCAACAAACGCACCAAAGAATCCATAATACTGCGCGAACTCACTTTTGTGGTCAACAAGGAATACACAAGGGAAGAGCTGAAAGCCGAATTTGAAAAAAGCAAGGAAAATCTCATCAACACATCTCTGTTTAATTTCGTTTTTATTGAAATTTCTGATAGCGCACAATCGATGAATCTCACCATTAAAATATCGGTTGAAGAACGCTGGTACCTCTGGCCCTACCCAATCCTCGAACATGCCGACCGCAACATCAACTCATGGCTGCAGGGCGATTACATGGATAGGATCAATTATGGAATTTCAGTCACACAATACAATTTCAGAGGACGAAGGGAATATCTGAAAGCCAAGCTGCGTTACGGGTACAAACAACAGTTTGCCCTTGCATACGGAAATCCGGGTGTTGATAAAAACAAACGTTTTGGCTTTGAAACTGAAATCGCATATTTCAGACAGCACGAAATTGCTTATTCTGCTATAAACAATGAACTGGTCTATTTCAGGGATGACAACAGTTTTGTAAAAGAGATCCTCGATTACGATCTGCTGCTCAAATACCGCCGAAACCACTACAATCAGTTTCTTTTGTTCATGGGTTTTAACCGTACGCAAACCGCTGATACAGTTTCCGTTTTAAATGCCAACTATCTTCTGAACGGCAGCACCGACCAAACCTATCTGAAAACATCAGCTGCTTTTTTGCACGACAAACGCGATTATGTTTTTTATCCTTTGAAAGGACATTATTTCAGGCTCACAGCCGATTACAAGTATTTTACAGATGAAAAATACAATCTGGCTTTCATCCTTGCCGATTTTAAAAATTATCTGCCCTTAAGTAAAAAGTTCTTTCATTCCGCTGGCTTGATTGCAAAAAAATCACTTAATAAAAAACAGCCCTATTTCATTCAGGAAGCCCTGGGATATGGCTATTATCTGAGAGGATATGAATATTACGTGGTTGACGGAAATGACTTTATCATGATGCAGAACAACTTCAAATTTGAAATTTTACCGAAAAAAATTAAGGACTTTAAATTTATTCCCTTTTCAAAATTTTCGAAAGTCCACTACGCCATTTACGCCAATGCCTTTTTCGACTGCGGATATGTGCAGGACAAATATGCTGGCAGTCAGGGAATGCTGGATGAGTTTTTGTATTCATACGGACTGGGCCTCGATTTCGTAACCTATTATGACAGAGTGATGCGAATTGATTTTTCGGTGAACAAAAAAGGAGAAAAAGGAGTATTTTTGCATTTTGCCATGCCAATATAAACTGAAAACTATGGATATTGCCATTTACGGAAGACCATTTGAAAAAAAATACCACGACGCGGTATATAAATTATTTAATCGTCTGGTTAAAAAGGATGTGAACGTGAAAATTTATAAGCCGTTTTACGACTATCTCAAAGATGAAATCAAATTTGATCCAGAGATTGAAGGCACTTTCACCAAGCATACCCAGATTGATAAATCCCTCGATTTCATGTTCAGCATAGGTGGTGACGGTACTTTTCTTGAATCGGTATCGTATGTGCGCAACAAAAAAATTCCGATAATCGGAATAAACATTGGCCGTCTGGGATTTCTGGCAAACGTTCCGCATCAAGAAATAGAGCATGCCCTTGATGCCATTTTCGCAAAAAAACACAGCATCGAAAACAGGTCATTGCTCGAAATGACCTCCTCGAACAACATGTTTGCAGATTTCAATTACGCTTTAAACGAAATTACCGTTCACAAACGCGACACCTCATCCATGGTGACCATACACGCCTACATGAACGATGAACTTCTTAACTCATATTGGGCCGATGGTTTGATCATTTCCACTCCGACCGGTTCCACCGCATATTCTTTAAGCGCCGGCGGCCCCATCGTCATGCCCAACTCAAATAATTTTGTAATCACTCCGATTGCTCCTCATTCGCTGGCTGTTCGTCCGATTGTAGTTTCCGACAACAATGTCCTAAAACTAAAAATGGAAGGCCGTACCATCAATTTCCTTGCCTCACTCGATTACCGATCAGAAGTCTTTGATTCAACCGTTGAACTGACTATTCAGAAAGCCGATTTTGAGATCAGGATGGTTCGGTTGCCCGGACAAAGTTTCTTCTCAACCATCAGGAATAAGTTGATGTGGGGGGTGGATAAGAGGAATTGAGGATGGTTATGGGTTATGAGTTATGAGTTATGAGTTTGGGGTTTCTGGTTTCTGGTTTCTGGTTTGGGGTTTGGGGTTCATTGTTTTTTTTAGGGATTTTAATGAGCGGAGTTAGAAATCGAGGCCGGAAGTCGGAAGGCAAATATCATTTTCAAATCATTTTCTTCAAACAAAAATTGTTCAATACCCATCATATTCCTATATTTGATAAATCTTATGAGGCGACTGATTATTTTTATATTTACCTTTCTGCTTCTGGGACCGGCAATTAATCTGATTGCCCAACCCAGACAAGGCTTGCCTTATGTTATTAATTACACCCGAAAAGACTATATGGGAAGCTCGCAGATGTGGGCAATTACACAAGACAAACGAGGAATCATGTACTTCGGAAATGCCGAAGGTATAATCACCTATGACGGTGAATTCTGGAGAACGCTATATACCACCAACCAATCTACTGTCCGTTCCCTGGACATTGATAAAAATGACAGGATTTATATCGGAGCCAAGGAAGAATTCGGGTATATCGAAATTGATTATTTGGGCAGACAGCAATACATTTCACTACTGAAATATGTTGAAGACCCCAACAAACTTGATTTCCGGGATATATGGAACACTTATTGCACAAAATACGGGGTATTCTTTTTCTCCTTTAACCGAGCTTTTCTCTGGAAAAACAATAAAATCACCACTTTCGACTTTGAACCGGAACTCAATGCTCATCTGTCATACCATGTTTACGGTGAACTTTATATAATCAGGAAGAAAAGCGGACTTGAAAAATTCAACGGGAAAGATTTTATTCCTGTTCCGGGTGGTGAACAGTTTGGGGGAGAGCCTGTTTTTTTCATGATTCCTTGTTTTAAAGACAAAATCCTGATCGGCTCCAAAAAATCAGGCACTTTTTTATTTAGTCCCGATGCTGTCAATGAATCTGAAAGATTTAAGAAATTTCAGCTTGAAAAGGAAGACCAGATGCTTGCCGGAAGTATTTATCACGGCATACCGCTTCCCGGAAACAGAATTGCTGTTGCCACATTGTATTCTGGTGTTTTTATTTATAATTTGAATGGGAAACTGGAGCAGGTGGTTGACAAGACTTCCGGACTAAATAACCAAAATATTAAGTATTTGTTTCTTGATAATTCTGAAGCACTTTGGGTTGCAGCAGCCGACGGCATCTCAAGAATTGATCTGCAACTGCCTTTCACTTTTTATGACCAGTCCTATGGATTCGAGGGATTTCCCCGAGCCATCGCCCGCAATAAAGGGGAACTATATCTTGCAACCGATTATGGTGTATTTTGCTTCGACTCACTTTCAAACCGGTTTCAACTCGTGGACAATTTCATGGATCAATGCTGGGAAATACTGGATATAGGTGAAGGTTTGCTTCTGGGTACAAGTCAGGGCCTTTTCCTGATTTATGACAAAAAAATAAGACACCTGATCAAAGCCGAACCTGTTTATCGCCTGTTTCGCTCAGAATTCAACAAAGACAGAATATTTCTCGGATTGAAAGACGGTCTTGTTTCAATTCATTTTCAAAATGGCGACCTGTCTTCGGCATTTATTGAAAACTATTATCTTGATGTAAATGAGGAAATTGTATCTATTGCCGAAGAAAAAAACGGTGACCTGTGGCTTGGCACTCAATATCAGGGTTTGATCAGGGTATATGATTTCTATAATAACAGAACTCTGGACACCTTTAACATACATGTTAAAAAATATGGCCTCGAAGATGGAATTGAAATCAATGACACCCGCGTGGCCAATTTCTACGATGATGTTGTTATACTTAACGGAACAAAAGGTCTTTATGGAATCGAAAAACAAGGCAAGAAAGTAAAATTTGTTCCTTATGAAAAACTAAAAAACAGAGATGAAACATTTTTTAAAACCTTGTGTACCGGACTGGAAGCAGAAAATGAAAACTCCTACTGGTCAAGGTTTCTTGATGGTGATGGCAATTCGGGCATTACCAATATTTTCAAAAAAGATAACCAATTTGTATCAGATAATAAGCTATTCCACCGCATTGCCCAGGTGCTGACTAAACCTGAAATTATTTTTCCCGATGAGCAGGGCTATGTTTGGTTTGTTTCGGGTGAAGGTGTTGTTAAATACAATAAAAAACACAAGTTTCATCTGCAGGAAACATTTTTTGCATTGATCAGGGAAGTCCAATTGGGAAATGATTCCATTATTTTCTACGGCA
Organism: Bacteroidetes bacterium GWF2_38_335; assembly: GCA_001769535.1. Classification (GTDB taxonomy): domain Bacteria; phylum Bacteroidota; class Bacteroidia; order Bacteroidales; family GWF2-38-335; genus GWF2-38-335. The sequence continues at coordinate 322,863 of MEOH01000016.1, forward strand.
ATTATTTCGATCCGGAAACAAAAAACCCTTCATTTGAACAGCCCGCTGAGCTTATAAGAACTTTCGACTACAAAAACAACTCCATCAACTTTGTTGCTACTGCCACATCCTTTGAGACCAAGGGATACTTGCATTATCAATACTTTCTTGAAGGTTATGATCCCGACTGGACACCCTGGACTGATGAGTTTAAAAAAGAGTACACCAACCTTCCCGAAGGCGAGTACATTTTCAGGGTGAGATGTAAAAATATCTACGGAATTATCAGTCAGGAAGCCACCTACCGATTTACCATCCTTGCCCCGTGGTACCGCACTTTCTGGGCTTTTGCCGGCTATTTTATTCTTTCGGTGTTAATCATCTTTTTAATTGTTCATTTGTACACAAGAAGACTGAAAAAACAAAAAATTAAACTTGAAGAAACAGTTAAGCAACGCACCAAAGAAATCAGCAAACAAAAGGACCAGCTTGAGTTCCAGAACAACCAGATCATGCAGCGAAACGCTGAAATCAACGCCCAAAATGAGGAAATTGCTGCACAGCGCGACATGCTTGACAATATCAACAAACTGCTTGAGAAAAAGAACAGCGACGTTACCGACAGTCTGATGTATGCCAAACGCATTCAGGCCATTTTACTTCCATCCGAAGAACAACTCAACGAAATGTTTGGAAATTATTTTGTGATTTTCAAACCAAAATTTTTGGTCAGCGGGGATTTTTACTGGGCCGGACGAAAAAACAACATTGATGTCATTGCTGCCATTGACTGCACAGGACATGGTGTTCCGGGCGCCTTCCTCTCCATCCTCGCCTACAACCTCATGGATGAAATTGTCAATGACCACGGAATAGTTCATGCTGCTGATATCCTGAATGAGCTGAACCGGAAGGTAAATCTCTTGTTTAAAAAATCCAGTGCTCTCAAAATTACCGACGGAATGGATATAACCATCTGTTCTGTTGATAAATCAGCCAATAAACTTGAGTTTGCAGGTGCTATAAACCCATTGTATCTTGTTGATGAAAATAAAAACCTCAGAATAATCAGGGGTGACCGCTTTCCAATTGGCGTTTACGACCGTGCTGAGGAAATAAAATTTACTCCACATGTAATTGAATATGATCCCGGTACAATGATCTTTATGTCGTCGGATGGTTACGCCGACCAATTTGGAGGTGAACGCGGATATAAATTAAAACTTAAGAAATTCAGGGATTTGCTGGTCGGATATTCAGATTTACCCTCCTCCGAACAGAAGAAAAAACATGAACAATTCCTTGAAAAATGGATGGGCTACAACGACCAGGTTGATGACATTCTGGTCATAGGTATCAAACTGTAAGAATCAAACTCCTTCATTTATTATTAACATGTTGTATTTTCTGAAAAAATCCATTAGGTTTGAAAGAAAAATACATGAAGGAAAATATATATAATTTGCTACCGGCAATTTGCAGTGATAAAATTCATGAAAACGACCTGGGTAATTTCAAAGATACTTTTGTTAATATTGTAAGCAGTTCTGAAAGAACCAATTTCAAGCATTCCAAAGAAGTTCTTACCGAACACATTCTGCACCCTTTTGATTTTGAAAAACTTAAATCATCGTTTTTATCTCTTACTCCTTTTCAGCTTCAGCCCTATACTCTTTACCGCATGGCCGCAAGTAGGGAGAAAAACTACATGCTCACAATCTTCAATAAAGACATCACATCCGACAATTATAATCATTTAAAAATACCCGATCTGGACAGTGCCATTGAAGAATTTTCAAACCATCATGATCAGTTTCTCCCCTTTGAATACACCGAAAAACCAGAATATTCCGAGATTACCGTAAAAAGTGCCAATTCATCGCTGCTCACAGTAATCAAAAATATCATTGAAACCTACAACCAGCATGATCTGATTCCGGTATATTCCGAGCTTTGGTACATCCGCACACGTGACAAAAGGGTTAAATCGCTTTTCATCAGCACAAGCCGTTTTGATTCCAAAATCAGCATTTCTAAAATCAATTCGCTCAAGGATGATTTTGAGAGATATCTCCATCAATACATCAGGCCCATGAGCGTATTCGATATTGTTGGTCCGTCAATGGTAGGCCCGTCAAGCTCGCACACAGCGGGAGCCAATAAAATTGGTCAGATTGCCCGCAATATCATCATCGGAAAAATGAATGCCGGCGGGGATAACGTGAAAAGCATCGCTGTTAAACTGCTGGGATCATTCAGGGATACCGGGCCCGGACATAAGACTCCGTCGGCTTTGGGCGGCGGACTTTACGGATTTGCAACCGATGCAGATGGAATGCTTGACCATGGCGATCCTGATTTTCTAAAGAAAAACGGAATTACTTTTCCTGAATGTACTGCCTCTTTTGAAGGATATCTAAGGGGAACAACCGATGAAGATGATAAATATTCCAGCGAACACAACAGCAACATTGCCGAAATAATCGTCACCACAGAAAAAGAAAAATATACCATCACAGGATTTTCCATTGGAGGTGGAAATGTGGAGGTGCGATACATCAACAGCAAACTTTCTTTGCCCATCAACGGAAAAGAAGAAACATTCCTTGTAAACAATGAAGTGGTTAGTACGGCCGCAGGAAAATCCACTCCAAACGCAGTCTGTGTGGCATCCATTTATCCGGTAAGTGAAAACAAAAAGAAAAAAACCTCACTGCCCTTCAATTCCTTTGAGGAGCTTTCTGATTACATCAAAAAATCAGATCTTTCACTTATTGACTTTATTCTTGATACCGAAATGAAACTCCAGGGTTCCGAAAAAGAAGCCATTTTCAGACAAACTGCATCTTACTGGAAAATAATGGAATCATCGGTTGAAAAGGGCATTGCAGACAATCAGCTTTCACTTCTTAAACTCACCGGTGCCGATGCACGCAAACTGAATTCCTACGTTGGGAAAAACAAGCTTTTTGACAATATTTACGGTCGGGCTGCAGCTTATGCCGTGGCAGTAAACGAGATCAATGCAAAAAGCGGTGTCATCGTGGCTTGTCCCACTGCCGGGTCGTGCGGAATACTTCCAGGTGTATTGAAAGCTTACATGGAACTTGCAAATCCCGATGAAAAAAAGCTGTTTGAATCCATTCTTGTTTCCGGATTTTTTGGAATGATCATGTTCAATGATGTGACTACTGCCGGAGCTGATTACGGCTGTCAGGCCGAGATTGGCGTTGGGGCAGCCATGGCGGCAGCAGCGCTTACTTATATGGAGGATGGTGATATTGATCAGATCATCCATTCATTTATTCTGGCAATTAAAAACTCACTCGGACTTATATGCGATCCGGTGGCCGGACTGGTAGAAGTGCCATGCGTCAAACGAAACGGGATTTTTGCATCGGCAGCCATAACGGCATCCATGATGGCGTTGAGCGGAGTGCAGTCGTATATCTCACCCGACGAAGTAGTGCTTACCATGAAAGAAGTTGGAAATAAGCTCAACCGGGATTATAAGGAAACAGCTGGCGGCGGACTGGCCCGTACACGCGACGGTAAGGCAGTTGACAGGGCGTTTGAGTCGGAGGTTAAGAGGTTTTTTGGGGAGTAATCTTTTTAAACGCAAAGGGCGCGAAGCATTTAAATTAATAGAATCGCAAAGGACGCAAAGATAAAAACTGATTTTTTCTTTGCGTCCTTTGCGCCTTAATTTTGCGACCTTTGCGTTTTAATTAATCAACCACCACCTTCCCCACAAAAACCCGCTCCCCTTCCCTTTCAACAACCACAAAATACAAACCGGGGTTTATGGTGGAAATATCTATTTTTGAGGATTCTGATTTCATCGTTTTCTTTAAAATGGTTTTTCGGGCGAAACCATTTGAAATAGATTAAAAAAAAGTTACTTTTGAAATATGGTAATAAAGGATAAAATATCAATAAATAAAAAGGGATTTAAAACAATTTGCCGCAATCATAATGTGAAATTTTTATTTGCTTTTGGTTCATCCACAACTGATAAATTTGATGAAGAAAAAAGCGATATTGATTTGATTGTTGAGATTGATGATCCTGACCCCATTGAACGTGGTGAAAAACTGATTTCATTATGGGATTTGTTTGAGGTTTTTTTCAGCAGAAAAGTTGATTTGTTGACAACTTCTTCAATAAAAAATCCCTTTTTGAAAAAAAATATCGAAGCAACAAAAATTCTTATTTATGACGGATCAAGCCAAAAAATACTTGTCTGATGTATTGCAGGCAATTGAGTTAATTGAACAATTTACTGAAAACACGAATGATTACAACGAGTATTTACTTGATTTGAAAACCCAGAGTGCTGTCGAACGTCAACTTGGAATAATTGGCGAAGCCCTGAATCATTTTGGCAAATTATTTCCACAACAGCCCATAGAAAATGCACACAAAATAATTGGATTCAGAAACAGACTGATCCACACCTACGATTCTATTGATTCTTCAATTGTCTGGACAATAATTAAAAAACATCTTGGTCATTTAAAATCAGAAGTAATTAAAAAACTTAAATTCTGAAACTACTCCACAACCACCTTCCCCACAAAAACCCGTTCCCCTTCCCTTTCAACAACTACAAAATACAAACCGGTGTTTATGGTGGAAATATCTATTTTTGAAGAATCGGTATTCATTGCTTTCTTCAAAATAGTTTTACCAGTGATGTCGGTTAAATAAATAGTGCTTTTTTCGGTTATGCCTTTTGAATTGACAATGAGTAAATCGTTTGCGGGGTTTGGATAAATTGAAAATTGCGTTTCATTTACTTTTTCCACTGACAGGTTATTTGCATAATGCCAGCAGTCGGGTTCAGAGGTTGAAACTGTCAGGAAAATATCATCCACATAGGAGTCATTGTCGGTTCCTGAATTGCGGGTGCCGCTCATAGTAAACCTGATGGTGCGGGTGTTGGCCGGAATGGCTGTTGTTTCCTGATATAAAGTCCATGAGGTTGTGTTTCCTTCAATATCTGCAGTTGAAGCCAAAAGATTCATATCTCCGTCATAAAAAGAAACATGGATGGCCGGAATATCCAAATAAGCATAATCCGACATATACGCTCCCCAATTGGCAAAATCCTCTCCGGCATCAATTTGGGCTGCAAACATGCTCACATCCACATCCTGATAGGCCTCGGCGTATGCACTTTCGGTACACAGTCCGCCAATCCCGAAATAATAAGTCCCGCTGTTGGGTGAAGTTCCCGCACACTCGCCGTCAGTCAGTGATTCGAGTATTCCGGTCGCCACAGTCCAGTTGTTAATTCCATCCTCAGCGCCGGGATTGGTTATTAAATTGCCTGTATTCAGCGACTCAACAGTATTAAATGAGTCAACCGCCGACCATTCAGTCCAGTCGAGGTTTTGTGTGCGGTAACGGGCTTTCCAGTAATAGGTGATAAATTCATCAAGTCCGCTAATTTCCTGCTTATACAAAGTATCCCCGTCAAGGGTGTTGGCATCATAATACCAGTTTTCGGTGTGTTTCCAGATGTCAAAAATGACAGTAGAAAAATCATAACTTTTGGAAACCATAAACTGCACTGCGCCCACTTCATCGCCCGAAGATTCAAACGGACTAACATGCAGTTTGATGCAATCGGGATGGACATCTCCGCCACCAATGGGAAAAATGCATGCCGGAGGAATATTTTCAGCAATAACTGGCCTTAAAAGCACACTGTCCTGAAGCAAGTTATTATATAAAATCTCCGTGTCGCCGCGGGTGATGCGCTTGATGGTCATCTGCGGGTTTTCGCCCGATGTTGTTTCAATAACCATAAAGCCATATTCGTCGAAGCTGATGTTAAAATCGGTGTAATCGGCCTGCGGGGTGCTTCCCCACAAATCAAGATAACCCGAAGCAGTGGCCACATTTACCTGAAGCACTTTGCTGTTTTTCATCTGCCCGCGTGAGTAGCCGTGGGTATGACCGAACAAAAATACGGACGGTTTGCCGGTGGCGTCTGAAAAGGCAGCCAGACTGTCGAGAACCTGACCGGCAAAGGGAGTTTCACCGGCAATCCACATTTCAGAAAGCTCGGGATGGTGCTCCATAAAAATTACAAAGTCAATGTTGTCATCATTTCCGGTTGCTTCAAGAACTGCGCTTAACCAGCCAAGCTGAATAATATTCTGATAGGCAGTGTTAGAATCAAAACCAATTATTCTGACATTTGCAATGTCCTTGTAATACCAATGTTCTTCAAACCCGGGAGTACCATTTTGCGGAAGATAAAAATATGTGAAATAGTTTGAGGCATTTCCCTCATGATTACCAATCACAGGCAACAGACTTACCCTTGAGCCAAGGTTGGTAATATTGGCAAAAAATTCATCCCTCCACTGACTGATCAGCAATCCTGTATTTACATTGTCTCCAACCAACAAAACCTGATCAATATTTTCTTCAATATTTACAGAGCCGAATTCATTGGTGCAATAATTTATTATTCCCTGGTTTACAGTTTCAGAAAGCTTACCCGGTTCACTGCTATCGTACTGGCAGTCGCTGATGGCAATGATGCGGGTAACAGGATTGGCGCTTCCTTCGGGTAAAGTTCTGAAGCTGAAAGTATCAGAAACTGCTGAACCGGTAACTGCATAATAAAAATATCTGGTATCGGGCTGCAATCCGTCAATAAGTACTTCATGAACCACTGAGGTTGTTCCACCAGAGTAATTAACTCCGGTATAGGCATTATCGGGATCCACATCACCAGCATAAACGACACTTTCGGTTCCCGAATCGGTCTCCCACATTATTCTGACGGATGTGGTCTGGTTATCCTGAATATATGGCTGCACAAGTATTGATTGAGAATAGGAAGTTTGAATTGCAATAAAAAGCAAAACGGCAATTATAGTTTTCATTCTTAGTAAATTGGTTTCTTTGCAAAATTATTCAAAATTACACTAAAACCTATAATCACTGTGTAAATTGATTAAAGAATAGTATTTTTGTAGTTAAGAAACCAAAAACATGAAGTACATCATTTTGTTGTTTTCATTTTTATTTTCACTGATCGTTTGTGCCCAGGATAAAAATTTACCCATGCCTGAATTCAAATGGAAAGCTAATTTTTACACACAAGAAATTGAAGTACCGGGAAAAAGAACCGTGATTTATCAGAAATGCATTGCAGATGCCGATTCCCTTGTAAACAATGCCATATCCAGTTTCGAGAATACTTTTATTGGACCTGACAGTCTGGGGCCCATCAAATACAGCCGATGGATTGTGGATACAGTATGTACAAAGGTTGTTTTAGTAAACCAAAAAAGAAAAAACCGTGCTGCATTTGAAAATCTGATAAAGGAACAGTATAAAGTGAATGATATAAAAGAAATCAACTCAGGATTCAAAAATTACATGTACTACTACACTTATAAAAATCAGAAAAAATACTTCGTAACTATAATTAAAAAAGGATTGTTCGGGAAATATGTTGCTGAGATTACTGCAGTGAACTACTAAATTATTCAGAATAAAGAACAAAAACGACTGCATTTTGATACAAACAATTTAACTACAAACTATTTATCTTCAATTAATTAAACAACTCTATCCTTTCGTTGAAAAAAAAATATAAATAAATTTGGTATTTAATTACTTAATTATTAGATTTGCCTTCATAACAAATTATAAACCCTGACAGTGTGAAGAAATTTTTTAAGAGTTTTATCAGTCTGTACACCGATGGATTCAGAAACCTGAGCTCTTTAGGCAAAAAGCTTTGGATCATTATTTTCATCAAGTTGTTTATAATGTTTGTTGTGCTGAAAATATTTTTCTTTCCTAATTTTTTATCCAGCAATTTTGATTCTGATCAAGAAAAAAGTGACTATATACATAATGTATTAACCAATCAACCCCAAAAAAAATGAGTGAAGTAGACATTTCCCTGGTAGACTGGTCGAGAGCGCAGTTTGCCCTGACAGCCATTTATCACTGGCTTTTTGTTCCGCTTACGCTGGGTTTGTCGTTTATTGTGGCCATCATGGAGACAATTTATGTACGCACCGGCAATGAAGAGTGGAAAAGAATTACAAAATTCTGGATGACCATTTTCGGAATCAATTTTGCCATTGGAGTGGCCACCGGAATTATCCTTGAATTTGAATTTGGAACCAACTGGTCAAATTACAGCTGGCTTGTAGGCGATATCTTTGGTGCGCCTCTTGCTGTTGAAGGTATTCTGGCATTTTTCCTTGAGTCAACCTTTATAGCTGTGATGTTCTTTGGATGGAACAAAGTCAGTAAGAAATTTCATTTATTGTCAAGCTGGCTGGTGGCTTTCGGATCCAACCTTTCGGCCTTATGGATTTTGGTAGCCAATGGATGGATGCAGTTCCCTACCGGAATGAAATTCAATCCGGATACCGCTCGCAGCGAAATGGAAAACTTTTGGGATGTGTTATTCTCGCCCGTTGCAATTAACAAATTTCTGCACACCATTTCCTCGGGTTATGTTGTAGGTGCTTTGTTTGTTGTCGGAGTTTCAGCATGGTATTTGTTAAAAGGCCGACATATTATCATGGCAAAGAAAAGTATTGTTGTGGGTGCTGTTTTCGGACTGCTTGCATCAATCTTCATTGCAGTTACAGGTGACGGTTCGGCTTATCAGGTAGCTAAACACCAGCCCATGAAACTGGCTGCCATGGAAGGTTTGTATGATGGTCAGGAAGGTGCCGGATTGGTAGCCTTTGGAATTTTGAATCCCGGAAAACAAACCGGTGATGACAAAGACGCCATGATTTTCAGCATCGAGATTCCAACTGTTCTGTCATTACTTGCCAATAGGGATGCTAATTCATTTGTGCCCGGAGTTAATGATCTGGTGTATGGAAATGAAAAATACGGCATAGAATCGACCGCCTCAAAAATGGAAAAGGGCCGCACAGCTATCAATGCGCTGATTGAATACAAAGCAGCCCAAAAAGCTGGCGATACCAAAACTCAGGAAAATGCACGCAAAGTACTTGAAGCAAATTATAATTATATAGGGTACGGTTATTTTACTTCTCCCGAAGAAGTTGTTCCTCCCATTCCGCTTACCTTCTACAGTTTTCATGTGATGGTGATGCTGGGATTTTTCTTCATCTTGTTCTTCATGGTTATTCTTTGGCTGAATATGAAAGGCAAACTTGAAAATAACAGACTGGTTTTAAAAACTGCCGTCTGGTCGATTGCCCTTGGATACATTGCCTCAGAACTTGGCTGGATTGTGGCCGAAGTAGGTCGTCAGCCATGGGCCATTCAGGATATTCTTCCGGTTAAAATGGCCACCTCACATGTAAGCAGTTCATCGGTTCAGCTGACCTTCTGGCTCTTTGCCACACTGTTTACTGTCTTGCTGATTGCCGAAATCAAGATACTTATCAGACAAATTAAAATCGGACCAAAAGAAGGAGGACAATAACCATGTTTGAAACTTTATCACACTTAGCATTACAGCAGTACTGGTGGGTTATTATTTCTCTCCTTGCTGCCATCCTTGCCTTTTTATTATTTGTGCAGGGCGGACAAACACTTTTGTATCAGGTTGGAAAAACCGATACCCAACGCACCATGCTTGTAAATACTCTTGGAAGAAAATGGGAACTGACTTTCACCACTCTGGTAACTTTTGGCGGAGCATTTTTCGCATCCTTCCCTCTGTTTTATTCGACCAGCTTCGGCGGTGCCTACTGGGTATGGATGTTGATTCTTTTCGGATTTATTCTGCAGGCAGTATCCTACGAATACCGCAAAAAGCCAAATAATTTTCTGGGACATAAAACTTTTGAAGTATTTTTATTCATCAACGGTTTGCTGGCCACTGTTCTGATCGGTGCAGCAATCAGCACTTTCTTTACAGGATCGGAGTTTTCAGTAAATGACTTTAACCAGTCAAGATGGGAAGACAAAGGTATGGGTCTGGAAGCTGCGCTGAATGTGCAGAATCTGGCGCTCGGACTGGCAGTTTTCTTCCTGTCAAGGGTGCTTGGGGCATTATATTTTATTCTGACCATCAGTGAAGAAACCATTGTGAAAAACTCTGTAAAACAGGTCATTTACAATGCTGTACCTTTCCTTGTATTCTTCCTGCTTTTTGTGGGATTGCTCATTACCAAAGAAGGATTTGCAGTGAAAGAAGATGGCACAGTTTTCATGGAAGCCGGCAAATACCTGAACAATTTCATTGATATGCCTCTGGTTCTTGCATTATTCCTGATTGGCGTTCTGGCCGTATTATACGGATTGTTCACCGCCATTTCCAAAAAGTACGATAAATCATTCTGGATTGTCAGTATTGGCGTAATTCTGGTGGTTTTCTCACTCTTCCTGATTGCAGGTTTTAACGGAACAGCGTTTTACCCGTCAACTTTTAACCTGCAGGATTCTCTGACCATTCAGAATGCCTCTTCATCACATTACACTCTGTCGGCTATGAGCTACGTTTCGCTTGCTGTGCCTTTTGTAATTGCTTACATCTGGTATGCATGGAGATCGATCAATAATAAGAAGATTGATCTGGCAGAGATTGAGGAAGGAGAGCTAAAGTATTAGTTATGAGTTATGAGTTATGAGTTATGAGTTATGAGTTATGAGTTATGAGTTATGAGTTATAAATTATAAGTTATAAGTTAAAAATTGAAGATATGTATACAGAATCTATAATATGGTTGTTGACTTGGCCTCTTTTGATCTTTGTTGCTTATAAGACAACGGTTTGGGCATTGAAGAAATCGGGGCTGGATAAGTAGTGGCACAAAGAACTTTGCGTGAGCGTTCTCACAGTAGGTAAAACACCTTGTATTTGAGGCCTTGTTTACCCCGCTCAATATTTAAACCTTCGGGGTTGGTAGTGATAAATAAAAAAAAAGCAGTTCTTGCGGACTGCTTTTTTTGTTTTCAGATTGAATTATTTCATCTTTCTATCATCCTGTCAACCAATTGTAAAAAGTAGTCATGCGACCATATTTTTAATTCATCCTGCGATATGATGAAAGGACGTACATCATCCTTTACCCTTTCCATATTGGTTTTGAGAACTTTTTCGCGAAGTAATTCCTTTACTTCTGAGAAATTGATCTCTTTTTTAATATGACCGGTTTGCAGACATCTTTGGTTCAGATGAACTAGATCAAGCTTGTGATTATTTCTAACATACCATTCCATATCATACCAATCACGCCCTTTGACCCTGGTCTTCCAGTTTCTGAATAAAAAAGCATGCATTTTTCCAGCAAATAAAGATGAGGTAGAAAAGCACCTTGTGTTAAATGAAAAGGGCAGCAATAAAAGCCGGTAATCTGTATGGAATTTTAAAGGAGGATCCTTATCAACTTCGATTTTTATTTTAACTGTTTTTTCAGTTTTGAAAGCAATATTATAAACATCAGTATTATCCTTTAAAAATGCTGATTCAATTTTTGAATCCCCTGATTTTTCTTTTTTCGAAATCTCCACCTCCCTGCCCATTGCTTTAAATTCTGTTTCAATAAATTGAAAATAATCTTCAATTGAAAAATTCGGGTTTTTCTCTAAAAGAGAGAAATCCATATCTTCAGAAAATCTTGGCAGATTATAAAATATTCGCAAACAGGTGCCACCGTAAAAAGCTGCCTTATCAAAGAAACCTGCTCTGTACAGTGCAGCCAGAGTTACTTGTTGCATTACTTCATGCATGGCATTTTGCCTGTCATTAACTGTGTCAACGCGATAACGCGACAGCATTTGTTCAATTACCGGATTCATTTCTGAAATATTCAGTTAATAATTTTAATTCCCTTTGTTTATAACCACTTATGCTACACTGCTCAAATACCGAAATATCGGGGTTTTTGAAATCATTCATATCAAATCTTAAATCCTCAAATAAAAACTCTTTTACTGCTTTAACAGACTGTAATCTGACACCTGATTTTGTAAGAATAAGATCACAAAGGGCTTTTTCGGGACTGGCAATTAAAAAGCAGTTTAGCTCATTTTGAGGACGCATATACCTAATGACCGGTTCCATTGCCATTCTATAGTACGGTCGCCTTGAAGCAGTAAATTCATTTTCTGAAAACTTAGTGTTTGCTGCCTCCTCCAAAAATGAAACCCTTACCTGCTTTTGTCTTATTCCAATTGAAAAATATTCATCAGGCACGGTTATATATTCAAAAAAACCTATTGGGTTTTCATATCTTTTCATTCTTTTTGGTGTTACCGATGTGCAGATGGTCACCCTTTCAGGAATAAGTCCGTATTTAGACAAGGCCGTTTCGGCTGACACATATGATGGCCCGTAAAGATGGTTTGCAATAAGCTCCATTGAAAGAGCCCTGTTGGTAATTTGAGGCGAAACAACATATAATCCCCTTTTTAAACGAATCAGATAACCAAACTTTTCAAGCTTTGTTATAAAATCTTTTGGGGATCTATAATTTCCAAATATAACGGCCAACTGACTGTAGCTTACAGGTATGTTTCCAAGATGACTTAATGGATTCATAAAAAATAATTTTCCACAAATATAACATTTTTTACATAGTTATTCTATTTTTTATCGATTTTCTATTATTTTTTTGATATAATTAATTAATAACATGATAAAAATTGAAATGAAACTCTCTGTTTTTTAATTTAAATAATAAATGCTTTGAATGATTTTCAATAAATAAACTCATTTAATGTTACAAAGAGTTTTTTATATAAAAGGCAAAATATATAAAGCGGTTCAATTCAATAGCTATTCTTGACTATTGGATTTAATAAATCCATAGCTGAACTCTTTGGATTTTTTTGGTAAATTTTTAAAAACACGGTATAGAAGATGTGAATAATTACTCTTAATTCCTTTAAAATATTTTCCAATACATATATGAATTAATTCGTTTTCCTCCTTAAGTGCAATGGTATCATTTAAATTTATCGTAGATATGTACTTAATCATTGGGTAAAAACCTTCCTCTGCCTGAAATGCTTCAATATTAAATATTTTTGGTTTTGTTTTAATTTCTTCTATTTCTATAGGCCAAATAATTGTTTTTTTTAGTTCATTTTCAATTCTACTTAAGTAATTGCTAATTTCATCCGTGTTATTATAAACAATATATTGACTTGATTTTGAACACATTTTAGCATAATACGCACTAAAAAAAGCACAAATTAACTCTCCTTTCATATATTGTTTTTTTGCCTTTTCTAAATGCTGTTCTGTATTCATCCCATCAATAGAATTAAAACCAACATTGAAATCTAGTATTTTCCATCCATCTGGTTCTTTTCCATATACTAATGTTATTAGATATTCAAAAGTCGAATCTTTTGGAACTAAAAAAGAAAAGTACATTTCCTTTGCTAATACTTCGTAATGTAAAAAATAATTAGAAAAATCCTTATTTATTAATTCTCCTATCGAAGTTGTATAATTATTAACATAGAATTGATCTATTACCTTTATTTCCTTGTCTATAAAATAATCCGAAATCAATTCATTTGCTTTCTCTTTTTTATTATTCTCGGCTGAAACTATGCTCTGCAACAGATTTAAATCTTTAGTTTTCAGTGATTTTACAAATACTTCATTAATTGCACTAATTTCCTTAAAGGTTTTTTGATCAATATCTAGTCCCTTTTTTATTTCTGGGTTAACAACGACTGAGCAACGTGAAAAAAAAATCAAAATACTGAAAACCAATAGTATTCTCATGGCAATTTTAATTATTAATACTTATTCTCAAACTTACATTAAAAAATTAACAAATCAAATACAATTAAAATCAAAATCAACCTCATTCTTTTTTGTAAATTTGTCCATCAAAACATTAACCATGAACAATCTCAATATTTCAATTATCCAGACTGATCTGGTATGGGAAGACAAAGAAAAAAACCTGGAAAAATTCGATGGGCTGCTTGAAAAAGTTTCCAAAGATTCTCAACTGATTGTCTTGCCCGAAATGTTCACCACCGGCTTTACAATGGAGCCCGAACGTCTGGCCGAAGATTATTCCGGAATGGGCTTTCAGTGGATGAAGAAAAAAGCTGCTGATAAAAATGCTGTGATCATGGGCAGTCTGGTTTTTAACGATAACGGAAATTACCACAACCGCCTGTTTTTTGTCAGTCCCGACGGCTCATACGAATTTTACGACAAACGGCACCTGTTCAGAATGGCCCGCGAACATGAGCATTACACACAAGGTAATGATGCAGTGGTTGTGACCCTGAATGGATGGAGAATAAGATTGCTGATTTGCTACGACCTGCGTTTTCCGGTATGGAGCCGCAACCGAAATGATTACGACCTGCTTATTGTCAGCGCCAACTGGCCTGAGGTCAGGCGTGAAGCATGGCGCACCCTGCTTCTGGCCCGCGCACATGAAAATCAGGCATACGTGGTTGGCGTAAACCGCATTGGCAAAGACGGACGCGGAGTGATGCACTCGGGTGATTCCATGGTGGTTGACCCCCAAGGAAAAATCATCAGCAAGACACAACCGTTCGAGGAATCGGTCGAAAATCTCAGCATCAACCTGGACATGCTCAATGAATACAGACAAAAGTTCCCGGCTCATCTTGATGCTGACAGGTTTGAAATTAAAGAATAAATTACCATCTGAAATGTGTATTTTAGCGTTCAACTGAAAAATAAATATCGAACAAGTAACACCGATTTTAGAATAATGAAGTAAAATTCTAAAATCTAAAATCGATGTTCCTTGTTCTTAAATCATAATCATATTAAACAGCTAATCCATTATTATATAGCCATATTCAAAGAAGGTAAATTCAAATTACAATTACAATTATGAAAAACTATCTTGCAATACTCGCACTAACCTGCACACTTTCAATTTTTTCACAAAACCATGCACTGGTAATTCACGGAGGAGCAGGAAACTTCACAAAAGAGGATATTGGTTCTGAAAAAGAAAAGGAATACACAGCCAAATTAAATGAAGCTCTGAATGTGGGTGACAGCATTCTGAAAAACGGCGGCACTGCTCTCGAAGCTGTTGAAAAAGTGATCATGATTATGGAAGATTCTCCCCTGTTCAATGCCGGAAAAGGTGCTGTTTTTACCAGCAAGGGAACCAATGAACTCGACGCTTCAATTATGGATGGAAAAACCCTTAAAGCCGGAGCTGTAGCCGGAGTCGGAGATATTAAAAATCCCATTTGCGCTGCCAAAGAAGTGATGCTCAACTCAGAGCACGTATTGCTTACCGGTAAAGGAGCTTCAGAGTTTGCAAAAAAACAGTGACTGGAAATTGTTGATTCATCATACTTTTTCACACAGGAGCGCTGGGATTCCTATTTGAAAATAAAAAACAAAGAAAAAGAACTTGACAAAAAAGGCACCGTAGGTTGTGTTGCACTGGACAAAAACGGGAATTTAGCAGCCGGAACCTCAACAGGCGGGATGACCAATAAAAAATACGGGCGAGTGGGCGATTCACCCATCATCGGAGCCGGCACTTATGCTGACAACCAGTCATGCGGTGTTTCCTGCACAGGACATGGCGAATACTTCATAAGGTATGCAGTGGCTTTTGACATCAACGCACTGATGAAATACAAAAACATGAGTCTGAAAGACGCAGCCGCTGAAGTAGTCAGCAACAAACTGGTAAAAGCCGGCGGAGAAGGCGGAATAATTGCCATTGACAAGAACGGAAATGTGGTGATGGAATTCAACACCACCGGGATGTTCAGAGGATATGTGGACATGAATGGCAAAAAGGAAATTTTATTATTTAAAAAATAGTTCATCATTTATCATTTGGTCATGCATCTGCATGATCTTGATTAAAATCCGCATTTTTTTTCATTGCGTAAAAAAAATATGTACTTTTGCACCGTAATTTAAAATAAATTGTAATATGGACGATGGCCCGTATCATAGTAAGGAAAAGATAATAACCATTCTGTAGGGCTGTCCGTTGCATCCCTGCAGATAAAACAGGGAGGCAGATTATGATCAAGATTTTCAAAACATTCGGCGGTTACGTCGAAATTCCCAAAGTTGAGAAAGGCTGCTGGATTAATGTTACCCAGCCCACCCGGGAAGAAATCAACAGACTTACTGATGAGTTCAAACTTCCTGCCGACGGCATTCAGGATATACTCGATGCTGACGAACGTCCGCGCGTCGAATTCGACGATGATTGGTCACTAGTGATCATGCGTGTACCGGTTGAAAATTCGAACAACACACTGCCCTATATTACCATTCCGCTTGGCATTTTTATGACCGAGTCTTTTACCCTTACTTTGTGTCTGCAAAGCAATGAAATTCTGCCCATTGAAAAACCCTCCCCGTTCAGGGAACAATACAAGGAAATTACCGATGGTTTCAACTTCATCTTAAGGCTCTTTCTGAGATCGGGAAGTACTTACCTAAGATATCTGAAGCATATCAATCAGCAGGCCACCATCATTGAGCATGATCTTGAAAAATCAATCAAAAATAAGGAACTGAACAAATTGCTGAAACTGGAAAAATGTCTGGTTTACTTTATTACTTCCATTAAAGGCAATGAAATAGTGCTGGCCAAACTCAGAAACTCCAAAAAAATAAATACCGAAATCAACGAAGACCTTATTGAAGATGCCATCATCGAAAACAGGCAGGCCATGGAGATGGCACAAATCTATTCTGATATCCAAAACGGAATGATGGAATCGTTTTCTTCGGTTATCTCAAACAACCTCAACGTAGTGATCAAGCAACTGACTTTGATTTCAATTATTCTGATGATCCCCACATTGATTGCGAGTTTATTCGGAATGAACATTCCCAACTCATTTGAAGACAATGGATATGCATTTCCTGTGATTGTAATTGCATCCATCATTATTTCATTTTTAAGTGTACTTCTTTTCAGAAAAAGAAGGTGGCTGTAATGCAGTTTCTTTTTAATGAAAAAGCAATCACATATCAATGCAAAAGTGCTATTTGAAAGTCCAAAGTTTGGAGGAACAAGATCAATATTTTTCTTTTTTTTATCATTGTTTTTTCTGATTCTGACTATTTATTTTCTCACATCGGATAATAAAGTATTTTTTTTCCTTCCTCTAATGATCATCCCTGTTACTTTTATGCTCATGCTTGATATACATGGCGTGGAATATGATTCTGAAAAAAAGATGCTGCGACATTACTCCAGATTTTTTAATGCCAAATCAGGAGACTGGAAAGACATCAACAATTTTTGCTTTTTGCTGCTCGATGTAAAAATTCTTAATATTAAAAGATCAGAGCAGGGTCAGACTTTAAGAAAATATGATTCAATCACATTCTATAATGTTATCCTGGTTAACAACAAAGACAGTGAGTCTGATATTGTCATAAAAGACTTTCAGGAATATGACCGCGCAGCAAAATTCCTGAAGAAATGTTCTACAATTTTTCAATTACAAACCAGAGATTTGGTAGCTCTGAAAATGGCACACAAAAACATTCAGAATAAATCTGAATATGTGAATTACTAATACTTAAGCTTAATTTCTGTAAGTTTTTTTATCTGATCACTTATTTCTACATTCTTAACTTCTATTCTGATTCCCCTTCCCTCAGCATAAACACGTGCACTTCTGAGTTCGTTTTTAATTTCATCGGAAAAAGATCCATTTAAGACGTCTTCAGTAGCTTTTTGTCCAAAGACGAATGCTGCCTTAAAAAATTCATCCCTTGGAAGCAGATAAATAATTGCCCTCTTTTTATCTTTAATTCTGAAACTCCATCCGTATTTTGGTCCGGGATAATTCCATTCCCCTGTTAATCCCGGGCTTTTTTTCATTGTAAAATAAACAATTTCAAGCCAAACCTGATACATATTGCCCAAGGTATTTTTCAAATCATTTTCATCAGGAACCGACTGTTTATCTGTAAATATACTGATGTCCATCATGCTTGTTTTTTTTCATCACCGGATGAATTACTCTTATCAAGTTTTCTCAGCAAAAGAATGATCATAACAATTATTGTGACCACAGTGGATATGAGGCATTGGGCCGCAACCTGCCCGGATAAAAACCCATCTCCCTTTCCAAATACCAAAATAGTAAAACCCAACATTGCCAATGGAATAAATAGCCCGATCCCCAAGGCAATAAACTCATTCTTAGGATTAATCATCCTCGACAATAAAACACCCACAACAATAAATACAATAAAAGAAGCAGTGGCCATACCTCCCTAATTCTCTAAAATCAGTTTAAAAGTTTCAGTTTTCCCGTTTATTTTTGCTTTCATAAAATATAGTCCGGGATGCTGCCCCGAAAGATCAATCAATTGGTCTGTCATGGAAATTTTCTTAGTCAGCACAACTTTTCCAACCACATCATAAACCACTATGTCGCAGTTTTCCGGACTGGTATAGAATATCCCGCTTGAAGGATTTGGATATACTTTAAAACGGTTTGCTGTACTTCCTTCAACGCCGGTAGTGTTGGTAGAAATAACTATATCATCAACCAGCAGCATAAATTTATCAGCAGAGACATGATGAATGGCCACATGAATATCCATTCCGTTGTAGGCAGCCAGACTGTATGTATGTTTTGTCCAGGCTGAGGGTGCTTCAACAGCCGAAGAACCTGAAATAACTGTAAAACTTGAAGGAGTTGTATTTGTGGTTGAAACCTCAACTTTATAAGTATCATTGCCCCAACTGCTTGGCTTTGGACTTCGAACCCACAATGAAATGGAAGAAGATGTGCCCATGTGAAGCTTTGGAGAAATAATATAATCGTTTGATGCAGAAGCATCTGCCGGACAAACAGATAATCCGCAACGTGACCCGCCATGTGCTCCGGACAGACTAAATCCGGCCACGGTAGGATTAAATGCGATAAAAGACATAGGGCCGTTTTCACCGGTAAAATCACAGTCACTACTACCATAGGTTGCCAAGCCGTCAACATCGACATTTGACCAGGGTGAGAAGTCCGCAGAAAAATCAGTACATCCTTCAAAATCAAGTGTAAAACCGGCAGATTCAGACATTACAGAAATATAACCGGTTTTGGTTTCGGTATTTGACCCGGTTGAAGCGGTTATTGTGAGTGTAACATTATAAGTGCCTTCTGCATTGTAGGTAATTGCCGGGGGATAATGTCCGCTATAACTTGATGGTGTTCCGCCCGGAAATGACCAAGCCCATGAAGTGATGGTTCCTCCTCCAGAGTTTGAATTATCTGTAAAATTTACTTGTCCGCCTTCGAGAACTGAAGTCACATCAGCAGAAAAATTAGCATCAAGGATATTTTCAGGAACAATGCCGAATACAGCTTCCTGATTAAATGAATAATCACCCGTTCCGCCTCCTGTACCTGTGCCGCCCGGCACCAAATCGTCAATATAATTGTATGAATTATAATAGCCATCCCATCCCCAGTTAAAATGGAAATAATCAGTTCCCTGAAAGCCATCACACACAAAGGCATGTCCTGAAGAGCCAGCCTCGTCTGTTCCAGAATAGTAAACAGGGCGACCAGCATTGAGGTCAGTTGTAATATACCCTTTCCAGGTTGCATCAGCATAAGAATATCTTGCCCGGTAAGTAACTGAAGTGGCATATTTAAAATTGTTTTCAAAAGCATTGTCAACCACCGAAGAATATGCTCCCGATCCGGAAGCTGAATATCCCATCTCAACAGAAACCCCGGCATGATAACAAAGTGTTGCTACTGATGTATTATAGGTTGTGAGATAATTTGGCATTGCTGCCCAGTTGTATGTGGTGGCAGCAAAATCTGCTGAAAGTGTTCCATAAGACGAACTGTAGCTGTTTGAACCTTCGCCCGACGAGGGATGCTCCCAAAACTTCATTATTTGCGACATGGCAGTGGCTACACAGCCAACCGGACAATGGTTACATGTGCTGGTAGCAGAGGCATCAGAGGGACAACTATTGTTGTAGTAGCAACCCTGGCCCCATTCAATGGATGAAGTAAGCGGAGAAACATCGGTAATATCTTTTGAAGGAGAAAAATCATCAGCTGCATAACGCATCCATTTTGAATATACCTCAGGAGAAGCTTCAATTTTCAAGGTTTTAATATCCACAATCTGATGTTGGTAGTATTCAAGCCAGTCAAGGAAAGCTTCAGGTTTGCTGTCATTCTCAAGAAAAGCCCCTTTAAATGCGTAACATAAAACAGGTTCTGCTGCATCATCAGCAGAAACAACTACAAAACCCTTTTTATCACCAATATTATAAACATGTAGTGTTTGCAATCCATCAAACATTAAAGGAATATAAGAAGAAACGGTAATTTCCTCAATTGGAATTTTCATTTCAAGTGATGCTTTTTCAAAATAAAAATTCAATGCCACTTTGCGGGCGGATTTTTCAGGAACATCTTTTCCAAAACCAACAGCAAAACATAGCAGGAACAGGATAAGCAGAGAGGTTGTCTTCATATTGAGCGAGTTTATGGTTTGTTAATGCAATAATCAGATAAATGTACATCTTTTTTTTATTTCAAACAACAGGTTAAATACTTATAAAATGCTAATAGAACTACTTAGAAAATAACTTAAGTGTTTTCACTCAATTTGAGCTACTCATCAACTTTTTTTATGATTTTAGTTTCATTAAGATTATATTTGTTTCAAACAAAAAATCAGTACCCATGAAAAAATCAAAGCAATTCTTACTCCTCTTAACCCTTCTGCTTCCAGGCATTATTACAGCTCAGGTAGCCCGTCAGTCAGTTCTAATGGAAGTCTCATCGGGAACCTGGTGAAGCGGCTGCCCGGCCCTGCACATGATCATTGAAGATTTTGAAAATGCGGGTCACGATTTTGCCTACGCTGAATATCACGGAAGTGATGACTATGCTACTACCGAATCTGAAAACAGACTTACCTGGTACAATTGCGAATATTATCCTGAAACATGGATTGATGGTCAGCAAATCCCTATAGACAATTTTGCAGATGCTGCTATGATGCTTGACTGGTACAACACCAGAATGGCAACTCCAAGTAATTTCAGCATTGGTGTTTCCCAAACACATGTTGGTCTGGATTACTCAGCAACTATAACACTAACTAAAGAAGCTGATTTTACTAATACAAACCTTGTATTGCGGGTGGTTCTTGTTGAATCGCATATTCCTGAAGCATGGCAGACTCTTGATGAACTCAACTATGTTGCCAGAGATATGATTCCTGATGAAAATGGAACTACAGTTTCCTTTGCCGGCGGAGATATACAAACATTTAATTTCGATTTTACTATGAATGCAGGATGGGATAAGGACAACAGTCAACTCATCGCTTTTCTGCAAGATGAAGACACCAAAGAAGTTCTGCAAACAGAAGTAGTCACTTTAGCATCACCTGATTACACCACAGATGCTCAGCTTTTTTCCATCATCTCCCCTTCAGGTAATTTCTGTGGCGAGTCTTTGATTCCCGAAATCAGAATTAAAAATAAAGGTGCCGATAATCTGACCAGCCTGGATATCAGCTACTCCATAAACGGTGGAACTGTAGAAAATTACAGCTGGACTGGTGATCTTCCATTTAATTCTGTCGAGACTGTTGTTTTACCTGCCATTGTTTTTACTTCAACCTTAGATAACACCATTACTGTAACTTGCTCAAATCCAAATGGCATCAGTGATGAAAATGCAGCAAACAATGAAGTTACCGGCAGTTTCCAGGTTCTTTCTTATTTAACCGAAACACTTACCTTTGAATTACTAACCGATGCTTACGGCTCAGAGTCCTCATGGGAATTCAGAAATTCAACCGGAACAGTTATTGCATCAGGAACCGGATATGCAAGCAACACTTATTATACTGAGGACATTACCGTTCCGGCCAACGGATGCTACATTTTCGCCATGCTCGATTCGTATGGTGATGGCATCTATGATCCCAGCTATTACAGATTAAAAGATCAGGCAGGAAACATCATTGTTGAAGGCGGCGTGGATGTTGGAAGCGAAGAACTGACCAATTTCTATGTGGATATCAATGTTTCGGTTAAAGAAAACCAAAACAGCAATATTGGTGTATATCCCGTTCCCTCATCGGGCATTATCAACATTAATCATGTAGGTTGTGACCAAATGACCATTTACAATGCTATTGGATCTGTGATATACAATAGGATGACAGAAAATGGAATCACCACCATTGACCTTTCAGCATATCCCGAAGGAACTTATCTGTTAAAAATAGAAATGACCGACAAGGTTGTAACCAAGAAAATTCTGATTACCAGATAATAATAAGATCACTCAAATTTCTTAATAACAAAACCCGCATAAATTATGCGGGTTTTTTATTTTCATCTTTCATAATTGCAGATAATAAAATTGGAAATTATTATCATATCCTGCCTGATTTATAAATATGAAAACCGGGAATTCCTTCTATTACTTTTTTGACCAATGATTTTGCAATATCTTTTGCCTGTATTGACTGGTAATTCTTCATGGGTCCAATTAATATCAGGTCAAATAATTTCATCATAACTTTTGCAAAATCCTCTCCAAATCTTTTCTCATTTCTATTGCCCCTTATAAGTGAAGGCCTTAGAATGCTCAGACTTTCAAATCCAATCTCTTTCATGGCACTTTCCATTTTACCCTTAACCCTGCTGTAAAAAATCATAGATTTTGGATCAGCTCCCATGGAAGAAATAACTGCAGCAGTTTTACAGCCCGCTGATTTGAGTTCCATTGCCAGATATAGTGGCAACTCAAGATCAATCTGTTCAAAAGCCTTTTTTGAACCGGCCTTTTTGATGGTTGTGCCCAGACAACAAATAAATGCATCTGCATTTACCTTTTGAGTTAGCTTATTGTTCTCCAGTTTAACCTCATTGATTTTAGAATGCGCAATTCCTGTTGGCCTGCGTCCAATGGCATATATTTCGGTTATCTTTTCGTTTTCAATTAACTCTTTCAGGCAAAGATTACCTGTTAAACCGGTTGCACCGGCGATGGCTATTTTCATTTTTTTGATTTAAAACTAAAAAATGAGATGTAAAATATCAATACTGTGATGCTTTTTAAATACAAAGGCGCTTATTAAATATTGAAACGCTTTTTTATTACAGAGACGCTTTTTTAAATACAGAGACGCAAGATATTGCGTCTCTATCTGTTTATAATAATTTTGTATGTTTTGCCTCCCGTTTTCAACAAATACATTCCCTCGGCCTGATTTGTCAAATCAATAATTGTTGTATCTGAAACAACCTTTTTACTAATTACAACTTTTCCCAAAATATCTACAACGGTAATTTCCTTTGCATCTCCCTTATAATAAACCCATCCGGTTGTTGGATTTGGATAAAATGTCTCATTTGATTTATTTGATTCAATGATTTCCGATGGCTCTTCAGTGACTGTAACAATCCAATCCTGCTCGGCAATGCCATCTTCGGCAGTTACTGTATAGGTAACCGGGGAAACAAAGTTATTGGCTGTTACACCTGAAACCTGAACCACTGAACTGATTTCAGCTGATGCTCCGGCGGATAATGTAAATGTTGGTATTAATGCATTCAGTGAGGTTCCATTTACCACTTCAATATCAATGGTGTGGGCTGTGGTGTTTATGGTAGCCGGACCAGTTTGCTGAGTAAATGAAAACGACAGAAAATCGGTTTCGTCACTAAGAACCGGAGTTGAAAACTCAAGCACCTGATATCTTAAAACCTCTGATTGCTGTGAACCGTCAAGAGAAGTTGTTCCGTAGATCATAACCGGATAAGGGACTGTATCATGAAACCAATAATAGTAATCATCTTCAACCACATTATCCATTATAGCCATTTCCATCATCCATGCTTTTATATGAAATGTTTCAACAACGTGGATCCGTAAAACATCAATCAGGGTTCCTTCGGGCAAAATCAATGTTCCCTGCATATCGGCCTGCATACTGATGGTTCCATCTGAAATTGTCACTGAATCTTCGCCTACTCCGTATGGCGACATCTCTCCATGATAAGCTGAACTGAAATTATTTCCTGCTGTAATCGGGAAATGAAACTCCATTCCGGGCGAAGTATAAATACCATAATTGGTAGCTGATCCATACCATCCCCACCTGTTAAAATTATTTCCGTCAACATCAAAATAAAAATATCCGGCCTCTCCACTGTTGCCTCTTGCCATATTGGCTCCGGGGAATGTAGCGGCCTGGGGTGTAGATGCAGCATCTTTCCAAAAATAATAGAAAGTGGTTCCTGCATCCATCAAAGCAGCAAAATCCCATGTTTTATCAGTAACTGTGCCTGTTCCGGCTGCATCAAAACCAAAAGTATTGGCATCTTTATAAAAAACCGTATCATCAACGGCAGGCATCTGATTTGTTTCTGAAATAGTTATAAGCTGTGCCGAAGTTGATATCGCTATACCAACTGCAAGCAGAAAAAGAGTAATTTTTTTCATAGGAATCTTTTTAAGTGTAATACTCAAATTTATAAACAAATAATTTGATTAGCAAATTTAATCTGGACTATTGCTAATTTGCGCAATTATTAATCAAATAATCTAAGTGAAAGAACAGATATCAAATACCGTATTTCCTTGATTTTACATATGAACTAAATTACTTTTCTTTGCTTCGAACTTAAACATGCTCTTATGATTTCCAAAAAATTACTGATTATTTTCATTTTTACACTTTATTTTTCAGGAATACTTGCTCAAACAGTTACCTGCAAACAGGTAATCGGATATTACCCCAACTGGCAATGGTATGACCGAGCCAAACTGGTGAATCCCGAATCGATCATGTACGAAAAATACACCATCATCAATTATGCTTTTTTTAGTCCGCAAACGGATGGAAGTATTGACCAGACTGATACCTGGGCAGACGATAATCTTTTACTTGGCGAACCAATTTGGTATCCCACAGAAGGCCACGATTTCACCACTTCAATTATTTATCTTGCTCATGCCGAAAATTGCAAGGTAATGGCTTCAGTTGGAGGATGGACCTTATCCAATAATTTTCCTGCCATTACTGCCGATCCGGCAAAAAGGGAAATATTCATTTCAGATTGCATAGCTCTGATTGATTCCTTTCAATTCGACGGTATTGATATCGATTGGGAGTACCCTGGATTTGCCGAGCACAGCGGAACTACAGCCGACAAAGCAAATTTCACAGTCCTGATGCAGGAACTGAGAAATGCACTTAATGAGCACGAAACGCTTACCGGAGATGAATATATGCTTACTGCCTGCTTTAGTGCCGATCCACTAAAAATGGAAAATATTGAATACAGCAATCTCATTGATATCCTGGATTATTTTAACATGATGACCTACGACTTTTCAGGCACTTACGATGCAATCGCCAACCATAATTCACCTTTGTTTGCTCCGGCTCAAGGTGATCCTGAATGGAACCTCGACCGTACATTTTACAATGTAACCACTGTGCATGGTGTTCCTGCAGATAAAGTAAATCTTGGGGTAGCCTTTTATGGTCGCTCCATGACCGGTTGTTCAGGTCTTTTCGGCAGTCACTCGGGCAGCGCCAATACAGTTCTTTTCGCTGCAGATGAAGGAACCCCGCTCTATTTCAACATTCTGGCAAATATTGATCAGTTTACCTATAATTGGGACGATCAGGCAAAAGTACCTTACCTTACCAATGGTCCGGATAATACTTTTGTAACCTACGACAATGAAGAGTCGGTCAGACTAAAAGGAGAATACATTACCGAAAATGAAGCAGCCGGAGCAATAATCTGGGAAATAACCGGCGATTATGTTGAAACAACACCGGGAAGCGGTGTGATCGGCAGCACTCCGCTTATTGATGCCCTCAACGAAGGACTTTGCACTGAAGTTGGAATAAACAACCCGACTGAATCTGAAATTAAACCATTGATTTATGCTTCATCAAACTCGGAAATTAATGTTTTGGTGGCTATGGAAAAAAGCAGACTTACAGTTTATACCATCAACGGGGTAAAAGTATACGATAACAAACTAAAAAAAGGCCTTAATAAAATTATCCTCCAAAATCAGAAACCCGGCGTTTTCCTTTTTGTTGTTCAAACATCGGATTTTCTTTATTCAGAAAGGGTTTTTATTGAGTAGTTAATTATACCAAAGTTCTTAAATATCATCCGAAACAGGTAATATAGCTGAAAGTATATTTCAATATTTTTTCTATCTTTGACATCGTTAAACTAAAATCATCAGACATGTCAATGAAAAAATGCTTTTTTCTATTCTCTCTACTTCTGCTTAACTTATTTGCATTTTCACAGATTGATTCACGACTGCTTCGTTTCCCCGCAGTGTACAACGATCAGGTCGTTTTTTCCTATGCCGGAGATTTGTATTCGGTTGGAATTTCAGGAGGCACAGCCCGAAGAATAACATCCCATGATGGCTATGAAATGTTTGCCCGGTTCTCTCCTGATGGCAATACCATTGCCTTTACAGGGCAGTATGACGGAAACACTGAAGTTTACACCGTTCCTTCCAAAGGTGGTGAGCCAAAACGACTTACTTACACTGCCACATTAAACCGTGACGATGTTAGCGACCGAATGGGCCCGAATAACATGGTAACCACCTGGACACGCGATGGCAAAGGAATCCTTTACAGATCACGAAAACAATCCTTTAACGATTTTGTTGGTCAGCTTTTTAAAGTATCAACTGATGGTGGTTTATCCGAAGAATTACCTTTACCGGCAGGTGGTTTTTGCTCTTATTCCCCCGATGGCAAAAAACTGGCTTATAATCAGGTGATGAGAGAATTCAGGACATGGAAATATTATCATGGCGGAATGGCTGATGATGTTTGGATATATGATTTTGATACCAAAAAAACCATCAATATTACCGATAATGATGCTCAGGACATTTTCCCTATGTGGCATGAAAAAGACATCTATTTTATTTCGGACCGCGATCGTACAATGAACCTTTTTGTTTATAATACAGAATCCAAAACTGTGAAAAAGGTGACTAATTTTGATAATTACGACATTAAATTCCCCAGTATTGGAGGCGATAAAATCGTTTTTGAAAATGGCGGATACATATATGTTTATCATATAAAAACAGAGAAAACCGAAAAAATGAACATCATTATTTCCAACGATCAGGTGTATTCAAGAAATGAATTGAAAGATGCTTCTGAGAGTATAAATGGATCGGATGTTTCTCCAGATGGAAAAAGACTGGTACTTTCTGCACGAGGCGATATTTTCACCCTCCCGGCCACCGAAGGCGTTACCCGTAACCTAACCCAATCTTCTGATGCCCATGACCGAAATGCCGTTTGGTCACCCGATGGAAAAACCATCGCTTATCTTTCTGATGCTTCGGGTGAATATGAAATTTATATACAGGTTCAGGATGGACGTTCAAATCCGGTTAAAATAACCTCTGGCGCAGATACTTACAAATATTTCCTGAAATGGTCGCCCGACAGCAAAAAACTGCTGTGGTCTGATAAAAAAATGCGTCTGCTGTATGTGGATGTAGATTCTAAAAAAGTTACCGAAGTTGCCAAATCATCCATGTGGGAATACAACTCATTTAACTGGTCACCCGACAGCAAATGGATTGCTTATGATCAAAACGAACCCAATCAAATATCAAAAATATATCTTTACAGCATTGCATCAGGAAAAAGTACTCCGGTTACCGATAACTGGTACGATTCCGGACAACCCGTGTTCAGTAATGACGGAAAATATCTGTTTTTTGCATCAAACCGCGATTTTAACCCCACTTACAGTAACATTGAGTGGAATTTCTCATACGAAAACATGGCAAACATTTATTTCATCACCCTTGCTAAGAAAACTACCAATCCTTTGGCAAACAAATCTGATGAAGTACTCGACAAACAGGAAAAGGATAAAAAACCAGAAACACCTGTTGATATCACAGTTGATCTTGATGGAATCGGCGACCGCATTGTAAATATGCCGCTCAAAGCATCAAACTATTGGAACATCAATATGATTGACAACAAGGTTTACTATCTTGAAACCGGCGAAGGACAACCCGCTTTGAAAATGTTTGATCTTGAAAAAAAGAAAGAAACCAAAATCGGTGAAATACGCTCATACACCATTACAGCCGATGGCAAAAAAATGATGCTTAGGAAAGGAAAAGAGTTTTATATCGTTGATCTGCCAAAAGCCGAACTGAAATTGGCTCCGGAAGATAAAGTTAATCTGGGTGACATGAAGGTTATGGTGGATAAACGTAAGGAGTGGAACCAGATTTATTACGAATCATGGAGACAGATGCGCGATTTCTTTTATGATCCCGGCATGCACGGGGTAAACTGGGAAAATATCAAAAAGAAATATGAAGTACTCCTTCCTTATGTCAACCACAGAAATGACTTGACTTATATTATCGGAGAAATGATCGCAGAACTGAATATCGGACATGCCTATGTAAACAGTGGCGAAGCTCCTGAACCAAAAAGAATAAAAACAGGATTGCTGGGAGCCAAAATAAGCCGTGACAAATCGGGTTATTATAAGATAGATAAAATCCTGCGTGGCGAAAACTGGAGAAATAAAGCAAAATCTCCGCTTACCGAAGTTGGATTAGATATCAAAGATGGGGATTACATTTTCGAAATCGACGGAAAATCAACAAAGGAAATGAACGATATTTATGCAGCCCTTGTTGGAAAAGCCGGCTCACACATTGAAATAATGACCGGTTCGACACCCGACCCTGTCAGCGGAAAAAAATCCATTATTGTTCCCATTGAAGATGAGGCAGAATTATACTATTTCAATTGGGTAAGGGATAACATCCGTAAGGTAAATGAAGCCACAAACGGACAAGTTGGTTATGTGCACATACCCGATATGGTAACAGAAGGATTGAATGAATTTGCAAAATATTTCTACACTCAGCTCGATAAAAAAGCATTGATTATCGACGACCGCGGAAACGGCGGAGGAAATATATCACCTATGCTGGTTGAACGGTTGAGCAGAGAACTTACCCGCAGAAATATGAGCCGCAATGCAACCGAAACAGGAACCACTCCGCAGCAAATGATGACCGGACCAAAAATATTGCTTATCAACCAATATTCTGCTTCCGACGGCGACCTGTTCCCTTATGCGTTTAAAAAACACGGACTCGGAAAAGTCATTGGAGTAAGATCCTGGGGCGGCGTAGTTGGCATCCGCGGATCACTGCCTTTTATTGATGGCGGCGACTTGCGAAAACCAGAGTTTGCCTCTTTTTCGAGCGACGGAAAAGAATGGATAATTGAAGGATGGGGCGTTGACCCGGATGTCGAGGTTATCAATGATCCTGCAAAGGAATATGCAGGTGAAGATGAACAATTGAACATGGCTATCAAAATGATTCTGGAAGAACTTCAGAAAAACCCCAACGAAAAACCTAAAATGCCTGAATTTCCTGATAAAACTAAATAGTTACGAGTTACAAGTAACAAGTATCAAGTATCAAGTAATGAGTAGCTAGTAGAGAAAATACTCACTACTTGATACTCACTACTTGCTACCCAAACTCAATACTTCTTCCCCTGCCAGGTATCAAGTTCCTCCATTTTTTTTTCAATCATCTGAAGGAAAATATAATTTCTTATATCCCAACCGGTTCCATTAGCTAGGTATCTTGGGGGAGTTTCGGAAGCAAATCTCTCAATGACGATCGCGGGATTCAACCTTTCAGTAAATTTTATTATAAAATCAATATACTCTTCCGGTTGAAAAAGATTGAATTTTTCAGGATTGTCGCTGAATTGTTTTTCCATTACTGTGCCCTTGAAAATCTGAAGTTGGTGAAATTTTATACTGTTCAGCTTAAGGCCTGAAAGTATTTCTGCCTCATCAAGCATCTCATTTTGCGACTCCCCCGGCAATCCGAAAATGATATGCCCTCCGGTGTGAATCCCTCTTTTGGCAGTTTCCTCCAACGCTTGCACAGTCTGTTCAAATTTATGTCCCCTGTTTAATGATTCAAGTGTTTTGTTATAACATGATTCAATTCCATATTCAATAATCAGACAGGTTTTTTCAGACAATTCAGCAAAGTAATCCAATTTCCTTTCATCAATACAGTCGGGCCGGGTTCCGATAACAATCCCCGAAACAAGGGGATGGTCAAGTGCCTGACTGTATATTTCCTTCAACTCTTCAACGGGTTTGTGTGTATTTGAATATGCCTGAAAATAGGCAATATACTTTTCTGCCCGACGGTAGCGGGTGGTATGAAATTCGATCCCTTCGTTTATTTGCGTAAGAATGGGTTTTAACGGATCACAATATGACGGATTAAAAGCCTCATTTAAGCAAAAATTACAACCGCCTGTTGAAATGGTTCCGTCTCTGTTCGGACAGGTAAATCCGGCGTTCAGACTGAGTTTCTGGACACGGGTTCCGAATTTCTTTTTGAAATAGGAAGTATAGGAATTAAACCTTCTGGTATCACCCCAGGGAAATTTATGCTCTGCCATTTGGCAAAAATAATGAAAATAAACTACTACTCTTTAAGAATCTTCACTTCAGTCCTTCGGTTCATAGCCTTTCCTTCTTCAGTATCATTTTTTGAAATAAACCGTGTTTCACCGTATCCTTTTGGGGTAAGACGCGAAGCAGCAATGCCTTTGCTGACAAGATAGTTTTTTACCGATTCGGCTCTTTGTTGCGACAGCTTGAGATTTGAATCATCATCTCCTACATCATCGGTATGGCCGGCAATTTCTATTTCAACGGTGCTTTTCCTTTTAAGAAAATCAACCAATTCATTCAGCGCTTCAAAAGAAACCGGTTTGAGGGTTGCTTTTCCTGTGTCAAAATGAACATTTCTAAGAGTGTACACCTTAGGGGGATCATACATAATTATTGCCTGAAACTCAAAAAGCCCTTCCTCCTTCGGCACTTCTACCTTTGAATAATCTGTAAGCTCACTTATTTCCTTGTATTTAACGTCATAAGTTTCTCCTTCATTAAGCAGGAACCAACATTTTCCTTCATTATTAGTGATGGCTTTTTGTGTTTCCTTTGTGGTTATTGCAACAACCTCAACCTGTTCGCCAACCAGTGGTTTTTTATCGAAATTTGTTACAGTAACCCACATAAGTGCCTTATCCTCGGTGGGTTGGGGATCCTGCGACATTACCTGAATTGTCAGAATCAGTGTAGTTAAAATAAAAATGAGTTTCATACTTTTAAACATTTATTAATCACAATAATTGACTTACTTAAAAAATCTCTAATTATTCAGGACTTCAATAATTGTGAATCGTTATTTCATACGGTTAACTTCACAAATAGTTTGCCATTATATAAATAACCGCATTTTTTCATAAATATTTTCCATGATAGCAACAAGTGTTGATCGGGGACAGGCTAGGTTCATTCTTTGAAAACCTTCACCGCCAATTCCGAAAACCCTTCCATCATTTAAACCCACTCCACACTCATCAATCAAAAATTCCTTTTGTCTTTTACTGTTCATTCCTGTTTCCCTGAAATCAAGCCATACCATATAAGTAGCCTCAGGAATCATGACTTTTACGGCGGGCAATTTTTCTTTACAAAACTGATCAACATATCGGATATTGCCTTCGATATATTCCAGTAATTGGTTAAGCCAATCCCTTCCATTTTCATATGCTGCCTGAAGTGCCACTGTGCCAAAAATATTACCTGATCCCACATGCAGCGACTCGACTGTTTTTTTAAATCTATTTCTTAATTCTTCATTTTTTATCACTGCAACGGATGTAGATAACCCAGCCAGATTAAATGTTTTACTGGGCGCAAAACAAGCCACGGTCAATTCGGCAAGCTCATCAGAAATACTCATTGAAGGAATATGTTTGTTGCCAAAAAGAATTAGGTCTGAATGAATCTCATCCGAAAGCAAAATAATTTTGTTCCTTACACACAATTCGCCGATTTGTCTTAGTTCATTCAATGACCAAACTCTTCCTCCGGGATTGTGCGGACTGCACAGCATGATCATTTTTACTTTTTCATCAATTAAACCGCACAGGTTGCCAAAATCAATTTCATGCCGATTGTCAATAATTTTCAATGGATTGTCAACTTTTATCCTGCCATGATCGGTAATTGCATTAAAAAAGGGAAAATACACCGGGGGCTGAACTATGATTTTATCACCCGGACTGGTCAATGATAAAACCGCAAAATTCAGAGCAGGAACGATGCCCGGAGTAAATACTATCCAATCTTTTTCAATGGTCAATCCATGAGAATCCTTAATCCATTTGATCACAGAATCATAAAAGCCATCTGGTCTGATTGAATAAGCAAGAATCTCATGTTCCAGTCTTTTCTTTAGTGCATTAATAATAAAATCCGGTGTTTTAAAATCCATATCAGCCACCCAGGCAGGAATAACATCCGGTTTTCCAAAAAGCTCTTTTCTGAGATCATATTTAACACAAGCCGTGTTTTCGCGATTTACAATCTCATCAAAATCATATTTCATTATTATTGTATTTTAAGAACACTTCTGTTACTTTTGTAAAAGTATATAAAATTAAGATTATAAATGACCCGGAAAATATCTCTTACAGCATTTTTGCTTTTATTTGCTTTTTCTGTTTACACACAGATTTTGCCAAACCCATCATTCGAAAACTGGACCAATGATGGCGAATTTGAAAATCCCGATGGATGGGATTGTTCCAACCGTTCCTTTTTTTCGATCATATCATTCAATCCGGTTACCAAAGAAAGCAGTGATCCATTTCATGGCAGTTTTTCAGCCAAACTGGAAACAATTCAGGAATCAACCGGTGAAGAGTATGTTAAAATGCTGGGTGTACTAACTCTTGGAACCTTTGATGTGGATATTATCTCGCGTACTGCAAAAATCACCGGAGGAAAACCTTTTAATCAGAAACCCACAGCCCTGACCGGTTATTATAAATATGTACCTATTGAAAATGACAGCTGCGATATAAGAATCGGTCTGACAAAATTTAATCCTGCTACACAAACCTCGGATACAGTTGGAATGGGAAGAATGACGTCCGGACTTACCCCCGGGTGGACAAGATTTGAAATTCCTGTTGATTACAGTTCATCTGATGAGCCGGATACACTAAATATTGTTTTTCTTTCATCAGACACAAGTATTTTTAATGTTGGCAGTGTACTCTGGCTTGACAGCATTTCACTTGATGGTGTCAATTCAATTGAGGAAAAAACACCTGATCGGTTTTCGGTATTTCCAAACCCCGCAAGCAAATTGATCACAATAATTTCACCCCGGGAAAATTCCATGAAAGAAATAAAAATAACTGACCTTAACGGGAAAATTATTATGCAACAGCAGATCTCAGGTACAAAAAATGATGTTGAGCTGCCCGAATTAAACCCGGGTTATTATTTCATTGATTACTATCTGAACGGAATGCATTCAGGATCAGTTAAAATACTCATTCAGCAACCATGAGAATACTGATTATTTTTATCATATTTATCCAATCCATTTTTTCTGCTTACGCACAGCTGGAATATATTTCGCCTGTACCCGGTTCAAAATTTCATAATCCGGAAACCACTATAATTTTAAGAAAATCAGGTACTTTAGACACTACAACAGTCTCACAGGACTATTTTACCATTCATTCAAATTTCTTTGGACAACATGAATTTGACCTTGTTTTTTCAACCGACGGAAAAACAGTGATTTTAAAACCGATAACAGAATTTGCTTTTGAAGACACCGTAAATGTATGGATCAGCAAGGATTTTTTTGGTGCTGCTGAAGATTTATCATTTACCTTTTTCACTCGCAAAGTAAGAGCCTCGGACAAAAATACATTTGAAGAAAAATCCGTTATGGATTCTTTGCCTCCAAATTTTCCTGATCTTTTGATATACCAGGATTCTTCAGCTTGCGATCAACAGGTTTTTATGCATAACATCTCTGCTTTTTCAACCAATCATGACCGGTTTATGACCATAATGAACAATGATGGCAGTCTGATTTACACCAAACAGGATGATGATGAAGGAGTTGGTTTCACCTTGCAGGAAAGTGGATATATTTCTTATTGGGGACCAGGGGAATTTATCATTATAGATTCGGCATACCAACCAAAGGATACTTTTCACTGCATGGACGGGTACAGTACAGATTGGCATGAATTTGTGCATTTATCAACCGGGCATGCTTTTGTAATCAGTTATGATCCACATGAAATGCTCGTTATCATTGAAGATGACACAATAGGAACCTCTTTTGTTGAAGGATTTGTTTTTCAGGAACTGGATGCTGATAAAAATGTGATTTTGCTATGGCGAAGCTGGGATCATTTTAAAATTTCAGATGCCACACATACTGATTTTACAAACCTTCTTCTTGCCTATGTCCACGGAAATGCTCTTGCAGTTGCCAATGATGGAAACATTCTCATTTCTTCACGAAAACTTGATGAAATCACAAAAATAAACCGAAACACAGGAAATATTATCTGGAGATTGGGTGGCAAAAACAATCAGTTTGAATTTATAAATGACACCATGATGTTTAACAGACAACATCATATTACACAGCTGGAAAACGGAAATATTACTCTTTTTGACAACGGTGAATTTCATCATAAAAAAATAAGCTACGCCAAAGAATACAAGCTAAACGAAATAAACCGCACAGCTGAACTTGTTTGGTCATTTCAACATCCCGACAGTATTTTCAGCAGCAAAATGGGCAGCGTACAGCGACTTCCCAATGGCAACACATTTATCTGCTGGGGACTCCTTAACCTCGACGGCAACCCCCATATTACAGAGGTTGATTCGGCAAACAATATCGTTTATGAAATAAAAATAAATGAACCCTACAATTACTTATACAGAGCATTCAAATTTCCATGGCATCCGGCAAACATAAATGTTCCTGAATTTTCTGAAAATGAAATGCAAATAAAGTACTACCCAAATCCTGCAAGTGACTATTTTACCATTGAAACTCCAGTTGAAATAGATTTCTATCAACTTGATTTATATGA
Source organism: Bacteroidetes bacterium GWF2_38_335 (assembly GCA_001769535.1). Taxonomy (GTDB): domain Bacteria; phylum Bacteroidota; class Bacteroidia; order Bacteroidales; family GWF2-38-335; genus GWF2-38-335. The sequence goes on from MEOH01000016.1 coordinate 357,868, forward strand.
TATTTCAGGTACGCTTTGCATTTCCAGTTTTGTAAAAAGCAACCCATTGATTGTCAATACATCCAATTTACCTGCCGGATTATATTTTATCTCTCTTAAAGGTAATAAAATAAATCATTCATTTAAATTGAGTGTAATCAGATAATCTTGTCAGATTTGCAATTATAAAATTAATTGTAAAAACCTGCAATACTGATACATACAAAATATAGCTTAAAAAAAACAAAATAAAAAAAATCACTTATATAAATAAACAGTAAATTTGCTGACCTACTGAAAAAATTAAAAAATGAGTATTGCTAATAAGATTATAGGTTTATTTTTAGGTAATAAATCAGACAAAGATATCAAATCGATTCTGCCCTTAGTGGCTAAAATAAAGGAAGAATCCGAGAAACTTATCTCTGTAAGCCATGATGATTTAAGGGCTAAATCTGCTGAGTTAAGACAGATTATCCATGATGAGATAAAAGAGGAAAATGATGAAGTTCAAAACTTGAAAAACAGTATTGAAGAACAGAATATTCCCATAGATGAGCGCGAAGCTATATATGAGAAAATTGACAGGATCGAAAAAGAAATCACAAAGAAAATTGAGGAAGCTTTAAACGATATTCTCCCCACTGCATTTGCTCTGATCAAGGAAACAGCCCGACGTTTTAACGACAACGAAAAAATCAGGGTTAAAGCCACAGCTTTTGACCGTGATCTTGCTGCCACAAGAGAAAGCATTGAAATTGAAGGTGATTATGCAATCTGGCACAACCGGTGGATAGCCGGAGGAAATGAAGTCAAATGGGAGATGGTTCATTACGACGTACAACTTATTGGAGGTATTGTACTGCATCAGGGTAAAATCTCTGAAATGGCCACCGGCGAAGGAAAAACTCTTGTTGCAACACTCCCTGTGTTCTTGAATGCTCTTTCGGGGCGCGGTGTTCACCTTGTTACCGTAAATGATTACCTTGCCCGCCGTGACTCTGAATGGATGGGTCCGCTATACGAATTCCACGGTCTTACCGTTGATTGCATCGACAAACACCAACCAAACTCCGAAGAAAGAAAAAGAGCTTATAATGCCGATATCACTTTTGGAACAAACAATGAATTCGGTTTCGATTACCTCAGGGATAACATGGCTGTTAGCCCGGAAGACCTTGTGCAACGCCCCCATAACTACGCCATCGTAGATGAGGTTGACTCTGTTCTTATCGATGATGCCCGTACTCCGCTTATCATATCAGGTCCCGTTCCACGTGGCGACGACCAATTGTTTATGGAGTACAAACCAAAAGTCCAGAAACTGGTTAATGCCCAACGGGCTCTTACCAGTGATCTGCTTGTTGAAGCCAAAAAATTAATCTCCGAAGGAAAAACAGAAGATGGAGGAAAACTGCTCCTGCGCACCTTCAAAGGTTTGCCTAAAAATAAAGCCCTGATAAAATTCCTCAGCGAACAGGGAATGAAAGCGTTGATGCATAAAACTGAGAATGTTTACATGCAAAACAACTCCAAGGATATGCACCTGATCACTGATGAATTGTATTTTGTCATTGAAGAAAAAAATAATTCCATTGAGCTTACCGAAAAAGGTATTGACCTGATCACCGGTGATTCAGACGACCCCGAATTCTTCATACTCCCCGATATCGGCTCACGTATTGTTGATATTGAAAAATCAGGAATTCCGGATGCAGAAAAACAGAAAGCCAAGGATAAGCTGATGAGTGATTTTGCCATAAAATCAGAACGTGTTCATACTGTAAATCAACTGCTCAAAGCTTATACCCTGTTTGAAATTGATATTGAATATGTCATTATTGACAATAAAATTAAGATTGTTGATGAACAAACAGGCCGTATCATGGAAGGACGTCGGTATTCAGACGGACTGCATCAGGCCATCGAAGCCAAGGAAAATGTAAAGGTAGAAGCTGCAACCCAAACCTTTGCCACCATTACCCTGCAGAATTATTTCAGAATGTACAACAAGCTCGCCGGTATGACAGGTACTGCCGAAACTGAAGCAGGTGAATTCTGGGATATCTATAAACTGGATGTGGTTGTCATTCCAACCAACAAACCCATTGTCAGAAAAGATTACAACGATTATATTTATAAAACCAAACGCGAAAAATACAATGCGGTTATCGATCATATTGGGAAGCTTGTTGAACAGGGACGACCGGTATTGGTGGGTACTACTTCCGTTGAGATTTCTGAACTCCTGAGCCGAATGCTTAAACTCAGGGGCATCAAACACAACGTACTAAACGCAAAACTGCATCAGCGCGAAGCCGATATTGTTGCCGAAGCAGGTAAATCACGCACAGTGACCATCGCCACAAATATGGCCGGAAGGGGCACCGACATTAAATTGAGTAAAGAAGTTAAAGATGCCGGCGGTTTGGCAATCATTGGTACCGAAAGACATGAATCAAGAAGGGTTGACAGGCAGTTGCGGGGACGTTCCGGACGACAGGGAGATCCGGGTTCTTCACAGTTCTTTGTTGCTCTGGAAGATGATCTGATGCGACTTTTCGGATCAGACAGAATTGCCAGGTTAATGGACAGAATGGGACTTAAGGAAGGCGAAGTTATTCAACATTCCATGATTTCTAAATCCATTGAAAGAGCCCAGAAAAAAGTTGAGGAAAACAATTTTGGCATCAGAAAACGTTTGCTTGATTACGATAACGTAATGAATAACCAGCGTGAAAGGATCTATCGCCAGCGTCGCATCGCCCTTTTGGGAGAAAGAGTCGGCTCTGAGGTTGCCAATATCCTTTACGATGCAGGTGATGCTATTGTAAATGAGTGCCATGGAAATTTGGATTATGATTCTTTCAAAATGGAACTCATCAGAATACTTTCCATCGAATGTCCTATTGATGAAAAAGATTACATGCAGTTAAACACTCAGGAAATTATTGATAAAGTTTATGAATCTACCATTAACGCTTATCAAAGAAAAACTGAAGATATTGCAAATCAAGCATATCCTGTAATCCGGGATGTTTTTGAAAGAAAATCTGCTGTATATAATAATATTGTTGTTCCGATTAACGACGGTCTTAAAACTCGCGGTGTCAGAGTTAATCTGGAAAAAGCTGCAAAAACCAAGTGTACTGAGCTGATCAGATCAATTGAAAAAACCTTTATGCTCATAACCATTGACGAAGCATGGAAGGAACAACTCAGAGAAATGGACGATCTTAAACAATCGGTCCAAAATGCTTCGTATGAACAAAAAGATCCCCTGCTTATTTACAAATTTGAATCGTTCAAGCTGCTTGAGGAACTGCTCCGCAGAAACAACCGAACCATCGCTTCTATGTTGATGAAAGCGCACATTCAGGTGAGCGAACCCGATCAGGTGCAGCAAGCAGCAGATACCAAGCGAACTGACATGAGTAAGTACCAGACCGGCAGAGACTCTCTTGCCAGTGATCACAAACAGCAGGAAGCCAAAGCCCAACCGGTAAGAGTTGAAAAAAAGGTTGGAAGAAATGATCCATGCCCTTGTGGAAGTGGAAAAAAATACAAAAGCTGTCATGGTATATCCGCCGAATAAAAATATTGATCAACCGGGAGTTTTTATCCGCACCAACGGAAGAGGCAATGCATGGCCCATTCCCCTTGGCAGTTTACATCCATTTTATTCAGCAAAAAATTTCGAGGATTTATCCAATGCTTCTTATTCACTTATCTCATCAGAGAAAACTGAAATAACCAAAGAAAGCATAAAGTGGGAGATCATGGTTGATGGTGGACATGGTGCAGTGCAATTTCTGATTATGCAGCAAAACAGAATTCCGGATGCCATTTTCATTACCCATCCGCACCACGACCATACATATTCAATCGACTGGATTATTCAAAGTTATTTCAGAGCCAATAACCGCAAAAAAAAATATCCGCTTTATGCTTCGCGTAAATGCTTTGATTACATTTTAATTACCTATCCGCACCTAAAAGAACTTATCGAATACAAGGAGTTAATTTTCGGAAAACAAACCAGGATTGATGAAGCCCCGGGATTATCTGCAACGGCTTTTCCTGTATATCACGGCAAAACAGCTCCCGGCGCATCCATGGTCATTTTTCAGTTTGATAATAAAACAGCTTTATTTACAGGCGACGTGCTTTGTCCGCTTATCAGGATCAAGGACTACCCCTCGCTGCAAAATATCTCGGCAGTTTATTGCGATGCCAATAACAGATTTCCCTGGCCGCTGACAAACCACTGGAGCATTGTTGATTTTGATCCGCAAACCGTAACAAGATCACAGAACCTCAAAAAATTCAAAAATCACCTGAAACTATCTGAGATTCTCGAGTCGCATAATGCCAACAACATTTATTTCGACAAGTCAATCGACGATCAGTTTATAAATGATTCCCTTTCCTACTCCATGTTCGATTTTCTTAAAAAAATTAACCCCGTTAATGTTTTTATGGTCCACTATAGCGGAAGAGAAGATTCAGAACAATATAAACAAGAAATGTTCGATGCGGAAAAACTGGTTAAATGGACTAGTGAGGAAGCAGAAAAAATTGAGCTTGACTGCCATTTTCATGCTCCTTCCACAGGACATATTTTCAGATTAATCTAAAAATTTCCAGACATGCAGGTTCAAAGATTTGGCGTTTCACTTGAGAAAGAAGTTCTTGATTCACTCGACAGGTTTGTGGAACAAAAAAAATTCCCCAACAGGTCACAGGCTATCAGATACCTGATTAGAAAAAACATTAAGGAAGAAAGCTGGAAAGAGAATAAGATTGTTGCCGGAGCAATAGTTTTGGTTTACGATCATCATAAAAGGGAATTGCAAAAACACTCCACCGAATTGCAGCATGATTATCACGACTTGATACTTTCGGTTCAGCACGTACACCTCGACCATGACAATTGTCTTGAAACAATCTCAGTTAAAGGAAAAGCCCATGATCTGATGGATCTGGCCAACCGGTTGATTTCGATCAAAGGGATTAAACATGGAGATTTGGTCATGAGCGGAATGTAACCTTAAATTCACTGGAATTCTTTTTAATTTTCCTCTTTTATCCCAAATTCCCTTTTGTATTCATAGTATTTCCTTTTTATAGCTACTGCAAGGTCATAATCTCCGGCATTCAGAATAAAGCTTTCAGGAAAATTGCAAAATTTCATAAAACTCGTTAGCGTATCTCCCTTAAATCGGGTTATTGTTCCCACAATTTTTTCATTAAACTTCGTCTTAATCTTTTCCGAAATCTTGTCCTGCTCGGTGAGTTCGGCAAGCTTTCTTTTCGACTTGCCTTCCTTGCTGAACTGATCATAAAGGGCTGTTATCGGACTGCCCAATGATATTGTCGGCTGGGGGTTTTGCGTGGTGTTTTTAATGGAGGTTTGAAAATCAGGAAAGTTTTTCATCGCATTGGCTTCCTGAACAGTTGGTTCAATTTTAAGCTCCGTGAATTCCCTTTTAAACTGCTCCTTTTTCGTTAGTCCGTATACCTTAACAGTCGAAATAGAATACGTTTTTTTGTCGAGAATAATGTTTATAAAATACATATTGGATTCAATGGAATCGGGAACGGAAAGATATACATTTTTAAATCCGATGGCCGACAGATGCAATGTATCGTGTCGTGGCATGAGGATTGAGAAATGACCTGCTGTATCAGTAATTGTTCCCGTCAGATTGCTTCGATTCATGATGCTGACGTATGGCACAGGAGACCTGTCCTCTTTATTCAAAATCACTCCGGACACCCGAATAATCGGGCTTTCTCCGAAAACCTGTGCTTCAGTTTTTCCTCCAATCAGCAATGCCAGACAGAGAACAAGAAATATTCGGATATGATTCTTCAAAATTCCAATATAATCTCAAATGTAAAGATAATAAAACAGATATTCGAAACAGCAAATAAATATTAACGAAAATTAACAGACACGATTGTGCATATTTTTCAATGATAGAAAAAATTATTGCCTTACAGAACAACAAAAAAACCAAAATGATTTCAAATATAAATTTCAAATCTTAGTTTTGCATGTATGAAAAAGGAACTTTGTAAGTTTATTTTGTTGGATGTTCTCGGTTGGAAAATGGCAAACCGTTTCCCGTCTGAACATAAGAAACTAATTGTAATTATCGCCCCGCATACCAGTATGATGGATTTTGTTTTGGGATGGCTTTATTATTCTGCCAATGGCAGAAAAGCAGGATTTGCAATAAAAAAAGAATTTTTCTTTTTCCCCCTGGGTCCCATTTTAAGGTCATTGGGGAGTATTCCGGTGGACAGAAAAAAAACCAGCATGATAGATCAGATGGCTGCCGCGTTCGAGAAAAGTGAAAAAATGATATTAAACATCACCCCTGAAGGTACCCGAAAAAAGACAAACAAATGGAAACGGGGTTTTTGGCATATTTCAAAAAAGACTGGCATACCGGTTGTTCAAGGATACCTGGATTACAAAAACAAACTATTGGGAGTAGCCGCAAACCCATTTATCGAACTCACTGATAACGTGGAAGAAGACATGAAAAGAATTAAAAAATTATACGATATTGCTTCGGCCCGGTTTCCTGAAAATTTTGATAACAGTATTTAACAAATTATCAGAAAAACACTCTACAACAGCGTATTAACAATCCAGAATATTCCTACACCTATTGCCAGCAACCCGCCAAATATCCTGAGAAAAACGGATAAATTTTTATTGGCCGTTTCAGATTTCTGAGATATTAGTCCGAGCGTATAAGCATAAGAAACCATTGCAATCAGTGTACCAACTACAAAACCTCCCAAATACAAACCCGATCCGGTTCGGCTCTCAAAACCCATTGTGGGAATAATTGCAATAATATGTGAAACACCGGCAACGCCATGCATAATACCAATTCCAAGAGCACTAAATAAGTTTTGCCTGTGTTTCAATCTGTGTGCATGTTTGTGAGCTTCTTCCGATTCATGGGTATGGGCATGTATGTGAACCAGATCTTCATGCACATGCGGATGCACATGCTTATGCTTTCCCCCATGTCTTGTTTTTATGCGGACAAGTGCCCATATTCCTATAGCAATTAAAAGAAAACCAACAAATTGTTCACCATATTTAGAAACTAAATCAACATCCAACTGCTCTTTTACCATTAAAAAAATCAAACCAATGATCAGCATCCCGATGGTATGGCCCATTCCCCATGCAAAACCCACGCTCCATGATTTTTTGCGGCTGTCAATGGCCAATGGGGTAACGGCAGCCAGATGGTCAGGACCAGAAATCACATGAACAATACTCATTACTACTCCGGATATTATTGGAATATCAGAATACATTATTCCTTCCGAAGCATTCAAAAATATAGAAAAATCAAACATTGTTACTATTTTTAAAATCGTGCCAAAGATACAAAAATAGCTTTATGATGCAAGTTAAGGTTATGATTTTATGCTTATTTTAAAAGGTTTTACGCAGGACTTTCGACTTTACGGGCTTTCAACTTTACAGACTTTCAACTTTACGGACTTTCATTTTACAATTTTCATCATTCATTTCCGCCGGGAAGGATTTTTCGTTCTAATGTATTCATGGCCGGCGGGCCCATGGGCGTTTGCCCTGGGCTACCATAATTTAAGCCCTACAGGCTTTTGATACACTTGATCCATTTGGCATATATGACTTGATGAACTTGTGACTTGATGGGACTTTACAGACTTTCGACTAATCCCCCACCTTTTTATAAGCAAAATCAACCCTATCAAGCTCATCATCAGTGGTAAGATAAATATTCAGGATTTTGATAGCAACATATTCATTTTGGTTTCGAAGCTTGGTAATAAAAACGTCATCTTCTTCAAAATTTAATGCGTAGGTGGTAACATCCGATGGTGTTGCCCCTGTGAAAATATCCACTGCATCCTCCAGAGTTGCTTCTGCAAAATTGTAGTAATTGGCTTTAACAAATTTCGTATTGTTTGCCGATTTAAACATGATTTTAAAATAAAATGGGGGCAACAAATAAGAATATGCGGTGTCATTGACCAAATCTTTATCATGGGCACCATCAGTCCAGTTAACCGGCAAATCATCCCAAAGGTTCCATCCATAGTTTAAATCACCCCGTCCATTATAAAATGAAGCCGTATGTGATTCATCCATTGGAGTTTGAGGCGTATTGGTGAGAATTGTAAAATCAATCATTTTATTCTGGCCGTTTTCATCAAAAACCAGAAACCACCATTCTTCTGAGCCCACATTTTCATTTGAAACAAAATACCATGACGCATTGAAATTACTCAGGTTATCCAAAACCGAATCGACCTCGGTAATAATCAAACTGCCCATTTTGCGGCGTACAACAACCTTTGTGAGTTTTGCACCGGTGGTCGGACTTACAGATGCGGTAATACCTGCCCTGAAGAACCTGTTTTGCTGCATTGATAAGTTATTGCAAACATATCCCGAATCACAAATGAAGGTAAGAACAGGCTTTAGACTAATTTTATTAATTACAATTCTTGAAACATTAGTTTTTCCTGCCTCATCGGTAGCTTTGAAAATATATTCCTCTATTCCGGTTTCCTCAGAAGTTTTAAAATTACCGGAATAAATAAATTCGCCGGTATTAATTGCCGAATCAATAATATTCACCCCTATGCCGTCGATAATTCTTGTAACAGAGAACCTCTTAAGAATTCTTCCCGATGTCTCATTAGATCTTGCAACAGCACTAACCGTAAAATTTTCTTCAACCTGCAGGGTAGTATCACAAAAAACCAGAGCTTCACCCTTTTCAAATATTATAGACGGAACAATATCATCAAGCGGTTCATGGCGGCAATCCTGAAAAACAAATATTGCAGTTACAACTATTAAAAACAGTAAAAGCCGGCTCATAATTTTATATATGGTTTAAAAAAATCTTTAATATGACCAAAAGTAAAGATAAATGAAATATTATTCAAGATAAAAGTATTATTTACCAACAACAGCAAATAAAATAAAATATTTATTAAAACCCTGACATAATGAAGGAAAGCTAATGCAATTAATAAACAGCGGAAATTCTTCATTTTTGTTTTAACACTTTTTTAGGAAATATCTTTTATAAAATATCAAAATTGGATGTCAACATATGGAAAAATACCCTATATTTGTTTTTTTAAATAAAACAAGTAACTAATTAATTAATTAAATTTTATAACTATGAAAAAGACTATCACTATTCTACTTTCAATGTTAGTTTTAGCAGTGTTAACTATTAACTTCACCGGTTGTGGTGGTGGCGAAACAGATCCTCCCACAGTTACCGTTTCTCAGGATGTGACTGAAGCTTGGAGAGCCGATACAGTAACTTTCACAATTCAGATGAGTACCAACGAAAAACTTTCTATGTTGGAAATCACTTCAGACTTCACTACTCAGAATGTTGAAGTAACTACTTTCACTGGTGACAACAACTCAACTTACGAATACAAATTCGTTGTTCCCGGTACAGTTGCTGACGGTGACTACATCACCATCACTTTCAAAGTAACTGACAACGCTGACGGTGTAACTACAAAAACTGCAACAATCAACGTTGTTGATGACACATTTGTTGGAACTGCTTTAGCTTATGAAAACACTTCAGGTGTTGTTTGGAATCTCATTGGCCCAAACAAAGGCGCATGGGACTTAGTAGCAAATATTGGAAGATCATCAACTGAATCAGCTGATGATAAAGACATGAAAAATACAACAACTACTACCACAGGTTGGTCAAATGAGTGGACTTCAATGAATGCCACTACATTTGTAAAAGACAATGCTTTCAACTACACTTCAGGTACACAAGAAGATGCAGCCGCAGCATACGCCGCAGGTAGCAGCTCAAGCACTGTAACTAACCCAGCTGTTGGTGATATTTATATTGCAAAATTAAGAACTGCAGGTACTAGCTACGCAGTTATTAAAATCACAGGTGTTACCACAACAACTGCTGACAATCTTGATAACATTGCTTTCTCATACAAAAAAGTTGCTGCAACTAGCGGTATCTAATCATTTGTATAAAACATATAAAAACCACCGCAATGCGGTGGTTTTTTTTTTGCTCGTTTTTTTAATAATGTAAACTTTAGTAGGGGGGTGAACTTTTAGTCACCTTCTTAATTGCAATGCGATAGATCGGCCACGAGAACCAAAGCAGAAAGAGTCAGGTGCGACTCAAAGTCGCGCCCTGACTAAAAGAGGCATTTGGCTTTTTCGTCTTAGACTTATCCCAAGTCTCCCGACTTTGGATAGCTGCATAGCAACAGCATAACAACAAAAAGGGGGAGCCAAATGGTTCCCCCTTTTTGTTATAATAATTGAATAAAATTAAATTTCAAATACTCCCGGACTGCAAAGCAGGTCATCCATTGTTTTGATTTTGGTAGCTGCCATGGCACTTTTTACCTGCTGTTCGAGAAGAATTTCATAGGGTTCCAACTCAAATTGTCTGATGACACCCAAAGCCATTGGAAACTCGGGGCGGGCAAGACGGGTTAACATAAAATGAATGGTTGGATCGGGGTTATAAGCATCGTGAATCATAAGATCCTTTTCAGTAATACCATTTTCACCCAATTTTACCACTTCAAGTTTAAAGTTTTTACCCATCATAATACCTTTGTCTCTTTCATTTCCAAAAATCATTGGTTTTCCGTGTTCAAGATAAATGGTATGCTCATCTTTAACTTCTTTTCCGGTAATATCGGCATGAACCTGATTATTGAAAATAACACAGTTCTGTAAAATCTCTACTATAGAGGTCCCTTTATGCTTAGCGGCTTGTAAAAAGACTTCCTTCATCATTTTGGGATCGGTATCCAAAACCCTGGCAAAGAAAGTTCCCTGAGCACCCAGAGTAAGTTCACCGGGGTTAAACGGATCTTCAATGGTTCCTTCTGGAGATGTTTTTGTTTTGCTGCCTTTTGGAGTAGTTGGGGAATATTGTCCCTTTGTCAGACCATATATCTTATTATTGAAAAGAAGCAAATTGATATTAATGTTCCTTCTGATCAGGTGGATAAAATGGTTTCCACCGATGGCCATAGAGTCGCCGTCGCCGGTAACCATCCACACATCCAATTTTGGATTGGCAGTTTTAATACCTGAAGCAATAGCCATGGCGCGGCCGTGCAGACTATGGAATCCATAGGTATTAATATAATAAGGAAATCTTGAGGAGCATCCGATTCCGGATACAAATACAACGTTTTCCTTTTTTTCAGTTACTTCAGGAAGAGCAGCTTGTACAGACGACAGAATTGAAAAACCGCCGCATCCTGCACACCATTTCACCGGATTGGTTACGGTAAAATCTTTTTTTGATAATCCTTCAACTTTTACTTCGTTTTCCATGACTATTTCTCCTCAAGTATTTGGTAAAACTTTTCTTTTAACTCTGAAATCAGGAATGGCAATCCCTGAACTTTATTAAACTGCAGATAATCGTATTTTGGGTATTGCGACTGCAGATACTGTTTAAACTGACCAAGATTCAATTCACAAACCACAATTTTGTCAAACCTGCTGAAAATTTTATCAACATTTTTGGGAAGCGGTTTAATATAATTGAACTGGCATAAACTAATTTTCCTTCCCTCTTTCTGAAGGTCCTGAACAGCTGAAATCAGTGCGCCATAAGTTCCACCCCAGCCAACAACTAGTAATTCGCCTTTATCTTCGCCAATTACGGTTTGTTCGGGAATATAATCAGCCACACGTTGTACTTTCTCTTCTCTTATAACCACCATATCTTCGTGGTTAAAAGGATCATGAGAAACTTCTCCGGTGATATTTGACTTTTCAAGTCCGCCCACCCTGTGACGTAATCCTTCCTGTCCGGGCATAGCCCAACTTCTTGCAAGGGTTTCTGCATCCCTGAGGTAAGGTTTATATTCAGTGTCGTTATCTTTAACTATACGAGGTTTAATTTCGGGGAATTCAGAAACCGGACGAACCTGCATCAATTCAGATCCATTTGCAAGGTATCCGTCTGTTAAAAGAATAACCGGAGTCATATGCTCAACCGACAACTTGGCTGCCATGTATGCATAGTCGTAACAATTAGCAGGTGTTGAAGCTGCAATTACAATACATGGACTTTCACCATTTCGCCCGTATAAAGCCTGTAACAAATCGGCCTGTTCCGGTTTTGTGGGCAATCCTGTAGCAGGTCCGCCTCTTTGAACATTGACCACAACAAGCGGGAGTTCGGTAATCACGGCCAATCCAATAGCTTCGGATTTCAGTGCCAAACCAGGTCCGGATGTCGAAGTTGCAGCCAGATGACCAGTGTAACTAGCACCAATTGCTGAGCAAATACCTGCAATTTCATCTTCAGCCTGAAAAGTCTTTACACCCATATGTTTTCTTGCGGATAATTCCTGAAGAATTTCTGTTGCCGGGGTAATGGGATAAGAGCCCAGGAACAATGGTCTGCCTGATCTTTCAGAAGCAGCAATCAGTCCCCATGCAGTAGCAACATTACCGGTAATATTTCTGAACTTGCCTTTGCGATCTAAAGGACTAACCATAAAAGTGGTAGTCATGGCTTCGATGGTTTCGGCATAGTTATAACCTGCTTTGAGCACTTCGATATTTGCATCAACCAGAACAGGTTTCTTACTGAATTTCTTTTTAAGAAATTCGATACCATCGTTCATATTCCTGTTAAACAACCAGTAAAGCATACCCATTACAAACTGGTTTTTGGTTTTATCGGCAGTTTTATTGTCGATACCCAGGTTCATGTCATTAACAGTTGCAAGAGTCAGACTGGAAATTGGAGCCTTTACAATGGTGTAGCCGTTGAGTGATCCATCACTTAAAGGATCATCAGAGTATTCGGCTTTTTTATAACTTTTATTGTCAAAATTATCAATGTCTATGATAATTGTACCGCCGATTTTTACACTAGTTAAATATTTCTTTAAAGCAGCGGGGTTCATAGCAACAAGCACATCGGCGAGGTCACCCGGCGTGGCTATTTCCTTATGTCCGATGTGCACCTGAAAACCGGAAACACCGGCAATAGTACCCTGAGGTGCACGAATTTCAGATGGATAATCGGGAAATGTTGACAGATCATTTCCAAACATGGCAGAAGAATCAGAAAACTGCGTTCCGGTTAACTGCATTCCATCCCCCGAGTCGCCGGCAAATTTCACGACAACTTCTTCGAGTTCGATAACTTTTGTTTGTTTAGTCATAATTTAATGATTAGTATCACTTGATATGAATTTATATTGTATTTTAAATTTTCATTACTAAAAAGTCATTTTTAATTCCGATTTGTAAAATTAATGGATTTTAAAGTATCAATCTTTAAATATTTGTCTATTCTTTAACATCTATTTTTGATTAGCAGTCCCGATAGCTATCGGGAAGCAAATTAGTAGATTTGTTGATTACTTGAATTGGTGAGAAAATTGTATTTTTGCATGGTAAATGAAAATACAAGAAAATATGGCATTAATAAAATCATTAAACGGCAACACCCCTGCATTTGGAAACAATTGTTTTTTGGCTGAAAACGCAACCATAATAGGAGATGTGGTTATGGGAGATGATTGTTCTGTTTGGTTTCATGCAGTTATCAGGGGTGATGTGCATTACATCAGGATCGGAAACAAAGTTAATATTCAGGATGGAGCGGTAATCCATGCCACCTATAAAAGAGCGCCCACAAACATAGGCAACAATGTTTCAATTGCTCATAATGCTGTTGTTCACGGCTGCACTATTAATGACAATGTTCTGATTGGAATGGGAGCAATTGTAATGGACAATGCTGTTATTGAAAGCAATGTAATTATTGCTGCGGGGGCTGTGGTTACCCAGAATATGGTGGTAGAATCGGGAAGTGTATATGCAGGTTCCCCGGCAAAAAAGATAAAAACTATGAGCCCCGATTTACTTGAGGGTGAAATTAAGAGGATCGCAGATAGTTATCTGATGTATTCGGAATGGTACAAGTAGATAAAAAAAAAGGCCTGACGGCCTTTTTTAGATTTTATATAATTCCAAGTTTCTTTTTAACAAGCGGTAGAATATCATCCGAAGTTTCAGGCCAGTAAAGAAGTACACCAACCGATGTATCGAAAATATACGTATATCCGTTTTCTTTTGCAGTAGTTTGGATTGCAGATTTCGCTTTATCAATAATAGGAGAAAGTATTTCTTCCTGTTTTTGCTGAGCGCGTGCCTGGGCATCATAACGATACTGCTCAATTTTCTGTTGCATGTCCTGCAGTTCAGCTATTTTTTTATTCATCAGAAACTCATCCAGTGAGTCTTTCTGTGTTTCAATATTTTGCCTTAATTTTTCATATTCAGCCATCATAAGGTTAAGTTCTTCCTCAAGTTTTTTCACATAATCCTGAATATCTTTTTCGGCTTGAGCACGTTCAGGCATGAGTGAAAGTAATTTACCTGAATCAATATGACCAAACTTTTCCTGTTTCTGAGAAAAAACAGCACCTGATATAACCACCAGTAAAACCAGCAATGAAAATTTCTTTAACAGTTTCATTTTAAAATTTAATTAGTATTAATATATTAAAAATCAGACCTTTAAAAGTCATAAAGGTCTGATTTTACCTTTAATTGTGTGCAAAGGTAAAAATTATTTGCTATAACCCAACTTTTTAAGAACGTCTTCGCTCTTGTCAAATTTTGGATCAGTAAAAAGCATAGTTGTGCCGCTTCCTGATGTATCAAAAATAATGGCATATCCGCCTTCGGTAGCAATTTCTTTAACTGCATTAAAGACTTCATCCTGAATTGGTTTTACCAGTTCTTGTCTTTTTTTGAACAGGTCACCATCTTTAGGACCGAATTTCTTTTTCTGAAGTTCTTTTGCTTCTTTTTCCTTGGCAATAATTTCATTTTCCCTTTTTGATTTCATTTCCTCGGTAAGGAGCACTTTTTCGGCTTGAAAATCTTTGTACATTTTATCTATTTCAGCATAAACTGCTTCAATTTCCTTCTGGTATTCAACGGCAAGTTCGTCGAGTTTGGCCTGGGCTGCTTCGTAAGCCGGAATTTTCTTCAGTATGTATTCTGAATCAACAAAAGCAAATTTCTGGGCAAATGACATTCCCATGATTGCAGTTACAAGGCTGAGTGTTAAAAAGAGTCGTTTCATGGTTTTCTATATTAGATTTATTATTAAAATTGTTGTCCGATCACAAAATGGAACTGACTGCCATTGGCTCCATCCTTAATTGCGCCATTATAATAATAGACGTCATCAAAGCCGTAGCCCCAGTCAACACCAAGCATCCCGAACATGGGCAGGAAAATCCTTACACCGACACCTGCAGAACGTTTAATTTCAAAGGGGTTGAATTCTTTAAAATCATGCCAGGCATTACCACCTTCTAAAAATCCCAGCACATAAAATGTGGCATTGGGGTTAAGAGACAAAGGATACCTCAGCTCCATGGTAAATTTATCAAAGAAATTTGCGCCCAGCACAGTGCTACTGGTTTGTTCGGGAGTCAAAGAACGATTTGAATATCCTCTGAGTGATACAATTTCCCTTCCGTATAAATTATAGCCTGCCAAACCATCGCCGCCTACTTCATATCCTTCGAAGGGAGAATATCCCCAGTTTTTACTCCACCTGCCTAAGAATCCAAACTGAATTCCGGTATTTAGGACAAGTGTGTTTTCACTCTTGGTATCATCCTGCAATTTCCTTGCCAAAGGTGTAAACCAATTTGCCTGGAATGTCCATTTATGGAATTCTATCCATTTATAATGCTCTTCATTTTCGAGCTGGGTGATCTGACTGGCAGTAAGATCGGTTGTTTCAGCATCATCAAGTTTCCAATAATTTTCTCCTTTAAGCATGGAATACCAAGGCGGGGCAACTTGCAGTGTTGCAGAAAATGAGGAACCGCTGGTGGGGAAAATCGGGTTTGGTCCTGAGCTTTTTCTGCCAATTGTAGATGCAATGCTTATATTGTTTGATTTTCCTTCATTAATAATAAAGCCAGTCCACTTATCCAGAGTATATCTTTGAAAACTGAGTTCATAATAGACAGTAAAATAGTCATCAGGTTTGGTAAGTCGTTTTCCCAGACCAAGTGATGCACCAAAAATCTGGATGGATTTTCTTGATGGATTGACAATTTTATTTTCTGCAGTATCTTTAACGTAGCGTTTTTGACCGTTTGTTTGAGTAGTATTATAAATACTTACAGAAAAAGAATTTGGTTTTTTACCACCCAGCCATGGTTCGATAAAGGTGGTACTGTATGCCTGGTAATAAAGTCCGTTTGATTGTGCCCGCATGCTGATTTTTTGTCCGCCCCCCGAAGGAAGTGGTCTCCAAGCCCGTGGTTCAAAAATTCTTTTTGCAGCGAAGTTATTAAAAGATAAGCCAAGGGTTCCCACGATCATTCCGGCACCAAATCCACCTGACAATTCAATTTGGTCAGATGCTTTTTCTTCAACAACATATTCGAGATCAACAGTTCCGTTAACAGGATCAGGCACAGGTTTTACGTCAAGTTTTTCAGGATCAAAGTAATTCAGTTGAGCCAATTCACGATGTGAACGGATAATATCTGATCTTCTGAAAAGCTCGCCCGGAACAGTTTTCAATTCCCTGCGAATAACGTGTTCAGCGGTTTTAGAATTTCCGGTAATGGTAATATTATTTATTCTCGCCTGTTTTCCTTCGACAATGCGCATTTCTATGTCAATTGAATCGGCATCAATTTTCACTTCAGCGGGAGTAACCGAGAAAAAAAGATACCCATTATCCAGATAAAGTGAGCTAACAGCGTCGGCATCCACGAGCAGTCTTCCATCAAGAGTGGTTTGGTTGTACACATCCCCTTTTTTAATACCTAAAAAGTCATTCAATGTTTGGGTACTGTATTTAGTATTTCCCACCCAGGTAATGTTGCCAAAATAATATTTTTTTCCCTCATCAACTTTTATTTTGATGTTAATGGTTTTTTGGTCGTTGTCGAATACCGAATCTTTTGTGATGCGGGCATCCCTGTATCCTTTCTCATTGTATTTGGCAATAATATTATCCTTATCGGTTTTATAATTTGATTGGATGAACTTTGAAGTTTTAAATAAGTTGTACCATAGCTTTTGTTTCGTATCCTTCATTTGTCGCTTAAGTTTTTTATCAGAAAACTCAGAGTTTCCTTCAAAAGCTATTTCGTTAATTTTTATTTTATTATTCAATTTTACCTTAATAAGTAAAATCACATTGTTTGTAAGAAGTGTATCTTTTTCCTGATCAATAACAACTTCAACATTTCTATAACCCTTATCAATATAATATTCTTTTATTGTATTTTTTGCATTGATCAAAACATTTTCAGTAATGGGTTTTGCTTTCATGAATTTAATTTCTTCACGAAGGTCATCTGCTTCAGATCTTTTTATTCCTGAGAAAGTAAATTTGGATAATCTTGGACGTTCTTCCAATTTAATATCAAGAAAAATAACATCTCCGGTAATTTTTGTGGCAGAAATTTCAATATTTGAAAAAAGTTCCTGTTTCCACAAGTTTTTGATTGCGTCGGTTAAATCGATACCCGGAATTACAATCCGGTCACCAACACTAAGTCCGGAGAGGTGAATCAGAACATTTTGGTCAAGATAATTCACTCCTGAAACGGTAATACCGCCGATCTCATATTCTTTTGGAGTAGAATAGTCAATGGCGTCGAGGTTTGAGTTAAAAGTAATCTGAGCGTTTAAATTGTAAACGACAAAAAACAGAAGAAAAAGAAATAATACCCTTTGCATCAAATTAAAATTACAATTGTTCACTTATTTTACCAAAACGTCTTTCCCGGTTCTGAAAATCGTAAAGGGCCTTATAGAACTCCTCTTTTCGGAAGTCGGGCCAAAGTACCTCAGTAAAATACAGCTCGGTATAGGCAATTTGCCAAAGCAGGAAATTACTTATCCTATACTCTCCGCTTGTTCTGATCAACAGTTCAGGATCAGGAATTTTTGCGGTGACAAGGTAGCTATTAAATACTGAATAATCAATTTCGCCGATGTCAATTTTACCATTTTTAACATCATTTAATATTTGATTTACGGCATTAATTATTTCCCATCTACCGCTGTAGCTGAGTGCCAGTACCAAAGAAAGACCGTTATTTACCGATGTCTGTTCTATTGCCCAATTCAGTTCCTTTCGGACTTTCGAGGGAAGTTTTTCCAGATCACCGACAGCCAATAAACGGATATTATTCTTATTTAGTGTGGAAATTTCATTATGAATAGAAGAAACCAGCAGAGACATTAAAGCATTCACCTCAATTTTTGGTCTGTTCCAGTTTTCGGTGCTGAACGCATACAAAGTAAGGTAATCAATTTTCATTTCTGCAGCGGCTTCAACTGTTTCCCTGACTGCTTTGACTCCATTTCTGTGTCCGAAAATTCTCTGGTTTCCTTTCTTTTTGGCCCATCTTCCATTACCATCCATAATCACTGCTACGTGGCGCGGGAGTTTTTCGGGTATCAGTTTATCTTTTAATGACATTAGCCAAATAATTAGTACTTATTATATTCAGATTGACAAGGATTACCAAACCCGAATAATTTATAGGTAATAAAAATACCTGCCATTGAATACCAGTCATTATTTTTAATATACCCTCTCTGATATGGATAATCAACACCCAATACAGGAATATCATCAAATCCGGTAGTATAATCGAGCAAATCGGTAAAGGATTTCCGGAAAGTCCATTCAAATCCGGCACTCAGTTTTTTTGCGATATTGAATTTATAACCTACACCAAAGGGGATGGCTACCTGGAAAGGGAACGGGCAATCGGTTGCCATAAAAAAAGTAAAACCGGCAGCCACATAGGGGGAATTGTTCATTTTCGCGTCACCGGGTTTATAAGGGAAAAAATTAAACTCCATTTGAGCGGTAAAGTCATAAAAAGCAGTTTGAAAATCTGCATTTCGCAATAATTGGTATTTGTATGCTGAAGTTTCGTCAGTACATCCGAGTGTTCCCATAATGAGACTTCCGCGCAGTGCCCACCTGTAATCAAAATTATGGCGATAAATTGCTCCCAAAGCCATTTTTGATTCCTTAAAGTGAATATTGGTATTCAAATCACCGAGATAATATGACCGGCCAACAAAGATACCGATATCAGCTCTCTTTTGAGAAAATGAGGAGCAATACAAAAAAAGTAGCAGAATAACAACGATGTTTCTTTTCATAAAAATAAAGTCAGTCCTAAAATTAAAACTTTGGCAAACCGTTTTTAGCTGTTCTTAATTTGTAGGAAAACTGTATAAGCATGAATACGTATGAATCGTTAGCTGTTGAATTGATATCAGAATACCCTTCAAGGTAATCACTGGTTGAAAATCTTTCTGAAAATTCAATGCCAAGTGACCATCTTCTGTTAATACCATATTTAAAACCAATCCCAATAGGAAAAGCAATATTGGATTTGTGGAAATTTTCTTTTTTGGATGTCCGCAAAATATCCTGGTCCACTTCTTTAGCAGGATACCATGTTCCATCTATTTGCAATTTTGGTGCATTGAAAGTCCAACCTACACCGGCAAAAACATAGGTATTAACTTTAAGATTTCTGATATTTCTCAAGCGTGCAAATGTATAGCGTGGTCCAAATCTTTCTTTTGTAATGGAGTATTCAGCTTGAATTGTATTATCAAACAATGGGGATCTGGCTGTCAATCCTCTGTTTAATCTTCCCTCCCATTCAGTTTCCAAATCACTGGCTGCAATTCTGGCATAAATAAAATTGAGCTTAACAGCAAATCTCTCCTTTATTTTGTACCTGGCACCCAGGAAAAGCATTGGTCTGCTTTTAGAAAATTCCATATCTCTGGCGAAATGGGTTCCATCTCTGTTTGCTCCACCAAGATCGGTAAAGCAATTGTTAAAACCGAAACCAAACATGGCTTCATAACGAATCCTTTTCCATGGTTGGGCCTGAGTAAGAGCCGGAACCAGAATTATCAGGATCAGTATTATGAATTTCAATTTTTTCATATTGCAAAGATAATAAATAAATTAACGCAAAAACAAATAAAAAATTATCTGAATTTTGGCAATCCGTTTCTGTTTGTTCTTAATTTATACGTCAGACTAATAATGGCAAACATATAGGTATCCTTGTCGGTGGAGTCACCTCTTTGCTGACCACCAACAGTCCAGTTCGGGTGTTCACCCGAGGATGGATCGGCAAGAAAACCTGCTGTTTCGCCCATACTGGTTCTGATTAAAGTATTGTTAAAATATGATGTACTTACATCATCAATATAATCGGTAAATGTTTTTCTAATCCCATATTCAAGTCCAATGCTCCATTTCCGGCTCAGGCCATATTTAAATCCAATACCAAATGGAACGCACACCTGAAATCTGGAGTACATTTTTCTAGAAGCAACTAGTCCCTGGCCTTCGGTTCTAAGTGGCCGAAGCGGAACCCATTCTCCGCCAAAGTTGGCACGCGGGTTAAAATAAAATCCTCCAACTCCAACAAAGAGATAGGTATTGGTTTTGAATCCTTTGATACCCCTTACTCTTCTAAGATTATATCTGTGGCCGATTCTTTCCCTTATTACCGAGTATTCTAGTTGAGTTGAAAGTTCCACAATAGGAGATCTAAAATGCAGGTTTCTGTAATTGCGGTGTTCCTCTTCTGTTTTTTGATCATCCCCTTTGACATAACCATAAGTCAGTCCGGCCTTTACAGAAAGTTTTTCAAATATCTTGTATCTCATGCCAATTTGTCCCATTGGACGAGTCATTGAAATCTCAAGATCCCTTATGAAATCGGTACCTATCATATTTGCACCGCCTAATTCACCAAGAAAGTTAGTCCCACCGATTCCGTATAAAACTTCATACCTCATACGTTTCCACTGGGTACTTCCCCTCTGTGCTTCAGCAAATTGGGCAAAGATGACAAGTGCTATGGTAAATATCAAAAATATTTTCTTCATTTCTGGCTTCGTCTATTAACTTACAAAGATATTAAAAAAACTTTTTATTTTATAATTTTCTGATAAAAGATCAAAAAAAGTGGACTAAAAAACCATTCCAAACAAAATTAATTGACAAAAACAGCAAAAGCAGAACCAAAGTTCTGCTTTTATAAGATAAAAATTATACTTTAAAGTAATTTTTTGCTTATAATCCAAGTACAGATGCTCCCTGTTCGAAAACAATATCGACCGGAATTCCTGAATTATTTACTTTATCAAGATCTTTTTGCAATTCAGGTCTGATTTGCCCATCTTTATCAGTCCATTTTTTTGCAGCGGAATAATCCCCTGCTCCCTGAATGGTCAATATAAGCTCAGCAATATCTAGCATTGCCTTGCGCATCTTATCAAAATTAATTTTGTAATAGCCAGTTTTGGCATCTTTTTCAAAAGCTCCTTTTTCCTGGAAATAATAAAATCTCATCATATTGGACTTGCCGTGTGCACTTGCTGCTCCGAACCGTACTGAACGGAAAATTCCGGCCATAAAAGTCACATAATAATCCATCAATTCGACTTTCCCAAGTTCACCTTTTTCGTACAGTTTATCAACAATAAACAACCCAAGGATATCGGCTTTGCCTTCCTCTATTGAAGTATAATAATCTTTCAGTGCATCGCGTACAGTAAGTTTTTTATTACCTGCAACGTAATCACAACCCAGACCGTGTCCTACTTCATGAAACATTGTATTGGTAAAAAACGCATCAAATTTCACGTATTTTCTTTGTGAAGGATCAATCAGAATATTCGCAATGGGCAGCAGAATTTTATCAAATTTAGCTTTCATGGCATTCTTTAACTGCAATTTACGTGAGCCTTTGGTTTGCCTTACTTTTTCATCATTCGGGAGGTTAATGGCAATGGTTTTGCTGCCTGCATTGCAATCACCGGCATAAAAAACAACGTCGTAGGCATTCAGCTCATTTCCTGAGGAACCCGGGGTTTCAGACTTATATTTTTCCTCAACTGGAAGCATTTTCTGAAGTTCGGGAAGAAATGCAGTAAATTTTTCAAGTTTTTTGCTCCATTCCTTATCCTTGATCAGGATAAAAGACTCATGTGCTGCTTTAATACCGAATAATGCATCTTCGTATGTTTCAATAGGGCCGATGACAAAATCGATTGTATTGTTTTTCATATCCAGCCAGGCATTGTCACTGGCAAAATAATCATCTGTAAGCAAAGCTTCGGCTCTTAATTGAAGGTAGTTTTTCAATGCGGGATCTTCAGCAAGTTCAGCAGCTTTTTTTATGAGATCTGATGCTTTTGTCACTTCATCCTTGAAATACTCATGATAAAAAACAGCTTTCAGAGAACCTTCCTGTTTGCCTTGTAAGGCGGGTTCCCTGACAATTACGGTGTACAGACTTTTTTTATTGGGATCTTTGAATTTCTCATACTCTTCTTTTGTCATATCCTGGGGATAAAAACAGGCACCCAGCGGTTTTGCACCAAATTCAGCCATGAAAGAAATATTATCGTTCAACCTTTCCCACGGACCAAAATTGATGGCAGCATATTTTTTCATGTTCTCATCTTTTATTCCTTCCAGAAAAGCTTTGGGTTCGCCCGCAAATACTTCCTTCCAATAGAGTTCTTCCATTATCTTTGCAGCTTCAAAAAGCAATGGCAGCATTTGTTTTTCCTTGGCTGTCAATACAGAAAGATCGGTGGTGAGTTTAACAGAAGCATATTGTGCAGCTTTTTCCTTCATCGCAATTTCCATTGGCTTTAAAAACATGGGTTCGCCCCTCATTGTATTCATGCTCAGCAATCCTGTTTTTTTATAGAAAATGTATTGCATTTTTATTTCAATACTATCATGAAGAGATGATGTTTCAATATTTATCAAACTGTCATTTTCGCCGGTAACTTTATATGGTATGGAAACAGGTTCTGAGTCGCCAAACATTTTTGATATAACAGCTTCTTTTGTGATCTCAACGGTAAAATTGAATTTTGGCATTCCAACGTTTCCTTCTTCATCCAAAATTGCAGGATGCTCACCAAAAAAAACTGTATACATGCTGTAGGTTTTAGTCTTATTATCCTGATTTTCATTCTGTTCTTTTTTTGCATCACCACATGATGAAAAAGCCAGAAAAAACCCAAGTAGCAGACCAATCATACTATTCCGGTAAATTCTTTTCATATTTTATATTTTTAAATTACTATTAATAAGGATTGTAAAATTATATTTTTTTATTTCAAATACTACCTGCATGTTATGTGTTTTTTGATATTAATATTCATTGTGCTTACCACAGCTCACAATATTATATCCTAAAATCAGTTAAAAAGCGAAATAATTGATTTACTTTTGCCGGTAATAAACATGCAGAGATTATATTACATACTTATTTGTATCTTGTTTTGGGCTTTTCAGACTAATGCCCAACAGAAATGCACCGTTGAAGGATGGGTTACAGACGAATTCAAATCACCTGTTATCAATGCTGATGTTTATTATGTTTCTCAGGGAAAGCAGTTTGGAACCACAACCAACAACGGAGGAAAGTTTAGTTTACAAATTCCATCCAATCAGGAAATTACATTGATCTTTCATCACCTGAATTTTTACGATACTAATAAAAAAGTCACCGGAAAACCCGGCGAAAAAATTACCCTCAATGTAAGCATTAAATGGAATCCCATTATGCTTGAAGAAGTTAAAGTGCGTTACGACACCACGCGTTCAAACGAAACCATGAAGGAAATTAAACCCATTGACATCAAAATGATGCCTGGTCCGGGCGACGGTTTTGGAGGCATGATGAAAAAACAAATGGGTGTTTCTACTGCCGGCGGAGAGCTAAGTTCGCAGTATTCGGTGAGGGGCGGGAATTTCGATGAAAACCTGATTTACGTCAATGATATTGAAGTTTACCGGCCATTTCTCACACGTTCAGGGCAGCAGGAAGGGCTGACTTTTGTCAATACCGATATGATCAGGGAAATCAGTTTTTCATCGGGTGGATTTAATGCCAGATACGGAGATAAAATGAGTTCGGTACTTGATATTATTTATAAAAAGCCCCTGAGATTCGGAGGTTCAGCCAGTGCCAGCTTACTCGGAGGATCAGTACATATTGAAGGTGCTTCGAAAAACTATCGTTTTACCCACATTTCCGGATTTCGCTACAAAAGCTACTCGTATGTTTTAAACAGTTTGGACACCAAAGGCGATTACAAGCCATCTTTTGGTGATTTCCAAACATATCTGACCTATGATGTTACCGATAAATTCGAAATAAATTTTTTGGGAAACATTGCTCAAAACAAATATCTTTTTGTCCCGACAGATCGTGAAACAAGCTGGGGGACTGTCAATGAAGCGCTCAGTTTAAAAATATATTTTGAAGGACAGGAAGTCGATCGTTTTTCCACCTACTTCGGTGCAGTTTCAGGAATTTATAAACCCAGAGAGAAAACTGAAATGAAATTTATTGTCTCTGCATTTAAATCCATAGAGGAAGAAACCTTTGATATTCTGGGACAATATTATTTAAATGAACTTGATAAGCAATTAGGATCTGATAATCTGGGCGATTCGATCAACAATATCGGTATCGGGTCTTATCTTGACCATGCCCGAAATTACCTTGATGCCACTGTATTAAACTTTGCACATAAGGGAAAGATAAAAAATTCGAAGAAAAAAAGTGAATTTAGCTGGGGCGCAAACATTCAGCATGAATTTATTTTCGATCGCATCAATGAATGGAAGATGCTTGACTCTTCAGGATATTCTCTTCCATACACTGATTCGGTGGTTTCAATGTACGAAACTCTTAACACCGAAGCCGAACTGCAATCGAACCGTGTCAGTGCATATGTTATGCAAAGCAAATCGGTTAGGTTGAACAGTAAAAATCAACTAAATATATCTGCCGGAATCAGGTCAAACTATTGGGATTACAACGAGCAATTACTTGTTAGTCCGAGATTTACATTAGCCTGGTATCCGAAAATTTATAAACCATTTGTTGATGAAAAGGGCAAAAATGATTCCACCAGAGTCAATATCATGTACCGGTTTTCCACAGGTTATTATTATCAGCCTCCTTTTTATAAGGAACTCCGAGACCTTGACGGAGTTCTGAACCCTGAAATCATGGCACAAAAATCAATACATTTCGTATTGGGTATGGATTATATTTTTGATGCATGGGACAGAACCTTTAAGCTGGTAACAGAAGCATATTACAAACATTTGAGCAATCTGATTCCGTATGAAATTGATAATGTAAGGATCAGATATTATGCCAGGAACAATGCAAAGGGGTTTGCAACCGGACTTGACTGCAAGTTAAACGGTGAATTTGTAAAAGGAATAGAGTCATGGGTTAGTTTATCAATAATGCAGACCAAAGAAAATCTGGATGACGATTATTATTATGACACTCTGAATAATATTGTGTATCCGGGATTTATCCCGAGACCCAGTGACCAGCGGGTAAACTTCAGCATGTTTTTTCAGGATTACCTGCCAAATAATAAGTCCTACAGAATGTCACTCAGTCTGGTTTATGGCACCGGACTGCCTTTCGGACCGCCAAACGGACAAAGGTACCAGTCAACCGGAAGATTTCCTGCTTATAGACGGGTTGATATTGGTTTCACAAAGATTATCAAAACAGAAGATGAGATAAACACCAATATCCTGAAACAGTTGAAAAATGCATGGGTAACCCTGGAGATTTTCAATTTGCTGGGGATAAACAACACCATATCACACACATGGGTGAATGATATTTACGACCGACTGTATGCTGTTCCCAATTACCTTACCGGAAGAAGGGTTAATATCAAGGTGAATATTGAATTCTAACTTACCTAAAAGATCCATTCCTCTTTTAAGTGTATTCCTTTAAGGAAACTTCCTTATAATGAATACATGAATTACCCATTGCTTTAGGTTTTTGGATGCATTATCTTTATAAAGAATAAACTTTTTTAATTAAAAATATGACCATTTGGTCTGTTTCCATAAAATATTAGTATAAAAAAGGCAACCATTTTTCAAAAAACGTGTCTAATAACAAAATGACAACCAAATGACCAGACCTATTCTTATTACCGCAATCTTTCTCATCATGGCAATAGCCGGGTTTTCACAGACACCTGCTGTTGGTTATGAGATTGATGCTTATAATGGCCAGACCATTGTAACATGCGACGGAAGCTTTTTCGACAGCGGCGGATTTGCCGAAAACTGCTGAGGGCAACCTCCGGGATATGGATATTCCCCAAACGAAAATTATACAATGACATTTTGCTCAGGCGACATTGACCACCCGCAAATTCAGTTGTATTTTGCCTATTCTGATATAAACTCATCCGACACATTATACATCCATGACGGGCCAAGCACTGCTTCTCCGTTAATCGGAGCGTATAACAACACCACCAATCCCAATCTTAATTTGTGGCCGGTGGAAGCATCTATTTATAATGTATCAGGGTGTTTAACCGTTCATTTTGTTTCAAATGCCCATCAGGAAGGAACCGGCTGGTCAGGAATTATTTCCTGCGAGTCTGTTTGTCAGGAAGTCATTGCCACCTTATCGGCAACAATGACCTCACCCTCTCCTGTTGATGGTTATATTGGAATATGTCCAGGTGATGAAATAACTTTTTCAGCCTATGCCGAATATTCTCAAAATGACCTGATCTATCATCAAAGTGATGCCACTTCTTTGTTTTTCTGGGATTTTGGAGACGGCACAACTGCCACAGGACCTACAGTCAATCATACATACGGAAGTTATGGAGGCTATACTGTTAATTTAACTGTTACTGATATCAATGAATGTGTAAGCACCAACAGTATTGAAACCAGAGTTGTTATTGCCGGGTCACCGTATGCCGGACTTTCTGCTCCGCCAGATATTTGTATCAACGATACACTTGAAATGCTTTTCACTCTTGAAGGAAACCCCGGAGCTATTATTGACGGTGATCCTTATGATATTGATATTTCCACAACACTCGGAGTTTCTGACACAACATATTTACCTGATGGTACAGGCGTTTGCTATGAAACATCCGTTAATTTCAGTTGTTTTGATCCGGGTCAAACCCTGATGAATGCCTGGGATATTTTAAACATCTGTGCAACAATGGAACATTCATTCCTTGGCGATTTGCAAATATCAATATTTTGTCCAAACGGACAGTCTATAATCCTTAAAGAATTTACCGATGAATTCGGATCAACCGGACAAGGTGGAGGAACCTATCTTGGCGAACCAATTGACATGGACGATGGTGTTCCCGGCGTTGGTTATGAATATTGCTGGAGTCCGACTCCGACTTTTGGAACCATGGTTGATGAATCAGGCGTCGTTGCTTTACCTGCAGGTTCATATGGTGTTTACGAAAGTTTTGCCGGACTGGTTGGTTGTCCGCTGAACGGAACCTGGACTATTGAAGTCTGCGACAACTGGGCCATAGATGATGGTTTTGTTTTCGGATGGTACATTGAACTTAATCCCGACATCGCTCCCAATTCCTGGTCATACGAAGTAGGTATTGATCATATGGGCTGGACAGACGGACCCTATATAATTTCCGAAAATGATTCCTCAATTTTTGTAAATCCAAGCGCAAGCGGAACATTTTATTATACCTACACAATTGTTGATGATTTTGGTTGTGAGTGGGATACTATTGCACCCCTCACTGTTCTTCCAACACCCGATGTGGATCTTGGAGCAGATCTTACTTTCTGTGACAACACCACTTCATATCTTATTGATGCAGGAGCACATCCGGGATGTACTTTTCACTGGCATAATGGATCGGCTGCACAAACATTCAATGCAGTTGCTTCGGGAGCCTATTCAGTCACAATCAGCAATGGAATATGCGATGACATTGATACTTTAAATATTGTTTTCAGCGGATTATCATTTGATTACACTTCGACCGATGTCAGTTGTTACGGAGGAAGCAACGGATCCATTGACATAACCGTATCTAGTCTATATCCACCATACAGCTACGAATGGAGTAACGGATCAGTACTTCAGGATCTGAATTCAATTCCCGCCGCAAACTATACTGTTACGGTTACCGATGACGGAGGATGCGTAATTGTTGAAACAATTGCTGTAGCGCAACCCAGCCAGATTAATTTAAATCTCATACCTACTGCAGTTTCCTGTAATGGAGGAAATAACGGGGCAATCGATTTGGTTGCCAACGGAGGCGTACCTGGCTACACATATTCATGGGACAACTCGGCAGTTACAGAAGACATTTCAGCACTTATTGCAGATGATTACACCGTTACGGTCACCGACCTTAATGGCTGCACATCATCAGAAAGCGCAACAGTTACACAGCCGGCATTGCTTACAGCTTCAATTGTTTCAACTGACATTGTATGCTTTGGCGATGTAAACGGAGAAGCAGATCTGACAGTAACAGGAGGCATAATGGCATATACTTATCATTGGAGTAACGGAGCTGTAACACAGGATCTGACAGGACTAACAGGAGGAAATTACAATGTAACCGTTACAGATTTCAACGGTTGCACAGCAACAGCAAGCACAACAATAAATACTGTAAGTGAACCGCTGGCCAACACATTAATTCCATCAGAATTGCTTTGTTATGGCGATCAAAACGGAACAATAATGAATACGGTAACAGGCGGAACACCACCCTACAGTTATTTATGGAGCAACGGAATGTCCACTGAAGATCTGAGTAATCTGACTGCCGGAACTTATACTGTGACCATACTTGACCACAATGGCTGCGTGCTTACCAGCTCTGCTGAAGTAACACAACCGGGACAATTGTTTTTGACCTTAACCGGAGACCATACCATTTGCATTGATGCCTCAACAAATCTTTCAGCCTCGGCAACCGGAGGAACATTCCCGTACAACTACAGTTGGAGCAATGGAGGAATAACATCTTCAATAACAGTATCACCCGACATTGAAACCATTTATACTGTTACAATAACTGATTTACATGGATGTACCCTGAATAAATCCGTTACAATTTCATTGTATGATTCATTGCATCTGGAAATAAGTCTTGCCGATGATCAGATATGCGCAGGAGAGCCGGCTGTAATAAATGGTTCAGTAAATGGCGGTAATGGAGGACCATACGAGTTGACAGTAAACGGAATGCTTACCGCAATTCCTTTCACAACATATCCCGCGTCAAATCAAGCATTTGAAGTATGCGTAAATGACATGTGCACTACACCCGAAGTTTGTAAAACTATTAATGTCATTGTGATGCCATTGCCAACTGTTACATTTATGGCAGATGATGTTTCAGGATGTCAGCCGCACACGGTTAATTTCAATTCATGGGGAGATGGAGACATAATTCAGTTTGATTGGAATTTCGGAGACGTCAACAGCTATAACACTTCGGGATTGCAGAATCCGCAACATGTTTATGAAGCTGCCGGCCTGTACACTGTTTCTTTAACTGTAACAGATACAGGAGGATGCAAAAGCACTGTAACCCAGGAAAACATGATTGAGGTTTATCCGTTGCCACAGGCATTATTTACACCTGAACCTTCAAGGACAAGTATTGTAAACCCGATAATTTACTTCAGCAACAACTCCATTAATGCAGATGTCAGCAGGTGGAATTTTGGCGATGGTGATTCATCAGAAATATTCAGTCCGCAACATGAATACCCAAATGAACCCAACACCTATACTGTAATACTTGAGGTTATTTCAGAACATGGCTGCAAAGACACAGCTCAGGCAACTGTATATATTGAGGATGAATATACTTTCTATGCTCCATCAGCATTTTCGCCAAATGATGACGACATCAATGATTTATTCTACTTCAGGGGTGAAGGAATTGTTCCTGAAACATTCAGTTTCTATATTTATGACCGTTGGGGAGAAGTAATATACTATACCAACGAATATATACCAGAAACCCCGGAAAGCACCGGATGGGATGGCAGGGTAAAAGAACGGAAGAAAGCACCTACGGGAGTATATACCTGGCTGGTGAAATATACCGATGAAAGTGGTAACAACCACGAAAAAGCAGGTTCAGTGACCCTGATAAGATAATTAAGAAATTAAAAAAGATAAAAAAGTGCCGGTTTCCCGGCACTTTTTTTTTTATGAAGAAGCAATCTGAGCTACCCTTGCGGCAATATCTAGACCATCAACAATAAACTGTGGTTTGGCAATGCGGCTGCCAAAGGTTGATGCCACCATTGAATCGTCCATTGTAAAACGAAGTTTATTCCCGCTTATTCTCACATCAGTGTAATGCCAGTTTGCAATCAACTGATTGAGTTGCGTGTCTTGCACCAATTTGTTTGCAAGATTTAAATCCTGACCGTATAGTCTTACTCTTTTCAATTTTCCTGCAGTAGGTTGAATTTCTGTGAGGTCATTTGTTTTGCCGGCAATGGCATCATTGATCCTCTGATCGGTTCTGAGAATCCCTGCCCTCTCCTTAATCATAAAATCATTTACCGGTTTAGGCAAATCCATTTCAACGGTAAATTTCTGAAAAATCATGCTGCGGCTGTGGAAATTACTCCGGCCACCTGAAAGGCCTTTAATTGTTTGGTATGCAGCAGATGCATAATTATAACCAACTCCCATTCTAAGTACAGTAGGGAAACCTTTAAATTGCCCTTGGAAATACTGGTTATCCTGAGAGACCTGTAAGCCTGATAATCTGATCAGATCAGGCAGGTAATTGCGGGCTGTACGTCTTTGCCTGCCTGCCCTGATAATCATAAAAGGCACAAAAACAAACAATAGCAAAGCCACTACTACAATAGATGCAATTGCCGCAGGATTTGATAAAATGTCACTTGGGTTCATAGTTTTTAGTTTTTGGTTTAACCAAATATATGAAAAAATTGAATACGATAAAAGCTTAGAAAAACTATGAAAAACAATTATCGGAAATTATTCAAAATGATAATATTTACTGCAGCTTTGAAGGTGACCTTCATTTTCAGCTGTAATTGTTATTTCATAATACCCATGTTCGGTAAAAACATGCTCTTGCTCATCGGGCGCATTATCATATTCAACCAAACCTCCATCATCTCCACGGAATTGAATATCATAATAAATGTATTCATAATTCTCGGATTTATTAATTAGAGTAATCAATCCGGGAGCAGTAATGTCATCCTGAATTTCAAAATCAGGTATTGGAAATTGCCTGTATAAACAAGAGTTTTCAGAAACTAAAATAACCAATAAGGCCAATAATAATAAGTATTTAGAACGCATATCCGATCGAAAAATAAAGGTTAAACAATTTTGAATTTCTTCTTTTTTTCACCATCTCATACAAGAAACTTTCCTCATCAAAAAGGACAAATTTATTGCTGTGAGACAAAATAACTGAGGCATTCAATCCAAAATCAACTGAAAGATTGTCATTTATCATGCTCTTTTTACCTGATTTGAAATTAAACGTGTAATAATCAAATGGGTCATCATAGATTTCATATTCAATTTCTTTAAGCATTCCATCATCGAAATAGAAATTATCAGTTACGGTGAGGTTTTCAATTCCTGAAAATGAAATATTATTAACAGAAAGCCCATATCCGACATAGAGTCCGACCGGAGCAACCCATCCGCCCATATAAGTTTTAATATCCACCTCGAAAAGCGTTCCGTGGTAATTAAAAACTCCCCAAAATTTAATTTCACGGGGATATTTATGAATATCCCTAAAGTTTGCACAAATCTTGTTTGTAAACTTCGACAGTGTTGCCGAAATGGTAACCCTGTTGCTGATATTTCTTTCATAAGAAAAAGAATGGGTAGTGTTCAATGAGGGCAAATTTGAAAGCCGGTAATTTATAGCATGTACGGTGGGGAGAAATGACATTTTATAAGATACAACGTTTGTTTTTCCGATATACCCTGAGGGCTGGGAAAAGCCGTTGTAAAAAATCAGAAAACCCGCAACCAAAAATAATACTCTTTTCATTTTATTAATTTTAGATAATCAAATACATTTATTAATAAGACCACTCCAGATATAAGTATCCTTCAACATTTGCGTTATGAAAATATATGCTGTCATAATTCAGATAATATGATTCCAACTCGTCAAAATAATAATCATTTGAATAAAGCTGATAATAGGAAGAGTAATCAATATCCTTGATATATAAATAAAGCTTGCTGGAGGCATTAATATTATTCAATGTAAAATTATATACATCGGGATTAAAAGTAACTGTATAAGGCTTCACAAAATTATTTTCATGAAATACAGAGGACTCATAAGAATCTCCACTACCTGTGCTGCCGACAATAATTTGCACATCAGGATAGATACCATCAGAGCTTGGGTCAAAATAAGAGCCACTGGAATTTACATTTGAAACACTGAGTATTTTAAAGCCGGAAATTCTTACGTAATTTGGGTTTGTATCAGCAATGTAATATCTTGTTTTAGAATGAGTTTCTTCGCCATTTTCAGCAACCAAAGTTATTTTAAAAACACCTTCCTCAATAAATAAATATTCTGTCTCATCAGAAGCCGGATATACGTGATCTTCAGTTCCATTATTATAATCAATGATATAATAATAATCGTCAAAGTTCTCTGATTTATTAATCAATAAAACATTTGAAATATTACCATCTATCGGTTGAATTTCGAAATCCGGGATGGGCATTTTTCTCTTATTGCATGAACTTGCAAAAAGAACAAATGCAATTAATATAGTCGTTATTTTAAAATACATATCCGAAAGAGATGAATGCGTTATACAACTTGGTTATTCTTCTTTCTTTTGTTTCATTATAAACAAAATAAACCTTTCCGGGTTTCTCATAATAATAATCCTTCATTTGATTATTTAATACAAGATTTACTTCGATTCCATAATCAAATGTATACTTATCTGAAATAATACTTTTTTTACCCATTTTTATGTTCCCGGTTAAATAGGAAACGGGATCAGCAACAATTTCATAATCGTATTGAAGATATGAAATACCATCAGAATAATAATTATCAGTGATTTCCAATTTATCAACATCTTTAAATGAAATTCTGTTCCATGAAAACCCATAACCTAAATAAATTCCAAGCGGAGCAATCCATCCACCAACATAGGATTTTAATTCTACACCAACCATCTTTCCCCTGTATTTAAAAACTCCCCAGGGTTGAATGGTTGTTGCATAATCATAGTTGGCAATAACATGAATGTTTGCCGGTTCATGACTGGTGCATATTTTATTTGAAAAAGCAGAAAGATTGACAGCCAGTGACAAATTATTTTTAATTGCCTTTTCGAATGATAATGAATGCGTTGAATTAAATGTAATCAGTTTTGAAATGCGGTGATTAAGTCCGTACCCTGTTGGCAAAAAAGACAACCTGTATGAAGCAACCCTGGTTTTTCCAATATAACCTGAAGGTTGGGAAAAGCTGCAAAAAACACAAGCCAGACATAATACTATGGTCGCTGTATATTTCATTTTACTTATTCAACTTATTGAGTGAATCGTAAATAAAAGATCTTAGCACATCCGTCTTAAGGTCGGCTTTTACCACACGGGCATCAATCATGCAAATTTCGCTTTTTTCAACATCAAAAACCATAAAAACATAATAGGTAAAATTGGCCGGGATCATCATATATGTCATCAAAATTGGAAGCGTGGGAAAAAGAAGTATTGAGCAGGAAACGACAGACTGATCAACTTCTCTTTTTCTTCTTTCAGAAAATGCACCGACCCAGGCAACGTATTTGGTATCATACTTTTTCTGAAGCTCACTCATGAACTTCGTATTATAGCATATATAGTTGTTATTTTCCTTTTCATTGAATTCATCATGCAGAAAGAATTCACTAAACCAGGAGCTAAGAATTACATAATCATTAAAGGATTTCACATCCGATTCTTTGAAACTTTTTATATCCAGCAGATTTGCCTGAATGTTCAATTTTGAGCAATAGGTTGGAATCTGGGCTATTAAATCACGTTGTCTTTCTTCGGAGGCAAAGTATCTTTCACCCACTTCATCTTTATAAGTGCGATATTGAATAACAGTTGGCTCAATGATAACAAGCTTGTCGATTTTTACCTTTCTCTTAAAATTAAATTGTCTCCAACTGTTTCTTTTTGAATAGGATTTGTTATTTTTCTCTTCCTCCTTGATTTTTTCCGCATCCTTAAATGCCTCATCCATCTCAGCTTTAAAGGTATCATCATAAACATCAGCAAAGTAATTTGAATAACTTTTACCGCTAGCTTTTGCATTGATTTTCTTTTTATATTCTATTTTTTCATACTTGCTTAGCTTTTCATAAACAGAATCAGCGAGAAGTACCATACTTTCGGATGTATCGGCCGATGCCCTGTCAAAATCAGATGGAAGATATTCAGAATATAAAAATAAATCCACCATTGAATTTTTCATCATTTTCTTTGAGAACTCATCAGAAGGATTGTCCATTGTGATTTTTTTGAGCCAGCGGACACTCATTATATTAAGTTCCATTTTGGTAACTTTGTCGAAAAAATAATTTACCTGTTGCTCTTCACCTTCAACCTCACTAAAAACCCTGCAGGCATTAGCAAATTCGCCGATATTCTTATATTTTGACAATCCGTATAATGATGTACCAATGCAATTTTTCAGGTAAGCATTCTGTGGGTCATTTCTAAGCAGAAGGTAAGAAGTATACAGAGCCCTGGAAAACTTTCTTTCATTGATGTAAATATGTGGCAATTCAAACCTTGCAATTTTTCTGAATTTATTAAAATCATCTTCGGAAACAATAAATTTTTCACCTCTGGTTTCTTTCATAGAGTTGACCTGATTGTACATGGAAGCCCGGCGTTTTTTAATATTCGGATGGGTACTTTCGCTGTCATCATAATCTTCAACAGCGGCAATTTCAGAAAGTTCTTTCAGTAAATATTCTTCAGGGAAACTGATTTGTTTTGTTTCAAAAAGATCGGTATTGAATTTTATTTCATCAAAGGGAAGGTATGAATACAGCAATACGTCAAAAACTTTATTTACCTGAGAAAAATCATACGCACTTTTTATAAATATTTCATTAAACCCAATGCTGTCGGCTTCAGATTCATTTTCCTTGGAGTAATTAAAATACAGATGCAATTTGTCAAGGAATGATGAATTTCTGATATCATTAGATGAGTGAACGATAACCTGTTTATCCACATAACTGCTGATAACATGCTTCTTTTTATAATGGGCAATTTCATGGGCAATTACAAAGGCAAGCTGGGCTTCGTTTTCGACCTGTGCAATTAAGCCAAGACTAATAAAAATAATTCCCTGATGTGTAGAAAAAGCATTCACAAAAGAGGATTTCAATACATAAAAGCTTAGTTTTTTTCTCAGTTCGGGCTCATTTTCCAATAAATAATCTGCAATTTTATTGATATAAGTGCACATGGGGTGTTCGAAAACGATTTTTCCACTTTTAAGCAATCTGTCAATGTTAAAAGTGCTTTTTAATATAAAATCATCTTCAAGCTTTGATTGTTTTTTTTCGGATATATCAGCATTTACCTGAACTTTTTCATCTGTTTTCCAACTTGCAGATTGAGAAAAATACTTTTCAGATGATAATTTTAATACATCTTCAGGAATTTTTCCTTCACAAACGATTGGAGTGTAATTATTAAAATCCTGGGCTTGTAGTTTGAAAACCAATAATAAAGCTAAAATAAAGTATCTGACCATGACTCTCATGTTTAATGATTAAATAATAATCAAAAATATAAAAAAAGTGAATTTCTCAAAGAAAATTCATTAAAAATTTGTTTGTAGTATAGGAAAAGAAAAATAGAAGGGGGTTGCTGGTTAGTGAAATATAAATTTTTATTGGTAAAGGTTTCGGTACTCTGTACCTTTTCTATTCACGGATATTTTATTGCTATTGAGGTTTTGGTGCTCTGCACCATTTGAAAATACTACTGATGCAGAGCATCATAGTTGTCAGGTTAAGGTTTTCTATATTAAACTTCATTATTTTAAATGAGATTTCTCACCGCTTTGGGCGGTTCGGGATGACAATGGTCCATATGAGAAAGGGGCAGATGGGATTGGGAAGACTGAAATTACTCGCAAGTCACATCATCAGCTGCACCCCAGGCAATATAATGAGCCAGTTTAAAATCTTCAACTTCCTGTTTTGATCCGCAAAATTCAACCGAGACCATATCCACTTCGCCGGTAACCTTATCACGGGCGGTGCAGGTGGTGCAAACCTGGCAGGAGTTCAAACCAACCAATAAAAGTAAAAAGAGGGCTATATTTAAAAGACTTTTCATGATTAATTTTTTGGAAAGATAAAAAAAATCCGGCATTTGAAAAGCCGGATTTAAAAAATTTTCTGTATCAATTAAGACCCAAAATCGTCAAAAGCAATATTTTCTTCGGGTACACCAAGGTTCCAAAGCATTTTCTGAACTGCATCGTTCATTTGCGGTGGGCCACAGAGGTAATATTCTATTTCTTCGGGCTCATCGTGTTTACTGAGATAGTTATCAAGAATAACCTGATGAATAAATCCGACATAGCCGGTCCAGTTATCTTCAGGCATAGGTTCGGAAAGAGCAATTTCAAATTTAAAGTTTGGGAAATCCTTTTCAATTTTCCTGAAGTGATCTTCATAGAAAATTTCGCGTTTCGATCTGGCGCCGTACCAGAAAGTAGCTTTACGATCGGTGCGCTGGGTAAGGAACTGATCAAAAATATGTGAACGCATGGGAGCCATACCGGCGCCACCGCCAATAAACATCATTTCCTTTTTGGTATCTTTAATGAAGAACTCGCCATACGGACCAGAGACCATAACTTTGTCGCCGGGTTTTCTAGAGAAAATGAATGAAGAGCAAACACCGGGGTTCACAGCCATCCAGCCATTTTTCTTACGGTCCCAGGGGGGAGTTGCAATACGGATATTCAGCATCACAATATTTCCTTCGGCAGGGTGGTTGGCCATGGAGTATGCCCTGTAGGTTTCCTCATTATTTTTCATTTTCAGTGACCACATATTGAATTTATCCCAGTCGCCGCGATATTCATCCTGAACAACAATGTCTTTTCCAAAGTCCACTTCAATTTTGGGAACATCAATTTGAATGTACCCGCCAGATTTAAATTTCAGGGATTCGCCTTCAGGAAGTTTCACCACAAATTCCTTAATAAATGTTGCCACGTTATCGTTAGAAACCACTTCACATTCCCATTTTTTAATACCCATAATTTCCTCATGCACATGGATTTTCATATCCTGCCTAACTTTCACCTGACAACCAAGACGCCAGTTATCGGCAATCTGTTTACGGGTAA
The DNA here is from genome assembly GCA_001769535.1 of Bacteroidetes bacterium GWF2_38_335. Taxonomy (GTDB): domain Bacteria; phylum Bacteroidota; class Bacteroidia; order Bacteroidales; family GWF2-38-335; genus GWF2-38-335. Next base: position 395,276 of record MEOH01000016.1, read on the forward strand.
AGAAGCCTGTTTCGGTGGGGAGTATGGCTCCGCCGCCCTCAACAACCTGGCATTTGCACATACCGCAGGTTCCCCCTCCTCCACATGCAGAAGGAAGAAAAATCTTCTCTGCCGAAAGTGTGCTCAGCAATGATGAACCCGGATCTGTTTCCAATTCCATTTCCTCATTAATTTTGACTTTCACTTTTCCTTTTGGTGTCAATTTATCTTTAGCCACAAGGAGCATAAAAACAAGAAGCAGAATTATCAGGAGGAAAACTACTATACTGATAATAATAACCGATGTTTGCGTAACTAATAATATCATTTTACTAAAATTAAATCTGTAACTATAACTTAATACCCATAAAGCTCATAAAGCCAATAGCCATAAGGCCCGTAATAATAAATGAGATACCAATGCCCCTTAATGGAGCGGGAACATTTGAGTATTTTATTTTTTCATTAATTGCGGCGATTCCGATAATTGCCAAAAACCATCCAATTCCTGATCCAAGAGCAAAAACTGTTGCTTCACCCACATTTTGGTATTCCCTTTCCTGCATAAACAATGAACCAGCCAGGATAGCACAGTTAACAGCAATAAGCGGAAGAAAAATTCCCAAAGAATTATAAAGGGCCGGAGCAAATTTTTCTACAATCATCTCAACCAGCTGAACAATAGCAGCAATAACAGCAATAAACACTATGAAGCTAAGGAAACTGAGATCAAGTTCAGCATATTCAGGGCTAAGCCAGACAAGCGCCCCTTCCTTAAGAATATAGTTTTCAAAAATATAGTTTACGGGAAGGGTAATCATAAGAACAAAAATGACTGCCACACCCAATCCGGCTGCAGTTTTCACAGTTTTTGAAACCGCCAGATAGGAGCACATGCCCAGGAAAAAGGCAAAAACCATATTGTCAATAAATATTGACTTTACGAATATATTCAAGTAGTTTTCCATAACAAAACCTATTGGAGTTATTTATTTTCAATTAACTTTTTATTCTTACTTCTTTGAACCCAGATGATGATTCCGACAATAATGAGGGCCATCGGGGGCAAAATAATTAAACCGTTGTTTTTATAACCCATTTCGTATAAACCGGTTTGCTCAACAAGCGGATATCCCCAAACGGTACCCGAGCCAAGTAATTCGCGGAAAAATGAAACAATTATCAGAATAATCCCATAACCAAATCCATTTCCTACACCATCAATAAAGGATGGCAAAGGTTTGTTTCCCATAGCAAAAGCTTCGAGCCTGCCCATAAGGATGCAGTTGGTAATAATCAACCCTACAAACACTGAAAGTTGTTTGCTGACATCGTAAACAAAAGCCTTAAGTATTTGGTCAACAATAATAACCATAGTGGCAATCACAACCAGTTGAACAATAATTCGAATTCTGTTTGGGATTGTATTTCTGAGCATAGAAATGACCAGATTTGAAAAAGCAGTTACAATAGTTACTGAAATAGCCATAACCACGGCGGGTTCAAGTTTAACTGTGACTGCAAGAGCCGAGCAAATACCCAGAACCTGAACGGTAATGGGATTGTTATCACCCAATGGGTCTCTCAGCAATTTCATGTTTTTTGAAGAAAAGAAGCTCATTATTCTTTAGTTGTTTGAGATTTAAAAAATGTCTGATAATTCACAAGGCAGTCCTTTAGCATTGCTTCAAGTCCTTTGCTGGTAATAGTACCGCCTGAGATTGCATCAACTTCATGTTTACTGTCGGGATTTGACTTTCCTTTTACCACCATTACGGAAACAAACTTTCCTGTTTCGTCGAAAATTTGTTTGCCTTCAAAGGGTTTTTGAAACCAATCCTGATTGATCTCAGCGCCCAATCCGGGTGTTTCACCCTTATGATCGAATGTCACGCCATAAATGGTATTGAAATCAGGTTCGAAAGATAAATAACCCCAAATCGGACCCCACAAGCCTTTGCCATAGGTAGGAACAATATAGAATTTTTTATCTCCATCGTGGAATACATAAACCGGAAGAAATCTATCCTCAACAGATTTTGCAAGTTCTTCTTTGAGCGACACATCAAAAGCAACAACGCCATCCTGCACTTCACCTTTGGTGTTAATCACAAAGCTTTCAGCTATATACTTTTCATACAGCTCCTCTGTTTTTTCCTTTTCTGCTATGATTCGTACCGAAGCAAGAATATTCTGCTTTTTCTCGATTTCAACATTTTTATCCTGTGCCGGCTTTAATCCCATAGCAACAGCCGACAGGAGGATGGCCACAATTACCACCATGACCACCGAATAGATAAATATGTAAAGATTACCTTTATTCATTTGTCAGATATTTTAGATTTTAATTTTGGCCCTTTTAAGTCTTCTTTTGATATTTGCCTCAACAACAAAATGATCAATCAGCGGGGCAAACACGTTCATCAAAAGAATTGCAAGCATCATTCCTTCGGGGTACGCGGGGTTTAGTACCCTGATAACAATTGCGATGACACCTATCAGGAATCCGTAGATAAATTTTCCCCTGGCAGTTTGTGAAGCAGTAACCGGATCGGTGGCCATAAACACAGCGCCAAAGGCAAATCCGCCAAGCACAAGGTGCATATGAGCATCCATATCCATATAAGGGTTGACAGATACGGAATTTAGCAGTAAAGCCATCAGATATCCACCGGCAAAAACTGAAAACATTATTCTCCAACTGCCAACACCGGTAATTAAAAGAATAACAGCACCAATTAAAATGGCTGCAGTTGAAGTTTCACCGATGGAACCCGGAATCCATCCCAAAAAGGCATCCATAAAATCAGGGATTCTTGATAAAGCCCCTGAAATATTAGCTTGGAGATCACCAACAAGCGCTGAATCTCCGGCCTGCCTTGCCAGTTCAAGCTGACTGTTCAGATCGACTGTAGAAGCAGCCTCGGCAAGTGGTGTTGCACCGGAAAAACCATCAATTACTTTTTCTCCGTCGGTTATACCTGAAATCCATACTTTATCGCCCGACATATCCTGCGGATAAGCGAAAAAGAGGAAAGCACGTGCAGTAAGTGCGGGGTTTACGATATTCATTCCTGTTCCGCCAAAAACTTCCTTTCCTATGATTACTGCAAATGCTGTGGCAACCACAACCATCCAGAGAGGGATATTAACAGGTACAATCAGGGGAATAAGCATTCCTGAAACCAAAAAACCCTCATTGATTTCATGCCCTCTGATTTGTGCAAAAACAAACTCAATGCCCAATCCGGTAATATATGAAACCATAATAATCGGCAGCACTTTCAGAAACCCGAACCAGAAAAGATCAAACAAGCTCCCCTCCTGTCCGGTTGCCATATAATGCTGATAACCAACATTCCACATTCCGAATAACAGTGCAGGCATCAATGCAATTAAAACTACCGACATTGTTCTTTTCATATCGATGTGATCGCGGATATGTGAGCCCTTGTGGGTTGTTTTATCCGAAACAAACATAAAGGATTCAAAACCTTCGAAAACGGAGTGAAGCTTATAAAGTTTGCCTCCTTTCTCGAAATTGGGTTTGATTTTATCTAAAAATCTTCGTAATGGTTTCACAAGATTATTTATTAACGTTAATAAATTAGCTTAATTCTTTAATAATTGTTGTAATGCCCTCCCTGAGTATGCTCTGCACCTCGATCTTTGATGTACAAACGTATTCGCACAAAGCAAGATCCTCTTCAATTACTTCATAAATCCCAAGTTTTTCCATTTTTTCAATGTCATTAACCATGATGGATTTAATCAGGAATTGTGGCAGGATATCCATTGGGGTAACTTTTTCATATTCACCGGTAATTACAAAAGCCCTTTCTCCTCCGTGGTAATTGGTATCCAGACGGTATTTTCTACCCGGAATTAAACTTGAAAGAAAAGTTTTTGTATGAGAATACTTATTAAAACCAGGAACGGCCCAACCAAAAAATTCATGGTAATTGCCCTCAGGAATAACTGTTATCTGAGAATGTCCGTAGCCCAAAAATCCGTTTTCGGATATTTGTATTCCGGTAAGTACATTGCCGGAAATAAACCTGACGTTACCGGCAACAATGTTATTTTCCACAATGGGAGCAATTGAAGCGCCAACAATGGTTTTATAATAACCTGTTTGTTTCACCTCAGATCCTGTAAGGGCAACAATGCGTGAAGCATCATAAATACCTTTATCAAAAAGACGACCAATAATAACAAGGTCCTGTGGATTGACGGTCCAAACAGATTCGCCCTTGTTAACAGGATCGATATGATGAATATGTACGCCAACATTTCCCGCAGGATGTTTACCCGAAAATCTGTTGATTTCAACACCCTGGAGCGAATCAAAAACAGATCCGGAAGAACCGGTATTCAAACCAATTCTCACTTTTCCGGATGTTAGTTTTTTAAGAACCTCGACAGCCGTTTTTATTTCATTGACATGGTCCTTAAGAATAAACTCCAAATCAGGTGCAAGCGGAGATGAATCAAAACCAGAGATGAAGATTGATTTTGGGATGCTGGTGCCAACAGGAATAATGCCATAAGGTCTTTGCCTGATATAGGACCAAACACCGCTTTTCTGCATTTTTTCAACAATCTGTTCCCGTGTCATTTTTGTCGGATCACCCGAACCAAAATTCTCATAGCTAATATCAGCATCCGATTCAATGACAATTTCGAGCAATTTTCTTCTCTCGCCTCTAACAACTGCCTTTATTTTGCCGCTTACCGGCGAGGAAAAAAGCACTTCGGGACATCTTTTGTCAATAAAAACAGGCGATCCTGCTTTAACAACATCACCTTCCTTTACAATCATTCGGGGAACAATACCCGGAAAATCCGTAGGCCTTAACCCGTATTCGCGGGGAATTCTGCACTCTTTTAGTACTTTCTCAGCCTGTCCCTTAATTCGGATATCCAATCCCCTGTTAAGTTTAATTGTTTTGGACATTTATTTTAATTCTAAAAATTAGTAATTTGTGAATAACAAATATATAATAAATTGAATACAGCCCATTCAATTTTAATTTGAAAATAGTCTCATAAAATATGATGTTAAACATGACCTATATCATCAAAAGTTATGATTATAATCATGCTTAAATCCAATTCCGGCAAACAAAAGAACCCAATAATACTATTTGAGTATTTAATTACTTTTTTTCGCAAAAATAATATTTTTATTTAATCAACAGTTATTTAGTTATGGATTTTTCATCTATTTTTGATAAAAAAATTATCTAATGAAATTAATTTTTCTGCTAATATTAAATCTGACAGTATTTTCAATGTTTTCACAGGAAAAAGAAGATGAATATTTCAATGAGAATTATCTAAGGTATGACAACCACACGTATAAAGAAAGTATAAATACTGTTCAGCTTTACCGTGAAGGTTATCCGCTCTCTTATCCCATTATTGAACTAATTTCGGATGATGCTCTGAAGATGAGTTTTGATGACCTTGATACCGATGTAAAAGATTACTCTTACACAATTATTCATTGCAATGCTTCATGGGAGCCAACTGATCTGCAGCCAATGGAATATATTATCGGGTTTAACGAAATTGCTGATATTCAATACAAATATTCATTCAACACACTGGTTCATTATGTGAATTATTCCTTTTCTTTTCCTAATCAGGATATGCGTCCGAAAATTTCAGGTAATTATATATTGTATGTTTTTGAGGATTTTGACAGGGAAAAACCGGTGATCACACGCAGATTTTCAGTTTTGGAAAGCAAAGTCAGCATCAATGGAAAAGTGAAGCAGCCCGATGATTTTAATGTAAAAGAAACCCATCATGAAGTTGATTTTACAATTGATTATACCGGACTAAAAATTTACGATCCATACAGCGAAATAAAAGTGGCCATTTTACAAAATAACAGGCCCGACAATGCTATTACAAACCTGCAGCCGCTCTATGTAAAAGATCAGATTCTGGAATATGACTATGACGATAAAAATCTTTTTTCAGGGGGGAATGAATTTCGGAACTTTGATATTAAGAGCATCAGATATCAATCTGAGTTTATTAATTCTGTCGTACTTACAGACAGTATTTATAATGTGCAGTTGAAACAGGGTTTTACCAGATCATTTGCGCCCCACTACACTGATTTTGACATTAACGGAAAATGCTTTGTTTACAAACAGGAAGGAATAGATCAGGATGTTGAACCTGACTATGTTTACGTGTGGTTTGAATTGCCCTATGAAGCTCCCTTTGTTGATGGAAACCTGTATGTTTACGGTGGAATTTCTGATTGGAAATTCGGAGAAAAAAACCGCATGGTATACAATTTCGACAAAAACGCATACCAACTGAAAATGCTTTTAAAACAGGGCTATTATAATTACCAGTATGTTTTTCTAAAAGATGGTGATAAGGGTGGCGATGAAGCGCTGATTGAAGGCAGCCATTACCAAACCGAAAACGACTATATGATATATGTGTACTATCACGGAACTACTTCAAGATATGACAAACTTGTCGGATTTAAAATATTCAATTCTATTCGGCAGGGTGGTGTTGAGATGGAAAGTCCGTTTAAAAACCTCCAAATCAAACTTGACAATTTTTACAGAAATTGATTTGCAGGATTTTATAGTACTGAAGCCAATTACTATATCTTTAAGTTTTTTGTATCTTTGGTCTTAATATAAAATTAGCATAAATGAAATTACTTCTGATACCTGTTGTTATAATCTTTCTTTGCTCATGCAATGAAAAAAAAGATCCCGCAAAGGAACAGGACAGCAATCAAAAAACTGACCCCATCATAAAAGACATTGATACAGTTAAAACAATAACCGATACGGTTTCTTATTCAGAACTTACACTTGAAGATAAGCGTGAAGCCTTTTTGAATATTTGTCTGGCTGAATATAATGAAACAGGTAAAAAAGAGTTAGGGATTCGCACACTTGAATTGGGAAATCCTTCCTATAATTCATCTCTTTTCATGAAAAAGAAATCAACCATTAAATATGGAGATGTTGATGGAATTTACCCGGTAATAAAGCTCTTTATCTATGGATACAATACAGAAAACGAATGTAACGCTCCCTACAAAAGATGGCTTGATTGTTTTGAAAGTGAGTGTGATAAAATTAAAGAAGGCGCTGAGATGAAGGCAATAAAAATGCCCCCAATGTATTTTATTAAAAATAAAGGCTCGATTATTGTATTAAAATATTTGTGCGAGCATAATGAAAATGATTGGGATCGGGTAAAGGCAAACTTAAATAAAGTTTTTAAAGAAAAAGATGCCGTGATTTGTGAAATAGGATGTGGCGGACCGCTTTCCTGGATTAAATGAATTTATTTTAATAACAAAAATGCATAAACACATCTAAAATCTTACCTATGAAAATAATCATCTTTGTCATACTTACATTTTTTGTATTTGCAACCGGTTGCACTACTGGAAAAAAAGCTAGTGAAAAAAAGTCCGGCGAAGATGTTTCGGTTAACGTAAAGGTTTCTGAAAGCGATCAACTGACCGGAACAATTATAAAAGAAGTATTTACAGACAAAGGAGGCAGGGAACATCCTGAAATTTATGATCTGTATCTGAAAACAAAAAAGGAAACTATTTTCATTAAATTTAGTGATAGCAAGGTGACCAGGGCCGAAATTGAAAAATTCCTTGATAAAGAGGTAACCCTTGAAGTGAAAATCACCGAAACAGGCTCATGGGATTCTGATGATCCTGAAGTCCAAAGCCGAATTGGAAAATACATAGCAATTAAGAAAATATTAAATCAATAAAAATGAAGCAATTTTTTATTTTCACACTTTTTTTATTCTGTTTTTCCGGATTACAATCACAGGTAAGCGCAGATTCCATTATTAATAATAATCCGTCAGCATTAGCCATTCCTGATTTACTCTGCGATTGTATAAATCAGTCTGCATTAAAAAATCCAACTGAAAAAATACAGCCATACATTGAAAAATGTCTCTCTTCTACCTTTGACACTTTAATCGCTCAGAAGAAGCTTGAAGAGTTCATGGCCGACACAAAAAAATTCAAAGACCTACTCACCTATTCCAAGCTTAAGCTGTTTACCGGTTGTGAACCGCTGGTAAAATATCAGAGAAGATACTTTTTCCTGAAAGACAGTCTGGCCCTCGACAAAATGGGCAACCCCGATACAAAACGCATGTTTATAAAAGGAATGGGGCTGATTAAATCCGGTGATTACAAAAGCGCTCAGGTATTATTCCTTGATTTGGTAAAAAAGGACAGTACTTTTGCTTTTGCATATGATAACATTGCGTTATGTTATAAGCATAAAAATCTAAAGGACAGTGCAATGTACTACCTTGACAGGTCACTGCATTTTTTACCAGAAAACGTAAATGCCCATCTTACAAAAGCAGAAATTTACCTTGCAAAAAGGCTAATTAAGGAAGCTTTCTTTGAATACCTTAAGGTTATTGAAATCAATTCATCAAATCCGGAAGGTTATTTTGGACTGGGAAAAGTGTTTCTGTTAAACAAAGAATACGAAAATGCTTTAATGAACATGGCTTATGCCAGGCAGATGTACAAAATTCTGGGCAATGAATTTTACAAGGATGCAGTTTTCATGACCGGATATATTTATGTGCAGAAAGGGGATGAAATTAATGCAAAAAAATACCTTAAAGAATCCAAAGATCTGGGATTTAAAGTGCCCAAAGAACTGGTTGATCGTTATGGATTAGTCCCAACAGGAGAACAAAAGCAATAAAAAAACCCGCCTGAGCGGGTTTTTTCATTTTTACAAATTCACTTTCGTAAATTCAATCTCTTTTCGATACGCATCGATGGGCGCACAAGAGCAAACAAGGTTTCTGTCGCCATATCCGTCATCAATTCGTCCAACAGTGGGCCAGAATTTATTTTCGCCAACCCATTTTAAGGGGAAACCGGCTTTTTGCCTGCTGTATGAATGATTCCACTCGTTGGCAGTGATAACAGCCGGAGTGTGCGGTGCATTTTTCAGTACATTGTCAAATTCATCAGCTTTACCGTCTTTGATTTCCATTATCTCATCATGGATTGAAATCATTGCCTGAACAAAACGGTCGAGTTCCTGAAGCGATTCGCTTTCGGTAGGTTCAACCATTAGTGTTCCGTGAACCGGGAATGATAATGTTGGAGCATGGTAACCATAATCCATCAAACGTTTTGCAATATCTGCCTCGGTAATATGTCCAATATCCTTAAATTTAGCACAGTTCAGAATCATTTCATGAGCAACCATTCCGTTCGTTCCTGTATAAAGTATATCGTAATACTTGCTCAGAGAAGCTTTCAGGTAGTTGGCATTTAAGATGGCATATTTTGTTGCTTCAGTCAAACCCTGACCACCGCACATTTTAATATATGCGTGTGAAATCACCATAACACCCGCCGAACCATAAGGAGCAGCAGCAACAGTGGTTCCTTTATCGCCTCCGGTTTTTACCACAGGGTGATTTGGTAAAAAGTCAACCAGATGAGCTGCAACGCCGATTGGACCGACGCCCGGACCGCCACCGCCGTGAGGAATGGCAAAGGTTTTATGAAGATTCAGATGACAAACATCCGCTCCGATTGTGGCAGGATTTGTCAATCCGACCTGTGCATTCATATTGGCACCATCCATGTAAACCTGTCCACCAAACCCATGAATAATTTTTGTCATTTCCATAATGGCTTCTTCGAAAACACCGTGGGTTGACGGGTAAGTAACCATAAAGCATGACAGATTGTCTTTATGCAGTTCGGCCTTAGCTTTCAGATCATTGATGTCAATATTCCCTTTATCATCACAGTTCACAACAATAATCTCCATTCCGGCAAATGCAGCGCTGGCAGGATTGGTACCATGAGCTGAAGAAGGAATCAAGGCTACGTTTCTGTGACCCTGACCACGATTGATATGATAATTCCTGATAACCATCAGTCCGGCATATTCACCAGCAGCACCTGAATTGGGCTGAAGAGAAATGTCAGCAAAACCGGTAATTTCTTTCAGGTCATTTTTCAGTTCATCAAACATTTGGTGATAACCTACAGCCTGGTCAGCCGGAGCAAAAGGATGCATGCCGCCGAATTCTATCCATGTAACCGGCAGCATTTCAGTGGCGGCATTCAGTTTCATGGTACATGAGCCCAATGAAATCATGGAATGGGTAAGCGATATATCCTTTCTTTCAAGTCTTTTGATATACCTCATCATTTCAGATTCACATCTGTACTTTTTAAACAGGTCAAGGGTAAGAAAATCAGAAGTACGTTTGAATTTAACGTCAAAATACTGTTTTCCCGGAATTATTTTAATTTCACCAACTTGTTTACCTGCAGCCTGTGCAAAAACATCAAGCAAAACAACCACATCGTCAAACATGGTGGTTTCATCGATACTAAGTGCAACAGTTTCATGGTCAATATAGCGAAGGTTAATTTCATTTTCAACGGCAATTTTTTCGAGATCAGTTACCTTAACCCCTGCAGGCATTTTAAACCTCAGTGTATCAAAGTAATTTTTATTCAGTTGCTGATAACCAAATTCAGTAAGTTTGCCGGCAACCATTCCGGCTGTTGTATGAATATGATCAGCGATCCTTTTGAGTCCTTCGGCACCATGATACACAGCATACATTCCGGCCATGGTAGCCAACAGCGCCTGTGCAGTGCATATATTTGAAGTAGCGCGCTCGCGTTTTATGTGTTGTTCGCGGGTTTGAAGAGCCATGCGGAGTGCCTGATTACCCTGAGCATCAACAGAAACACCGATGATTCTTCCCGGCATGCTTCTTTTAAATTTATCATGGGTTGCGAAGAAAGCAGCATGCGGACCACCGAATCCCATTGGAATTCCAAAACGCTGGGTTGTACCAAAAACAATATCTGCGCCCCATTCACCGGGAGGAGTAAGAATAACCAGACTCATCAGATCGGCAGCAACGCCCACCATACATTCTTTGGAATGAGCTTCATCCGCAAATGATTTGTAATCTATAACTTCGCCTTCGGCATTGGGATATTGAACAATGGCACCAAAAATTTTATCATTAAATTTATAATCGGTAAACTTTCCGGTTTTTAATTCAATGCCAAGAGGTTCTGCCTTGGTTTTGATAACCGCCAATGTTTGCGGGAAAATATTTTCATCAACAAAGAACACATTGTAGCCTTCCTTTTCAAGCTTTCTGGAACGGGCATTATACATCATGATCATAGCCTCGGATGCAGATGTAGCCTCATCGAGCAAAGAAGCATTAGCAATAGCCATTCCTGTGAGATCCATCACAACAGTCTGGTAATTCAACAACGCCTCGAGTCTTCCCTGTGAAATTTCTGCCTGATAAGGAGTGTATGAAGTGTACCAACTGGGGTTTTCAAGAATATTTCTGATAATCACAGAAGGCGAAATGGTATCGTAATACCCCAATCCTATGTATGATTTGAAAACTTTATTTTTTGAAGCAATAGCTTTAATTTTCCTGAGATATTCATACTCACTTATTCCCTGTGGAATGTTCATGGGCTTTTTCAGGCGGATGCCCGAGGGTACTGTTTTTTCAATAAGTTCATCCATTGAACCCACACCGATTTTTTTCAACATTCCTGCCACTTCTTCTTCTCTGGGGCCATTATGTCTGAAAATAAATTTATCTGTTGCCATAATAATTAGTTTGTAATTTAATTAATTGAATGAGTCAAAATATGACATGTAAAATTAGCAAGAAGATTAAAAGATTCTAAATTAAGAATAAAAAAAATCGTATGTTTGTAAATATAAAAATGATTGATCATGAAAAAACTAATTGGATTACTGATAGTTTCATTATTTTTTATTGTAAACACCTACGGTCAGGAAACTATAAACGAACCAGCAACAGTTTGGACAATTAATGGAATAAAACTGAATATCTCAAATTACAAATTTATTGAAAACGGCAATTTTCTTGCATATAAAAATTCCAAGGGCAGAGTTAAAGAACTTGAACGTCAGATGATTTTCTCCATAATTGACAGCAAAGGGAAAGAAACAATCTATTTTGAACCCGACTCACTTGATGATAAATACTATACTATTGAAAATATGAGATCATTTGTGAAGGGTGGTTACGAGGGAAGGGAAAATTACCAAGCCCCGATTGCTTTTATCGGAGGTTTCTTAGCCGGTGTTTACGGCGGATGTGGTTTTCCAACGTTTGATAACCCAAACCCTGTATACGGAGTGTTAATTCCAGCCGCTTTTACAGCAATTGTGGGACTTACCTCACCCGACAAAGGAAATATTGTTGCAAAATACCCCGATTATGCAAATGATGATTTCTTCATCCTTGGATATTCAGAATCAGCAAATAATAACAGGGCATTAAGCTCCATTAAGGGCTCATTGGCGGGACTGGCAGTGGGAATTATCCTGAGTATTGTAATGGATACGTTATAAGGTATCAAAGGAATAATTATTACTCTTTTTCAATTTGTAATCTCTTCTTAATTAATAATTTTGCACGCAAATGCAACTTTCCTTTTTTTAAGTTGTCTTTTATCCTGTTAAATTACAAAAATGAAAAAGATTATTATTTCAATTTTACTAATTTCCGGAATGGCTGCAGGACTATATTCCCAGTCTGATTACCGCCAAACAATCCGCGGAACTGTTTTTGACAAGCAATCTCAAAATCCCATGCCGGGCGCAAACATACTGCTTAAAGATGTTACACCGGTAATCGGCACTACAACCGACAGCAAAGGCGAATTCATTTTAAATGATGTTTCAATAGGAAGGCATGAGCTTGAAATCAGTTTTCTTGGATACTCAACCATAAGCTTAAGCAACCTCAATCTGACATCCGGAAAGGAATTGGTTTTAAAAATTGAACTGGAAGAAAACGTTGTGACCACGCAAACTGTTGTGGTTACAGGAACTCCGAGAAAAGATCAGACCATAAATAAAATGGCAACGGTAAGCGCACGAAGTTTCTCTGTTGAAGAAACAGAGCGGTTTGCCGGAAGTTTGGGTGACCCCTCGCGTATGGTAGCCAATTATGCCGGAGTAATGTCGACCAATGATTCACGGAACGACATTGTAATTAGAGGAAATTCACCGGCAGGATTGCTTTGGCGCCTCGAAGGAATTGAAATTCCAAACCCAAATCATTTTGGGGCAGCAGGCACTACAGGCGGGCCGGTAAGTATGCTCAACAATAATCTGCTCACCAATTCCGATTTTTTCACTTCGGCTTTTCCGGCAGAATATGGCAATGCCACTTCGGGTGTTTTTGACCTGAAAATGAGAACAGGGAATAATCAGAAACGCGAATATGTAGGGCAAATAGGCTTCAATGGCTTCGAACTGGGCGCCGAAGGTCCGTTCAGCAAAGAAAAAGGATCATCATATCTGGCAAATTACAGGTATTCCACACTTGGAGTTTTTAACATGATGGGAATAAAAGTGGGTGTTGGCGAGGCCATTCCGCAATACCAGGATCTTTCATTTAAAATGGATTTTCCCCGTACAAAACTTGGTAAATTTTCGGTGATTGGGATTGGCGGACTAAGTTACATCAAGCTACACGACAGTGAAAAGGCACTGTTAAAGGAAAATGAGGATGCCAACTATGATTTTGGCGGGGTAGATCTTGATTTTGGTTCAGATATGGGAGTTATTGGCGTATCAAACCTTTACTTTTTTGATGAAAACACAAGACTTCAAACCAATGTGTCGGTTTTAGGCAGCCGCATGACCACTTATATAGATTCACTGCTCTTTGATGAAGAAGGAGCCATCATCCAAAATTCCAATTATGAATTTTATGCTGCCAATTTTTCGGAAGTAAAATATTCTGCATCAACCACATTGAAAAATAAAATCTCTTCAAAAGATAACTATGGGATCGGACTTATTTTTGATATTTATGACATTTCTTACGTTGACAGCGTCATTGATCATAATCTTCCCGGGGGATTCAGAAAAACCATTGATATTGATGGCAACATGTCACTCTTAAGAGGCTTTATTCAATGGCAGCACAGGTTCAATGATTTGCTGACATTAAACAGCGGAATTTATTCGCAATTTCTTGACCTCACCGGCGAGATTGTTGCCGAGCCCAGAATTGGACTAAAATGGAGTCTGAACCAAACCAATTCCCTGAATTTTGGTGCCGGGATGCACAGCAGGACCATTGCACGACAGAACTACTTTTTGCAAACATGGCAGGAAAGCGGTGAATACATTGAAACCAATAAGGATGTGGGATTGATGAAAAGTTTGCAGGCAGTTATGGGATATGATAAGCTTTTCAGGGAAGACATCCGGCTAAAAGCCGAAATTTATTATCAGTATTTATATAATATTCCAGTTTGTGAATCCTTTCCCGAATACTCAGAGTTGAATGGCGGCGATTCCTTTTCAGGCATGGTACTCGACAGTCTGGTAAATGAAGGAACCGGTAAAAACTATGGTTTTGAAATCACTTTCGAAAAGTTCTTCAGTAAAAATTACTATTTTCTAACCACCATGTCAATTTTTGATTCAAAATACAATGGTTTTGATAAAAAAGAAAGAAACACAGCCTACAATGGAAAAATTGTTTGCAACATGCTTGCCGGAAAAGAATTTAAACTTGGAAAGCACAACTCCATCACCATAGATTTTAAAACCGTTTTTGCAGGAGGAAAACCATATATACCTATTGATCTGGAAGAATCCATTGCTGAAAACTACACAACTTATGACTGGTCGCAAGCTTTCGAAAAAAGACATGAAAATTATTTCAGAACAGATTTGCGTGTTGGTTTCAGGAAAAACGGGAAAAAAGTATCGCAGGAATGGGCTGTGGATTTGCAAAATCTCACCAACAATAAAAACATTTTCTCACAATCATTCAGTCCGCGCACCAAAAGCATCACTTCTGATTACCAGACTGGTTTTTTCCCTATGATGTTGTATAGGATTAATTTTTAGGAGGGGGATGAATACAGAAAAGATAAATTAGGGTAGATAATATAAAAACCAAGACGCAAAATTTTTCGTCTCTGCTGCATTCCATATAAACCCATTAGTCATCGACCTACTTCTTTTTCTTCTTCTGACTATCCTGATAATCCTTCCACTTTTTATATTGCTCGGGCGTAAGAATTCCTTTTAGTGCAGTATCATAGGCCTTTTTCGCTTCTTTTTCCTTTAGTTTTTTTGTTTCCTCGTCATCAGCGTATTTCTCTTTTGCAGCTTCAATGGCTTTGTGCTTGGTGAGGCAGGCAGTGTAAACTTTTGAAATCTGGTCTTTGGTAAGTCCGAGTTTTTCACCCATGGTTTTGGATGTGTTTTCAGCTTTTTGCTCGGGGGTTTTGTCGGATTTTTGTGAATAGGAATATCCGCAGATACCGGGAATCAGAAACAATAAAATAATGAAGGTTCTCATACTGTTAATTTTAATATAATTACACTATCAAAAGTACGTCAATCTGTTTAGAATATTGTTATAAAATTTGGACTATTTGTTATAAAAACCAGAAAATACAGAAAATTATCTGATTCAAACAGATTTGCTATTTACTTTATCATTCGCTCATTCGCGGCTAAAAAAAATAATTTAGCCGCGAATGCGCGAATGGTTTTTTAAATAACTTGAAAATATTGATTAACCTGTTTTGATAATGTTGCGGAATTTCAAATAATGAAAATCAATTCTCCTACTTTTTAACATTTCTGGTTTTAGTACATTAACGAATAATAACTATCTTTGGCCATGTTTTCAAAATATCATCTATATTTCATTTTTATAATTTTCCTTATCAGTGCAGGAATAGCTGATGCACAGGTTACAAAGATCCGCGGACGAATAACCGATGCCACAACCGGCGAGCCCCTACCCTACGTGAACATCGTTTTCAAGAAAAAAACCGTAGGCACGATCACTGATTTTAACGGGTATTATAAACTTGAAACCGCCACTCCGGGTGATTCCATTATAATATCTTATCTGGGTTACCAAACCGTTTCAAAACCTGTCATAAAAGGGCGATACCAGGAAATTAATGTCGCTTTGGTTTCCAGTGATGTGATGCTGCAGGAGGTGCTTGTTTACAAAAACAAAAAGCGCATGAAAAACAGAGATAACCCTGCTATTACGCTGCTTGACAAGGTTGTTGACAACCGGCCCGAAAACGACATTCTTAAAATGGATCATTATCAATACGAAGTCTATACAAAAATACAGTTTGACATCAATAATATTTCGGATAAATTCATGAACCGCAGGGTTTTAAAACCATTTAAGTTTGTTTTTGACTACATAGATACTTCAGCAGTAAACGGAAAAACATATCTGCCGGTTTTTATCATTGAATCGCTGGCTGATTATTACTACAAGAAAAGTCCGATGACCGAAAAGGAAATCCTGAAAGCAACAAAAATTTCAGGTGTGGATAACGAAAGTGTTCAGCAGTTTCTGGCAGATATGTATGTGGATATTGACATTTACGCAAATAATATTGATCTTTTTTCAAAGGGATTCGTAAACCCGGTTTCCTCTTTGGGAAAGGCCTATTACAAGTATTTCCTCATCGACAGCATGACCATTGACAATCAGTGGTGCTATGAAATTGCCTTTCTTCCAAAATTCAAGGAAGATTTGCTGTTCGACGGGAACTTTTGGGTAACAGATACCTCATTTGCTGTAAAAAAAATTGAGCTTAAGGTCAATGAAAAAGCCAATCTCAACTTCATCAACAATATTGAGATCACAAAGGAATTTCAGCAAATAGATACCATGTGGGTTTTGTCGAAAGAAACATTTCTGGCCGACTTCAATGCATTTGAAAATCCTGATGAAGCCATGGGTTTTTTCGGAAAGCGGACTTCCATGTATAAAAATTACGTGATCAATGTTCCGGCTCCCGAAGAAATTTTCAAAGGGCCTGAAAAGCTCCAGATTCTTGAGGAAGCCAATGAGCGCGATGATAAATTCTGGGACGAATCACGTCATGAACAACTTAGCGAAAAAGAAGCAACCATATACAAAATGGTGGATACCATAAAATCCCTTCCTGCTTTCAGAACATATTACGACATCATCAATATGTTTGTGACGGGGTATTTTGTGAGGGGAAAAATTGAAATCGGACCCTATTTTTCAATGTATAGTTTTAATCCGATTGAGGGAAACAGGTTCAGGTTTGGTGGCAGAACCAGCAATAAGTTCAGCACGAAATTTATGCCTGAGGCCTATGTAGCCTATGGTACCCTGGATGAAAAATTCAAATACGGGGGGAAATTACTTTACATGGTTGATAAAGATCCGAGAAAAGCATTGGGGGCAAATTACAAATATGATATGGAGCAATTGGGACAGAGCGTGAATGCTTTCAGGGAAGATAACATCATGTCATCCATGCTTCGGAGAAATCCCAACAACAAGCTATCCATGGTTCAGGAAACAAAATTGTACTATGACCATGAGTGGTTTCATGGTTTATCAAACTCACTTTCTTTGGTTAACAGAAAGATGTATCCTGCCGGGATGTCAGATTTCAAACTGAATTATTACAATGACACAACTCTTCGGAATACTATCATTACCTCTGACATTGTACTGAATACCCGTTTTGCCTATAACGAAGCTTTTTATATGGGCGAATTTGAAAGGGTTAGTCTGGGCAGTTATTACCCCGTAGTCAATCTTTACCTGACATTGGGGATGCAAGACATTCTGAACTCAGATTTTTCATACAAGAAAATTGAGTTGAGTGTGGAGCATTTTAAAAATATTTACCCCATTGGATACATCAAATATCTTCTGGAAGCTGGAAAAGTTTTCGGAACACTGCCCTACCCGCTTCTGAAGATGCATGAAGGAAACGAGACCTATGCATTTGATATGTATTCGTTCAATATGATGAATTACTATGAATTTGTCAGTGATCAATATGTAAGTCTGTATCTGTCCCATTATTTCGAAGGTTTTTTCCTGAACAAGTTGCCATTATTCAAGAAACTACAGTGGCGTGAAATTATCTGGGGCAAGGGAGTTATTGGAACACTTAGTGACAAAAACAGGCAATTGATGGATTTTCCTGAGACACTTAACGCCTTTGAAAAAAACAGCAACGGATTTCCAACGCCTTATCTTGAGGCCGGAGCCGGTATCGAAAATATTTTCAGATTGCTCAGGGTTGATGCTGTGTGGCGTTTCACTTATCTTGACCACCCCAATGTTTCACGATTTGGGATTAGATTGAGTTTGTGGTTGCAGTTTTAGTTTGGGGTTCTTTTTGTTCTTTGCCTGCGGCGTTCCTTTTGTTCTTTTTGTTCTTTTTGTCCCGAAAATGAAATTTTCGAGGATGCTTAACCTATGGTCTCGACTTTAGTCGGCATTTGAAGGGTTTCTGGTTTGAGGTTAATTTGAACGGATGTTTTAATGTTTTACTGTTCCCCTGGCTCCAGACCAAGTCCCCTGCCTGTTTCAATCATAAACTTGTAAGCGGCATCGAAATTATTTTCAATAATACCATCAAGAATGGCTTCCCTGATGGCATTTTTTATCATTCCCACTTCCCTGCAAGGTGCAATTCCGAAGGTTTCCATTATCAGTTCACCTGATACGGGGGGCTGCCAGTTGCGCAGACTGTCCTTTTCCTCAACCTCTTTGAGTTTTTCTCTGACAAGTGCAAAGTTTTTTAGAAACCGTTCTACTTTTTCAGGGTTTCCTGAAGTGATGTCTGCCTCTGCCAGAGTCATCAGGTCATCAACATCATCACCTGCATCGAACAGGAGTCGCCTTACAGCCGAATCGGTGACGATTTCCTCAACCAGTGAAATTGGTCTCAAGTGCAACATAACGAGCTTTTGCACATATTTCATATGTTGGTTAAGCGGAAGTTTGAGATCATTAAAGATGCCTGTAACCATTTTAGAACCCGCCAGTTCGTGGCCATGGAAAGTCCACCCGTGAACTTTGTGGTATTTTTTTGTTTTCGGTTTTGCAATGTCATGAAGCAAAGCGGCCCATCGAAGCCAAAGATTATCCGTTTTCCCGCAAATATTATCCAACACCTGAAGCGAATGTAAAAAATTATCCTTATGCGCTTTTCCCTCCCTTCGCTCAATGCCTTTCATTTGATACAGCTCAGGAAAAATCAATTCGAGCAATCCGCATTTATCAAGCATGAGGAATCCAACTGACGGTTTGTCAGTCATCAGAATTTTATTCAATTCTTCAGAAATTCGTTCTTTCGAAATAATCTCGATACGCTCCCTGTTTTCATGCAGAGCAGCAAAAGTTCTTTCTTCAACGATAAAATTCAATCTGCAGGCAAACCTGATGCAACGGAGCATTCGTAAAGGGTCGTCAGAAAAAGTAATTCCCGGATCAAGAGGAGTTTTGATAATACGGTTTTTCAAGTCATCCATTCCACCAAAGGGATCAACCAGTTCGCCGAAATTTTCAGGTCGAAGACTGAGTGCCAAGGCATTTATAGTAAAATCGCGCCGGTTTTGGTCATCCTGCAGGCTGCCATTTTCCACAATTGGTTTTCTTGAATTCCGTTGATAAGATTCCCGCCTGGCCCCCACAAACTCAATTTCCATATCCTCAAATCTTAGCATGGCAGTGCCGAAATTCCTGAAAACAGTCACACAACCTTTTTGTCCGGTTTGCCTTGCCACTTTTTCAGCAAGTTCAATTCCACTGCCAATCACTACAATATCAATATCTTTTGAGGGACGATTAAGAAAAAGATCACGAACAAATCCACCTATAACATAACATTCCTGTCCGCTTCGGCCGACAATTTCCGAAATGACTGAAAAAATTCTGTTATTTAAATGCTCCTTCATTGCTTTGGCCTTTTCCGTAATTGATTTTAATATAAAAAACATGACAAAATTACAATTTTTGAACTCTTTTCCCTCTTTTTTGTTTAAAGAATAAATATTGGCATGTATATTGATATGTCCATATATAGATATTTGAAATTATAAATTTAAAATTTTAATAAGATGTTAGAACATTTAACCAAAGAAACATTCAAACAAAAAGTGTTTGATTTCGAAACTAATAAAGATTGGAAATTTGAAGGTCAGGTACCTGCAATCATAGATTTTTATGCCGACTGGTGTGGTCCCTGTAAAATGGTAGCTCCTGTTCTTGAAGAATTACAGAAAGAATATGATGGTAAAATAAACATTTACAAGGTAAATACTGAAGAGCAGCAGGAATTGTCGGCCATGTTTGGAGTACGCAGTATTCCTTCACTATTATTTATTCCATTGAATGAGCAACCACAGATGGCTATGGGAGCATTGCCCAAAGACAGTTTTAAAAGAGCAATCAGTGATGTTTTGAAGGTAAACTAGCAGAAAACCTCTCTGTTGGAAGATTTAAAGATAATTGATACTTTTACGGGAAATTTAACAAACCGTCAAATGAAAAAAATTGTAAATATTAATATAATGAAAGCAATTAAAATAACCATATTATTGATTCTGGCTTTTATTACAGTTTTCGGACAACAAGGCTGCAGTGCCGATGAAAAAAAACAGAAACCTGAGTCAGGCAATGATGTAACAGACACGGTTACTAAGGCAGATGAAAACAAAAGCGGCAATGATTCGCTGGTAAATGAAACAGAATCATCAGATGTTCAGTCAAAACCCATAAAAATCAACACTGATCAGTTCAAAAAACTGGTTTTTAACTACGATGAAAACCCTGACAAATGGGTATTTGAAGGAGATATGCCCACTATTATTGATTTTTATGCCGATTGGTGTAAACCTTGCAAGATGATTGCGCCTACCCTTGAAAAACTTCAGGAAAAGTATAAAGGAAAAATCAGGGTGTATAAAATAAATACAGATGAAAATCCAGGATTGAGCCAGTATTTTCAAATTCAGGGAATACCCGCATTGTTATTCATTCCGATGGAAGGACAGCCCCAAATGGCATCAGGAGCTTTGCCCGAAGCAGATTTTGAAAAAGCAATTAAGGAAGTTATGAAAGTCCAGTAATCGCTGAATGCAAAAACAGAAAGGGGTTGACTGAGTCAACCCCTTTCTGTTTTATTAAACATTTCCAGTTTCAATAAAATATTCTAACTTTGCTGTACAAATTCAGGGGTGCCAAAGTGAAACGGCTGAGAACATACCCTTTAACCTGATCCGGGTAATACCGGCGTAGGGAGAAGAACTTTTCTCTTTTTCACCCCACAAATTTAATGATGATGATAGTTTTTTTAAACAATCAGTTAATAAATATACTAGAAGGATCAACCATTCCGGTTCTCCTGAAAACTGCCGGAATAGAGGATATTCAGGGCACTGCAGTCGCCGTCAACAATATTGTTATCAGTCGGGAAGTTCGCGAATCACACGTTCTTAATGATCAGGATAAAGTATTGGTTATAAGGGCGGCAAAGGGAGGATGATTTTTTTTGAGAAAATGCATTTAATAATCCGGTAGCACCGGTCTAAAAGATATTATTATGGAAAAAAACAAAGTGGAACAAACCATTACCACCAAACCCTTTCCGGGTTCAAAAAAAATTTATGTACAGGGAAAAATGCACGACATCAAAGTTCCCATGCGTGAAATCACCCTATCAGATACCATCGACAGCGAAGGAAACCGTGAACAAAATCGTCCGCTAACCGTGTACGACACCTCCGGACCGTTTACCGATGCTGAGGCATCAATTGACTTAAAGAAAGGATTGCCTCGACTCAGACACGATTGGATCACAGGAAGAAATGATGTGGAGGAATTGCCGGGACTAAGTTCTGCTTATGGGCGTGACAGACTGGCAGATAAATCGTTGGATTCCCTCCGGTTTGAGCATGTTTGCAAAAATCCGTTAAAGGCAAAACCCGGAAAAAGTGTGAGTCAGTTTGCCTATGCCAAAGCCGGTATAATTACCCCGGAAATGGAATATGTTTCTATTCGTGAAAATCAGCGTATTGATGAGTACAACGGAAATTATTTCCAGCACAAAGGTGAAAATTTCGGTGCCAACACACCCAAATCGTTTATCACGCCTGAATTTGTGAGATCTGAAATTGCAGCCGGACGAGCAATTATACCTGCAAACATAAATCATCCTGAAACAGAGCCAATGATTATAGGCAGAAATTTTCTTGTGAAAATCAATGCCAACATCGGAAATTCTCCCACCACAAGTTCTATCAGCGAAGAAGTTGAAAAAGCAGTATGGGCATTTCGTTGGGGTGCCGACACCATAATGGATCTTTCAACCGGCAAAAATATTCATGAAACACGTGAATGGATTATCAGAAATTCACCTGTTCCGGTAGGCACAGTTCCATTATATCAGGCACTTGAAAAAGTTAATGGAAAAGTTGAGGATCTCACCTGGGAAATTTACAGAGACACATTAATCGAACAGGCCGAACAGGGAGTTGATTATTTCACCATTCATGCAGGATTGCTTTGGAAACACATCCCCATGACAATAAAAAGAGTTACCGGTATTGTCAGCCGTGGCGGGTCAATTATGGCAAAATGGTGCTTATACCACCACAAAGAAAACTTCCTTTACACCCATTTCGATGAAATATGTGACATCCTGTCAGCATACGACGTTGGGGTTTCGCTTGGCGACGGACTTCGTCCGGGCTCCATTGCCGACGCCAATGACAGGGCGCAATACGGAGAGCTGGAGGCTTTGGGAGAACTGACAAAAATTGCCTGGGCAAAAGACGTACAGGTAATGATCGAAGGTCCGGGTCACGTTCCCATGCAGGGAGTAAAAGAAAACATGGAATTGCAGCTTAAATATTGTATGGAAGCACCTTTTTACACACTTGGTCCACTCGTTTCAGACATCGCTCCGGGTTATGATCACATTACTTCAGCCATTGGCGGAGCAATGATAGCATGGCATGGAGCTGCAATGCTCTGTTATGTTACGCCAAAAGAACATCTTGGATTACCAAACCGCGACGATGTCAAAATCGGAGTAATAACCTATAAGCTGGCAGCCCACGCTGCAGATCTTGCAAAAGGACACCCCGGAGCACAAATCAGAGACAATGCCATGAGCAAGGCCCGCTTCGAATTCAGATGGAAAGACCAGTTCCACATTGCACTCGATTCAGAAACAGCCATTCAGTACCACGACCAGACCCTTCCGGACGAAGGATATAAATCAACCCATTTTTGCTCTATGTGCGGAGAACATTTCTGTTCCATGAAATCGACCATGGAAGTACGCGAACTGGCAAAGAAAATGGAATTAAAAAAGGAAGAGTTTATTAAATCAGGAGGTGAATTGTATATTAAAAAGCAGGTTTAAAATATTTGAACTTAATAACTTTTTTCCATACCTTTAAAGGTTAACAAAGAATCTCAAAAGCTATTAAAAAAATGAAAATAGTAGTCATTTCACATCCCGAAAACTTCAAACACGAAAAGGAAATATTAATCAGACTTTTCGAAGAGGGACTTGAATATTTTCATCTCCGGAAACATGATTTTTCAAAAAGCAAAATTGAAAAGTACCTTGACCATCTGCCAAAGGAATATCACAACCGGATCATAATTTATGATCATTTTGACCTTGTGGATACATACAAACTCAAAGGGATGCATTTTAACCGCAAGACAAAAGAAAAAGTTGGGGTTTACAATTATCTGCTTTGCCATAAAAGCTTTTCAGCACATTCATTTGAAGAAATAAAAGACCTGCACAATGAATTTGATTATGTTTTTATTTCACCGGTATTTGATAGCATTTCAAAAAATGGATATACAGCAAAAATAACCCCTGAAGAAATTGAATCATTTATCAACTCAGGTGAGTGCAAGCATGAAATTGTTGCTCTGGGCGGAATAACTGAGCATAACGCAAGGGAACTGATGAACAAAGGTATTGCAGGCGTTGCCCTGCTGGGGAATATCTGGACATCCTATTTCGAATCAAAAAACATTGATTTAATAGTAAAAAAATTCAGGGAAATAAAACAGATTGTTCAGTCGGGGCGTCCATATTGCATGAGTATAGCAGGGTTTGATCCTTCAAGTGGAGCCGGAGTAACTGCCGACATTAAAACGATGGAGGTTCATGAGGTTTATGGATTGGGAATCTGTTCGGCAATAACCTGCCAGAATGAAGATGAATTTGCATCGGTCGATTGGCTCAGTGCCGATAAAATTATTGCACAGGCAGAGATGCAATTTAAAAAGCACCCCATTTCAGTGGTAAAAATAGGTATCATCGAAAGTCTTTCAACCCTGAACAAAGTCATTGACCGGCTTAAACAACTGAAACCAGACGTAAAAATAATCTGGGATCCTGTGATCAAATCCACTTCAGGATTCTCTTTTCATTCATCAATTGACAAATCAATCCTGAACGAGATCCTGAGAAAAATTTATCTTGTAACACCAAATGCTTTGGAAAGCAGAAATCTTTTTGACACAGATAACCCTGAAAAAATCAGAGGAATAATTAAATCAGGAGGATTCTGCAATGTTCTGCTGAAAGGAGGCCATATACAATCTGATGTTGTAAATGACTTTCTAATTATGCATAATGATACAAGGGTTTTCGAGGGCGGAAGGTATAGCGGAATTCAAAAACATGGCACAGGATGTGTGTTGTCATCGGCCATAGCATCAAGAATTGCAAGAGGAGTTGGACTTGAATCTGCTTGTGAAAAAGGGAAAAAATATACTGAACGTTTTATTCTGAGCAACAACCTGAGACTTGGATATCATTACTGTAGTGAAGTTTTACGACTTGACCGATTGCATTAACCTGAAAACTAAAGATATGCCTGAATCAAAAAAAATATCAAAACTGCAATTCATTACCATGGACCTTAAAAATAAGTCACATGAATTGCTGGCAGAAAAGGCCTGCGAGGGTGGCGCACGGTGGATACAACTAAGGATTAAGGACAAACCTTATGAATACTGGCTGACCACTGCCGAAAAGGTGAAAAATATTTGCGACCGATATCAGGCTGAACTTATTATTAACGATCATGTGCAGATAGCCCGACAGATTGGTGCAGCAGGTGTTCATCTCGGTCAAACAGATATGCACCCCAATGACGCACGAAAAATTCTGGGTAGCAATGCCATCATTGGTGGAACAGCCAACACATTTGAAGAACTGAAAGCCCATGTTGAAAGAGGTGTCGATTACATCGGACTGGGGCCCTTCCGCTACACAACCACAAAATTAAACCTTAGTCCGGTTATCGGAATAGAAGGTTATAAAACCCTGCTGAAAAAATGTGCCGACGAAAATATTCAGGTACCTGTGATTGCCATTGGAGGCATTGAAGTTGCAGATATACATGAAATATTGCAAACCGGAGTTTATGGGATTGCAATTTCATCGGCAATCTCTTTTGCAAAAGATGAAACATTAAAAACCTCAGAGTTTATTACAGAGATTAACAAGAACCAATAATTATGGCACTGAAAATCGGAGATCGGATTTTTGAATCAAGATTGTTTACAGGAACAGGGAAATTCAGTTCCAATATCATTATGGAAAAGGCCATCCTTGCTTCAGGATCGCAACTGGTGACCGTGGCTCTTAAAAGGGTTGACATCCATGATGACAACGATGATATGTTAAAACATCTTCAACATCCCGGTATTCACCTGTTGCCAAATACCTCAGGCGTGCGCACTGCCAAAGAAGCTGTTTTTGCGGCCCAGCTTGCCCGTGAGGCACTTGAAACCAATTGGTTGAAACTGGAAATCCACCCCGATCCCAGATATTTACTTCCAGATCCCATAGAAACCCTTAAAGCAGCCGAAGAACTGGTAAAATTGGGGTTTATTGTACTGCCTTATGTTCAGGCCGATCCGGTGTTGTGCAAAAGACTTGAAGAGGTAGGAACAGCTGCCGTTATGCCACTTGGCTCGCCCATAGGAAGCAACAAGGGACTTCTTACCCGCGATTTTCTGAAAATAATAATTGAACAAAGTAATATTCCGGTTGTGGTTGACGCCGGAATCGGAGCTCCAAGTCATGCGGCCGAAGCAATGGAACTGGGTGCCGATGCTGTTCTTGTTAACACCGCCATTGCGGTTTCACCCGATCCAGTACTTATGGCCCAAGCTTTCAAAATGGCCGTTGAGGCCGGACGAAAAGCATTCAATGCAAAACTTGCCAAGCCTGTTGACCACGCCTCAGCAAGCAGTCCGCTTACCTCATTTCTTAATGATTAATTCTTGAAATAAACAGAATGTTTGAAGACCTTATAAAAAAATACGACTGGGAGCAACTGAAAGAAAGCATTCTGAGCAAAAAGGAATCTGATGTTTTAGCTGCTCTGGAATCCGAAAAAAGAACCCTTGAGGATTTCAAGGCACTTATTTCCCCTGCAGCAAAAAACCATCTGGAAGAAATGGCCCTTATCAGCAATAAACTGACCCAAAAACGATTCGGCAAAGTAATTCAACTGTATCTTCCCCTTTACCTTTCCAATGAATGTACAAATCATTGCGTTTATTGCGGCTTCAATCACAAAAACGATATCACAAGAATTACCCTTGACAACAATCAGATACTTAAAGAAATTGAAGTTATCAAATCTTTTGGGTACGAACACATTTTGCTTGTTACCGGAGAACATCCCGGCAAGGCAGGATTTGAATATCTGAAAAATGCCGTGATGCTGGTAAAACCACATTTTTCACTTATTTCACTGGAGGTACAACCCCTGAGTGCAGACGAATACCGCGAACTTGGCCAATTGGGCGTTAACACCGTGTATGTTTATCAGGAAACATACAATATCATGAAATATTCTGAATACCATCCGGCCGGAAAAAAATCTGATTTCCTCTATAGATTAGAAACGCCCGACAGAATTGGTGAAGCGGGAATGCATCGTATCGGACTGGGCTGTTTGATTGGACTTGAAGACTGGAGGACGGATTCGTTTTTTACCGCAATGCACCTGAAATATCTGCAAAAAAAGTTCTGGAAAACCAAATACAGTATTTCATTTCCCAGGTTAAGGCCTCATGCCGGTGCTTTTCAACCAAACTCGATCATGACTGATGCCGAACTTGTGCAGCTTATATGTGCCTACAGGTTGCTTGACGAAGAAGTTGAGCTGTCAATATCCGTAAGGGAAAGTCGAAAATTCAGGGATAATGTGGTAAAACTCGGAATCACTTCCATGAGTGCCGGATCGCGCACCGAGCCCGGAGGTTATGCCCTCAACACTAAAGCACTTGAGCAATTTGAAGTACACGACGGAAGAAGTCCGGCCGAAATAGAACAAATGATTAAAAACCAGGGATACGAAGCAGTTTGGAAGGACTGGGATTCATTCATGCAAATATAAACCCTTATGCTTACAGAAAAAGAAAAGAACAGGTATCACAGACATCTTATTTTGCCAGAGTTTGGAGAAAAGGCACAGCTCAAACTTAAAGCTGCGAAAGTTTTGGTTGTGGGCGCAGGCGGACTGGGCTCTCCTGTGCTTACTTACCTTGCTGCAGCAGGGGTTGGACAAATAGGCATTATTGAAAAGGATGTGGTGGATGAAACCAATCTCCAGAGGCAGATTTTATATTCGACCTCCGACATTGGCAAACCCAAATCTTTAATGGCAAAAGAAAGGCTTTCATCGCTCAATCCCAATGTTCAGATTAGTTTGTACAATGACTGGCTCACAGAGGAAAACGCTGAAAAAATCATTTCCGATTATGATCTGGTTGTTGATTGTCCGGATAATTTACAAACCAGATTTCTGGTAAGTGATGCCACATCCAAACTGGGAAAGCCGCATATTTTCGGGGCGATCAGGCAATATGACGGACAAGTGGCTGTTTTCAATATGAAACCCGGAAATACCTACAGAAAACTTTTCGTGGACATACCTGAAGATTTTTCCACGGAAGAAAGCGAGAAAGGTGTGCTGGGTGTTTTGCCCGGGATAATAGGATGCATAATGGCCAATGAAACCATAAAAGTAATTACCGGAACAGGAATTACCCTGTCGGGGAAATTGCTTATGATTGATATAAAAAACAACCATTTTCAGGAAATAACCATTGCCTGATTTACTCAATAATCAGCAGTAGAAATCGGTGATCAGGGGCAACAGGAGTATTGCTTTCACGAAATTCCGGCAACTGCCCGAATTTTTCCACAAGTACTTTTTTAAATTCAATAAGAATTTTTATTTCTTTGGTTTTCAATAACCATTCAGTCTTAATTACCAGGTTATCTTTATTTTCAAAAACCTGCTCTGAAGAAGTTACAAAGGAAAAATATTTACAGTTTCTGATATTTGCTGAAATAAATTGCTCAATCTCACCCCTGATCATGAAATGCGAACTGGAATCCATTAGTTTTGATAGTTTTTAAGTCTTAATCCGACTATAATACGCAGGAACAAGAATTTTATTCCGACAGTATTTACCTGCGGTAACCTAACAACAACAAACGGTAATTTTCGGTTTTTTATCGGTTGACAAAAAAGTAAATCAGGGTAATTTTACAATTTTTTTGGAAAGGGAAATATTGTTTCCTTCCATCTTCACAAAATAAACACCGCCCTTCAGTGCAGATGTATTTATTTCCATTTCATGGCTTCCGGGGGCAAATTTTTGTTCCGACTCCCTATAAACAGTTTTTCCAAAAACATCTATTATTTCGATCCCGGCAGAAACACATTGTTCGGTTCTGAAATTCAATTTAATATTATCTCCTGCCGGATTTGGAAATACATTGAGAAAGCCGGTTGACATTTTTTGTTCTTTTGATTGAGTGAGGTAGTCAAAGATGCCATCATTCATTAGAACTTTATCATCGAAAGCATAGAGGTAAGAAAAACTGATGGTATCATCAGGCTCCAAATCACCGAATCTAAAAGCAATGGCAATTGCTTCATCCATAATACTGGGAGAGGTAATTGAATATTCCAGCGGACTGTCATAAATATCATCAGGATCACGGTTTGAAAAACCTTCGGCCGAACAGCGAACACGGGAATCCAAAGCAATAAGATAAATGGGAATATCATAAATTAATCCTCTGGCACAAATCATTGCAGTGTCAGGATTTCCAACTGAACCCGGCTGCTTGAGTACATAATTTTTCGTGGTATAATCATCGGTCCAGTCAACTTCATTATCCGGATCAATATTTCTTATATATTCAAAACTTTGAAGAAGAAAATCGCATGTATTGATTATTTCAACATCAATCTTGATAAAGTAATCATTTGGTCCAAATGACACTATCTGATTAACGGCTGCCGAATAAGTCCCTGATATTGCTTTGCCATTCCATTCACATTTTTGCAATTCGGGTGTACTTAAATCTGTTAAAGAAATCATGCCCACATCAAAATAACCATTCAAACCAAAATTATTAAAATTATAAGAAGTGGCGCCAACATTAAATTCAATGCCCCACCCTTCTTCAGGGCTGCCGGGTACAAAAAAATCGCCCATAAAAGGAGGTGTTCCAGAGTCCCAACCGTCATAATAATGATCGAAAACCAATCCCAGGCAAGTCTGAGTGGGATGAAAACCGGGAGGCGGAGCAGTGTCACTGCCAAAAGAACCACATGTATGAACACCTGCCTCAATTAAATTTCCCTGCATAAATATTTGGGAAAACATTGCTGTGGGTAGAATGCAAAACAATATCAATAATCTCATAGCTGCAATTTTAGACTTCAAATTTAACAATATTTATTATCAGATGCAATTTTGTAAATAAAAGTTGCATTTAATACTCTTAAAAATGATTTTTATTTTTGATCATTAAAAAAAAATTCAGAAATTGCCGAAAATTGAGTTTTATGTTAATAATTGGAATTGCCGGCGGAACAGGATCTGGAAAGACCACTGTAGTTAAGAAGATTATTGAGGGATTGCCCAAAGAAAGTGTTGCAGTTCTTTCGCAGGATTCGTACTATAAAGACAACAGTCACCTGCCATTGGAAGATCGTCAGAAAATAAATTTCGACCACCCCGATTCCATTGAATTCAATCTCCTGATTGATCACATCGGGCAATTAAGAAAAGGAGAAAGTATAAAACAACCCATTTACAGCTATCTTACCTGCACCCGGGCTGCCGAAACCATTCCGGTTGCTCCGAAAAAAGTAGTGATAATTGAAGGAATCCTAATTCTCACCCACTCGCAACTCAGAAAGCTTTTTGATATTATGATTTTTGTGGATGCCGATGCCGACGACCGGCTGAACAGGGTAATCCGCAGGGATATCATTGAACGCGGAAGGTCGGTGGATGTGGTTCTGAGCCGCTACGACAAAACCGTTAAACCCATGCACCTTCAGTTTATAGAACCTTCAAAAAGATATGCCGATATTATTGTGCCCCAGGGAGGTGAAAACACTGTTGCCATTGAATTTATCAGAAAATTTATCGAACAAAAACTTAGTCAGTAATGGACGAAAAAATAAACATTCAAAACATCCTGTTTCTTGATATAGAAACTGTTCCTGTTGTTCCGCTCTATGATGACCTCGATGAGCAATACCAAAAATTGTGGGAGAAAAAATCAAGGTACTTCAGAAAAGAAGAAGAATCCCCCGATGAGGCTTTTGAACGGGCCGGAATTTATTCTGAATTTGGAAAAATCATATGCATTTCCATTGGTCTGGTTTTTGAAAAAAACGGTGAGAAGTTTTTCAGAACAAAATCATTCTCTGGTCACAATGAGATTGAAGTTCTGAAAGGTTTCAATGAACTGGTGGAAAAAAAATTCAGTGGCGACAACCATTATCTTTGCGCGCATAACGGGCGGGAATTTGATTTCCCGTATATTGCCCGCAGGTCAATGATCCACGGACTGAAAATTCCGAGACATATTTTCAATGCTTCAACAAAAAGACCGTGGGATAAAGACTACCGGCTGCTCGACACTATGGAAATGTGGAAATTCGGCGATTATAAAAACTACACTTCCCTTGAACTGTTAGCCCGTTTATTCGATATTCCAACTCCGAAAGATGACATTGATGGCAGCATGGTAGCCGAAGTTTATTATGCCGAAAACGACCTTGAAAGAATTGTCACCTATTGCGAAAAGGATGTGCTCACCATTGCCCAGCTTTACCTGAAATACAATTACATGGATACCATCAAACCCGAAAACATTGAGAAAAGCTGAGAAAAAAACCGGAGAACTTACATTAAAAGAAGCCCAGAAAAAAGTTGACGACTGGATTAAAAAATACGGTGTCCGCTATTTCAGCGAGCTTACCAATATGGTTGTTCTTACCGAGGAGGTTGGCGAACTGGCCCGCGTCATGGCGAGAAAATATGGTGACCAGTCAGCAAAACCATCTGAAAAAGACCTCAACCTGGATGATGAAATTGCCGATGTCATGTGGGTTTTGATCTGCATTGCAAACCAGTCCGGAGTTGATCTTGAAACGGTCTTCAACGAAAACATAAGAAAAAAAACTGAACGGGATAAGGACCGGCACCTTAAAAACGAGAAGCTTAGATAATAGTATTTACAATTATTCCCTACAAAAAACATTCGCGCATTAGCGGCAAAAAATATCTGCCGCGAATGCGCGAATGAAATATTGTTCTATCATTAGTATTAAATTGGTATTTTATTAGCTTTTTTCGCATAGGGTTACATTTTATTCCACCCTACGCGGATACAACTCCAGGGCTTTGCCCTTGCATCATCTGAGTTTAAGGTCTGAAAGACCGATTTGTAATACCATAGGGTGAAACACAGTGCAACCCTCTGGATAATAAACTAAGATGCGAGGTGCATTTACGAAATCAGGAAAAACATTCGCGCATTAGCGGCAAAAAATATCTGCCGCGAATGCGCGAATAAAATATTGTTATTTGTGGCTCAGAAAAAATAAAGACTTACCACATTTTTTTAATCATCACCTTGTCGCGTTCATAAATATCCTGTCTGAACTGTAATGTACCTGTTGAATCAACCCATGCTGTGAAATAATCAACATAGAGCGGAATGGATTTTTCAAGGTAAATGGTTTTGCTTTTGAACTTAAAACCGGGCTCTTTCATTTCCTTTTCTTTTTCCTTGAACTTTTCCAAACGCTTTTTGAATTTTTGTTTATCCTCATCATCTATTGGCCTTAAGCCCAAGTCCATACGAATGTCATCAAATTCAAGGTGCTTGTGGTCTTTTATCAGATATTCGGCTAATTCCATTGGCTTCTGAATTCTCATGCAACCGTGGCTCACCGCTCTGTACGCCCGCTGAAAAGCCGCTTTGTTTGGTGTGTCGTGAAGATAAATACTGAATTTATTATTGAACATGAACTTGATGCGGCCCAAACTGTTGCCGTCGCCGGGATCCTGTTTGATTTTGTAGGGAAGCCGTTTATCAGCATAGTACTTCCAGTTGATGGTCAAGGGATCAATGAGGGAATCACCTTTGTAAATTTTATAACCGTTTTCTTCCAAATAAAACGAGTCTTTTAAAACCTTATAAATGATCTCATTGTCAGTGATATTGGCCGGCACCTGCCAATCAGGATTCAGAATAAAATGAGATATTTTACTGTGCATGGTAGGCGTTTCGTGGTTGTTTGGCTTGTGCGATTTCTTTTTGGTGCGCAGATAATTCTGCATCTTTTTATCGAAATTGCTTTCGCGTTGTTGACCGCAGCATATTTTCATGCTTAATACCGTTTTACCGTCTTCTTTGAGATAAAACATAAAATCGGGAAGGTTTACCATGATGTACCTGCCGGTATCGGGATATTCGAACCAACGACATCTTTCCAGGTTGGCACTAATCTGTTTGATGCGGTCATGTACAGATACATTCAGGTCGTTAATGGTATTTTTTCCGATCACACCATCATCAAGCAAACCATTAATTTTCTGGTATCTGACCACCGCTTTAAACAGTGTGCTGTCGTCATATCTGCTCAGAACCGTATCTTTATAAAAGGATTTGTCCAGATCGCCGGTAACCATTAGTCGGCGGGCCAGGTTGTCTATAAATGAAGCGGTATCGCCAAACTCAATTTTTTCGGCGGTAATAAACAGGCTGTCCCATCCGCCCTTTTCCCTGAGATCGAAGTAATGCCTTAGTGATTTCTGAAGATCGGTGTACCTTTGGTATTTTGGTTCCAGTCCCTTCAAAAACACATAGACAAACTTGGATTCGAGTACATTGAACAAATCGGTCGAATCGCGGTCTTTCATTTTCATGGTGTGGTGCGTGGGGAAAACCTTTACCGGATCGATCCTGCCATATTTCATATCCTGCACATATTCGAGCAAGCCGTTTGAGATCATGAGTTCAGCATTGGCCAGATACTGATAATCAATCACCGAATCTTTTTCGAAATGAATCCTTACAGAGTCGAGATAATTTGAAATGTAAGCCGAATAATAATAACATGAATCCAGACCATGAAAAACACTGTTTCTGAAATAGTTCAGGACCGAATCAATATCACTGTTTTTGAGGTTTTCGGAAATCCAGAGCGGACTAAAATTCCTTTTGGAATAAAAATCCTTAAGTTCGTTAAAATATTTAAAGGACTTATAGCAAATGAGGGAAGTATCCTTTTCGGTATCAAAGCGGATTTCAAGAGCTTGTTTAAAATCATCGGGAGAGTATTTATCAGAAAAAAGGATTTCGATTTTGGAACGGTTATCATCCTCACCGCCGCAACCAATAAGCAAACCCAGCAAAACAGGCAATAAAACAAATACAAATAAAACCGTTTTCAAGTTTTCAGTCGTTAGATGGTTTGGATACGGTTTTTGGGATTTTTTGTTACATAGTGTCAGCAAGAAAAACCCAACTTCTGCGTTATGCTCGCCCCAAAAATGCTCATCCCGACGATACTGTCGGGGCTCCGCTTTTTGGGGCTTCGCAACCGTAGTGAAGCGGAGCTCACGACCAAAGGGAGTAACCCTTGAATTTGGGCTTTTCTCCTCTGACACTTTAGTTTTCTTGCAAGCACTACCTATACTTCATACTCTCCAGAATCACATCAAACCCTTCCTTAAGTCTGTAAAGGGCCTGTTGACCGGTAAAATCAATTTCAATAATCTGAAGCAGGATGAGGTTAATGAGAATTTGCTGGGCATCGCGGGAAGAAATCCGGGTGAGCTTAATAAATTTTGATAGTGTAATTTCGTTTTTGCGGTCGAGGAAATCAAAGAGCAACTTTTCGTTTTCCCGAAACTCGATATATACTGGTTTACCTGATTTTTCGCGTTTCCATACTTCAAGCTGCACATGGCTTACCAGCAGGTTCTGGTCATGTTTGCGGATGTATGCCAGCCATTTTTTCTCTTCGTTTTGGGCGTAATGCGGAATGGTATCGCTTTTGGGGATGTCTATTTCCAGAACTGTTCTTCCATCAACCTTCCATTGTTTTGTGGTAAAGAGCACTGTCGGTTTGCAATACAGGCTTGCAGCACCCTCGACCATATAAAACTCTTCCTCGGAACGCACTCCGGCCACCACTCCGTTATCCTTAACCCCCACAAGCAGTTTACCCCCGTCGGTATTGGAAAAAGCCACAAGGGTTTTGGCAATTTTTCTGGAGTCGCTGATTTCAAACTTGAAATCCTGTTGCTGGTGCTCGCCCTGCTCTATGAGTTTTTTTATGTATGTATCCATGATCACTTAATGGATTTCAAAAATAAATAAAATCACTGACAAGAAAAAATTTCATATTCGGGATAGTAAATTTGACTTATTAGTAAAATATTTTATCACCGACATCCATATTCTTAAAAATGTGTTAAGGGTATTAGTTAGTAATTGTGTATAATTAGAAAGCAGAGGTAGATAATTAAAATAACTAATGAAAAAATATCTATATATTACTTTGACACTACTGTTGCTAACTTCGTGTGCAACAATAATAAACAGTCCAATTCAAAAAGTCGAAATAACTACCGATAATAATATTTCCAATATCACTTTAGACAGTTCAAACCTGTCAATCCGCAAAAATGAAGTTTTTTATGTTCTGAGGGATAAAAGCCCTCTGATTATCAGATATCAGGTTGATAGTTCAATTAATACCATAAAAATTGCTTCACATACTTCTTTTTTATACTGGAGTAACATCTTCTTTAATTACGGAATTGGATGTTTTTTAGAATGGAATCATCCGGAGAGGTACAAATATCCAAGGCAAATCCACCTGACCTGCAAAAACGGGCAAATAGAAATGTCTAATTATTCTCCTGCAAAAAAGGGGGAAATCTTTTTAAACATATCTATTCCATATATTAACATGTTCCATATTAAATCAGGAAGAAGCTATTACAATAATTGGGGCTTTATTGGGTCCGAATATGGGATTGACTATGTTTACAATGACCATCGGTATATTTCATTAAATATTGGCCTTGCCATAGACAACATGATACCTGTTCCTGCCGCTATTGATATTTTTGAAGGCGAAAAACAAAACGGCGTCACAACATATGTAAATCTGAGAAAAAACCAAATTAAAGACAGATTTGATTTTGGTTATGGAATTAATATTTCAAAATTAAGTTGGTTCTACTCCAGAATTGGTGAAAATCTATATCAAACCAAACATTATACCTCATATGGCAGCGGATTTAGCTTCAGCACACAATACCGATTCGGGAAGTATTTCAGGTTAGGTTTATTATATCAGCCGACCCTATTACTTTTTAATTACAAACCCGTTTTTGATTATCAACATTTTTTCTCTGTTGAATTAATATGGAAAATTAAAATTGGAGCTTTTAAGAATTAATTCTCTTACCAAGTATTACTATCTTTTTTTAAGACAATTTATTACCTCTTTTAATCCGGTGTTTTTTTTAGCCAGCAAAACTAAAAAGTGTAACATTTAATTAACAGTATTTATATCGGAATAAAAGAATTAATTTTTTCGTATCTGATATTCATTTCATGTAGGATTGCATCAGTCTCCCCCATAAAAAATGACAGATACAGTTTTTGACCATTTTTTAATTTAATTATTATGCATGAATAGTCAGCCCAGGGTCTTCTCTCGTTTTCCACGTATCTTAGCTTACAGAAATCAATTTCCTTTTTAGTAAATTTTAATTCCTTTTTGGAATCTCTATACACAAATGTATTGGAGTCCTTGTCAATAATAAAAGTCGAATCATGATTTAGCCTAAGGTAAACAAAAAAAAGTATAATTCCTGGCAAACTAAAAACAAAGGAAAAACTAGCCATGAAAAGTCCCACCATCCAAATATTATCCCTATCACCAATATAGATTAGCCATAAGCCCATCAATCCAACAGAAAAAATCATTAATGATACAAAAAGTGAAAAAATGCCATCATAAGTATTTTTAATCTTAAATCTGAAAACTATATTTTTTTTAATTGGTTCCTGAGGTTCTTCCGTATCCTCAACTTCAATGCACTCAAATATTTCCTCAAATTTTCCTTCAAAGAAAATTGCAATAACATCTTCAGCACAAATGTTTTCTTTGTTTTTATTTATATCAGAAAATATTTTCAGGTATGCGTATTTTGATCCTGATTCATAACTTATATTAAATGCTTCAAAATCAGAAATTGAAATTATAATCTTTTGATTACGATCATTGTAAAAAATAATTATTGGTGCATTTTCGAACTCACTTTTTGATTCCTTCATAAGTTCAATTTGCTCTTCCCAGGGAAAATTCTGAAATTCATCTATAGCTCTGCTAAAATCAATTTCTCCCTTTTCCTCATAAGTATTATATTCGGATTCAACTCTTTGTATTTTCCATTTGAATATCATAAACACCATCTTTAAAAATCAAATATAGTTTTTTAGGAGTATATGACAAAAAATCATGAGAGATATACTGTATGGGGTTATAATTTGATTACAGGTGATTTTTTTTTGAACACTTAGAAAGACACCTTTCAGTTTTGGAAGTTCAACTCTATTAATTATCTTTACTTTAAATGTAGTAAAAAACAAACAAAACTAATTTTTTAACTTCATATAATTATGAAATTAATTTTATTACTAATTTGTTTTCTTCTGACTATATTTCAATCAATTAGTCAATTGAATTTAGTTAAAGGAAATAAAAAAGTAACCATACCAATAAATTCTGAAATAGGAATTATCACAAAGGATAAAACATATATTTATGGCCAACCTGAACATTGGGAACTTGATAGCGTAAATCGAGATTTTTTAATAATTAAAAATGTTAAAAAATATGATGAAATAACAATTAGTCAGAATGAAAAAAAAAGATTTGAAGAAAAAAGAGAAGATGCAATACTAATTAGTGTTTCAGGATATGGAACACCTGACTCTCCAAAAAGATATACATATAAAATCCCAGCATCATATAATCTTGTAGAAATTCCCTTTTCATATATTATTGAAATAGAATACCGGGAAATAGTTAATTACGATGATGGGTGTATGGGGGTAATATTGCCACCTTTGCTAATTATATTATCCCCTATATTTGGTTTTGAAGAAGATAAATATCACCCTGAGAATTTTTTCATAGCTTTAGCTATTGGAATAACCGGAACCCTTGCTGTTTATTTACATTACAGAAAATATAGAATACGAAAATATGATTTGAGTAAATGGAGCGTTGAATTAATATGATATTCACATGCTTTGAATACAAGTATAAAACATGTTTCACTAAACAACCTCCTTCGGTCAGACGACTGGCGATTGTTAAAAATCATAAAAGCCTCGTCTTTGCTAGGGACAAAGCAACTTTGCGATTAGCTCACCGAAGGTGAACAAGCATCCATAAAAAAATATACAAAAATATAATTACAACGCTTAATTATAAAGAGTTATAGAAATATTGTTT
>MEOH01000017.1 GCA_001769535.1 Bacteroidetes bacterium GWF2_38_335
AGTTAACTAACAAATAAAAATATATCTATTTAATTGATTGTTAATAACTTATAACTTCTGTTGATAAAGGGAGGTTATTAGACAGTTTGACGTTCCACGGCTACCAAAAGGCAGGGATTTACAACCACTGAACCTCATTTGAAAAACCGCATTTCAAATATACGATTTTCTGTCTGCCGAAGCAAGAAACCCCTGCTTTTTGGTAGGCGTTGTTAGCCACAGTATTAATATTATCGATAAAATTGCACACTAAATTGATAATAAATTCCAAATGCAATTGCCATCCTTAGAATTTCATCATTATAATCGTCTTCTGTTAAAGTTTGAATTAATTTTTCTACAATTATAACAGGAAAATTCGTTGAAGATCCTGATAAATAATTTAAAAAGTTTCCGATTGTTTTCTTTTTGTTATTTAATATTAAACATTTGATAAAGTCTCCGGATGGATTTATACAATAAAAATTAAGTGTTTCTTCTTTAACTTGTTGGTCTGAATTGATTTTTTCATTTGCTTTAATCCAAATTTTGTCGAAAGTCTGCGACTCTTTTATTCTTTTTATAATATTTAGTGTTTCTTTTTTTTCGAAAAAATCCGGTATCAACCCACCGATATCAAAAAGAAAAGCTTTATATGCTTCAGGAAGTTCTTTGTCAGGATATTTTTCTTTTAATTGGTTTTCAAAAACATAACAGGCTTCATTTATCAAAATAATATCTGCCGGCGTCATACAACCTGTTAATTTGTCTGCGTAATTTACAGTCTGCTCAGAACTGCATCCGAGTAATATGGAAAATAGAATTAACAAGAAACCATTTATTTTTCTCATAGCTTTGGTCTATATTGTGGCTAACGAATGGCGGTATACGAAGTTGGGGAAAACGGAGCGCGAAACTATCCGCCGTTAAGAAACTTGCCAGCGAGAACTGCACTTGCCTAACCACTTAAACCCCAATTTTGTATGACCGCGTGTTGGCGGTATGTGCTTATTTTTTATCCTTTTGATAATCGATTAGAGATTCATAAAGCAGATTTAATCTTTCATCTGATTCTTCACTATTATCCCATCCCTTATTTAATATCAACTGTTTTATGATAAAAGGATTATACACCTTTTCTTTTCTCCAGTTTGTAATATAATCCGAATTAATCACCACATTAATAAACTTTTTAAATTTCCTTGGTCGACCAATCACTTTGACTTTCTGGTATCCATCTCCCCATTGGACTGGATAACAATATAGTTTTGTCCCCGGAGAAAATTGTTTTGTTCCTATTCTTATTTCTTTGTTTTCTCCCCAAAAATGCTTTTCTATCACATTCCCAACTAAACACCAGATAAATTCAATATCATTTATTTTCTTCTCTGGAAAATTATCTCTATTGAATTTATTTAATCTATCATAAAAATCATCAGATTGGGGACTATCAACAAACCGTTTGCCTGAATCTGTCGTTATAGTTATCGAAGCTTCTCTTTTAAATATTTTCTTTAGCAATCTCAACATGCGTATCGTGTCTTTTTTAGCATTACCGCCAACGTTTGGCGGTATGGTTAGTTGCCGATTTCGAAGCACTTCCGTATCAATTTACAACTACTTTTGATACGAGCTGTGCCGCTCGAATACCCACTGCACCGGCAATTAACTATACCGCGTGTTGGCAACTGGTGTTCATTCATATCCGTCTGTTTGTTATTTATTTAGCCTTTATTTACTTGTCATTTTCAATCTGCACCAACCTATCCACGAAGCACAAATTTATTTTGTTTTTTTGAGCGTGGGCAATCCTAAAACCGTCCTGAAAGGCGGTTACTTGGGCTGGCATTTGCAAGCTCTTTGACAAAGCTTTGGATTAAGCGTTGGCTTGTGGGGCTTTGGCAATGTACTTGCAAATAGCGTTGGCATATGTCATTTCATTGAAAACCATAGCAAATTTAATTAAAACCATCTCCAGACCAACAACATTATCAGAAAAATACCTCCATAAATTACTGGAATCAGATAGTAAGATTTTGATGATTTCTCTTTACCATTCTTCACATTTAAGCGGACTACAACCTTAATACTTAACCAAATGCCAATAAACATAAAACCGACCAATAGTAGCGAAACCAGTGTATTTATCCAAACGGGATTCTGCTGAAGTGTAATTTGTCCATCTATTATCTGTTGGGCGGTTGAAACGCCAGTAAAATCATCAGAGAGATGCTCGAAATATGGGATTCTTGATGTAGATTTCAAGATTGATTTACCAATGTGGGCTGCTGCAATAATGGGAATAAAAGCAATACCGTAATTGAGTAAATAGTCTTTGAACTTAATGGATAGCCCTGCAAGGCGTGAGAATATATAAGGCAATAACCAAACAATGAAAGGCACGACTGCAAAAATTTCTGTTCCTTTTAAAACGCCCGTTAGAAATTTATTCTCGATTGACAAGGGTTTTATAATCAAATCGGGTAGGAATGAGAGATACGCATCGGTTACGCTCCATTCTGACCATATTTCGGAAATAACAAAACCCGAAACTATCAATACAAAAACCATTTCCGCCATTCTTAGCGGTTTTAACTGAAATAAATCGTTGGTAAATCCGATGTTCTGAAATCTTGGGTTTGGTCGTTCGGTGTTGGAGTTCGATTGATATTTTGAACAGGTTTTGCGGCAACCTGCACATAAAATGCAATCGGAATTATCCGAAATATTGGCAGGATATAAATCGACTCCACAGCTTTTATAGTTTAGGTTGTATTGATATTTTTTGTGAATGCATGATTTGTCTTTGCAAGTATCACAAATACTTTTGTCTTTTACTCTCCAACCAAAAAATGAAAGTCGTGAATACAGCCCCAACAAATAACCTATAGGGCAAACATAACGGCAAAAGGTATTTTTTTCGTAAATACTTCCTATTATGATTGATACACCAACAATAGATAACAAGTAAATTGCCATAAAGAATGGGTTACGGTGGATTGCAAAACCTTGTATGCCGACAAATAGAATGATGATATAAAAAACAGTTATTGCCCAGCCTGAGTGTATCCATTGTGGGCGTTTGCGCTTAAGCCCAATTTTGGCAAAAAAAGTGGTAATCAATTCAACAGGGCAAACCATGCACCAAACACGTCCGAAAAATATTGCCCCTATCACAATGGCTGGCCACCAATACGACCAAACAATTAAGTTACCAAGGTTTGTATTACGAAGTTGTTTGAGAAAAGTGGCATCGGTGGAATATGCCATTAAACCTGTTACAATTAGGACAATGTATGCAATTAGTGAGAGATATTTCAATGAAACGGGGAAATACCATCTTTGAAGCAAAATATTAAGTTTTTTCATTTTTCGGCAGTTTTTAAATTAATCCAGTACCAAGGGCAATTGAAATTAAAAAGAGCATTACCGCAACGATAAGTTGAATGCTCCTCAAGGTTACTTTTTTCAGTAACCTTTTGCCGAAATATGCCCCTACTATTGCTGCAAGTGTCGCCGAAATTAAAAGTGTAAGATTTTCGTGCAGGTTTGCTGATGTAAAACGTGAAGCATAAACCGAAAGCCTTGTAAAATCCACCAAACAGGCTATAACTACACCAGTGGCAATATATGCTTCTTTTGATAGTCCGCTCTTTATGAGAAATGCACTGCGAATTGCACCCTGTATGCCTGATAATCCACCAAAGAAACCGCTAAGGATTCCGCCCCAAACTAATTTATCTTTACCAAATTGAACCTTTTGAAAAGAAGGTGAAATTTCAAGTAAAGAAAATACAATTAACAATAAGGCAATTATAAGTTTTACTGGTGTAACTTCAAAAGACCTGTCCCAAAGTTCGTATTGTAAAAGTGTTGGTAGAACTGTAATTTTCAATAACAGCCAAGCCCCAGCAAACGAAGCTAAAATTGCAGGAATTCCAAACCGCAACAAAACGGCTTTGTCTGTGTTTTTGCCTACTAATGCAATTTTGAAAAGGTTATTTGAAAAATGCACCACGCCAGTGAGTGCAATGGCAATATCAATGGGGAAAAATATTGCAAAAACGGGGGCTAAGATTGTTCCAAGCCCGAAACCCGAAAAGAACGTTAAAACGGCTGTGAAAAATGCCGCTAAACAAATTATTACTATTTCCATACATGCATACTTTTAAATTTATATTGCAAAAATAGGATGTATGATTGCCTTTGGCATGGTAGGTTTATATGTTAAAATGGTATTATTGAAAATGTTTATCCCTGAATTGTATTGGAGTAATGTTCTCGTGTTTTTTAAAGAATTTAACAAAGTTTGAGGCATCGGTAAAGGAAAGGATTTCAGCGATTTCATTAATGGTGTTGTCGGTATGCAATATGTATCTTTTGGCTTCTAGTAATAGTTGATTTGTGATTATTTCGCTGGCACTTTTTCTCGTTTGTTTACGGCAAATTGTATTCAGGTTTTGAGGCGTTATATTAAGTAAGTCGGCAAATTCATTGACTTTGTGTAGCTGTGGACATTCTTTAACCAATAACTGTACAAACTTATCATATACTGATTGTGGCAATGATTTATTTTGGGGGTTTTCTTCTTTAATTTGCAATAGCTTT
The DNA here is from genome assembly GCA_001769535.1 of Bacteroidetes bacterium GWF2_38_335. GTDB lineage: Bacteria > Bacteroidota > Bacteroidia > Bacteroidales > GWF2-38-335 > GWF2-38-335. The sequence goes on from MEOH01000017.1 coordinate 4,588, forward strand.
CCGAATAAGGCTTTGAGCAATCCGTGGCTAATTTCCTTTGAATATTGCGTATTGAGTTGAAATTCGTTAAAAATCTCTTCCAATAAATGAATTGGGAATTTGTCGGGTTGGATTTTTAATCTTGTTGTATCAGTTAGTTTACGGACTATGTCAATTAATGTCTTTTCATTAATCGCATTAAATTCATTGTCGTTAAAAAGTATTACAAATCCTTTTGGAATTGAGGTAAACTGCCAATAGTGAAGTTGTCCGGGTTTAAGAAAATAGAAATCGGGAGAAGAAACCATAAATTTCTCCGATTCGATACAGTGAAAACCTTCACCATTTAAGAGGAATATTAATTCGTAATATTCATCGTGCTTGTGAGGTTTGGTTTTCTTAATCTGTTCTTTAAACCGTGAAACTTTAAAAGTTAACCCTTCATCAAGTTTATTTTTTATGTATATCTTTTTGTCATTCATAGTACAAAGTTATCAAATTTGCAGTGGTGCGTTGGCAAGATTGCACTCTTTGGCAAAGCTTTGGTTTCAGCGTTGGCTCGTGAGGCTTTGCCAATGTGTGCAATGTGGGTGGGGTTTCCTTCTTTTTTTTGCGGGGGGAAGAAAAAAACAAAATAAATTTCCATCAAATTTGCACTGTCTTATCAAAAAGCTAAATCCTTTCTATTTTCAATTTATCACTATCGTATCTGTCTGCTCGTCTGTCTTTTTACACTTGTTGCCAACTCGCTTATAACCTTAATAAAACTTGGGTTATATGCCCGAATAGGGTGGGTAACCGTAGGTTTTGTTAAGGGTTATTTGACTTTTTTTTTACAAAATTAAAATATTTCTTTACCTGCGCAAATAGTTGGCCCTTTTTTTCTTCTGGCTCAAATATCTCATCCGACGCTACAAATCATCCAAAGGCGACCTGATGTTTTGCAAACTCTGCTCGGTTACATGTGTGTATATCTCCGTGGTCTTCGAACTCTTATGCCCCAGCAACTCCTGTATGTACCTCATGTCTGTGCCCGTTTCCAGTAAATGCGTGGCAAAACTGTGCCGCAACCAATGCAAGGATACCGGCTTCTCGATTCCCGCCTTTATTACCGCTGCCTTCAACACTGCTGCCAGACTCTCTTCCGAATATTTCATCCCAACTTTCTGACCTTCAAATAACCAAACCTTGGGACGGTATTTCTTGTAGTAATTGCGCAACATCTCTATCGTCTTGTCCGAAATGGGTATCACCCGGTCCTTCTTGCCCTTGGCACAACGCACTATCAATAAATGCCTGTCCGATGCCACATCTTTTAACTTCAAATTTAATACCTCGCTCCGCCGTAACCCACATCCGTAAATCAAACTCAACGCCGCGTGATGCTTGATGTTGATCGTGGAATCTAATATCTGCTTCACTTCCTTGCGACTCAGTACGTTCGGAAGCTTTTGCTCCCTGATCGGCCGCTCAATATCCTCAATGTTTATCCTGCTCTTCCTGATGTCTATGAAAAAATGCTTGATCGAATTTACCAGCTGATTCTGATAGGATGAACTGTAATCATTGGCCAAAATATACCCGTTTACAAAATTTACAATGTCTTCATTGCTAATCTCTTCTATGGGCTTTGAATTGCAAAATCTGAAAAATACCCTGATCGAATCCAAATATATTTTTACCGTGTGCTTGCTGTATCTCCTGTAGTTTAACCAGCTCTCAAACTCCTTTAATGCCTGGATGTGATCTTCGGTTAAACTGCCAATGGCTTTCTTTTCTATGGGTTTTCTTTCTTCCCGCGGCACCTCCTTTACAGAGATTTCAGAATAATCAACATAGGCCTTTCCTTTGAAAAGTGCAAAAACATCACTTTTTTTAAAGTCCGCCGCCTTTTGATACCATAACCCCTTACTGCTGCTCCATCTGATATTCTTCAACTTTTTTATTTGCTCCATCAAATCCTGATCCTTCTCAAAGCAAAATGCCACACACATCTCACCCCGATGATCAATCTCTTTTAAAACAATTCTTTTCATACAGACATCTGTTTATTTTATGATACAACAATTTATGTTTTGTAAATAATCCCACCGCAAGCCCCCAAACTACCCTGTCATTTCGACCAACGGGAGAAACCTCCTATAAATTTACATAAAGCCATTTACTTTCTAATTATTATATTGTTTACAAAACTAAATTTATTTTAGCTCAAGCACAAATTGTTTTGGTTTTTTTTTGCAAATGAAAACGTTTTTTTAACTGTATAAGCCGCAGAGTCTTGAAATTAACAGAATCGCAGAGTTCCGATAGTTGACGAGAACGCAAAGGTAGCGTTTGTTATAAATATATTCTGCTGTCTTCTGCGGCCCCCAGCGTATCATTGCAGTTTAATTTTGCGTTTACGATAGCCATCAGATACTGCCATTTTCATCTGTACGATTTTCTCGCATAGTTGACTTCTTTCTTGTTTTAGCTTTCTTTTTTTTTATATTTTTACAACATGAAAACTATGATCCTGTTATTATTTTTGATCCCTTTTTTGGCAAATGGTCAGGTGTTTGATGTTCCCCCAAGGGAAGCCACCGCATTAAATGGTGAACAGTTCATTAATCTGGTTACTTCAATGGATTTGTCTGACCGTGAAAACGAAATCTTTGCACAGGTGATGTCTGGTAATGTTCCTGATTTTCAGAGAAACATGGTGCCCGTAACCTATACCGAAACCATCAGTTCAAGTTCTTATACTTACACTTACTATGTGATCCCCGATTATCTGGCCATCGGCTGTGATACCAATTATTTTCTTTGCCCGATGACGCCACTGCTGGCTCAACGTATTGCTGATGCAACGGGCTGCACAATGCCTACCCGAAAAATGGTTGATGATATCTGGACTGCTGCAACTGTGCATCTTTCTCCTTCTTCCATTCCTCCCAGTCCCGAAATGATTACCATTCCTGTGATGGCCGAACACAATGCCACTGTCTGGGGCCAACGGTCTGCCATTCTTGGAGCGCACCCTCTTGGTGAATTGGTAGGAGGGGATAAAAAAGATGTGGTTATTTCAAATCTCATTTACGGATATCCATCTCCCGGAAGGGTTGTCATTTATGGATGGCATTATACAAGTGGAACTCCCATTCAGCCGCTTTATAACGGACATGAAGAAACTTATGCGGATTATAGTCATGGCATCAGACTGGTTCAAAATGAAATGATTGTCAACGGGACTTCTGCTTTGGTTACAGATATTTTGCAATCATCAACCTTATTTTCTCTTTTAAGTGATGAAGGTACTATTAATACTCCCAGATATCCGGTAGTTGTTCCTGAAGTATCGGTGCCTGTTAGTTTTGCCGTTGTTCCGGCTTCCTCAGAATCATTGAGGATCATTGCTCAGAATCAGGCCGATGTTAACCATTTTTTTGTTTGTTATGGTAATGATGGATTGAACTTTCCGGATACGCTTTTTTTACATAAAGACAGTCTGGTTATTACTGAACTGACTCCATACATGCCTGTATATCTGAAAATTGCTGCGATAAGCAGTTCCGATAGTTCTGATTTTTCTGAAGTATTGGGAGCAACTCCCGGTGAAATTATTTCAGATGTTTTAGTGATAAATGGCTTTGACAGACCTTCAACTGGCAATACATTCAACTTTATCAGACAGCATGGAGATGCAATTATCCATAACGGTTATGGATTTTCCTCGGCTACAAATGAGGCGGTGACTGATTTGTTAATTAATTTGACCGATTATTGGTCGGTTGATTATATTCTGGGAATAGAAAGTTCTGTAAATGAAAGTTTCAGCAGCACTGAGCAATCCTTTATTTCCGGGTTTTTGAATCTCGGCGGAAATCTATTTGTTTCAGGAGCCGAAATTGCCTGGGATCTCGATCATCTGGGGTCGGCTGATGATAAATATTTCTATAATAATTACCTGAAAGCATCTTACTATATGGATGCCCCCAACGACCAGTCCGGCACTTTTTATCAGATTGAGGATTATTTGGGTTCTGTTTTTTCCGGATTGGGTTTAGTGAGTTTTGATGATGGATCTAATGGTACTTACAATGTCAATTATCCGGATGTTCTGTTGCCTGTGGGTGGGGCAGAGGCTTGTATGCAATATGCCGGATTGACTGATAATTACGCAGGGGTTTGTTTTAATGGTATGTTTCCGGATGGAGATGCTCCCGGCAAAATTGTCAACCTTGGAGTGCCTTTTGAAACTTTTTATCCCGTTGAATCTCAATTTTTAATTATGCAGGATGTGCTGGAGTTCTTTGAATCAGGGACAAAGGTACTCGAAGCCCGGACTTTTGATGTTGAAATATATCCAAACCCTTTTTCAGATCATATAACTATTCGTTTTGCAAATGAAGCTCCTGACGGATGCACAATTGCCATAAAAGATGTTACCGGGCAAACAAAATTATTTGTAAAAGCTGAAAGAATTACTGAAATTAATACAAGCAAACTGATTCCCGGAGTATATGTGGTAATAATTGAATCAAAAACGGGAACATTTGTGCGAAAGATTGTTCATTAACCCTTGGGCACAAACAACAAAAATTAGCCTTCTCAGCGAAGCTAACATATCAAAAACTAAGCATCTGATCATCGGCAATTACTCCCGTCCCAATACCCTTGCATAAGCCACAGGGGGCTGAATCTCATTGTCAATACGGGTTTCAACAATATGGGCGTAACTGGCAACAAATTTTGACAGCTTCCCATACCTCACATTGTGCTTTCTGAGATAGGCACCTACTTCGGCAAGATTCGACCATCCGTCTTCGCGACTACAATTGGTAACCGCGTTGATTAATGCGTTTTCCATATCCTTTTTTTCCATAATATTGTAATCTATTAACGGTTAATTACATTAATTATAAAAAAAACAAAGTATTCTTTTTTTACAGATCAAAGATTTAACTTTGTCTGGTTTCAAATACAAATTAAAATTACATAATTTTATCATAAAAAGCAATTTTTATGCTTGTTTTTTGATTATCATACAAATAAAAGGGATTCATGAATAAAAAAGAGGCTGTAAAAAGAATTGAATTTTTAAGGGAGGAACTGAAAAAGCACAACCATAACTATTATGTGCTTTCCAAACCTGCAATAAGTGATTTTGAATATGATATCATGATGAATGATCTTGTTTTCCTTGAAAATAAGTTTCCCGATTTAAAGGATGAAAATTCTCCCTCGGCAAAAGTGGGCAACGACAGTTCAAATGAATTTGTGCAGGTCGATCATAAATATCCCATGCTTTCTCTTGGCAATACATACTCCGAAGAAGATCTTATTGATTTTGACAGTCGGGTGAAAAAAATTCTTACAGGCCCGTTTTCTTATACCTGTGAATTGAAATACGACGGGGCATCCATTAGTCTGGTTTACAAAAATGGCAAACTGACCCGTGCTGTTACCCGTGGTGATGGTGACAAAGGCGATGATGTTACTGCCAATGTCCGCACCATCCGCACCATTCCGCATACCCTGACCGGATCAGATTACCCTGCTGAATTTGAAATAAGGGGAGAAATTATTCTTCCCCATGATTCATTTGACAAACTGAATAATGACCGCATTTCTGCCGGTGATTTTGCTTTTGCAAATCCACGAAATGCTGCGTCGGGAACACTGAAGCTTCAAAATCCCGCTGAGGTAGCCAAAAGGGGACTGGACTGTTTCCTGTATTATCTTCTTGGCGAAAACCTTCCTACAAACTCTCATTTCGAAAACCTTATTGCTGCCCGAAAATGGGGACTGAATGTGGCTCCGCATCCCGAAAGGGTAAGTACCATCGAAGAGGCAATCGGGTTTACAAAAAAATGGAATGAAAAAAGATACGACCTTCCTTTTGATATCGATGGAATAGTTGTAAAAGTCGATTCTCTTGATCAACAACGTGTTCTCGGATTTACTTCCAAATCGCCACGTTGGGCAATTTCTTATAAATTCAAAGCAGAGCAGGCTGTTACTGATTTGCTGTCAATCGATTATCAGGTTGGACGCACCGGCGCAATCACTCCGGTTGCTAATCTTGAACCCGTTTTGCTTGCCGGAACTACTGTGAAAAGGGCGTCTTTGCACAATGCCGACCAGATCAGTTTACACGACATTCGAATAAATGACAGGGTTTACGTCGAAAAGGGCGGAGAAATTATTCCGAAAGTTGTGGGAGTCGATTTGAATTCGAGGTTGCCGGGTTCTCAACCGGTTGTTTATATTTCAAATTGCCCTGAATGTGGTACTGAACTTATCAGAAAAGAGGGCGAGGCCAAACACTTTTGTCCGAACGAAGATGGATGCCCTCCTCAAATCAAAGGGAAAATTGAACATTTTGTCAGCAGAAAGGCCATGAATATTAACTGTGCCGAAGCAACCATTGATCTGCTGTACCAAAAGGGATTGATAAAAAATATTGCTGATCTGTATGATCTCAAAAAAGAACAAATTGCAAACCTTGAACGTTTTGGTGAAAAATCTGCCCAAAATCTTACCGAGAGCATTCAGGAATCGAAAAAAGCAGGATTCGAAAGAGTACTTTTTGCTTTAGGCATCAGGTTTGTAGGCGAAACTGTGGCAAAAACCCTGGCTAAAAAGCTTAAAAATATTGATTTGGTTATCAATGCATCCCTCGATCAGCTTAGAGAAATTGAGGAAATTGGTGATAAAATTGCCGAGAGTGTCACACAACATTTTTCCAAACCCGGAAATATAGAAATTGTTAACCGCCTCAAAGCTGCCGGAGTAAATTTTCAGGCTGATGAAAGCAATGACATTTTATCTGATAAACTTAATGGACTTACAATCGTTATTTCCGGAACTTTTTCCAGACTTTCGCGTGATGAAATTAAGGAACTGATTGTTAAACACGGTGGCAAAAATGCCGGTTCAATTTCCGCTAATACCGATTATTTTCTTACCGGTGCAAATATCGGTCCCGAAAAACTTAAAAAAGCTCAGAAACTTGGAATAAAATTCCTTACAGAGGATGAATTTATTGATATGATTGGGTGATTATTATTATAACCCCTGCCTTAAGGCCATTGCTGTTAGGTTAATATTTGCAACAAACACATTTACAAGATTTTGCGCTGTATTTTTATTTTCAAGTTTTGTACGAAAATGCTAATACTATTGATAAAACCGTGCGTTGGCCTGAACAAACGGCGGGCCATGCGGTGGGGTGAATGGCAAATCTTTAGAAAATAAAGCAAAGGGGTTTATCCTACTTTGCTATTATTTTCAAAGATTTGACAGAGCGGGGGGAAGCATCGTTTGTTCTTGATCTTTTGTTTACTTTTCCATCAAGGGAAAAGTAAAAGCCAGTCCGGCTTTAGGACATAACATTAATAAATACCAGTAATTCTGATAATTACAGACATTGGCCTGACGACTGTGGCCTTAAGGCCGTGGTTATGTAATGACCGTAGAAGGCGGCCTTAAGACCTGACAATATTTTTTTTATCGGACTGTAGTGTTTTTAAACCTTAATAACCCTTCATTTTAAACCTCGACCGTACTGCAAACAATAATTTTTTTTCTCCTTATATAATTTTATCTTTGCTCTTTCGTTATACCGGGTAGTTTTCGGAATGTTGCCTGAAAATCTGCAATCTGACCTCTAACCGGTTGATAAATTGATTATTGTAAATATTTTTATATGAAAGTTAAGGAAGGGTCATTTTTTAGTATTATCAAATCAAGGAAATTTCTCATTAACCTGGGATTGACTTTTGTAGTGTTTTTTCTGCTCATTTTTATGGTTAACTGGTGGTTGGATTTTTACACTGACCACGGTGAAGCACAAACAGTTCCTGATTTTACAGGTATGACCATCGAAGAGGCTATGGAAGAAGCTGATGATAAGGATCTTGAAGTATTGGTTGTGGATTCAATATACACCGATAAAGTTGAAAAAGGTACCATTTTTGACCAAAGACCTAAGCCCGACTTTCATGTGAAAACGGGACGTACCGTTTATCTGATTATGAATTCAGTTTATCCCGAAAGGGTTAAAATGCCCGATCTGGTCGGATTGCCGCTTAAGGAAGCAATTGCCATGCTCGAAACTTATGGCCTGAAAGCCGGAAAAAAGAAGTATATTCCACATCCCGCCAAGGATAACGTCAGAAAACAATATTTCGAGAAAAAAACCATCAGAAAAGGAACATTAATCAATAAAGGTTCTTATATAGATCTTGATGTCGGAAGGGGCGAAAGTTTTGAAAAAACAGCTATTCCACGACTTGTTGGATTAACTTATGAGGAGGCTGAAACAATCGTTTCAAAAAAATCGCTCAATTTAATTGTCATTGAATCCGATGATAAAATCAAAAGCCAAAAGGATACCCTGAGGGCATTTATCTGGAAACAAATCCCTGAATATTCAAGTGAGGGCGAAATGAACCTCGGCGATTATATTGATGTTTATATTTCTTTGGATAAAAATAAATCTGAATCTGATACTGCAAAAATAACAAATCACAGATAATGAAAAAGATACAATACTTATTGATGGGATTGCTGTTGTTTTTAGGTTTCACCGCCAAAAGCCAGCTTATTGAAGTCGGACTGCAGTCAAATCCTGATATCTGCAAGTATCTGAAAACCCATCCTGAAAAAAGATATTCTAAAGCTGTGCTTGATACTCTTGAGCTTCCCTTTATTGAGGATTTTTCGGATTCTTATATTTTTCCTGATGAAAATAAATGGACCAACAGCATGGTTTATATTAATGACAGATATTGCATCAATCCTCCGTCAATAGGTGTTGCTACCTTTGATATTATTGACCATACCGGCAGCATTTTACCGAATGCCGGTGCGGCACATTTTATCGCCGATACACTCAGCTCGCAACCCATAAATCTGGAATATTATACTTTTAACAACCCGGCAACCTATTCTTCAGATGATCTGTTTTATTTTCATTCTTTAAGTGGCCTGTATTATCCGGCCGATTCCCTTTATTATTCTGACGGAGCTTCCTTTATCAATGCACTGACGGTTCCTTATACTTATAATGCCGGCGATGATATTATTTATTACTACAATACGGTACTTGACCAATATATCGATGTTTCCGACTCTCTGTATTATTATGACGGTTTTATAACTGATTATGTGTATATTGAACAAATTATTGTCAATGAATATACTCCTGCTGATTCTGTTTACATGAGCTTTTTCTATCAGCCAAAAGGACTGTCATTTGACGGTCCCGAGTATAAAGATTCATTGGTCCTTCAGTTTTATTCACCTTATTTTCTCCAATGGAGATCGGTATGGCGTTCACCCGGAGGATTTGAGGTTGATTCATTTCTGCAGGTGCTGATTCCGGTTACCGATACAATCTATCTGCATAACGGTTTCCGTTTCAGGTTTTATAATTATGCCAGTCTGTACTCCGTTTCCGACGCCCACGAAGGCGGAAACCAGGACCAGTGGAATCTCGATTATATTAAAATTAACAGAGACCGTTCCTGGCGCGATTCATTGTTAATGGATGTTGCCATTCAAAGCACTCCGCCTTCATTGATCAAATCATATACATCAATGCCATGGAAACATTTTATAATCGACAGACCGGCTGAAATGTCCGACAGCATATTGATAACCTATTATGTCAATGACACAGTAGGTAAACTGATAACAAGAAATTATTCATGGAGTGATATGCTTGGAACCTATGAAACAGTAGATTTTACTCCGCTTACTGATAATGCTGATCCCGGACAAAATATCTTTCAATCATGGCTTGAAAACATGAATTTCAATACAGATTATATAGATTCGGCACTTTTTAAAGTTCAGGTATTTCTGAAAACTGATTCAACTGATTATAAGGTTAATGATACAGTTAACTTTTATCAGAAATTTTATAATTATTATGCTCATGATGATGAAACTGCCGAATCGGCTATGTATCTGGGAATTGAGGGAGCATCAAATGCTAAACTTGCGGTTCAGTTTGATAATTGTAAACAGGACACCCTAAGGGGAGTTAAAATTTATTTCCCCCAAACCCGGGAAAATGAGCATGAAAACAGATATTTTTATCTTACTGTCTGGGATGATAATGCGGGAGTACCCGGCGATACATTGTATTCCAGAAACCATTACAAGGTTGAACTCACCGATGAAGAAAACGAATATACTTATTATAAACTGGATTCTCTGATTATCCTTCCTGAAGGGACTTTTTATGTGGGATTGATTACCATAACTGAAGCTTACCCGATTTTACTCGGTTTCGACCGGAACACCAGCTCAATGGATAAGGTATTTTTTAAATTTAGTGGCGATTGGCAGCAGTCAAATGACACAGGATCATTCATGATAGAACCAATCTTTGGCTCTGATTTTCCCATCTCCGTTGAAGAGGTGCTTCCCGAAAATATTGAAGACTTTTCGTTTTACCCGAATCCTGCCAGTGAAATGATCACTTTAGATGAAGAATTGATTGGCAATAATATCAGCTTCATTAACTATACAGGCCAAATTGTCCTCAATGAAAAGATTACTTCGGCTGAATTTGATATTTCTGCGCTAAAAACAGGTATGTATTTTATCAGGATAGAAGGAAAAAATAAGAATTACAAGGTTAAAAAACTAATTGTAAATTAATAATATTGATATGTGCGCCGACCCCGAAGAACTTGAATTAGAAGAACAACCCGAGTTATTTGAACATTTCAGGTTCGAAGTAGATAAGGGACAGTCGCTACTCCGGATTGATAAATTTCTTGTAAACAGAATTGAAAATGTTTCCCGCAGCAAAATTCAGGATGCTGCTGATGCCGGAAATATTCTTGTAAACAGCAATCCGGTTAAATCAAACTATAAAGTTAAACCGGGTGACATTGTTTCAATTGTGATGACTCACCCGCCAAGGGAAATTGAACTTATTCCCCAGGATATTCCAATCAAGATCATTTATGAAGATGATGATGTGATTTTGGTTAACAAAGATCCTGAAATGGTTGTTCACCCTGCCTACGGAAATTATTCAGGTACCCTTGTAAATGCACTTGCTTGGCATTTAAAGGAACTACCGCTGTTTAGTTCGGGCGAAGCCCGGCCCGGCCTGGTGCACCGAATTGATAAAAATACCTCGGGAATCCTTGTGGTTGCGAAAAATGAAAAAGCACTCAATAAACTGGCTAAACAGTTTTTCGACAGAACAACCGACCGTAAATATATTGCAATTGTTTGGGGATCCTTTGATGAGAAAGAGGGAACAATCACCGGAAATATAGGACGATCATTAAAAGACAGAAAAAAAATGGATGTTTTTCCCGAGGGAAATTTCGGGAAACATGCGGTTACACATTATAAAGTTCTCGAAGAACTTGGCTATTTATCGGTGGTTGAGTGCAAACTTGAAACCGGACGAACACATCAGATCAGGGTGCATTTTGCTCATATCGGACATCCGATTTTTAATGATGATACTTATGGAGGTGACCAGATTCTTAAAGGAACCACCTACACCAAATATAAACAGTTTGTTCAAAACTGCTTTAAGATTCTCCCAAGACATGCCCTTCATGCCAAATCACTGGCTTTTGATCATCCGGTAACAAAGAAAAGAATGATGTTCGATTCCGAATTGCCCGAAGACATGGTAAAACTCATAGAAAAGTGGAAGGTCTATCTTTCCGGTCGTACCAACGAGGAATAGCTATTCAACTACTATCGGTTCATTATAAACCCACTTCCTGATTAACTCCTTATTCTGTAACAATGATCCTGTAACGAAAATCCCCGAACTCTTTAATACTTCAGACAGTTCGGCATACTCCTTAATCACACAAAGGGGATGGACGTAACTTGAATGTATAAAATACACCGTATCGCTTTCAACAGAAAGATATCCGACATGACAGCTAAGACCAACTACAAAAATATCATTTCCGCCGTCTTTTAAAAAATTGATCATGGCGTCAAATTGATCTGGTTGCCATGTTTTTACATTTTCCTTACCACATAAAATCTCTATTATTTTCAACGAATACTGTTGCGCAACTTTATACCTGTTGAGGTTGAATCCAAGGTGTTTTAATGTAGTTGATACAAAATATCCGCAGGCTATGAATCCTTTGTTTGGCTGGTCGGTATATCCATTGAAATCCCATGCTGTTCCGTACCACGGCGGAATTATTTCATTGAGCAGGTGATTGTAAAGAAACTCCCTGGCCAACGAATAAGCGCTATCAGAATCATTGAATTTTGATTTGAAAAAATTCTTTTTGCTAAGGGCCTCTGCTTTTTGTCTGCTATATAATTCCTGAAGATGAATGGTGTCTTCGGGTTTTTCCGAAATGATTGACGAAGCCTGATCTTCAGTGCTTGTAATTATAGTATCAGAAACCGGAATACTATCCTTAACCGGAGCATTTTGTTCGCTTCCCTGAGTATCGGAGCACGAAAATAAAACTCCCGAAAGTACAATTATTGTAAAGAATTTCATGGTAGTGTTTTCTTTATAACGGTTTGGGTAATTAGAAAATTGTTAATAGTTTAATTAAGAAAATACTGTTTCCTGATAGTCGTAAAAAAAAACAAAAGCAACATATTGAATTTCAACATGTTGCTTTTGTAATATTCTTACTTATTTAAATGTCAGCTCATCACTTCAGATAATCATTAAAATAATTAGTTACCTTCCTCATAAGATGGATTCTGTCTTTGCCTCTTACATTATGCTCGTGGGTAGGATAAACAAAATAATCAACCTGAACACTGTTGCTGATGGCTTCTTTCAGGAAATCCAGACTGTGTTGCATAACCACTACGTTATCAATGTAACCGTGAATCATTAAAAGTTTGCCTTTTAGCTTTTTGGTTTGCTTGGTCAAACAAGCATTGGTGTATCCTTCGGGATTTTCTTCTGGTGTGTCCATGTATCTTTCGCCATACATAATTTCATAATATTTCCAGTCGCAAACCGGTCCGCCGGCCACTCCAACCTTAAAGGTTTTATCAAAGTTTAACATCAGGTTGGTTGTTAAAAATCCTCCATAACTCCATCCATGTACTCCAATGCGCTCCATATCAACAAATCCCAGCGACTGCAGGTATTCAATGCCTTTCATCTGGTCGGCCATTTCAGCAACTCCAAGTCTGCGGTGGATAATAGATTCAAATTCAAATCCGCGGTTCGAAGATCCTCTGTTGTCGATGGTAAGCATTACATACCCTTCCTGAGCCATGAACAAATCCCACACTCCGGCTCCGGCCATCCAGGTATTGCTTACAAGCTGGGCGTGTGGACCGCCATACACATAAACAATAGCGGGGTATTTTTTTGCTGGGTCAAAATCAAGGGGCTTGATAATCCTTGCGTACAGTTTTGTTTTTCCGTCACCCGAAAGGAGTTCAACCACTTCGGGCTGACTGATTTTCAGTCCTTCTTTTTTGAAAGGGTCTTCAAGTTTTGCAATTTCCTTTTTCACTTTTCCGTCGGTTCCCATTACCTGGAAAGCATTCGGAGTAGTATAGTTGCTGTAGTTGTCAAGGACCATTGTTCCGTTGTAATTTACCTTAACTGTATGGTTGCCGTCGGTTTTTGTAATCTGTGTCCGTGTTTTTGTCAGCAGGTCAAGTTTATAGGCATGGTTTTCAATGGGACTTTTTTCAGTTGACATGAAAAAGATGGAATTGCCGGTTTTGTCAAAACCCAGGAACTCGGTTACCATCCATTCGCCTTTTGTAAGCTGGCCTTTTAGATTGCCTTCTGAGTCATAATGGTAAAAGTGCTTGTAGCCATCGCGTTCACTGAGCCATAAAAATTCATCAGGTTTGTTTTTCAGGAATATCATCGGGTTTTCGGGCTCTACGTAGCGGTCATTTTTCTCTTCAAAAAGAGTCTTTACAAATTTTCCGGTAACAGCATCATATTTATTAAGTTTCATGTGATTCTGACCGCGATTTAATACAGCGATGTAAATATATTTATCGTCGGGCGACCATGCAATGTTTGTGAGATACTGTTCTTTAGGTTCACCTGTTTCAAGAAATATTGTTTTTCCAGAGGCAACATCATACACTCCAAGAGTAACTTCGTGGCTTTTCATTCCGGCCATTGGGTATCTGATGTTTTTCAATTGAGAAATTCTGGCAGTCATATCTACCAGAGGATATTCAGTAACCATGGTTTCGTCCATTCGGTAAAAAGCCAGGTATTTTCCATTGGGCGACCAGAAAGTGCCCTTGTTAATTCCAAATTCGTTGCGGTGGACAATCTGCCCATTTAAAATACCTTTTTCATCTTTGGTAATTTGTTTTACTTTTCCGCCGTTAAAAGTGATATAAAGGTTGTTATCAAGCGAATAGGCCAGCATTTTATTTGCATAACAAAAATCAGCCAAAGGTTCGGTATCATCATAAACTTTAGAAGCATTTTTGTCGAAGGGAATATCGAGTGTTATTTTCTTTGTGGAAACATCAAAACTGATAAAATGACTGTCATGGATAAATTCAATTTCATTGTCATTTCTCCAGGTAAATTCAGGAAAATAGGACAGAGGATCCAATCCGGCTGCAACAACAGGTTTGTTTAAGTCATCAAAGGTAAGAAGCACTTTTTCCTTTGACGAGGAAGCGCTGAATTCCATCAAATCGTAACCTTTGGCCTCAGTGAAATTATCGGTATTGCCGCGCCATCCGAAATTGAACTTGTAACCGGGAAAAAGATATTGCCATTGCTTGGCCATAGCCGATTCAAGAACCATTTTAGAATCCTGCGCAAATAATGAAAGAGATAAGAGAATAAGTAAAATAAATGAAACTGTTTTCATAACCGGATTATTTAATTTTTTATTAAAAAAACATGGTAAAATTACTAAAGATTAATAAACCAACAATTTTTTCCTGATTTTGTTCGTTTTCGGACACTGTTGTAGCTTAACAATGACGATTTTCAAGAAGTGCTTACGTACTTATACTAATAGTTGAGATACATTGTTTACCGTATTTATTTCTAAAATTAGAAACGGGTTTTTAAAATTCAGTATTTTTTACTTTCTTTACTCTTTAATATGGAAGATTGCATTATAGAGTTTAGCTTAAATCATTGAAATTCAAAAAAATAATTTATTTATGAGAGTATTTATATTTTTAATTGCCGGGTTTCTGACTACTTGTTTTACAGTTATTGGGCAGAATCTTGAAAAAAATCAGTATAATGATTTACTGGTTATTGATTATAAAGTAAGCGGAGTAATAAACAGCGGACAAGCAAATATGATTTGCAGGGAGCTCATGAAAGATGAGAATATAGTTTTCTGTGATATCAACAGTGATTTTTCAAAAATGACTGTTGTTTCAAAATCGATCAAGGAAATTGAACTCGACATCAGGGGGTCACGATTTGAAACAGGAGCATCCAAGAATTTTTCAAAAGCTGACTTTTTAAACATTTACAGCAATAGCTGCCTGAAAAATTCTGCCGTTGAAAAAGAAAATGATTTGCCTGTTTTTATTGACAGTGGCAATTCTGTCAAGGACGACATGAATTACAATATGGTAAAATCAATATACATTGAATTGCACCCCGATAATTATAAAAATCTGATTAAGTAATATATAGCTATGAAAAAGAGAAATTTTAACCAGAGGTTATTTTTAATAATCACTTGTTTGTTTGTTGTTAGTGGATTGATTTCCTCAGCACAAACTGCCGGATCTTATGCTTTTGTTCCTACAACAGGTACCTATACAAGTATTGCAGCAGGTACTAATGTTGATGGGATTGAAGTGGACGATGCTACTGTATCCGGAATACCAATCGGTTTTACTTTTACCTATTGTGGCACAGGCTACACTACAGCCTCAGTAAGCTCAAACGGATGGCTGTCATTCCAAACCACCACCTATTCTGGTTTAACCAATGACCTGGATAATGATGCCAATGGTATCCGTCCTTTGTTGGCTCCTCTTTGGGATGATATGGATGGCGCAAGTGGAACAGCTAAATATGAAACAACTGGTGCTGCCGGAAGCAGAATTTTTACCATGCAATGGGAAAATTGGGAATGGAACTATTCAGCAGCCGGAGCAGTTATTTCATTTCAGGTTAAACTTTATGAGGCAGATAATCATATAGAGTTTGTTTACAGACAAGATGCAAATGTTGTGAACAGTGGTTCAGCATCAATAGGTATTTGTGATGGTTCTCTTGGTGCCACACACTTTCTTTCATTGGATGGTACCGGTGCTGCTCCCGGAGTCAGTTCAACTGTTGAAACAATAACGCTTGCAACAAAACCCGCCACCGGTCAGATATACCGTTTCAATCCGGGTTCACCAATGGCTTATTCATCCTGTACTACAACTCAAACTGTAACTTCAAGTGTTTATACAGGAACAACCAATAATCAGGTTATCGGTGTTCAGGTTGTTACTACCGGATCAACATCTCCGCTCACAATTAATCAGTTATCTTTTAACACAACAGGGACTTCCAATCCTGCTGTTGATATACAAAATGCTAAACTTTTTTCTACCGGAACGAGTTCAACTTTTGCAATGACCACTCAGGTTGGTACTACTGTTGCTGCTCCATCCGGAGCCTTTACCATTAGTCCGGCTATCGCTCTGCAAGGCGGTACAAACTATTTTTGGCTAACTTATGATGTGAAACCAGGTGCCACTCCTGGAAACGTGATTGATGCCCAGTGTACTTCAATCCAGGTTGCATCTACAAACTATACCCCATCCGTGACCAACCCTGCCGGAACCCGCACCATAACATTGACTCCTGCCTTTAACGGAACTTTTGAAGGTGGTGGCTCTTTTATTGCTAACGGTATGACCGAAATAAACGGTGCCCAAACAAATAAATGGGTAGTCGGAACGGTTACCGATAATGGTGGCGCATACAGTGCCTATGTTTCACAGGATGCGGGTGTAAATAACACCTACAATGTTTCTTCTACATCTGTTACGCACTTTTATTTTGATTATACTTTCCCTGTTTCTGCCCCGATTATTAACCTTTCTTTCGATTGGCATAACTACGGCGAAAGCTGTTGCGATTATTTAATTTTTTCTATTGTTCCCACTACAACTACTCCGG
This sequence comes from Bacteroidetes bacterium GWF2_38_335, assembly GCA_001769535.1. Classification (GTDB taxonomy): domain Bacteria; phylum Bacteroidota; class Bacteroidia; order Bacteroidales; family GWF2-38-335; genus GWF2-38-335. Next base: position 21,677 of record MEOH01000017.1, read on the forward strand.
TGGAAGGAGTGCTTTTGGGAACCGGACAAATTTCAGCCAACCTGAATGTTCAGAGTACATGGCAAACAAGTTCATATACGCTTGATCCGGCTCTTGCAGGAACCACGCAAAGAATTGTTTTCACATGGAGAAATGATGGTTCCTTAGGAACCGATCCGCCTGCTGCCGTTGATAATATTATTATTTCTACCAGCGATAATGATGATTGTGCAGATGCTACTGTACTTGCGGTTAACTCAGGTTCATGCTCTTATTCAACTTATGGAAATTCTTTTGCAACTTCCTCAGGTATTGCAAATGGTGCCTGTGGCACTTCAACCGTTAAGGATGTTTGGTTCAGAGTAACTGTTCCTGCTTCAGGAAACCTTATTTTCCAGGCCGATGCCATCGATTTTAATGATGGTGCCATGGCTATTTATACCGGCAACTGCGGTGCCCTCACCGAAATTGACTGCGATGATGATAATGGTCCGGGCCTCATGCCCCGTATCGAATCAACCGGCTTAACACCCGGTGCAACAATTTTCATCCGTTTCTGGGAAGTTAGTGGTACTCAAACAGGAAATTTTAATATCTGTGTTTTTGAACCGGCTCAGATTCTTTCGGTCGACCCGTCGACTTATACCCCAACAGAACTTGTTCAGGATGTCCTTATTACCGGCTGTCTTACTGCTTCCAATATTACTTATACAGGAGCAGCTTCGGGTATTGGATATTTTGATGGAAGCGGAGCTCCAACAATTTCCTTTTTAGATGGAATTATTTTGGGTTCAGGTAGTGTTGATGGGGCTGAGGGTCCAAATAACTCCGACTCATATACTCTTGACAATGCCGGAGCCGGAGATGCGGATTTAAATGCTTTGTCCGGAGGAACAACTCAGGATGCGGCAATATTGGAATTCGACTTCGTTCCTTCTTCCAATAATGTTACTTTTGATTTTCTTTTTGCATCAGAAGAATATAATGAATATGTCGGATTAGGTTTTAATGATGTTTTTGGTTTCTTTATCAGTGGCCCGGGTATTTCAGGTCCTTATACAAATAGTGCCATCAATATCGCCCTGATTCCGGCAACATCAACGCCTGTCGCTATTGATAATGTGAACAATACAACCAATCCCGCTTATTATAATGACAATGATTATGGAGATGTTTCTCCCTTAAATAATCAGGTTCAATTTGATGGATATACAGTTCCTCTTACTGCCCAGGCAACTCTGGTCGCTTGTCAGACTTATCACATTAAACTGGCGGTTGCCGACGTATTTGATGGTCTTTTTGATTCATGGGTGCTCCTCGAAGCAAACTCATTTTCTTCAGGTAACGGTGCAGTTCTGGATGTTGTCAATGCTACCGGTACTACCGATTCGTATGAAGGTTGTCAGTCGAATATTGTATTTACAAGGGTTGATCCCAGCCAGACTTCCACTGCGATTTCATTTACTTATTCTGTATCCGGAACAGCAACATACAATGTGGATTATACCATTCCGGGATACCCAAATGCAACTATTCCGGTTGGAAGTGCCAGTGTTTCTATTCCCATAACTGCTATTGTAGATGGCTTATCCGAAAATGAAACCATTATTATTACACTTACAGGTGGATGTCCTTGTAATCCTACTGTTCAGACAAGTACAATTAATCTGCATGACTTTACTGCTGTTACAGGTGAGATTACTTCACCTCCTACAACAATTTGTCAGGGTTCATCAACAACTTTGTCCGGAATTATTTATACTGGAAATTACGTTGGATACAGATGGTATATCGGTGGAACCTTGATTGGAACTACTCAGAATATTACTGTTTCTCCTCTTACTACCACAACTTATACTCTTACTCTCAGAGATTCATGTAATAATACTGTAAACGATAACGTAACCATTACAGTTAATACTCCATCAACAGCACCTACTTCTGTTACTGCATCTCCGTCAACTATTTGCAGTGGAGCAACTACTACGCTTACAGTAAACGGAGGGGCTTTGGGTACGGGTGCTACATGGCATTGGTACACGGGTAGCTGTGGTGGAACGGCTGTTGGAACCGGAGCTTCAATTACACAGTCGCCTACTACAACTACAACATACTACGTGAGAGCCGAAGGTTCTTGCGGAAATACAACTTGCGCAAGTAATACAGTTACCGTAAATCCATTACCGACATTATTCACGGTTGGCGGTACTGGTTCATATTGTGTTGGCGGAACAGGCGTTGCAGTTACATTAAGTGGCTCAACTTCAGGCGTCAATTATACCTTATACCTTGGCGGTGTTGCAACAGGAACTACATTAGCGGGAACCGGTGCAGCATTAAATTTTGGAAATCAACTGGTCGGAACTTATACTGTTGTTGCAACCAATGCCACAACATCCTGCACAAGAACCATGACCGGATCTGCTGTTATCACCACCAATCCTCTTCCAACTCTTTATACTGTTGGCGGTACCGGAGCATATTGCTCAGGTGGAACAGGTGTTGCAGTAACTCTTAGTGGCTCTCAGGTTGGAGTTAACTATACTTTATATCTGGGTGGTGTTGCCACAGGCACCACACTTGCCGGAACAGGCGCTGCATTGAATTTTGGAAACCAAACTGCCGGAACTTATACTGTTGTTGCAACCAATGCTACAACGTCTTGTACCAGAACTATGACAGGGTCTGCAGTTATTTCTGTAAATCCCTTACCAACTTTATATACTGTTGGTGGAACCGGAGCTTATTGTGTCGGTGGAACCGGTGTTGCTGTTACCTTGTCCGGATCAAATGTTGGAATAAACTATACATTATATTTAGGCGGTGTATCAACCGGAACAACTATAGCCGGAACAGGTTCACCTTTGTCCTTTGGAAACCAACTCGTCGGTACTTATACTGTTGTAGCAACCAATGCCACAACTTCTTGTACAGCTACTATGACCGGCTCCGCAGTTATTACTACCAATCCGCTTCCAACTTTATACACAGTTGGTGGAACAGGTTCTTACTGTGTTGGTGGAACCGGAGTTGCTGTTACTTTAAGCGGCTCTCAGGTTGGCGTCAACTATACCCTATACCTTGGTGGTGTTGCAACCGGAACTACATTAGCAGGAACCGGCGCTGCCCTTAATTTTGGCAATCAGCTTGTCGGAACTTATACTGTTGTTGCTACAAATGCAACTACCTCATGTACCAGAACCATGACAGGTTCTGCAGTTATTACAACCAATCCTCTTCCAACTCTTTATAATGTTGGCGGTACAGGTGCTTATTGTTCAGGAGGAACAGGTGTCGCTGTAACACTTAGTGGCTCTCAGGTTGGAGTAAACTATACATTGTACCTTGGTGGTGTTGCAACCGGAACTACCTTAGCAGGTACAGGTGCAGCTCTTAATTTTGGAAATCAACTTGCAGGAACTTATACAGTTGTTGCTACAAATGCAAGTACCTCATGTACCAATACCATGACCGGATCAGCAATTATTTCTGTTAATCCGTTACCAACATTGTTTACTGTTGGTGGAACCGGAGCTTATTGTGTTGGTGGGACAGGTGTTGCTGTTACTCTTTCAGGTTCAAGTGTTGGAATAAATTACACATTATATCTGGGTGGCGTGTCAACAGGTACAACGTTGTCAGGAACTGGTTCTTCATTGTCTTTTGGCAATCAACTTGCCGGAACATACACAGTTGTTGCTACAAACTCAACTACATTATGTACTGCAACAATGACCGGCTCTGCCGTAATTACCACAAACCCATTACCAACTCAATATGTTGTTAATGGAACTGCAGGATATTGTGCTGGCGGAACTGGTGTTGCTGTTACACTTAGCGATTCGGATGTTGGAATAAATTATCAATTATATCAGGGTGGTGTTGCAACCGGAATAATTATTTCAGGAACAGGATCAGCTATCTCTTTTGGCAACCAACTTGTAGGTACTTACACAGTTGTGGCTACAAACTCGACAACTTCCTGTACAAATACCATGACAGGATCTGCTGTTATTACAATTAATCCTTTACCTTCTGTAACAGCTACAGCTACCCCGGCAACCATACCAAACGGAGGTACTTCAAGTTTGACCAGTTCTCCTTCAGGTGCCTATACATATTCATGGAGTCCGGCTGGAAGTGTTGTCTCTCCAACTGCTCAGAATACTTCAACTACTGCTCTTTCAGCAACTACAGTTTATACTGTTACGGTTACCAACTCAACAACTGGTTGTTCTGCAACCGGAACAACAACTGTAAATGTTACAGGTGGTGTTTTATCTGTTACAACAACACCCAGTCCGAGCGGAACAATTTGTAACGGTGGTTCAATATTAATCACTGCAAACCCAAGTGGTGGTAGTGGTTCATATACATATTTGTGGAGTGCCGGTCCATCTGTTAATACTCAATCTCAAACAGTTTCACCAGCAAGTACTACAACTTACTTTGTTACCGTTACCGATGCAGTTACTTCCGGAACTGTTGTTGGCAGTGTGCTGGTTAATGTTAATCCATTACCAACTCTGTTTACAGTTGGCGGAACCGGTTCATATTGCGTTGGTGGAGCAGGCGTTGCAGTAACACTCAGTGGATCTCAATTGGGTGTTAATTATACTTTATATCTGGGTGGCGTTGCAACAGCAACAACTCTGGCGGGTACTGGTGCTGCGCTTAACTTTGGCAATCAGTTTGCCGGTACTTATACTGTTGTTGCAACAAATGCAACAACCTCATGTACTGTAAATATGACAGGTTCTGCAGTTATTACTACCAATCCTTTACCAACTGCATTTAATGTCGGAGGTACCGGGGCTTATTGTTCTGGCGGAACAGGTATTGCAGTAACATTAAGCGGATCAACATCAGGAGTCAATTATACTTTGTATCTGGGAGGTGTAGCTACCGGTACCACTCTTGCAGGAACAGGTGCTGCACTTAATTTTGGCAACCAGCTTGCAGGTACTTACACTGTTGTTGCAACAAATGCAACTACTTCCTGTGTAAATAATATGACCGGTTCAGCAGTGATCTCGATCAATCCTTTACCAACTCAATATAACGTTCTGGGAACAGCTGCGTATTGCTCAGGCGGATCAGGTATGCCGGTTTCATTAAGTAATTCTGATATCGGAATAAATTATACATTATATCTTGGTGGTGTAACTACCGGACTGACTGTTTCAGGAACAGGTTCTTCAATATCTTTTGGCAATCAGCTTGCCGGAACATACACCATTGTTGCAACAAACTCAACTACCTCCTGTACCAGCACAATGACTGGTTCGGCTGTGATTAGCATTAATCCGCTGCCAACACTGTACAATGTTTTGGGTACTGGTGCATATTGTACAGGTGGAACAGGAGTTGCAGTATCTTTAAGTGATTCTGATCCGGGTATTAATTACCAGCTTTACCTAAATGGTGTGGCTACTGCTACAATTTTGCCAGGAACAGGTTCTGCTTTATCTTATGGTAATCAGTTGGTCGGAATTTACACTGTTGTTGCCACAAACGGAACGACTTCCTGTACATCAACAATGACCGGAAATGCCACAATTACTATCAATCCTTTGCCAACTCAATATAATGTTCTTGGCTCAGGTTCTTATTGTGCCGGTGGTACCGGAGTTGTTGTGTCACTCTCAGGATCAAGTGTTGGTATTAATTATACCCTTTATCTGGGAGGTGTTTCAACGGGAACTACTTTGCCCGGAACAGGAGCAGCATTATCTTATGGTAATCAATTAGCCGGTACTTATACAGTTGTTGCTACAAATGCTACAACCGGTTGTGTAAACAATATGACAGGTTCTGCTATTATTACCATCAATCCTTTGCCAACACAGTATGTTGTTGGTGGCACCGGTTCATATTGTATCGGAGCTTCAGGTGTTAACGTAACTTTAAGCAATTCAGAGGTTGGAATCAGTTATCAGTTATATGCTGGTGGCACACCTACCGGTATATTTGTTTCAGGAACCGGTTCTGCGATTTCTTTTGGCAATCAACTTGCCGGAACCTATACTGTTGTTGCGACTAACACAACAACTTTGTGTACCAATACCATGACCGGATCGGCTGTAATTACCCAGAATGCTTTGCCAGTAGTTAATTTCTCAGGAATTGATGCTGCGTATTGCGAGGGAACTGCAGTTGACTTATTCACAGGTAATCATGCCCCCGGTGGCTCATTCTCAATCTCAGCAGGAGGTACCCTGATTGATAATGCAAACGGAACAGCTTCTTTTACTCCGACTACAGGTTCATTCAGCGTTACCTATACTTATACTGATGGTAACGGTTGTGTAAATTCTCAGGTTCAGAGTACTATTGTTCATGCTTTGCCTGTTGTTAGTTTCTCAGGATTAAGTTCACCTTATTGTGAAGGTGATGCTGTTGATAATTTGACTGGAAGTCCCGTTGGAAGCGGTGTTTTCACCGGTACTGATATTACCGACAACGGAGACGGAACAGCCACTTTTAACCCAATTACCCCGGGTTCTTTTGTTCTTACATTCACTTATACTGATGCAAATGGTTGTGTTAACCACCAGGATCAAACAGCTGTAGTTAATGCGCTGCCGGTTGTTTCATTTGCCGGACTTGATACAGAGTATTGTTCAGGCGAACCGGTTGTAACCCTTACCGGAAATAGTGCGCCGCTTGGTTCTTTTGCAATTGCCCCGGCAACTACTTTTACCGATAACATGAATGGTACTGCAAGTTTCTCACCATTGACAGGTTCATACAGTATTACTTATACATATACTAATGGTGTTGGCTGTACTGATTCCCAAACTCAAACTACAACCGTACATGCTTTACCAGTTGTAAGCATTTCAGGACTAAATCCTGCGTATTGTGATGAAAGCACTCCTTTTACCATTACCGGATTCCCCACTGATGCAAATGGTATCTTTACATCTACCTCAGCTGATTTAACAGATAATAACAATGGAACAGCTACATACGATCCGAATAGTACAGGAAACTTCTCAGTAACCTACACTTATACAGATGCTAACACCTGTGTAAATTATACAACTCAGTATACCACAATTAACAATCTGCCTCCGGTAAGTTTAACCGGACTGGAGACTGAGTATTGCTATGGTTCTGCTATTGATACTGTTATTAGTAATCAGTCTGGTGGAACATTTACCGGAACAGGTGTTACCGATCTTGGAAACGGTTCAGCTCAGTTTAATCCCGCTACTGTTGGGGTGAGTACAATAAATTATCAGTTTACTGACATCAACGGCTGTACAAGTTCTACTTCACAAAGTACTACCGTTAATCCATTACCACAGATTGATAATATTGCTACAACTGATGTGTGGGATTGTTCTGCACCAAATGGAACAATTACCATTACTGCTTCAGCAGGAACATTACCATTCCAGTATTCAGTAAATGGAGGATTGTCATATTATCCAACGGGTGTATTTACCGATTTGAATTCAGTTAACTACAATATTATTGTTGTTGACGACAATGGTTGTATTGCCACTGGAACAACTTCAATTGGAAATGCTGTTGGTCCGGTTATTGACAGCATAAGCATTGTTAATGTTTCTTGCTTTGGCGGATTAACAGGTGAGATTGTAATTTACTCATCAACCGGTGTAAACTACAGTATTGATAACGGAACAACAATTGTTCCTGGTAGTCTGTTTACCGGATTGCCTGTTGGAACTTATAATTTGATTGTTGAGGACATTGGAAAATGCCAGATTTCAGGAATTGCTGTAATAACAGAACCAACAGATCTGACAGCTTCATTTACCGAAACTTCTGATATAACTTGTTATGGATATGATAACGGATCTGCAATTATTACACCGGCCGGAGGAGTTTCACCATACTCATTTATTTGGGATGATGCTTCTGCAACCACAGACAGTTCAGTTACCAATCTTTCACCTGATATTTATTATCATGTAACTGTTACCGATAACAACGGTTGTAATCTGGTAGACAGTGTAATGCTTAATCAACCAAGCGAACTGGCAACAAATATTATTTCTGTCACTAATGTTTCATGTTTTGGTTATTCCGATGGAAATGCAACTGTAAACATAACTGGTGGCACTCCTTTATATGATATAGAATGGAGTATTCCAACAGAAATATTGCCACTTGTCGAAGGGTTATCAGCCAATATCTGGTACTTTGTAACAGTAACTGATGCCAATGGCTGTACTGTTGTTGACAGCATCATGCTAACTGAACCTGCTGCAATTGATCTTTCTGATATTTCATCAACTGCCTCAACTTGCGGTGATACCAATGGAACTGCAACTGTGAACCCAATCGGTGGTACGCCTTCTTATACTTACTTATGGTCCAATGCTGATATTACAGCAACTGCTGATGGTTTGATTCCGGGACCTGCAACTGTTACTGTTACAGATGCTAATAGTTGTACAGCTACCGCAACAGTTACTGTTGCCAATGAAGGAGGCGGTAGTACCGAGATTTCAGTAGTTAATAATGTGCTTTGTTACAATGGAAATACTGCGGTTATTTTTACAGAAATGACCGGAGGAACAGCTCCTTATACCTATAATTGGTCTGGCGGAATTATTCATACATCTGCTGAACTTTCTGATACACTAACCGGACTTGTTGCAGGAACATACTTTGTTGATGTTTATGACGCAAACAATTGTTTCTCGACAGATACCATTGTTGTAACACAGCCTAATCAACTGACAGATTCACTGGTTATCACAAATGTACAATGTAACGGAGAAAGCACTGGTTCTGCACAGGTATTTGTATCGGGAGGAACTTTGCCCTATACTTATGCATGGTCTAATACATTTAATGGTGCAAATAACATCGGACTTCCTGCTGGTGGTTATTCTGTTACAATTACTGATGGTAACGGATGTGTCATCGGCCATACAAATATTTCAATATTGCAGCCTGCTACTGGTCTTTCACTTGCAGTAACAGTTAATCAGACCATCGAGTGTGCCGGTGAAACCGGAAGTCTTTCTGCTGAAGTTACCGGTGGATCTCCTGCATATACTTATGTTTGGGATGCCTCAACAGGCAGTCAGGTAACCGCCACAGCTATTAATCTACCCACAGGATCATATTATATAACTGTGTTCGATGCAGGCGGATGCTCCGCTGCAGCTACTCAGGTATTGACTTCTCCTGAAGCAATGCTTCTTGTTATGGATGAAATCCTGGATGCAAGTTGCCAGGGCAATAATGACGGCAGCATCAGTATATCCGTATATGAAGGAACAGGGGCATATGCCTACCTGTGGTCAAATGGCTCAGTTGAGGGTGATATTAGTGGTTTGGTAGCTGGAGAATACTTTGTAACAATTACCGACGAAAATGGTTGTGAACTTATAGACACTATTCATGTGTCTGAGGAAAATTTCTCATGCTACGATCTGATAATTCCATCTGCCTTTACTCCGAATGACGACGGTGTAAATGATACATGGGAAATCGGTGATGCCGGTTCTGTTGAAAGAATTGAAATTGAGATTTACAATCGCTGGGGACAGATGATTTTCAATTTCGCAGGAACAGGAGCAGAATACGCTGAAACCGAAAACCAGTGGGATGGGAAATATAATAACGTAGAAATGCCTCACGGAGCTTATGTGTTTATCTTAAAAGTTAATGATGATGAACCATTAAACGGAACAGTTACAATAATTAGATAATTAGATAAAATAGAAAAAAGATAAATATGAAAAAGATATTAATCACTCTGGCAGCAGTAATAGCAATGATTACAGCATCACAGGCGCAGCAGTTGCCTTTGTACAGCCAGTACATGATGAACGGATTTTTACTGAATCCGGCCATGGCAGGAAGTGTAGATTATATTCCGCTGAGGATAACAGCCCGCCAACAATGGGTTGGAATAACCGATGCGCCTGCCACTTACGCGATAAGCGGACATTCAAAAATAGGTGACGCAATGGGTGTTGGCGGTTATATTTTCACTGATATGTTTGGCCCGATTCAGCGCACCGGCGCCCAGGGATCATACGCATACCACCTGAAGCTTGGCAGCGAAACCAAACTGGGATTGGGACTGTCATTGTCTGCTTTCCAGTATTCACTGGATGAGAGTCAGCTTGATCTGCTT
>MEOH01000018.1 GCA_001769535.1 Bacteroidetes bacterium GWF2_38_335
AAAAACAATATTTCTATAACTCTTTATAATTAAGCGTTGTAATTATATTTTTGTATATTTTTTTATGGATGCTTGTTCACCTTCGGTGAGCTAATCGCATTGTTGCTTCATCGCATAAGCCTCTGATACAATCCATTAATTTGGTCAAACTCTTCGCAATGACGGCCAGACAGATTTGAAAAAAAGTGCTTATTTGTATTGAACTGCCTTTCAAAAACCAAAAGTTAAATTTTAACTAATTTATATTCGTATATTTCATTGTTCACAATTATTCTGGCATAATAAAAGCCAGCGGGTAAAAACCCAAGGAATGTCTTTTGCTTTAAATTTTTAAATTTTTCTGTAAATACCTTGTTGCCATTTACATCCATTATCTCAATTACTGCTTCATTAAAGAAAAAAGGGATAACGATATTTATGTATTCAGTAAATGGATTTGGATAAATTGTTAGTGTGTTTGTTTTAAAATCCTGTTCAAAATTAACTGAAAGTGCTTTATTATAATAAGCCCCGTAGCCCATGCCATCATATAATTCAAAAATTATTTGATGGTAATCTTCTTTTAACCAGAGAAAACTATAACCGTTCAAATTTATTGTATCGCCACAGTCAGCTATTGTAACTGTATCTATGCAATGAATTCTTATTACATTCTCGTATACAACATCTGGCAGTTCCAAATTCCCGTATCCATCTACTTGACAATGTCGTATTCCGGAATCAGTTCTAAATGTATCTCCAGTTGTTGTATAATAAGTTGAGCTAATTGTATCAATGAATACATCTAAAAAACTTACCGGAAAATGAATCAGCGAAATAGGATTTGAAGAGGTTTGCACAACGTTTCCTGAACCATAACCATCCTCGTTTAAAAAATTATTTTCAATCGAATAATAAATGTATCTTGGCGTAGAAAAGTCAATTACCATACAGTAATCTGAACCTGCAAAATAACTTTCATATGGAGAACCCGCAACTTCCAAACAGGTCATTTCATAACTGCTTGAAACCTCAATACCCGACAAATTCCATGTGACATTTTCTCCACCGCTATTGTCAGGATCAACCCATGCATAATTCATGAAATATTTGGTAAAGGTCTCGCCTGGCAAGGGGGTAATGTCTTCCGGGGTTAATACGGGTTGAGCATTTATAATAAATGACGTTGACAAGCATAATAATGATAATGCTATTTTTGTTTGCACAATATTCATTCTTTTAATAATTAGGCTGATATAATTTATATTTCTTTTCTTTTATTATTAACAATACTTTTTCTTCGAGAAATTTTGATATTAATTTAATTGCGTTTTTACTTTTTAAAAGCACTTCAAAAGTATAAAAGGCTCCATCATGTGTCTCAATTATAATGTAATTTCGGTTTCCTGCCCTTAGCCCTGTGCTTAACCCTTTAATATGCTGTCCTTTATATCCAAAATAATAAAAAATGATTTCTTTTATTTGGAGATATTCTATTTTCAATTTTGTTGTTTTTATCTCTAAATCATTAAAGCATATTTGATCAATAATAACATATTTCCTCTGAAATTTGAGAACAAAAATTAAAACAAAAGAAAACATAAAGGAAGCAATCATAAAAGGTCTTAAATCAAGATCGCTGAAATCAGACAAATAGGCAAGAAATCCACCTAAGAATAAAAACAGGTAATGTAAAATGAAATAAAGCCAAAACTTTAAAGATAACTTTGTTTTTATAATATCTATGGTCATATTTATCTGTCAATTAGTCTTTATAAACAAACTATTGTTTTTTTTCAGTTCTTTTCAAAAATAATTTTAGAATTAGGCATTTTGATTATTTTAAATTTTACTTCTGACCTATTACCCCACAATTGTTTAATATTTTGAACAAAACCTTTCCTGCGAACAAGAAATTCATATTTCACCAATGTTCTATTATAGTTAAATTGAATATAATTATCTATTCCTGTTTTCCATGATAAATAGCCAAAAAGAGAATTTAATGGAATAGTTTCTCCTTCATAGCCTGTAAAATAAATTTTTAAATCTTGAATTTCTTCGAATAAATAATCATCGGTCGATTCATTTAAATTTATAGAAATTTTATCTGATTTAAGTTCTAATACACCAATCTTATTATATCTTTTTTTTAATCCCAATATTATAATACAAAAAAAGAAACCAAATAGTCCAATTATCATTACTAATCTAAACTCTACTGTTTTTCTATCAAAAATTGCCAAGTCAAAAAAGGGCAATAATCCAAAAACTACAATTAAAACTATTAAAACAATATCAATATTACTGATTTTATTTCTCCGTATCATATTAAATTTCATAACCTTATATGGTTTTGTCTTAAATCTATTATTTTAAATTTTTACATTATAAACTTATTTTTTAATTACCAAATAACATTTAAATGGATATTACTTTTTTACAGCCAGTATCACCAACTTCGTCATCAACCCCTTTGAACTTATTGCCATTATAAAAATAGGACAATTGGTCCATATTTCCAAATTGCAGTTTTTCTGCTTTTTACGCCCGATATTCTTAGTTGAAAAAGCAGAATAGCTATTTCCCTGATTCATGAAATATTTGACGACCGACCTTACAACGCCTCAAAAAAAACCAATAAGCAAAATTCTTTATGTGTGTTTTTGTCGAGCATCAATGCACAAAATCCTTGGATTTGTTTTTATGGTTAACTGTTTCAAAATTGATTTTTCCGAAAAAGTAATCGTTTTTTATCCTGTAAAAAATCACCCCAACAAAACCTGTGCAGGAATTTTTAAATCTTTGTAAAGTGACTTTATCATGCCCAATGTCAGTCTTCGCTTTCGGTTAAGGATTTCGCTTACGCGACTTTGACTGCCAAGATATTTCACCATGTCGGCACTGGTCATTCCCATTTGCTCCATGCGAAACTTTATCGCATCAATCGGATCGGGAGGCATAATGGGAAAATGTTTCATTTCGTATGATTCAACAAGGGTGACCAACAAATCCAATTCATCTCCTTCTTTGGTATCTCTTTTTGCCCCCCACAACGCTTCAATCCTGCTAATTGCAACATTATAATCGTGCTCGGTTTTAATGGGTCGTATATTCATATCAAATCGTTTTTGCATCAATTTTATCATACTGTTTATGAGTGCCAACAAACCTTATGAAAATCACTTGAAATTCATAATCAATTGCAACAACTAACCTGTAATTATTGCCTTTAATATTGAAAACCACTCTTCCATCTCCCACAATGCTTGCATTTTTATATTGTTTCTTAAGCTCATTTGAACTTTTCCATTCGGCTGATTTAGCATCGTGATACCATGCCCTCAATGAGACTTCGGAATCAGAATATTCGGGTTTTTCAAAAAAGCTTCTTATTGTTCTAAATGCAATAATTCTCATTTTACAAAGATACAATAATTAATTCTTATTTCCCAATTTGGGATATTTTTTTGTTTATGGCAGTAAACCACTGAATTATCTATAAAAAATCAAAAAAAATAACTAGCCTTCTAATTTCCTTAAAGTCAATTATTAAAAACAAACAAAAGTGTATGATATACCAAACATTTTATGAAATAATAATATGTTTTTTCATGCGTGATAACTGAACCATTTCATAATGCTTCAAAAAATTCCCCAATAAGCAAAATTCTTGGTGAAAAAAGAAAGGTTTTATTTCCGTTTTGCACTAAAAATGGTGCATTTCGGAAATAAAAACGGTATTATTTTAATATACTACAATAAAGTATTTCTTTTCAGATTTGTAAGTTTAACTTTGCTTAAATAATCTATTCTAAAAATGAAATATTTTTTTGTATATCTATTGTTTCTTGGCTGCTTGTCTTTTAACACACAAGGCCAATGTTTTTCGGATTGTAAGTATAAACTTGTCAATGCTGAAGATCAGCGCGATTCTCTTGGTAACCTCGACCCGTTAAAAATTATTGAGCAATCCGAAATAATTCTTAAAGGCCTGATTGGTTGTCAGATACCTGAATTTTCTTTAACAACAATAGATGGAAAGCTCATTTCTTCATCCGATCTAAAAGGAAAGATTGTTGTATTGAACTTTTGGTTTACATCTTGTGCACCCTGTGTGTTTGAGATGCCAGCGCTTAACAAGCTTGTTGAAAATTATTCGCCTGATGAAGTTGTGTTTATAGCATTTTCTGTTGACAAAAGCGAAACAATAGAAAAGTTCCTGCAAAAAACCAGTTTTAATTATCAGCATATTTCATCAGGAAAGGACTTTCTGGCTGAAAAATTCTGCATTATTTTTGGTTACCCCACCAATATGGTGTTTGATAAAGAAGGAAAACTCAGGCAAATTTTTTGTGGCGGGAGTACTGATAAAAAAGACAAAAATGCTGCATTTGAAAAACTGAAACCTGTCATTGACGAATGGCTTGTTAAGTAATATAATTCGGGTTGTTAATTGCTGAGTTTGCTCAATATCCCTTCCGCCACCACCAAATCAATCGGCGAAGTAATCTTAATATTCTCAATATTTCCCTCAACGAGGTTAATAGTATGCCCCATGCTCTCGACCACCGAGGCATCGTCGGTGTAGGATTCACGGTAGCTTTGGGTGTAGGCCTCAAGAAGAATGTCTGATTTGAAAACCTGTGGTGTCTGAACAATTTTGAAATGATCGCGGTTTACGGCTTTGCTCCCGGTTTCCTTTATTTGTCTGATGGATTCGTTGATGCCAACAATCGGAATGGCATTTCCTTTTTCTTCGGCCATTTTAAAACAGCGCTCAATGGTTTGAATGCTGACCAGTGGTCTGACAGCATCATGAACGGCTACCAGTCCGGGCTCCTGAATGGTTTTCAATGCATTTTTCACCGAATCGAAACGGGTTTTTCTGCCGGCCACCACTTTGTGGATGATATTGCATTTATACTGATGGCAGATCACTTCCCAGTGACTAAAATGTTCCTGTGGCAGGGCAAGGATGATCTCAATAAAATTATTGAAATCATAAAACTTTTTCATGCAGTGCATGATGACAGGTCTGTCGCCAAGCATTAAAAACTGCTTGGGAATATCGGTGCCCATTCTGAGTCCCTGTCCGCCCCCGGTGATTATTACGTATCGTTTCATAGATTTCAATTTGAAAATCCTGCCATAATGCAATGTTATTAAATATTTGCCTTATTGCAAATTATTGGTCTTTTTTTCCCCTCCTCGGAGGGGGCAGGGGGTGGGTATTTGTCGGCACCTACCTTGTGGTGGGAGACGAATACCCACCCCTAGCCCCTCCAAGGAGGGGAAAACCCACCCCTAACCTCCCGATTTTATCGGGACAGGCTCTCCGGAGGAGGGAAAAACCCACCCCTACCCCTCCGTAGGAGGGGAATTAGTGAGAATTGATTAACTTTACGGAAAAAAGATGATCACAAATACCATAACCAAATTTTTAAATGGCATTACCGTCAACAACAACAAGGAATGGTTCAATGCCAATAAAGAGCTTTATCTTGAAGCCAAAGCTGATTTTGAAAAATTTATTGCCGAGCTGATAGCCGGATTAAGAAAAATGGATCCCGAAATTGGTGACATCAAGCCCTCGGATTGCATTTTCAGGATTTACAAAGATGTCCGGTTTTCAAAAGACAAACTACCTTACAAAAACAATTTCGGCGCCTACATGGTAAAAGGCGGAAAGAAAAGCGGCCATGCCGGTTATTATTTTCATGTGGAACCCGACAATTCTTTTCTTTCGGGGGGTATTTACATGCCAATGCCTCCGATACTTAATTCGGTTAGAAAGCATATTCATGAAAACGTCGGTACTTTCCTTAAAATAACAGAAAACCCCGATTTCAAGAAATACTTTGGAGAAGTTCAGGGAAGTAAACTAGTCTCAGCTCCTAAAGGATATGCAAAAGACCTGAAACACATCGAGCTTCTTAAACTTAAAGATTTCTATGTGTTGCGTGGGTTATCGGACAAAGAGCTGAAAGACAAAAACCTTATTTCATCGGCCCTTGAGGGTTTTAAAAAAGTAAAGGATTTCAACGGGTTTATTAATGAAGGAATAGTAAATAATAGTTTTATCAGTTGACAGGAAAAACCAATTAATCGACACCTTCTGTGCAATTAAATATTTGATTTTTGTTTTCTCAAAACCAAAATACTAACTTCATATAGTCCGTAAAGCGGAATGGTAACCAAAATCTGGCTAAAAACGTCGGGCGGAGTAATAATTGCAGCAACAATGGCCACAATCACCAGGGCGTGCCTGCGGTATTTTTTCAGAAAACTCCGGGTAAGAAACCCCATTTTGCCAAGAATATGGGCAAGCAAGGGCAACTGGAAGGTGAACCCCACTATCAGCACCAAAGTAGTAACCATGCCGATGTAAGAACGAATGCTGATGTAGTTTTCAACGCCCGCACTCACTTCGTAGAAATACAAAAAATTTATGGTAA
This sequence comes from Bacteroidetes bacterium GWF2_38_335, assembly GCA_001769535.1. Taxonomy (GTDB): domain Bacteria; phylum Bacteroidota; class Bacteroidia; order Bacteroidales; family GWF2-38-335; genus GWF2-38-335. The sequence goes on from MEOH01000018.1 coordinate 6,438, forward strand.
GGGGCACAATAATAAAATATGAAAACGCTGCACCAACAATCATCAATCCGGACGAAATCAGCACCGCCCCGCCGAGCTTCTTACCCGCTTCAACCCCAAAGACCCTGGTCACAAAACGTTTGATTTCCCAGATAATATAAGGGAAAATCAATATCAGCGCCACAATAAAGGAAACCATAAAATGAAGTGAAAACTGGCCTGATAATTCAAAATTATATAACTGATAATTTACCGGGTTTATACACAAATCAGGAATTCCGGTGCTTTCACCCAATTCGCAGAAAGTCCGGTTTGAAATAAACTCCGGGTTTTTCGGTGCAAGCAGAATATCATCGAAAACCAGCTCGCGGTTGATAAACACCACAACCACCAACACCACGTATATGACCAGTATTCGCTTGAGATTTGACATGAATCCCTCAAGGTAATCATATATTGTATTGTACTTTTTTCTGCGATTTTTTACGTTAAAAAGGGCCACGATGTATTATTTGATTGCAAAAGTAACTAAAAGAATTGTTAATAATTTCTAAAATTATAAGGGTACAAAGCAACCTTTGTGTAATTAATGTGTCTAATATGCAGAAGACCAAATTAAAATGAAAGAAGAAAACAACATAAAAGTGATTAGCCTCGACAGTTTCAGCCGAAGAATGAAGGAAATACTCCTTGACATGCTCGGTTCTACCGATAATGAAATTAAAAGGGAGATGATTCTGGAAAAGCTTAATTCACTTGAAGAAAGTAAATCTGCCTGTTAGACAGGTTAATGTTTTGGTTAATGAAATTTCAGCCACGGGTGTAAACACTTCGTGGCTGAATTTTTTTTATCAGTTAAAACTTACTGCCATGGTGTAGGTAATGGATCCTTTTCCTTTGCCCGGATTAAATCGCGGAAGATTATTGATCACATTTATTATCTGGTTTCTTTGCTCTTCGGTTATTTTACCAATAACCTCGGGATTTTCAATTTTTCCTCTGGATGTTACATCAAAGAACACAGTAAGCGTAACCCCAAGCAGATTGTCACGTTCGGCCACCGTTTTCCATATCTGATCATGCAGGTATGTTTTCAGATATTCGTCGCCACCCCTGAATTCGGGCATGTCTTCAAGTTTATAATTGCCACCCTTGTTTTTTCCTCCTGTAAGCTGTCCGTTTTTCCTCGTACCCGATGTTGATCCTTCGGGAAGCGAATTTTTACCAATGACTTCCAGTTCAATTTTTGAAACCGTTACCCGCTTGGTGGCTTGTGAATTCCCGGGCGAGAGGGTGGTTGACTGGTTTTTCCCGGTATTCTGATTCTGGATTTGGGTTGCCGTGCTGTTTTGTTTTGTTTCGGTTCTTTTTTCCTCAACTGTTTTTTCCTCTGCATCTTGCGTCTTATTGTCTTCATTTGCAAACCCGTTTTCAGCAATAACAGGATTGACATTTTCATGGTTCATGTCAGAATTTCCGCCAAATGAAATGGCAATTCGTGAATCTCCCGGATTCAGTGCTTTTCCCTCATATCCGGCATCGTTGAAACGGGTGAGGAAAATCCAGACGGTGATGATTAATACAGCCGACGACAGGGCAATTACCCTGAATTTTGTATCCCTGAAGATCGGAGTTTTTGGAGCCGGACCGGCAATCGCCGCTATCCTGGCATTCACCCTATCGGTAACCGAAAGAATTTCTGATATGCTTTCGGGCGATAAAATGTCGATTACTTCATTGCACATGGGGCATTCTGCTGTATGATCATAAATCTGCTTCATTTCAAGTGAAGACAGACTTCCCATGCTGATCATCTGCATTTGGCCCACGCTGAGACATGGAGTAATATTTTTTGTTTTTCTACTCATTTACTTCAAAGTATATCTTTAAATTTCTTTTACCGTTTTGTATGTAGCTTTTAACCTGATTCTCTGAGAATCCTGTCATGCCCGCAATTTCCTTATAGCTCTTTTCACTGATGTAAAATAATTCTACACACTTTTTTTGTTCATCAGCCAAAGATTTTATGGCGTTTTCAAGAACTTCGAGACGAATTTCTTTTAATCTTCTGTTATTTAGGTCTTCCTCGTCATCAAATTCCATAAAAAAAGATTCATTTTTTAATTGATCTCCGTTCTCACCAACGGGTATTTCCTTTTTGTTTTTCTTTTTCAGACAATGGTTTTTGGTCACACTGTAAAGCCAGTTGCCAAAGTTTTTCACTTCGTGTGATTTCAGATCGCGCACCATTATTTCAAAGACCTCCATAACCGCATCTTCCATGTCGGCCTTATTTTTCAGGTATTTGTATGAAAGTGCAGTGATCAGGTGTGAATACCTCTGGAAAACAACTCCTGCATAATAAGTGTTGCTTGTGGACTTATATAACTGTATAAGTTCGACATCACTTTTTCCGTTATGCAGGCTTTTACTCAATTGATAATTAGGTTTTAAAGTTTGTAAGACAAATATAAACCGTTTTATGGTCGCTTGTAATAATTTTTTCGGGTTATATTATTATCAATCATATATTAGGGAGGGGATAATGAAAATTCCATAAAAAAATATGAACTTTTTTTTTTGATTACGAAACCCTTGTCAAAATTAGGAGTTATGGGTTTTCTACTTCCTAAACCTACGTTTAATAATATTAAGCAAAGCCAAAGTGCTGACAGGTTTAGAAATATGCTCATCGAACCCTGACTCGTGCGATTTTCCAATGTCACTTTCCATCCCGAAAGCAGTTTGCGCAATGATGTATACAGATTTATTAAATTCCCTGATTTTTTTAACAGCCTCATAGCCATCCATTTCTGGCATTTTTATGTCCATCAGAATCAGATCTGTTTCCGGATATTCCCCGGCAAGCCTGACTGCCTCTAAACCCGTAACAGCAATTCTTACTTTATGGCCGTTTTTTTCCAGAGCCTGGGCAACCAAAAATGCAGAAGGCTCATCGTCCTCAGCAATTAAAATAGATAGATTCCTGACCTTGAAATCTTCGGGTTTTTCAATACCGAAGTATTTGATTTCTGTTTTTTTATTTTGTTTTTCTGAAATAAACGGAAGGGAAAAATAAAAACCTGAACCTTTCCCGGGAACTGAGGAAACGCTGATTTCTCCTCCCAGCATTTCAGTAAATGCCTTTGCTATTGACAATCCCAATCCTGCGCCCTGAAAAGCCTTTTTGTCTGAAATATCAGCTTGTACAAAACGGTCGAAAATGGCTTCGGTGCGGTCGGGCGGAATGCCGATGCCGGTATCTTTGACAAAAAATTCCAGAAAACTGTCTTTTTTTGTGTACCCGAAATCAATGGATCCTTTGTCGGTATATTTTATGGCGTTTTTGACCAAATTGGTCAGGATGGCAAAAAACTTTTCGCGGTCGGTATAAATTATTGCATCACTAGTTTTTAGTCCCGGGAAAATAGACATAAGCAGACCTTTTTTCTCCACTTCGGGTTTAAAAAAATTGTATGCGTTTTCGAGCTCTTCGTTGACATTGGTCATATTTTGATTGACCATCATCAGTCCCGATTCAATTTTAGAAATATCAATGATATCATTGATGATATTCAGCATTCGGGCACCCGATTTTTCAATGATGTCAACATATCTTTGCTGCTCTTCACCTGTAAGCATTGGACTTTTAAGAAGATCGGCAAATCCTAGAATGCTGTTCATGGGGGTTCTGATTTCATGACTCATATTGGCCAAAAAAGCAGATTTTAAACGGTCACTTTCCTCGGCCTTTTCCTTGGCGGTAATCAGTTCCTGGGCAGCAATCTTAAGTGAGGTAATGTCCCTGATACTTTCAATAGCCCCAATGATTTTTCCCGATTCATCATGCAGAGGTGAAACTTTCAGAAAAACCCAGGCACCTTTATTATTATAAAGTGCCTTGCAATAGGCCTCGGCCATGATGGTGCTACCTTCATGGGTAATCTGAGGGTAACTGGCAGCCGTTTCCATATTGTTTTCAAAAATAAGATCAAGCAACGGAGCCTTAGGTTCTCCGTAAAAAGGAACAGTATATTCATAATTGCCCTTGCCAATCATTTCAGACGCTTTTATTCCGGTCATCTCTTCAATGGCCTTGTTCCAGATAATCACTTTTCGGTTAATGTCTACCGTAAAGGTTGCATCCGGCAAAAAATCAATGATGTCTGAAAGCTGTCTTTTGTGCTTTTCAAGAGCTTGTTCAGCTGCCTCACGGTCTGAAATCTCATTTCGGAGCGACCGGTTTTTTATCCGTATTTGTATGGCAATTATCAGAATTAAAAAAAGCAGGATGATGAGAATACTCGATTCAACAACCTCATAATATAATTTGTTGTTCCAGGCATTTGCGTTGTAATCAAGTCCCACTACCGCAAATGTTTTTCCTTTTTTATCTTTTATCGGTACCAGAATGCTGATCCATGTTCCCCAACGGTCATCAACCGGCTCGGTTACAACTGTTTCTCCGGTTATAAAGGGTTCGAAATAAAAATCTGCCGCTTCGGTATATTCTTGTCCGGGAGGAGATTCGTCTTCTGAATTTTCTGGTTCTGAATCTCCATAAAAGTATATCTTTCCTTTTCGCAAACAATAAATGTATACAAATCGAGCTTCTTCATTAACCTTGATAATATCCTTAAGTGTTTTTTTTAATTCCCGATATTCTGGCTTGTTAATATCTTCGGGCACAGCCCCAAGTGAGTCAAGTAATTTTTTATTAATAGAAGCTTCAATGGATTGTACTGTTTGTACCGCAAATTCATGCTCTTCTTCCTCTATCCGGTCACTGGTATATTTCAAATAAACAAAACCAATAATCGCAATTACAAGAAACAAATGCGTTTCGGGTCGGAGAAATCGTTTTATTGAAAATTTCCTTTTCATTGTTATACAAATTGCTGGCTTTTCTGCAATTGATTAAGTAAAAGTAAACAATTTTCATATAAATTTAACTTAAAAAATGAAACAGGCAATGTTTTTCAATTCATTATTTTCCCGGATGTGAATGTTGTAAATTAATAATCCCCCAATATTTTCTACAGTTTAATTCTACTTTAACAGATTAACAAATCAACCTGTTTTTACCCTTAATCCCTAAAGGGAACAGGTTGATTTTTCAGTATTCACCCTTTAGGGATGGGGCAAAAAGGCTGAAAAATCCTTAAAAACTCAAATGTGTTAAAGTAGAATTAAAAGGTTTTTTTAATTGAGCGCGTCATTTTCTGATACATCGGAAATAAATGATCTGAAAATGAAAAGAATAAAAAAAAGCTGTACCTTTAATCCGGTTTATTTACAGTCTTGCTTTTTTTAATATGAACAGGTGCTTATTTACGGTATTGTTTTTTTGCTTTGTTGTACAGGGCTACACCCAATACTTCAACATGGTTTTTCATAACGGATCAACCGTGTCTGCTTCTTCTGGAAATTTTCTCACCGGAGATTATATTCCGGGTCAAACCTACACCATGACCATCTGCTCTGACAGTGATACCTGCCACAATATTTTTATTGTTGCCGACAGCGTGATTACCGGCTCGATAAACTTTTCGGTCTATGATGGAAATTCTGTTTCGGCACCTCTGATCGGCACCATACCGGGCACAGGTTTCACCTTTAATTCTTCACCCGAAAACATTGAGGGCTGTCTTACCCTGAGCTATACCGCTCCCATATCCGGAGCTGCCGTGGGTGGCTATATCGGATGCTTTTTCAACTGCCAGCCAATAACTGTTGAACTTGCTGCAACATCTCCCGAATTTACTCTTGATGAAACCGGCTTCTACCTGAATACCTGTGGTGAAGAAAATATCTCTTTTACAGCTCAGGCTGTTTACTCGGGCATTTCCTATGAACAAAATGACGAAAACTCACAATATTACTGGACGGTTGATGGAGAGGTAGCTGATTCGGGACAGATTTTCAATTACATTTTTTCCGGCCCGGGAAATGAAGAAATTGGTGTTTTTGTTGTTGACCAATATGGTTGCCAAAATAACATTGATACTCCAATTCACATACATAACCCACAAACCCATGATGTTATTATCAGTCCCGATAATTTTTCTGTTTTTTATAACGGCGACTCAATAAACCTGAATGCAAGCTTGCAGGATAAATGGTTTGAGTGTTTTCAATATGATACTGTTTATTTGCCAAATCCGGATTTCGGACTGGAAGATGGTTCTTTTGAAGATTATGTTGAACTTAATTGTTTCCCCGAGGGTCGCTATATTCAATCAATTGATGAGATCGAGGGAATACTGGTTAATATTGAACACTCCTGTTTTAGTGATTTGAATATTTTTATAAGATGCGATTATAATGTATTTACCGGCGGAATGGTTATCGTGCCACTCGAAACATCTGCTCCGGGATGCACATATCTGGGTGTTCCCCTTGATGGAGACGACGAATTTCCCAGTCCGGGCGTTGGCTGGGATTACATCTGGACAACCCCCGAAAATGCTGATTACCCGATGACAATGGGCGAATATTCCGAAGGAATGTCAACACTGCCATCAGGAAGCTATCTTGCCGAAGGTAATCTGGAACAACTTGTCGGGTGTTTATTAAATGAAAAATGGTATTTTACTATAACAGATGATTGGACTGCCGATAACGGATTTGTTTTCAAATGGCAGGTTCTGTTCAAACCCGAAATGTACTACGAAAACGATTTATCTTTTGACTCTTGTTACTGGTCCGGATCGAATATTGTCGAAACGGGCACATATTCGGCAATTGCGCTGCCCGATTCGGCAGGAGAATATGTTTATCAGTTACATGTGACCGATTTGTCAGGTTGCTCCCATACGCTTGATTTAAATATTACTGTGGTTGATTCTTCAAGTTTATTCACCGGAATTTTGTTTGCCGATGAAAATCTTGATTGCATCAAGAATGCTGGTGAAAGCGGAATTCCGGGCCGACTGATTGAAATTACCCCCGGACCATTTTATGGAACAACTGATTTAAACGGAAATTTTTCGGTACAACTTGAACCGGGAAATTACTCGGCTCACCTTGTCCCATCGCCCTCCGATTCTTTGGTTTGCCCGTTTGACGGCACCATTCCGTTTACCATGACAGAAGACATAATTCTGCCACCTGTTTTATACGCAAACCATATTTCTGTTTATAATGATCTCAGTGTTGAAATTGCTTCGGGAATTGCACGGGTGGGAGCTTCTTACCATTTGGCGATTAAAGTAAAAAACAACGGAATGTTTCTTAGTTCACCTTTTGATCTTACCCTGTCGAACGACACGATAATTAGTTTCTATTACTGCGCCCAGACACCGGAATTACTAACCGATTCTACCGTTACTTTTGAAGTTCCGGTGATAAGTCCAGGAGATGATTATCTGTTACAAGTGAAATATTTTATTCCCGAAAACCCTGAATTGCTGGGTTATGAGCTGATAACAAAAGCCACCATTTTTCCACCTGTTACAGATTCTGTATCATTAAATAATATTGACAGCTGCATTTCAACAATTGTCAGCTCTTTCGATCCAAACATGAAAGAGGTTTTTCCTGAAGGGGAGATTTATTTATCCGACAGTGTGCTTAATTATACCATACATTTTCAGAACACGGGAAATGACTCGGCAATAAATATTGTCATTATCGATACGCTTTCATCTTTTCTGGATGTTTCAACCATTTCTTTTGGTCCGTCAAGCCATTCATATACATGGAATGTATTGGGCGAAGGAATTATCTGTTTCAGGTTTGAGAATATCTTTTTGCCCGATTCAACAACCAACGAACCACTTAGCCATGGTTTTGTCAGTTATTCTATTGAAACAAAATCAGGATTAACAATCGGTTATGACATTGAAAACAAAGCCGATATTTATTTTGATTATAACATTCCTGTTTCAACTAATGTTGCATTAAATACTATTGTTGAAGATCTTACGGCAAATGATGAAGTTGAGGTAATTAATGTTACTGTTTACCCAAATCCCACAAATGATTTTTTGAATTTCCTGCCCGAAAGGATTATGAGTTATCAAATAACTGATTTAAACGGGAAAAGAGTTGCTGAAGGCAAATCAGACAGGATAAACATTAAATTTTTGTCCCCCGGAATTTATATCCTTCAGCTATTTGAAGAAAGCAGACCTGTAGCCGGAATAAAATTTATAAAAGAATAAACAATTATAATGCCGACTCAAACTGTTTTAAAAACCTGACATCATTTTCAAAAAACAATCTGATGTCCTTAATCTGGTATTTGAGGATTGTAATTCTTTCAATACCCATTCCAAAAGCAAAGCCGGTGTATTTTTTGCTATCTATTTTACACTCTTCCAACACATTGGGATCGACCATTCCGCAACCCATAATTTCGACCCAACCGGTATGTTTACACATGTTGCAGCCCTTGCCTCCACAAAGATTACAAGAAATATCAACTTCGGCCGATGGCTCGGTAAACGGGAAATAGGAAGGACGCAGACGGATTTGTGTGTTTTCGCCAAACATCTCTTTGGCAAAATACATCAGGGTTTGCTTGAGATCGGCAAATGATACGTTTTCATCAATATACAAACCTTCAACCTGATGAAATATACAATGTGCACGGGCAGAAATGGCTTCGTTTCTAAATACTCTTCCAGGCGAAATTGTACGGATGGGTGGCTTTTCGTTTTCCATTACCCTCACCTGTACCGATGAGGTATGCGTGCGCAACAGCACATCGGGTGATTTTTCAATAAAAAATGTATCCTGCATATCCCTGGCAGGGTGTTCTTCCGGAAAATTAAGGGCGGAGAATACATGCCAGTCATCTTCGATTTCAGGACCTTCAGAAATCACAAAACCCAAACGGTTAAAGATTTCAATAATCTGGTTGCGCACCACCGAAATGGGATGGCGTGTACCCAGCTTCATTGACTCGGCAGGTAAAAACAAATCGGTCTCTGATTTGCCTGAACCTGACGTTTCCAAAGCAGTTTTTAACATACTGATTTTCTCATTGGCAGCATTCTTCAGTTCGTTAAGCTTAAGCCCTACTTCTTTTTTCTGTTCCACAGGCACATTTCTGAACTCCTCGAACAAAGCAGATATTTCACCTTTTTTGCTTAACATTTTTATTCTGAACTGCTCCACATCCTGCAAAGATGAAGCATTGAAACCATTTACCTCATTGAGCAGTGTTTTAATCTTATCTATCATTGTATTTAAAATATTTAATCTTTTTTACTATTGTACATTCAACATCATACATCAACACCATACATCATACATCATACATCATAAATGTTTTCACTCCTCAACCACCCGAACCTTCATCATGACATCCACAACCGGTCTGTTGTTTTTATCAGTTTTAACAGCGGCAATCTTATCAATAACCTCAAGGCCCGAAACCACTTCGCCAAACACTGTGTAATTGCCGTCAAGATGTGGAGCCCCGCCTATTGTGGTGTAAATTTTTACTTGTTCCTCAGAAAATTTAAATGGAGTGATTTTTTTATAAAGCTCCTGTAAACCTGTTTCCGCTGCCTGAAGCTTCTCAAATTCCTCTGTTTTCCTTTTCTTCATCAGCGAATCTGCTTTATGAAAAAACGCACTGTTTGCCGGATCACGCACATATTGAACCAGAACCTGCTGTTTTAACTGTTGGTTCATGCTGTTTTCCATGTTGGATATTTGCTCAGGGGTGAAAACTTTTCCCTGAACAATATAAAATTGCGAACCTGAAGATCTTTTTTCGGGATTTAAATCATCACTCTCACGTGCGGCAGCAATAACACCTTTTTTGTGAAAATATTCGGGAACGAATTCGGCCGGAATGGTATACCCGGGGTCTCCGTTTCCAAGAGCAATACCCTGTTTGGCATTTTTAGAATCGGGATCGCCGCCCTGAACCATAAAGGTTTCAATAACCCGGTGGAAAAGCAGACTGTCATAATATCCGCTATCGGCAAGCTTCAGAAAATTATCGCGGTGCAAAGGTGTTTTATCGTACAATTTTATTTTGATATCACCATAGGTAGTTGAAACAACAACGAATTTCTCCTTTGCTATCTCATTAACATCTTTTTTTACACCCTTGAAACAGGATGATACAAGAATCATTATTATTAAAACACCTATTGCTTTTACTATCATAAAATTGTATTTTTGTAAATAATAAATTATTGTATTAATATTGTCATTACTTTTGTTTTACAAAAGTAGAAATTATTTACTAACTAGATTGTAAGATTATGAAGATTTCAACATTTATCCTTCCGTTGAGTGCAATTCTTTTAATATCAGCAGTTCTCACAGTATCGTCATGCCGTAAACCATCGCCCCCTACCGCAGTAATCACCGTGGTAAATGAGGAAAAAGTTGCCGTTGCCGGAGCTGAAGTAACCATATATGTTGGCGGAATCAACCTTGCCCTGGTTGATATTGCTAACGGGAAAAACAAAATCGTTGCAACAACAAATTCGGCTGGTCAGGTAACCCTCGAATTTAAATATGAAGCAATTTATGATGTCACCGCAAAACAATTTGACGAAGATGGAAATCTTATGAAACAGGGTGACGGTGTTTTAATTCTTGAAGAAGGAAAAACTTACAACGAACAAATCATTTTAAGAGCAGAATAGGTTTTTTATATACTTAGTAATCAAATTTTTATATAAACTGCAAACTTCTCCGGTCGGGGAAGTTTTTTTTACGTGCTTTTATATAGGTTATACTACCTAGTCTAAATACCATATCAATAGTATTGATTACCCCCTCCATCAGAAGTATTATTGTATAGGATTGTTTGCAAAGCTATTTTATGGTCTCAACAAAGAAAAAAAACCAGCCCGCGTCAACCGGGCCGAATTCAAAAATTGTCGTAAAAACCAAGCGACACACTCATATTTTTAAATCAGATGATATTGTTCGCTGCGAATCAGACAGAAATTATACCATGATTTACTTTTCGGACGGGAAAAAAATGCTGTCGTCCAAAACATTGAAGTACTTTGATGATCACCTTACAAAATCTGGTTTTCTCAGGATTCATCAGTCTCACCTGATCAACCCCGATTTTATGACCCGTTTTGAAAACGGCAAGAATACCGGCTCTGTAACACTTTCCGACAGTACATCTGTACCCGTTTCCTTTAGAAAAAAAACCAGCATCAGAGAGTTTTTTGAACTATTCGAAATGAAGTACACAAATTACGAATGATAATTTATTATAGGCAAATAATAAATTACTTCTGTTTCAGGCAACTATAATTATAACTCGCTCGTCATTTTAATATAAATATTATTATTTAAAGCAATAGTAATGTTGCTGATAATTTGAATTTTTGCTTAAAATCAGAAATTCAAAAACTTAACCTAAACTAAAACTATATGACGCGCGTTTTTCTTTTTATTCCGGTCTTTTTTTTCGGGCTTGTCCTGAACAGTTTTTCACAAACGACAAAAAATCCTCAGGTAAATAATATCAGCTCCCTGCCTTACATGAGCCAAAACTCAACCTGCGGAAAACCCGATTTGTATTCCATGAACAATTCGGTTTGCAAAAACCGGTTCGTGAACGGTCCTGACATGGTCTATTCAATTACTCCGCATACCAATCTGAACATTGACCTGTCTCTGCAAACCACCAGTGATTTTGCAGCAATCAACGTGGTTAAAAACAATCCCGAAAACGGCCTTTTTATTGACTTCTTTCCTGTTAATGGTGCAAATGCTACCGGAATAGTTTCTCTGGAAGCAAACACAACTTATTATATTATTGTTTCGGGATACAAACAGGATCATTGCATTGATGATTATATTTTACTCGTTACTGCAAGCAATACTGAGGTTTCTTCCCTCCCTGATGAAAACATCCACCCCATTTTGCCCGACAGGGCCCTGACCGTTGACAACACAACCTACACACCTACACAACTGGTGCAGGATTTTCTCGTAACCGGATGCCTCGAAGCATACAATGTTACTTATACCGGCGACCCTACTGCAATTGGATTGTTTAATGCAACCGGAACCCCGTTGGCTTTTAATCAGGGAATTATTCTGGCTTCAGGAAATGCTCAAAATGCCATCGGACCAAATAATTTGAGCAGCGCAGGAAATTCACTTTTGACCGCCGGAGATATTAACCTTGATGCTATATGCGTTGCAACAACCTATGATGCTGCCATCCTGGAATTCGACTTCGTACCGCAATCAAATTTACTTGAGTTCAATTATATTTTTGGATCTGAAGAATATGCCGAGTTCATTGACGCCGGATTTAATGATGTCTTTGCCTTTTTCCTCAGCGGCGGCCCCGAAGGATATGTTAACCAGAACATCGCTATTATTCCCGGATCTGGTGGCGTTCCGGTTGCCATTGATAATCTGAATGCCGGTAATCCTGTAGGAAGTGCATGCGATTATTGCGCCTATTATATTAATAATGGCGACGGATATGACCCAACAACTTATAACACGGTTCAATATGACGGTCTGACTACCTCCCTCACCGCATCAAAAGCTGTTACGCCTTGTCAAACTTACCACCTTAAAATTGCCATAGCCGATGCCGGTGATGGCGTCTATGATTCAGGTGTCTTTCTTCAGGCAGGAAGTTTTTCTTCAGGCGACGCCGCAAGCGTTGAACTGGCCGATATTAATGGTCTGAGCTCCGTTGTTGAGGGTTGTGATTATATACTTACATTTTCTCGTCTCGACCCTACAAACACCACCAATTCGGTTACGCTAAACTATACAGTTACCGGATCGGCCACACCGGGCGGTGATTACCAGTCTCTGCCATCTTCAATGACCATTCCAATTGGTCAACCATCTGTGTCAACCACCATTCCCACCTATCTTGATGCACTTACCGAAGGAAACGAAATGATCATCGTTACCATTATCAACGCTGTTTGTCCGTGCGGTGGCACCACAACATATTCTGATACCATTTTTATTATTGATAACCTGTTCAATGCAGGCATTGTCAATAATAATATGTCTGTTTGTTCATCACAAACCGTTACCCTTACTACTTCAATCATCACGCCATCAACAGGTCCTTATACATATGCATGGAGCACCGGTGCAACATCTTCTTCAATAACAGTGAACCCCACGGCTACCACTACTTATACGGTAACGATCACTGATGCCTGCGGAAAATCAGTCACAGATAATGTCACCATTACCATTCAGCCACTCAATATTACCGTGACCGGAACAAATGTGACCTGCAACGGCGGTTCAAATGGCTCTGTGACCGTTACACCAACCACAGGAACAACACCATACTCCTATACATGGTCACCGGCGGTCTCAACTACCAATACGGCCACCGGATTGGCAGCAAACACATATAATATAACAGTTTCGGATGCAAACAGCTGTACCGCCTCAGGAAGCTATACCGTTACGCAACCGGCAGCAATGTCACTGAATATTACAAACACACCCGAAGATTGCGGGGCATGTGATGGCACTGCCACGGTTACCTCAGTAGTTAACGGCACAGCTCCTTATATATATTCCTGGAGCAACGCCACTTCGATCAATCCGGCAATTAACCTGTGCAGCGGACTAATAAATGTTACTGTGACCGGAGCAAACGGATGTACGGCCACCGGATCTACAACCATCACGGGCACCGGAACAACAAACGCAAATTTTATCTTTAATGGCAATCAATGTCTGGCAGGCAACAGTTTTGCATTTACCAACACCGGAGATACCGGAGGAACCTATACTTATTCCTGGTCATTTGGTGACGGTACAGGTACATCCACGCTCGAAAATCCAACTTATACCTATAGCTCTGCCGGAACCTACACCGTGACCCAAACCATTTTTGACGGATCATGCATGGATATCCAAACCATGACCATCACCGTCTATTCCCATCCAACTGTCTCAGTTTCTCAAACACAACCATCCTGTTTTGGCGGCTGTAACGGACAGACATTGGCAGCTTTCACCGGGGGAACTGGACCTTATGCCACAACCTGGAGTAATGGCCAGACTTCAAACCCAGCCATTAATCTGTGTGCCGGAAACTATTCAGTTGTTGTTTCAGATGCCAATGGCTGCACAGGCACGGGTTCGGTTACCGTTACACAACCAACAGCTGTAACAACATCTCTTGTGCCGGTAAATGAATCATGCTTTGGTTATTGCGATGGAACTATTACCGCAACTGGTTCAGGAGGAACACCGCCCTACAACGGTCTTTGGTCAAATACAGCAGTGACAATGGTTGCAACCGGACTATGTGCCGGACCATATTCTGTAACTGTTAGCGATATTAATGGCTGCACTGCCGTTCAATCTTCAACTGTAGGGAGCCCCACTCAGGTTAATGTAACTTTGGTTTCTGTTACCGAAGCCCATTGTAATTTGGCTGATGGAGGAGGTTCGGTGAGTGCATCGGGAGGTACACCGCCCTACTCTTATTCCTGGCCGGGCGGAATCAGCAGTACAGAAACAATCACAAATGTGATGTCGGGCAGCTATGTAGTTACAGTTTCAGATTTTCACAGCTGTACAAGTACCCTGCCTGTAAATATTGCTGATATGGGCGCTCCCCAGATTGATAATATTACCTTTACCGATGCCTCATGTTTTGGTTACAGCGACGGCTCGGCTGAAGTTTTTTATTCACAAGCCGTTCCCGACCCGCCATATATTATTACCTGGTCAAGCGGAGGAAATGCTGCTCTGGAAACCGGACTTTCAGCAGACACCTATTCAGTAAATATCGAAGATGCTTCAGGTTGTGAAACCTTTGGGTCAATAGTAATTTCTGAACCTTCCCTGCTCACTTCTGTTATCAGCACTTCAACACCTGTTCTTTGTTATGGTGATTGCAATGGAACAGCTATGGTTATGGCCAATGGAGGAACGCCTTCGTACACTTATTTATGGGATAATTCAGAAAATACCCAAACCGCCGCTGCACTTTGCACCGGAACACATTATGTTACTGTTTCCGACAGCCATTCATGTACTTCGGTTTCAACCGTAACTATTAATACACCACTCGAAATGCAGATGACATCCTCGGTAACTGATGCTTCCTGTTTCGGTTATTCTGACGGAAGCATTTCAGTAATGGTAATAAATGGCACGCCTCCTTACAATTATTATTGGACTGGCGACAGCGCCTCGTCTTCAACAGTGGGTGGATTAACCGCAGGGACTGGAAATAATCTTCTTGTTGAGGACAGTAATGGCTGTACCATCACTTCTTCGTTTACTGTAAACCAGCCATCACAAATTGTTATAACTACCGCCTCGGATCCGGCAACCTGTAATCTGGCAAATGGGTCGGCCTATATTGATGTTGTTACCGGCGGAACTGGCAGCTACTCATATTTATGGACAGGAGGTAGTACTTCGAGTATGGCAACCGGACTATCAAGTGGAAATTATATTGTTACGGTCACAGACACCAATGGATGTACCCAAACGGCCACACAAACGGTTGGATTTATTCCCGCAGTTGACATTCTTTCAATAGTAACATCCAACCCGCTTTGCAACGGACAGGGCAATGGAACAGCCACAGCATCTGCATCCGGAGGTGTTTCTCCATACAGTTATTCATGGTCAAATGGTGATTCCGGAGCAACCGCCGACGGACTATTTGCCGGTATAAATTATACGGTTGTTGTTACCGATGCCAACAGCTGTACATTAAGTATGAGCACTTCCCTGACCCAGCCATCAATAATATCCTTACAAACAGCCGGCGAGGGATTTGCATGCTCGGGACAACCGGTAAACATCACTGCAATTGCTTCGGGTGGCACGCCTCCGTATGTATCATATTCCTGGAGCACTTCACAAACAGGAAATGTGATTACAGTTTACCCTGAAACAGCATCAACCTATTTTGTTACAGTGACTGATATTAACGGATGCACCGCCACAGGGTCATTCCATGTGGACATTTATCCGCCAATAGTTTTAACGCTTTCCGCCAGCGACTACATTATTTGTCCGGGCGACAACACCTCCCTGTTTGCCACAATAAGTGGCGGAGACGGGGCACCCTATGAACTTTACATGGAAGGCCTGATGGTTGTTCCTCCTGTTAGTGTCAATCCGGACGAAACAACCACCTACAGTTTTACCGCCCAAGACGGCTGCTCAAGTCCGGCCACCGGAATAATTACAATTGAGGTAATAGAAAACCCGGTTGTGGTATTTACCGCAGATATTCTGTCGGGTTGCGAACCTTTGATGGTTCATTTTAGTTCAGAGGGATCTGATGCAGATTGCGAATACGACTGGGATTTTGGTCCTACAGGTTCATTTTCAGAAGACTATAATCCAGAATATGAATATAACTACCCGGGAACCTTTGATGTAAGCCTGACACTTACCTCGACCGAGGGCTGTGTTACCACCTTGGTTGTTGATGACATGATCAATGTCTATCCTGTTCCTGAAGCTGGTTATATTGCATTTCCTCAGGTAGTCAGCATTTTGGAACCCGAAATCAGTTTTGTTAATACTTCTGACAATACCTACATCACGCTTTGGGATTTTGATGATGGAAGTATATCCAATATCATCAATCCGTATCATGAGTTTAACGATACCGGCAGTTATAATGTACAGCTTGTGGTAATAAATGAATTTGGTTGCACTGATACTGTTGTTTCACCAATATATGTAAACGAGGAGTATACTTTTTATGCGCCAACAGCTATAACCACAATGGATTACACCAACAATTATTTTTATCCTGTAGGATATGGCATTGATCCGGCAAACTTTTTGATGATCATTTACGACCGCTGGGGAGAAGTGATTTACGAAACCAGGGATTATGATCCTGAACATCCAAAAACCTATGGATGGAATGGCAGGGTCAAGGACCGTGGCGATGCAGAAACAGGAACTTATACATGGCTTATCGTATATCGCGATAAGGCAGGCAGGCAGCACGAGGAGGCTGGGAGTGTGACTGTAGTCAGGTAGTTTAGTATAAAAGAAAAGCCGTTAATACGCTAATTTAAAACGCATTAACGGCTTTATTTTTTTATTCAATTATTACGAAGAAAGCTTAGCGCAAAGATATTCCCTGTTCATTCTGGCGATGTGTGAAATTGAAACGCTTTTCGGACATTCAACCTCACAGGCACCGGTATTGGTGCAGCTTCCAAAGCCGAGTTCATCCATTTTAGCAACCATTTTCTGAACTCTTTCCTTTGCTTCAACCTTTCCCTGGGGAAGTAAAGCCAGTTGAGAAACCTTTGCGGCAACAAACAACATCGCTGATGCGTTTTTACAGGTTGCAACACAAGCTCCGCAACCAATACAGGCAGCAGCGTCCATTGCTTCATCGGCATTTGGTTTCGGAATGGGAATGCAGTTGGCATCGGGAACGCCGCCGGTGTTGACATTTACATAGCCTCCGGCCTGAATGATCTGGTCAAAGGCACTGCGGTCGACCACCAAATCTTTGATGATAGGAAAAGGTTTGGCGCGCCAGGGTTCCACCACGATGGTGTCTTTATCTTTAAACCTACGCATGTGCAGTTGACAGGTTGTGATACCGGTGTCGGCGCCGTGGGCACGGCCGTTGATGAACATTCCGCACATCCCGCAAATGCCTTCGCGGCAGTCGTGGTCGAATGACACACCACAATCGCCACGGGCAAAAGCCACGGGATCTTTTTGTTCCGAAATGAGTTTCTCATTCAGCTGGTCCAGCATCTCCAGAAAAGAACAATCGGGAGAAATACCGGTTACCTGGTAAGTTTCGAATTTACCTTTTGATTTGGAATCTTTTTGTCGCCAGATTTTTAATGTCAGATCCATAGTTTCAATATTATTGTGTTGCTAAAATCAATTAAAATGTACTTAAAAATATTCTTTTTATCTCATTTGCTTCCTTAATCAGATCTTCGCTGTCGGGCAAACCGGCAGAGGTTTCCTGATTAATCATGTAGCGTATTACCTGTTCATCTTTTAAATAGTAACGGTATTCGATTTTTCCCTCATAGGCATCTTCGACCTTATAGATAAAAATCAGCTGATCATTGTCAAAGAGGTATTCGGTATAAAACTTCATACTGGCAGCGGCTTCAGATGAGATTTCTGCTTTCACCAACGCTCCGCTTTCAGTAGAATTTTCATTTACCTGTACATACTGGGCAGGGTCATCGGAATACCAAAAAACGGATTTTTTCGAGTAATTTCCTACAGCCCGCCAAGAGCCGTTGTTTGAGTTAACAGTGATCTCATTGCTGTATAAACCGCCACCTTCCTGAGTTTTGGAAACGGCAATCAATTCGTTGGTTGACTGATAAATTTTCCTGATGGAAGCAATATCATCATCCTGCGAAAAGACTGCAGAAAAACAGACAGAAGCAATTAATATGAAGATGAGTTTAATCACTATTTATAGTTCCTTGTAACAAGTTTAACTTCTTCAAATTTGAGTTCTTCCTTGTGAAGGACGGGCTCGGCATTTTCACCTTTATATTCCCAGGCAGCCACATAAGCAAACTCATTATCGTTACGCATGGCTTCGCCGTCGGGAGTTTGTGATTCTTCGCGGAAATGGCCTCCACAGGATTCTTTTCTGTTGAGGGCATCGCGCATCATCAGTTCACCCAGTTCGATAAAGTCGGCTACGCGGTTGGCTTTTTCAAGTTCGGGGTTAAAAACATCTGAAGTTTCGGTAATTTTCACGTCTCTCCAGAATTCTTCTTTCAGTTTTTTAATAAGCTCGATGCCTTCTTTTAATCCGGCTTCGTTTCGGCCCATTCCACAGTGCTCCCACATGATGTGGCCAAGTTTTTTATGGAATGAATCGACCGACTGAGATCCTTTAATTGAGAAAAGCTTGTTGATGCGGTCTTCAACACCTTTTTTGGCCTGTTCAAATTCGGGCAGGTCGGTGCTGAATCTTTTGGTGTGAATTTCATCAGCCAGAAAATCAGAGATTGTATATGGCAGCACGAAATATCCGTCAGCCAGACCCTGCATAAGAGCCGAAGCACCCAGTCGGTTGGCGCCATGATCAGAGAAATTGGCTTCACCGAGACAATACAGTCCGGGAATGGTAGTCATCAGATTATAGTCAACCCAGGTGCCGCCCATGGTGTAATGAACAGCAGGATAAATCATCATCGGCATGGTATAAGGATCCTGATCAACGATTTTTTCGTACATCTGGATGAGATTTCCATAACGCTCTTCGATTACATCTTTTCCAAGGCGGTTGATGGCATCTTTCAGGCAAAGGAAAACAGCAAGACCTTCGGAGTTAACTCCAAAACCGGCATCGCATCTTTCCTTGGCAGCTCTTGAGGCCACGTCGCGCGGAACAAGGTTTCCGAATGCCGGATATCTTCTTTCGAGGAAATAATCGCGGTCTTCGTCTTTAATATCATTGGGGTGCAGTTCATGTTTGCGGACTTTTTCCACATCTTCTTTTTTCTTGGGAACCCAGATTTTTCCATCGTTTCTCAAACTTTCGCTCATGAGAGTCAGTTTGGACTGGAATTTACCGTGAACCGGAATACAGGTTGGGTGAATCTGAGTATAGCATGGGTTTGCAAAGAATGCGCCTTTTTTGTAGGCCTGCCATGTTGGAGACACGTTTGATCCCATGGCGTTGGTCGAAAGGTAAAAAACGTTTCCATAACCGCCGGTGGCCAAAACCACTGCGTGGGCAGAATGTTTTTCAATTTCACCGTTGGTAAGGTTGCGTACGATGATACCGCGGGCTTTGCCTTCAACAAGCACCATATCGAGCATATCGCGACGGTTGTAAAGCTTAACGTTTCCTTTTTTAACCTGACGACTTAATGCGCTGTAAGCACCCAAAAGCAGTTGCTGGCCGGTTTGACCGCGGGCATAGAAAGTACGGGAAACCTGAGCTCCTCCGAATGAGCGGTTGTCGAGCAATCCGCCGTAATCGCGGGCAAAGGGAACGCCTTGGGCAACACACTGGTCGATAATGCTGTTACTTACTTCGGCGAGACGATATACGTTTGCTTCGCGGGCGCGGTAGTCGCCACCTTTGATCGTATCATAAAACAAACGATATACACTATCTCCATCGTTTTGGTAGTTTTTTGCAGCGTTGATACCGCCCTGTGCGGCGATACTGTGAGCGCGGCGCGGGCTATCCTGATAGCAGAATGCTTTCACGTTATAGCCAAGTTCGGCCAGTGAAGCGGCAGCCGATGCTCCGGCCAATCCGGTACCCACAACAATAATATCAATTTTTCTTTTGTTTGCCGGGTTAACCAAACGGCATTTTGCACGGTAGTCTGACCATTTCTGTGGTAATGGTCCTTCCGGTATTTTTGAATTTAATGTACTCATATATCTTGCTTAAATAAGTTCTTTAACTAAAAAATATAATGGTATAATGGCAAAGCCGAGACCAATGATCAGGGAATAAATCAATCCGATAACGTCCCACCTTTTTCTCCAGATGCTGTTGTTTAGCCCGAGGGTTTGGAAAGCCGACTGGAAAGCATGGTACAGATGCAGGCCAAGGAAAATTGCGCCCACAACATAAATCACAACAATGTACCAGTATTCCTGGGTAAACATTCCGGTTACCAGTTGATATTCTGTTACTTTAATGTCGGTAAATTTTATCTTGTAAAAGAAATTCACAAGATGAATTGCCAAAAAAGCAACAATCAGGATGCCCAGCACGATCATGTTTCTTGAAGACCATGTGCTTGATTCGCTTTGGTCAACCATTTTGTATTTCACCGGGCGGGCTTTCTGGTTTTGGAACCAGAGAATAATTGAATAGATGATGTGGATGATAAATCCGGCACCTAACACAGGTTCAATAATTTTCATGATGATGTTTGAACCCATAAATCCGGCTGCGGCATTATAAATATCTGCCCCGGCAAATAAAAGTAAATTAAGGGTTAAGTGAACACATAGGAATGCAATTAAAAACAGTCCGCTTATGCTCATGATTAACTTCTTTCCGATGGATGATGTCAGAAAAGTACTCATAGGGTCGTTTGTTTTTTAAAAATTAATTAAATTGCAACAATTGCAGAAAATACGATTTACGAATATAATTTTTAGCAGTTTTAAAAGATATGTTCATCAGCATAAGATGGAATATTCTGCAAAATTTATATACAATCTAAATAAACAAAAAGATGAAGAATTCAAAGATAAGTGCCGGATTGTATAAAAAAAACAGAGAGAAAATTTGTTCTTCTGCCGAAAAGAATTCTGTAATTATTGTTCATTCCGGATATCAATATCCGCGAAATGCAGACCAGTTTTATAAATACCGGCCACACTCAGATTTTTATTATCTGACAGGGATTGAGCAGGAAAAATCCATTCTGGTGATGTGCCCCGGACACCCCGATGAAAAGTACCGTGAAATTCTTTATATTCTCAGGCCCGATGAAAAAATGCAGATATGGGAGGGGTATAAACTTACAAGAGAAGAGGCATCCGGAATATCCGGAATAAATGAAATAAATGAAATAAAATGGGGAAACGAATTTGAAAACGATGTGGATTTTCTGGTAAAAAACAAACCTCCCGTTTACCTCAACATGCCCGAAAAGCAAAACTGTGAACCTGTTTTAAGTCAGGATTTCAATTATTCAAAAATTTTATTTGAAAAACATCCTTTGCTCAGGAGCATCCGGCTTTCGACCATAACCACACCAAACCGGTTAATAAAAGAATATGAGGAACTGGCGCTTATTAAAAAAGCAGTTGAGGTTACCGGAGAGGCATTTAAAAGGGTTTGCAGAACTACTAAACCAGAAATGTTTGAGTATGAAATCGAAGCAGAAATTAACTATGTTTTTTCTAAAAACGGATGCGGTCATGCCTATCTTCCCATAGTTGCCTCGGGAGCAAATGCCTGCGTGCTGCATTATATCACCAACAGGGAAAAATGCAAAAAAGGCGATCTTGTATTGCTTGATTTTGGGGCAGAGTTTGAAAATTACGCATCAGACTGTTCGCGAACCATTCCTGTTTCAGGCAAATTCACAAAAAGGCAAAAGGATTGTTATAATGCAGTTTTGAGGGTTTTCAGAAAAACTGTACCGCTTTTTGTTCCGGGCAACACGATAAACAAAATAAACCAACAGGTGAAACAATGGCTTGGAGAAGAAATGATCGGACTGGGTTTGTTTACCTCAGAAGATGTGAAAAAGCAATCTTCCTTGGCTGAAGCTTCGGAGGATAATATCCCGGAAAATCCTCTGGTGACAAAATATTTTATGCACGGCGTTTCGCATTTTATGGGTTTGGATGTGCATGACCCCGGCAGCAAGGACGAGCCACTGAAGAAGGGTATGGTGGTGACCTGTGAGCCCGGACTCTACATCAAAGAAGAGGGCATCGGCATCCGCATTGAAAACAACATCCTGGTTGATGAGATGCCCGTGGATCTGATGGCGGGAATTCCGATTGGGGTTGAAGAGGTTGAGCGGATGATGGGAAAGTCCGGGGATTGATGTACCCGCTCCGATTTTACCAACCATCTCATGTTTATTACTTGTCAATTTAGGGAGTGCGCCATTTAAAAAAAATAAGTAGGTTTACCGGATAAAAGTTAAAGTTTTGAACCCGCTAAAAAAGCTTGCCGGACAAACCATGATTTACGGACTGGGGACGATTGTCCCACGGGTTCTGAATTACCTGTTGCTTACACCCTTTTTTACCTATATTTTCTGGCAAAACGAGTATGGTGTTTTTTCAGAATTGTATGCGTATGTGGCCATTTTTTTGGTTGTTCTCACTTTTGGAATGGAAACCACCTATTTCAGATTTGCCGTTAGCGAACCCAACAAAAACAAGGTTTTTACAACAGCCCTGGGAAGTGTATTAAGCACTTCACTTTTATTTTTTATTGTAATTTTGCTTTTTGCAGATCCTGTTGCCTCGCTGATGTCTTACCCCGGACAGGGAAATTTTATCATCTGGATTGCTGCGATTGTGGCCACCGATGCCATCGTGTCCATTCCTTTTGCAAAATTGCGTCAGGAAAATAAAGCCATGAAATTTGCAGCAATCAAATTTCTTTCCGTTGTGGTCAATATTGCCCTGAATGCATATTTTTACTATGAAAAATGGTCGGCTTCCGATCCCCATTCGGTTCAGATTAGTGTGGAATACATATTTATTGCCAACTTTATTTCATCCGCCTTTACCCTTGTTTGTTTGCTGCCCGAGTTTGTAAAAATGAAGCCCGAATTTGATTTTGTTCTTCTGAAAAAAATGCTTTCATATACATTTCCCCTTCTTATTGTTGGGGCATCCGGAATGATCAACGAGCATGGTGATAAAATCATGTTGAAATATCTTGTGGATGATTCTGAAGACCAGCTAAAACAGCTGGGAATTTACAGCGCCAATTACCGGCTTGCCGTACTCATGACAATATTCACCCAAATGTTCAGGTATGCCGCCGAACCATTCTTCTTTGCCCAGTCAAAGGAAAAAGATTCAAAGGAGACCTACGCCAAAGTGCTGAAATATTTTGTGATTTTCGGTCTGATCATTTTCCTTGGTGTAATGCTTTATATTGACATTGTGAAATATTTTATCGGCAGTTTATTTCACGAAGGACTCGATATTGTTCCGGTTATTTTGCTGGCAAATTTATTCTTCGGGATTTTTTACAACCTGTCCCTGTGGTATAAACTGGCTAACCTGACAAAATACGGGGCCGTAATTGCCATCATTGGTGCAGTGGTCACCATCTTACTGAATATTGTTCTGGTACCCGAGTTTGGTTATCGCGGAGCAGCCTGGGCTACTATTGCCTGCTATTTCCTTATGACAGCCATTTCATACTTCTGGGGGCAGAAGCACTTCCCCGTAAAATATGATTTTATTTCCATCGGATTTTATTTTGCAGTGGCTTTGGGATTGTATTTTGGAAGCACACTTATTGAAATCGATTCCATGACTGTTTCCCTGATTGTCAACACGCTCCTTTTTGGTGTTTTCTTTGCCGTGGTATTTTATAAGGAAAAGCTTTATCGGTATTTAAAACGGTAGAACGGTCCAAAACATCGAACCATCGTCCCATCAACCTATAAACCCATCAACCAACAAACTATCAGACTTTCAACTATACTTATCCCAGCAAAAAGCTGAAATCATCACCGGCATTTAATTCGATCGGCTGTTTACCAAACTTGAAAATACGGCATGGTTTTTTACCGATGAGCTGAATGTTTTTATCATGAATATCGAACATACATCCTTCGCGCAATCCTGCAATATAAACATCTTTATTTACCACCTGATATTCTTCAATTCTTTGTTCTCTGGTTTCGCCGGCATGTCCGTCGGGATTGGCATCCAGATAATGCGGGTTGATCTGAAAGGGGACAAAATTGAATGCGTGGAAACCCAGTGGGTCGATGATGGGCATATCGTTGGTGGTTTTGATGGTGGGACAGGCCACGTTTGAGCCGGCCGACCAGCCAATGAAAGGAGTTCCGGAAAGGACTTTTTCTCTTACTGCATCAATCAGGTTGTTATCGTGGATCAGACGGAGCAGGTGCCAGGTGTTTCCTCCGCCAACAACTATGGCATCGGCATCTTTAACTGCTTTAACAGGATCTGAAAAGCGGTGAATCGAAATTATATCATGACCAATTTCGTTGAAGCGGTTTTTAACTTTAGCTTCATATTCGCTGAAACTAAAACTTACTCCGGCATAGGGAATAAACAATGCCTTTACGGGTTTATCTCCAAGAAATGCTTTTATATTTTGTTTTGGATAATCGAGGTAAGCTTCACCTGCGTTGGTCGAGTTGCTGATAAGTAATAATTTCATATTGTTTTTTGTTAGATTTTAAATAAAAAATTGTTTTAATATCCTATTAAAGCATTTCTGCGGATGCTGTCTTTTTGTTGTTCGGTAAGGTCTTTATTATATTTATACAAGGCGTTTTCCCATTCGCCGTACATTGGATTGGGCAGGATGATGTATTCGGTTCCGAATTTATCCTTGTCTTTTTCCACGATGTTTTTAGCCAGTTGGTCGTCGCGGTTTTCGTACAATTCAGAAAAATCGGCAAGGTTGTCGCCAATAAGGAGGATGACATCAAATTTTTCGGCCACCATTTTCCGGCGCGGCTCTTTTCCCGAACCATCTGTTCTGAAAAGGATGTGGGCGGTATCGGCAGAGGGAATGTTCAATTGTTGCATGTTTGTAAGTGTCCATTCTTTTTCGGCAGTTTTCCGGTTTGTGATGTAGAAAATCTCCACACCTTTTGATTTGGCATAGTTAAGAAAATCAATGGTTCCGGGCAGCGGAGTAGCTTTCATCATAGCACTCCATTCATTCCATGATTCAGATGAATAACCCATTCCGGTTGCAATGCAATTGGCTTCGAATGGTGAATTGTCGAGAACTGTTTCATCAATATCCAGGATCACAGCGGGTTTTTTTGCTGATTTTTTGCTGATTTTTTCGTCAATAATTCTTTTAGCCCAGTTGTATGACTGGATATACAGCGCCTGCATTTCAGCAGATTTCTGGTACCACAAAGTTGCCAGAATCAGATGATCAGCCGACAATTTATTTTCGGTTATAACCTTAGTTTCCTTTTTGGTTTCTTTCTTTTCTTGTTGTTTTTCGCCGCATCCTGTAACCATAATGATTACTGCGAAAGGCAAAAGGACGAATAATTTTTTCATATTAATGATGTTTTTTGCGGGTTTAAAGATAGGGAATTTTTAAAAAACTTCTTGGTTCAAAATTATCAAATTCAGAAACCAATTTTACAATTTTTGAATTGCCCTTAGCTTTCCAAATGCAGATCAATGCCTGCATTTTTTTAATTGGTTGATATTAAGCAACCTTTTGTTTGTTTTTGGAGTCTATTAATTAACTAATTCCTATTACTATGAAAAAAATCTACACTCTTTTGGCAGGGGTTCTGTTTTATACTTATTTTATTAATGCTCAGGGATGGAACTACCAATATCCGATTCCCTCAAGTCAGAATCCTTTGAATATTTATCAAAACACCGATTCATCATATATTGTATTATGCGAAGAGGGATCTTTAATTGCCGGGTGGGATATTCGAATAATGCATATTGATAAATATGGACAACTTCTGAATTCCAGATTATATGAGCTTGGAAATGTTCGGCCAAAAAAAATGGTCAGGGATTTTGATGGTGATTATATGATTGTGAGCAACAACCTTACAACAGATGAAGCAATTCTGATAAAAACAAATTCTCAAGGTGACAGTTTATGGTCAAGAATTATTGATTTTTCTGACATTCTTGATGCAAAGTCCATTACACGGGCTTATGACAATACCTTTGTCTGCATCGCTCAAAGCAACGCTGATAAATACCTCATAAAACTAAATCCTTCGGGTGATACCTTGTGGACAAAAAATGTCGGTTATATTTATAATTATAAAAATCTTATTGAAACGGCTAATCATGATTTAATTGTTTATGGAACATATTCCTCCTTTAACGACGCAATCATCAGGTATGATGAGTTTGGAAACATTATATACTGGAATGATCTTGACTGGCAATGGGGTTCAGCAAATTTTATTGAATCCAAAGATTTCGGATTGATGTTCGGAGGATATGATACCGAAACCGGAGGCCCTCTTTTATTGAAAACCAATGGGATCAGCGAACCAATCTGGAACATATTATTTGACACAAATTGTGACAGGATATACGACATTGACACTTCTTATTTTGATTTTTATTATGCGGTTGGAGCAGATTTTTCAGATATCTCTGATTCAAGTGATATTGTGATTATTAAATTTACCGGTTCAGGGGATACTTTATGGGTTAAAAATATCGTAAATGATGACTCGGAGTTTCCTGTCAGGATTTGTTCAACAAAAGATGGAGGATGTATTGTTGCCGGGTATAAAAATTCTGATTTGATGCTCTATAAGTTTGACGCTTTTGGAAATACTTTCACCAATTATATCTCAGGAACAGTTTTTATTGATGAAAACAGCAATTGTATTTTTGATTCCGGTGAAGTTCCCTTTCCTTTGGCATTTATTGAAAGAAATGGAGGTCAGGATTTTTGCATAGCCAATGACCAAGGAAAGTTTTTTATTGATTGTGAGTCTGGAGAAC
Organism: Bacteroidetes bacterium GWF2_38_335; assembly: GCA_001769535.1. GTDB lineage: Bacteria > Bacteroidota > Bacteroidia > Bacteroidales > GWF2-38-335 > GWF2-38-335. Next base: position 33,525 of record MEOH01000018.1, read on the forward strand.
AGCACCTTACTGTTATTACTCCCGGTAATTTATGGGGAGTGGCATGTCCTGCCACAGGGTTCATTGACTATAATTTTGCTTCAACATACGACACCCTGCTTAATGCTGATTTTGGTTTAGAACCTAATATCGATTGCCAGTTACTGAATGTCAACATAGCTTCAAGTTTAATAAGACCGTGTTTCGGGACTCAATACTATGTATCATATTCAAATATCGGTTCTGTAACTGCAAGCGATGCTTATGTTCTGATTGAATTTGATCCCTATATTGTTCCCGTAAGCTGCGCACTTCCCTGGACACAGGTTTCAGATAATAACTATGAATTTCAACTGGGCGATATTTCGATTTTTGAAAGTGGTAATTTTACTATTTTCTGTGAAGTTTCATGTGATGCGGAAGTTGGAAACACATATTGTTCACAGGCCCATATTTTCCCCGATTCGGTTTGTATAACGGATTCGGAATGGGATCACTCAAGCGTAATGGTTGAAGGCACATGTGTTGAGGATTCCGTTTTTCTGGCTTGTTTTACCATCACCAACACAGGCGATCCGGGCGATGGTGATATGGTTACCGCCAGTGAATATCGAATTTACGAGAATAATATTTTAGTTTTTACCGGAACATTCCAACTAACAGGTGGAGAAACCGTCGAAATCTGTCATCCTACTAACGGCTTGGCAATCAGATTGGAGGCAGACCAAAATCCAGGTCATCCCGGCAATTCACATCCACAGGAGACTGTAGAGGATTGTGGTGATCTTACCGGCGAATCATTGGGTCAGATTATTGTTGTTCCTGAGGATGACAACGATAGTTTTATTGATATTTTTTGTGGTATAGCTACCTTGTCAAGTGATCCAAATGAAAAGATTGTCTACCCAGCCGGTGTCTCTGATATGCACCTTGTGGAGTCAAACCTTGAAATGGAGTATGTAATATATTTTCAGAATACGGGAACAGATACCGCATTCAATGTAGTCATTTACGACACAATTCCAAACACGCTTGATATTACCAGTTTTGTTCACGGGATCAGTTCACACCCCTGCACTTATAACATTTTAGGGTCTAATATCCTTAAATACACCTTTACCGATATTTTACTGCCCGATTCAAACATAAACGAGCCTATGAGCCATGGAATGGTAACCTTCAGTATCAATCAGCACAACAACCTTTTACCGGGCACTTTAATTGAAAACAGGGCCGGTATTGTTTTCGATTATAATGATCCGGTTATTACCAACTATGCATGGAATATTGTTTCCGATAGTTTGTTTATCATTACCGAAAACACATTGCCAGTATCCAAAGAGCAGAAAGTACTGGTATATCCAAATCCATTTGTCAATGAAACAAATGTGTTTTTTCCGAATCCAGGAAATAATCTGCACATAGTTGAATTGTATGATGTTACAGGAAACAGGGTTTTTGAAAAAACGACAAACTACAACAAGGTAATTATAAACAGAACCAATCTTTCGGATGGTATATATTTCTTAAAACTTTATGATGTGAAAACCGGGGAAGTTAATTCTGAAAAGCTGATAGTAAAATAGCTGATTTTACCCTTTCTTAAGCGTAAAAGCAAACGAAGTTCCCTCGCCGATTTTGCTTCGCACGTGGATTGTCTGGTTATGAGCTTCGATGATGTGTTTAACTATGGCCAAACCCAGTCCGGTTCCCCCAATTTCACGGGAGCGGCTTTTGTCAACCCTGAAGAACCTCTCAAACAACCGGGGCAGATGCTTTTCCTCAATGCCAATGCCGTTGTCGGTGACTTCAACCAGGATATTGGAATCCATGTCAAAGAAATCAATAGCTGTGGTTCCGCCTTCCTTGCCGTATTTGATCGAGTTTACAATCAGGTTGGTGATAACCTGAAAAATCTGTTTTTTATCTGCTTCTACAAATACTTGTTTTTCGGCATTTTTTCCGATCACCAGTTGCACATTGAAGGAGTTTGACTTTATTTCCTGAAATTCAAATATATCACGCACAAGTTGCACGATATCGAATCTTTCAATTTTTAAATCCAGCTCGCCCACTTCGAGTTTTGAAATGGTTTCAAGATCTTCCACAATGGAAATTAGCCGGTTTATACTTTTTTCGGTACGCTCGAGATAGGGTCTTGCAATCGTATCGTCTTCAAGTCCGCCGTCAAGTAAAGTAAGCACATAACCCTGAATGTTAAAGATTGGTGTTTTCATTTCATGGGAAACGTTGCCAAGAAATTCCTTGCGGTATTTTTCAAGTTTTTTCAGTTCGGATATCTGTCTTGTTTTATTTTTTGCCCAATCGCTCACCTCCTGCGAAACCATTCCGATTATGTCTTTGTCTTCAAATTTTTCGGTGAGTTTTTCATCGGTAATGCTGATGCTGTGGATGGTTTTATAAATGGGTTTGATCTTTTCCAGAATAAAACTTTTGAAAATATAGTAAGAAAGCACATAAGCAACAATAAAAACAGATAAAGAAGAAACGATTATAAATTTCGCCAAGACATTTTCATCGGTAAAAATGAAAAGGACCTGAAAGCCTGCCGAGAGCAGTGCAACCACAAAAGCAATAATCAGGGCCAGTTGTTTGGGTGAAAAAGTCTTCATAAAGTGCTTTTTTCAAAGATATAAAGAATTTTGTACAGACAAAACTAAAACTTGAATTCCAGATCTATGTTTATGGCAGTAATTTTATCATTATCAGGATTGTCGGGAAGATTGTGGGTAATATTTGCCGAAAACCGCACATATTCTCTGGGTGCATACTGCACTCCGCCGATAATCAGTTGCCCGTCTTTTGAATAGTTCCATGGGTTGAAATCGGTTTCGAAAACTTTGTTTGATGAAATCATATCGTATCTGCCAAAAACCTCCCATTTCTTGTACACGTTTGCCATTAAAAATGCAGATACACCTCCATAGTTGTTGTTTTCGTTGAATTTATTATGGGACTGATATGAGTATTCAATGCCCGCAGTAGCTTTTTCCTTAAATTTATATCCGGCAAAACCGACCAAAGTATATTTGCTCACGTTTTTTATTGCAAGGTCGCCATATCCTCTTATTGTTAATCCTTTAATTGGTTTTATAGTTACTCCTACTGCTCCTTCGTAAGTATTATCGGCTTGCAGATCTTTATATCCCTCTCCGTTAAAAAACGAGCCATCGGCCGAAATTTTTTCAGTAAAATTGTATTTAACACCTACACCTAGATCGGCGCTTGATCCCATTTTGTGCTGATCCTGAAATGTTTTGTACACATAACGATGCGACCAAAACTCTTCAGTAGTTTTAAACTGATACAGGTCAATTAACCCGAACTGCATGCACAGTTTGTTTTTTTTGTAATCCAGGAAAGCATTTTTAAAATAGGAGTATCTTCTGATCAGGGCATACTGCGATTCATCGTTTATTGAGCCGATGTCGAGTTTGACAGTAGCACTGAAATTTTCATCCATCTGATATTTATGTCCCAGATACGCCCGTGTGATCTCGAAAGACGAGGCATGGTCGCCTTCAGAAAGGATTCCTGAGAAGTTTGTAAAAACAGTTCCGAATGTTTTTCCGGATGGTTTGAATTCAGTGTTATCCTGCGCACTAATTTTAAGGAAAAACAGCATAGCTAATGGCAAAAAAAGTAGTCTCATTCAGATTCAGATTTATATTTGGAATAGATAATAAAATCGCGTTGCGCCTTAAGCAGATTAACTGAAAAGAGCAGCATATTTTTTGTTTCGTGGAGCATATTGAGGTAAAGCAGGCTGACTTTTGTTCCGGTTTCATCATTTTTAATCATTTTAACCTGATTGATCCTGATTTCCTGAATTTTATCGAGCAACTCCTGCTGTTTTCTGATAACAAGGTCAATTTTTGAAAAATTATTTTCTTCTATGAGGAACATCAGGTCGTCCATAAAATCGACAAATCTGATTTTTATCTGGTTGATTTCCGACACCTGAAATGACGAAAGTCCGCCATGATTGTTGTCTACATGATTAAATGCCGGTTCGGTGATGTAGGTGAGGCAATGTGCGGTTTCTCTTAAGTAATCAAGCACCTGAACATAGAAATGACCGGTTTCTACCGAATCTTCCTTGAGCAGGGAAATAGTAAAATGAACATTGTCTTTTTGCCGTTTGGTTTTCTGATTTACTTCATGGATGGTTTTAAGCAGTTCTTTGAGTTTTTTGCGGTCTTCATTAATAAGTCCATCAATTGTACTTGAATATATAGCCGATGATTGCTCAAGAATCTTAAGAACAGTTGTTGAGCATTTCATTCGGATATTTTCATTTTCCCATAATTCGGGGGATGTTTCATTCTCGGTTTCCTCCATTTCCTTTTGCCGTGTGCGGTGAATCTTCCAGGATCTGATCATCAGGAAAACAAAAACGAGAAAGAGGATGATAATTGCCGGAAGTTTTCCAAAAAACAAAATCAAAGCCAACAGCAGAGAAATTGTGAAAGCTGAAAAAGCAGTAAAAAACCACCCTCCAATAATGGTAATCACTCCGGTTACCCTGTAAACAGCACTTTCTCGTCCCCATGCCCCGTCGGCCAGCGAAGCACCCATAGCCACAATAAAAGTGACGTAGGTAGTTGAAACAGGAAGTCCGAGGGATGTTCCAAAAGCAATGATAATTGCTGAAACGAGTAGACTTGATGATGCCCTTACCATATCAAAGGAAGGCGCATCACGATCAAGGTGTTTATTGGAGCCCAGAGGAGGTTCAAACCTTTTTTTGATTTTTTGCTTTATAGCTTGTGGTATAATGGCTGCTATGCTGTTTCCGGTCGACCGGCTGATTCTGACAATGGATCTTGAAAACATTGATGAACCAAATCTTTCAAACCCGTCTTGCTGTCTGCTTAAGTCGACCGATGTTTTTATGACTGTGCGCGCTTTAACCGAAAGCCATAAGGTGGCTACCATAATCAATCCGCCAATTAGCAGCATAAAAGAATCGGTTTTTATGGGGTTTGATAAAAATGTCATCAGGATGTTTTCGGGGTCATGATTGTCCCCCGGTGTTAAATGCCCCAATGAGTCCATTCCCGATAGCGGGACCCCGATGAAGTTTACCATGTCGTTGCCTGCAAAAGCCATTGCCAGTGCAAAAGTTCCGGCAAGAACAATAAACTTAAAAATATTGATTTTTAAGACAATAAAAAGCAATTGAATCAGCAAAGTCCAGAAAATAAAACTTGATAAAACAATTTCGACCGTATATTTTTCGATATAGTAAAGTGTGTTTTCGCTCAGAAAAGATGTTCCTTCAGCCCCTTTGATAACGATAAAATAGGTTAGAAAGGTGATGGCCATTCCGCCCCAAACCGAGCCAAAATATTTCAGTTTTCTTTCGTAACTGAATGAGAAAAGTAAGCGGGAAAACCACTGAACCAATGCACCCAACACCAATGAAATGATTATGGAAACAAGTATTCCGGAAATTATTAGCAAAGCCCTTTCGGTATTGATATAATCGCCCATATCTGCTATTTTCCTGACACCATCTTCGGAGATGATCATCTGCGGGCCTTCATTCATTTTCAAAAACGAAACGGTTACCGCAGCCCCCAGCAGGGCAAAAACGAGAGAAACTGTGGTTGAAGTAGGCAATCCGAAAGTATTGAAAAAATCCAGCAACAACACATTAGTGAGCATAACGGCCAGAAAGATTATCATTATTTCATCGAAATAGAAATTTTGCGGATAAAAAATCCCTTTTCGCGCAACTTCCATCATTCCGCCGGAAAATACAGCGCCGGCAATTATTCCAAGTGCCGCAACAATAAGGATGGTTCTGAAACTGGCTGTTTTTGAACCCATGGCCGGACCAAGGAAGTTAACGGCATCATTGCTTACCCCGACAATCAGCGAAAAAACGCCCAGGGCAACAAGAATAACCACCATGATCAGGATAATGTCCATTCAAAAAATTTTGTGCAAGGTATTATGAACATTTTAAAAAAATGTTTAGACAATGTTAATTTAATGTTAGGTTATTACTCTGATATCATTACGGTGTTTTTCGTATAATATTAAGCCATATTCAGATGATAAGTGCGTTGGCAGTGATCTTTTTTAGTATTTTTGCCTTCTGATTTTATTATTACACAGATTTTCAATTTATGAAGACAATTTTTGTATTCTCTCTTGCTCTGATTTTTTCGGCCGCAACTTATTCGCAGCCATGGATGAAATCCCTTGAAAAGAAAGACGGCCTTACCACAACCTATAATTTCTATGATATTCAGAAAGCTTTCAATGATTACTGGAAAGATAGAAAAATCGAAAAAGGCAAAGGGTGGAAACAATTTAAACGCTGGGAAAATTTCATGGAACCCCGGGTTTATCCATCCGGAAATTTTAATCCGGATGCCCTCTGGAATGCCTGGCTCGAAGAGCAGAAAAGAAATGGTTCCAAAGATGTTACAGCAACCTGGTCGTTGCTAGGACCTGTGGATGTACCACTTGACAATGGCGGTACAAAAAGAGGAGCCGGCAGGATTAATTGTATCGAATTTCATCCCTCCAATCCGAATATTTTCTGGATTGGTACGCCATCCGGAGGATTGTGGAAAACAACCGATGGTGGAATTACCTGGACTGTGCTGACCGAAAACCTGCCTTCTCTTGGGGTCTCTGATATAGCCGTTGATTATACAAATCCCGACATCATATATATTGCCACAGGCGACGGAGATGCCAGCGATACCCACAGCATCGGGGTATTAAAAAGTACTGATGGCGGACTGACCTGGAATACCACCGGACTGACCTATGGTGTGTCAAGTTTTAAAATCACCCGCAGGCTGATCATGCATCCCTCCGATCCTTTAACACTGATCGCTGCAACAAACGGCGGAATTGAAAAAACCACCGACGGGGGCGTTACCTGGGATAACAAAATTATGGGACACTTTAAAGATGTTGAATTCAAACCCGGAGATCCTTCTGTTGTTTATGCCGGCAAATACAGCTCATCAAGGTTTTATAAATCAGTGGACGGCGGTGAGCTTTTTTCTGTTTCATCAGATAGTCTGCCTTATCCTGAAATCGGAAGACTTGAAATTGCCGTTACTCCGGCCAATCCAAATTATGTTTATGCTTTAGCATGCAACAGTGACGACTATGGTTTTCTGGGCTTTTACAAATCAACCGATCAGGGTGTTACCTGGACCGAAATGATTGATGCCTCATCCATTAACCTGTTGGGATGGTCTTCGAACGGAGATGATGCCGGAGGTCAGGGATGGTATGACCTTTCCATAGCCGCATCACCAACCAATGCAAATGAGGTATATGTCGGTGGAGTTAACCAGTGGAAAACCACTGATGGCGGAACAACCTGGGAGATTAATTCACACTGGTATGGCGACAATGCAGCCTATGTACACGCCGATGTTCACACCCTCGATTACAATTACCTTAACAACACACTGTATTCGGGAAATGACGGAGGATTATACAAAACCACCGATGGAGGAAACAATTGGACAGATATCAGCGATGGACTGTCAATTCTGCAAATTTACCGCATGGGAACCTCCGTTACCAATCCCGATATCCTGGCAGTGGGAGCACAGGACAACGGCTCCATGAAAATGGACGGCACCAACTGGTCGGCAATCCTTGGCGGTGACGGAATGGAATGTATTGTTGATTATACAAATCCTGATATCATCTATGCCGAGTATTATTATGGAGACATGTACCGTTCGGATAACGGTGGACTGGACTGGACGGGTATTAAACCAGCCGGAGCCGGTGATGGAGGATGGGTTACTCCATTTGTAATGCACCCAACAAACCCCGATATTCTTTATGCAGGTTTTACCAAACTGTACAAATCACTGAATAAGGGTATTTCATGGGAAGCTATTTCGGGAACTTATGCAACCATAGTTGCTATTGCTGTTGCCCCATCAAATCCCGATTATATTTATATTGCAACATCAAGTAATGTATATAGGACAAAGAACGGCGGACTGACATGGACAAACGTTAGCTCGGGATTTTCTCCAAATAATATAACCTATCTTTCTGTTTCACAATACGATCCCGAAAAAGTATTTGTATCCTTTTCGGGTTATACAACCGGACAGCGTTTCTATAAATCAGAAAATGCAGGCACCAACTGGACAAATTATTCATCCGGTCTGCCTAACATCCCCATTAATTGCAGTGTTTATCAAAAAAATTCAAACGATGCTCTTTATGCAGGAACCGACCTGGGTGTATATTATATAAACAAGGCAATGAGTGAATGGATTCCATTTAATGACGGGTTGCCCAATGTCATCGTAAACGAACTGGAAATTCAGTATGCCACTGGAAAATTGCGCGCTGCGACTTACGGAAGAGGTGTTTGGGAATCAGATTTGTACTCGCTGCAATATGCTCCGGTTGCCGAATTTGACTATTCAGTAGCTTTGGCCTGTGAAGGAAAAGTGCAGTTTATTGATTTATCTGCTGGAGAAGCAGACTCCTGGAACTGGACTTTTGGAGATGGAAACACAAGTACCTTGCAAAACCCTTTGCATACTTATGCTTCGCTGGGAACATACGACGTTCAGCTCATTGTGTCAAATAGTTTTGATTCTGATACCTTTAACCTGACTATTACCATTGATGCAGATGAAGTGACCAGTCTGTTTACCTTAGGCAACGGAACTTTCTGTGCAAATCCCGTGACCATTACCTTTATGAATCAGAGTACCAACTCTGAAATCTGGCTTTGGGATTTTGGTGACGGAACCACCAGCACCGAAGAAAATCCTGTTCACACCTATACTTCTCAGGGTATTTATTCTGTTACACTTACTTCTTCATCCGGACTTTGTGGTGAAGCAACCTATACAATTACTGATGCTGTAAATATTAGCTCTGATAACACAGGTTCGGCTTTAATGCCCGAAACCGGAGAAGGCTCTGTTCAAACATGTTGTTCAGGTGTTCTGAAAGACAGTGGCGGAGATGGAAATTACCAAAACAACACATACAGCTTTATCACCATTGACCCCGAAGGAGACACACCGCTTGTACTCACTTTTACATTATTTGATTTTCAGGAAGGAACAGACTGCAACAACGACAACATTAGGATTTATGACGGACCCGATTCCGATTCTCCCTCTTTTGGTAAATTCTGTAACACTACCGGCAGTCCGGGTACCATTGTTGCCACAAACGGAAGTCTGACCATCCGTCAGAGAACAAACTCCACAACAACCGGAGAAGGTTTTATTGCTGAATGGAATTGCGATCCGTCGGTTGTTATCCAGCCAAAAGACGAAAATTTTAAAGTATATCCAAATCCTTTCCGCAATGAATTCAATGTCATCTACACTGCAAAAAATGAAAACGCAAGTATTTATGTGTACGATGCCTCAGGCCGCATCATATATTCCGACACTTTCTCAGGCAAACTGGAAAAAACTGTAACTACCCGGGGTGGTGACGGACTGTTTCTTGTTAGAATTATTGATGGAAATGATTGTATAAGCAAAAAGGTAATTGCAGAGTAATTGATTTTCCTTTCTGCCGCAAAGCAGCGGAAAATCAAGTTTGCGAGCTAAGAGAAGCCCGCTTAGCAATTTCAGCAATGCAAATATACAACATCTATTTCCCCATAACCAAGGTCTGCCTGTTAATCGATTCCTGATGAATGGCCTGCAGTAGTTTGGTCATGAAATCGCGGCTAAGGCCCTTTTTTGTTCCGTTTTTCAGGCGTTTTTCCATGATTTCATTCCACCGGTCTGATTGCAAAATGGTAATGCCGCTTTCCTTTTTATAACCGCCAATGATGTCGGCAATCACCATGCGTTGGGCCAGAGTGTCGATGAGATCGGCATCCAGACTGTCGATATGCTGGCGCAGTTCGCCCAGGGTGGTTTTTAAGATGCGGTCGTCAACCTGAATTTTTCTCAGGATCAGACTTTCAATTATCTCGGTCATTTCAGATGGCGTTACCTGTTGGTTTTTATCGCTGAGCGCTTCATCGGGATTGATGTGTGCTTCGATCATCAATCCATCGAAATTCAGGTCCATGGCCTTTTGTGAGACTTCCCTGAGAAGAGATTTATCACCGGTGATATGGCTTGGATCGCAAATCAAAGGCAATTGCGGCATCCTTCTCTTCATTTCGACCGGAATTTGCCATTGGGGAAGATTTCTGAAACGACCTGGTCCATAAGATGAAAAACCCCTGTGGATGCCAGCCAGTTTTCTGATTCCCGCTTTATTCAGCCGTTCGAGGGCACCGATCCACAGATCCACATCAGGATTTACGGGATTTTTTACCATCACCGGGATGTCAACGCCTTGCAGACTGTCGGCAATTTCCTGAACAGCGAAAGGGTTTGCGGTGGTGCGGGCGCCAATCCAGAGCACGTCCACTCCGTACCTTAGACATTCGTACACGTGTTTCACGTTGGCCACTTCGGTTGCAATTTTCATCCCTGTTTCCTGCTTCACTTGCAGCAACCATTTGAGTCCTTCGGATCCCACTCCCTCGAATGTGTCGGGACGAGTACGGGGTTTCCAGATTCCGGCGCGGTACACATCAACGTTTCTTTTTTTCAGTTCCAGGGCTGTTTCCATGACCTGACTGCATGATTCGGCACTGCAAGGCCCGGCAATGATCACCGGTCTGCTGGCCTCTTGTATCCATTCGGATAAAAGTTCGATTTTGAGATTTTCTTCCATATTATTTGACTTATTTATTTGTTTCAGACAATGCTCTTATGAAAACTGAGCCACTCCCCTCCTTTGGAGGGGCTGGGGGTGGGTTGACCCACCCCCGACCCCTCCGAGGGAGGGGATACCCACCCCCGACCCCTCCATGGGAGGGGAGTTGTTTGGGGCTAAATAATCCTCTATGGTATTAGCGGAGGATATTAGTTCGCGGCATTTTTCAGAATTGCCAGACTGTATGGCGTTTTTAAAAGCGCACATTTTTTCAATACAGGTTTCAATGCCGGCAATGAGATTTTTTTGATTCTGCATGAAGATGGGCACCCACATGTCGGGCGAGCTGGCAGCAATTCTCACAGTGGATTTAAATCCGCCGCCTGCTAAAACCGAAATGGTTTCTTTGTCAACTGACTTTTCAAGTACGCTGAGCGCCAGCGCATAAGCACACACATGCGACAGATGGGAAATCAGTCCGCACCCGTAATCATGGCTTTCAGAATCCATATAGACAATTTGCATTTCAAGACTTTTGTACATTCCGGATACAAGAGTGAGCGCATCAGAATCGCTTTTTTCTTTGTTGCAGATGATGGCGGTTTTATGGGTAAACAGATTCGGGATTGCGGCATCCGGACCTGATTTTTCTGTTCCGGCCATGGGGTGCGAGGCCACATATCTTGATCTGTTCGGATGGTTTTCGAGCAAATATTCAATTTCATGCTTGGCCGATCCCAAATCAGTAACTACCTGATTGGTACAACGGTCCAGGACTTGTTTAAGCAGATCAGGAATATGATTCACGGGCACTGCAATTACAATCAGGTCGCAGCATTGGGGCATATTCGCGGGATGAACGATGGCGTCGGCATAACCAAGTGAAATTGCAGCAGAAGAATGAGTGGGATTGATGTCCCATCCCATAATTTTTGCAGCAAATCCCGATTTTTTCAGGGAAATGGCCAGACTGCATCCCATGAGGCCGAGGCCGGCAATACCAATTATGTTTTTTTCTCTTTTCATTTCTCACTGTATTCTCCAAGTATTTTCAAGTTTCCTGTAAGTGGTTTGATTGCAGAGATTGCCGAACGATAGGTTTTATAATCGTCAAACAGCAAGTCGGTGTAGAAATCGTATTTCCATTCTTTTCCGGGAATTGGCACCGACTGGATTTTAGAAAGATTGACACCATAAAAAGACAAAACGGACAACACGGCAGCCAGACTTCCTTTTTCGTGTCTCAGGCAGAAAGTCAGAGAGGCCTTGTTTGCGTTTTCATTGGAGGAATTGTCATTTTTTTTAAGAACCAGAAAACGGGTATAATTGTTTTTATTCGTTTCGATACCGGCTTTAATAATTGGAAGACCGTATTTTTCGCTGGCATTTTTTCCGGCAATGGTGGCCACTCCCAAAAGTTTTTCACGGCTGATTTTGATGGCATTGGTCGCTGTGTCGCCACCCGGAATAATTTCAATGCCGTTTAATTTGTCGAGAAACCCACGACATTGTTCAATGGCCATGTAATGAGAGCATATTTTTTTGATATTGCTCAGATTTTGTCCGGGCAGGGCCATCAGGTTTTGCTGAACATGGATGATGATTTCACCAGAAATGCACAAAGAAGAATTTTTAAGCAGCGGATAATTGGATATCAGTGAGCCGGCAACCGAATTTTCAATGGCCATCAGTCCGGACACCGCCTCACCAGAACTAACTGTTTCAATGAGCTTTTCGAACGAGTGACAAAAGATTTTCCCGGAATTTTTCCCGAAATATTTATCAGCAGCCAGTTCATGAAAAGATCCTTCGTTGCCGAGGATGGCGGTTTTATTTACTAATAAAGTTGCCGCGAATGCGCTAATTTTGGTTTTATTGTTATTGCAATGAATGTCGGGCAGAATTATCTTCTCGGATTCCTCAGTGATGGTTTTTTGTGTTATCATTTTTTTCATTTTAAAATTATTCGAGCATTTCTTGCTTCGCTGCGAGAAATTGCTTTGCTATATTATAGCCGCTAATGGGCGAATGTTGGTTTTAATGTTTTTGCAAAGAATGCCAGAAAGTAATATTCTCCCGGAATCTTCAGAATTGTTTAATGTGTAATTCATATATTTTTTCATTCATCTTTTTATAAAAATTCATTCACGCATTAGCGGCTAAACAAAAAAAAGTCCCGGAGTATTTCCGGGACCTTTTAAATATCTTTATATTAATATCTTATGGCAGTCCCGGTTTTGGTCTGTAATAGAAGAAAAAGAAAAAATTAGCCGCGTTCCGACAGTTATCGGGAGTGCAGTTTTTGGTTTTAATGTTTTTACAATGAGTACCGGGCATTATAATCCTCCCGGAATCTTCAGTATTGTTTAATATGTCAATTCTATGTTTTTTCATTTATCTTTTTTAATAATTCATTCGCGCTCCCGATCGCTATCGGGAATCGGCCAAACAGCGGCAAGAAAAAAAAAGTCCCGAAAAATTTCCGGGACCTGTATATAATAAGTTTTTGCATAACAGTCCCGGTCATGTTTTAAAGAAAAAGAAATAATATTTTACAAATTGTTTCACTTTTGTTTTTTTTAATCAGCCACAAACATAATATATGAAAAGGGGGTTTGTCAAGCATTTTTTGAAATATTTTCAGTTTTTGGTAAAAAATACGCACTGCTACTGATGTACTAAGGGGTCAAAAAAACACCGTTCAGCTGTCCTCTATCGCGACCATTCACCAAAAAAATAAGCCATTTTGTCACTACAGTCTGTCAAAATAAGCCATTTTGTCACCAAAAAAAGTAAAATTCCGGTCAAAAATGTCAATTTTCACCTTTGGTATTTAATTTGAAATATCTCCATCAGAAATAAAAAAAATTAAAAGTTTAACTAAAAATTATGGAGGACAAAGCCATGACAATAGTAAAAAGAACCAACAATGTGTTACCGACTTTCTTTGATGATTTCTTCACAGACAGTTTCTTTAACACACCCGTATACAGGAGATTTAGCAACCAGGCTCCGGCAGTGAACATCAGAGAAAGCGAAAATGACTTTCAGATTGAGGTAGCCGCACCGGGATTTGGAAAAGATGATTTTAAGGTTGAATTTGAAAACAACCGTCTCACAATTTCTTCAAAAAATGAGATCAACAATGAGGAGCAGGATGATAGCAAAGGGTTTATCAGAAGGGAGTTTAGCTATCAATCGTTCGAAAGATCTTTCACCGTTGATGAAAAAAGCATCGATAGCGAAAAGATTCAGGCTAAGTATGAAAATGGGATTCTGACCTTATCGCTTCCCAAACGTGAAGAGCTTAAGCCAAAACCTGCAAGGATGATTCAGATCTCATAAAGATCAGAAGAACCCCGGCCTTAAAACCGGGGTTTTTTTTAAATTGAAATTAGCAAACCATCATAATATTATATGGAGACTATAAAAACCTTTAAAAAAGGAAAATATCGAACAAGGAACACCGATCTAAGAATATTGAAGTCAAATTCTAAAATCACAAATCGTTGTTCCTTGTTCTTAAATCCATATACTTACTTATTAGGAATTAGCTATTTTAATAACTCAGACATTTAAGAAAACTGAATTTTAAGATATTTTTTAAAAGCCAAAAGCATCAGCCGGGGAGACTGATGCTTTTTTGGTTTCAAAGTTTACTGGTTAAGAAAGGACCGCTGCGTATGGCGGTGTCTTAGGAATATATTTGGCCGTTATCAAAGGCAAGTTCAACTGCTTTTTCAGCAGGGGTTATTTGTGTTTTTGGTTTGTCGTTTGAGGTATAGGCTTCACAATGTTTAACCGGAGTACATGATGAAATCATTAATCCGAAAGCTGCGATAATTCCGAGGGTTTTTAAAGCGTTCATGTTAGTTTAGTTTAGGCGTTATAGATAAATTTTCGTTTCACACATATTAGGGAAAAGGATTTTAAAATTCCATAAGAAAAAAATGAAAAATTGATGAAAAAAATGCACCATTTTGCTAATGATCAGATTTTGAGATTTGTGTGCCGGAAAATATTAACCCACCTGTCTTAATTTATCTTCAGGATGATCATTTAGGAGTGTCTTTGTATAAAAAAACGGAGCGTTACTTTATTTACCACGGCAATTTTCTTTGTCGAAGGCTGTTCAGCTTATTCCGACAAAATGTCGAGAACTTTCAAAAATTTAGTTACAATAAAAATACCCTATTCATTCATAAACTTATACCCAACCCCCTTAATTGTGACAATATGATCTTCGCCGATTTTTTCGCGCAGTTTGCGTATGTGAACATCAATGGTGCGGTCGCCCACAATAATATCTGAACCCCATACAAGTTGATAAATTTCCTCACGGGTAAATACCTTCTCGGGTTTTGAAACAAGCAATGCAAGCAGTTCGAATTCTTTTCTTGGCAGAATCAGATCCTGACCATTTTTTGTTACCAGATATTTCTCTCTGTTTATGATTATTCTGCTGTTTTTACCATTCATTTCATATACCGGTTCTTCGGTTTCAATTGTAAATCGCTTTAACAGCGCATTTATTCGGCTGATTAATACTTTTGGCTTTATCGGCTTGGTGATATAATCATCTGCCCCGGCTTCAAATCCTGCAATCTGCGAATAATCCTCGCCACGGGCTGTTAAAAATGTAATCACGGTTTTTTTCAGATTGCTGATCTGTCTGATGGAACTGCAGGTTTCTATTCCATCCATGCCCGGCATCATTACATCCAGAATTATCAGATGTGGCTCAATCTGTTTGGCAATTTCAATGGCTTTGATCCCGTTTTCTGCATGGTACACCTCGAAACCTTCCTTTATTAAATTGTATCTGATAAATTCAATTATATCCGGTTCATCGTCCACAAGTAAAATCTTGTATTTCTTTTCCATAAAAAGGTTTATGAGTTTTTTCTTTGCGAAATTATACCCCGGGGTTTACCAAATTGTTAAGCGTACTTTAAGATATTATATACAAAGTCTTTTTTTATTAACCTTTTCATAATCATTAGCTAAAACTCAAGTCACTTTACCTCGCTTACTTTGCATCAGAAATACTTGATAACAATAAAATGAAAATAAAAATGAAAAGAGCTTATTTAAAAAACACACTGATAATTGCAGGTGCAATTATGCTTGGATTTTCATCATGCAAGAAAAAAGATGATCCTGAACCGACCTCCGAAACAATAACTATAAATGATGACGGATCTGGAACCGGAACCGTTACATGGAAAACAGGAAACACTTATATTCTCGAAGGAATGGTGTTTGTGAATGACGGACAGGTATTGACCATTGAGCCGGGAGTTATTATTAAAGGGAAACCCGGAACAGGTGAAGATGCCAGCGCTCTCATCGTTTCAAGAGGCGCAAAAATTTATGCCGAAGGAACAGCTTCGCAACCCATAATTTTTACCGCTGAAGCTGATAACCTAAACGGAAATGTGGATAATCTTGCCCGTGGATTGTGGGGCGGTGTAATCATCCTGGGTAATGCAACATTAAACTCAACTCCGGGCGAAACCGCTGTCGAAGGCATTCCTACCAGCGAACCCAGAGGCATCTACGGTGGCACCGATGATGCTGATAATTCAGGTGTGTTTAAATATGTATCCATCCGTCACGGCGGAAGCGACATTGGCGAAGGCAATGAAATAAACGGACTTACCCTCGGTGCTGTGGGAAGCGGAACAACAATTGAATACGTTGAAGTTATTGCAAACAAAGACGACGGATTTGAATTTTTTGGCGGTGCTGTTACAGCCAAACACCTTATTTCTGCTTTCAACGGAGATGATTCTTTCGACTATGATGAAGGATTTCATGGAAAAGGTCAGTATTGGCTTGCTGTTCAGGATTTCACCAATGATGATGCCGGCGACAGAATGGGCGAACATGACGGCGGAACTGATCCAGAAAACGGAACACCATATTCTACTCCAAAAATTTATAACGTTACCTACATCGGAAAAGGTGCCGGAAAAGGTTTGAAAATGATTACCTTAAGAGACAACAGTGGCGGAACTTATGCCAATTCAATTTTCCTTAACCAGGAAAAAGGCATTGACATCGAAATGCTGGCGACTTCTGACCACAGCTATGCAAGACTTCAGGCCGGTGATCTGGCTTTAAAAAACAATATTTTCTGGAATGTTGCTGCAAACGACACTGCCAATCTGATTAAAATTGTTACCGATGCTGCAAGTGCCAATGCTGCCGACGCCACAGCCCTCGCTGCTGCAAACACAGCCATTGAAAATTATTTTGTTGACAACAATAACAATGTTGCAGACCCGGGACTTACCGCTCCCGATGCTTCAAACCAATTCAGGGTACTGCCAACTTCAGGCGGAGTGGCTTTCTCAAATGTTGCTGCTGCGCCATCCGGACTGGAATCTGCCGGGTTCAGGGGTGCTTTTGGTACTGTTAACTGGACTGAAGGATGGACTTTGGTAAACACATACATTATTGACTAATAGGATTTTTAATAAAGCCGCCGGTGATGCCGGGCATTACCGGCGCGCTTTTTTATATTGATATTTTATGCGAAAGATATTTTTTACGGGACTTCTGATAATTCTTAGCAATTTTCTATACTCCCAGGGCACGATCAGGGGAAAAGTAATTGACAAATCAACTGGCGACGATCTTATCGGCGCCAATGTGTTTTTAGTGGGTACCACCTATGGGGCAATGGCCGATTTTGACGGAAACTTTACCATTTCAGGAATTCCTGAAGGCTCCTACACCTTAAGATGCTCTTTTATCTCCTATGAAACTCAGGATGTGAAAAATGTAACCATCAAAAAAGGTGATGTGACTGTAATAAATTTTACCCTGGGCGAAGCCTCCTTCGAGCTTCAAGCGGTAGTTGTTGTGCGAAAACAAGTCACTCACACAGAAACAGCAATTGACAGGGCAAAAATAAAATCACCTACCCTGCTCGACGGAATCTCTTCTCAACAAATTTCACGCTCGGGCGACTCTGACGCTGCCGGAGCACTGAAAAGGGTTACCGGAATCTCAGTTGAAGGAGGAAAATATATTTATGTGCGCGGACTGGGCGACCGTTATAGTAAAACACTGCTTAACGGGGCTGAAATACCCGGACTCGATCCAAACAAAAACTCTGTACAAATGGACCTTTTTCCTTCAAACCTCATTGACAACATGATGGTTTATAAATCATTTTCGCCTGAATTGCCGGGGAGTTTTACCGGCGGTCTGGTAGACATCATCACGAAAGATTTTCCCGAGAAATATACCTTTCAGTTTTCAACTTCCTTCGGATACAATACCAACGCATCATTAAACAAAGATTTTCTGTCATATAAAGGAGGAAGTCTCGATTGGCTTGGCATTGACGATGGATCAAGGAAAATTCCCGATGCTGCCGAAGGAAAAATCCCCTACCTCTATTTTGACAATACCACGCTTGATGAGATCACCAGATCTTTCAATAAACAAATGGATCCCGAAAAAATTCCATCCTTCCTCAACCATTCCCATTCAATTTCTGTGGGAAATCAGGACAGCCTTTTTGGAAAACCCTTCGGGTATGTTTTTGGCTTGACTTATCAACGTGATTTTCAGTTTTATGATGACGGGCTTACCGGACGGTTTAAACTCACCGACCATGTGGATGAAGTAGAGTTTCTTAACACTGAGCTCAATCTCAATGATACTAAAGGCACTCAGGAAGTCCTTATGGGTGCAATAGCAAATCTTCATTTCAAAATCTCCGAAAACAGTAAAATTGGGTTTAACTTTATTCGTAATCAGGGCGGACAAACAACTGCGCGTTTTCAGGAAGGAAGAAAACCCTCCGATGATCCGGATATGGTTTACCAGACACGAACTATTCAATATCTTCAACGGGCATTTACTTCAGGACAAATCAAAGGAAAACATCTGCTGAAAAACCTGGGAAACACCGAAATAAACTGGATCAGCTCGGTTACCGTTTCGCAACAGGATGAGCCCGATCTTAGATTTTTCTCAACCGACTATAATATCAACTCCGAAGGCGATACGCTTTTTCATATCAGACCATCGGTATACGGAGTGCCGGTAAGGTATTTCAGGGAGATGTGGGAACGAAATTCGGACAATAAAGTGAACTTTGAAAAGCCATTTACCTTTTTGGGAGATAAATCAAAATTAAAATTTGGCGCCTCCTATGTGGAAAAATACAGGATTTTTACCGAGCGAAGGATTGACTATAAAGACCAGAACGGATCATACAACGGAATTATTGATGATTACCTCTCCGATGAAAATATCGGTCCGGGCTCATCAGGAACCTATGGCCTCTATGTCGAAGATGCCACTGATATAAAAAACAGTTATGAAGCTTCCCAAAATGTTGTGGGGGCTTATCTCATGGCAGATATGCCACTTGGCCTTAAACTTAGGGCAACCTATGGTTTGCGCCTGGAATCAACCGGAATGCTGGTCGAAAGTTATGACACCGAAAAAGAACCCGGCGAACTTAATGAGGCAGATTTGTTACCTGCTGTCAACCTGACTTATTTTCTGAAAGAGGATACCACAAACCTTCGTTTTGCCTACGCCCGAACACTGGCGCGGCCAACTTTCAGGGAACTGGCTCCGTATTCTTCTTTCGATTTTCTGGGTGACTTCACAATTATTGGAAATCCGGAGCTTGAGCGAACCATTATTGACAACCTGGATATCAGATGGGAAACATTCAGAAAAAGAGGAGAAATAATATCTTTCAGCGGTTTCTTTAAAAGATTTAACAACCCCATTGAACGAACATTCAATCCCATGGCAGCCAATCCTGAACTTACATACAGGAATGTGAAAACAGCAATTGTGGGAGGTGTAGAGGCTGAGTTCAGAAAAAGCCTTGACTTTATCGGAATTCTCAGAAATATAAAACTCGGGGTTAATATTACACTGGTTAAATCAAAAGTAAGCATTGATTCGCTGGAACTTGTGGCTATACACGCAACCAACCCTTACCACAAAAACACCCGCCTGATGTTTGGTCAGCCCCCGTATATTATAAATATTTCGGCCAATTACCAGCACGACAGCACCGGCATTTCTTCAACAATAAGCTACAATGTAACAGGTGAAAAACTATCGGTGGTTGTGGTTGGCGGAACACCCAGCATTTACGAACAGCCCAGACATCAGTTGGATTTTAACATCAGTAAAAAATTCGGGAAAAACATTTCTATGAAACTTTCAGTTGCCAATCTGTTGAACGACACTTACCTGAAAACATATACCTACAAAGAAAAACAGTATGTGTTTGAGAGTTACAGCATGGGAAGAACATTTTCCATCGGATTTAGTTATTTGATTGATTGAGGGTCTTGATATTATGAATAAAAAACCTCCGATTTTGCCGGAGGTTTTTTTATTGGAAACACATTTGATTATACGGAGGCGTAAAATATTGATTGATAGAGGCGCAAAATATGGTTGGATAGAGGCAAATATTGATTGATAGAGGCGCAAAATATTGCGCCTCTACCATCAATATTTTTTTTCGCTGGTTAAAACCCCGGTTTCATCCCACATTTTCCAAACGCCTGTTTTATTGCCATCGGCGTAATACATTTCATATCGCAGGGTTCCTTTTTCATCCCATATCAACCATTGACCATCCTTTTTGTCTTTTTTATAAAGAGCCTTGGCAGTTTTTATGCCTGTTTCATTGTATGTTGTCCATTCGCCATCCATTACACCTTCACTGTATGACCTTATTTCGTTCACATTTCCTGTTTCAAAATAAAGGGTTACGGTTCCGCTCTTTTTGCCATCAATGAGATTGAGTTCAATTTTTTTATTTCCGTTTGCATAAAACTCGGTATATGTACCGGTATACAAATTGCCTTTTTCGTCTTGGTAAATGCCGTCTTCACTAATGGTAATCTGCGAAAAAACAGGATATACAAATAGAAAAAGCGATATAAATAATAAAAGATTTTTCATGCTCAAATTTAATTAAAAAAAAAGCCAAACTAAACTGTTTGACCTTTCATTGTATATAAATAAAATTAAAACTTTATTTTGTTGACACAACCTGCATTTCAACTTTCACAGTATTGTTATCTATGCTGGTGAGGTTAACTTCCCTGAGTGTGTTTGACTGATAGGAGATATAACTTGTTTCGATGTTATATTTGCCGGGCTGAATGTTTTGAATGACAAAATTTCCATCAAAATCAGTATAAACCACCTGATTTGTTCCTGAAATTTTTACCTGTACTCCGGCAAGTGATTCTCCGGTTACGACGTCAACAACTTTTCCTTTAACCTGAGTGGTTTTTACGGCTGTTTTATCGTTGTCGCCAGAATTTGCGTTCATACTTACTGCCAGAAAAACAATGCTTAATACTAAAATTATTTTTTTCATCTTTTTGTAATTTTGTTACAAGGCAAAGATAGGGCATGTTTTACTGGCAAGTGATTAGCTAATTATTACGAATTGGTTAAATGATGGTTAACAAAAACAGAAATCGGATAACAATAAATTAACATTGCAGTTTACACATTCACAAACTTATACCCAACACCCTTAATGGTAACAATGCGGTCATCGCCCAATTTTTCGCGTAGTTTGCGGATGTGCACGTCGATGGTACGGTCGCCTACAATCACCTCATCGCCCCAGATAATATCATAAATTTCTTCGCGGGTAAAAACCCTGCCAGGCTTTGATTCGAGCAGTGACAACAATTCAAATTCCTTTTTTGGCAGGTTAAGCTCCTCGCCCTTGAAAATTACCAGATATCGCTCCCGGTCAATGACCAGAACTTTGTTTGCTTGTGAAGTCTGAGAAAAAGTTGTTTCGCTTGTTTGATCGTATCTTTTGAGAAGCGCTTTAATCCTTGAAATAAGCACTTTTGGTCTGATTGGTTTGGAAATATAATCATCAGCGCCGGCTTCAAAGCCTGCTATCTGGGAGTAATCTTCACTGCGTGCTGTCAGAAAGGCAATAACGGTTTTCTGCATGTCTTTCAGTTTTCTTAATTCGCCGCATGTTTCAATACCGTCCATTTCGGGCATCATCACATCAAGCAGGATCAGGTGGGGCTTTACTTTTACGGCTTCTTCAAGTGCCTGCAGCCCGTTGGTGGCCGAAAATACCTGGAAACCCTCTTTTTTAAGGTTATAGCAGATAAACTCAATGATATCCTGTTCATCATCAACTATCAGAATCCTGAAATTTTCCATGAATTTTTTTCTTTAAAAATACATTTTTTTGGAGAATTCAATGGGTTGTTTCGCAGATTTTTCGTTCGGGTTAAGATTTCGTGACTATTGTTTCTTCACAACTATTGAACTTTGCTTATACCTGAGACCTTCGGCTTTTTCAAGATAAACCTTAATGGCCCCGATGAAAATATTGGCAGTTATCATTAAGGGAATTTTATTCTCATCGTCGGTAAGCCAGAAATAATGCCCTTCGCCTTCGTTGAAAATGGTGCCATCGGGCATGTAGGCGCTGAACTTAAGGCATCGGTATTTTTTCTTGTCCCGTCCGGTGATGATCTTTTTCCCCAGGTATTTGACGTACACACTGTAAGTCTGGTTTTCGATGATGAAGGTAACCGGAATCTTTTTATCTATCTCGGCCTTTGAAAAATCCATGTTGCGCACGTAATACAGCGCTGAAAGCACATCATTGATGCAGGTACTGATATTGAGTGTGTCGAGGGTAAATGGCTCATCGGAGGTTTCTGTCTGGGTATAAATTTTTTTCTTTTTGTAATCAAAGGTGTATGCAGCCGATGTTTTATATCCTCCCTCGGAGGTTTTACATTTGAAGCTTAATGGTCTTAGTGTTTCGCGGTCAACCCAGGTTTCGTAATAATCGCGCACGGCAAAAAGCCAGTCGTAGTCTTTATGTGTCCATCCGTAGCTTTTTATATAATACGCCGGTTTATTGTTTTTCTGTGCCGTATCAACTTTAAAAAACACTTCCCCGGCATTCACCCAGATCAATCCCCACTGGTAATAAATTTCATATTCCAGTTTTTCCCCGGGCGAAAAGGTTGTGTTTTTTGATTCACACTGTGCCCGTGATGAAAAAGTCATTCCCGAAAGGAACAGCAGGATGATCAGGTGCCTGATGGTCATTATTTGTTCACTTTGCCTATTTTTGCCTCGATGGAGTCAATTTTTCCGGTCATACAGTTTTTTCTTCCTTTGCGGATGTCAAGCTTGATGTTCGAATAAACCCTGCCCGAATCTTTTTCGAGTATCTCGTATGATTTTTTTACAATTTCCAGTGCTTCGTCAAGGGTTTCGGTTTCGATAATAGTGCCCATTGGGGTAAGCTTGTAACTGACTCCCGAATTGCGGATCATCTCAATGACCCTGCTCACGTATTCGCTTACGCTTCCTCCTTTGTCGGTGGGAAACATGGCATATTCCAAAAGTACGGACATAAATTAGTTTTTAAAGTTTTAAAGTTCACTGTTGAAAGTACAAATTTAAGGATAAAAGCAATAGGAAATATTTTATTAACTCAAAACTAATTGGCAAGCCACAGGGCAGGATTCATTTTGGTAAACTCTTTCCAGATTTCAAAATGAACAATCGTTTGATTGTCATCAGGGTCGGTATAGGCAACGCCCACCGATTCTTTGCGGTCGAGCTTGTCGCCAACCACCACGTAAACTTCCTTCAGGTTCGAATACAGTGTAAAATACACACCATGTTGCATCAGCACGGCTTTGGTGCCTGTGGGGAGTGAAATGATCTGAATCACTTTTCCTTCAAATACAGATCTTACATTGGCTCCTTTGGTGGTTGTAATGTCAACGCCTGAGTTGTCGACCCACACATCCAGACCTTCGACCTTTTTCTTTCCAAAACCTGATGAAATAACCCCGCGCTCGGTGGGCCAGGGCAGTCCGCCCATATTCGAACCCAGCTGGTCCGATACAATTTTCTCCTGTTTGGTGAGCGATTCATACATGGTTCTTGCATCTGCTTTTGGATTGGTCTTTTTCAAAGTTGCCTGTGCCTCGGCAATGGCTTTTTGAATGGCGGCTTCGATTTTCTGTGCTTCTTTTCTTTTCTCGGCAAGCTTTTCCCTGATTTCCTTTTCCTTTTTCTTCAGACTGTTGATTTCCTGTGCCTGGACAGCTTTTTCATTGCTGAGTTTTATGGTTTCGGCTTCTTTTTCTTTTATCAGGTTGTCTTTTTGTTTTCTTTTATTTTCGAGCGACGAAATTTTTTCAGCAAGCATTTTCTGGGTGGTCTGAATGATGGAGATCTGCTTTTTCCGGTATTTGGTGTATTCCTTGATGTACATCAGTCTTTTATAGGCCTGATTGAAATTGTCGGCAGCAAGGATGAACATAAGCTGGTAATAGGAATGCCGGTGTTTGTAAGCAAAATACAACATTTTTGCATAACGGTCCTTCAGTTTTTTGAAATCGCCCTCGAGCGAAACGATGACCTCGGTGTTTTCTTCGATTTTTTCCTGAATAATCCCTATTTCACTGGATATGATTGTTACCTGTTCCTTCCTTACTTCAATGTTTTTATTGATAAGGTTAAGCTTGTTTTCGGAGAGCGATTTTGATTTTTCGGCTTCGGCAAGAATCTCCTTCAGCTTTTTCAGTTCCTGTTGATTTTTCTTTTTTTGCGACTCCAGTTCTTTCTGTGATTGTCCGGACAACGTACCCAAAGCACCGAAGATAAACACGACCATCATCAGGAATACTATTTTTGGTATGTTTATTTTTCGGTTCATAATTACTTTATCTTTTTAAAATCCTCGGGAATCACAAAATTAAAATTTATATCCTTCTTGTTAACTGCAGGTTTACTGTATTTTAATGATATCTGTATGACTTCCTTTCCGTACTTTACCTCGATTCGTGAATGGTTGGGAAACAAACTGTTTTCCTCCAGCTGTTCAAAATCAGAGTAATCTATCTCAAATATTAACTCAGCTCCATAGTCATTTATTTCACAATGTTCAATTTTAAATGTTTCGGGAATGATTTTTATATTTTGCTCCACCAGTCCGTCAAGCCTGTTTTTCTTAAGCTGACGTTTGATTTTACGCTCACGTGTCGACTCAAGAATATAGTTTGATGAATCTACTTCCGATTTAAAATACTGCCTGAGTTTGATCGAGTCGTCGGGGCTCGGATAGATAAACAATTCGTTCATGAGCAGGGCTTGCAAAACCTCATAATTGAGATCAAGATGAAACATTTCGGAGACATATTTATAGTCGCCCACAAAATATTCGTTCGACATGCGGTTAATGAATTTCACGCTGTCCATTGAAAACTGCGCCCGGGCAAACTCGATTCCAAGGGCCGGAATTATTGAAATCCAGATCAGACTGTCTTTTTGAATTTTAATCTGGGCTTTAACAGACTGGTCTTTGTCCTTATAGACAAATTTCACATTGACTTTTGCCGAAAAATTATCGTATTTCAAGTAGTTTTCCTGAAGATGTGAAATGAGTTTTTTCTCAGGAATCTGTTTGAGTTTTTTATCCCGTTCCTTTTCAACGGTAACAGTTTTTTTAGTGGTGTTGCACGAAGAAATAAATGCGGCAATACATAAAACAAAAATGAATTTTAAAATGGTCTTCTTTTCCTTCATTTACATTTTTTCAATTAATTTCCCCTGTTCAATTTTTCTGTCAAGCAATTCGGTTCCTTTTCCCATTTCCCTGGCTTTTTTCCATTGGATCAGGGCTTCATCATTAAGGCCATTCATAAATAATATATCACCGTAATGTTCAATTATTACTGCTGAATTTCCGCCCCCAAAATTAATTGCTTTTTCAATTATTTCCTTGGCTTCTTTATAACTTTTTAAATTAAACAGCACCCATGCGTATGTATCAAGATATACGGGGTTTTCAGGTTCTCCCTCCAACGCTTTTTTTATCATAACAGTGGCTTTGTCAAGGTTTACTTTGCGCTCGGCAAGACTGAGACTGTAGCTATTTAGAATAAACCTGTCTGTGGGAAAATCATCCAATGCCTGCAGATAAATACTGTCTGATTTTTCAAACTGTTTAAGGTTTTTATAGGCCTCGCCCATGAAGGAATAAAATTGTACCACCATGAGGTCGTTTTCAACAACCAGGTCAATTCCTTTGTTTAAAGTAATCAGGGCTTGTTCGTTTTTGCCTGATTTTGTGGCAGCCAAACCGTTAAACAGGTAAAGCTCGGGTTGCCCCGGAAACAATTCAAGGGCTTTTTGGCTTTCGACATACATCGATTCAAAATCTTCCAATTCATTATTGATGAGCAACAGCTGTTCCCAGATGATATACTTATCTGTAACCTGACTAAGCACATACTGATATTCGGTGCGGGCTTCCTTCAGTTTTCCTATTATTGAAAGGTAATCGGCATTGATATTATGGGCTTTGACTTCGTTGGGATGGGTGTTCAGGAGTATTTCAATGAGAGCAGCCGACTGGGTTTTAACATCTTGGTTTTCCTGGGCATAAGGAATAAAACCCGAAAGCATTTTTACTTTGGTATCAATATCCATCATATCGCTGGAAAAAGCTTTTTTAAGATGTTCAAAAGATTTATCGAACTTGCCTGTTTTGTTGTAAAATTCGGCTAAGGAAAGATGAGCAAGTCCGTGTCCCGGATCAATCTCCAGAATTTTATTATAAGACTCCAGTGCTTTGTCAAACTGATTGTTTTCCATATAACTTTCGGCCAGATATCCATGATATTTGGGTTCTCCGGGATTGGCATTTATTAGTTTGATGATCTCATTTTGTGCTTTTTCTTTTTCTCCCTGCAACAGATAAATCCGTTCCTTTTCCAAACTTACCGCTTCATTGATTCCTCCTTTTTTTTCAGCAATGTCATAGGTTTTAATGGCCTCCTTGTGTTTTTCCTGTTTTGTCAGTAACATTCCAAGCTCCAGATACAACTGCACATCATCGGGATGGTATTTGATGATCTGTTTATAAATATCTGCTGCTTTTTCGGGCAAACTGTTTTGCTTATACAGTGAAGCAAGCTGTAAATGATACCAGATATTTGTCTGATCAAGTGAGGCTGCTTTTTCGGAATGCATCAGGGCGCCCATGTAATTGCCCTGGACCATGTATACATTTGCAAGCTCGTAATAGGAAGCGGCACTGTTATTATCAATTTGTATGCACTTACTGAAATATAAAGCTGCCTCGCTTAAATTACCAAGCATTTTTTGCTTGTTCCCTTCATAAAAGGCATTTTTGAATTCAATTTTCTCGTTTTCAGTAAGCTCCTTTTTCTTCTTTGGCATAGCCATAGAAACGTTGACGGCAATAATCAGGGCAAGGACCGGAATAATAAATCTGTACATTTTGTCTTATTTTGAGAATGAGGTATAGTCTCCAACGTTCATTTCAGAGACGTCACCTTTTATATCAACGTAATTACCCACCATTGAATTTTCCAGGTTCATACTTTTAACTTTTGAATTCCGCTGGATAATACTGTTTTTTATCATACAGTTATTTACCTCAGAATTCCTTCCGACCGAGGTATACGGACCAATAATTGAATTGGTTATTAAGGCGTTGTCTCCAATAAAACTGGGTTCAATGATAATGGAATTGATTATTTTTGAGGAATCCGAAACCAGTTTTTCACAGCGGTGATGTTCCAGAATGCGTTGGTTTGCATAAATGGTGGCATTTTTATTTCCACAGTCGAGCCATTCATCAACTTTTCCTGTTGTAAATCCAACGCCTTTGTTTTTCATGTTCTCCAGTGCATCGGTAAGCTGGTATTCATTGTTTACAATAACTTTGTGGTCAATCAGGTACTGCAGTTCGTTTTTCAGTCTTTCCCCATCCCTGAAATAATAGATTCCGATGATGGCCAGATCAGAAACAAACTCTTTTGGTTTTTCAATAAAATCGGTGATAAAACCCTTGTCATTCAGTTTAACCACCCCAAAAGCCGACGGATCTTCCACTTTATGCACCCAAATGCTGGCTTCGGCTGTGTTGTCAAGTTTAAAGTCGGCTTTAAAAAGCGTATCCGCAAAGGCAACAATCACTTTGCCCTCAAGGGATTCTTTGGCACATAGCACGGCATGACCTGTTCCAAGCGCCTCATGCTGATAATAAATCTTAGGATTGGCCCCCAATGTTTTGGCTATGGAGCATAAACTGTCTTCAATTTCGGGACCGAAATCACCGATAATAAAACCTATTTCGGTAATTTTTTCGGAACAAACCTTTGACAGCTCTTCAACAAGTCTTTGAACGATTGGCTTTCCGGCGATCGGTATCAGTGGTTTGGGAATGGTGAGTGTGTGTGGCCTCATCCGCTTTCCCATACCTGCCATGGGGATTATTATTTTCATTTTTATACTGTATAAAGTGAGCTAAAGTACTTAAAGTACTTGAAAAAACGAAAAATATGGGAATTTTTCATTGAGATAAAGATATGGGGGTATTCTTTTTTGTTGTTGCAGATGCAATTCAAGACAGGTTGGTCCATACTTCGCACCGGATAGAACTAAAAGGCGAAAGTTTAAAAGGAAAAAAACTAAAAAAATGTCAGGAGACATCTATTCTTTGAAGTAAAACCTTCAAGGTGTCAATATCACCGGAGTATCCAAAAATTATAAATTAATCCAATAATTTAGCTAAAATGTCTTCTTTATTCAAATCAGGGGCTCCTTGTCGAGAATAATAATTTGAAAATTTTGCAACAATATCTTTAATGAATGAAGACGAAATAGAAGCTATTCTTTTATATTCTGAAATGCTAGAATCAATTAAATCTTTCTTTACTGTTGTTATTTCCTGAAAATTAATTAAGCCACCAACTATTTCTTTTGTTGATGGTAAATAGTAATACTTTGGAGAATAGTTATTACAAATAAGGTTTGATAAATCAGCTTTAACCTTATCATATTCCTTTTTTTTATCAGGAATTTCTTGTTGAGATTTAAGCTTTTTTATACTACTAATTAATGTCAAAATTAAACCATTTGAATTAGGTATTATTTTTACTATTAAGACAACTTTTGTTTTACCAGCATGAGCGAGATCACATGATGGAGTTAAAACTACAAAATGTTCTTCTGAGCCATTCTTTAATAATATATCACCTGTACTTAATTTATCAAGAACTGGGGGAATTGAATAAAATTCAGCTTGGTGGAATTGTTCATACTCACCTGTTGACTCGTCAAACCCCAAATACTGTAATATATATTCAGAAACATGTCTTAGTAACATTTTCTCATTTTTGTCTTTTGTGACATCAAACCAATTTCCTAAAGAAGTTGAAATGTGTCTCCAAAATATTTTATCAAGCACATTTTCGATATGGCCTCTTTTACCTAATATTTCAACAATTCCGGTATTATTAATGTTTTTAATTTCATTTAAAATATCAACAAAGTTCTTATTTCCTTTGTTATATGTGTTAAAAAAAACTCCTCTCCTATCCTCAAATTTGGGATCTAGAAGAGTAGTATTTTTTGAGTAAACAAAAATTGGGATTCTGTATTTATCAAGAATTAAACCCACTAACTCATTTCCTTTTCCTTCATCAGCAGTTCTTTCTTGATTAAGCTTTAAATCAACAATAGCAGAATGAAAAGAAATCTCAGAGTTTAATAATTTTCCTGCATCCTCAACAGTTCTCGCACGATGATCCGTCACTCTTACCTTATTTGAATTATTGGTTTTGTTGAAAGATTCAATACTAGTTAAATGAATATCTTTATAATCAGAATCACTATCTTCCAATATCAAAATGTTAATTTGTTCCATTGTTTATTTTTTTTGATTCAATAATAAAATGTACTCCTACTTCTGCTTCTTCTGCTTTCAAAAGGCAATTATTGCGGTCCATTGCTTCCCCTGCTATAGCAAGGCCAAGACCAGTTCCATCCGTCTTTGTCGTAAATCCAGGTTCAAAAATTAATTTGTCCTCAATAAATTTGACATCTATTCCTAAACCATTATCGTAATAATCTAAAATGAAACATCCGTCAACCATTTTAACATCAATTTTGATTGTTTTATTGGTCTGTTTAGATTCCTTTAACCAATAGATACTATTTTCAACCAAATTTGTGATTGTAATATAAAAATCACTTTGCCAGCCAATAAATTTTATGTCTAAGTGACAATTAACTTCAAATCGAATGCCATATCGAATTAATTCACTTTCAAATACCAACCTAACTGTTTCAATAGCCTCGAAAATGCAAAATTCTTTTTTATTATCACGTCTTTTTGCAGCAAGAGGATCAATTTTTTCAAATAAATCAACCAGAATTTCTGACTGGAATTGAATGTCTTCAATCTTTTTTATTATAGACTCAAATAGTACTTGCTCAAATTTACTTTTAAGAGATTGGCTTTCAGCTTTAAGAAGAGGTATATGATTTGTATAATACATAAATGGTTTACGCCCTTCGTGTAAAATGATATTTATTATTTTGCCCAATGTTACCTGACCCTGATATTCTGCTATTTTTTTCTTTAATTCCTCTGCAATTGCATTATTTTGAAGTTCTTTTTGTTCAATTAAATTTGCAACTTTATTCTTTACATCTTCAGCAAGGCTAACTTTATTAAATTCTTCATTAATTTCAGATTTTAAATCTGATAAATTGAATAATTTCTCAACTAATTGATCTGTTTTATCATGAGATCTTCCTTTCCCGGTCTTCGATCGAAATGCAAACCTTTTTTCTTCAAGTCGATTTAAACAAATAGTTGCAATCTTTAATAATCCATAAAAAGCAGCATTTTCTTTTAGCCCATCTCTAGCACTTTTCTCATCTAATTTTGATAGTTCTTCTGATTGTATTCCAATATATCCAATAACTTGATTACTCCCAATCCTGAAAGACGGATTTTGAACCCTAATTTTATCAAGTAATAGCCAATCGTATCCTGGATCACCATAGGGTCTTATTCTAAAACCATTTCTATAAATACCAATTCCACAAAGTTGATTTAGTAAATTTCTAACTTCATTCCTGCCTAATTTTTTATTTGTTTCAGGATCAGAAAGCCCCCTGTCTATTAATCCTTGTATTGCCTCTGGTTCACGATCAAATACCTTAAAATCTATAAATACTTCACCACAAAAAGATTCGTTTTCTTTTAAAATAATTTGAAATTCATAATATTCAGGAATAATTCCCCTTACTGAATTATTTTCAAATTTTAATCTCGCAATACCAGTATTGGTAATATTTCCAGATATCCTATAATCAAACAAATCTGGTAATGGAAATGGCTTAATATCAATTGTAGTATTTTCATAACCAATAACCGGGAAATTTTTAAAAACAAGATTAATATCAAATTTGTCAGTTATAAAAAATTCACCAAAAGGAACTTTTAGTTTTTTTAATTCAAGTATTAAACTTTCAATTTCTGCCTTTGACCAAGACTTGAGTAACTCTTTATCCCCCGTTATTTCCAATATTGTTTTTGATGACTCACTTGTAGAGAAGGTTTCAATTAATACTGGTACATCATCTAAATAGTCATTGTTTTCAAATTCATTCCAATCAATATACAATGTTGTATTTTCTTTATCTTTTGAACAGGTTTCAAGCAATAATTCATTTCCTAATATTGATGAAGCATATCTTCCAATTCCCTTTCTTCCCTGCATTGTTCTTCCTTTGGGACTATATTTTCTTTTAAGTTTGTCATCAGTCGATGGAACCATCCATTTATTAACTACTGTTTCATAATCCATTCCATGACCGTTATCACCAATGATAATTCTTAATTTATCTGGTTGTTTTTCGTTGTTGGACTGGCTTGTGCTATTATTAATAGTCGTAAACAGAATATCTACCCTGTCTGCATCTGCATCATATGAGTTTTTTACTAGTTCGACAATTGCGGCATAATTATCTTTGATTAAATCCCTTCCAATAGTCAATAAATGCCTGCCTGCAGGGCGAATTTTAAAAGTACCATCTTTTAATTTATTACTTTTATTTATGCTCAAAGTAAATGGACCGGGTACACTTTCAATAATTGGTGAACTGATATCATTAAACAAATCTGACGGTGGTTTAATTAATTGATTGGTATTTTCTTTTGTCAAAAAACATTTATTAAGGAATAATACAGCATCAGCTTCATCTAGTAAAAATGCATTATAATTTTCATTATCGATTTTTGATAATATAAACAAATAATTTATTAGTAATTGTTTATTTAGTTGTGTAATTCTATACTCATTTCTAGTACCTTTACCATAATAAATAAATCTACTTCTTGATATTGTTTTATCAGGCCAGTTAATAGTTACAAATCTTTCAAGATTTTCACCTTTTTTACCTGGTTTATCGAAAAGTATTTGTACAGAATTTTTTGGAATATAAATGCCTCCCTGATGCCCACCTGTTTCACCGGAATCATTGGCCGAAATAAATTTACAGAATGTTACTTTACTTTTATTTACGGAGTCTATAGCTAATTTTACGGAGTCACTCATATTAAATAATTTTAGAGATTTCTTTAGCCACCGATTCAATTAGAGGTACTATTACAGAGTTTCCAAATTGACGATACGCTTGATTATCTGATACAGGAATAAGAAAGTTGTCGGGATAACCCATTAATCTGGCACATTCACGAGGAGTAAGCCTTCTGGGATTTTGTCCATTTTGAGGTATTAATACTTCGGCACCATCTTTATAATATCTTGCACTTAAAGTTCGTGATATACTATTTATATCAGTCATTCCGAATCCAAAACCATTCCCTTTTGCTTTATGTTTTTCTGCATAGATCTGTAAGTAATTCCATAAACGATTAGAAAGAGTATATTTTGATTCCGGGGAGGTTTCTAATATATTCTTAATCTGATGACTTGCCTCTGGCAATTCAGGAAAATGAAAATTTTCTTTACCGTTAAATGCATTTTTATCAAAGCCAACTATAATGATACGTTCACGATGTTGTGGAACGAAATGTTTTCCATCTAAAATTCGAAAATGAATTGAATAATTTAATTCATCAAGCGTATTATATATGATTTCAAATGTATGGCCTCTGTCATGAGAAATAAGGTTTTTAACATTTTCAAGCATAAAAGCTCTTGGTCTTTTTTCTTTTATTATTCTGGCAATGTCAAAAAATAATGTTCCCTGTGTTTCATCCAGAAACCCGTGATTGCGACCAAGACTGTTCTTTTTTGAAACCCCGGCAATTGAAAATGGCTGACAGGGAAATCCTGCTAAAAGAACATCATGATCAGGAATACTTTTTTCATCAATTTTTGTAATGTCTCCAAAAGGAACTTCGCCAAAATTCGCTTCATAGGTAACTTTTGCAAACTTGTTATATTCTGAAGAAAAAACGCATTTTCCGCCGGCTTTTTGATAGGCCAGCCTGATTCCGCCAATTCCGGCAAAAAGGTCAATAAATTTAAATTTGGAATTTTTTGGTGTCGGAAAAGGAATATCCCATTTAAAGTTCAATTTTTTCTGTCTGCCAATTTCATATTTTGCAAGGTATTTAATTGCGGGGTCTTCAAAAAATTTTGTAACCCCGTTATCTAAATTATGCAGATAATGAGTCACGAAAGCCTGTTCGTTTTCATTGTCTGTTAACGGTTCAATATTTATCTTTTCCTTAAATTCAGAGTATTTCAACATAATTATCTGGCCCTGATTGATTGTTCAATTTTCAATACACAAATGTTAAGATTTTTTTTAATTTCATCGCCCCAAAACCTTATTACTTGCCAACCGTTTTTCAACAAAGTTTCATTTACAATCCCATCCCGAATAATATTATTTTCAATCTTTTTATGCCAAAATTCTGTATTTGTTTTTATTCTGTATTTTTGAACCTCCCAGTCTTTTCCATGAAAATATTCACTGTCGCAAAAAATTGCAATCTTTTGTTTTTTAAAAGTAAAATCAGGGTTTCCAAAAACTGTTTTATTATTTTTCCTGTATCTTAAACCTTTCGCCCATAAAGCTTTTCCAAGCAATTCTTCAATTTTTGTGCCCTTGCTTTTTATGGCTTTCATATTTTTTTGCCTCTGTTCCCTTGTCAATACATCCATAATGTAAAGGTACTTATTTCTGTTTTGACCTGTAATAATTTTGGATTATATATCTTCTTTTTTGCAAGTGTAATATGATATATTAATGGATGTTGGTTATTTCATCAACCAACTACTTTCTCACACATTTCCTTTGTAAGTCCCCTCAAAACCCCAACCCTGCCTCCCAGCCACTCCAACTCCTCCTTCTTAATACTATAATCCAGCTTATACCGCGAGTCAATATAAGCCCTCTTAAGCAAATCAAACAATCTTTTCTCCTCAGCGGTTGTCCTTGGAAAAACAGCTTTAAACCGGCTGTCAAGTTTGCAAACCATTTTATCAAGCTTGTCCAAATCATGAACCTTGGGCTTATAGTCAGTATAAACCAATAAAACAGTCATGTAATAACGCTCGGTGGCTTGATGGAGCATAAAGGCTGCCTGATTCAAAAACTTACTATCATTTATACCTCTTTGGAAATTAGTTTGAAAATCAAGATAAAACATTTCAGCATTCTCAAACCACTTCTCAAAATACATTTTCGCCTTGTCTTTACGTTGTTTTTCGTTTAGCGGTTTGGGTTGTGAAAGTTTATGTTTGCCGCTG
Source organism: Bacteroidetes bacterium GWF2_38_335 (assembly GCA_001769535.1). Lineage (GTDB taxonomy): Bacteria > Bacteroidota > Bacteroidia > Bacteroidales > GWF2-38-335 > GWF2-38-335. The sequence continues at coordinate 67,859 of MEOH01000018.1, forward strand.
TCGCACAGCAAAACACCCTCTTTTAGTATGTCGGTAAAAAAGTAATTGCCCTGTTCAATTTCGCTGTTCAGGTATTCAATACCATGAAAAATAATGCTGAGTGGGGTACTGTCATTCACAACAGTTTTAAGTTTCTGTTTCCACCGTTTCTCGGCCTCTTTGGCAACGGCCTGGCTCTCGCTGTCCATCACCACCAATATATCATAATCGCTTTGGTACTCGTAGGTAATGCCATCCTCAACATACTTATCATTCACCTGCTCCCCCCTGGCATACGACCCGAATAAAATAACCATCTGCGCAGGCAGCTTCTCCCGTATCACCGAAATAATCCCGTTGATCTCAGTCTGGTTTTTTACCGGCAGGTATTCTATTGTGGTTTTCACGCTGTTTTCTTTTGACGGACTAAATTAGTGTTTTTTATTGAAATTTTATGGGGTGTTGATAAAATGGGGGTAAGGAAAATTATTTGATTAATTACAGATCTCGTGTGGTACTTCCCTGTCAAACAGGTAGGCAGTTTTAACGAGTTTCAAATTTTGAATTTACAAATTGCCTTCTATTACCTCTAATTGCGTCTTTATTTGCGGAGTTCGCTTTTTATTGTATATAAATTTCAATTTTCACAAATTCATATTTCATAGAATTGTGCTGCAATTGCCACCGCGTCAGCAATCTAACTAATACATTGTTATGTATTGTGTTTAGTTATTAAAACTATCCCTTTTATATTTTTCCATTAAAGCGATAAAATCAGAATTATCTAAAAAAGTCTTCCAATCATCATCAGAAGCAACAAAAGTTGTATCAATCTCTTTTTTCTTTAAGCAATTCTCAAGAATTTCTATTGCTTTAGATTTATTGTTTTTTTTTGCATATATACAAGCTAAATTATATGAACCACTGCCTAATTCAATGGCTTTAGTTGTTTTCTCAATACTCTGTTCAAAAAGCTCTTCATCATTTTTCAATTTTGCTAATTCAGAAATTGAAATTCCCCAGTTATTAAAAGCAGAATCAGATTTTGGATTTAATTCAGTTGCTCTTTTGTATTTCTCAAAACTCTGTTCATAAAGCCCTTCATCATTTTTCAATTTTGCTAATTCAGAAATTGAATTTCCCCAGCTATAAAAAGCAGAATCATCTTTTGGATTTAATTCAGTTGCTCTTTTGTATTTCTCAAAACTCTGTTCATAAAGCCCTTCGTCATTTTTCAATTTTGCTAATTCATAAATTGAAATTCCCCAGTTATAAAAAGCAGAATCAGATTTTGGGTTAAATTCAGTTGCTCTTTTGTATTTTTCAAAACTCTGTCCATAAAGCCCTTCATCATTTTTCAATTTTGCTAATTCAGAAATTGAATTTCCCCAGTTATAAAAAGCAGAATCAGATTTTGGATTTAATTCAATTGCTCTTTTGAATTTCTCAAAACTCTGTTTGTAAAGCTCTTCATCATTTTTCAATTTTGCTAATTCATAAATTGAAATTCCCCAGTTATTAAAAGTAGAATCAGATTTTGAATTTAATTCAGATGCTCTTTTGTATTTCTCAGTACTCTGTTCAAAAAGCCCTTCATCATTTTTCAATTTCGCTAATTCATAAATTGAATTTCCCCATGAATTAAACAATTCAGCCATAAGCATATTTATTTCTAACTTTTTTAAATTATTTGCCAGCTCTACAAGTGTTTCAATTTCCTCAGCTTTGAAGTCACCTTTTATTATTTTATCAATAATCCGCTTTTTTAAAATGGTAATGTCAAATTCTTGTTTTACATTTTCATTTGGGTTAATTGTGCCAACTTCGAATCGCTGAATTGCCACATCTACATCTCTTTTAACTATTACCAACCTTTCTTTTACCCCTTTGAAATGCTCTTTGTCGTCAATATCAACAATATTTTCAAGGGTCTGCTTTAATGAAGTAAATGGTTTTTCAATAATTATTGGTTGTGGTTGTTTTAATTCTGCATTTAATTTAAGCATAAAGGAGTCAGCATCATAGCCTTTTATTAAAAAGGCATTCATGTTAGCTTTTTCTAATAATTCTTTACAAACAGTATCGTTTGGGCTATGGTCATAATAAGTAACCCAATATAGCCCGTTTGCAAAAGCTCCTAATTTCGTTATATGTTTAAAAATAGGGTCTTCACCACTATAACCAATAAAAATCCAGGGTCTTTGATTTTTGATACTATTTAAAATTGGAGGTACAACCTCATCAACTTTTGCCATTTCTTCATCGGTATTTAATAACCAAAGTCCATGATGTTGTCCATGAAGGTAAACAACCGACCCTTCTTTAAAACTTGAGGTTGTTAAATCCTTTAAATTTGATAAATCATATGTAGGGGGGAAATTGTTAAATAATGCCAAAGCACGCAACATCAGATTATCGAAATTAACAGTAATAACATAGTCAACATAACCTTCAATTAATAATTGAGCAAGGTAAATGTGGGTCACGTTAATCTTAGCCTTATCAATATATTTATTTAACAACTCCTTTCTTTCAAAAGGAGTAAGACATGCCATTAAATTCTTGTATGTTTTTGATTTACTATCTAATAATTTAATATCAGGATTTTCTTTATATTTTTCAAGTATATCGTTTATTATCTCATCGGCCAGAGGAACACCACCAGTTCTAGAAGCACCTGCACCTAAGAAAACAATTGGTTGTGGTAATCCTTTTTCTTTAGCTTGTTTAATCAGATATGCTAATTTTTCAATACTTGAATTGTTCATTTTGATAGAAATTTATTTATTGGTAAGTTTTAAGCTTGATACGTAACTTGATTCCATCATTAGTATATTTTGTTTATACATATCAATATGGGTAGATAAGGATACTTTTCATCAGGTTTATTTTGACTTTATCATACAATGGTACAAAAAAACTACAAAAAAGTCAAATAAGTAAATATCAAGTTTGAGGCTCATTGTCATATTCATGATTGTTATTTCATAAAAACTCTTTTCAAGAATAAGATGGACAACGGAGCAAAAAGTGTACAGATGAAAGAAAAATAATTTTGCTTTCATCTGTATGGCATTCCACATCCCTTTCCAATCAAGGAAAGCAAAATATAGGTTATACAGCACATCACCTAAAACACTGTGTTTATTAAACATATATTTTATATGTCTAACTTCTCACTCAGTTTCAATATCTCACTGCAATACTGTATTACAGTTCCGCCGTCTTACCTTCCCACTCAACTCTCACGCTGCCTTACCACCACACCCCACACTCACACTGCCTTATGGTTCCCGTTCGCCCTCCTGATCGCCTCCTCAACCTCCCCCATCTTCTCTAGCGGAACATCCTTAAGCTGATTAAACAAATCCACCAGCGACTCCCTCTTTTGCAGCGCATACAACGCATGTCCCTCCGGTTCGCTGCCCGGAATATAGTCTATAAGATCATGCGGAGTGCAATTCAGGTGCTTGCACATTAAATACAAATCCTTCAGCGAAATGTATTTTTTGGTTCCGCTCGCTAAAGTCCGGGCACTGTTATGTCCGTACCCGATCCTTCTGAAAAACGAATAACTGCTCTTAATGCCCCGGGCACTAAAAACCCTTTCAAAATTATACCTAAGCATATATTTAAAATTTAAAATAAAAATCATCAAAATAACCCCCCTTCCCACAACGGCACAAACCCTTTGCCCAGTGTACCATTTGCTTTGCCATGTGTACCAAAAGCTTTTTACTATGTATTGTGTACTTTGTGCTTCCTGCTAAGAACTTTGCACAGTGAACTGAGTACTTTGTACATAGTACAACGCCCTTTGCACCGAAGTTTTTGTCTTTTGCATTGTAAACCTTGTTCATTGCACGGTAGTTTATGATCATTGCATTGTAAACTATGTACATTGCATTGAAGTCTGTGTACATTGCATGGTAGATTTTATTCATTGCATTGTAAACTATGGCCATTGCATCGTAATCTCTGTATTTTGCATGGTAAACATTGTACATTGCATTGAAGATTTTGTGTATTGCAAAGTAAACTTTGTGTATTGCAATGCAGACATTGTATTTTGCATTGTAGTATTTGTAATTTTCACTGTAATTCATGTCAATTTCCGCACAAATAAAATCAATTTAGCATTTATTTATGATTAATACAATAATAATCTATATAGTAAAAATATGTTCCATAAAAATTCAATATTTATTATTCGTCATTACACCAATAATAATAACAGATTCATAAATAGCACATATAATGGATCGATTAAAATTGATAAAAAATTATTTGATAAAACATAATAATATAATAATATTGCCGCTTATTATATACATAATAATTAATCATTAAAATTTTAATATCATGACCGACAAACAAGAAAACAAATTTTCCATGTTTCTGATGGTTCAGAGAGTATTGGATTCCAACAGCCCGCTATGGTCTGCAATTACTGCCTTTTCAACCGCATGTTCCGATTTCAGGAATAACAATAAAAAGATTAAGGAAATAAACACCAATCAGGAATTTATCTACACCGGTATCGCTAAGAAAAAAGCCGAAATGCGCGAAAAACTCATAACCGCAACCCACAAGGTTGCCGGAGCAGCTCTTTCTTATGCAACCTCAACCGACGACACCCGGCTTGCCGCAGCAGTAGATTTTACCTACAGCAAGCTCAACCGCACCCGCGACACCATTCTCGTTGACATCTGCAGCCAGATTTACAATCAGGCAAATGCTGTAATAGCTGCCCTTGCGGCATTCGGAATAACCCCGGCCGATATGACAAGCCTCGAAAACTCCATTACGGTTTTCCAGGAATCCATAGTCAACCCGCGCGAGGCCATTAATGCCAAAGCGCAATACACCTCCGATCTAAGGAAGTACATAGCCCTTGGCGACAGCATCCTTAAAAAGCGTATTGACCCGCTCATGCGCCAGTTCAAATCAACCAATCCCGTATTCTATGAAAACTACACCTCGGCCCGGGCAGTCATTGACATCGGAGTAAGGCACCAAAAGGAAACCACACCCGTCCCCCCGGCACCCCCCATCGACCCCGAACCCCTCCCCGACGAAGAACGATAAAAGCATCTCTTAATAAAAACAACCATATACCAAAGCGGATCGCCCAAAAAGCCTTCCGCTTTTTTAGTACAATTTTCACCTGCTTAAATTGGGAAAAGAAAAATAAATTGGTTCATTGAACATTTAACCTAACAAAAACATATCGGGAAAACTTGCCCTGTGCGTCGGCTTGTCCACGTGTGGCGCGAAAGGCGGGTAATCCTTGCCCAAGTGGGGTAATGGCCTTTGTGGGAAGGATTAGCCCGACTTTTTCACACGTGGTGACTTTTTTTGTTTCTTTTTTGTGTGGCAGACAAAAAAGAAAAGCCCGTCCGGCTTGAGGACAAAATATAAATCAAACCAACAAACCCAATCATTAACACCGAAAGCTAAAAAGAGAAAATTTAAAATAGTGCCTTAACACATCGAACCCTAGGAACTCAAGCGCGCTGGCCCGAACGAATCGGCGCGCCATGCGAGGGCCTTAAGCGGGGAAGCCTTATTCGTTCTTGATTTTTTGTTTTACTTTTTGATCAAGCAAAAAGTAAAAGCCAGTCCGGCTAGAGGACAAAATATAAACCAAACCAATAAACCCAATCACAAAACAAATAATATTATAGTACGGTACTCTGTACCTTTTTTATACTGTATAATTATTTACTACAAAGAGAACGGTGCGCTGCACCTTAAAGCCCCCTACACAAAAACGAAAAAATTTAATTAGTGCCAAAACACATCGAGCCCTATAAATATAAGCACGGTGGCTCATAATGAAAAATTACCTTCTGAAAAATAAATTGGTTCATTGAACATTTAACCTAACAAAAACATATCGGGAAAACTTGCCCTGTGCGTCGGCTTGTCCACGTGTGGCGCGAAAGGCGGGTAATCCTTGCCCAAGTGGGGTAATGGCCTTTGTGGGAAGGATTAGCCCGACTTTTTCACACGTGGTGACTTTTTTTGTTTCTTTTTTGTGTGGCAGACAAAAAAGAAAAGCCAGTCCGGCTTGAGGACAAAATATAAATCAAAACAATAAAACCCAATCACCAACCAAATAGATATTATAGTACGGTGCTCTGCACCTGTTTTATTTGATTATTCTTAAATGCTAATGAGGTTTTGGTGCGCTGCACCTTTTTTTCTGTCTAATCTTAATTGCTACAGAGGTTTCGGTGCGCTGCACCCTAAATCACCTGACAAAAAGGAAAAGCTTTAATTAGTTTCTGAACAATTCGAATTCGGCAAAGCCAATCCCAAAAATCCTTAACCAGCAAATCAGCTCTTGCCCGTGTGTCCAAACCCCCCCGCACCCCGTTCAGTCTCCTCAAGCGTATCAACCTGTTCCCATGAAACAGTTTCATGTTTGGCAATAACCATCTGGCATACGCGCTCGCCATCGTTTACAACAAAATCCTCATCCGAAAGATTAACAAGAATAATACCTACCTCGCCGCGGTAATCGGCATCAATGGTGCCCGGAGTGTTCAGCACCGAAATGCCTTTTTTCAGGGCTAGTCCGCTGCGCGGACGAATTTGTGCCTCATATCCTTTTGGCAATTCGATGAATAAACCGGTCGGAATAAGTGCGCGTTGCAGCGGTTTCAAAACCACCGGGGCGTCAATATTTGCCCTTAAATCCATACCTGCTGAAAATGCTGTGCTGTACTCTGGCAGCGCATGCTTTGACTTGCTAACAATTCTTACTTTCATTGAAAAAATATTAATGCTGCAAGATACAGATATTTTGTTGTTTAATAAAATGGAGTTTTTACCAGAACAACGTGTTTTCTGAGAAATGGGCGGAATGATCAACCCCGCCGCAAAGCAACGGGGCATCAATAAAACATGTTTTTTAATTCGCCCCGCTTACTAGAGGGCGGAGTATTAATCTCATACCCCGACAAATTTATTTGTCGAGGGTTGTTCAACTAAAATTTTTGATTCGTTTTCAACTTTCAAAAATTTAGTTTCACGAATTAAATCAGAATGCGGTTTTGGTAAAAGCCTTCAAGCAGATCACGATCGGGTTCGACCTGCAGGTTTTTTCTAATGGCTTTCAGAACTTCAGGGGTTTTCCGTTTCCCGTCAAAATAATGCAGCAGGTCAAACACCACCTGCTGTATTTCAAATGTTCCAGCCGGCACTGAGGCCAGCCAGGTATTTTCGTTCTTTTTTCTGAACGATGCAGCCGGATTAATTTTCATGATATCGGGAAGTTGAGGCTTCATCATTTTTTTCCAGGCAATCTCTATCTTTTTCAGTTGATACGGATGGTCAATGCCCATGAGCGACTCGAATTTTTTCCGGTCAAGTTTTTTCACCAATTCATAAGCTCCAATATAAAACTGCTCTTCTTTTCCTTCCCACTTTCCCCATATTTCCTTATAGTTGTCGGGTTTTTTTTCATCGAGTTCATCGGCAGACCAGGACCATGGGTCGGGCGGTGTGGCGGGTAAATTTTCGGGTATCCCGTCAAGGAAAAATATGCTGTACCGGGCAAGCACCTGCTCCGATACCTGAAGATATTTTTTTACTGCGTTCCAAAAGTTTTCGCCGTCGGCTCCGCGCATGTGTCTGCAGAAAAATCCTGAACAAACAGCCCCACGGCCTTCCCAAACCGCACACATTCCTTTTTCCGATTGATAAAAAGGGCATTTAAGAGATGCGTTTTTTCCAAAGGATTTTTTGCGGCTGAGTTCATAGAGATGCAAATATTTTTTCCCGGGCATGATTCCTTTCGGAGTAATTCCCGATCCGGCGGCGATCATCTGCCGAATGATTTTTTTTCCTTCTGGAAATTTTTTAGCAGATAAAATCAATCCGGCCATATAATTGGGAATATAAGGAAAATAGGTGCAGCACTTCGTTTCCTCTGAAAAATAATCTTGTCCGGACACCCCGTTTTTCCCCGGCAGCATAACACAATCGTTGCAGTCGGCAAGCATTTCAGTATCAATATTTTTAGAAAAAAATGACGGAAAAATATCCCTGTATATTTCAGGAATATAATTGGTTATGGTTTTTTTACTCATTATACACGCTTATTAATATTATCTGCACCATACTTTTTTATCCGTTCTTTGTATTAACAATCTGTATTGCTTTTATTAACTATACCTGTGTTTGCTCCATTTTATATTAAAACCGCTTTTTCCGGGGGTTTTGTCTGTTATCAAAAAATGTTAAAATAATAATTCTATCCTTTTCGGTTCTGTAAAAAACATTAACCTGTCTGACAATAGTAAATCCCCTGATTCCCTTTTCCTTATTTTCAACCGTACCCATTTCAGGATATTCAGATAAAAGTTCAAGGAAACTAAATACTTTTTTAACAAACACTTTTGTGACTTTTTCTCCAAATTCCAAAATCAGGTAATCAAGAATTTTATCAAACTTTTTATCTGCTCTTTTTGACCATTTAATTTCTAAAGCCATTTTTTATGTTTTTTTACCATCTCCTCTGATGATATAAGGTTTTCAGGGACTTGGCTTTCTTCAAAGGCAATTAACAAATCCTTTTGTTCCTGTTTGGTCAATTTACTCCATAACTGACCTTCTTTTGTTGAGGTCCTTCTTTTTATCAAATCATAAAAAATCAACAATAGATTTTCATTGTCAATGCTGTCAATCAACGCATGGAAATCTCTTTTTAGCTCTATTGCTTTCATGAAAAATATCTTTTCTGTATTTACAAAGTTACTTTATTTTTGAAAACTCAACTATTTTATCTTTATGTAAATAAACAATTAGCCAAATTATTCCTGCTCGATAAAGAAAAATACTTTGGTTAAAAAATTTATCCCAAAAAAACGCCACCCTTTAATTCCGGATGACGTATTTTTTCAGTTCAGAAAAACATTACCATTTCCACTTTTTTGTGGAGATGTTGTTCATGTTTTCTCCCTTTACTGATTTAAGTTCGCTTTTAGTCAGTTTTTTTACTTTTTTATTTTTCATATGCACGTTTTTTTTAGTTTTTGATAAAAAGTTTTACCTACTTTTATAAATGAAAATCTCATGAATTTTCAGACTTAAAATTAATAATTTTTGGCAAACTGATCATAAGAATGAAAAAACTTTTTCTACTTGACGCTTACGCACTGATTTACCGCGCATATTACGCTTTCATTAAAAACCCCAGAATCAATTCAAAAGGACTGAATACTTCCGCCATTTTCGGATTTACCAATACCCTCATCGAAGTTTTGCAAAAGGAAAAGCCTTCCCATATTGCCATTGTTTTTGATCCGCCCGGACCATCTTTCAGGGTTGGAATGTTCAGTGCTTATAAGGCAAACAGACCGCCTTCGCCCGAGGAAATTAAACTTTCGGTACCCTGGATTAAAAAAATGGCTGACGCTTTTTGCATCAAAGTAGTCGAAATTCCCACTTTCGAAGCCGATGACACCATCGGGACTCTTGCCAAAAAAGCCGAAAAAGAAGGTTTTGAGGTTTTTATGATGACTCCCGACAAGGATTTTGCTCAATTGTTATCTGACAAGATATTCATGTTCAAGCCAAAAAGAATGGGAAACGAAACCGAGATTATCGGCATAAAAGAACTTCCCGGATTTTTCGGTGTTGAAAAACCTTCGCAGGTAATCGACGTGCTTACCCTTTGGGGCGATGCTTCCGACAACATCCCCGGTGCCCCGGGCATTGGCGAGAAAACCGCCCGCAAACTGATTGCCGAATTTGGCGACCTCGACAATCTTTTTGCCAACCTGCACAAACTTCAGGGCCGACAAAAGGAAAGTATTGAAAAATCCATTGACCTGCTTAAACTTTCACGCCAACTGGCTACAATCAATCTGAATGTTCCTGTTGATTTTAACGAAGAAGATTACCGGCTTGTCCCTGCCAACAGGGAAAAACTCAAAGCCGTTCTCGAAGAGCTGGAGTTCAGGAATATGCTTGGCCGCATGATTCCGCTTGGTAACGAGACTGCTTCCGTCCAAAACAAAGAAGAAGAAAAACCGGTTCCTGCCGCTAAAACAAGACCTGCCATGCCTTCTGGTCCAATGCAGGGCAGTTTGTTTTTCGATGATGATTTTAAAGGGTTTACTCCTCCTGCTCCGTCAAACATGAGCAGTATTGAAAATGTGAAACACGAATACCACCTTGCCGATACCGAAGAAAAAAGAAAAAGCCTGATTGATTTACTGTTGAAACAAAAAGAGATCAGTTTTGATACCGAAACCACCAACATCGATCCCAACATGGCCGATCTGGTTGGAATGTCTTTTGCCTATCGCAGCCACGAGGCGTGGTATGTTCCGGTGCCTGCTCAAAAAACTGCTGCCCAAATGCTGGTGGAGGAGTTCAAACCGCTCCTTGAAAATGAAAATATCTGTAAGATTGGCCAGAATATCAAATACGATATGATTGTCATGAAATGGTACGGAGTGGAAATCAGGGGTAAAATTTTCGACACCATGCTGGCACATTACCTGCTCAATCCTGAGTTGATTCACAACATGAATTATCTGGCCGAAAACTACCTCAACTACCGGTGTGTGACCATCGAAAGTCTGATCGGGAAAAAAGGCGCCGACCAGATTAACATGCGCAGTGTTCCCGTGGAAAAAGTTAAAGATTATGCCGCCGAAGATGCGGATATCACTTTTCAGTTAAAGGAATATTTCGAGCCGGAGCTTGAAAAGGCCGGACTGTTAAAGCTTTTCAATGAAATTGAAACTCCGCTGGTCCCCGTGCTGGCTGAAATTGAAAAAACCGGAGTATGGATCAACTCAGATGATCTGGACAGATATGCTGTGGTTTTACGCGAAGAAATCATTAAAACCGAAGCACATATTTTTTCGCTGGCCGGAACGGAATTTAACATCTCATCACCCAAACAACTGGGCGAAATTCTTTTTGACAGATTGAAAATTGAGAGCGACGGAAAAAAATCCTCTAAAAGCGGCCAATATTCAACTTCAGAAGATGTATTGGAAAAACTAATGACCAAACACCCTATTATTGTGCTGATTCTGGATTACCGCTCGTTGCGAAAGCTGCTCTCAACTTATATTGAAGCGCTGCCCAGGCTTATTAATCCGCGTACCGGCAAAATCCACGCATCATTTAATCAGGCGGTGACAACAACCGGAAGACTCAGTTCGAACAATCCCAATCTGCAAAACATCCCCATCAGGGAAGAGCGGGGCAGGGAAATCAGAAAAGCTTTTGTTCCGTCTAAAGGAAATGTTTTTCTTTCGGCCGACTATTCACAGGTGGAACTGAGGATCATGGCGCATCTCAGCGGTGATCCATCGTTGATAGAGGCATTCAGCAACAATGAGGATATTCATACAGCCACCGCTGCAAAAATCAACAAAATTTCTCCCGATAAGGTCACCAAAGAAATGCGTTCAAGGGCCAAATCGGCCAATTTTGGAATTATTTATGGGATTTCGGCATTCGGACTGGCCCAAAACCTGAATCTGTCGCGCTCGGAGGCAAAAAATCTCATCGACAGCTATTTTGAAAGCTATCCCAAAGTTAAGGAATATATGGATCAGAGCATTGCCAAGGCACGCGACAACGGATTTGTGGAAACAATTTTTAACCGGCGCAGAAACCTGCAGGTAATCAACTCCAAAAACCCCACGGTAAGAGGAAACGACGAGCGCAACGCCATCAATGCACCCATTCAGGGATCGGCTGCCGACATCATAAAAATCGCCATGATCAGGATTTTTGAAAGGTTCAACAAAGAAAACCTCAAAGCCAAAATGATTCTTCAGGTACATGATGAACTGGATTTTGATGTGCCCGAAAATGAATTAAAACAGGTTGAACAAATCGTTAAAGAAGAGATGGAAAATGCTGTTAAACTTGCCGTTCCGCTTACTGTTGAAACAGGATTCGGTAAAAACTGGCTGGAGGCGCATTAAGCGAGGGGACAGGGACTCTCCTTGAAATAGTTGTTTTCCCGACAGCTAAAGGGATGTTTAGTTGTTCGCCCTATAATTATCAGGATTGGTTATTGAAATCTGGCATACCCTTATGCCAAAATAGTATTTTCTATTATTATATATTTGCTTCCGGCAGTGATTATTAAAAGGAAAATTGTTGATCTTTACAAAACAATTACCTTTTTTACAACTGCCCCCCCTGTGGTTTTAATTTTAACCATATACAGACCCTCTTCAATATCATTTAGGTCAATAATAATATTTTCCATTGGTGTTTGAAAGCTTCGATAATAATTTGATCTTCCAAAACCATCAAAAAGCTCAACAGACAAGATGTTTTTACCCTTCAGTTCAATTCTTTCTGACGCAGGATTCGGCAAAACATTAATACTAACATCAGTTAATTCAGGTTTATTTAAAGGAAAAAAGATTTTAAAAATTCCATTTGCAGTTCCTCCCCATAAATTTCCCATATAATCAAATTCAATCTGGTTGACATTGTTATTCGGTAGTTCACTGTTTAAAGTATCATAAACAACCCATTCTATACCATCAAATTTAACAAGACCTTTATCTGTTGCAAACCATCGCGTGTTGTTTGAGGATATTTTGACACAGCTTACATTATTTGAAGGTAATCCAGAATTTGAGGTAGTTAGTAATTCCCAGGATGTGTCTTCTTTTTTAATAACACCAATGCTTGTAGCGACCCAAACAACATTAGTTTGATCTACCTCAATATCTCTGATGTAACCTCCCGGAATCAAACTACCAATATCATAAAACTCCCATGAGCTTCCTGTGTGCATAGCGACCCCTTTAGTTATCGTATAAATATCCAATGTTTCATAAATTCCCATCCAAAGATTACCGCTTTGATCAAATGACAAAACCCTTACATTGCTTCCATTTGCTAATAAATCACAATTGTAATGGCTGAATTCTGTACCATTATAATGAAAGTATCCTCCTGAAAAATTGCCAATATATATTTGATTATCTACGGTAACAATATCATTTATCTGAGATGGTGCTGGTGATGAAAAAGACACAAAACCGGTATCATTTATCATTGCCAAACCAATGGTTTTGAAAACTAAATACCCACTTGCAATCCACGCATTGTTAGAGCTATCTACTGCAATATGCCAAACGTCATTGTATGGAGTTCCTCCATTTTCCTGATTAAAAATTTCCCACGACTCTTCCTGATCATACCTGCAAACGCCAAGTGTACTTGATGAAAACCATATATGATTGTCCCTCCCTGCTGCAATATCTGAAATTGTATTTGAAAAAATTCCGCTGTTTTCAGTCGTATAAACAGTCCAGTTTATTTGTGAAAAAGCATTTATTGGCAAAATTGCGGAAATGCAAAAAAACAAGAGGTAAAATGTTTTCATAGCTTTAGTTATTGAAGTAATTAAAATTCAACAGTTAGACGTATAATATTAAGGATGGGTTGCCTTCAAATCATATTATGAGAAAAGCATTTTGTAAAGAGTGTCTGTCTTTGGTTTTTTAATCATTCCTAGTATGTGATATCAAAAAAAAACCTATCAGCATATAAGAAACACTGATAGGTTGAGGTTATGGTGGAACTGGCGTGTGCTAAGAACGTATTCGATTAATATAATTCAAATAGTGTGCCAAAAAATAATTTTGACCGCAGAGAAACGCAAGGGTATACGCAGAGGACCGCAGAGTGTATTCACGACGAACCCTGCCTCTGCGGCCCTCTGCGATTATTTCAACTTCAAGACTCTGCGGCTCTCTGCGGTTAAAAAATCGTTTTCGTTTGCAAAATAATTCCGAAAATAATTTACGTGAAAAGTCAAAAAGTAATAAATGCAAAACACGTGATATAGATCTGCGGATTTTAGAATCTATCGGATAAGGGTCAAAGATTGGCACCAAAATTTGTTTGTATCTCATCCAGAATCTGCAATACCTCCTCCGGCGAGTTAGCCTGTAACAATCTGATCCGTGTCTGTTTGAAGTTGGCAAGTCCCTTAAAATAATTGGCAAAATGTCTGCGCATGAGTATCACTCCTACCCTGTCGCCCTTGCTGTTGAGTGAAATTTTCAGATGTTTTTTGGCTATATCAACTTTTTCATACAGTGATAATGGAGAAAGCAATTCTCCTGTATCAAGAAATGTTTTTATCTCCTTAAAAAGCCAGGGGTTTCCAATGCTTGCACGCCCCACCATTATAGCATCAACACCATAATCATCAAACATCTGCCGGGCTTTTTGGGGTGAATCAATGTCTCCGTTTCCGATGATGGGTATTTTAATGCGCGGATTGTTTTTCACCTTGCCAATGAGTGTCCAGTCGGCCGATCCCAGATACATCTGAGCGCGTGTACGCCCGTGTATGGTAAGCGCCTGTATGCCGCAATCCTGCAGCCGCTCGGCAATTTCTTCAATGTTTTTGCTGTCTTCGTCCCAGCCCAGGCGGGTTTTTGCGGTTACGGGAAGTTTTACCGCATCTACAATTCTTTTGGTCATCTCAACCATTTTGGGCACGTCGCGCATCATGCCCGAGCCGGCGCCACGGTTGGCAATTTTTTTCACCGGACAACCATAATTAATGTCTATCAAATCGGGATTTGCCTTTTCGGCAATAAGTGCGGCCTCAACCATGGGTTCAATCAGGTGGCCGTAGAGTTGTATGCCAACCGGACGTTCTTCCTCCAGTATTTCCAGTTTGGCGAGTCCCTTTTTTCCTCCCCTGATCAGTCCGTCGGCCGAAATAAATTCGGTGTACATCATGTCCACACCAAAATGCTTGCACATGTGTCTGAAAACAGGATCAGTAACGTCTTCCATGGGAGCAAGGAATACGGGAAATTTTCCAAATTCGAGTTTGCCTATGCTGAGCATAATATTATCAATGTGCCTATACATAAACAACCCCGGACAAAAGCCCGGGGTTATATGCTACCGTTTTTGTTTTTCTTTAAGTTCAACCAGAACCACTTCCTGCATGGCGTCGTTGAGCGGAACATATTTGCTGAACTCCATGGAATAATTGGCTCTGCCGCTGGAGATGTTGCGCAGCTGGGTGGCATATCCGAACATTTCGATGAGCGGAACAAAACCGTTGAGTTTCTGCGAACCTTTTCTGTAGCGGCGCATAGACTCGATGGTTCCGCGCTTGCGGTTGAGGTTTCCAACCACATCACCGATGTAATCATCAGGCGTGTTGATTTCAATTTTCATTACAGGCTCCAGCAATTTTGGTCCGGCTTTTCTGAATCCTTCCTTGAAACACATGGAGGCACAGGTCTGGAAAGCAAAATCTGAAGAATCCACTGCGTGATAGCTTCCGTCAAGCAATACAACTTTAACATCGACAACGGGAAATCCAGCCAAAACACCCTCTTCAATGGTTTTGCGGATGCCTTTATCCACGGATGGGATGTATTCCTGAGGAATTCTACCACCTTTCACCATGTCAACAAATTCATATCCTTTTCCGGGATTAGGTTCAATACGCATGATCACATGAGCATACTGGCCTTTTCCTCCGGTTTGTTTTGAATGTTTGTGTTCGCATTGAACTTCTTTGGTGATGGCTTCGCGGTATGCAACGGCCGGAGCGCCCACTTCAACATCAACTTTAAATTCAGTGGTGATGCGATCCATAATAATCTCAAGGTGTAACTCACCCATTCCGGCTATGATTGTTTCACTGGTTTCTTCGTTATATCTGGCATTGAATGAAGGGTCTTCGTTTGAAAGTTTGGCAAGCGCTTCACCCAGTTTGCTCTGATCTTTCTGAACTTTTGGAGCAATTCTTAATTCGATAACAGTCGGAGCCACATGAATGGTTTCAAGCAGCAGACGGTTTTTGTCATCACAAAGAGTATCGCCTGTTTTGGTATATTTCATACCGATCAGCGCAACAATATCGCCTGGCCCGGCTGAAGCAACCTCTTCTCTTTCCTTTGCCTTGATTCTTAAAATCCTGCCAATTCTTTCATGCTTGAATTTTGCGGGATTGTACAATTGCATTCCGGATGACAGCGATCCTGAATAAATTCTGATAAATGTCTGCTGGCCCACGTAGGGATCATTGATAATTTTAAAAGCCAAGGCAGAAAAAGGTTCATTTGGAGACGGATTTCTTTTCTGTGTTTTTTCATGATCGTCAACATCAACGCCAAAAGTAGCGCCAACATCAATTGGTGAAGGAAGATAATCAATTATGGCATCGAGTAATAAACGCACCCCTTTGTTTTTATAAGCGGCACCACAAAAAACCGGAGTAATGAGCAGTTTATTTGTGGCATTGCGGATGGCTTTTTTCAGCATCTCGTTTGAAATTTCCTCTTCTTCGAGGAAGCGCTCCATGATGTCCACATCAAAATCAGCCAGTTTTTCGATAAGCTGGTTTCTCATTTCAAAAACCTGAGGTTCGTATTCGTCGGGAACCATGGTTTCCTCGCGTTCAAACTCATGAAATATATAAGTGCGGTTTTCGATGATGTCGATGATTCCGGTAAAAGTATCTTCCGATCCGATGGGAATCTGTAAGGGAAATGCGTTGGCGTCGAGGTAGTTGTTCATCATGTTCACCACTTCGTTAAAATCGGCACCGGTGCGGTCCATTTTATTGATGAAAGCGATGCGGGGAACTTTATAGCGATCGGCCTGATTCCAAACGGTTTCGGTTTGTGGTTCAACGCCGCCCACGGCGCAGAATACGGCAACCATTCCGTCAATTACCCTTAATGATCTTTCAACTTCGATGGTGAAATCCACGTGACCCGGAGTGTCAATGAGGTTGATCTGATGATCTTTCCACGCACAGGAGATTGCTGCAGAAGCAATTGTGATTCCGCGTTCCTGTTCCTGTTTCATAAAGTCCATGGTGGCCTGGCCATCGTGAACTTCGCCTGTTTTACGGGTAACCCCGGTAAAAAATAAAACTCTTTCGCTTACTGTTGTTTTTCCAGCGTCAATATGAGCCGCTATTCCAATGTTTCTTAAATGCTGTAATCCCATTTTTGTTCGTTTATCAAATTAATTCGCAAATGCATGTTTTCAATGGTTTGCGAGCAGTTTCTTGTTCCTGTTTACCCCAACAAAATACTCTGTCGAGGGTTGTTCAACTAAAATTTTTGATGCGTTTTCAACTTTCAAAAATTTAGTCTCACGAATAAAATCCCGCAAAGGTCGCATTTTTAATGAGATAAAAAAGGGTTTTGGTCAAAAAATCCATCCTGCTCATTTGAGAGGAAGAGCACTCCCCTCCTCTGGAGGGGACGGGGGAGGGTTACCTCCTGCAAAACCTTTTCCGGAGGAGTCCTGTAAGAGCCCCCCTCCCGGATAAGCCCTGCAAGTATCACCCCGGCCTTTAAGCCTGACTGTATTTTTTTACCGGAAAGCAGTGTTTTTCTATTAAAAATATTTTATATAAATTGCGCCAATATATCAGATCAGTTGTCAAAAAAAATCAAGATGAAAAGGCATAAACATCACATTTTCAAATTATATCTTCCCGTATTACTTCTTTTTCTTACCATAAACGCCTACACTCAGAACAAAACTGTAAATGTTGATTTCAATAAAACATTATCAGGCAAAAACTTAATCACGCAAAAAGAGCTTTCAGGAATTGATTATCAATTTCCAAAAAAAGTTTATCATTTACAGGTTGATACTTCTTTGGGCATCGCAAGTATTATGCTTCGGAATAAAGACTCAATAACAAAAAGACACAAGACAAAAGGACTCTTTATTGTTTATGATTTAAAGAACAAAAAAACACTTTGGTCTTCAAAAACAAACTTTAACCGAAACAAAATTATTCAGTCCGGCAAACACCTGATTTATTCCTTTGTCGACAAAAGCTACTTAATTGATATTGAAACCGGTAAAGAAATCTGGAAAAAACCCATGAGGGTTCTTGCCATTTCGGATGAAAGGGGAACCGGCGTTGGCTATAAATACTTATATCCCGGACTGACAAACACGCTGCGGGGCTTCAGTCTTTCGAACGGCGAACCAATTTGGGAAAAAACATTGGTTAAGGAGCCGGGTGTAGAATCTGTCTCATTTATTGGAGACACCACGCTGTATATTATGGCATCCGGATTGCATTACATGAACTCAGAAACAGGCATTGGCTGGGACTATAAAGCAAAAACAGCCATGGTACATACCGAAATGAATGCCGGGGCAATTTTAGCGGGCGCCGCATTTGGATTAATCGGCGGGGCCATTTTTATTCCATATACCTCTGAATTTGTAACAGGATTGCATTCAAATATTCTTGAAGACAGCTGCAGCATTTATTTTGCATCTGTAGATAAAATTTCCCGGATAAGTAAGAAAAACGGGGAAATAATGTGGTCGAAATCTTTGCCCGCTGACCAAACGCGCAAATCAGAAATTTTCATTATAAAAGACCTTTTATACATTGTCAATTTTGGTTTCGGTTGGTTTTCAGAAAATTTGCTGGATTGCGGAAGACCATATTTTACTGCACTGGACAAAGAAACCGGCGAAGAGTTTTTTTATAATCAGAAGATGATAAGTAGATTACCCGCTTTGGATTATGTTTTGAGAGGAAATAATATCGCCATTCTTTTCCATAACATGCTGAAACTGTACTCCCTTGAAAACGGCGAGTTGATTAACGAAAACAAAATTATTCCGATTGATTCCCTTTCATTAATAAAAATTTGTGATTCAACAAATTACGTAAAAGAAAATGAGCGTTTTGTAAACCTGACCGAACGCCACAAAGAAAACTTATGCATAGAAAAAGTAAACAATGATATAATAGTGCTCGACCAAAACATGAACATACAGGAAACCTATGTTGGCGAAAATATTTTTCATTTACACATAATTTTTGGCGGGTATAAATTTATTGTGAATGGAAATAAAACAATTATTCTCGACGCCGATAATGTTCCGGTTGCTGAAATTCCCGCCACAAAGAAGGCCGTCCTGATAAATAAAACTTTATTTGATTTTGATGGAGCTGTTTTAAAAGAAATTGATCTTTCAGAAGTATTAACAAATCCCCTGCCTTAATTCCGGAATAATAACCCTGATGTATTGAATCAGTGTCATCAAAAATATCAGTTATCTTCAGTGTTTAATTCAACTGTTTTCAATTTTATTTTTCTTGAACCCTTACACTGATTTGACTGGTTTCACTGATTAACACTGTTTGAATCAGTGTCATCAAAAACATCAGTTATCATCAGTGTTTAATTCAAACGTTTTTTCCCCTCTGTGACCAGTGTTATTTTTGTGCTTCAATTCAATTATACTACTTTTGCAAAAAAACATCTATGCTGGAATATTTCCCCAAAACCCGAAACGAATTGCCCGAAGCATATCAGAAAATTTATGCTGAACACTATAAGAAAAATCGCGAAGGCCAGACTTCTGCCTCGTCCATGTCTCAAAAACTGGAACGCTGGCTGCACCGTAAAGTTGCTGCAGATCTTAAGGGAAGAAACAATCTGGCCACACTCGAGATAGGCGCCGGAACCCTCAACCAGCTTAAATACGAAAACACCCGTCCATACGACATCATCGAACCGTTTTCTAAACTTTTTGCAGGGTCTGAGTTTCTTAACCGTATTAATGCAATTTACACAGATATTTCAGAAATCCCATCAGATAAAAAATATGACCGCATCACTTCCATCGCCACATTTGAGCACATCACAAACCTTCCCGAGGTGGTAGCCAAAACCTGCCTGCTGCTCAATGAAGGCGGGACCCTCAGAGTGTCTATTCCCAACGAAGGAACCATTCTCTGGAAAATGGGGTGGAAATTTACCACCGGAATTGAATTTAAGCATAAATATGGTCTCGATTACGGGGTGCTTATGAGGTACGAGCATGTAAATACCGCAAGGGAAATTGAAGAGGTTTTGAAATTTTTCTACTCAAAGGCAAAATGCTCATGCTTTGGAATCAGCCGCGGTTTGGCTCTTTACAGATATTATGAGTGTTCGGCACCTAAAGTTTCTGTGGCAACTGACTGGCTGAAAAAAGTTTAATTACAGCGCTTTGATTTATTCTGGTTTTAAAGTTCAGCTATTTCTAACATCCACCAAACGGGCCAGAATTGATACAGCAATTTCTTCGGGTGTTTCGCAGGCAATGGGAATGCCAATGGGCATGTCAATGGACTGAATCTGATCTTTGGTAAAACCAAAGTCCTTTTCCAGCAATGTGGCTGTTTTTTCAATTTTGCGTTTCGATCCGATCATCCCAAGATATTTATGCGGCAGGGATAAACATCCCGCCACTACTTTCAGGTCTGATTCGTGCAGATAAGTACAGACAACGATATAGGAATTTTGGTTAAAATCAATGCTTTTTATTGCTTCATCAAAAGGTTTTTCCACCATCGACACGTTTTTTTGCTCCCACGATTCGAAAATCCCCTTGCGATCATCGGCCACAGTAATACTAAAACCTGCAATGGCGGCCATCTTCGCCAGCGCCCCGGAAATATGTCCGGCCCCAAATATAACCAGTTGCGGAGGACAAACAAGAGGCTCAATATACACCGTCATTTTTCCGCCACATTGCATTTCCAGATCTTTGGATAGCTGAAAAGTTTTGAGAGAATTTTCCCCTGTTTTCAATGCGTTCAAGGCCTCGGCAATTAGTTCTTTCTCGATATTTCCACCACCAATAGTTCCGTCAATTCTGCCATCAGAATAAACCAGCATCTTTGAACCTGACTTGCGCGGAGTTGATCCTCCGGTTTCCACAACCAGACAAAGAACAGCCGGTTTTCTCTGTTCCATTGCTTCGTTTATTTTCTGAAAAAATTCCATGTTAGTTTTAAGGATAATACCCCGGCATTAAAGCCAGGGTTAGTTCATACTTTTTATCTCCAGCAGGATCAGCGTTAAAAACAGGCAAAAAGCAAGGCATGATCCGGCAATGACAAACGACAGTAAATGGTCGCCTGTGCTGGCCAGCAGCATCTGCGAAAGCCTGCTGAAAACAAATCCGCCCAAACCCCATGCAGTCATCAGAATGCCATAATTAACACCAAAATTTTTCATCCCCCAAAATCCTTTCACGAACGAGGGAAACAATGACAAATTGGTTCCATAGTTAAACCCTATAAATGTGGCAAGCAGGACTATTGTTAAAGCCGGAGTGCTTTCGTCGAGTATTGCGTATGACAAAAACATCAGGAAACTTTGGAACAGAAGGATAATAAACAAAGTAGTTGATTTGGCAATTTTGTCGGATACAATTCCGGCAACCACCCTGCCCGATGCATTTCCAATGGCCATGATGGCCACAGCAATAAATGCCGATTCGCCCAGACTGGCTTTTGCCATACCCGAAATGTTGCCGATGATCATCAATCCGGCTCCCGAACCAATAAAAAAGATAACCCAGATAATATAAAACTTTGTTGTCCGAAGCATATCCTTAGCCTTGAAATCTTCTGAATTTCCTTCCGATTTCTTTTTCTTCCGCACTGATGTTTCAACAGGAACATATCCTGCGGGCGGATTTTTGAGAATAAATGCCAACCCGGTTACAATTACCAGAAATGAAATCCCTAAAATCATCATCGTCTGGGTAATTCCATATGATTTAATAAAAGTTGATGTAAGTGGCGCGATATAAACCGGGGCCAGACCAAATCCTGAAACTACGATGCCGGCAATCAGACCGGTTTTTGAAGAGGGAAACCATTTTAGGGCAGCCGGAGTGGTTGCCGAATAACCAAATCCGATACCCATACCGCCCAATAAGCCAAATCCCAACAACCAACCCCAGTAGCTTGTGGACAATGAGGCAATGATAAATCCCGTTCCCACCAATACTCCGCCAATTTTTGCGGTAAACGCCGGACCTTTTGTGTCCTGGATTCGTCCTGCAAAAACCATTGAAAATGCAAAAGCCAGAATACAAACAGCATAGGGATCGTTTAGCGAAGCCTCGTCCCAGCTGAAAGACCCGCTTCCTCCTGTTACAATTGACTGGTGAATAGCTTCTTTAAGCACACTCCATGCATACAGAATACCAAGCGCAAGGTTAATGGCTAATCCGGCAGAGGTGACAGTCCATGCTTTGTTTTTTTGTTTAGGCTCATTCATTTTTTCAAATTTTAATTATGGGGCAGATTAATATCCGGAACACACAAACAGAAATCACAAACTGATTCTTTTCGTTTGCCGGATTGATTTTCCAACAATAACATCACATCGTAAATTTGTATCAGTCCGGCGGGTAGAATGTCAGTTAATTTTGGTTCACAGAACCTGTCTAAAAGTAAGTATTTTCAATATGCACCAACCAAAACCTTTCTGTGTTTTTGAGCAGAACAAACAGGATTTTGTTTATGACCATGTTTTCAGAAGCAAATTGTGATCAATCCACTGTAAAAATCCCATCAGAATTATACTTGCGCTGCATAAGGAACTTCCCCCCTTCATGCCGCGGAGTATTAGACTCATTTACCCCGGCAAATTCATTTGTCGAGGGTTGTTCAACAAAAATTTTTGATGCGTTTTCAACTTTCAAAAATTTAGTTTCACGAATAAAGATTTCATGATTCTTTTTTGCCGTTCCGATTCTTCTCATTATTTTTATGGATTATGAATTTAATCAAAAACAATCAATAATATGCTTCAAACAAATGATATTCCTGTAATACAGGATGCCGATCTGAGAGGAAAAATTGTTCTCGTACGTGTGGACCACAACGTGGTGAAAAAAGGTATTATTCACGACCCGTACCGCATAGATGCCACCATTGGCACTTTGTATCATATAAATGCAAAAGGAGGAAAAATCATTCTGATGACCCACGTAGGCCGTCCAAAAGATAAAAAATCAGGCAATATTGACATCAGTTTTGAATCAAGCATTCAACCCATAGTTGATTATCTGCAAAGCAAATTGCACATCACCATAAAAGTACCAGAGTTCTATCAGCATGAAAAAAAGGGTTACATCGGAATAGAAACTTCGGTAAACCACCTGATCAGGGAACTCAGAGAAGATAAAATTGATGCCGTATATCTTCCCAACACCCGCTGGTTCCAGGGCGAAGAAGGCAATGCCGAGGAGGCCGACAGGTTTGCACATCAGCTGGCCGGATTGGCAGATATTTACGTTAACGATGCATTCGGATCGTGGCAGGCACACGCCTCAACCGTGGGTGTTGCCAAATATCTTCCTTCTTATGCCGGTTACCTCATGCAAAAAGAACTTGCCAACCTTGAAAGGATATATAGTCCGCAATCGCCGTTCATCGCCGTAGTGGCCGGATCAAAATTCGACACCAAAATCGATTCGCTCTACACCCTGCTAAAACAGTCCGATTACCTGATTCTGGGAGGAGTTATTTATAATGCCTATTTATGCGCCAAATATGGGTTTAAAATAAAAGGGATTTCTGATGAAGATATGGAGCATGCAAAAAAATTCGTAAAATTTGCATCCCAGTATAAAGGCAAACTGATCGAACTTCCATACATTGTCGAATCAGATACCCTTGAAGGAAAAATCAACGGAAAAAACAGGATTCATAATATTTACAAACTGCCGGCAGGAAAAGAACTGAATTACGTTCTGGATGTGGCAGCAGAATCATTTAAAGAAGAGGGTGTTCTTGAGGTGTTCCACAACGCAAAAACCATTTTCGTAAATGCCGTAATGGGATTCACTCCGCATTTTAACGAAGGAACCATCGCCCTTGATGAGCTCATTGACTCGAACCGCGAAGCCATCAAACTTTATGGCGGCGGTGATACCATGCAGGAACTGAAACGCTTGCTGCCCGGATTGTACATTGTTGCCCTCGACAGCCCGAAATACTACATTTTCACCGGCGGTGGCGCCGTTTTGAAAGCCATTCAGGAAGGCACATTCAAAGGACTTGAGCCCGTTAAAGCGCTGATTAAAAATCGGGGGAAGAAATAGGTTCCGGGTTTCGGGTTCCGGGTTTCGGGTTTGGTATAAATAAACAATTAATATGACTATTCGTAAATTTGAAGATCTTGAAATATGGCAAGACGCCCGACTTTATTGCAAAAGAATATTTGAATTGACCTGCAATCCTGGTTTTATCAATGATTTTAAATCAGTGAGACTATAATTTCAGGAACGATAGTGAGCTGAAATTATCTAGTCGAACTGATCCCGAGTGAAGCCGAGGGATCTCTCATGTTTTATTTGCTTTGCTGAGCTCGTAAAATCGGGTCCTCGTCTGCTTGCAGCGGGGTAGTTCGTTTTCGTGATCAAATAAGATCTTCATCTGGTTCTATTATGGATAATATTGCAGAAGGATTTGAAAGAGAGGGAAACAAAGAGTTTGTGCAGTTTTTGACTATTGCAAAAGGTTCCCTGGGAGAATCCCGATCACAATTATACAGAGCCTTTGACTATAAATATATCTTTCAAGCTGAACTTGATGAGATGCTTATGAATTCTGAATTATTGGGCAAGAAAATAGGCCGTTTTATCCATTATTTAAAAAACAGCTCTTATAATAATAAATTTAAATAATCAAAAACCAGAAACCAGAAACCACCCAAAAAAAAACAAAAAAATTTTGTTGCCTGAAAAATATTGAGTATTTTTACTACTCAAAATCCATCGAGATGGAAGGCAAGAAAAAATGGTTTGCTTTGTACACCCGACCCAGGTTCGAAAAGAAAGCTTTCGATGATCTGGTAAAAAACGGGTTTGAGGCATATCTTCCGCTTTATAAAACATTAAGGGTATGGAGCGACAGAAAAAAAATGGTTGAGGCTCCCCTCTTTTCTTCCTATTGTTTTGTCAGAATAGATCCAAAATTTTATCTCGAACCGCTGAAAGCCTATGGCGTAGTCAAGTACGTTTGGTTTGACGGCAAACCTGTTCCTGTCCCCGAAAAAGAAATTGATTCTGTTAAAATCCTCTGCGGCAGTATGCTGCCACTGGAATATGCTTCGCTTGACCTTGAACCGGGTCAGAAAATCAGAATCAACCATGGTGTTTTAAAAGGACTTGAAGGAGAATACATCGAAAAGGCCGGGAAAAACAAAATTCTGGTACGCGTAAACTCCATCAGTCACGCCTTGATGGTGACTATTGATCCGGCTTATTTATCCGGACAATAGTATTATATTTGAATGAAAATAGTTTTTTGTGGTCACGGAAAACAGTATGTGACTCACGAGACTTTGTATTGCTGATAATGAGGAAAAATCAAACTAAAAAATCCAATCCTGCATTAGATAAATTATCAAACCATTTGTTTTGGGATACAGACAGAGCCACTTTTGATCCTGAAAAAAACAAAAAATGGCTGATAAACAGAGTAATGCAATATGGTCTTTTTAATGACTGGCTTGTTATATACAATTATTATGGATTGGATGAAATTGTTGAAATTGCTGTTACAATAAAATCTCTGGACAAGAAAGCAGCCAGCTTTTTATCTTGTGTTTCAGATACTCCAAGAAATAAATTTCTATGCTTCAATACAAAACAATCAGCAACGAAACACTGGGACTTCTGATTGCCCTGCAAAAAACACAATCGCTAAATGATGCTCTATTGGCAGGGGGCACAGCTTTGGCACTACAGCTTGGGCACAGAAAATCAATTGATCTGGATTTTTTTGGTAAAATTGATGCAGATGAGATTTTTCTCAGGAGTGAATTTAGCAAAGTAGGTACGCTTATAACATTGAATGTCAATAAAAACATCAAGTCATATCTAATTGGTGGAATTAAAGTAGATATTGTTAATTATCCATACCCATGGATTTATCCTCCATTAATTGTTGATTCGCTTAAACTGGCTCAGATTCCTGATATTGCGGCGATGAAACTTGCGGCAATTTGCAACAGAGGATCAAAAAAAGATTTTTTCGATCTCGCTGCTTTGCTTGATATTTATTCCCTAAATCAATTGCTTGATTTTTATAAGCAGAAATTTCATGACGGCTCTGATTTTTTAGTTTTAAGAAGTTTAACATGGTTTGAAGATGCAGAATCTGAAAACAATCCCGAATTGATAAAAAAAATTACCTGGAAGAAGGTAAAAGAAAAAATAAGTGCCGCTTTAAGATCCTATATTAAAGAATCCGGCTTGAAAAATAATAGCTGATTTATACTCCCGATAGAAGCCATCGGGATAACATCTGACTCCCGATAGCTATCGGGATGACCTCTGACCTCTGACATATAATGCTCGACACCTTAGTAACCTCCAAAACCCGCATCAAACTCCTGCTGAAATTCTTTCTGAATGCTCAGTCGTCGGCCTATTTGCGCAGTCTGGAAGCTGAATTTGGCGAGTCGACCAACGCCATACGCGTGGAGCTTAACAGGTTTGAAAAAGCGGGGTTACTGGAATCTTTCTCCGAACGGAACAAAAAAATGTTTAAGGCAAACACCAATCATCCGGTTTTTAAGGAAATTCAAAGCATGCTGCTGAAATTTATCGGAATAGACCAGATTCTTGATAAAATAATTAACCGCCTTGGCGATATCAACAAAGTTTTTATTACCGGCGATTTTGCAATGGGAAAAGACAGCGGCCAAATAGATCTGGTGATAGTTTCTGAAAAAACAGATACCGAATACCTCAATCATCTTATCGGAAAAACCGAGCCGCTGATTAAAAGAAAAATCCTTTATCAGATACTAGATCAGGTTCAGTTTGTAAACAAATTCCCCGCAAAAAACCAGAAAAACCTTCTGCTTATTTTTTCAAAGTAACTTAATAAATCTTAAAAACAGCTAATAACTATGACAGGAAACATGCAAATGGACAGCCTGGTCTTCGGACTCATAAGCGCTGCCTCACTACCCCTTGGTGCAGCTGTTGCCATGTTTTGGACTCCCAAACGAAAGATGGCCGCAGCCATGATGGCTTTTGGTGGCGGAGCACTGCTCGCCGCACTCACCATTGATCTGGTAGCCGAATCGGTAACCAAAGGTGAGTTTTATTACGTGGCGGCGGGATGTATCATCGGCGGTATTCTTTATGAAGTCCTCAACAGCATCCTCAACTCACAGGGTGGCTTCCTCAGAAAAAGATCAACCACCATCACCCATTTTAAAAAGAAAAAAAACAAAGAGTTCAAAATTCTTTTTCAGAAAATTGGTCAGGTCCGCTTCATACGCCATATACCCAAAAATGAACTGCATAAAATTGTGCCTTTTATCCATAAAATAGATTTTGAAAAGGGAGAAAAAATATTCTCCAAAGGAGAACCTGGTGATGAAATGTTTGTGGTTGAATCTGGAAAGATTGACATCGTCAGTCCCGACGGAAAGATTGTCCGCTCACTCAATAAAAACAGTGCCTACGGCGAAATTAAGGTTCTTAAGTCTGAAGACCACACCGACGATGCCATTGCAACAGAAAAATCTGTTGTATGGATGCTCCATAAACACGATCTGGAAAATGTGGCACAACACTCCCCCGCTATTGCCGAAGCCATGGAACATTATCTTAATATCCATATAGATGCTCCCGAACACCTTGATGAAGAAGAACACCAGCAAGAATCATGGGTCGAAGGTGCTTTGGACAACACCCATGCGCATGGCGACGCAAAACATGAGGAGAAAAAACACGGAAATGCAGCCATGGCCATCTGGTTGGGAATATTGCTCGACGGCATCCCCGAATCGTTTGTGATCGGTGCAAGCTTTCTGGTTACCCAGCAGCATGCCGGGACTGAAGCAGCCGCAGGATTAAGCTTGTCGCTTTTGGCAGGATTGTTCCTCTCCAACTTCCCCGAAGCTTTAAGCAGCTCCGTAGGGATGCGCGAGAACAAATACAGCAAATTTAAAATCATGTTGATGTGGTCCTCATTGATGATCATAACCGGCCTGGGCGCCCTGGCTGGAAATATTATTCTTGACGGCGCCAGCGCAGAGGTCTTCCCGCTAATCCAGGGAATGGCAGCCGGAGCAATGCTCACCATGATCGCCGAAACCATGCTCCCGGAGGCATACGAAAAAGGCGGCTCGGTAGTCGGACTGTCAACACTCGCAGGATTTTTAATGGCTATATTCTTTAAGGAAATTGGGTAGGAAACGGTGACGGGGTGGCGGCCTGAAAGGCCAGGTTAATTCAGCCCGGGGCAACGCCCCGGGAAATCGAAAAGAAACAGACAACCGCCGGCGAAAAAACTTTAAGAAGGGTAAAGCGCTTTCCGGCGGAAATGAATGATGCAAATAATATTAAGGATGAAATTGGTCGGCATGGTAAGGCGGTAGAGTTGCAGAACCGCAGAGCGTAGATGACGTAGAGACGCATAATTATGCGTCTCTAAATCATGCGTCTCTAAAATCAAACGAGAAAAGTCTTGTAAAACACCCCTTACTCCGCCAACCAGCAGATATGGAGGACAAGGAAAACAAAAACATGTATGAGGTATGAGGTATGATGTCATCCCGATTGACTATCAGGTGAACTAAAAGAACGCCGCAGGCAAAGAACAAACAAGAACAAAAGGAACAAAAAGCCGGAAGCCCGAAGTCCGAAGTCGGAAGCCAGTCCCCCAATAATAAGCCTATTGGAAACTAAAAGAACGCCGAAGGCAAAGAACAAAAGAAACAAAAGGAACAAAACCATGTATGAGGTATGATGTATGATGTCATCCCAATTGACTATCAGGTGAACTAAAAGAACGCCGAAGGCAAAGAACAAACAAGAACTAAAAGAACAAAAAGAACAAAAGGAACTATAAAAAACCCTTCGAATTATAAATTAACTGTGAATCATCAACCAAAATACAAACCAAACATCTTCAAGCACAACGGAATTTCCTATCTGATTCCCTTTGTGCTTATTACCAGTCTGTTCCTGATTTGGGGGGTTTCACATGCCTTGCTTGATGTTCTGAACAAGCATTTTCAAAATGTGCTCCATGTATCCAAAATGGAATCGGGGTATATTCAGGCAGCCATGTATGGCGGATATTTTATTGCCGCACTGCCGGCCGGAATCCTCATGCAAAAAATCGGCTTCAGAAAAAGCATCATGGTGGGATTGTTTGTGGTTGCTTCCGGAGCATTTCTTTTCTTTCCGGCTACCGAATTACAGGAGTTCTGGTCGTTTTTGATTCCGCTGTTTGTTATTGCTTGCGGACTGGCCTGCCTTGAAACAGCTGCCAATCCGTACACCACGGTTTTGGGTCCGCCCGAATCAGCCGAAAGAAGAATCAATCTGGCCCAGTCATTTAATGCCGTTGGCTGGATTTTTGGCACCATGCTGGGATCAGCAGTCATTCTGTCTTCCACAGGCAGCGGCAGAAACCAATTTGACGCCATGGCCATCCCCTATATTTTCCTCGGTGGCACGGTCCTCATCGTTGGTTTGTTTTTTCTGTATGTCCCCCTGCCCGAAAATGAAGAAAACCCAATAATCAGTGCAAAACCTGATGAAAAAAACAATATCCCGTTATTCAAAAGGAAGTTTTTTGTTTATGCAGTGATTGCCCAGTTCTTTTATGTTGCGGCACAGACCGGCATCAACAGTTTTTTTATTAACTTTTCTGTTGAGGCAGTTCCAAATCTGTCAGATGAAAATGCAGGTTACCTGCTGGCAATCGGAGGCATGTGCATGTTTTTTCTGGGCAGATTGTCGGGCAGCTTTTTAATGGGCAGGTTTAACCCGGTAAAAATTCTTACTCTCTACGCCATCATCAATGTTCTCAATATGATTATTGTGGTTGCAAACCTGGGTTGGATTTCGGTGATTGCCCTTTTCATCACCTATTTCTTCATGTCTGTGATGTTCCCCACAATTTTTTCTTTGGGCATCAAAGGTCTGGGACCAAAAACCAAAAAAGCCTCTTCATTTATTGTAATGGCCATTGTGGGCGGAGCCGTTTGTCCGCCATTAATGGGCTACATCGCCGACCAGTCCTCCATGAACCTTGGATTTATTGTGCCGCTGGTTTGTTTTGGATTTGTGGTAGCGTTTGGGGTGGTTAGGCTGAAGGGGGATAGCAGCAAAACAGTATTACAATAATTCTTGCACAAATCAAACTTCCGTCTTCCGACTTCGGACTTCCGTCTTCGGACTATTTTAAAAAAACAATTCTAAAAACAACAATAATACCAGAATTTTCTGTATCTTTAATACAAACAAACCACAATGAACAGTCCTGAAATAAAAGCATTTATAAGAGAAAATGCCCATTTATTCTGGTACACTCCCGAAGATAAAAAGGAGGACATCAGTGAGGAATTACTTGTAGAGACAATTTTGAATTATGGTGATATAAATGCATTAAAAAAAATGCTTGATCTGCTTGGCACAAAAAAAACGGCAAATATTTTCTTTCAATCAATTAATCAAAGTGAGAGAAGAAAAAACAATTATCAGGAATTGACAATTAACTATTTTACCATTTTCTTCAAACGGTATGCATCTTGATATTTTAAATAGTAATCAAAAGGAATTATTACCCTATTTAAAGAGTTTCAACCGGAATTTTTATCTTGTAGGCGGCACAGCCATTGCTTTACATTTAGGTCACAGACGCTCAATTGATTTTGATTTATTTACACCATCACATCTGGTAAAACACCGGATTAAATCAAAATTAAATCTGATACCGTTTAAGCAAGTCCCGACTTTTGAGGATATTGATCAGCTTCATTTGAATATTCATAATGTGAAAATGACTTTTTTTAGTTTTCCTTATGATATCAAGCATCCTGTAAAAATTGGCTCGCATATTACAATGCCCGATTTGCTGACCTTGGCTTCCATGAAAGCTTTTGCCCTTGGTCGCCGGTCAAAATGGAAAGATTATGTGGATTTGTTTTTTATATTAAAGGCTCATTTTTCGATAAAAGAGATTTGTCGTGAAGCAGAAATAAATTTTCCATCACAGTTTTCAGAAAAACTATTTCGTCAGCAATTGGCTTTTCACAAGGATATTGACCATTCAGAGCAAATCGAATACATCATCC
The DNA here is from genome assembly GCA_001769535.1 of Bacteroidetes bacterium GWF2_38_335. Classification (GTDB taxonomy): domain Bacteria; phylum Bacteroidota; class Bacteroidia; order Bacteroidales; family GWF2-38-335; genus GWF2-38-335. The sequence continues at coordinate 98,779 of MEOH01000018.1, forward strand.
CCGAAATACCAGCAAAAGAAATTAAAGAATTTTTGATTGATAAAGCTACTGATTTGGAGTTTTGAGGGAGGGGTAGTTAAACGGCAGGGGGATTGTTGCTCTTTATAAACCGAAACATGATGCATGAGGTATGGGGTATGATGTATGATGTAATCCCTATTGACTGTCGGGTGAACTAAAAGAACTAAACAAACCCTTCAAATGCCGACCAAAGTCGAGCATCCTCGAAAATTTCATTTTCGGGACAAAAAGAACTAAAAGAACAAACAAGAACAAAAGGAACCCTTCGAACAAAAAGAACAATCAAGAACAAAAGAAACAAAAAATTAGTGCATAGAAATACAATATTAAATACTATAAAAACAGGAGAAACCGGGCAAGTTGAGTTTAAACAAAACTTTAACCGTCAAACAATTGAAACTCTGGTTGCTTTTGCAAATACTAATGGCGGCCAAATAATTATTGGGCTTAACGATGTAGGCAATATTGTTGGTTTGGATTTGTCGGCAGAAAGTATTCCAAATTGGCTAAACGAAATAAAATCAAAAACCGAACCGGCACTATTTCCCGATATAGAGCCAATTATACTAGAAAACAAGACCATTGCTATTATTTCTATACCTGAATATCCGGTAAAACCCGTCTCCTTTCAGGGCCGTTTTTTTGTTCGAAGAAAAAATTCAAATCACCTGTTGTCAGCAATTGAAATTAATGATGTATATTTAAAGTCAATTCAAACATCATGGGACAGTTATCCTTATCCTGATGCAAGATATGATGATTTAAATGAGGACAAAATCAAAAGTTTTATCGAAAAAATTAATCAAAGCGGACGATTTAAGCTTGTTGGAACACCTTTTGATTGTTTGCTGAAACTGCGATTAGTAAAAAACGATTCTCCTACTAATGCTGCAATGCTTCTATTTTCAAAAGAAGAAAAATTTTACAATATTCACATAGGTCGTTTTAAGACTCAATCACTCATTATAGATGATAAAATGGTGCGAGGCACTTTATTTGAAGCTGTTGAAAACACCATGACTTTTATTATCAGCCATTTGAAAGTAGCTTTTGAAATTACCGGCAAAACATCTCAACGCACAGAAATATTTGAATATCCCCTGCCTGCGCTCAGAGAATTGGTATTAAATGCAATTATTCATAGAGATTATACAAGTCCAACAGATATACAAATAAGAATTTTCGACAAGGAGATTACAATTTTTAACCCGGGGAAGCTGTTCGGCGGGTTAACCATAGAAGATTTAAAAACCGATAATTATCAGGCTCAAAGTAGAAATAAACTAGTAACAGAAGCTTTTTACCTTACAAAAGAAATCGAAAAATATGGCAGTGGATATCGTAGAATAAGAGAATATATTGCAGACTATCCAACAATGTATTTCGAATTTGAAGAAAACTCCGGCGGCTTTTTGGCAAAAATAGGGTATGACAAACAAAGGATTGTTAATGAGCCCATAATTGACAAACAAAATACTGTGGAGAAAACTGTGGAGAAAACTGTGGAGAAAACTGTGGAGAAAATCATTTCATTAATAACAAAAAACCCTAAAATAACTCAATCGGAGTTGTCTAAAATAACAGGCCTTTCCCGTAGAGGAGTAGAATGGAATTTAAAACAACTAAAACAACAAGGGCTTCTTTCCCGTGTAGGTCCCGCCAATGGAGGATACTGGAAACTGATGGAGTAATGAGGTAACTTTGTACAAACAAAAAGAATGCCGACCTAAGTCGAGCATCCTCGAAAATTTCATTTTCGGGACAAAAAGAACTAAAACATAAAAAAAGTTTACAATTTTTCTAAATTGTATTCCGGGAGTGATAAAATTGAATTTCTAGAACAAGATGTTTTTATTACAAGAGTATCTTTAGGAAATTTGTTTCAAAATGAAAATGTCCCAAATAATGATACCGATAATGATACCGATAATGATACCGATAATAGAATCGTTATGATTATAGAATTAATAGAAAAAGACAACAAAATTACAACGCGAAAATTATCTGAATTATTAAAAACTTCGCAAATAACAATTAAACGAGATTTCGAAAAACTAAAAAAACAAAATAAAATCATACGAATTGGCAATGCAAAATCAGGATATTGGCAAATTATTGAAAACAAATCAGAGGTATGATGTCATCCCAATTGACTATCGGGTGAACTAAAAGAACAAAAGGAACCCTTCAAATGCCGACCAAAGTCGAGCATCCTCGAAAATTTCATTTTCGGGACAAAAAAAACAAACAAGAACTAATCTGCCTCCGCGCACCCCCAACCCCTAAAGGGGAGCCCGGCGCGCAGGAAGAACAAAAGAAACAAAAAGAACAAAAGGAACAAAAGCCGGAAGCCCGAATCCCGAAGCCAGTCCCCCAACAATAAACCTTTGGGGAACTAAAAGAACGCCGCAGGCAAAGAACAAAAACATGTATGAAGTATGATGTCAAATGTAATCCCCATTGACTGTCGGGTGAACTAAAAGAACTAAAGGAACCCTTCAAACAAAAAGAACTAAAGGAACAAAGAGAACAAAAAGAACTAAAGGAACAAAGAGAACAAAGAGAACAAAAAGAACAAAAGCCCGAAGCCCGAAGCCAATCCCCCAACAATAAACCTTTGGGAAACTAAAAGAACGCCGAAGGCAAAGAACAAAAACATGTATGAGGTATGAGGTATGAAGTCATCCCGATAGCTATCGGGAGTCAAATGTAATCCCCATTGACTGTCGGGTGAACTAAAAGAACAAAAGGAACCCTTCAAACAAAAAGAACTAAAGGAACGCCGCAGGCAAAGAACAAAAAAAACAAACAAGAACTAATCTCCCTCCGCACGCCCCCAACCCCTAAAGGGGAGCCCGGCGCACAGGAAGAACAAAAGAAACAAAAAGAACAAAAGGAACAAAGAGAACAAAGAGAACAAAAAGAACAAAAAGAACAAAAGCCCGAAGCCCGAAGCCAATCCCCAACAATAAACCTTTGGGAAACAAATGGAACTAAAGAAACCCTTTGAACTAAAAGAACTAACAAGAACAAAAAAAACAAAAAAAACGCCGCAGGCAAAAAACAAAAAAAACTAAAGAAACTAAAAGAACAAATAAGAACAAAAAGAACAAAAAAAACCCTCAAACCAAAAACCCCCCATGACCATTAACCATTTCGAAGACCTCGAAATCTGGCAAGACGCCCGTTCTCTTTGCAAATCAATAAATGAATTGACAAGAATTGCCCCGTTTTGCAACGACTTTCGGTTCCGCGATCAGATAAAATCTTCTTCCGGCTCAATCATGGACAACATTGCCGAGGGATTCGGAAGGGGCGGAAACAAAGAGTTTACCCAATTCCTCAGCATAGCACAAGGATCATGCAGCGAAACAAAATCACAAATCTACAGGGCTTTTGATTACGAGTACATAAACGAAGCCACCCAAAATGACTTATTAGACAAGACTGGCAAATTATCAGGTAAAATCTCAAATTTCATGACATACCTAAAAAACTCCGACCTTAAAGGCAGAAAATACAAATAGCAACCAACAAGAAACAAAAAGAACAAACAAGAACAAAAGAAACCCTTCGAACCAGAAGAAACAAAAAGAACCCTTCGAACCAAAAGAACAAAAGAAACAAAAGCCCGAAGCCAATCCCCCAACAATAAACCTTTGGGAAACTAAAAGAACGCCGCAGGCAAAGAACAAAAAGAACAAAAGAAACTAAAAGAACCAATCTCCCTCCGCACGCCCCCACCCCTAAAGGGGAGCCCGGCGCACAGCAAGAACAAAGGGAACTAAAGAAACCCTTCAAATGCCGACCAAAGTCGAGCATCCTCGAAAATTTCATTTTCGGGACAAAAAAAACAAAAAGAACCCTTCGAACAAAAAGAACAAACAAGAACAAAAAAAACAAAAAGAACTTTTTCCCCCCATGCCCAATTTAAACCTTTTATTCCCCCATTTGTTGTTATCTTTGCCGTTTCTTTTTGCCGGCTCTGTGACTGGCGGGGCTTTGCCATGTCTAAAGGTTGGTGAGGTTGGTGTGGAAGAGGGGCGGAACTAAAGGAACTAAGAGAACAAAAAGAACTAAAGAAACCCTTCAAACTAAAAGGAACTAACAAGAACAAAAAGAACTAAAGAAACCCTTCGAACAAAAAAAACAAAATCATGCTTAACGGAAAATCAGTTCTAATAACCGGCGGTACCGGTTCTTTTGGAAAAAAATTCACCGAAATAATACTTAAACGCTATCCTGAGGTAAAAAGACTCGTCATATACTCAAGAGATGAGTTAAAACAATTTGATATGGCCCAGCTTTTTCCCTTTGAGAAATTTCCACAGGTTAGATTTTTTATTGGTGACGTACGCGATTATCCCCGATTTAAAAGAGCTTGCCAGGGAATTGACGTAATTATTCATGCCGCTGCGCTTAAACAGGTTCCTGCCGCTGAGTATAACCCTGATGAATTCATTAAGACAAATATCAATGGTGCACAAAATGTGATTGACGCAGCTCTTGGCTCTGATGTTAAAATTGTTGTTGCCCTTTCAACTGATAAAGCTGCTGCTCCAATTAATTTATACGGAGCTACAAAACTTGTTTCCGATAAATTGTTTATTGCCGCAAACAATATTAAAGGGAGAAAAGACATCCGGTTTTCTGCTGTAAGATATGGCAATGTTATGGGTTCAAGAGGCTCTGTTATTCCCTTTTTTATGGAAAAAGCCAAAACAGGGATAATCCCAATAACCGATAAAGAAATGACCCGGTTTAACATTTCCCTTGAAGAAGGTGTTGAAATGGTTTTGTGGGCAATTGAAAATGCAATCGGCGGAGAAATTTTTGTGCCTAAAATTCCTTCCTACACCATCGAAACCGTTGCCAAAGCAATTGCTCCAAATGCAAAGCTTGACTATATTGGCATTAGACCAGGTGAAAAAATCCATGAGGAAATGATTACCGAAAGTGACTCTTACAATACAATTGAATTTGATAAATACTTTGCCATTTTGCCTTCAAATGCCAACAAACAGAAATATATTGAACATTATAAAGGCCATGAAATTCCCAAAGGATATAAATACAATTCAGGAACCAATTCGGATTGGGAAACCATTGAAACCATGAGAGAAAAAATTGTTAAATTTGTTGATCCTGATTTTAAAGCTTTTTAGTTGAATTAAACGATAGGACGATGGAACGATGGAACGATGGAATGATTCTTCCCATCGTCCCCTCGTTCAGTCGTCCCCTCGTTCAGTCGTTCACTCATCCCCTCGTTCAATCATCCAATCGTCTCCTCATAACTCAACACCACTAACTAAAACCCCATGAATCCCATACCCTACGGCCGGCAAAACATTACGCAGGAAGACATTGAGGCAGTTGTTGATGTCTTAAAATCTGATTATCTGACTCAAGGTCCCAAAATCGCCGAGTTCGAAAAAGCCTTTGCCGAATATATCGGTTGCAAATATGCTGTTGCAGTATCTAATGGAACTGCTGCACTCCATTTATGTACTTTGGCACTGGGTGTGGGAAATGGTCATAAGGTAATTACCACTCCCATCACTTTTGCCGCATCAGCAAATTGTATAAGATACGCCGGGGGCGAGGTGGTTTTTGCAGACATCGATCCAAAGACCTATCTTCTGGATATTTCGAAGGTGGAAGAAGTATTGAAATCATCTCCAAAAGGCACCATCAAGGGAATTATTCCAGTTGATTTTGCCGGAAGGGCTGTGAATTTGGAAGCATTCCGAAAATTGGCCGACCAATACGGTTGCTGGATTATTGAAGATGCCTGTCACGCTCCCGGTGGATATTTTATTGACTCCAAAGGCCAAAAACAAAATTGCGGAAACGGAAATTATGCCGAACTTGCTATTTTCTCTTTCCATCCTGTAAAGCATATTGCTTGTGGCGAGGGCGGAATGATTACCACCAATGATGAAAAACTGTATCAAAAACTCTTGTTGTTGAGAACACACGGAATTACCAAAGACCCTAAGTTACTTCAAGAAAACCATGGTGGCTGGTACTACGAAATGCAAGAACTTGGTTTTAACTATCGGCTCACCGATTTTCAGGCAGCTTTAGGAATCAGCCAGTTAAAAAGAGCTGATGATGGATTAAAACGAAGAAGAGAAATTGCAATGGTTTACGAAAAGGCTTTCACTGAAATCCCCGACATCAAAGGACAATCAGGATTTGTGGAAGGACACGGATATCATTTGTATATCATTGAAACAGAAAAACGAAAAGGCTTATATGATTTTCTGAGAGAATACAATATTTTTTCCCAGGTTCATTATATCCCTGTTCATCTAATGCCTTATTATAAGCAATATGGCTGGAAAAAAGGAGATATGCCAATTGCAGAAAAATATTATGAAAGATGTTTGAGTTTGCCGATGTATCCAACTTTGAAAGAGGATGAACAAGAGTTTACAATAAAATGCGTGATTGATTTTTGTAAAAAATGACCTGGTAAAATGATGGAACGATTGAACGAGGGGACGATTGAACGAAGGAACGACTCGTCCCCTCGTTCAATCATCCCCTCGTCCTATCGTCCTATCGTAATTACTCCGCTAATGAAAAAAATTAGATCACATAGAGATTTAAAAGTGTTTCAATTATCGTTTGAAGCCGGCATGCAAATCTTTGAAATGACGAGTAGTTTTCCAAAGGAAGAAAAATACTCTCTGATTGATCAGATAAGAAGATCCTCAAGATCTGTTTCAGGAAATATTGCTGAAGCATGGAGAAAAAGAAAATACCCAAAATCCTTTATCTCAAAATTGACTGATTCAGAAGGTGAAGCCGCTGAAACCCAAGTATGGTTAGAGTATTCATTAAGTTGCAAGTATATAACCAAAGAAAGATATGATGAATTGTTCGATAAATATGAACATATAATGGCGATGCTGATTAATATGTACACAAAACCAGATCAATGGAAGGTGTGAAAACGATGGAACGAAAACACGAAGGAACGATAGAACGAAAACACGAAGGAACGACTCATCCTATCGTTCAATCGTCCTATCGTTCATTCATCCTATCGTTCATTCGTCCTATCGTTCATTCGTCCCATCGTTCAATCGTCCCCTCGTTCAATCGTCCCCTCGTTCAATCATCCCCTCGTCCCCTAACTCTATCAATAAACAATGAATAACAATATCCAAAAACCCAACAACCTCTGCATAATCCCCGCCCGCGGCGGCTCAAAACGTATTCCCCGAAAAAACATACGTGATTTTCTTGGAAAGCCTATTATTGCTTATTCTATCGAGGCTGCACTTAAATCAGATTTGTTTCAAGAGGTTATGGTTTCTACTGATGATTTGGAAATTGCTGAAGTTGCGAAAAAATATGGGGCTAAGGTGCCGTTTATGAGATCTGAGGAAAATGCTAATGACTTTGCAGGAACAATGGATGTTATAAGGGAGGTTTTAGACGATTACAAAAAATTGCAAAACAAAACTTTTCAATATGGTTGTTGCATTTACCCAACTGCTCCTTTAATTCAACAATCACATATTCTAAATGGTTATAAGAAAATGGTTGAGGAAAAACTCTTTTCGGTTCTTCCGGTAGTTGCTTTTGGTTATCCTGTTTGGAGAGGATTAGAGTTTACAAATTCTAATACTGTTCAAATGGTTTGGCCCGAAAATCAAAATAAACGTTCTCAGGATTTGAAACCTGTTTACCACGATTCCGGACAATGGTATTGGTTCGATATTGCCAATATTAAATCAGCATTGTTTACTGTAAACACCGGAGCCATTATTCTAGCTGAAGAGGAAGTGCAGGACATTGACAATGACTCTGACTGGAAAATGGCTGAACTTAAATACAAATTTTTGCATAATTTAGTTTGAAACCACTTGTATATATAAGAGCTGATGGTAGCCATACAATTGGTCTCGGACATCTTACCCGCTGTTTTGCATTTGCACAAATGCTGAAAGAAAACTTTGATGTTTCCTTTTTTTGCATGGAAATTCCACCTGCCACAGAGCAAGAGTTCTCTAATTTAGGTTTTTTGGTAAGCAAAATACAAAACGAAAATGAGTTTTTAACCGTTCTAAAAAAAGGAATTATTGTAGTGTTAGACGGCTACACCTTCACTACCGATTATCAAAAGACAATAAAAGCAAAAGAGGCAAAACTGGTTTGCATTGATGATATTTACGACAAAGAATTTTTTGCAGATTTAATAATAAACCATTCACCCGGCGTTTACGAAAGCCACTACAAAGCACAACCATACACTAAATTTGCTCTGGGTTTTGAATATGCATTATTACGACCATTATTTTTAGAACAGGCAAAAAAACAACGAGAAATTACAAAAATTGAAACTGTATTGGTTTGTTTTGGAGGATCTGATTATTATGATTTAACCTCTAAAACTGTTTTGGAATTATTGTCCAATCCAAAATTTACTAAAATTATTCTTGTTATTGGTTCTGAATATAAAAATACTGAAGGCCTCAAAATTCTTAAAAGGAAAAATCCTATAATTGATTTAAGAATCAATTTGGATGAAACCCAAATGCTGGCCACAATGCTCGAAGCTGATCTTGCCATTGTTCCTTCAAGTGGGATTTTGTTCGAAGTGCTGGCATGTGGCTGTAAAGTAATATCTGGTTATTATGTTGAAAATCAACAAGGAATTTATAATGAATTGAAAAAGCAAAATGCTTTTGAGGATGCAAAAAATTTTTCTACTGAATCAATTTTTATGGCAATAAAAAAAGTTGATGCTCAAAAAAATTTGAAGCTGATAGATGGAAATTCAAAAAAGAGAATCAACTCCCTTTTTCTAAACCTATCTATAGATATAAGAAGTGCGAAATCTTCAGATATGAAACAACTATTTGAATGGGCAAACGACACTTCTGTAAGGAATAATGCGTTTAATTCTGAAAAAATTGAATGGTTGAACCATGTTGCGTGGTTCAATTCAAAAATAAATAGTAATGATACCTATATCTTTATTGCTGAGTTAAACAATAATCAAGTTGGGCAAATTAGATTTGATCGAAATAAAGAAAATTGGTTAATTGATTACTCTGTTGACAGTAAATATATGGGAAGAGGTATTGGAAATGAAATGCTTGCGTTGGCAATTGAAAAATTGTATTTTCTTCAAAATGATAAAGTTTCAGTAATTGGACAAGTAAAAAAGGGAAATATTTCTTCAATACGAGTTTTTGAAAAATTAGGCTTTTCTAAGATTAGTGAAGGAGATGTTCTTGTATTTCAAAAAATCCTAGGTTAATTCTCAATTGAATTCAAAAAACCATCATTAATTTTCCAAAAAGAATACAAACATTAAGTCAGCACTTAAAGCCGGATATGTTTATATTGAAGACAAGATGTTGAAAAATGAAATATATCATACTTATTACATGACCAGAGAAACCAGAAAAAAAGCAAAAGACAATGGAAATATTTGATGACTATTTAAATAAAAACAAAGCTTTTATTGTTGCAGAATTGTCTGCCAACCATAAAGGCAAATTGAGCATTGCATTAGATTCAATTGAAGCAGCTAAGGAAGCCGGTGCAGATGCCATAAAAATTCAAACCTATACTCCTGATTCTATGACAATAAACATAAAAAAAGGAGAGTTTCTTGTCAAGTTTGGAAATAATTGGGACGGGTTGTCTTTGTATGATTTATATAAGGAAGCCTATACACCATATGAGTGGCATCAAAGACTTTTTGAAAAGGCAAAGGAATCTGATATTACAATTTTTTCTACCCCATTCGATATCCATGCTGTTGACTTTTTAGATAATCTTAATAATCCCATTTATAAAATTTCATCTTTTGAAATTACTGATATTCCCCTTATCAAATACGCTGCTTCAAAAGGAAAACCCATAATTATTTCAACTGGAATTGCAACAAAAAATGATATTACAAACGCTGTAAATACATGTAGAAGTGTTGGAAACAACAAGATTATTTTATTAAAAACCACCTCACAATATCCCGCTCAAATTGATGATGCGAATTTGAATTTTATCCCGTATTATTCTAAAAAATTTAAAGTTGTTTCAGGGTTGTCAGACCATACTCTTGGCCTTACAGTTCCAATGGTAGCAAGAAGTTTAGGGGCTTTGGTTATTGAAAAGCACTTTATATTAAATAAAAAGATAAAAACTCCGGATTCAGCTTTTTCTATAGATATTAAAGAATTCCGACAAATGGTAAATGCCGTTAGGGATGTTGAAAAATCAATGGGAACAACTGATTTTACTCTAAGCGATAAAACACGTGTTTCTAGAAAATACCGAAGATCACTATATGTTGTTGAGGATGTTAAAAAAGGGGAAGTATTTACCGATAAAAATGTTAAATCCATCAGACCTGGATTGGGAATGCATCCCAAACACTACGAAAATGTTTTGGGAAAAACAGCTATAAAAGTTGTAAAAAAGGGTACTCCACTTAGAAAAAATTTAATGAATGAATAAAAAAAAGAAAATAATTCTGGTTTCAGAAAAACAATGGCATTTGTCTTTGTATGATAATTTAAAAAAATCTCTCTCCCAATTTGATATTTTATTAATTAATAAAAAAGATGATTTTTGTTTTGAAAAATTAATAAAAATTAATCCTTATAAAATTTTCCTTCCACATTGGTCTTATATAATTTCTGAAGAAATATATTCCAAATTTGAATGTGTTGTTTTTCATATGACGGATTTACCATTCGGAAGGGGTGGAAGTCCTTTGCAAAATCTTATAGCCAATGGATTTCAAACAACTATGTTGTCTGCTTTAATGGTCCAAAAAGGGATTGATTCCGGACCAATATATTTAAAAAAGAAACTTAAACTTAATGGCTCAGCAAAGCAAATATTCAATAGGTCAGCTAAAATTGTTGAAAAAATGATCGTTGAAATTATTGAAAAAGATATTATTCCCAAACCTCAATTAGGAGAAGCTGTTATTTTTAAACGAAGAACACCTGAAGAAAGCAATATTTGCCAATTGGATGATTTGGACAAAATTTACGATTATATTCGAATGCTTGATTGTGAGGGTTATCCCAATGCATTTATTGAAACAGAAAAAATGCGCTACGAATTTTATGATGCTAAACTAAGAAATAACAAGATTGATGCAAAAGTCAGAATTTTTAGAAAATAAAAGAATATTAGTGGTTGCCGCCCACCCTGATGATGAAGTCCTTGGTCAGGGCGCAACAATGCATAAATTTATTCATGAAAAAAACTGTTTGGTAAGAGCCATTATCCTTGGCGAAGGAATTACTTCCCGCAGCGAATCCCGTGATACCGAAAAATGGAAAAACGAATTGCAACTGCATAAAAAAAATGTGGCTGCTGCCAAAAAGCAAATCGGCTATGAAAAGGTCATTTTGCATGACTTGCCTGATAACCGTTTTGATTCCATCCCACTGCTTGACATCATCAAAGTGGTGGAAAAGGAAATCAAGGACTTTCAACCTGAGGTTGTTTTTACTCATTTCAGGGAAGACCTGAACATCGACCATCAATTGACCTACAAAGCAGTGCTTACTGCTTGCCGGCCCGGGACAAGTCCAGTGAAAAGTATTGTTTGTTTTGAAACCCCATCAGCAACCGAATGGAATGCGGGGGCCTCTTTTTTGCCCAATCTTTACTTGGAAATATCTGAAAAAAACCTCAGGGCAAAACAAAAAGCCATGGATTGTTATGAACTGGAAAAACGGGATTATCCCCACCCCCGCTCATCAAAAGCCCTTAGAACCCTTGCAGAAAAACGAGGCATTGAGGCCGGACTTATGCTGGCTGAGGGGTTTGTAATTGTTAGGGTTATAAGTTAATTTTCAAGTAAAGGAATGTATAAAGTCGGAGAGTTTGGGAAAACTCTTATTAAGTTTGCAACTTCACAAGCTTTCTCGAATTTACTTAGGGTTATTTCAGGCTTTTTGGTAATAAGTTTGATTGATCCGGAACTATACGGTAATTATTCGGGTGTTGGGGTTTTCCTTGGTTACATTTTGTTGGGACATGGTGGTATTATTAATGGTTTGAGCCGGGAACTGCCGTATGAACTGGGAAAGGGCAATGATGAATATGCAAGGCAAATGGCCTCATCAGTATTTGTATTGTCAATTTGGATCAGTGTTTTTTCATCTTTAGTTTTTTTACTGTTTTCACTATATTATTTTATTGTTGGCGAATATCTTTTTGCTTTAATTTTTCTTTCCTATGTAATAATAGCAGGGCTTTACCTTTTAAACAGCCAGTATTTACCGGTTTTATACCGGACAAACAATGATTTTAACTCCCTATCAAAACAAAATATTTTTGTAGGCATAGGCAATTTGGCATCTGTTGCTTTGGTTTATTATTTCAGTATTTATGGATTAATGGCAAGAGGGGTTTTTCTCGCAGTTTACCAGTTTTTTCTTTTATATAAAAACAAACCTTATAAAATAACATTTGAATTTCAATGGGAGCATTATAAAAAATTACTAAAAACAGGAATCCCGATTTTTATTGTTGGGCAGATTAATCCTCTTTGGGCAACCATTCTCAACAGTATAATATTTTCTGTTGGTGGAGCTGTAAATTTTGGACTTTATGCTTTGAGTACAATTGTTAACAGCACTGTTGGTGTAATTCCCACTTCATTTAGCGGGGTTATTTATCCCCGCATGAACATTATGTATGGACAAGGAAAATCAATTTCCTATATTCTTAAATCACACCTAAAACCCATGTTTTTCCAGTTTGGGGTAATGATGATAATTGCCTTAATTGGAGTTTTTCTATTGCCTGTTGCAGTACCTCTTTTAATTCCAAAATATATTGATGGAATCGAAGCCGCCCAATGGATGTTGTTTAGCCCGGTTATGCTTTCGTTTGGGGTTTTAAATAACATTTACAATGTTGTTAAAAAACAACAATTGTACTTTCTTTCAATATTAATTGGCGTATTTATAGGTTCTGCATATATTTTATTACAATTATATTTTAACGGCTTTAACCTTGTTTTCTTTCCTCAGGGTATGATAATAGGAAAATTTTTACAACAGGGCTTAAGCCTATTTTTTATTTACAAATTTTTGATTGATGACCAGTGACCTGAACAGGGCAAAACAGTTTTGGAAAATTGAAAAGGAAATGAATGAAATAAAAAAAACATGATTAATAATAAAAAAACAGAAAAGCAACTCCATGAAATTGAATTATCATTGAATCAATTTTATTATAAAGGTATTAAGATTGGTTCGATATTATCTTTCTATTTTGATCGAATATATTGTCATGATTTCGACAATCGTTTACTTAGACAGATTAGTAGCTTAGGTTATTATTTTATTAAATCTATTGGCAAGTCAAAGTATTTAATAAATTATGAGAAAAACATAATTTATTTCAATAGAGGAACATCCAGACATTATTTAGAGATGGTAAAGGCAGTAACTAATAATGAGGAAATAAGAAAAAAAACATTAATTATTGGCCCACCAGGAGCGTCTGATATAGAAATGAGAAAGGTATTCTATTTTTCCAATTTAAAAGATTTCTTTCAAATCACCTTTTTTATAATCGCAAAAAAAAGAAAAATTTCCAAAATATTAAAACCTTTACAATTTAAAAACAAACTGGTTTTATATATTATTTTATTAAGTCAACTACTAAAAGCAAATTCTATTCAAAAATTTATTAAAAAACAGTCGCCCATTAATCTAATTGGAAGTGATGCTGATCGGTGTAATAATGCTTCACTCTTTTTTGCTGTCGCTAAGAATAATAAAATAAGTACTTTTACTTTGCAACACGGGGTCATTAATGCCCGTCATGGATATTTTCCTTTAATAGCCGATGAAGCATGGGTATGGGGGCAGATGGCACATAAGCAGTTTGTTGAAATGGGAGAAATTGAAGAAAAAATAAAAATAACAGGGACTCCTATTGTTCAAAATTTACTTATTTCACAAGAATTGAAACACGCAACTAAAATTAAATATAATTACAAATTAGGAAAAACAATTGTTTTAGCATTAAGTGAACCAAATTTTGTTAATGATCAAAAGATGATCCGGTTTTTTTGTGAAATAAAGGAAAAATATGGATCATCAAATGATAATTTTTTAGTCAAAATCCATCCCGCAAGAAAATTTTCAAATTACGCATGGATTCAAAATGAATTTGACATACAGCTTATTTCGCCTGACATTCCTTATGAAGAATTTATGAATTTAGTAGATATTTTGCTTGCTCATACAAGTGGATTAGCAACAGAAGCACTATATTACCAAAAAAAAGTTGGTATAATAAATATTTTGCCCGACTCAGCTGGTAATGGACTGGAATTAAATAAATATTTAAATGTTCCATTAATTCATAATATTACAGAGTTTGAACTTTTATTAAAGGATGATAATCAAATAGATTCTGGTTTTGTTTTTTATAAAATTGGAGAATCAGCAAAAATAAAAATAAGTAATTGTATTGAAGAAAAAATAACAAGCAAATGAAATACAATATTAAAAAAATATACGGTTATTTAAACAGATTGCTTTGGCGATTTATTTATAAATCTAGGTTTAAAAGCCTTGGGAAAAACTCTTACTTTTATAAACCAATCTTATTCACGCCTTTTTGTATAGATTGTGGAAACAATGTAAAAATATTTAAATCGTCTAGAATACAGGGTGTTAAAAAATACAATGACAATTTTTTTTCACCAATTATAATATTTGAGAACAATGTGACCATACAACAAAACCTTCACTTAACTTGTGCTAACTCTATAGTAATAGGAGAAAATACTGCAATTGCTTCAAATGTTACAATAACAGATATTCACCATCCTTATGAAAATATAAATATCCCTATTGAAAGGCAGGATATTGAAGTTAAAGAGGTAATTATTGGGAAAAACTGTAAAATTTATAACAATGTTGTAATATTGCCGGGTGTTCATATTGGAAATCATGTAACAATTGGAGCAAATTCTGTTGTAAACAAAGATTTACCTGATTTTTGTGTGGCAGCGGGTGCACCATCAAAAATAATTAGACAGTATAACTTTGATACCGCAACATGGGAAAAAACAAACTGAAGAATCGTTTATAATTAGAAAAATGAGCAATATTTTAATTACCGGAGGAGCAGGGTTTATAGGTTCAAATCTTGCCCTTAAAATTGTTTCTTTAGGACATCAAGTTACCATATTGGATAATTTGTCCCCTCAAATTCATGGGCCAAATCCTGAAGCGACCTCTCCATTATATAAGTCAATTTTTGGAAAAGTTCATTTTATTAAGGGAAATGTTGAATTAAAAAAGGATTGGTTAAAGGCCATTTCCGGTAAAGATGCAATAATTCATTTAGCTGCAGAAACAGGCACCGGGCAGTCTATGTATAATATAAAACATTATTGTAATACAAATATAGGGGGAACAGCTACATTACTTGATGTTTTAACAAACACCAAACATTCAATTGAAAAATTAATTGTTGCTTCTTCGCGGGCAATATATGGCGAAGGTTTATATTTATGTAACCAACATGGAAAAGTAAATCCGCACTCAAGATTGGATGATGATATGCAAAAAGGTGATTTTAATTGTAAATGCCCAATATGCAATAGCAATGTAAAATTGTTGCCAACACCCGAAGACAGTACAGTTCAATCATCGTCAATATATGGAATCACAAAGTATAATCAAGAGCAAATGTCTTTATTGATTGGAGAATCTCTAAGAATTCCAACAATTGCCCTTCGCTTTCAAAATGTTTATGGCCCCGGTCAATCATTGCACAATCCTTACACAGGAATACTTTCAATCTTTAGCAATTTAATCAAAAACAATAAAAATATAACCGTTTTTGAGGATGGTTTGGAAAGCAGGGATTTTGTTTATATTGATGATGTTGTTCAATCAATTATTCTTTCTCTTGACAATTCAATAATGCGATACGAACCCATTAATATCGGCACCGGTGTTTCGGTTAGTGTTTTAAAAGTTGCACAAAAGCTGATCCAAATATATGGTTCAACAGTTAACGCCAATATTTCAGGCAATTATAGGGTTGGAGATATCCGACATAACTTTGCCGATTTATCAAAAGCAAAAGAAATACTAAACTTCAAACCAAAATATACTTTTGAAAAAGGTATTTCACTTTTTGGAGATTGGGTAAATCAACAGGTGATTAATGACAACAATTTCCAGGATTCGTTAATCGAAATGAAAAACAGAAAACTATTTAAATAATGAAAGTTCTTGAACACAAGTCCGTTTTGTTTTTTTGTTATCCTTATAGGAAATATAACAAGCAAATAATTACTGCGTTAAAAGATATGGGGGCTGATGTAACATATTTTTCTGATTCTCCAAAATCCAGGTTTTTTAAAATTTTACCGAAGAGTATTAAAGTTAGAATAATTAATTACTATTATAAATACATACTTTATAAAATAAGGGGCAAAAAGTTTGATTTTGTGTTTGTTATAAAAGGAACTTTTTTATCAGTACCTTTTCTGAAAAAAATAAAAACACTAAATCAAGATTCCTTGTTTTTATTGTATTTGTGGGATACTTTTAAAAACTACAATTATAAAGATAAACTGGATTGCTTTGATAAAACTTTTTCTTTTGACAGTATAGATTGTGAGAATTTTGACAAACTTGAATATTTGCCGTTGTTTTACATTAAAGAATATCAGGAAAGAAAGAAGAAAGAGAAAAATATTGATCTTTTCTTTATTGGTTCCGGCGTAAATTACCGCAAGCAAATATTAGAACGATTAATATTTAATTTAAAAAAAGAGGATCTTAAATGCAAATTTTATTTTCCATCCCTCAATTTATTTATTAAAACCATTTTTAAAAAAGACAAATATTTTATATATCCTGCAAAGGAATTAAAACACAGTAAGTTTATTGATGAATTATTGTCATCAAGAGCCGTTGTTGATATTCAGGCTATTAACCAGGCGGGATTAACAATGAGGACAATTGAGGTTCTTGGCTCAGGTCAAAAATTAATCACAACAAATGAAAACATCATAAAGGAGCCATTTTATAACGTAAACAATATTTGTTTAATAAACAGAGAAAAACCTGTTTTTCCCTTAGAATTTTTAGATAGCGAATACATATATGTTGATATGAGTGCTTACACGCTGGAGTCCTTTTTAAAAAGAATTTTCTTATAAAATATTAGAAAAGTGAGAAAAAAATCGCTGTCAAAAAATTTTGTGTTTTTTCTGCCTATTTTTATAATAATAGTCGCCATTACAAACGATTACTTTGGCGAATCCTTTTTAAACATGGGGGCAATCAGGGCAATTATTCTTCTTCCTTTTTGTTTGTTTTTCTTAACTAAAAATTTCAATAAGACTAATTTTAATATTATTATTTTAATTTTTCTCTGCTATATGGGGATTCTTTCAGCATTTACCTCAAACCCAGATTACACATTATATGTGTTTGCAAAAATGTTTATTGCAAGCATGATGTTGCCAATAGGTTTTTATTATATTAAAACATTAGATGATTTAAAAAAGCTAACAAGAAATTATTTTATTTCAATAATAATTATAATTATCATGTTTGGTTTTTCAAATTATTATAGCGTCGGAAAGGAATCATACAAGGACAGCACGGTATTATTTGGTGAATCAGGCGTTAACATAACAAAAAGTTTAGCGCTATTATTAATGACTATTCCATTATTTTTATATAATAATAAATCTAAACGATTGCTATATTTTGTTTTATTTGTTACTATAACGTCACTTATTGTTGTTACATTAGGTTTGAAAAGAACAGCTATTATTTCTTTGGCAGTAGGATACTTAATTTATTTCATTTTTAAAGAAAATAAGTCAAAATCAACCCAATATGCAATATTAATATTTATTATTTTAATTGTTTCTTCTCCTTTATATTATGATTATTTAGAAACCCGCATTTTTGCTCGAGAAAAAAACCTTAATTATGAATCAACAGATGATATGTTGGAAGAATGGCGATATAAAGAAACAGAAATTGGATTAAAAGTAATTTCTGATGGTAATATAATAACTAAATTATTTGGAGAAGAATTGTTCAATTCATTCAATTATTTGGACATTCCATATATGTTTCATAACGATTATATTACCGTCTTAGCTGGATCTGGATTTGTTGGGCTATTTTTTTTGTTATGGATTTATCTCTCTATAATTGTTTACTTTAAAAAAACATATAAAGTTATCAAGAATAATTATAGTATTTCAAAAGAATTAAGAGCAGTAGTATTTTCAATTATTACATTTTTAATAATAATCTCTATTGGTGGTTCTATCCATGGAATTGAAATAAGGGCATTAGCTTTTCTTTACATTGGGGGTGTTTTAGGGTTTTCAAAACAATTAATGTTGGAGGTTTTAAATGAAAATTCAATTTATAGGCGATATTAGTCTGAATAATAGGTTTATAGAGCTATGTGAGAGAAATACAAACCCTTTCAAATTTGTTGTAGATTTTTTTAACAACTCTGATTTAGTTGTTGGAAATTTAGAGTGTATTTTAAAAGGCTCCAAGGGAGAAAATTTGCTTCGGTCACCAAGATTAAACACCAATTTAGAAACTTTAAATTATTTAGCCTCCCTACATTTAGGTTTGGTTACATTAGCCCACAACCATATTTTCGATAATTTACAGGATGGTTTTAATAATACACTCCGTTTTTTAAATGAAAAACATATAATATTTATTGGTGCCGGAGTAACAAAGGAGGATTCAAAAAATATATATATTTATGAAAAATCAGGTGTCAAAATTGGGTTTTTAAACTATGTTACAGAAGATACAAATCCAAACATTCCTGAAAATTCCGGGGTGTTTGTTAACCTGTTTCAATTGCAGGAAGTACTAAATGATATTAAAAAAAACAAGCCAATTGTTGACCATCTGGTATTGTTATTACATTGGGGGGGGAAATGCGAAGGGGGTTATTATCCTGATTGGGAACAACCACAAATTGCACGAATATTAATTGATGCCGGAGCAGATTTGATAATTGGTACCCATTCGCACACATTACAACCATATGAAGTTTATAAAGGAAAGCATATTTTTTATTCTCTGGGGAATTTTTGTTTCGCAGATGTGGTATCAGATGGAAAAGTTAAAGAAATAGAATGGGGAAGATGCACTGAATCCATAATTCTTGAAATAGATTTTAATAACGTTAATTATACCGTTGATTTTGTTCCAATTGATTGCAAAGGGTTAACCGTTGTACCAAAACCAGCTGTAATAAAAAAATGGGGAAAAAGAAACAGGAAATTCCCTTCAATCAGGGATAATTTCATCAAATGGAAAAGATATTATTTTTTTCACAAAAAAATAAACCCCATATTTTTTTTCTTTTTTGGCAACAACCACAATTTTTTTAAACAACTTTTCAAATTAAATCTGAAAAAAATATTTCGCTTTATTAAAAAATGAATTATAGATGCAGGAAATAATTATAATTACCGACTATAAAGGTTATTTTGGTTCAAAACACAACGCGTCTCCCTACCGCAGTGGGATGGATATTGATTTGCTTAAAATGCTTTTCGAAAAAAATAACTTTATTGTAACCATAGAAAACTTTGCTAAAATTTCTTTTTCCAAAAATTACGAAAACACAATAGTAATTTACACCGGTAGCGAAGACCATAATCTTCTTTACAAGTCATATATTGAGGATGTAATTCTTGGCCTGCAAAATTTAGGTGCAATGGTAATTCCCGGCTTCGATTTTTTGAAGGCCAACAACAACAAGGTTTATATGGAAATCTTAAGAAACCGGATAGATCCGGCAAATAGATTTAATACGAAATTCTTTGGCACTTTACAGGAATTAAAAGACAATATTAACACTATTAATCCACCTGTTATTTTAAAAAAATCTGCCGGAGCAATGAGCAAGGGAGTTTTCCTGGCTAAGACCAAAGAAGAAGTAATAAAAAATGCAAAAAAAATTAGCCAAACCAAAAATTTACTTTTTGATATAAAAGAT
The DNA here is from genome assembly GCA_001769535.1 of Bacteroidetes bacterium GWF2_38_335. Taxonomy (GTDB): domain Bacteria; phylum Bacteroidota; class Bacteroidia; order Bacteroidales; family GWF2-38-335; genus GWF2-38-335. The sequence goes on from MEOH01000018.1 coordinate 118,840, forward strand.
AAAATCAGAAGAAACAGACATAAAGGTTATATACCTGAGTCAACAAATAGAAACAAATTCATTGTTCAGAACTTTATTCCTGATTTAAATAACGATTGGAAAGTTCTGGTTTTTTTCGATAAGTGCTTCATATTAAAAAGAACTATCAAACCGGGCGATTTTCGTGCTAGCGGTAGTGGATATCAATATAAATTTGATGTAAAAGCTGAATTTCCCCAAGGGATTTTTGATTTTTGCATAGATTATAAAAACAAACTCAACGTTCCAAATATTTCTCTTGATGTTGCATTCGATGGCAAGGAGTTTTTTATAATAGAATTTCAGGCACTCTACTTTGGCACAACCACTCAGGAAAAATCTAAATACTTCTTTCAGAAAGAAAAAAACACTTGGATACCAAAAACAAATAACTTCTCTATTGAAGAGATATTTGTTTATGGTATTAAAGAATATTATTCAAAAAAAGCATGAAGATACTCTTTGTAGCAGGAAAAACTGTGGTTGGAATTGCACCCTTTGTTGAAAGTCAAAAACAATCATTATTGCTACATGGATGTGAAGTTGATGTTTTTCTTATAACAAACAAAACAAAGAACCCTTTGGGTCAATTATTAAAATTAAGAAAAAAAATCATTTCAAAACAATACGATATTGTTCACTCCCATCATGTACATTATTCTTATTGGGTCTTACTGACTTTCACCAAAACAAAAAAAGTCTTATCATTTCTTGGAAGTGATCTCAATGGTAAGCCTAACAAAAATGGTAAAACAACCATAAAAGGGCGATTTAATAAGCTTATTTCAAGACTTATTCTTCCATTCGTTCAGGGAGTTATCGTAAAATCAGAGCGTATGAAGCATAAAATACCTCTGCCTTTTCATAAAAAAACCATTGTCTTGCCTAATGGAGTAGATTTTGACTCCTTTTTTCCAATGGATCTGACTGCTTGCAGAAAAAAACTCAATTTACCTCACGAAAAAAAAATAATTTTATTTACAGGTAATCCAACCGATATAAACAAAAATTTTCATCTTCTTAAAACCACTGTCAACAAATTGAACAACCCTGAAATCCAAATTTGCACTCCCTTCCCAAGCCCACCGGAATTGATGCCGTTTTATATTAATTCAGCAGATGTTGTTGTTTTGACATCATTCTATGAGGGTTCACCAAATATTATTAAAGAAGCCCTTGCTTGCAACACAAAAATTATTTCTACTGATGTTGGGGATGTAAAGGAAAATATCTCTAACACTAACTATTCTTTCATAATTCAGGATAAAAATAATTTTGAGGAGACTCTTATTCAAACTCTTAATTTACCTCTAAAAACAAATGGCAGAGAGAATATAAAGCACTTAGATTCAAAAAAAATTGGAAAAACACTAATTGATTTCTACAAGAAAGTTTTGAATTAACCTTAAAGAATAAGAAAATGGAGAAAAGCACAGCCAACAAAAACTTCTACAATAGCATTAATGATGCTTGGCTTTTTATTATGGGAGGTAACTTTCACTGGGGATATTTTCTATCAGAAAGCGATTCACTCGATATGGCAACCAATAACCTTATTAATGCAATGTCTAATCTGGTTAAGCCTACAGTTAAAGATAAAATCATTGATATTGGATGTGGTATTGGCCATCCTGCTTTTCATTTACACGCTCTTTTTGGATCAGAAGTTTTTGGTGTTTCTATTAGTGAGAATGGTATTAATGAAGCAAACATATTAGCCGAAGAAAAAGGCTTTCAGGATAAAACTTCCTTTTTTGTTATGGATGCAATGAATTTAAATTTCCCTGATAATGCTTTCGACATTGCATGGATAATGGAATCATCACACTTAATGCCAAGCAAAACAATTCTTGTTAATGAAGCTGTCAGAGTTTTAAAACCTCAAGGCAGAATAGTTCTTTGCGATTTAATGTTACAAAGACCACTTAAAGCAAGAGAAATCCTAAAATATCAGGAAGATCTCAAAAAAATGGAAAAAAGCTTTGGCCAGGCAAAACTTGATACTTTGCAAGTATACCAAAATATTTTTGCCGAAAATAACATTCAGGTTAACGAGAGTTTTTATATCAGCGAATCTGTAATTAAAACCCTTGATTGTTGGAAAAATAATATTGAAAATAACTGGGATAAACTGTCGCCGTATTTTTCAATTAATCAGAAAACTGATTTCTTGGAAACTTGCGATTTTCTTAAATATCTCTATGAATCTGAAATTTGGGGTTATGGTATAATTAGTGGAACTAAAATTTTATATTATGAATGAAGAAAAATTAATTGAAATTGTTATTGAAATTTTGAAAAATGCAAAAAAGCAAATCCCCGCCAATATTTCAATGAATATGGATTTGCGTAATGATCTTGGATTAGATTCCTTTAATCTTGCCGAAATGACTGTAAGAATTGAAGATATTACAGGAATTGATGTGTTTGAGGCCGGTGTAATCTCAACCCTACAGGATGCAATCAACAGACTTAAATAGCAATTTGTTATTTTTTGATGAGGCTATTTCAGAAAAACTAACATTTTCTGAAATTGTCGATTATGTTTCGAACCCTCTGTTATTTTCCAGAGTTTACAATGAAAAATCGACAAAAGGCTTTATACTTAATTTTATTGCAGGTTTGATAAACCATCGTCCTGTTTATCTTGTCGACTTAAATTCTTCAGAAAATGAAATAAAAAGATTAATAGGGGAAATCAAGCCGGAGTTTGTTGAAGAAATCCATGTCAAAAGAAATTTCTCTTCTTTTAAAGATTTATTGGATGCCATTAGGAGTTCTCAATCCGACTTGATAATGTTCACCTCAGGTACTACCGGTGAGCCAAAAAAAATAATCCATAAAATCGATTCGTTTTTAAGAAGTGTTAAAACCGGAAGCGAAAATACAAACAAAGTTTGGGGTCTATGTTTTAGCATTACTCATATGGCCGGACTTCAGGTTTTTTTTCAGGCTTTTTTCAATCAATGTCCATTAATACATCTTTATCAATACAAAAAATCTGAGATTGAAAAATTAATTGGATCATTCTCCATCACAAATCTTTCGGGAACTCCTACTTTCTATAGAATGTTAATGCCTTTGTCTGGGTCTTTCAATTCTGTTTCTCAAATAACTTTAGGAGGCGAAAAAAGCAGTTCAACCCTTGTAGATCAATTAAAGTTATTTTTTCCTAAAGCAAGAATTACAAATATCTATGCTTCAACCGAATCCGGTTCAATCTTAAAATCAAGTGGAGAGTTCTTCGAGATAAAAAAGGAGTTTTCTTCAAAAATTACAATAATTGATAATGAATTATGTGTTCACAAAGACCTTGTCGGAAAAGGAATATCCATTGACGAAAATGGATGGTATCATACCGGTGACATTGTGGAAATAATTGAGCAAAATCCTATTAAATTAAAGTTTCTTCATAGAAAAACCGATGCAATTAATGTTGGAGGAATTAAGGTTGACCCTACAGAAATAGAGGAGGAATTGCTTAAACACCCGAATATTAAATTGGCCAGGGTTTACGGAAGAAAAAATTCCATTTTGGGGAATATTGTCATGGCAGAAATTGTTTGTATTGAAGATAAACAATTATCTGAATTAGAAATTAAGGATTTTCTATCCGAAACTCTTCAGGAATTCAAAATTCCGCGTATTATAAAAATTGTCGATAATATTGAAATAACCCAATCCGGCAAAACAAAAAAGATATGAAAAATATTATAATCACAGGCGCCTCTAGAGGCTTAGGGTTAGAAACTGCAAATCTTCTTATAAAAAAAGGTTACAAAGTTATAGGAATCAGCAGAACTAAATCAAATGAACTAAATACCCTTTTATTAAATAATAAAGAACAATTCGAATTCATTGAATTTGATTTGGGAAACCCACGCAAAGTTCAGGATGAGCTATTTAAGAAATATATTAAATATGATACTCCAATTTATGGTTTTGTAAATAATGCTGCAATTGCCTACGATGATATTGCAACAAACATGAATCTTGATTCCTTGGAAAACATGTTCAATATTAATGTTTTTAGTCCTATGCTAATGACAAAAAATATTATTAGAAATATGTTGCTAAACAAAATAAAAGGCAGTCTTATTCATATTTCATCCATTTCTTGCCATACCGGATACAAAGGACTGTCAATGTATGCCTCTTCAAAATCATCAATAGAAGCCTTTTCAAAAAATATTGCAAGAGAATGGGGTCCATTGGGAATAAGGTCAAACAGCATTGTGGCCGGTTTTATGGAGACAGACATGAGTTCTTCCTTAGATGAAAGTCAAAAAAACAGAATTTATGGTCGAACAAGCCTCAAATTGCCAACATCTACACTGTCTGTTGCAAATACAATAGAGTTTCTGCTTTCTCAGGAATCTGGCTCAATTACCGGACAAAATATTTTTGTTGATTCAGGTACAATATGAAAAAAATCATTCAATTACTTTCTACTCCTCTTCCCGGCATTATCAGGAAGCCTATTTACAGATTAATGGGTGCAAAAATAGGGAACCGTGTTAAGCTTTCATCCTTCGCTGTAGTTGTTTCAAAAGAAATAGATATTCGTGATGGTGTGAAGATAAGTGGATTCACTTTCATTTATGGAATTCGGTCTTTAAAAATGGGCACTTATTCTCACATTTCAAGATTATGCTATATTACTGGCTATCAGGATCTAAAAATTGGAGCGCGTTCCGGTGTTGGATTTGGTTGTCATATCGAAATGCATCTTGAGGGTGTAGAAATTGGAAATTATTCGGGGTTTTCGCCAAAATGCGTGGTAAATACTCACGGAATATATTTACCCTATACGCATGGTTATAATCCAATAATTGCAAAAGTAAAACTTGGAGATTTTTCTCTGGTACAGGCCAGGTGCTATATAGGACCCGGAGTTATTGTTCCTGATGAAACAATAATTGTTGCCGGCTCTAATGTCTTGCAAAGAATAGATAAACCGGGGGTTATAGTTGACTCCGGTTTCAAAAGAGAAAGATTTCCTTTAGGCATTATGAAAAGAAAGGTAGATAAAGAAAGTCACTATAGCGACATAAAAAAGCTAACTTTATCATTGCTAAACTATTTTTCGAAAAACAATTTGATTTCACAATACGAAGAATTTGGTAATAGTTTTTACTTTTTCTGCAAAAAAAAGAAAGTGAAAATTGTTTTTGACGAAAGAATTCAGAATGAACACAGTGAGTATGTATGGATTTTCAATTCCTTTTATTCAAAGGAAATACAAAGAAACGAAACTGAATTTAACTTCATAAAGCTAACTTTCGATGGGCATACAGGCATAATGGAAAAGAAAGCACTAAAATATTTCCAGACATACTTCGGATTAAGATTTATACCTAAATCCGGTTTTGATGAAAAAGAATTGATTTATCCTAAACTAGAATCTTAAGAAAATGAGTCTCACAATCTGCCTTAGTCACGATGTAGATCGGACAAGAAAAACTTTCCAGTATTTTTCTCATTCTGTTAAAGCTGTATTAAAGTTGGATTTTAGAAGTTTCTTTTATCAATTCGGATCAGTTTTTTATGAAAACCCCTACTGGCAATTCGAAAAAATAATAGAAATTGAAAATTCCTACAACTTGAAATCAACATTCTTTTTTCTAAACGAAACCTATCCATTCAAACCTTTTGCAATAAAAACATGGCCGATATCTGTTGGATATTACAATATAAAATCAAAAAAAATCTCTGGTATTATCCAAAAACTTGACCAACAAGGATGGGAAATAGGACTGCATGGCTCATATAATTCTTATAAAGATTTTGAACTTCTACAAAAGGAAAAATCAGACCTTGAGGAAATTATTTCCCACAGAATCCTGGGAATTCGGCAACATTTTTTAAACATGAATTCGGAGACCTGGGCTTTGCAAAAAAAAGCAGGATTTCTCTATGATTCATCTCTTGGATTCAGGGATAAAGCAGGATATAAAAATGAAAAAACTGACATTTTTGAACCTGAAAGCCTCCCGGGTTTTTTTGTTGTTCCTATGTCATTAATGGATATGACGGTAATGAATAAAAAAGATCCTTGGGGTGAAACTGAAAAATTACTGGATTTTGCTGAAAAAAACAAAGCTATTGTTGTTGCCAATTGGCATCATAGGGTATTTAATCCCAAAGAATTTCCAAATTATCCAGATATTTACATTAAACTTATCAAAGAAGGCAAAAAGAGAAATGCCACATTTTTGACTATTGGCGAATATGTTCAAAACCAAATTATTAACAGAAGTGGAAAAATATAATCTATTAAAATGTCCTTGTCTGGCGATATCAAGTTATAGCCAAGCTTATGAATATGTTTCAGAATTAATAAAGAGTAAAAGGGGTGGTTACACAGCTGCAATAAATGCACTAAAAATCCTTCAATACCGCAAAGACAAACAAACAAAAGAAATAATCGACAATGCAATTCTTCAAACACCCGATGGTTTCGGAGCATTAATTTCCTTCAAATGGTTACACAAAATAAAGGTCATAAAATTAGACTTGCCAGGTTTAGTCCTCGATATATCCAATAACACTAGTCTTCGTGTATTCCTTCTTGGCGCTTCAGAAGAAAACAATTTAGCAGCCGTAAATGGTATCGCCAACTTATACCCAAATATTATTGTGGCAGGCCGGCAAAACGGTTTTTTCAACAACCTCAATATGGTTGTTCATGCCATTCAAAATGCAAAACCCGACCTTGTGCTTATCGCAATGGGTTCTCCAAAACAGGAAATACTAAGTGCAGAACTTCTTAAAAATTTTCCTGAAACCCTTTTTATCGGTTGCGGAGGGCGATTAGATATTCTTGCCGGAAAACTCAAACGCGCTCCAAATTGGTATATTAAAAATAACCTTGAGTGGTTTTATAGATTATGGAAACAACCAAAAAGAATTAAGCAACAAATTTTTTTATTTAAATTCCTTATTATTCTTATAGTAAAAAAAATGTTTTAAATAAAGTAAATATTCCTTTAAAGTTAAAAAAGCCGGTCACCCGGCTTTTTTTTATTCGCATTTAATAAATCGTATGACCTCCTTGGCATAGGAGCATTCAATATTTACAAAATAAATTCCTGTTTTTAAATCAGCAACATCAAATTCAATTTCGTTATGACCATTGTTTCCCATTGTAGCAATAGATCTTAATTTTCTTCCTGAAATGTCCACAATTGAAATTGAAAACTCACTTTCAACATCAGCATTAAATGCCACTTTTAAATTTGACACAACAGGATTTGGGTAAACATTACAGCTAATATCCAAAACATTAATATTTTCACTTATAATGCTTTCCTTGCTCGAAGAAGTAGTAAAATTAACTGTGCTTGAGTAAGCTGAATATACTCCGCCATTATAGGTTCTTAACCTGCAATTATAATTTGTAGCAGGCAAAAGACCTGTTAAGGTGTATGGGCTTGTTGTACTAGTTTTGTATGACCAGGATGTTGCACTTTCCTTTTTGTAATAAATAATATAATTGGTAGCACCTTCGCCATCCCATGATATTGTAGCTGTTGTGGCAGTGGTTGCATCAACTAAAACATTTGACGCAATAACCGGAGCACCATCGAGTGTTGTGAATGTAACTGTACTGGTATATGGAGTGTAAACACCGGCATTTAAAGTCCTAAGCCTACAATTGTAATTAGTGTTTGGCTCAAGGTTATTCATCAAATATGGACTTGAAGTGCTTGAAAAATATGCCCAACTTGTAGCTCCAACTTTTTGATAATAAATAATATAATTGGTAGCTCCTTCTCCATCCCAGGAAATTGTTGCGGTTGTTGCGGTGATTCCTTCAACAGCCACATTCGTAGCAACGACGGGGGCACCGTCCTGAGTTGTGAAATTTACAGTGCTTGTGTAAGATGAATATATCCCTCCATTATAAGTCTTTAATCTACAATTGTAATTGGTGTTTGGCTCAAGGTTATTAATTACATAAGGACTTGAAGTACTTGTATTGTATGTCCAGGTAGTTGCCCCTACTTTTTGAAAATAAATAATATAATTTGTTGCCCCTTCTCCATCCCAGGAAATTGTTGCACTAGTTGGAGTTGTACCTTCAACAGTAATATTGGTTGCAATTATACCAATCATAGTAACATTTTGAGTAACATTTTGATCCACAACATCAAGAGTTCCTCCTGTACTGTTATAATTTGCTGCTGATATACTATATGGAAGAAGGGTGCCAACATTTACATTAGTAAATATTGTTTGTCCTGATAAATTGGTAGGTTGTGTTAATCCATTAAATGTAACACTTGCCCCTTCAATAGGACTTGTCCCATCACTAACATTAAAAGTAACGCTATAAGTAGAAACTCCAGCAACAATATTTAATGAATAATCCTCTGTTTCCCCCCATTCCTGAGCATGATCAACATCACAAGCTCCAGGGTCTCCGTTATATTCCATATTTATTCTCATGCGTGTACTCCCAAGCGTTGCACCTTCAGGAATAGTAATATTCTGACTTAATACCCCGGCAGTAACATTTGTAATATCGCCTAAATCATAAGCTTCTTCTGCATCAAAAGTATAACTCTTATCCCAATCAAAATATGCCCAGCAATGGTCTGTATAAGCCCCTAAAGTATTAATAGTAACCGATAAAAGATGCGTACTGTTTAAATTAACATCTGTAGATTGAGCAGTATAATCTCCATATCCACTTGCTGATTCATCACCTGAGGCATTGTTAATAGTATTAAAAGTAACATTTAGTATGTATTCACTTCCCGCTGATGTGTATGTAGAAGCACAATATGAAGGTGCCTCAACGCTATAACTATATGCAGGCGTTGTTGTTGTTTCATCTGTATTATCTGTTGCTTCTATCTTATAATATACAGTGGTTCCAATTGTTTGTGCAGGAATCAACGTGCTGGTTTGATAGGTGTTTCCTCCTGTTAAGGTCATATTAATAACATTCCCGTAGGTTACTCCATCTGTGCACCATAAACATTTTGCTGTATTGATTGTTCCGTTATCTGTAATATCTGCAGATACCCCAACAGTACTGGATTCGTAAACAGGATCAGGACTATGAACTACATTAACAATTGTAGGCGCTGAGGAACCTCCCATAAAATCAAAATAGATTACTTGTGATGTTTCCGATATGTTTGTTATTGGCTTACTTGTATTTGCAGGTGCCCAGGATTGTGCACTTGGAGTAGTGCCATCTGTAAAACTTGTTGCTCCTGCCGGAAATGCATCTCCGGCTCCGTGAGCTATTGTACCATCTGCTTCTTCCATATCCATTCCCTGGTGAGTCGGATCGCAATTAATGCAATTTCCCGCACCTTCAATATAGTTCTCATCTACATGATAAATCAATAATCCATGTCCGGGTAAATAGGCATCAAAACCAATCTGCTGCCTGTTTTCTATTACAAAAAATTCATTGGTTGTTGTGGTTGCATATTTATATGCCACCTGATTGTTTTCTACATTGGGCATAGTAATTGAAGCTGCTGTGGTTAATGCGGGCAAAGCAATCCAATTCAGTAAATATTTAGCATAGGCATTATGATGTGCCGGCGAACTTCCACCGTTATTATATGATCCTCCAGCCATGCAGTCCCAATTACCCAAATCTTCAGATTCTCCTCCTGATTCCGCATAATCAGTATCATACCAATCGGGTAATCCCAAATTATGTCCAAATTCATGGCAAAGTACTCCAATTTTACCCATGGCTCCCCAACTTGTCTCAGGGTTCATAGTATAAGCTTGAATATTAACTCCGTCATAGTTACGGGCATTGGCACCATACAAGCCCCAACTGTGTGACCAAATATTCGACAAATCTCCTTGTTCAGCGCCATCTCCCTGATGTATTACCATTACACCATCTACATATCCATTTCCGTCATTGTCAAATATTGAAAAATTAACACCGCCAGCTTCTGCTGCATCTACTGCTTCTGCAGCTAATGCTTGTTTTCTTGCACCATCAGGGTCATTCTCTTTTCCATAATAATCATGAGGATTGGCAGCTGTGTACCATCCAACAACTGTTGAATTTACAGTTAAATCTCCGTAAGAAGTTTCAAGATAATACTCTTGAAATGATCCTGTCCCATTATATCCTGCTTGATTCATCATATTGTTAAAATTCGATTGAGGAAATGTCGCAGCAGCATCGGGAAATTGAATCAATATTACCAGCAAATTTCTCGTTCCTGAAGTAGGAAACGCCTTTGCTGATCCAGATTTTGAATCTGGTTGATAATCTGAACGAAGTTGTTCAATTTTCTCTGAACTAAAAGGAATGCCTTTGTTCCTGTTGGTAAGATATGCCTTTTCAACAGACGTCTTTTTTTCATTATCCGAACTAACCAAAACTCCTGAAGGAATGAGGTCCCCATTAGAATTATTGTCAGCATATTCAAAATAACCAGATGCGTTTTTTATGATTGCATATCCCTCTTTCGATTCACACCAGTTTACAGCACCATCCCCTTTTTGAAAAAAAGTAATTGTGGTACCATTTGGTTGAATATATCTGATTTCATGAGGGTCTGCCGGAACTCCAAAACTTTTCGCTATAAATTTTAGTTTACTTTCCCCTGTATCTTGTGAAAACATCAGATAAGGCAGAGCCAGAAAGAAACATGATAAAATTAATGTTATTGTAATTTTTTTCATATTAAGAAGATATTAATTTATTAAACAGTTTTTGTTACAAGAAATATTTTACGAAAATGAAATAAAATGGTTTCAATTTTAATGAAAATTGAAAAGGGCTGAAGAGATCATTACGCTGCGCTCATGATGACCCCACTTCGAATATTTTTTATGTTTTTTCTCTAAGCGTAAACAACCTTGTTTACCGGTCATTGCGATCCGCTAGCCAGCGGAGTAGCAACCTCTCCAATCAAACCGTAAACCCTTCAAAACCCTCTTTCAATAAACCCCTCGCCAATCCTCAGCAGATCATTACGCTTCGCTCATGATGACCCCGCTTCGAATGTTTTGTTCATTTTTACCTTACCGAAAACAAATATGTTTACCGGTCATTGCGAGCGCAGCGTCGCAACCTCCCCTACCCAACACTAAGCCCCTCAAACAAATCCCTCCACTCCACATTCGTCCCATTAATCAACTCCTCCTTCCGCTTCCTCGAATACTTCTTAATCTGTTTCTCCCGATCAATAGCTAGTTGCATTGAAGGCAAAACCTCATAATACATCAAATAAAACAAATTGTACTTAGCTGTAAAAGAATGAGGATGCTTCTTAGCCCTGTGTTCCAAAACTCTGTTTACCAAATCATTTGTAACACCAACATACAGCACGTTTTTGTGCTTGTTTGTCAATATATAAACACATTTGCCAATTTTCATTTAGCAAACATAATAATTTGTTTTGTATTTATCATTGCCGCAAACAACATTGTATCCGGGTCATTGCGAGCGCAGCGTCGCAACCTCCTAATCAAACCGAAAGCACAATCAAAACATTCTCCAACAAGCCCTTCTGCCAATCCTCAGCTGATCATTACGCTGCGCTCATGATGACCCTGCTTTGAACATTTTTTACGTTTTTTACCTTACCGAAAACAACCTTGTTTACGGGTCATTGCGATCCGCTAGCCAGCGGAGTAGCAACCTCTCCAATCAAACCGTAAACCCCTTACCCCCCTTCAATCACCCCCAAATACTTCTCCGCAATCTTAATCCAATCATACTCCTTTTTTATCTTTTCTAAATTCATTTGCTTCCATATATCTCTATCAGGATTTACGATATCAATTCCTTTAAAAACCTTACTAAGATCATCAATATCACTAAAATAAAATGCGTTTTCCCCTAAAACACCTTTGTTAAATTCATTTCTATGTGCAATAATTAATGCCCCGGCAGCCATCGTCTCTAACAATGAAGGGTTGGTTCCGCCAACACTATGCCCGTGAATGCATGCTGAAGAATATTGCCTTAAATCAGCAAGTTTCTGGTAATCATATAACCCTTCAATAAAAACAAGATTCGCGTTTGCATTTGTGTTTTTTGAATTTATTTTTTTGTTTGAAATCACAACTAACTTTCTGTCAGAATTGGAATTACTCCAGGCACGAATTATTGTGTCAATCTGATTGTCAGGATCATCCCTGGCAACAGTAAGAAAATAGTTGTCTTCTTCAAGTTTGAATTTTTGCAGTATTTCAGAAGAAAAACCAACCGGAATATCTGCTCCATAAGGAATGTAAATGGCTTCTTTATTATAGGAGGAAAATAGATATTCCTTAATTCCGGGATGGTCGGCAATAAGGACATCAGCAATTTTTACAGCAATTTTTTCTGATTTCATTAGAATGTGCTTTGAAATGGAATGGTATTTTTTTCTTTTCCACTCCATGCCATCCATGTTTACAATTATTTCCGTTTCTTTTCTGTTAAGATACTTAAGCGCAAAAGCAGAAGTCCCATATCCACAAACAATCACCGCATCACATCTCTCTTTAATTGCATGTTTAATACAGATGTAATCGTAATAAAAATGGGCAGCACCTTTTAGAATTTTTTCATGACAAGTTTTTCTTATAATCTTAACCCCTTCAAAATATTGTTCTTTGTAGGGATGATAGTTAGGATTATAAACAAGAACCTCATGCCCATTCGCCACTAATAAAACAGAAAGCTTTTCGGCAAATTGTTCAAATCCCCCGTATTGATTTGGAATACCTCTTGTACCGGCAATTGCAATTTTCATTTTTCGAAATTAATTCTTTTTGACGGGTTATAAAACAGTCTCATAAACCTTAATCTCAGAAGTTCTTTCTTGTATTCTGCTGAACGACTTAATGAAAAGAGGTAAAAGGATTTATTTACTTTATCCCAAACAGATGCTTTTCTTTTGGCAAGTGTTTTCAGGCAAAGTACTCCGGTTTTAGAATGGTTTTTATTATCGTCACCATTATTTTTCATTAGCCAGTCAAGTGATTCAAAAATGCCGGTTAAGGATTTTTGATGATCACTAATGATTTCAAAATCTAATCCTTCAAGTTGAATTTGGAACAGGTCTTTAATCCATTGTAATTCATTCCATTGATGAACCGTTCCATGCAAAGCAAAATAATAAGACGCAAAAGTTTTTCTGGTTGTTTTAACATCAAATCCTGAGATATTGATTCTTTCAGTTTGAGTAAACAAACTGTTATAATCCACAGGCAGTAAGTGGATATTTGAAAATAATTGCCAGTGAATTTCAACTTTAACTTTTCCCTCACGATTAACAAACTCAGCATTGTGATTTACCTTCTTAAGTTTATCTAAAGGAGTTTTGTTAATACACTTATAGTTTAGCAATCCCATTATTTGAGAGACCTTTTCAATATCATCGGGCATCACAAAAATATCCAGGTCCCTGAAATCCCTTCCTGCCAAATCATTATATAACTGCAATGCCAGGACAGGGCCTTTCATGGTAAACCAGGGAATGTTTTCTTCCTCAAGTTTTTTCCCGATTCTGATCAGTTCATTTGTGAGCAAAAGAGCTCTTTTTGTAATTTTATTCTGGTTTTCTTTAATGCGCTCCACCACCCCCTCAGGCACCCCGTCCCCATGCTCCTTCAAATACCGGTAAACCGCCGGCGTCACCCGATGCCGTTTCATCCACTGCAAAAAAACCTCCCAGTCAACGGCCTTAATCAACTCCTCTTTTGTCCACCGCTCACTGCCGCACATCACCAGCAGGAGCTTGAGCTCCGGAGGATAGGATTCGATGATTTTCTGCAGTTTGTTCATGGTACAAATATAGGAAAAGATAATTCCTTTTGGGAAAATCGAATATTGGAAATGGGATTTTATTGAACCCGCTAGCCTGTGGGTTCCTGTTTGCTACGAAACTAAAACCGTAGGTTTCACCTACGGCTATTATTGTTCAATCCACTATCGTGGATTGGCTCTTCAAGGCAAACAAGAGCTAAAAAAACAAAAGAAACAAAAGGAACCCTTCAAACAAAAAGGAATGCCGACTAAAGTCGAGCATCCTCGAAAATTTCATTTTCGGGACAAAACAAACGCCGCAGGCAAAGAACAAAAAGAACCCTTCAAACCAAAAGAACCAAACAAACGCCGCAGGCAAAGAACAAAAAGAACTTTAAAAAACCCTTAGAACAAAACAAACAAAAGAAACAAAAAGAACCCCTCAAACACCCCCTCCTTTTTTATTCCCGCACAAATCCTTTTCTAAATTCTGCACAACATAAAACCTAAATAATGCACAGTAAAAAACCTAATATTTGCACAATAAATTTTTTCTCTCATTTTTAAAAATTTTTTAAATACCGGGTTTTTGTTTGAAACCCAGGCAATACAAAAATTGATACAACTAAAATGGATTTGCCAAAATCATTGAATATGATTGCCGGCACAGGAATGAGCCATCTCCGTCCCGACAGAATAAACGTGATTTCCCTGGCTTCGTTGGGAAAATAATAAACGTACGGGCAAACCTATGTGGTTACCCCCATACCCCAAACCAAAAGAACAAAAAGCGGAACCCTAAATGGGTTCAATAACAATAGCCGTAGGTGCAACCTACGGAAAATATAGCCGGGAAAAACAGAACCCTAAACGGGTTCAACAATTTAAATATCAACCAAATACAATATTGAACCCTTTCAGGGTTCCTGATCGCCGCGAAACTAAAACCGTAGGTTTCACCTACGGCTATTATTGTTCAATCCACTTTCGTGGATTGACTCTTCAAGGTAAACAAGAGCTAAAAAAACAAAAGAAACAAAAAGAACAAAAAAAACGCCGCAGGCAAAGAACAAAAGAAACAAAAAGAACCCCCCCTCCCCTCCGTAAACCAAGCCCAACGGGCTGGCCATGTAACAACCCGGGGTGCAACGCAGTGTAACCCCGGGAGAACAAAAAGAATGCCGACTAAAGTCGTGCATCCCCGAAAATTTCATTTTCGGGACAAAAAAAACAAACAAGAACAAATAAACATCTAAACAAATAAACATCTAAACCAAAAGAACAAAACAAACGCCGCTGGCAAAGAACAAAGAGAACAAAAAAAACAAACAAGAACAATCCCGATCCCGATTGCCTTCAAACCAAAAAAGCCATAAACAATTAGCAAAAAACCTATGTTTTTTGTATCTTTACACCACAAAGTAAATTTTATGCTATCATTGGTTCAACAATTAAATAAGGTATATTTTTGGGATGTAAATTTCGAAACCTTAAACGAAATCAAATCCAAACGGTTAATCATTGAACGGGTTTTATGTTTTGGTAATCTTAATGAAATTAAGCTGTTAATTCATTTTTACGGAAATAAGGAGATTATCAACACCATCTGCAAGCTTAATTATATTGATCCCAAAACACTAAATTTTTTAATGTTGCTTTTTAATCTACCAAAAAAAAGTTTTCGATGCTGCACAAAGAAACAGTCGATCCAAAAACCCTGGAATTAATTATTAAACTGCAAAGTAAAACTTACCTCAAAGACTTTTATCTGGTCGGAGGCACAGCTTTGGCTTTAAAAATAGGCCATAGAAAATCGATTGATATCGATTTGTTTTCGAATTTTGATTTCGATACGGAAGAATTGTTAGAAAACCTTTCAAGTGATTTTTCATTTCATCTCTTTTTTTCTGCTAAAAACACAATAAAGGGAAGTATAGATAATGTTCAAATTGATATATTAGCCCATCGTTATCCCTATGTTTGCGAACCAAAAACCATTGATCAGATTTCAATGTTGTCTGTTCCTGATATTATTGCCATGAAATTAAATGCTATTACTGTAAGTGGCCAACGGGTAAAAGATTTTATTGATCTTTATTACCTTCTTTATGATTATTCGGTTGAAGAAATGATTTCCTATTATAAACAAAAATACGCTCTTTTTAATGAAGTTAATGTTCTAAAAAGCATGACATGGTTTGATGATGTTGACACAAATGAATGGCCGATTATGATAAAAGATAATAATTTGAAATGGACTCAAGTGAAGAAAAATATTAATAGTCACGTTAGCAAATATTTAAAAAAACAATTTTAGCGGGTTCAACAACTTTAATATCAACAAAATACAACATTGAACCCGCTAGCCAGCGGGTTCCTGTTTGCTACGAAACTAAAACCGTAGGTTTCACCTACGGCTATTATTGTTCAATCCACTATCGTGGATTGAGATTGACTCTTCAGCAATCATGATGGCCCCGCTTCAACCATTTTTTACATTTTCACTATTCCCCAAACGTACGGGCAAACCTACGTGTTTGCCCCCAAACCCGAAACAAGGAACCCGTAACCTCAAAACCGTCCCATCCATTTCCGCCGGAACAGTCTTTTTTGTTCTAAAGACTTCACGGCCGGCGGTTCTTTTAGCAACATATTAAACCCCAGCCTATAGCTGGGGCTGAATTAACCTGGCCTTTCAGGCCGAATGTTTCGCGGTTTTTTAATAGTAAGCCCAAACCCCAAACAAAAATAAACGCCGCAGGCAAAGAACAATCCCGATAATTATCGGGAGAACAAATCAACCTTCCGTAAACCAAGCCCAACGGGCTGGCCATGTAATAACCCGGGGTGCAACGCAGTGTAACCCCGGGAGAACAAAAAGAATGCCGACTAAAGTCGAGCATCCTCGAAAATTTCATTTTCGGGACAAAAGAAACGCCGCAGGCAAAGAACAAAAAGAACCCTTCGAACAAAAAGAACCAAACAACCGCCGCAGGCAAAGAACAAAAAGAACAAAAAGAACATCCCAATCCTATCCCCTAACCAGCATCTCATCAACCCCCATCAACCCCCACCCCCCCTCTTGCAAAAACCCCGTTTTTAAACTATTTTTGACTCAAATATTTTCAATACATGAATTTGCCCCGACGGTTTAAAAGACTCAGCAGAAAGGAAAAGAAACTCTTTTTCAGAGCTTTCAGATGCCTGTTCGTGGCTTTCCTTAAAACATCCTTCCTCCCCATGAAAAAATATATCCGCTGCATGGGTACAGAAAATAAAGTCATCAACTTTGTTCCGGATGAAAAGACCGCCGCATTCCTTGCTGATCTGAAACAGGCCATACGCCGTGCCGCAAAATATGCCCCCTTCAAATCAAAATGCCTGCAACAGGCCTACGCCGGCAAGCTAATCCTCAACCGCGAAAACATTCCGGCTACCATTTTTTTTGGCGTGGCAAAGGATGATATGGGCGGACTAAAAGCCCATGCGTGGCTCAAATCAGGCGATTTTTTTGTCTCCGGCGGCAAAGAAAGCCCTGCATTTACCGTTGTTTCGTTTTTTTCCTAACCCAAACCCCGCCCTTAAGGGCGGGGATATATCCCCCACGGCGCCGAAGGCCCGGATTCATTACCCGCCGAATCAACGGCTGAAACCTGATATTCATATTTTTTTCCCGGCCTGGCTGTTTTGTCGGTAAAAACCGTCTCCCCTGCTCCTACCGCATTTTTATTCAGCAAAACCTTTCTCCCTTCTTCGTCCGTGCGCCTCACATAATACCCCGCCGTTTGCCCTGTACGGTCGCCAGGCCACCGCACAACTACGCCATCCTTTTCTGCTTTTACCTGCGTGATCACCGGCTCCGGGGGCGCCATTTTATCCGGCAGTCGCACCGCTACCGTATCCGACAGCTTGCTTTCATTAAACGATGAATCTACCGCCGAAACACTATAAACCATGGTGGTCTTCATTCCGGCTCTTAAATTGTCTGTATACCTGCTTTCTTTTATCGGCTTCACCGTTTGTCTGATGAGCTTCCCCGATTCGCTTGTGCCTCTGTACACGTGGTATCCCGCAAGGTCTGATTCGGTGTTTGCGCTCCAGGTAAGTATGACGCTGCTGTTTTCGGTACCGGCGCTCAGCGACAAAGGTGATAACGGTTCGCGGGTGTCCCGGATATCCAGTATCCTCGGAAAGGAATACACTTCTCCTCTTTTTTCAAATCGTACCCGGATTTTAAAATAATATTTCCCGGGTTTCTCAAATTTCAGGGTATCTATTCTATTAAATAACGAAGCATCACCGGATTTAAAAACCTTATAATCGCTCCCGTTTTCTGAAATCAAAAACTCATAATCCGAAAATTTTTCTCCTGAAAATTGCCATGAAACTGTTGCCGAAAGATGGGCATACTGCTCCGATAATATGGCGATTTTTCCCAAGCTGTTTGCGGATTTGTAAACTTCTATGCAGACTGCCGAATCTCTCATAAAATCTATACTTCCTGCACCAACGGTGTTCCCGAAATAATCAATGCACACCAATCTGTAACACACCAAATCTCCGTTGCAAAAACCGGTTGAATCTGAATAAAATAATGGTGGATATACCAGCTCTCCATTAATGTTTTTAACTTTTGAAACGATCACGGGCAATGCATTTATTTTTTTAAAGGGCGATTGGTTAACCGACCGGTAAATATCCGCAGCAAAGTATTTTTCCTCCTCCGGACGCCATTTAATGTTCACCGCTTTTTCTTCCTGAGAAAGCTGAACTTCTTTTGGAAACATGACTTCTGGCGGTTTTCCGGAAATGATTTCCTGCGGATTGCCTATCTGAATTTCTTTTCCTCCCCGCAATCCGGTTACTTTATAAAAATAACTTGTTCCCTCATTGCAGGTGGTATCAACATACATCATTCCCAGATACCGGGCAAAATCATTGCTTAAAACCGCTTTGATGAACAGTGAAATTTTTACAAATCCTCTGAAGTTTTCCGTGCTGATGGCATCTGCAAGCTTTATGTAATCCTGAAGCGTACTGTCATTTTTAAATTCAATGTCGGCCGGAAATGTTGCTCCCTTTTTTACAACAACCGGGTTAAGCAGAATATAATCCTCTTTTCCTTTTTCAGCTCTGTAAATTCTGAATCCATCGTAGGCAAGCAGATTTTCTGTAAACCATTTTACCATCACCTCATCCGGATTTTCGCGGCTTGTTCCAACTATAATTTTTTCCTGAGAGAACAGGTTTGTGACGCTAAATAAAAGTAATAACAGCAGATAATTTTGTTTTTTCATTGATTAAAGTTTGATGAAAATGTTATCATTGGCAGTTTTACCATCAATCCAATTGTTTAAGAAAACTCATTTCAAAATCAGCGCTGATACACAGGATTGTGATTTCTCCGGCAAGCCTTCCCTCAACCTTTATGGGTTTCGGATCAAAAATTACTCCGGCCGATCCCGAAATATAAGCTTCAGCCAGCGTCCATGTTCCCGAGTCATCTCCTCTGGTCCAGTCGGCCCCGATTCCCGCCCAGGCTTCTGCCCAAACCGATGCCTCTTTTATTCTGAATACCGGATTGTATTGAACCTTTGCAGATATTCCTGCCGCTGCATAAAATCCGGCAAACGGTGTTACTCTATATGCGCCAATTGATATGGGATTGGGCGTGCGTGCCATGGCCGAAAATGATAATCCCAGTCCGATTTCTGCATCCGTCTGTGTTAAATTTAGCCAGCCCGTAGGCGCCCAGCCTGTGCATCCGGGGAGAAAAACCACTTTGTTTTCGGGCGATCCCACCCGCAAAGACCATTCTCCGGGTTTCACATCTACCGCCATATCTGCTGAGGCACATAAGCCCGGATTGTTGATCTCAACCGCCGCCAATCCCAGAAAATGGTCGCTTTCGGAGTTGTAGCTGAAATCCAGACTGCCTTTGACAACGGCACTGTTGTCGATGGTGAGGAGTTGCGGGTTCGGACTTTTTGCCTGAACATTTCCCGAAAATTCCAGATCATAATTCCCCGATTCCTGCACCACAACAGTTGTCCCTGCTTCAATCCTCAGATTGTGACCGGCATTCACTGCGTCAAAAAACACCATGTGCAAACCGGCACCAAAATTTACTGCGGCATCCGGAATTATCCCTGTCCCGGGATCATCTGTCATGTGCTTGTAAAGTCTGCCACAAACGCCCATGAGCTTGACCGGACCTAATAATAGCGGCGGGGTTAATGGTTTGGCCTCCGGAGTTATCGGTCCGCCCGGATTTGACGATCCACCCGGCTCTACCTGACAAAACCAGTATTCCGTTTCGGGATTTTTTCCGGAAGTATAGATTCCCCTGATGGAAAACCCTTTTTGGGCAGAGGGAACCTTTACAAAAAAGTCCATGTCGCCGCGCCAAACATCACCGAAAACGGGATCGTCGCTGATAAAATTTACCGTTCCTGTAATGTCAACAACCGACGAGCTGATGGAAATGTTTGTGGGATCCATGGCCAAAATACCCGATAAATCGCCGCTGGCAATGCGCGCCCCCAGATTGTCAAAATTAAGGTCAATATTGTCGGCCAGCAGATTCATCAGCTGTTCTCCTGCAATGGCCTCAAGCAGTGCGGCAATCTCATCAGCATATTGCGAAGCGAGCTGTGCAATGTAATAAGTGATTTTTTCGGCCACATCACTTTTGATGTTGTTCCAGATATTGTTGAGGTTTATTCCTTGTATTGCATCGCTGACCAGACCGGCAACACAATTTTCCCATTTTCCGGTCTCAAAGCAGCCGTCGAAAAAACCGGTGGAAATGCTGTCGATAAAATCAACCGGAGAGAAATCAGCGGGCGTGCCGGCAATGAATTTCATGGCATTGGCTGTCACAAAATTTTTCAGTTGTATGTTGATGTTGTCACGGATGTTTTCGTTGATGAACGATGAAACCGGAATGGAAATATTGTTGTTTACAGATGCGCTTACCGATCCGCAAAGCTCCATGGCTGTGTTGTTTCGGCAGGAGGCAATTACCTCACTGATGATGGCCTCAACTTCAATTTTATCGTTTTGGAGTGCCTGGATGAGCTGGTTTTGAATTTCAGAAAAAACCACGTCCAGTTTTTCGCCGATCTGCCCACAGGCAAGTTGATTGAACCCCTGAATGCGCGTGTCAAGCATTTCGTTCAGCTGCTGTGCCTTGGTGTCAATAAAGGTGTTTACCGGCTCAAGAAGCAGCTCAACCGTGGTTTCAATAAGCAGATTTTTGTAATATTTTAGTTTTGTTTCCAGTGAACTTTTTTGTGCCGGGTTTAAATGGAGGGAGAAATTCCGTATCAACTCCAACGTCTCTGAAAACTCCGGGGGCATTGAAATTTCTATGTTTCCGTAAAATTCGAAAAGATCCGTTTCCTCCGATGCAATTTCCTGTGCAGCAGGAAAACCGGTCATTATTTCATCACCGGTGGAATAGGAGGCGGTATCTGAAAAATCCATGGAGATATTTTCTGATGAAAGACTTTGGAGCAGATCATTCTGCACATCATTCAGGTCTTCGTTTGCTGATTCGATGGCAGCAATTTCATCCTCATATCCGTTGGTCTGATCAATGGCTGAAGTGTCCACCGACACCTCTGTCCCGTCGTCCTGAAGCAGGGAATTTTCAGCGATGCTGTAGAGGTTTATCTCGGGCTGGCCATCCGGACCGGTTACGTCGTTGCCCAAATTGATGCCGCAAACCAATCCCAGTGAATAGTATTTTCCCGATCTGCCGCAGCCAACCGCCCGGGTAATTACCTCATAATCGCCAACATTTCCCGTCACCTGCTCGGCAAGGTTAATGACTCCATCCGGCACAATAAATCCCGCATTTCCGTTTCCCCAGATCCGAAGGTTGCTGATGTTTTCGATGGTAATATTAAGTGCCGGCCAGTGCAGTGAAATATCCGTATCCAAAAGGCAATGGTTTTGAAAAACAGCCCGGGTAACAGTCAGATTGATTTTCTGGTTCTCGTTTTCCGGATTGAAACAAAACTGCAGGTTTTCGGGCAGATTGGTAAGATAACCATCATAAAAGCCATTGTCGGTAAGCGGAATTCTGAACCTGAATTTTTCTGAAATGCTGTAAAAAGGTATTTGAATGTTTCCGCATAATGCGCCTTCAGAAAGTACGTTGTTTTCGATATTGAAAAAGATACTGTCGAGCACACCCGAAAAACTGTTGAAAAATACCGGCGGATCATTGATCTTTGTCAAAACAGCGCAACTCAATCCATCCTGGTCAAGGAAAGCAAATGCTTGATTCTTCTGGCTTTCAGAGATCGTGCAGGAAAACGGTGAATCAAAAACCAGCTGGTTTTCCAAATCGGCGAGCAAGGGACAAATGATGCTAAAATTATTAAAATACAAACCCTTCCATGTTTCATTCCCCGAAAATTTACCCGGAGATTTCCCATTGTCAAAATCAAAAACTGTTTCGCCGGGATTGAGGCAAAATCCTGTTTCGGGAACAAGCCTGATGCCTTTTTGAAGTTCCCCTGCGCTGGTAAAATATACCAGATTGGGCGCATTGCTGAACCTGACGGTCATGGTGTCCTGATTGCCCGCAAAAACCCTGTAAGATTCTGTTTTTCCGATCAGGTTCAAGGCGAAACTATTTCCGGTAAAGGTTATCCGGGAGCTGCTTTCAATGTGCCAGTTGAATCCCGAAGGAAAAGTCATGTTATAAGATCCGTCATCCACAGCAGTGGAGCCGTATATTTTAAGTTCGTTATAGCTGAACCATTTTTTTGTTGCGGTAATTTTCGCCTTTGATCCGGGAGTTACAGCATGTGGAAAATTCATTTCGAAATGCCCGCTGATCCTGAAATTCTGGTTATCCAGACAAAAAGAATCGGGAACAAAAATGCCGGCTGGGTTTTTTGAGTCTTCGGGGTTAACCGGAATATCGTTTACCGCAGTCACTTTTCCGCTGATCACACCGCTTTCCAGCAGATACAGTCCGGAATTTTCAGTAATTCTGAGATCATGGTATTCCAGTTCCTGCAAGGTTCCCGATGAAGTGATTTTTACCAGTCCCTTTCCCGAAAACTTCTCTGCATCAGCACTGAAAGTCTGGGTAACAGTAACAAGTTGATTTCCTGCATAAAACTGGTCAATCATGGGCGGACCGGTGAAGGTTCTGATTTCGCTTGAGGCCACTTCTTCGCCCTGCGTAAAGGCTTTTACCTGCCAGGCATATTTGGCAAGGGCTGTGAACATCGTGTTGGTTACATGAACGTTTTCGGAATGAATTACCGTTGGCCCGATTTGCGCTTCTGCCCAGGGAATATTTGTCTGGATGGCCGTAAGGGAGTCCGATTCAAAATTCACAATTTTCAACCGGTAAGTCAGTTCCTGTCCGGATACCACATTATCCGGAGCAGTCCAGCGAAAAACAGGCAAATCATTTTTCATGAATGAATAACCTTGTCCGGGCTCAATAAGACCAATATTTCCCCCGGTGGGATACCCGTAACAAAACCAGCAGGCCTCACTGTATCCGTTGTTGGCAATGATGTTTTGATTTAGCTGATCAACAGCTCTGATTCGGAAGGTGTATTTTTTTCCGCGTGAAAAAACGAGAGAAGGATTTGGGAGACTGTAGGATGTTGTCGTAAGGGGCTCAGATTCATAAACTTTCAGCACCTGATTAAGATTTAAGGCCTGAGACGGGTCAGAAACAGTACCGGTAATTTCAAAAATCTCCAGTGAATAGCTCAGCGGATTTGCTGGGTCATTGATAACCGGATTTGCCTGCTGCCACTGAAAAAACAAAGAAGGCTCCGAGGTATTGACAACATTACCGGCCGAAGGAAACACACACACAGGGGGATCGCCCAGCTTCAGAAAAGCACCAGAGCAAACGGTTTCAGAAAGTTTTTTATTGCTGTTATAATCGTAAACGGTAACACAGAGGGAATAAAATCCCTCGGGAAGTTTCATGGGCATTCCTGCAGTTTTATCCACTCCGGCCGTCACCGTGTTTGAGGCAAGAAAATACTGTTCCATTTCGGACTTTGAAAACACATAAGCCACCCCGGGGTAAAGAATAGCCGGCTGATCAGGAACATAACCGGGTTTGGTCCTGACCAATACCGCTGTGCTTTCCAGAGTAATTTCAAGTCTTACAGGCCACGAAGGTTCGCTCAGATCCTTTAAAGTGGCAGTTACGTTAATATTGCCGCCTCCCGTTTTAAAATAATCTGAAGGAAAAACCGAATAGGGCGGCAGCCAAGACAATCCGGCTTCAACCGGAAAAACCTGAGAAAAACCTGAGAAAGAAAGAAATATCAAAATAACTAGCAAGCTGTGTTTTCTCATATTAAAAAGAAATTTTAAGGTACACATTAGACTGAGTGATGTTTCTGAAAGACGAATTGCCCGTTTTGAATGATTTTGTAAAATCCGCCCCCAAAGCAGATGATTTTATCAGCTGATAGGTAAATCCCGCACGGATATTATATAAACACGCTGTTTCAGATTCGCGGAGTATGCTTATAGCATCCGAAAAAGTGACAGAACAGTTCAGTTTTTTTTTGAAAAGAATTTTTCCGGCCGTTATTGAAGGAATACAGGTAAAGCTTTGGCTTTGATCGTTATCCATTTTGTTTCCTGAAATCATGGCATTGAGGTTGAGGCCTGACTTTTTGAATGACTTTACCTGCGACAGGGACATGGAAAAAATTCCGGTTTCATTTTGAGCCCCATCCCTTGCTGCAGTTGCCTTTTGAAAAGAAGTAAAAAAACTGAAAGCCGACTTTTGAGTTTCATTTTCTGAGGAAGAATTGAAAGAAACAGAGTAGTTTTCGTTAACCTGAAAATACCTGATCGAATCAGTCATTTCAATGCGTGCAGGAACCAGGTTTGATGAATAATTGGAATATCCGAGCGCTGCAGATTTGCCCTTGCTGATGTTCCAGGAAATATTTGCCCCCGAAATATATTTCATTCCGGTTGATTCCAAAAGCTTATCTAGGTTGTTTCGCTGGATTCCCGTATTACCGGAAAAATTTACTTTGTTTTTAAAAAACGCCCTGGCAATATTAAGCGTATAAGATTCCAGATCATTTGAAACATAAGGTATTCCAAGCGTTTTATATCCCGGATCAATATGCCTGAAACCCAGTCCGACAGTTTGTTTTTTCATCCTGATTTTCAAATCCGAAACAAATACTTTTTTGAAACCCGTGGCCGGATATTTTATGAATCCGGGAAAAAAACTGTTCGCAAAAACACCGGTATTTGATGCTTCTGAATTAACAAGGATGTTTTCATTCAGGGCACTCAGAGCCAATTCATTTGACCAGTTAAGGTTTTTCAGAATGTTGGATTTGGAGGTAAGGCTTAAGCAGAGGTTGTCGGCCGGACCGATATTCAATCCCGGGGGTAAATTCTCTGTTTTTGTGAGATCAAAGGTCCTGAACAGGATTAATTCAACACGGTTCTTTTTGCCTTTCAAAGCAATTTTGCCGGCATATCCCCGTCGGTCGAAAAACGGATGGATATTCAAATATTCCCGGTCAATATCTTCCACTGCAACGTTTTCATAATCCTCGGGCTTTTTGAACCGTCCGTATAAAACCGTAAACTCGTACCACTTTCGGTTGGGCTTGTATTCGATGGCCCCGCCCAAAAAGGTAGTCCCGGAAAGAGTAAATCCCGACAGGGCCAGAGTCCTGTAGCCCCCGTGGACTGTAAGGGATTTGTAGCGTGGACTGATTCCGTACTCGCGATATTCCGGACAGTCAACTCGTTTTTCCTGTTTGGTATAGGTTCCGGAAAGCGGCACATCTACGAGGCCATAAAAATTCAGGTTCACATTGCCGGACAGAAAATAGTTCCATGGATTAGTTTCGTTCACACCCTCTCCAAAAACCATATACCCTTGCCGGGCAGTAAAATTCCCCCCGAAAGTCAGCGGCTTGTTATTTTTTACGGATGAAATATCCTGAGACGCGGCCATTGCTGTAATAAAAACCAAAATTATTAAAAGAGTCATTGCCGGTCCCGCTTTTTTGTCAGTCCTCATTTAAACCCCCTTTTAATGATCCTGTAAGCACTTTTATTTTCGGCAAACCACTCGTTCGTTTTCTCCATGATTTCCCTTCTGCTGCCCATTAAATCGCCTCCATTATCCTTTTCAACCGGAAATCCTTCCACGTGTTCGCTGAGATTATCCAGAATTTTCATTGAACAAAGCACCAAACTTTCAGAATCAGGATTGCCGCATGAACAATAGTTTTTGCCCTCAAACACCAGGGAAAACAGATAATCATATATTTTCCTTGAGCAGGAAAAAAGCAATCCGGGCAAAACCTCATAAACAAAATCATCATTCACCGTAATGATATTAACAGAACCAAGGAGCAAATCCTCATAGGTTTTTTCCCCGCATCTTACAAGAGAAATCAGGGCATACCATTTTTCTTCCGGAGTCAGTGTTCCGTTATGCCACAAAGTTTTTATTTCTGCGATGGTATTGGTATTGCCAGTCAATCCGGCAAGCAGCAGCAGGTATTTTCCGGGATGGCCGGATTTCCTCAGCATCATGCAAACCGAATCGTGGGCAGCGTTGTCGAAATCATCCTGAAAAAACAGCAGCAGTTTGCGCCGGCAGATGTTTCGGATACCGGCATCAGCATCATTATATCCGGCCAGCAGAGCCGTCACTGTTTTCCGGCGTATTTCAGCCTGTCCGGATTTTAATCCCTGGGATGCCAAAAGAAGAAAAGCATTTTTTCGCACCATAAGGAAAGTATCTGCACAATAATGCAGCAAAGCCTTTTGAACCCGCTGTTCGTTTTTTTGCAAAAAAAATGATTCCGGCACAACCGGATTGTTCTCCCCGGAAATTCCGGCAAAATATCGGTCAATTTCAGCTGATTGGGAAAAAGAACGACATAATATGTTAACAACGAACACTAAAATTAAAACGAAATTCCTGTTCATACCGGATCAACATGATTACAAAACAATAATTTACAGTTGTTTAATCAATATTATTTCATCAATCCGGATACAGGCGCGGGAAAAGAATAAAATAATTTATTGTAAAATAAATAATAAATAATTAAACAACCAAATGATTATGGTAAAATTAATGATGGTGCCTGTTGTTTGATTAATCTGCCCTTTCAGGGCGCGGGGTATATTCACATTATTACCCGAGGCGCTGCCATCGGGCTGAATTGTGCTGCCCTTTCAGGGCGGGGATTACCGTTTGGTAAAAGATTATTTCAAACATCAAAATTATAAAAATTTTAATCATTTTTATTATACAATATATTTTATTATATATATTTGTGTGTTTTTAAAAATAAACAAAACTGATTTAAAAGGATGAGTTCAAACGCCCTGAAAGGGCACCTTAATTCAGCCCAAGGTGAAGCCTTGGGTTAAAACGTAAATATATTAATGCGCCCTGAAAGGGCAGGTAAAACTACAACTATGTCACAATCATTATCAAAATTATTTGTTCATATTATTTATCATATTAAAAACAAAAACGCATACATCCGTAAAGAGGAAAAAAACGAACTGTATTCATATATAGGTAAAATCATTAAAGACTTAGATTCTATTCCCATTTTAATAAATGGTGTAGAAAACCACGTCCACATTTTGTGCGTGATGTCTAAAAATATTGCCCTCTCAAAACTCATTGAAGAGATAAAGAAAAACAGCAGCAGGTGGATAAAAAAATTTGGTCCACATTATTCGTGTTTTGAATGGCAAGGTGGTTATGGTGGTTTTTCAGTTAGTCCTTCCATTTGTGAAAAAACAAAAAAATACATTGAAAATCAGGAGGAGAGGCACAAAAAAATATCGTTCCAAGAGGAATATTTATTGTTTTTAAAAGAATATGGTATTGATTACAATGAGAAATATTTGTGGACGGATTGATTTCATGGCGCGTGGGTCAATCGTATGATAACCAACAATTGTCAAACAAACTACTCCTCCCTCAAATACTCAAATTTCATTCCCCTTTGTTTTAGTTCAAAGGATTTTTCTTTCACATTAAAAGTCATGACAACCCCGGCTTTTCTGTTTTCAAAAACATTTTTGTCAATGGCTGTCAGCTCAAAGGAAGGTTGTCCTGTTGCCTGGCCGACCAGAATATTTTCATCCCGCGTAACGGTAATCTTCATGGCCAGTTTTTTCGAGGAGTAAACCCCGGTAAAAACATCCAGTTCTTCGGCAGAAAGTTCCACCATTTTAAACTCGGGAACATCAAAGGGTTTACCGAAAACCGCACACAATACCGTAATGGAAATATCATTCATGTTGCAATTCAATCCGTTTGAAACTATGGAAAAAGAAACGCTGTCGGATGAGAAATATGAAAATACCGAGTTAAAACCATCTATTCCGCCCGTATGGCCAAACCCTTTTTTATCGTAAAATGGTATCTGAAAAAGTCCGTTCCCATAATGGTCGGTAATGGTTTTCATAAACTCCAGATGCTTGTCCGAAACAAGTTTACCCGTAAATAACGCTTCGGCAAAAATATTAATGTCCACAGCAGTCGAAACCACTGCGCCTGCACCAATGGGAATTGACATGTCTGTCTCGTTTTCGGGCAGCCACTTATTCTTTTTGCGGAAATAAGAAAACGCCTGATTTTTTTCGGTGTTAATTTTTCCTCCGTACCTCGTGTTTTTTAAACTCAACGGCTTGATAATCTTTTCCTCCAGAATCTCGGAATAGGTCTTTCCATAAGCCTTTTCAAGTATCAGACTTAATAAAACAAAATTGGAATTGCTGTAAGCGGGACCTTTACCCGGTTCAAAATCGCTTCCCCCGGCGGCTATAATCTCAACAAGTACTTCACGGGTAACCGGATCGATATTCCATTTGAGATAATCGGGATCATCCGTAAAGTTATGAATACCACTTCGATGGTTTAGCATTTGGGCCAGGGTTATTTTTTTAGCATTGGGAATGTCGGGGAAAAATTTGCTGAGTTTCTGGCTCATACTAAGTTTTTTTTCTTCCACGGCTTTCAGCACCAAAACGGTGGTATAGGTTTTTGAGATTGACCCGATCCTGAATACTGTTTCATGGTTGTTTGCTATTTGCTTTTCCACATCTGCAAAACCAAGAGAATTGCTGTAAATTTCCATGCCGTTTTTTGTTACAGAAACACTGCCCATAAAATTCCCTGAAGCTTCAACAGAGGCGAAATATTCGTCCAGTTTTGCTTTTTCAAAAACCTGCGCAATCGTTGCATGCATGGTAAAAAGCAGCAGCATCAATAAAAAGAATTTTCTCATTTTTTTAAAAATTCGTTAAAAAAAAAGGCAGGGTAAATGCCCTGCCTCTTTCCTGTTTAGTACGTTACTTATTTCCGTTTTTCATTTCCTTTTTAATAAACTGGTCAAGCGCCATAGTCATTGATGGAGCCTGAGGCATGGGGGCTTCGATATCAAGTCTCAGCTTTGCATCAACAACAGCTTTTGAGGTTGCCGGACCGAAAGCCGCAATTTTAGTGTTTTCCTGCTTAAATTCCGGAAAATTCTGAATTAATGATTTGATACCTGACGGACTAAAAAACACGAGCACATCGTAATCGATCTGGGCTATATCCGATAAATCGCTGCTCACGGTACGGTAAATAACCGCTTCGGTGAAAGTGATCTTGCTTTTTGACAGTTTTTGGGGGATTTCTTGTTTATGGATATCGGAAAGCGGAAGCAGATATTTTTCTTCCTTATGTTTCATGATAATGTCCATAAGTTCCTCAAACTTGCTTTTGCCGTAGAAAATCTTCCTTTTTCTGTAAACGATATACTTCTGCAGATAAAAAGCCGTAGATTCAGAAATGCAGAAATATTTCATGGTATCCGGAATAACCACCCTCAGCTCTTCACAAATCCTGAAAAAATGATCAACAGCAGTCCGGCTGGTAAAAATAACCGCGGTATGCTCTCCAATATTTATTCGTTCCTGTCTGAATTCCTTTGCAGATATGCCTTCCACCTGGATAAACGGCCTGAAATCAATCTGCAGGCAGTATTTCTTTGCCAGTTCGTGGTAAGGCGACTTGTCTGTAGTCGGCTCAGGTTGCGAAACTAATATCCTTTTGATCTTCAAATTGATACCGGTTAATTATTAATACTTACGTGCCTTTTTCAATTCAATAATAACAATTTATACAGAACCGCGAAAGGTAGAATTTCAAGGGTACAAAGGTACAAAATCATATAAAATAATGAAACACCTGACTTAAAACAAATTTGAAATCCTCTGAAAATTCTCAAAACAACTGATAATGTGAAGATTAGAAATCCGCTGTAGATCAGAATTTCTTTTGTGTCGGAAGGCATGTAAGCCATACCGGTAAGCAATGGAAACAGTATGATACCGAATAACTTATGATATAAAAAAATCTGATGGATATACTCGTCGAAATATTTACCGGCTAAAAATAGCGTCCCCAGTATTTTATAAACAACAAACTTTAAGATGTAAATAAGAACAATAATTCCACAAACCGCAAAAAAACTAAGGACAGAATTATTTCCAAAAGGATAAATTTCGTGAAAATGAAGGATCAGATGGATAAAAAAGCTCAGGTTTATCACAAATACCATGTTAAGTAGTAAGGCCGCACGCTGTGTTAACGAGTTTTGCTCCAGATAAACCTTGTGTGAGAGCTGGTTATCGACCGCGGCCATGAAGAATTTCTTTAATTCCTTATTAAAAAACAGCCTGATCCATCCCAGCATCATAACCGTAAACAGTAAAACACCCAGATACCAATCCTGTTTAAATTGCATTCCATCGCCTTCAATCATTCTGGTGATGGGATTGTCCTCCTTTTTCACAAGCATGCTGTCGGGAACGGTAAAAACATTTTCATTTGATTTAATTACCGTGATTTCTTCTCCGGGCAGACTATCAGCCGGCATTTCGTTGTAAAAATGAAGTACCGGAAAGGTTTTTTCCTTTTGCCGGGATAAAATCTGGCCGGGTTCCACCAAATATTTTTTATGATATAAAGAATCCTTGGTGATTTTTGTGAGATAATTGTAATATTTCCGCAACTCAGGAGTCAGCTGTTCATTTTGTTGCTGTCTGTCTCTTCTTAATTGTTGAATATCAGGACTTTGTAAGGCCATTCCCGATTTGTAATTACTGTTTATCCCGTTGTTTTTCAAAATAGTCTTTAATTATTTGTGCTTTTTTCTTACCTGAAATTTCCGCAATTTGTTCCAGGGTTGCTGCTGAAATATTTCTTACGGACCTGAATTTTTTCAGCAATAATTCTGCCGTTTTTTCACCTATTCCGGCAATTTTTTCAAGCTCAGAGGTCGTAAATTCCGAACTTCTTTTATTCCGGTGAAAGGTAATCGCAAACCTATGTGCCTCATTTCTAATCTGTTGTATTATTCTGAGGGTTTCCGATTTTTTGTCCAAATATACCGGAATTTGGTCATTCGGGAAATATATTTCTTCGAGTTTTTTTACAATGCCTATTACAGCTACTTTTCCCATCAATCCGAGTTCATCAAGAATTTTAACTGCCGCGCCCAATTGCCCCTTTCCGCCGTCAATAATAATTAATTGTGGAAGTGGCTCATTTTCATCTAATTTACGACGATATCGCCTGAAAACAATTTCTTCCATGGATGCAAAATCATCGGGACCGTCGACCGATTTTACATTAAAATGCCGGTACTCCCTTTTTGCGGGTGCGGCATTTTTAAACACGACGCAGGAAGCCACGGGATTTGTCCCCTGAATGTTTGAATTATCGAAGCATTCCATTAAAACAGGCAATTCCGTTAATCGAAGATCGCTTTTTATACGCTCCAGTTTTCTGGTAACCGGAGGAATTTTTTCGGTTGTTTCTGCCTTTTTTCTTTTATCGGCTTTATAATACAATACATTTCTCATTGAAAGGTCGAGCAATTTTTTCTTGTCGCCCATTTTTGGGACATGAAATTTTGCTCCGGACAATGCCGGTGAAAGTTCAAAAGGGACTATTATTTCGGCTGCATTGCTGAAAGTTCTTTCCCTGATTTCGGCTATGGCAAAAAGCAATAAATCTTCATCCGATTCATCAATTCCAAGTTTCATTTCAACCGTATGCGCTTGAATCACTGAACCATTTACCACTTTCAGAAAATTCACATAGGCAGTTGATTCGTCGCGGGTAAATGAAAAAACATCCACATTTTCTATGGAGGAACTTACAATAGCCGACTTACTTCTGTAATGCTGAATTTTCTCTATTTTTTCTTTTATTTCCTGTGCTTCTTCAAATTTTAGTTCTGCCGCCAGTCGCTTCATTTTTTCCTTTAATGTTTCCAGGACCGCGCCCACATGTCCTTTCAGGATATTTCTTATTTGGTCGATCTGACTGTCATAATCAGGTTCCGTTTGCAGCCCAATGCAAGGGGCCTTGCAGTTTCCGATATGGTATTCGAGGCAGACTTTAAACTTTTTCTTATCAATATTTTCTTTTGTGAGATTCAGTGTGCACGATCTGGTTTTATAAACCTGAGTAATAAAATCTAGGATTGCATTTACCATGGGAACGGAGGTATACGGACCAAAATACTGATCCTTTCCTTTTTGCACGGTGCGTGTTTTAAAAACCCGGGGAAATGGTTCGTCGGTAACACAAATCCAGGGAAATGTTTTATCATCTTTGAGCATCACGTTGTACTTGGGCTGATGCTTTTTCACCAGGTTGTTTTCCAGCAACAGTGCATCCGATTCGCTTTCTACCACAAGATTGTCAATCCTGTGAATCTGCGAAACCAGTATTCGTGTTTTAGCATTGTTATGGTTTTTATTAAAATACGAGCTGACCCGTTTTTTTAGGTTTTTGGCCTTTCCGATGTACAAAAGTTTTCCTTCGGAATTATAAAACTGGTAAACGCCCGGTAATCCGGGCAGATTTTTCAGATCGGTATTTTTTTCATCTGTCATCTGCGATCAGAATTCAAATAAAGAAGTGACTTCCGATACTTTTTCAAGTTCTTTTCTTCCGTCAAGAAAAGAGAGTTCGCAAATAAAATTAGTATATATTTTTTTTGCACCACAAAGATTGATCAGCTTTATTCCGGCCAAAGCGGTTCCCCCGGTAGCCAGCAGGTCATCGTGCAACAGAACCACGTCATCTTTTGTAATGGCATCTTTATGCATTTCTACTTTTCCTTCGCCATATTCCAGTGAATAAGAAACCTCCCAGGTATCAGCGGGAAGTTTACCCGGTTTGCGAACCGGAACAAATCCTGCATTTAGTTTATAGGCGATAATTGAGCCCAGAATAAACCCCCTGGATTCTATTCCCACAACCTTTGTAATCCCTTTGTTTACGTACATTTCAGCAATGGCGTCGGCCATATAACGGAATATTTCAGGATCTTTCAAAGCAGTTGTAATATCTTTAAACATGATGCCTTTTTTCGGAAAATCGGGCACATTTCTAAATGAATTTCTTACATCGTCGATTGTAATTTTTTTCATAGTTTATTAATATATTAATTTTTCGATTTTTCTAAATGAATTTTTGTTTTCCTACATCAAACAGACCTTTATCGCATATTTTTATTTCAGGAATTGGTAAAAGTGTCATAAAAGCCATGGTCATAAACGGTGCTTTTAATTTGGATCCCAGATTCCGCGCATTATTTTCTATTTTCTTATATTTTTCTGCTAATTCATAGCAATTCATATTGGTCATTAAACCACCGATTTCAAGCATCAGTCCGTTTTTCATCTTTCCCTCGGCCAAAGCAATACCGCCTTTCATTTCCACAATTTTGTTCAATGCCTGGCAAATATCACTGTCGTTTGTTCCGATAGCAACCAGGTTATGGCTGTCGTGCGCAATACTTCCGGCTATGGCTCCTTTTTTAAGTCCAAAGTTTTTAATAAATCCCACGGCTGGTTTTTCATTGTTATACCTGCAAGCCACCACAATTTTCAGCACATCATTTTTAGTATCCGATTCAAAGTTTTTTCCTTTTGCCGGATTTTTAATGACTTTTTTCAAGGTTAACAATTCCCCGTCTATTACTTCGATGACCGGAATTTCTTTTTCGTTGCTGACAAATTTTATTGCCTCAGGTTTTATTTTTGTCCGGATAAAATTATTTATAGCAGGTGAAGCAGTGACTTTAAATTTTGTTTTGCCATTTTCGTACACCGTTTTACCGGAAATTACCGTTTTTGATATATTTAAATCCTTAAGGTTATCCACCACGATGAAATCTGCAGGGTCATTTACCTTAAGCATTCCAATTTTCAAATTATAGTGTTTTATGGTATTATATGAAGCTGCGCGCAGCACATTAAACAGATCAAGTCCGTTTTTTAATCCGTTTTTTACAATTTCATTTATATGGCCGTTAATCAAATCATCCGGATGTGAGTCGTCGGTACAAATCATCACATGATCGGGATGCAGATCAATAAGTTTATGAAGTGCCTCAAAATTTTTCGCAGCCGATCCATCGCGGATCTGAATTTTCATTCCGGCCTTAATTTTTTCCACCGCTTCATTTATATCCACACATTCGTGATCGGTTGAAATTCCGGCAGCCACATATTTTTTTAAATCTTTCCCTTTTAAACCCGGCGCATGACCATCCACCGGTTTGTTTAGTTTTCGTGCAGCAGAAAGTTTTTTTTCAATTTCGGAATCGCCGTTCACCACACCTGGGAAATTCATCATTTCCGACAAATAATGGATATCCTTCCTTTTTAACAATCGGGCCGTATCCTTAGCATCAATATGAAAGCCCGAAGTTTCAAAATCAGAGGCCGGCACGCAGGAGGGCAGACCAAAATAAAATTTTACCGGCACCTTGCGGCTGTCGTCAATCATAAAATCAATTCCGCGCTCCCCCATAACATTTGCGATCTCGTGCGGATCAGAAACCACGGCAACTGTGCCGTGCTGGACGGCAATTCTTGCGAAAGCCGAAGGAGTAAGCATGGTGCTTTCGATGTGCACGTGCGAATTAACAAATCCCGGCATTATATACTGATCCGTTACGTTTTTTGCCGGAACAACGGAAATGATTTTTCCATTGTGATAACAGATCTCTCCGTCGAAAATTTTCTTGTCGACTACGTCGACTATTTTCCCAGATATTTTTTTCATAGTTTATAGTGTTCCACGTGGAACAATTTTATCTGCCTAAAAATATTAACAGGACATTAATGTCAGACGGACTAACTCCGCTAATTCGGCTTGCCTGTCCAATACTTTTTGGCTTAACTTTATTTAATTTTTGTCTTCCTTCAGTAGAAATAGATTTAAACTGCTCATAATCAATGTCTTGTGGTAGTTTGACGTATTCCAGTCTTTTTATCTTCTCGGCCATATCTTTTTCCCTTTTTATATAACCGCTGTATTTTATCTCTATTTCAGCACTTTCCGTAATTTCTTCCTGCAAATCCCCGAGATTTTCCAAATATTTTTTAAGACTTGCCACCTGATTTTTCAAACTACTTATGTTAATTTGTGGTCTTGAAATCAGATTTACCATTTTAGTTTTTTGCGTAATGGGTGTTGACGCATTTTGCAAAAGCAGCGTATTTATTTCATCTGGTTTTACTGATTCATTGTTAAAATATTCAATCAGTGCATCCCGCTTTTTATATTTTTCTGTAAACAGGTTATATCTTTCACTGGTAACAATACCGGTTTTAAATGCTTTCTCGGTCAGTCTGCGGTCCGCATTATCCTGACGCAATAAAATTCTGTATTCTGCCCTTGAAGTAAACATCCTATATGGTTCATCAACTCCTTTTGTGATCAAATCATCGATTAACACTCCGATATAGGCATCATCGCGGCCAAGTATAAACTCTTCGTTCCTTTGATTGACAACTGCATTAATACCGGCAATAAATCCCTGGGCCGCGGCCTCTTCATATCCTGTGGTTCCGTTAATTTGTCCGGCAAAATAAAGACTTTTTATTTCCTTAGTTTCCAGGGTATTTCTTAACTGTGTGGGTTGAAAATAGTCATATTCAATTGCATAACCCGGACGGAATATTTTAACCTTTTCCAATCCTTCAATTTTTCTTATTGCTTCATATTGAATTTCGAGCGGGAGAGAGGATGAAAATCCGTTTATATAATATTCATTTGTGCTAAATCCTTCAGGTTCAAGAAATAACTGATGACTTTCCTTTTCATTAAAAGTAACGATTTTATCTTCAATGCTCGGACAATATCTGGGGCCTACTCCTTTTATGGTTCCCGAAAACAAAGGGGATCTTGAAAATCCCTTTTCCAAAATTGCATGAACCTCAGCATTGGTATAGCAGATGTGGCAACTTAGTTGATCTTTAATTCTTATATTTCCGGGTAAAAACGAAAATCCATAAATAAATTCATCTCCTTTTTGCTCCGTAAGTTTTTCAAAATTAATGGTTCGGCCATCAATTCTTGCCGAAGTCCCGGTTTTCATTCTGGATGCCTTTAGTCCGTTTTCAGTAAGCTGCTCCGTTAATTTATATGCAGAAAGTTCGCCGGTTCTTCCGCCCGTATACTGGACATCCCCAACATGCATCAATCCATTCAGGAATGTACCGTTAGTTAAAATTACGGCTTTAGAATAAAACGATTTATTCAACTG
Source organism: Bacteroidetes bacterium GWF2_38_335 (assembly GCA_001769535.1). Classification (GTDB taxonomy): domain Bacteria; phylum Bacteroidota; class Bacteroidia; order Bacteroidales; family GWF2-38-335; genus GWF2-38-335. The sequence continues at coordinate 155,236 of MEOH01000018.1, forward strand.
GGTTTTTACACCGTGTACAATTTTATCCTCAATGATAAGAGCGTTAACGGTATCTTGCCAGAAATCCAGGTTTTTCAGTTTTTCGAGCTCTTTTCTCCACTCTATTGAAAACTGTATTCGGTCGCATTGGGCGCGTGGACTCCACATTGCCGGTCCTTTGGATCTGTTCAGCATCCTGAACTGAATCATTGACCGGTCGGTAATAATTCCTGATAAACCACCCATTGCATCGATCTCTCTAACAATCTGGCCTTTTGCAACGCCTCCCATTGCCGGATTGCATGACATCTGAGCCATCTTAGTCATATCCATTGTAATCAACAATGTACGCGCACCCATGCGAGCTGAAACAGCTGCTGCTTCACAACCTGCATGTCCGGCACCCACAACTATAACATCATACATCGTTTCCATTGCAAATTTTTTACAAAGATAAATTTTATTATTTATACAGTTGGTTACCTTTTTTTTTAATTTTGCGTCATATTAACCTTTAATTTAAATAAATATGAATAAACCATTTCTTTTAGTTTTAGCATTGCTTTTAGCAATCTCCCCGGTTTTTATTTCCTGTTCTGACGATAAAAAAGAGGCTTCTGATACAGTTGAAAAATCAGATACCACAACAATTTCAGAAGAAGAAGTGAATAAAAGCCCTGATTGCCTCGGTCTGGTTAAAGACTATAAAGATATGGCTGTTAAGCTCATTGAGGTGATGACCAAAATGAAAGATAACCAAAATATTACTTCCTCCGACTATGTTGATTTACTGAAAAGTGCAGGTGAAATTGAAAAACAGATTCAGGAGATGGGTCAGGAAAAAGTAGGGGAGACCTGCTGGCAGGAATTTCTGCAGGTACAACTTCAGATATCAGAAGCCATGGCCAATGCTGTTTCCGATTTGTCGCAGGGAGATGCGCAGGGCGCCGCTTTAAAGAATCTTAATACCTTGAATGATGCGTTAAATACAATGAATTCGGTTCAGAAAATTATTAATCCGTAAACATATCGTGCTTAAAGACCGGAATTATTAGTGATATTCACCAATATAATGATCTTCGAGCTTTCTCATAAGAAATTCTTCGGCTTTTGATTTGTCATTATAACCACAAAGGTGGAGTACACCGTGAATGATAACCCTCAATAGTTCTTGCTTATAATTGAGCTGAAGTTCCCGGGCATTGTCTTTTACCCTATCGGCACTGATAAACAAATCACCACTGATAATGGCCTCCACATTATAATTAAATGTGATGATATCGGTATAATAATCGTGATTAAGCTGCTTTTTATTTATTTTATAAAGATACTCATCGGTGCAGAAAATAATGGTAATCTCACCTTCGGTTTTTTCCTCGTTTACTATGGATTTGGAAACCCAGCTTTTAACTTTTCTTTGATTGACGATACCGGGTTTAATGCCTTCAAAACAAAAACTTACGGGCACTTTTATTTAATTTTGAATTTCAATTCCACTTCTGCACCATGGTGGTTAAATTTTATCTCATCAACCAGATGTTTCATAAGAAAGATTCCCCGACCGTGTGGTTTTTCAATATTTTCAGGAAGTGTTGGATCAGGAATTTCATCAAATTCAAAACCCTTTCCTTCGTCCTTAATAAAAAATGTCAGATAATCGCCGTCAATGCTATAAGCAACATACACAAGCTTTTCAGGATCCAGTTTATTTCCATGAAGTATTGCATTGTTCACCGCTTCCACAACAGCCACCATCATATTTCCGTAAATCTCAGAGCTTAGTTCATATTTCCCGCACAAGTCATCAACCAGTTTTTCAACGTAACTGACGTTCTCTATTTTTGACGGAAAGTTAAATTCACTTTTCATTTATTCTTCCAGTTTTAATAAATACTCTTTATACTTTTTGTCATAGAACTTGTAAAGCTTTAGACTCGAAGTGTTTAAAAGTTCATCGAACTTTGAATTCTTACTCTTATACTGAAATATTTCCTTAGGGTTACTAAAATTTTCAATTTTTGACTCTTTTGACTCTCTTTTTTTATCAATTTCTCTCTGATATTCACTGTTCTCGGCCTCAAGAAGTCTTGTAACTATTTGACTTTGACGCTTTAACAAAGTTGGTGTAATATTTTTGTTTGCAAGGTCCCTTTCGTTCTGTTCCACGAGATTTTTTATCTCTTTTAATTTTTGTGCAGATTCGGGGCTCAAAGAAGAGTTGTTTATCATGTCACTGAGCATATCCTTAAATACTTCCTGTTCAGCGATCATTTTTGCCAGTTGCTTATTGGTTGACTTGGGGTCAAGTTTGCCCTGACCGTCTTTCATTTGCTGTATCATTTGTTCAAGCTGCTCTTTCAGTCCCTGTTGTTGCTGACGCATTCCGGGTATTGGGCTGCTGCCCGGTTTATTTCCCGGTTTACTACATTGTTTATCTCCCGGTTTATTACAGTTAGAGTTTGCCTGCTCCATCATTTGCTGTAGTATTTCGGACAGCAATAATAATAGGTCGTTTGCCGAAGTCATGACATATTGCTGTGATTTTCCTATTTCCATAAGATTTTGATCCGGGAAATTCTCATTGGCTTTCTCCATGTCGCGCTGTATGTTCTTAAGTTTTTCATTTATGGCGCTTCCAAGCATGGGAGACCGTTTTGCCAGGGCATACAGGGAATCTTTTATAATTTCAAAATCATCCTGCAGTTTAGCTTGTCTTTTATTGTAATCTTTTATTGCAGGATCGCCTCTTTTTGTTTTATTTACCGTGCCCATAAGGTCTTCCTGATTAAAAGAAAACGTAACGAGGTTGTCAATAATCTGGCGCAGATCGTCCATGTTTTCGGAGTTCTGTGAGCAGGAGCCCGAGTTCATGAGGTTTTGCATGCGCTGGGCCATTTGTTTCAGATTCTGGGCGTTTGTTTTTTGTGATTTGGAGGCTTTATTACCCTTATTTTGTTCCATTGATTCCTTCTGCTCCTGAAAATTCTGGTTTACATCCTGTTGTTCCTGTTCCATTTTATCAAGCTGCATGGGGCTTTCAAGCTCTTTGTTTTTTTCAAGGGCGTCTTTATAATCCTTCATGACTTCCTTGAACTTATCGGATTGTTGCTGTTGTTTCTCCTGCAATTCCGATTCCGTTGCCTTTTTATCCTTCACCTCTTCAGAAAGCTTTTCCTGTTCCTCGGCCAGTTTATTTAATTCTTCGGCTGCTTTTTCAATGGTGCTTTCGATGTCGTATTTTTTCATGAGCTCCATGGTACGGTCGAGCTGTTCAGATAAATCATCCAAAGAAAGTTTCATATCCTTGGTGATTTCCTCCATCTTGTCTTTATTGAACTCTTCCATCATCTTATTGAACTCTTTTATCAGATCTTTAATTTCATCATTAAGGAGTTCATCCATAATTTTTTCGAGTTGCTGCTGCTTTTCCAGGATTTCCTTTTCCTGCTCCGAAAAATTGTTTAGGAAGTCATTTTTCTGTTTATTTTCGAGGGACATCTGGTTAAGCAGACTTTCAAGTTTCTGCTGTTTTTTTGCGATGTCTTCCATTAATTTGTTTTGTTCCCATTGGGTCAGGTTGTCTTTGATCATTCTTTCTTTCAGACTTTTGACATCCTTTTTGATTTCCTCGGTAAGCCGTTTGGACTCCTCCAGTCCGGACTGAACATTTTCGCTGGCTTCCTGTTCCACTTTCTTCAGTTCTTCGGCCGACGGGAATTTAAACTCCATCATTCCCGATCGTGTTGATTTACTGCCATTAACCTGATCGTTATCCCAAATCTGGAAATAATATTCAATAACATTGTTGTCGCCTTTCAGTTTAGAAAAGTCGTAGGCAAAATAAAACTGTTGTGAATTGGTGTTTTTCAGTACCGGAATGGTTTCGGTGCGCACCGAGTCCTTTTCGCTTGTGCGATAACAGAATTTTAACTTTGAAAAACCATAGTCGTCATTTACAAGTCCCTGAAAATAAACCACAGAGGGATTTACCGAGTCACTCAGTGAATTGATAAATATTTCGGGATAGATATCCGGAATCACATTAACAGCATAAGAAATCACATTCTTTTTTCTGAAATACTTATTGGCCAGGGAAACAGCATAATTGAAAGACCTCATGGCCCTTTTTTTGAGTACAAAATCAAATGTTTCACGTGAAGCATTTTGTTTAAGGGAGTCATCAAAAACCAGAAAAAGCTCTTCATTGTCAGATGTTTTAAACATCCATTTAATATTTGTTCCCTGCGGAACAGCAAAGTCACCTGTGTTTTCAAGTTCAAAGTCCTTTTCACCGGTATATTCGGGAACGTCAGCTATAACCCTGAAATCGATAATGGAAGGAGGGGGGAGGACATCAATGGTATATCCGGCCGACCGGATGCCTTCGGATTCAAATTTAAATCCCAGGCTGTTGTTAATATTTCTGAATTTATATTTAAAAACCGATTTGGATCCGCGGCTCATAAAAAACTGATTCCCGCCGTAGGAAATGCTTACTTTATCGGGTACATATTCACCTTCGATACGCACTTGTATTTCAATGTCGGCGCCTTTTTCAACCACCAGTGAATCGTTAAGCAGTTCGAATGCAAAAGGAGCTTCTTCAACATAAACGGTGTTGTAACTTAAAATTCTGTTTGTTCCTTCGGTAATGATAGCCGGAGAGAAGATCAGAATAATGGTAATAACAACCCCAAGCAAACCGATATGTCTGAGATATCTGAGATTTTTACGGATATTCACGGCATTGGTAAAAGGGATGTTTCTGAACTGCATGGTTCTTTGCTGAATGCTGGCCACAATAAGGTCTCTTGAACGATCGCTTATTGTTGCAAGTTCGGCCAATTCGAGGGTATTAAGCAGTTTATCTTTAACTTCGCTGAAATGTTCGGCAATAATTGAAGCGGCCTGTTTATGAGAAATGATTTTGCCTATCTGATAAAATTTCAACATTGGGATAACAAGGTACAAGACAAAAACCAATGAATAAAGGCCAAGAGTTGTCCAGAAGATCAATGTCCTTACTCCAACCGGAAATCTCCCGTAATATTCCAGGAAGCTGACAAGCAGGAGGGAGGAGATATAAATAATTACCGAAAGGAAAACGCCTTTAATGATGCGGTTTTTATAGTATTTTCTAATAAAACCATCAAGTTTTTCAATCAATATGGTAATGTTGTCTTCCAATTTGCTTTATAAACAAGTAATACAAATAATAACGCAAAGATAAACCGCTAATTACTGTTTCGGTATAAAAATGATACAAAAATTTGTTAAATGCATAAAATGACTAGGGGAAAATCCCATTGTCTTCAGGCTTAAGTCTGTAATTATCAGCATTACTGTTATTTATTAATATTTTGTCCTAAAGCCGGACGGGCTCTTACTTTTCCCTTGATGGAAAAGTAAACAAAAGATCAAGAACAAACGATGCTTCCCCCCGCTCTGTCAAATCTTTGAAAATAATAGCAAAGTAGGATAAACCCCTTTGCTTTATTTTCTAAAGATTTGCCATTCACCCCACCGCATGGCCCGCCGTTTGTTCAGGCCAGCGCACAGTTTTATCAATAGTATTAGCATTTTCGTACAAAATTTGAAAATAAAAAAACAGCACAAAATCTTGTAAATGTGTCTGTTGCGAATATTAACCTGATAGTTACGGGGGAAAAACCCTGCGGGAGGTACATCAGAAATTAAGAATGAACCATTTTTTTTCTCTTTTGATGAGTGTGATAATGGATTCCTTGTCACCGTTAATTCCATAGCGAATGGGCACCCGGGCGGTGTCACCCTTGATCATGACATTATCAAGAATCATTCCCTCGGAAAATTCATGAACAAAAATATCAATTTCATCATCGCTGAGTTCACAGATTTTTCTGGAAGCATCATTGTTTTCGCCAAACGGGTCGCAAAGATTATTGAGAATTTCCAGATTATAGGTCCGGGCAGCTTCAAAAACAGATTCCACGACCTTAACAGGATGGTTAAAGTTCACGTGTTTAGTTGCGGGTTCATCTGAAAAATCAGATATTTTAGAATCAAAACTGGTGGCATTGTCAATTGTACTTTCGCTGTCACATGAAAGGAATATAAATACCAATACAGCAGCACAATACGGGTATAAATTTAACTTTTTCATATATATTCTGGTCCAAAAAAACAATAAAACATATTTCTCTAATCGTCCCCAGGGGCGGAGTATTAATCTTTTTTTTACCCCGACAATTTTTTTGTCGAGGGTTGTTCAACTAAAATTTTTGATGCGTTTTCAACTTTCAAAAATTTAGTTTCACGAATCAAAACAATAATTTTTCCTGTCCCGGGTTTATTTTGCCAAGATGTTCATAAGCAATCTGAGTAGCTTCGCGACCCCTGGGCGTTCTTTTAATATAACCTTCCTTAATCAGAAACGGTTCATAAACCTCTTCAATGGTTCCGGCATCTTCGCCCACCGCGGTGGCAATAGTGCTCAATCCCACCGGTCCGCCCTTAAACTTTTCCACAATAGTTTTCAGGATGCGGTTGTCCATTTCATCCAGTCCGTGTTTGTCGATATCAAGGGCAATCAAGGAGTACCGGGCAATTTCAATATCAATTCGTCCATCACCTTTAACCTGGGCAAAATCTCTTACCCTTCGGAGCAATGCATTGGCAATCCTTGGTGTACCGCGACTTCGTCCTGCAATTTCCTTAGCAGCTTCAGGTTTGATAAGAACTTTCAAAATATCAGCCGAACGTTCAACAATACGGGTTAAAATTTTAGCATCATAATACTCAAGATGGGCACTGATACCGAATCTGGCGCGCAGCGGACTGGTTAGTAAGCCGGACCTTGTAGTGGCACCGATAAGCGTAAAAGGATTCAGTGTAATCTGCACCGATCGTGCGCTGGGTCCTTTATCGAGCATGATGTCGATTTTATAATCTTCCATGGCTGAATAAAGGTATTCTTCGACAACCGGACTAAGCCGATGTATTTCATCAATAAAAAGCACATCGTTTTCTTCGAGATTTGTCAACAATCCTGCCAAATCACCCGGCTTATCCAAAACCGGTCCTGAGGTAACTTTTATTTCCACCCCCAGTTCATTGGCAATAATATTGGCTAGTGTGGTTTTTCCCAATCCCGGAGGTCCGTGCAGCAACACATGGTCAAGAGATTCTTTTCTCATTTTTGCAGCCGTCACAAAAACCTTCAGGTTGTCAATGATTTTTTCCTGACCGCTGAAGTCATTGAAATTCAATGGCCTTAGCTGTGATTCAAATTCTTTTTCCTCTTGAGAAAAATCTTCTTCCCTTATGTTGATAATGTCGTCCATCAGTTTTTCAAAATTATTAAAATTCTCGTTCAATAAAAATTAATTTTTAAACCATGGTCAATAACCGATGGCTGTATATGTTTATCAACTTTTTGGGTATTTAATAAATTATCTTGTTATTAATTTTGAGTAAGGGAAAAAGCATTTATTCACGATTATTATTTACTTGAGGTTTTTACAATATCATTATAAATCTCGCTGAAATTTATTTTTACATACAAATGATAGACAGGCGAATTGAATTTTTGTTTTAATTCTGTACTACTGGTGGCAACCAGGCGATATCCAGCACCAAAACCCAGGGCAAGGTATTTGATTATCAGATAATGGCCAGTCAGATTTGTTTCATAAACCATTACCGGAGTTTTATGTAGTTTTTCCTCAAAATTTGTTTCATCTGTTTTATAAAAGGAGGTCCCGACACCCACCTGAATTGGCAAGCTGAATTCCCATCTTCCCTTTCGGTAATAGTTATACTCGGCAAAAAAGCTTAGATAGTTGAGTTTGAGCAGGTATTTTACCAGAACATCATTTGGATAAAAGTATTTTTTAATTTCAGTATCCAGGTAATTATAACCGGCCCCTACCTGAAAAACACCATTGTATTTAAGACCAATCTTTATTCCTGAAATTCGTGCATTTTGACTGGATATAAACGAATTGCGGTTATCAAACTTGAGTACAATTTTAGGTTTTTGCTTAAGGGAGAAAGCAATGGTATCAAAAACCTGTGCTTTGGAGAATAGAGAAAACAATACAAAAAGTAAAAGAAAGCTTTTTTTCACTGATTCTGTGATTTAGATTCCTTCGGACTGCGGATTTTATAGCCATCAATTTTTATTTCCTCGCCATCTAAATAGGTTATGGTAATAAACACACTTCCATCGGGTAAGTAATATTTCCAGCTGCCTTCTTTTTTACTCATAAGAAAGCGGCCTTCGGATTTTACTGTACCGTCGGGCCAATAATATTTGTGTTTACCATTTTCATTTCCAAGGATGTATTTACCCTCGAAATATAATTTGTCTTCTTTGTAATAAAATTTCCATTCCCCATCCTCCAGATCTTCTTTAAATTCGCCTTTCTGAATAATATCATTTACTGCATAAAGCCAATCGCCGGTTCGCATTCCATCCTGGTACATACCCTGTAAAATGATTTTTCCTTCACGGTCATATTCAGTCATCATCCCCTGTTCAACGCCATTTTCATAAATTTCTTCCCTGATGGGTGAACCTGTTTTGGTGACCCATTTCCATTCGCCCTCTTCTTTTCCGTTTTTATAGCTGCCTGTTTGTTCAATTTCGCCCGTTTCGTAATAGAATTTCCAGAGATTAACTTTTTTATTGTTGCTATAAGCACCTTCTTCTTTCAGGCTTCCCGACTCATAATAAAATTTCCATTTGCCCTGTTTTTTCCCTGATTTATCCACAATACCCTCGGCAATAACCAATCCGTTTGCATCATAGGTTTTAGAAGCAATTACTTCCTCGTTTTCATCGTATTCGCGGTGCACGCCAACCGGAACGTTTTTCAAATAATTACCCTGGTATTTTATTTTGCCGTTTTCATGAAATTTTTTCACCAGATCAAGATGTTCATCATCTTCGGTGATTTCTTCGGTAATTTTCCCCATGTTGTATCTGATTACCGAAGTCAGATTACCGTCTTTTGAATATTCACGGTACGTACCGTGCAGGGTATCATTTTTATATTTTGCTTCAATTTTTAGTTTATCACCTGGATAAAATTCTTTCCACACGCCCTGTTTCCATCCCTGTTTTGAGCGCCGGTTAATTTGTTCCCTTTCAATAAGAAAATCATTTTTGTATCGGATCAGGGTAATCAGGGTACTGTCGCGGCCAAATTCCTTTGCAATATCATCTTTTCGGCCATTTAAAAACGGAATGATAAACTGAAGTTCGCCGGAGGGATAATAATAAAATGAATTTCCCATCATCACATCGTTCACATATAATTCTTTTGAGACAAGAAAATTATTTTCAACACCATTATTATCTTCAATCAACTCATATTTATACAGATATCCGTTTTTATGATCTTCGCGGTAAGAAATTTTTTGCGTGATATTGCCCTTTTCATCGTAAAAATTCCAGATGCTGTCAAGTTTAAAATCCAGTCTGTTTCCTTCCGATTTAAGCATACCGCTTTCGTAGTAGGTTTTCCAGAATTTATCAGGTTTTCCATCGCGCAAAAACCCCTCACTGGATTTTTTTCCGTTTTCGTAATAAAAAACGTTGTATCCATTGTTATTCAGACTGTCATTTCTTTGAGAAAAAGAAGCAACAGAAACGAGTATTAATAATATACAAATAAAATTTTTCATTTATAAAGCTGATAATCCTTTCAGAATCTGTAAAAATAGTAATTAAAAATCAATATGAAAAATGTTTTGGATAAACGGAAAAATAATAATAAAATTATTCTATACAATTCTGATTACTTCAATGACATTGATTTTTTTTAGAAAGTAGCATTCAGCAGAATTTTTCAAAACACTAAAATACTTTTTCAATTGTTTTCATTGGTAAAAACATTTTTTTGCTGTCGGGAAGCAAAATAAAACCATATTTTTTATAGAACAATACAGCATTATTATCAATAGGATCAACAATAACCGCCATTGAACCCAGAGATTTTTTTGAAACATTCAATGATTCTCTCAATGCATGCATAAGCATATACTCTCCTTTTCCAGTTCTTGCATATTTTTGATCAACAGCTAAACGACCGAGCAAGGTAACCGGAATATTTTTGTATGATTTAGGCAGCCTTTTTTTAAATTTATCGGGTATTTCAAAGCCTGGTAAACTAAAATTTGACAGGGTTGAGAAAGCAATAATTTTATTACTTTTATCAGCCATTACGAAACAAACAGTCAGATTTTTTTTTATATCCTGGCTTACCTGAAATTTTATATAATCATCCAAAGCCTTTATTCCACAGGAGAATTTATTCCGTATGTGCTTATTCTGAAGAACTGAAATTACAAAATCCATTTTAATCTTTCAGGTTTTTCAAGTATTTTGACGCTGCTTTTTTAAGTTTAACTTCTGGTTCATTAACTTTAAGTATTGCATCAAAAAATATTTCCTTGTCTTTTTCGGAAGTCAAAAATCTCTCATGTTCTTCTATAACCTCTTTGGCGTGTTTTTTTAGGGCAAACATTACAAAAGCAGATAATGTTTTATGACCGCTGATTTCAGAAGCTTTTTCAAAAAACAACCTTTCTTTTTCAGACAGTCTTAATTCAAATCTGGAAAGTTTTAATTCTGCATATTTCATAAAATAACTGTTTTATACAAATGTACGTAAAAATTACGTACAAAGATATAACTATTTTAATAAAATACTTTTCACCTTTTTTTATATTTTCAACTTAGCAGATAACTCCAGCATTTTCTTTATCGGAATTACTGCTTTTTCAATGAGTTTTTTATCCATAATAATTTCAGGTGATTCATTTTTAAGAGAATGATATACTTTTTCTAGTGTAATCATTTTCATATATTTACAATCATTACATCCGCAAGTAGAGTCAATAGGGGGGGCCGGAATGAATGTTTTTTCCGGATTTTCTTTTTTCATCTGGTGAATGATTCCGGATTCTGTTGCCACAATATATTTAAGCGAAACATCAGTTTTGGCGAATTTAAGTAAAGATGAAGTGGATCCTATATGGTCGGCAATTATCAATAATGGTTTTTTACATTCGGGATGGGCCAGAATTTTAGCATCGGGATTTTCTTTTTTTAGCTGAATTATTTTTTCAACAGAAAATTCTTCATGAACGTGACAGGCACCGTCCCAAACTACCATATTTCTTTCTGTTTTGCTGTTAATATAATTTCCCAGATTTCTGTCAGGTGCAAAAATTATTTTTTGATTTTTTGGTAAACTATCAACAATCTGCAGGGCATTTGATGAAGTACAGCAAATATCTGTCAGGGCTTTTATTTCGGCTGTTGTATTAACATATGAAATAACAATATAATCCGGATATTTTTCTTTAAACTTTATAAAATCTTCAGCTTTACATGAATCAGCCAGAGAACATCCGGCGTCACGATCAGGAAGAATAACTTTTTTTTCGGGCGCCAGCATTTTTACTGTTTCTGCCATAAAATAGACTCCGGCAAGCACAATAATTTTTTCCTTTAATTTTTCAGCTATTTGCGCAAGATACAGGCTATCTCCTAAATAATCAGCAATATCCTGAATTTCCGGAATCTGATAATAATGAGCCAGAATTACTGCATTCTTTTCTTTTTTCAGCTTTAATATTTCTTCTTTATAGTTCATAAAGTTTGAAAGTTTAACGATTGTAAAGTTACAAAAAAGATTAGTTGATTTGTTGATTAGCAAATTAGCAGATTAGCAAATGCTAAAAATAAATATTTGCTTGCAAATATTTATTTTTAGACTAATTTGCACATCAACCAATTTGCAAATTTGCTAATCAACTATTATTAATTATTATATTTTTAAAATTTAAAAAGAAATAGTCATATTAATAGGTCTGTTAATACTGTTTGAAAATTTATTGAATTTTATTTGTTTTTTAAGATTATAAAAAGTTAATGATGATATATCAACAACATTGTTAAAATCTGTTTACTGAAACACAAAATTTTAGATTAGAAATGAACAGAGTGTTAATAGCAAAACCGGTAATAAAAAACATTAAAAAAAAATATACATACCAGTTAAAAAAATGTTGATGAATTGGCTTTAAAAAAATGCTAAGTAATTTTGTTTTTTGAAATAGAAAATTAAAGCAAAACATTTTTTAAAAAGTCAAGATAAAAGAATCATTTTTTAGCAATATTCAATTAACAGATTTTTAAAAACCGGTTAATAAAATGAACTGTCTGATCTGTAAATTTATAATAATATTTGACTATTCTTGTGTCGTGAAAATAACCAAATTAACCGCGGTTAATAACTATTTTTTTAATAATTCTTGTAAAATTTAACTAACTAAAGATAATGGAGATAGAAAATAAAACCATCGGAATTGCCTGCGATCATGCTGCATATAAAACCAAAGAAGCTTTAAAGGAAAAATTGATGAATCAGGGTTATGCGGTCATGGATTTTGGAACTCATTCTGAAGAAAGTTGTGATTATCCGGATTTTGCACATTTATTGGGCGAAGCCATTTCAAAAAAGAAATGTGATTTTGGATTTTCACTTTGTGGCAGTGGAAACGGAATTACCATGACAGCAAACAAACACAAAGGAGTTAGAGCTGCTTTGTGCTGGATGCCCGAAATTGCCACTCTCGCAAAACAACACAATGACGCCAATATTTGCGGAATTCCCGCCCGCTTTGTAACCATTGAACAAGCTTTTGCCATTGCCGATGCTTTTATTAAAGCTGAATTTGAAGGTGGAAGACATCAGAAAAGGGTTGAAAAGATTGAGGCAGTTTAACGGCCAAACAGTATTAAGGTAATTTTGTGGATTTGATCAGCATTCGCGTATCTTCCCGCCCCACATACAATTTTCATCCTTAATTTTGGTTAGCACGACGGTGCGAATATTATTTTTTAGTTTTTCATCAAACGGGGCGTATACTTTAATATAGTTGTCGGTAAAACCATGCAATTCATTGCCCGATTTTCTGTTTTCAAATAAAACCGTGTGCTCTGTGCCCATATTTTTCTCAAAAAAGGCAATTGTTTTTTTCGCTGACAGCTCATGAAGCAGATTGCTGCGCGCCTTCATATCATTTGCACTTACCTGATTCGGGAAATCGAATGCCTTTGTGTTTTTTCTCCGCGAGTAGCTGAACACATGCAGGTAGGCAAGCTCTTGGTTTTTCAGAAAATCCAGTCCTTCCATGAAATCCTCATCCGTTTCGCCGGGAAAACCCACAATAACATCACTGCCAACCGAGGCAAGGGGCATTTCGGAAATAATTTCTTTGACCACATCTTCAAAAACTTTTCTGAGATATCTGCGCTGCATCAGTTTTAAAACCTTATCACTGGCCGCTTGCAAAGGAATATGAAAATGCGGCATGATTTTGTCCGACTTTGCAACCAGCTCAATGATTTCGCGGGTAACCAGATTGGGTTCGATGGAGGAGATCCGTATCCTTGGGATATCAACTTTCTCATTAAGCTCTGAAAGAAGCCGGTAAAAATTTTCTCCGGTGGATTTTCCAAAATCCCCGATATTGACTCCGGTCAGTATTATTTCCTTAACTCCTTTCAGGGCAATAATTTTTGCTTCATCAACAATTTCGGTTATTGCGGGATTGCGGCTGTTTCCGCGGGCCAGCGGAATGGTGCAGTAGGCACATTTGTAATCGCAGCCGTCCTGTATTTTCAGGAACGAGCGGGTGCGGTCGCCCACCGAATACGAATGGGCAAATCGGGCTTCACTGATATCACATGAAAAAGCTTTATTTTTAGGTTCCTTTTCCGCTTCCTCAACGAATTTTACCAGATCAAACTTTTCGGCATTTCCCAAAACCAGTGAAACTCCGGGCATCTCAGAAAGTTCCTGAGCTTTCAGTTGTGCATAGCATCCCACCACAATAATTTTTCCTTTTGGAAACCTGTTGTGTGTTTTTTTAATAACATCCCTGCATTTTCTTTCGGCTTTTTCGGTAACCAGACAGGTGTTGATCACATAATAATCTGACTCCTCATTAAAATCGGAATGTTCAAAAAAATCAGGATTGAACAATCGCGCCAAGGTGGAGGTTTCTGAAAAATTCAGCTTGCAGCCGAGGGTATGGAAGGCTATTTTTTTCAATATTATTTGTGATGTATTAACCCTCCCCCTGCCCCTCCAAGGAGGGGAGGTCTCAGGGAAAAAATTATTTTTTATCCTACAGCAGGTTGCTGGCCAGTTCGGCGAGGTAACTGCGTTCTCCTTTAATCAGGTTAACGTGTGAAAAAATGTCCTGTCCGCGCATCTTGTCGGTCAGGTATGTTAAACCGTTTGATTTTGAATCAAGGTATGGGGAGTCGATTTGCTGAATGTCGCCGGTAAAGATCATTTTTGTTCCTTCGCCTGCGCGGGTAATGATTGTTTTTACCTCATGCGGTGTCAGGTTTTGTGCTTCGTCAACAATGAAGAAAATATTTGAAAGTGAGCGGCCGCGGATGTAGGCGAGCGGAGTGATCACCAGTTTTTCGGTTTTCTGCATGTCTTCGATGGTCATGTATTCGGTGCTCTGTGGCTTGAACTTGTTTTTAATAACCGAAAGGTTGTCAAAAAGGGGTTGCATGTACGGACCGATTTTTTCTTTTACGTCACCGGGTAAAAATCCCATGTCGCGGTTGGCGAGGGGAACAATAGGACGGGCGAGAAAAATCTGGTTGTATCTTTTTCTCTGGAATAACGCGGCAGCCAGGGCTAGCAGTGTTTTTCCGGTACCTGCTTTACCAGTCAGGGCGATTAGCTGGACTTCGGGACGAATAAGTGCGTCAATGGCAAAGGTTTGTTCGGCATTTCGGGGTTCTATTCCGTAAACCTGCATTTTTTCCACCCGGTTTATCAACTTTTCATTAGGGTCAAAATGAGCAAGAGCACTTGATTTTAATCCCTTAAGAATAAGGTACTGGTGTGCAAAGGGCTTGAATTTGAATTTGAATTCTCCCACAGGAATACCATGATAATCCTCATACATCTTGTTGATGGCGGCGGGATCAATATCTTCAATGGTTTCAACACCTTTATTCAGTTCATCAATATTTCTTACCTTATCGGTTTCATAGTCCTGCGCCAGAAAACCCAGTGATTTGGCTTTCATCCTCAGGTTGATGTCCTTGGTAATCAGTATAACGGTTTTATTCGGGTTATTGCGGAAAGTATATTCGGTAATGGAAAGAATCCGGTGATCGGGAGTCATTTCGGGAAATGATTGGGAAACCTTTTCGGAGAAGGCTTTTCCTGTTTCAATAAACAGTTTGCCAAGTCCTTTTCCCAGCTTAATACCCTCGTTGATTAGTATATGGTCGCCCGAAAGCTTGTCCAGTTCACGGGTAAATTCACGGGCATGAAGGTTGATCAGGTCAGAGCCCTTTTTAAACTTATCAAGTTCTTCAAGAACTACAATTGGAATGACAATATCATTGTTCTGAAAAGCATAAATGCACTTGTAATCGTGAAGAAGGACGTTGGTGTCCAGAATAAAAATCTTAGTGTTTTTTGCCATACAATAGTTTTTAGAATGTCGTTTTCAAAAGTACGTAAAAATGTTCAATTGGGTTTTGGGATGATTAATTTTTGCCGCTAATGCGCGAATTTTTTTTGTGTAATATTGGTTACTTCTTCTCCCATATCAGTTTTTTTCCAAAACCCAGGCGGTTATCGGTGAATTTTAATTTGTTCAGATCAATTACCCACAAATGTGTTTTCATTAACATTGCAACGGGAAACCTTTTCAGATATCGTGCCTTGACTTTTTTATGCAATTCATCGTTGGGTTCATACATTACGCCACAAAATTGCAATCCCTGAATCTTTCCCACCAGATTGGTTTCTAAAACAATTGAGCCTGCAACCTGATTGTTTTCCTTTGTGTCTTTCACGTGTTTTGTTTCGTGATCTGAGGTAAAAACAAGCATGTTTTCTTCCTCCAGATAAACATAGAAACAATTGGCGCACCATGGCTTATTTCCTGCTGATGTTGCCAGCGTGAGCACATGATGCTTATTGATGAATTCAATAATTCTTTTGTCAATGTCTGACATTTCCTTAATTTTTATAATTTTACAAATATATTTCAAATGATTGATAAACTGCCATGAAACAAGTTTTACTGTTTTTTTTCGGCCTCATTTCTTTGGCTGCGCTTGCTCAGGTGAGGGATTTTCAACAAGGTCCGGATATCTGCTCAAAATCAAAAATTGAACTGTTCAAAAGCTATAAAAACACTAAAAACTTAAAAGGCGCAGGCGGAATGTATGACCTGAAATACCACCGGTTTGAATGGAACATCAATCCTTATATTGAATCTATTCAGGGAAATGTCACTTCTTATTTTGTTCCGTCATCTTCACTTACCGAAATCACTTTTGACCTGTCCGATACCCTGATAGTTGATTCGGTGAAATACCATGGAATTCTTTGTGCAAATACTCTTTCCGCGGATGTCCTGACCATTACCTTTCCCTCTCTGCTACCCGCATCAGTACTCGATTCGGTTACCGTTTTTTATCATGGTGAACCGCGCGAAAATTTCAGGGCTTTTACTCAGGATTGGTATAATTCCCATGCAATAATATGGACGCTTTCTGAACCCTACGGGGCAAAAGAGTGGTGGCCGTGTAAACAGGATCTGAACGATAAAATCGATTCCATAGACATTTTTGTAACGGCCCACCTGCGCAATAAGGTTGGAAGCAACGGAATCATCGTTTCCGAAACAATCAGCGACACGCTCAAAACCACCCACTGGAAACACCGGCATCCCATTGCGGCTTATCTTGTTGCCATTGCGGTAACTGACTATGTTGAATATTCTGATTATTGCGTGTTGTCAGAAGATGATTCAATCCAGATCCTGAATTACGTTTTTTCTGAAGATTCGGCCGAAATTGCCACTCTTACCCCAATTACTGCAGATTGTATGGAAAAATTCAACAGTAATTTTTTAATGTATCCCTACAAAAATGAAAAGTACGGCCATGCACAATTTACCTGGCCCGGAGGCATGGAGCACCAAACCATGAGTTTTATGGGGTCTTTTGGATACGAAATCGTGTCGCATGAACTTGCCCACATGTGGTTTGGCGATTATATCACCTGCGGCTCATGGCACGACATCTGGGTAAACGAGAGTTTTGCCACCTACCTTTGCGGATGGGGTTATCAGTATTTTTTCGGCGGAATTTACTGGAAACTATGGCTAGATATCAATATTGAACGCATTACAGAATATCCCGACGGATCGGTTTATTGCCCCGACACCACCGACGTGGAACGTGTTTTCAGCAGCCGTTTGTCTTACCGTAAAGGCTCGGCACTGCTGCACATGCTG
This sequence comes from Bacteroidetes bacterium GWF2_38_335, assembly GCA_001769535.1. Taxonomy (GTDB): domain Bacteria; phylum Bacteroidota; class Bacteroidia; order Bacteroidales; family GWF2-38-335; genus GWF2-38-335. Next base: position 172,561 of record MEOH01000018.1, read on the forward strand.
AGATGGGAGTTGGGCGATTCTGTTTGGTATCTGTCCATGAGAAACATCCTCAGCGATCCGGCCCTGGCTAACAATTATGCCATGACCGAGGATATTGTCGGGCATTTTGAAGCTGCCGGAGACACTTCACTTACCGAATTTTTCAACGACTGGTTTTATGGCGAGGGTTATCCGCAATATCAGATACACTGGATTCAGGATGAATCAAACCATGTTACCATGACCATATCGCAAACACAGTCGCATGAATCGGTATCCTTTTATGAAATGCATCTGCCCATTATGTTTTATGGCGAAGGAACCGACAGTCTGGTTCGCATCAAACACAGTTTTTCAGGCGAAAGTTTTGAAATCAATCCGGGTTTTTCTATTGACAGTGTGGTGCTCGATCCCGACCTCTGGCTGCTTACCAAAGATGCCCTTATTCAAAAAATTGAAGCCCCCGAACAGGAAGAAAATATTACCATTGCACCAAATCCGGTGCGTGATTTTCTGGAAATTAAAGTGAAAACCCCTCTCGAAATAAAAGAACTTAGTATATTTGACAGCTCCGGTAAAATTGTATTCAGTACACTGGCCGGCAATGATAAATTAAAAATGAAAACCGACATTTCCCTGCTGCCCGGGGGACAATATACTGCGGTTATCACAACAAACGGGGGCACGTACAGAAAAAAAATTATTAAACTTAAAAATTAATTTATGTTTTCAGGAATTGTAGAAGAAGCTGCTCCGGTAGTATCACTGAAAAAAGAAAAGGAAAATCTGCACATTACCATGCAATGCAGTTTTGTGAATCAGTTAAAAATTGACCAGAGTGTATCACACAATGGTGTCTGTCTTACCGTTGTTAAGATTGACAAAAAAGCTAAAACCTACACCGTTACTGCCATTAAGGAAACCCTTGAAAAAACAAATCTCGGACTTCTGAAAAAAGGAAGCAAGGTTAATCTTGAGCGCAGCATGACCATGGATAAACTGCTTGACGGACACCTTGTTCAGGGACATGTGGACCAAACGGCCACCTGCACAGCTGTTAAGGAAGCAGACGGAAGCTGGTATTACACATTCGAATACGACAAAAAAAGAGGTAACATCACCGTTGAAAAAGGTTCCGTTTCGGTTAACGGAGTCAGTCTGACCGTTGTTAATTCCAAACCGGGAAAATTTGATGTAGCCATCATTCCCTTTACATACGAGGTGACCAATTTCCATCAATTCAAAAAAGGCACTGTAGTAAACCTTGAGTTTGATGTAATAGGCAAGTACATTCAGAAAATCATGGCCGGATATCTTGAAGGCATGGAAAAGAAAATGAAGAAAAAATAAAAACAGTCCGAACTTAATACATTATGGCAAGCAGACTGTTCCGAAAAAAATCCATCGACAGCATCCTGCAGCATGCGGATACAGGCGAAGGCATTCAGATGAAAAAAAACCTGAATGTTCGTGACCTTACTGCATTGGGAATCGCGGCAATTATTGGAGCCGGAATATTCAGCACCATTGGAACGGCAGCAGCACATGGTGGTCCGGCCGTTTCGCTGCTCTTCATTTTTACTGCCATTGCCTGCGGATTTTCTGCCCTTTGCTATGCCGAATTTGCCTCGCGCATTCCCATAAGCGGCAGCGCATATACATACGCCTACGCCAGTTTTGGAGAACTTATTGCGTGGATCATCGGTTGGGATCTTATTATGGAATATGCCGTGGGAAACATTGCCGTGGCCATTTCCTGGTCGGGTTATTTTACCGGAATGCTTGAGGGTTTCGGATTGTATTTACCCGAATTCCTTACCACCGATTTTCTTACTGCCTCAAGGGGTTTTGCCGAAGCATCTTCACAGATGGCAGCCGGAACAGACTTTTCTTCCCTTACTCCCGCACTCCAGGAAGCCTTTATGGCATGGAAAAACGCGCCCGAACTTTTTGGCATTTCGCTTATTGCCGACATTCCCGCTTTTTGTATTGTGGCCACCATCTCAAGTCTGGTTTACGTGGGAATCTATGAAACAAAAATGGCAAGCAACGTCATGGTAATCCTGAAGTTGCTGGTACTCATTTTTGTAATAGCCATAGGGTCGTTTTATGTGAATACGGAAAACTGGTCGCCTTTTGCGCCAAACGGACTGGGAGGGGTGTTGGCCGGAGTGTCCGGAGTGTTTTTTGCCTACATAGGTTTTGATGCCATTTCGACCACGGCCGAGGAGTGTAAAAACCCCCAGCGCGATTTGCCCAAAGCCATGATATATTCCCTGGTTATTTGTACCGTACTGTATATCGCCATTAGTCTGGTTCTTACCGGCATGGTCAGCTATTCCGATCTGGCCGTCAGCGATCCCCTGGCCTATGTTTTCAAGAAACTTGATCTCGACTGGATTTCGGGAGTCATTGCTTTTAGCGCCATTATTGCCATGGCCAGTGTTTTATTGGTTTTTCAGGTGGGACAACCCAGGATTTGGATGAGCATGAGCCGCGATGGATTGTTGCCTCCGCGATTTTCCAGGTTGCATCCCCGATTCAGAACACCCGCATTTTCCACTATCATAACAGGATTATTGGTTGCCATTCCAACCTTATTTATGAACCTTACAGAAGTGACCGATCTCACAAGCATCGGAACACTGTTTGCTTTTGTGCTGGTTTGTGGCGGAATACTCATGCTTGAGAAAGAAAATCAAAACATAAAAAAGGGCTTCAGGGTTCCTTATTACAGCAGTCGGTATATTTTGCCTCCCATAATTGCAGCAGTAATTGCAGCACTGCTGTTCATTGATATGGAAGGTGTAAAAACTTTTTTCAGCAGCACAAATCCCAATGACCCTTCGATGAGTGTCTGGGAAGTTTTCAAACATAAAATTCCCATGTATGGGTATATAATTATCGGATCAGTACTGACATTTTATGCGGTAAAAAGAAAGCTTTCGCTGATTCCCGTTGCCGGATTGCTGACAAACCTGTATCTGATGACAGAACTGGGAATTACCAACTGGCTGCGTTTTCTGATTTGGCTGGCCATCGGTCTGATCCTTTATTTCTCTTATGGACGATGGAAGAGCAAGCTTAGGAAAGAAAACCCGGTTTAGCAGATAGTGACTATTTCCGTTCAGGTATCCCCTCTTATGCCATGCGCAAAAAAATATCGAACAAGGAACACCGATTTTAGATTTATGAACTCAAAACTTCTTAAATCGAATATCGGTGTTCCTTGTTCTTAAATCATATCATTTTTATAGTCAATCTATTATTATAAACAGGGTTGATTTTCAATTAAAATTAAAATTTATTAGTTTTGAGCATCACAAAAAATAAACAGTCATGAAAACCATTCTTATCTTAACATCCTTACTTTTTTTTCTATGCAGTTGCTATGAAAAACCTGAAGAAAAACCAGATAAATCAAGACAGGAACTTGAAGATGCCGTGAATAAAAACAAAGACAGTATAGATAGGAATACGAAGTATTACATCGAAAATACCAGAATAAGTTTTGGAACACCTATTTGTTTAAAATCTACTGAAAACATGGCAATTCCTATAATTCTGGACGAAATTTATATGGATAAAGAAATGAATCAATATTCCTATTTTAACATTGCAGTGGTTGATTCAACTAACTACATGAAAAAACTTCTATTTGATGAGTCAGTAGTTATTGAAGACATAAAAGTATTTGAAGATAGAAAGGAATATGTTTATAATGAATACTCCGAAGAATACTCTGACGGAGATGAAAGACAATACTCCGGTCATTACAACTCTCAGGTTTTCTTTTATTTATATAAATTTAAAAATAGAAAGACAGATTACAGGCGGCTTTTTGTTTACAATTTAAAAACAGATAAATTAACCCAGCTTTCACCTGAAAAGGGAAATGTTCAATCATGGAAGGCTTTTAACAATCATTCAAAAGTTCTTATTTACTATAAATTCGATGGAAATAAGGACGGAAAATACGATGAGAAAGACGATGAAAACTTAATTATGGTTGATCCCAATGACTTTAAAAAAACAGCTCCGCTATTTGATTTGGTAAAGCTCAAGGATATAAAGTACAAAGTTGCCAGGGAAAATAAATTAAAAACTGAAGAGGAAAAATGATAATCTATTAATAGATTCTGTTTTGTTTTAACAAGAGTTTGAATCTGATTAATCCCTAAAAAAACCTATTTTATTAACAAGTTTTGTCGTTTATAATCAAATATACATTACATTTATATCCGCAAATGATAAGGTTAAGAAATGGAAGTGAGTAACGAGGAAATATTATCTTTTATTGATGCCATAAAAAATTCATCGCCTTATGATTTTTCTGAATATTCAGAAAAATCATTTCGAAGACGTCTTGAAAAAATTCTGGCCGACAACAACTACACCATGGATAAGCTGATCGCCAAAATCAACAAGGATCATCTGTATCTTGAAAAAATTGTTAAGGATATAACCGTCAACACCACAGAGATGTTTCGCGACCCCAAAGTGTGGCACGAACTCAGGTATAAAATCCTGCCCCAGCTTAAAAACAAAGAGCATATAAACATTTGGCATGCAGGCAGCTCCACCGGAGAAGAATTGTATTCTATGCTGATACTGTTGGGCGAGATGGAACTGTTTGACAAAACCTCTATTTACGGTTCAGACCTGAATTCGGATGTTATTGAAACCTCAAAAAACGGACAATACCGGTATAAGTTCAATGCCATTTACATTGATAATTACAATGCCGTTATGATTGACAAGCCGGGAAGTGAGGAAAAATATCAACTGGATTACGAAAAATATTTTACCATTGACAAAACCCGGGATATTATAAAAATGAATAAATTTTTGCTCGATAAACCGATTTTTGCCAAACATGATCTGGTTTCGGGCACAAATATTTTTGATGCTAAATTTGATCTGATTATCTGCCGCAATGTGCTCATTTATTTCAATAACAACCTGCAAAATAAGGTTTTCGACCTCTTTCATCGCAGTCTGAACGACAGCGGCTATCTGGTTATCGGATTGCACGAAAGCATACTTGGTCCCCTTACTGCCAAATTCGAGAAAAAATCTCAGGTTTATCAAAAGAAATAATCCATGGCAAAGTACCTGAGTTTATCCGATTTTGAACAGATCATTTCTGAATTAAGCAGGCATATGGATATCGATTTTTCAGCTTTTTCTCCATTTCCCCTGAAAAACATTGTAGCCGCAAACATGCAGAAATGCAATGCCCCGGATGCCGCTCAATATATTGCCAAAATCAGCCGCGATAAATATTTTCAGGCCGCTTTACTTAACGATTTATCATTTTTCGAAACCGAAATGTTCCGCGACGCAGCTTTTTGGTCGCTTCTTCATGATTCGGTGCTGCCTGCCCTGGGAAAAAGATATGAAAAACTCAATTTTTTTCTTCCTGTTTCAAATACCGGCGAGGAACTTTTCTCTCTGATAATCCTGCTTAAGGATTGCGGAATATTTGAAAAATCAACCCTTTATGTTTCCTGCATGAATAAAAAAAATGCGGAGGATATCAGGAACGGACTGGCAGACAAGAAAAAATTTGCCGTTTGCAAAAAAAATCTTGACGAACAAAAAATGCCCATTGACCTTTCAAAACACTTTACCAGTAAATCCTGTCACGAGGTGCTAAATGAAAAGCCCAACAGCAATGTGCATGTGGAAATTTCGCTTTTCAACCATTTTCCCGATAAGGATTTCCATCTGATCCTTATGAGAAACAAACTGATGTTTTTAAGTGAAAAAATGCACCGCAGCCTCATAGGGGAAGTTGACAGCCGCATTATTCCCGGAGGATTTCTGGCTCTTGGATACAGGGAAAATATCCTTGAAAAAGAAATAGAAAAAAAATATGAGCAGGTAATTAATACCGAAAAAATATTCAGAAAAATCGGATAACATGAAAAATGAATCTCCACAAAGCAAGCATCACTTTTCCGACAACGGTCGGGTTAAAGCTATTGCCATAGGTGGTTCGGCCGGAAGTTTCAAGGTTATCGTTGAAATTCTGAACAACATGACTGCCGGATTTAACATTCCTGTTTTCCTCTGCCTGCACCGTCTAAAGCATGTGCGCTGTGGATTTGTCGAAGCATTGTCTCTTAAATCAAACCTGAAAATTTCCGAACCGCTGGATAAGGATTTTGTTAAAAACGAAATGGTTTACCTTGCTCCGGCCAACTATCACATGTATGTAGCTCCCGACAAACAAATTCACCTCTCAACTGAAGATACCACCAACCATTCCCGTCCCTCGGTCGATAACATGTTCTTTTCACTGGCCGAAACCTATAAATCAGGATTGATCGGTATTTTGCTTTCCGGGGCGAATCGCGACGGGGCAAAAGGCATCGAGACAATACAAAAATTTGGAGGCACAACCATCATCCAGCATCCCGATGATGCCCAGGTCAATACCATGCCACTTTCTGCCCTCGACCTGATTAAACCCGATTACCTGATGAGCTCCGATGAAATCCTTGAATTCCTTATGCAATTAAGTAAAAAGTAATAGTTTAAGGTCTGAAAGACCGATTTGTAGCACCACAGGGTGAAACATAGTGTAACTGTGAAAAAAACCAAGAAGGGATTGCATTGACGAAGTCAGGAAAAACATTCGCGCATTCGCTGCAAAAAATACCTGCCGCGAATGCGCGAATGAAAGATCGTTTTATCATTAGTATTAAATTGTGATTTTATTAGCTTTTTTCGCATAGGGTTGCATTTCATTTCACCCTATGCCGTTACAATCCCAGGGCTTTGCCCTTGCATCATCTGAGTTTAAGGTCTGAAAGACCGATTTGTAACACCACAGGGTGAAACATAGTGTAACCCTGTGAAAAAAACCAAGAAGGGATTGCATTGACGAAGTCAGGAAAAACATTCGCGCATTCGCGGCAAAAAATACCTGCCGCTAATGCGCGAATGAAAGATTGTTTTATTATTAGTATTAAATTGTGATTTTATTAGCTTTTTTCGCATAGGGTTGCATTTCATTTCACCCTATGCAGCTACAATCCCAGGGCTTTGCCCTTGCATCATCTGAGTTTAAGGTCTGAAAGACCGATTTGTAGCACCACAGGGTGAAACATAGTGTAACCCTGTGAAAAAAACCAAGCATTGACCAAGTCTGGAAATAGTATAATTTACGTTTTTCTTATCAAAAAATTGAATTATTCAAAATGATTACTTACTTTTATCTTCTAAATAAGATTTTCTGATGACAAAGCAAGAGGATAATGGCAATAAACTGCTGGGTTTTGTATACGATTTCTTCAAAACGATGCAGGCCAATGAAATTAATCTGATTTATGAGGGTGAAATTACCCATCAGATTACTAAAGCTTTTCTTACCCTGACAGAAGCAAGCCTTGAAAAAAGCGATGACACAAACCAGGTGCAGAAAAGAGTTTTCCATGTAATGGTGGAATGCCTCCAGAATATCACCAAACATGCCGATGAAATTGACATGAGCGAATTGGTGGATGCAAAATTCAGCAAAGGAATCCTCATGATCGGAAAATGTGACGATGAGTATTTCGTTACCACCGGAAATGTCATCAAAAATGATAAAATTGACGGACTGAAAGTTATGCTCGAGCATATCAACAGTCTGAACAAGGAAGAACTCAGAAACCTCTACATAAAACAGCTTAACGAAGGTAAATTATCCGATAAAGGTGGCGCCGGTTTAGGTTTTATCGATATTGCACGAAAAACCGGACACCGACTGGAATATGAATTCCTTCCCATTAACGGACATTATTCCTTCTTTGTTTTAAAAATGAAAATTACCCGTCAAAAAAGAACAAGTGATGAAACCATTTGAATCCCACGAAAAAGAGGACTCTCCATTTGTAATAATGGACGCTGAAAATAACAACTTTATGATTTCGGGTAAATCACTGCCCGAAGATACATTCTCGTTTTACGGACCAATATTGGCCTGGCTTAAGGAATATTCGGCTAACCCGAATCCCAAAACCGAATTCAATTTTAAACTGATCTATTTTAATACCGCTACCTCAAAATCAATAGTGGACATATTGATTCTGCTGGAAAATATTAAAAAATGCGGACATGATGTTATTGTCAAATGGCACTATCCCGAAGATGACGAAGATATTCAGGATTCGGGCGAGGAATTTGCAAACATCATCGACATCCCTTTCGAGCAAATCCCTTACGAGTATTAAAATTTGACTCTTGTTTTTCCCTGACCAGGAAAAACACAATCCCCTTAAAAGCGCTGACCACCGCATTTTGATGAATAGCTTCATCCAAATTCGGTATATTTAAATTGTTTTACTTAACTTGCTGCGCATTTGGCACATTAACTTTATTATTATGAAGAATTTTCTACTTTCTTTCGCACTTTTCTGTGCTTTTTCTGCTTCATCTTTTGCTGAGGTTGTTTCTTTGGATTACGCCCGGACTGTGGCCGGAAATTTTTATTCCTCACAATATCTTAAGGCAAACCAGAAATCCTGCACAGCTCATATTATTTCTGAATTTACCGGATTTTATGAGTCTGACCCCGCTTATTATATTTTCGGAATGTCTGACAACGGCTTTGTAATATTAACCGCCGACAACCGCGTTTTTCCAATTATCGGATACTCCTTCGAAAACCGTTTCGACCCTTCTCAAACGCCCGAACAGCTCGAAGCTCTGCTGAACGCCTTTGCAAATCAGATCAACTTCATCCGCCAAAGCGAAACAAAAAATTCATATGAAAAACTCTGGTCCGATATTTACAACAACAAACACACCAAGGATCTGTATGATTTCAAAACCGTTCCCGCCCTCCTTACCACCAAATGGAACCAGGGCTATCCTTACAACAATTACTGCCCCGAGCATTTCGACGGTCCGCATGGCCGCTGCTACGCCGGTTGTGTTGCCACTGCCATGGCGCAGGTAATCAAATACCACAACTACCCCGAACACGGCAATGGTACCCACGATTATTTCTGGGGCGATATTTATACCGTTGATTATGAAAACACCTATTACCACTGGGAAGAAATGACCAACTCGGCCACCACTTCAAGCGCCGACGCCATTGCCGAACTTACCTTTCATTGCGCCGTTTCGGTTGACATGAACTTTGGTCCCTACGGCTCTTCCAGCTACACCGAATGGGTTCCCGATGCACTTAAAAACTATTTCAATTACCGGCCTTCCATCCGGTTTAAAGACCGTGTTGGCGCCGATTACGACCCGTGGGATATGATGGTAAGGGACAACCTTGACAACGGCCTTCCTTTGATTTACAGCGGCCAGGGATCGGGCGGACACGCTTTCGTTTGCGACGGATATCAGGATACCTGCTATTACCATTTTAACTGGGGATGGAGCGGCTATGGCGACGGCTGGTACTATTACAACGACCTCACGCCTCCGGGCAACGATTTTTCCTATTACCAGGGGGCAGTTTTTGACATTGCTCCGTATTTCGCACCCTATTGTGCCGACGGAAAAACCATGATCGAATACAACCGCAATTTTGGCGATGGCAGCGGAATGTCATTTTACTGGAACAACACATCCTGCGAATGGCTTATTGCGCCCATGGCCGATTCGGCCGAGTACATTTCCCTTTGGTTTAACTCATTCAACACCGAGCTGGGCAAAGACATTTTGTATATCTACGACGGAGCCGACGAAACCGCCCCGTTAATAAAACAATGTTCGGGAGGAGCAGTTCCCACGGGCGTTACCTCAACAGGAAACACCCTGTTCCTGAAATTCGTCACCGACAGCATAAACCAGTTCCCGGGCTGGGAGGCCACATATATGTCGGGAGCCATAGGCATCAATGAGCTTTCTTCGGGCAAGCCTGTTAAAATCTACCCCAATCCCGCCAGCAGCATCGTTACCCTCGAAACCCCGGGCAAAGCAGACTGCACAATCCTTGACCTGCACGGAAAAACCATCAGGAAATTTTCCGGCACCGGAAAAGAACTGATTGATGTTTCAGGCCTAACCAAAGGAATTTACTTTATCAGAGTCGTTTCTGCTGAATATTTTGGCGTGGTTAAATTGGTGGTGGAGTAGTTTTCACCGAACCAAAATTATATTATTCACAGGGTGACTCAATGTCACCCCCCAAATATAGATACCATTTATAACCCATCACCCATCACGTATAATCCATCACCTATCACCCATAACTTATAACCCATAACTTATAACCAACTTATGATAACTAAGCCCCGTCAAAAAGCTCGTTAAATTCACGGTCGTTTTTCAGACTTATCAGCAGCTTGCGAATAGCTTCATGCTTCTTTTTTCTTAGATTGGAAAGAGATAATCCGGTTATTTTTTCCATTTCCTGATAGCTTTTTCCCTCAATGTACAGGTTTAAAATTCTTCTGTGATCAGGGTCAATTTTTTTGAAATGTCTGGTAAGTAAAACATGAATTTTCTCTTCGATTTCAGGAGGTGTTTCAGGCAGGTTCTCGGGTATATTTTCGTTTAGCGGTTTTTCTTTTCTGTGTTTTATCTCGTTGCTCCATATTGCTTTACAAATATTGAAAAAGGCCATTCTCATATTTTTTGACAAATCCATTTCTTCATTTCTTACTTTATTGTAAAAAACAATGATGCTCTCCTGAAAAACGTCCATGGCATCATCTGCCGAACCTGAATTACTCATTACATATTTTCTTATTCCCGGGAAGAATTTTTTGTAAATAAACAAAATGATTTCATTATCTCTGATAAGCAATCCTTCTATTATTTCTTTATCGGAATAATCCATAGCTTTTGATTTTACTGATCATTATTATCTTTTATGTTCAGTGTACAAAAGTGATTATTTTTTTGAAAATAAAAAAAGGATTGTTAAATAATTTTCTTGTTATTTATTATTAGTATTGAAAAAATTACCAGCAAACTTATAACTAAATGTAAATTTGTAAAGTAACATCAAACCTGATGAGCAAGACCTATTTACCAAACCCCGCAACAATTTTCTCCGCCTCTTCCTGTCGCTGCGTGCCGATCAGTACCTTGTCACCGTTTTTCAGCTCCAGTTGTATCCCAAATTTTCCCGATACATTAAATGCCCGTCCGGCGCCCCTGCTCATCACACCCCTGATGCCCCAGCCGCCGAATTCCTTTACCGGACTGTATTTCCTTACATAACACTTTTCAATATCGTTCCAGCCATAGGTCCTTTCATGACGCAACAACGGAGGAAATTTTATGTGCACCCCCTCCTTGTCTATGCGCGTGTGCAACCGCAACGACAAAAACAGCCACAGCAGCAACAACGGAATAACCTCAATGATAAACAGCATATAATCGGGCCCCGGATTGTTTCCAAATGGCTTTTTTAAAATTACCTGCTGCACAATGGCATACAAAGTCAATAGATTAATCAAAATAACCACCGCCCAGATCCATAACTGACGCGGTCTTTGTTTTTCGGTAAAAATTGTTTCCATATCCATAGTTTTTTTCAAACTTACATAAAAAATATCTTTCTACTCATCAAACCACCTTTTATATGTTGCGGTGCGCTGCACCTTGGTTTGTTATTGGTTTTATTTTTTTTATTAAGATTGTGGTGCTCTGCACCTCAGTACAGCCCACAAAACCATCAAACAAAAATTCCACCACCCATCACCTATAACTCATAACTCATAACTGTTTGAAAAGCCTGTCTACCCTCCCCCAACCCCTCCAGGGAGGGGAGATGTTTCGTCCTCAATTGTGTACATCATACATCACCCATCACCTATAACTCATAACCCCTAAAGCGCCTCCCAATACTCCACCGCCCTCCGCGTATGCGGAATAACAATAGTGCCCCCCACCAGGTTGGCAACCGAGAAAATCTCGAAAAGCTCTTCAGTGGTTACCCCAAGTTCATGGCATTTTTCCAGATGGTACTTAATGCAATCGTCGCACCTCAAAACCATCGAGCTCACAAGCCCCAGCATTTCCTTGGTCTTTGCAGGCAGCGCGCCGTCCATATACGTCAGCGTATCAACTGAGTAAATCCGCTTCATCACTTTATTGTCAGAAGCCAGAATTTTATCGTTCATCTTTTTCCTGTATTCCCGAAAATCTTTTACCCGTTTATCCATTGTCTATCTTTTTTAATTACGCTGTTTCAAGTTTGTAACTTGGAACATTAGTTTGTACCTGAAACATTAGTAATTTACAGCTTTATCGCAACCCCAATCAAAGTAGCCGAAGTACACCGTTCAATCCGCACCATCACATAATCACCGATCTTATAATTTTCTGCCGGAAAAACCACCACCTTGTTTTGTGAAGTCCGTCCCGACAAATCCTTTTTCGATTTCTTTGAAAACCCCTCCACAAGCACCTCATAAGTCTTTCCCAGATCCTTTTCCTTGCTCTCCTCCGACAGCTTGTTCTGCAAGGCAATAACCTCATTCAGTCGGCGCACCTTAACTTTCTCCGGAACATCATCCTTCATTTTTCGGGCGGCGTAGGTATTCGGACGTTCCGAATATTTAAACATAAAAGCAAAATCGTATCCCACCTCCATCATCAGCGACATCGTTTCCTGCTGGTCCTCTTCCGTTTCGCCGCAAAAACCGACCATGATATCAGTCGAAACAGAGCATTCCGGAACAATCGTTTTAATAGCATTGATTCTGTTCATATACCACTCCCGGCTATAGCCGCGGTTCATGATACCGAGCAAACGGGTCGACCCCGATTGTACCGGCAGATGAATGCTTTTACAGATATTAGGATATTTTGCCATCATATAAAGCACCTCATCGCTCATATCTTTAGGATGAGATGTGGCAAAACGCACGCGCAAAGCCGGACTTACAAGAGCCACTTTTTCAAGCAGCAGGGGAAAGTTCACGATTTCCCCATCCGTCCATTTATAACTATCCACATTTTGTCCCAACAAAGTAATTTCCCTGAACCCGTTATCAACAAGTTTTTTTGCTTCCTCAACAATGGTCTGGGGATTACGGCTGCGCTCAGCACCGCGGGTGTACGGAACAATGCAATAGGCACACATGTTTTCACATCCGCGCATGATCGAAATAAATGCTGAAATTTTGTTGCCGTCGGTGCGCACCGGCGAAATATCGGCATAAGTTTCCTCCCTCGAAAGCAGCGTGTTTATGGCCTTTTGTCCGCTTCCCGCAACCTTCACCAGACGCGGCAGGTCGCGGTAGGCATCCGGACCAACAACAATGTCGACCATTTTCTCCTCCTCGACCAATTTTTCCTTTAACCGTTCAGCCATGCAGCCGATCACACCAATGAGCAATCCCGGTCTTTTCTTTTTAACCTGATTAAACAGATTAAGCCGTCCGCGCACCCTCATCTCCGCATTTTCGCGGACCGAGCAGGTATTTACCAAAATCAGGTCCGCCTCCTCCATCATTTCAGTTTTGTCGTATCCCGCTTCGCTGAGAATTTTAACCACCACTTCGCTGTCGGCAACGTTCATCTGACATCCGTAGGTTTCAATATAGAGTTTATGTTTGCTGTCTTCCATTTTCAAAAATAAAACACAAAGGTAGGGTAAAGTTCTTATTTTTCATAACCCCGGCTTTCAGGCCATTGTCGTCAGGTTTATATTTGCAACAAACATATATATAGTTTATTACGACAATATTTTTTTGACAAATTGTAAAGTAACCCCTCAAAAACACAAAGCCAATCTTAAGTCAAAATGCGAATCCCAAGATCGCTGAGTGCGTTGGCTTGTCCACGTGTGGTGCGATCCCGATAGCTATCGGGAACGGGTAATCCTTGTCCGCTAGCTAGCGGATCATGGCCTGTGCGAAGGATTAGCCCGGGTTTTTCACACGTGGTGACTTTTTTTGTTTCTTTTTTGTGTGGCAGACAAAAAAGAAAAGCCCGTCCGGCTTGAGGATAAAATATAAATAAACAAATGATCTTGTTGTGCTTACAAATATTAGCTTGACGGCAATGGCCTTCAGACCGGGGTTATAAAAAACAACCCCGTTGAATAGTTTTCTGAAATATTATTCTGACATTTGTATTCAAGAAATAACTCGTATGAAATATATAACACTATTATTGATTCTGTTTGCTATGACCGGCTGCGAAAAAGAACGCACCGCTTCCGAAAAGGCTGAACTGATTTTTGCAGTGTACATGAGCGATGAACAATCGGCCGAAATTGCCGAAGGCATTGACTTTTTTGAGGACCTTCTCATGAAGTATTACAACGTGGATATAAACAATATTAATTATGCCTACGATTATTTTTTGAACGATCTTTCTTCAACAACATCCCACGACATGTTTCAGAATCCGGCTGTTAAGAAAAAAATCGAAGAGTTCAGAAAATCCGGTCTCCTCGACAGCTTATATATTATCACAACCGTAGCAGGTACCCGGTTTTATAATATAAATACAACAGGATTGTTTTATAAGAGCCTGAAAAAGCAGATAAAAATTTCAACCCGCATGAAGGAATATATCGAAGGAATGAAAAAATTTCCCGAAACAAAACTGACCACCTGTGCCGAAACCCTTGCCTCAACCCTGATTAAAAAAGAATATTCCAATCCCGTTGTCAAAGCATTGGTCACTTTTGATATATTTTTCAGGATCGCACTAACTTTTGAGTAATTTATTACATAGTTTTTATCATTTTTCCTATTTTTACATTGTTCATTTAAAAAAAGCAATACCTATGTCAGGACATAGTAAATGGTCAACCATAAAAAGAAAAAAAGGCGCCCTTGACGCCAAAAGAGGGCAGATTTTTACACGCGTTGTTAAAGAAATACAGCTTGCTGTAAAGGAAGGTGGCCCCGATTTCGAATCCAATCCAAAGCTTCGTATTGCCATTCAAAATGCCAAATCGGCTAACATGCCCAAGGATAATATTGAGCGGGCCATCAGCAAAGCCAGCAATGAAGGGGCAAATATTGTCGAGGTTACTTTTGAGGGCTATGGAAATTACGGGATTGCCATTTTTATTGAATGTTTAACAGATAACAACCTCCGCACAGTCAGCGCCGTCAGGTCCGTTTTTAACAAACGCGGAGGTACCATGGGCACAAACGGTTCACTGAGCTTTCTGTTTGAAAGAAAAGGGGTGTTTACCATCAACAAAACCGGATTGATCCGTGAGGACCTCGAACTGGAACTGATTGATGCCGGACTGGATGAGCTGGATGAAGACGATGTAAATTTTATCATCTACACAAAACTTGAGGATTTCGGCAGCATGCAGAAAAAACTCGATGAGATGAAAATCAACATCGAAAACGCCGTGCTGCAAAGAATACCCAACGACACCAAAGTGATTGATGTGTCATCAGCAAAAAAAATTCTGCAGCACATCGAGGAATTCGAAGACCTTGATGATGTGCAAAATGTTTACCACAATCTGGAAATGACTCCGGAACTGGAAAAGGCCCTGAACGAATAAAAATAAACCACCACCGTTTGAAGCGGTGGTTTTAATAAACAACCATTTAAAATGGGGAATATTGAACAAGGAACATCGATATTCGATTTTAGAAGTTTTAGTTCATAAATCTAAAATCGGTGTTCCTTGTTCTTAAATCAAAATCATTTTTATGGCCAAGCCATTATTACATGACCACTATAGAAAGTGGATTTTAAACTAGTTTCAAATTGAGCGACATACAACCGCAAATAGAAGAATCGTGGAGACAGATTTTGGCAGATGAATTTGCCAGACCCTATTTTTCTGAGCTCAAAAATTTTCTTACCGAAGAAAAATCAAAATATAAGGTTTATCCTCCCGGTTCCCAGATTTTTTCGGCGTTCAATTTTACACCTTTCGAAAAAGTTAAAGTGGTGCTCCTCGGTCAGGATCCCTATCATGGTCCGGGACAAGCACACGGACTGTGTTTTTCGGTGCCTTTCGGAATCAAGCCGCCCCCTTCGCTGGCAAATATTTATAAGGAAATTCACACCGATCTGGGATTTTCCATTCCCAATCACGGCAACCTTGAAAGCTGGGCAAAACAGGGCGTGATGCTGCTCAATGCTACGCTTACCGTAAGAGCCAACACAGCAGGATCGCATCAAAACAAGGGATGGGAAAACTTTACGGATGCGGTAATAAAAACACTTTCCGAAAAACGCAGCAATCTGGTTTTCATTCTGTGGGGAAGATACGCCCAGGCCAAGGAAGCACTCATTGACTCAGCAAAACACTGTATTTTAAAAGCGGCACATCCATCTCCATTCTCAGCTTATAACGGATTTTTCGGATGCAAACATTTTTCGAAAACCAATGAATTTTTAAGAAACAAAACCATCGAAGAGATTGAATGGAGGATTGGTGATTATGGGCTGTATGGGTAGTCCCGATGGCCATCGGTATGGCGGCAGGGTGGAGGTAAGATGGTGAAATAGTGTTCGATTTTTTAAAATTTGTTACGATTTGAATCAGATAATTTCAGTTTCAATTACTTTAAACATGAATCTACATTTAAGTAAAAGCAATTCAAAAGCGTTGAGTAAATATCTGATAATATTTATAATGCTGACTTCAGCTTCAGCAGTATATTCGCAAATTGACAGCGTAATTTTTGACAATAATTTTAAATTTAAAGATGGTATTTACACCAGCTTTGAAGAAGTAATCAATAATGACCCAAAAATTCCCAACTTGATATTGGAAAAGGAAATACATCCCTTATGCAAAAAAAATATTTTATTTTATTATGATGACTTAAATAACAGACAAAAATATACAGATTCTGTGTTTGCATTTGCACAAAATAACGTTTTATACATCAAACACCGCAAGGAATACAGTCAGTTAAAAATTAAGGGTGCTATTTCGGTTTTTTTTAAAAGTCAAATTATTGTTGATGTTAAAAGGGGCACAAACATTAGTGAAGACACATATATTCTGGATCTCTCAACAGGAAAAATAGCCGTTATTTTTAGTGATTTGTTTGAAGAAATCATTAAAAGAGATTCGGTTCTTTATCAGGATTTTATTACGGATTCGCCTGAAAGCAGTTTAAACTTTAATAAGATAAAAGCTTATAATATGTCATTTCTATTTAAATATAATGCTCAAAATCCAGTTTATATTTATATGAAAGATTAATCCTGTTTCCAAAGAAACTTTCAAAATAGTTAACTAATATTGTTGTGTGGAACGGTAAAACGGTATGGCGGTAACGGCCTGGAAGGTCAGGTCAATTCAGCCCGGGGCAACGCCCCGGGATTAATCAAGGGTTTAATTCCGCCGGCCATAAACCAAAAAGAAAGAAGAATAACATTCCGGCGGAAATGAATGATGAGGATGGTTGGAAGGTAAAACGATGTAACAGCGATACCATAAATCCACACAATGTGCGTCTGTCAAACGATCTGAATCACAGATAAAACAAACAAAACAATTACCATGGCAAAAAAACTCATCAGAAAAAACAAACAACCCGGAGAGCTTCTGCATATCGGAGACAAAAAGATAGACCTTCCTTTGCTTCATTTGTTCAGCTATAATGAAAAGGAATTTTCAGAAACCAGACCATTTCCGGTTAAAGATCTTGTATCGCTTGATTACAACCGTGAAGACAAAACCACCTGGCTTAATCTTTATGGCCTGCACGACGTGGATGTGGTAATGAAAATCGGCTCCCTGACCGGCACCGACAAAATGGTTCTTGAAGATTTGCTCAACACCCACCACCGACCAAAAATCGAAGAATTTCCGGGGTATTTCTTTTTTACACTAAAAGTTCTGAAAATGAAAAGCCAGGTGCTTGAAACAGAACAAATATCTTTTATTGTTTCACAAAATTATCTGATTTCTTTTCAGGAAGATCTGGGCGATTTCTTTGACCATATCAGAGACAGAATACGAAACAACACGGGGGCTGTAAGACAAAAAAAAGGTGATTATCTGCTGTACCTGATGATTGACGCCCTTCTTGATAATTATTACCTTCTTGATGATGAATTTGAAAAGGAATATAAAAAACTGAATTACGAGATCATACATAAACCCAATAAAGACACAGCTTTTAAAATTGAAAAGTTAAAAAACAACCTCACTTTTATCAGGAAAACATTGTCTCCTTTAAGAGAAAGCATCTTGCGCCTTGAAAAAGGAAACAGCTTTATCCAACAAGATAACCAGAAATATTTTACTGATCTGAAAGACAGCTCTCTTGAAATAATTGATTCCTTCGATACCTATATGCATCTTCTTGAAAGCTGCACCCATCTTTATTTTTCTCTGATCAGCAACCGAACCAATGAAACCATGAAAGTACTGACCATCATTTCCTCTATTTTTATTCCGCTCACCTTTATTGTCGGGGTGTACGGAATGAATTTCATTTATTTTCCTGAATTGGGATGGGAATACAGTTATCCTGTTTTATGGGGAATAATGATCTCGATTTCCGTTGGAATGATGCTTTATTTTAAGAAGAAAAAGTGGCTGTAAATGGGAGAGTGGCTGGCTTTTTCAATTCTAGGAAAAGAGCCATCATCCCTCATGCACCTCCACCACCTCAGCAAGCGGATGCACAACATAAAACCGTCCGGTTACAACATCCTGACAGCGGTATCGTTTTTTGATTTTTTCAAGTTTTTTGAACTGGCGGCCATTTTTCAAAACAAAAATCGCATTTTCAGGAACATCCTCCACGGTTGTTGATTTTTTTTCTGAATAATTCCGCAGCAACTTTTTTACCACATCGTCTGATTTGGCTGTAAATCCTTTTTTTGATAGAAACCCTTTAATTATTGCATTTTCAACATCTTCAGGAAAAAACTTAAGATTAACGGCCTCTCGCAGGATTTTAACAAACTCCTCTTTCCACTCTTGCCCATGGGGCATCACTCTGTTTTTATAGAGAATCCAGGTATTCATGTGGGCCATTTCGTGCAAAAAAATAAAAAGGAATTCAAACTTGTTGATGTCACCATTCACAGTAATCCTGTGACCTTTTTCCTTAAAGGGATTTCGGTAATCGCCCAGCTTGGTGTTCCTTTCCTTGGTAATAATAAGGTGTACTTCTTTTTCTTTCAGAATATAAAAAACATACTCAATACTCTTTTCGGGAAGGTATCTTTTTAAAATCAATCTGAATTTTTCCTCTGCGGTCATGAAAACAAATTATCTTTTTTCATTAAAAAATTGTACTTTTAGGCGGTTTTTATCCTTTGCAAAGATAAAACAATAATTAAGTACGCTGGTTGTTATAAAGGTACTTTTCAATATTCAGTACCCCATCACATCAGCTAATTAAAAATAAAATTTTATAACTTTATAACTTATAACCCATAACTTATAACCCATAACTTATAACCCATAACCCATAACCCATAACTTAAATTGGATTTTTTCTTTCACATAGGACGTTACTTCTCTCTCATGGGCAAAGTCTTCAACAGGCCCGAGAAAGGATCCATTTACCTTACCCGCATTTCAAAGGAAATTGAGCTAATCGGCATTAATTCCATTGGCATAGTTGTGATCATATCCTTTTTCATGGGAGCGGTCATTACCCTGCAAACAGCCCTCAACTTCGATAACCCACTTATACCCAAATACCTCATCGGCTATGCCGCCCGCGAGTCGGTTATACTGGAGTTTTCATCAACCATCGTGGGATTGATCCTTGCCGGAAAAATCGGCTCCAACATTGCTTCTGAAATTGGCTCTATGAGAATTACCGAGCAAATCGATGCCCTTGAAATCATGGGTGTCAACTCGGCAAGCTATCTTATTCTGCCCAAAGTCTCCGCAGCCGTCATCATCAACCCCTTCCTTACCATGATCAGCATGTTTGTTGGTATCGTGGGCGGTTACATCATTTGTTTCTCGGGGGCTTTATCGCCCGAAGATTATCTGGAGGGAATACATCTGTACTACAACGGTTTTTACATTGTTTACGGATTGATCAAATCGGCTGTTTTTGCTTTTATCATCACCTCAGTGCCTGCATATTACGGTTATTATGTGAGCGGGGGAGCCCTGGAGGTGGGACGTGCCAGTACAAAAGCAGTTGTTTTATCGTGTATTCTGATTCTTTTGTTTAACCTTTTACTTACCGATTTGCTGCTCACATGATTGAAGCCACAAACATAAACAAGTCTTTCAACGACAACCATGTTCTCAAAGACGTGACTGTATTCTTTGAAAAGGGGAAAATCAATCAGATCATCGGGCAAAGCGGTATGGGCAAAACTGTATTGCTGAAATCTTTAGTCGGACTGCATGAGGTGGATACCGGACAAATCAATTTCGACGGACGAAACTTCACAGCCATGAGTTTTATGGAACGCAAGGAAATCCGTAAGGAAATAGGAATGGTTTTTCAGGGAGGCGCTCTTTTCGACTCACTCACCATTCAGGAAAACATCAAGTTTCCCATGGATATGTTCACCAACTGGTCTGAGGAGGAAAAGCTCGACAGGGTAAATTTCTGTCTGAGCAAGGTTAATATTCCCGACACCAATAAATTGTTTCCTTCAGAATTAAGCGGGGGCATGCAAAAACGCGCAGCCATTGCACGCGCCATTTCATTAAACCCCAGATATCTGTTCTGTGATGAGCCAAACTCCGGACTCGATCCCATAACTGCCCTCATAATCGACAACCTGATACGCGAAATCACCATCGAGTTTAATATTACCACGGTGATTAACACCCATGATATGAATTCGGTGATGGAAATCGGCGATAAAATCATTTTCATTTACCAAGGTTACAAATGGTGGGAAGGAAACAAAAATGATATTTTCACCAGCGACAACAAAGAACTCAATGACTTTGTTTTTGCCTCCGAACTCTTTAAAAAGGTAAGGGACAACCACCACAAATAGGGTTGTGTTTAGTTAAGTGTGTCATTTATAAATACCCATTCTTTCAGGATAATTAATCATCAGTATGTTTAAAACCTCAGTCCAAGATTTAGG
>MEOH01000019.1 GCA_001769535.1 Bacteroidetes bacterium GWF2_38_335
TTCGAATTTCGAATTTTTGTGTTTTCAGGTTGTTGATGTGATTTTTTTGCCAACAAAAAAGTCCGAGCCATTGCCCTTTGCATTGGTCAGGCTTAAAATCTTGTGGCATTTCCCCCCCGTAACGAAGCGGATCACGAAGTAATCCCCGAAAAAAGGAATGTCGAACAAAGCCTGCCCCGTACTTTAGTCGGGGGAACACCGATATTCGAATTTCGAATTTTTGTGTTTTGATTGTGCAAGTAATTCCATAAATGCTTCTATTTTGGAGTTTTCAACTCCAAAATAGAAGCATTTTATTAATCCATTATGATAGTCATTGCTGAAAATCAGATTAAAATTTCAGCTTAAATCCCTCATCAGGTTCTTTGAAAGCATTGCATTTTTCAAGATATTCCTGCATTTCGTCTATATTCTTCCCATAAATGGTTTCGCTGAAACGATGTGCTCTGTCAAGCATTTTTATGTAGGGAATAGGATCTCCTTTTTTGGAAAGTTTTTTTAATGCTAACAAATAGTCTTCTCTGAATACTGTTGGGATAATAATTTTTGACTGACCATTGGCAACAAATTCTGCATTCATAAAAATACGGGCTGTCCGACCATTTCCATCATTGAACGGATGCACCTCGCTGATCAAAAACATGATATAAGATGCTCTTGCAAAAGGATCTTTTAAAGCAGCGTAATAATCAAATCCTTTTATTAGTGTGCCTTTTACAAGTGTGTAATCAACAAAATAAGTACTGCCGGCTCTGTTGTTTTTATCTTTAAATTCACCCGGAAGCAATTGTTGTCTGCCCGATAAAAGTATTTTATGCCTGGTTAGTAAAAGTTCAATAAAATGTTCAGCGGAATCCGGAATAATTGAAATATTTGGCTTTGAAGAGGTAAGCTGATAGGTTCCCAAAATATCGTGTGAGTCATCTGTGCGGTTTAATAGTGGCATGCCTGACTCAATAATGTTTTTGGCTTCAGAAATTTCAAACTTTGTACCCTCAATATAATTTGAAAAATAGCTCTCGAAGAATGCAAAATTCCGAAAACTTTTGTTGTCTGAGTTTTTATTCGGACGATCAGGAAAAACCTCTGACGACAGATAACTGAAAAGCGATGCAAATAATTTTACCCTTTCCGGATCATATGGAGAACCCAATGCACGTGCAAGAGCAATTTTGGATTTTAGCCCTTTTGCAGGTTTTGTTGACAGAAGGGCGGAAATTATTTTATTAAGCATGCCAAATTCCTTCTCCAGACCAAGTTGTTTTGAAATTTCATTGGCATGGTCCCTGATAGCATTTAAGGATGCCTCACCTTTTACCCGTATTATTTTTTCCAGATTTTCCTCTATTTCAGGTATAGACAAAGTCTTGGATCTTGGTCCGGGCTTTTTGCTGATCATTAAATTTTCAAGTAAAGCCCGTTCATATTGAGAAACGTGCAACGAGCCGATAAATTTTTTATCTCCGGATAAGGGAGGATGTCCTTTAAGAAATGAAATGGTTATTCCGGGCAGCTTTATCTTCTTGGTATAAGTATAGGTGACAAAAATGTAATTGGCAGAAGTGGGTTTATATTCAAGTGCCGAACGGTGACTGAGTATTGCTCCGGGATACATGTGACCAAGAATCTCAAAAATATTTCTTCTTATAATTTCCTCAGGGGAATCAGTAAGGTTTGCAGAATATATTTTTGGCGCAATCTTTCTTATCTGTCCGTTCAAAAGCAATTTTTGGTTTCTTCTTATTTCAGTCTGATCTGAAGAAGCAAAAATTATTTCTTTGTAGTATAAAAGGTCGTTTTTTTCCATTATACATTGATTTCTCATGTAAATATACAACTATTTTCCAAAATAAGATTATTATTCACATTTATTTTCTATTATAAATTTAGTGTAATTAGAACTAAGTCATTCTGTATTTAAATTCATAGATTTGAAAAAAAACCAGGATTAAAACCTTGTGGCACTTCCCCCCGTAGCGAAGCGGATCATGGAATAATCCCCGGAAAAAGGAATGTCGAACAAAGCCTGCCCCGTACTTTAGTCGGGGGAACACCGATATTCGAATTTTGAAGTTAGGCTTCATTCTTAAATCTTAAATCGGTGTTCATTGTTCTTAAATCAAAACCCTATTCCTTTTTAAAATTCCACCCCAAGCCACTCAATCAGTTTTTAGTATAAATCTGCAAGGGTGAAAAGCCGAAATGCGGGTTATTGATTGTTATCCTTTTTTATCGTATATTTGTTTTCGTAATTCTTCTTGTCAATGGTTAATAGAGTCTTTTTAAAAATATTATTTCTTTTTTTTATTTTTATTTGCTGTCATAATCTGACCGGACAAGTAATTCCAATTATTAACTATAACATTGATGCCAAT
Organism: Bacteroidetes bacterium GWF2_38_335; assembly: GCA_001769535.1. Lineage (GTDB taxonomy): Bacteria > Bacteroidota > Bacteroidia > Bacteroidales > GWF2-38-335 > GWF2-38-335. The sequence continues at coordinate 2,376 of MEOH01000019.1, forward strand.
GGTCAGGCCAAACTGACTGTTATCTCGGATACTGAACATTATTATTTGTTGAAAGTCCGGCATAACCCGGATTCTTCTTTTGTGCTGACTGCATCCCTCACAATCGGATCTCCTGATTCAACTGTGATTTCAGAATCTTTGGGAGGGTATCCGGCTGACCATTACCAGGTTTTGGAGTATCCAATTGACGAGCCTTATGATATTGATGGCGACGGAGTTGATGATATTACAGAGTTTAATAACATCCCGCTTCAAAATCCGCTCAATCCAGCTCCTCCTTTTTCAATGGAAGACGGATCGGTTGCCATTGACAGTTTTTCAACTTTTAAAGAGCTGGCAATCAAACACGAAACAATTCCCTGGTGCGAATATCTCAACGATAAGGACTTTACTAAATTTCTCATAACTGACTTTTATACTGATCATCCGAATATCTATTTTATTAATTGCAATAAATATTATTTGCATGTTGATTTTGCTGATGCCATGGGTATTGAGTATCCCGGCGATGATCAGGTGGGCGGACATATTATTTACCACCCTTCGATTGTTTCGGCAAACGGTACGATGGGCACTTTCGCCTTCAACTTTACCAATTCGGAAAATAAAAACTTTGAAATTGTTCAACGTACGCATGAGTTGTTGGCAGCCAATATGTTGTATCTGGAAAATAATTTTTCATATTATATCAATTCGGAAAATGAAGATGATTATCTGAATGATACTGTTTTGTACCAAAATTCAAGGGTTTCGGTGCTTTTGGAATCTGATGTTTTTGCTGAGATTGATTATTGGGGACTGAATCCGGCTGAGGGATTTGGCTTTTTTCGCCTGATGACCCCGGATGAAACACCCGGAGCCAGAGATATTGTGCTTTATGAGTCGCTGCCTAACTCGCTTCCCCGGGTGGCCGGAGTAATTACTTCGGTGGTGCAAACTCCCTTGTCTCATGTTAATCTGAGGGCAATGCAGGACAATATCCCAAACGCATTTATCCGCGATCCTTTATTGAATGATACCATTTTCAATCTTCTAAATCATTATATCTATTTAAAAGTTGAAGCCGATAAATATACTATCCGGGAAGCAACACTGGACGAGGTAAATAGCTGGTTTGAATCATCCAGACCGGCAGCAGAGCAAATTCCTCCTCTGAATCTTTCCTATACGTCAATTTTACCGCTTTCTGAAATTTCTTTTTCAATGTCAGACGGTTTTGGAGCCAAATGTTCAAATGTTGCCGCCATGCTGACTTTTGGTTTCCCCGACGAAACCATTCCGGATGGTTTTGGCGTGCCTTTTTACTTTTATCAGGAATTCATGAAGTACAACAATTTTTTCACTGATATTGACATGATGTTGAATGATCCCCAATTTATATCAGACAGGCAAAAGCGCGGTGAAATGCTAAAGGATTTGAGAGACAGGATTAGAGAAGCCGAAATGCCCGGGTGGATAATGAATGAACTGTCGGATATGCAAATGCAGTTTCCGGCAGGCATATCAATACGTTGCCGTTCCAGTTCAAATAATGAGGATTTGCCCGGATTTAGCGGGGCAGGGTTATATACCTCCAAAACCCAACATCCCGACGAGGGCCATATTTCAAAATCCATCAAGCAGGTTTATGCAAGTTTGTGGAACCTCAGAGCGTTTGAAGAAAGAGAGTTTTACCGGGTAAACCATTATTTGGCATCAATGGGTGTTTTGTGCCATCCAAGCTTTTCAGACGAAAAAGTCAACGGGGTAGGGGTTACCACCGATCCTGTTTACAATACAGATAATACTTTTTATTTGAATTCACAATTGGGTGAGGATTTGATTACAAATCCGGATAGCAATTCAGTACCCGAAGAAATACTTTTGTACAAAAATCCCGATTATCAGGAAGGATATGTTTTGATTCAGTCGTCAAATCTGGTCCCCTATGACTCAATACTGATAAGCAAAGATCACATGCAATCAATGAGAATGTATCTGTCAAAAATTCATGATGAGTTTGAACAATTATATGGTGCAGAGGGAAATGCAACTTTTGCAATAGATGTTGAGTACAAAATCACCTTTGACAACCGACTGGTGATAAAGCAGGCTCGTCCATGGGTGTCCTACGAACCAGTTAAATCAGGTCAAAATGATGCGGTAAATCAAAAATTGACAGTTTTCCCAAATCCCGCACAGGAATGGATTTATGTACAGTGTGCTGATTGTAACCTGAAAGAATTAATTGTATCTAATATTACCGGCAGCACTGTCGAAGGAAAACTCATAATGAATTCAGACAATGCAGGCAATATTTTCTTTTTGAAACACCTGCCTCCCGGGGTTTATTTATTGACCGGATTCTCAGAAGTTGATAACAAGAGCTATTCAGGGAAATTTATCAAGTTGTAAATTACTAATTTACCTCCCGATATCGGGACTGCTAATCTCAAAAAAATCATCAAACTCGATGTTCATGATATTTGAGATATTTTCTTCAGTTTCCCTCAGGAAATAAACCCCGAAACAAAGTTGTTTTCTATGGTCAAATGGCTCTTCGTGAAGCACTTCGGTGAACATCTTTTTTAATTTGTCCCTGTTTGGGGCGTATTGGTCAACCGGACTGTTTACCCCGTTATATGCAATGAAATAGGTGTACACATCCTGCTCTTTGTTTTTCCACATTTTTTCCAAATCTGGTTCACTGTCGTTATTAAAACAGGTAAAAGAGTTGATTCCGTGCGAAAAATAAATAAGGTTGCACAGTCCCATTCCGCCAAACCTCATACAGTTTATTTCAATAGGATAAACCTCACCATTGTAAACCTTGATTTCCACGTGCATGACAAAATTCCTGACTTTAAGGATATTGTTTATTTTTTGCAGAAAAGTTTTTGCTATATCATATACTTCATCAAATGCTTTTTTCGATGAATTATAGGCCATGTGAATATAGGCCTTGTTTTTAGGAACAGGGTGATGCAGGATGTTGACGATGCGCGGTTCACCTGATGACCCGTAAAACATATCAACAGCGTATTCTTCACCTTCGATAAAATCCTCGATGATAAAGCTGTCATTGGAAAGCACGCTGTTTTGGTACACTTTTGAATTTTTTTCGAGTTCTGCTTTCAATTCGCTGCTCAGCAGGCCAAAATCAGTGTTTTTATCCACAACCCGCACAGCCGTTCCAAAGCACCCCCTTACCGGTTTTATCACGGATTTTTTATCCACTCTCAAACTGCCAACATCCTCAATTTTTATTAAACGATACTGATATTCAGGGTAAATTTCACTGAGGATTTCCCTGAACCTGAATTTGTCTTTAAGCAGGGTCACTGCTCTTTTACGGGCCGGGTCGAGATGATCGAGGACTGTTGCCAGAGAGAATTCAGAAGTAATACAAACTTTTTGGTTTTCATTGAAAATAATATCCGATTTACCCAGTTCCTCATGCGAAATCAGTTCCATTTCTGGAGTTACTGGTAACGTTTCGAAGGTTCCTGCCTCAGCGGTGGAGGTGATGATATATAGTTTGTTTTTTGTCATTTGGCAAAACTACGTTTTTTTAGTGATTTATAATTTATAAAATCAACCACCAAACAAACCACCCAAACAACACCAAAACAACAACAAAAATAATCAGGTTTTTAACCAATTGTTTTCTTTGTTCCTTTCGGATCATTTTAACAATGGCTTCTTTCTGCTCAGGCGAGAGGGGATTTTCCTGTTTTGGAATCCGTTTTTGTTTGACAATGCCATACTTCCTGTTTTTTTCATAATAATCCTTATTCCTTCTTGAATTGTTTTTCAAGCTGGTAATCATGGATTGTATGGAGCCTCCGCCAAAGATCATGCTAAATTTCCTTAAGTAAGCTGTGTTCGCCGGCCAAACCGCTCCCGGTAAGTTTCGATAAAAAGTGGGAAATGGAATCTTCCGAATTGGTCAGTCCGAGTTTTCGCCGCAATCTGGTTCGTGCAACATTGATACTGTGAATGGATTGCCCCGTAATATTTGAAATTTCCTTTGAAGACATCTCCATAAGCAGGAAGGCACAAAGCCTTTTTTCATTGTTTGAAAGGTTGGGCTTGTCTTTTTCAAGCCGGGTATAAAAATTGGGATGTATTTTGTTGAACCTGAACTCGAATTCTTCCCACCTTTTGTTGTTCAGGGAGTTTCTCAGGTCAAATATCACATCGGTAATCACCTTTCTGTTCAGTTCATTGTTTTTTTCCACGGCACTGCTTAAAATATTGATCACTTTATTGATCATATTGTCCTTTTCGAGCAGAAACATGGTTTTTGTTGCAACGGCACGTTCTTCAAACTCAAGGTCCATTTGGATTTTCTGATTTTCAAGCACGGCATTTTCTGCTTTAATTTTCAGTAGTTTTTTCTTATTTCTTAGCCGCAGGAAGATTATCCAGACAAAAATAATAATGGTGATAAGCCCCAAAACAACAATTATATAGATGAGTTCCTGCTTTTCACGATCATACTCCATTTGCCGTTTTTCTGATTCGGTTTTTTTATTCATTTCCTTTACTTCCAGCTCAAATTCATAGGCCAGCAATTGCCGGGTTGATTCTGATATCTTTGCACTGTCATTGTACTGAAGTGCCAGAAGAGAATATTCGTAAGCATTTTTAAATTCTCCTTTGTCTTCGTAGATTTTTGATATTAAGCGATAACACAACTCCCTCGACTCATGATTGCGAAAATGTTCAATTTCATTAATGATCATATTCATATAGATTAAAGCCGAGTCGCGCTGACTGTGATCATAAAAGAAAATGGCAAGGGCTAATTTCGCATCCAGTATATCTTCCTGCTTGCCCGAGAGCATGGACTCCTGAAGTGCCCTTTTGTAATAGAAAATTGCGCTGTCCGACATGTTTTTATATGAATAGGCAACACCCAAGTTCCTTGATGTCATGGTGCATAAACCATAGTCGCCTGTTTTTTTTGCTTCATCGTACGCTTTGATTGTCATTCTAAGTCCTTCGTCCATCTTCCCGGTTTCCACCAGGGCACCTCCATAATTGATCAGAACGTAAATCCATTTTGGATGGTCTTTCGGACAAATTTCCCAGCATTTCTGATAAATCTCAAATACCTTTTTGCTGTCTTCCTTATTCGCGTAATTTATATATCCTAATACCAGCAGATAATAAACTCGGATGTTCTTGTCTTTTGTTTCCTGATAGGCTTCGTCAATTTTTTTTAAGATATCCAATGTCAGGTTATGATTATTTAACTCAAAAGCATAAATCTGCCCCAATACAGTCAGAATTTCAGTGTATTCCAGATAATTTCCCTTGTTTTTTTCTGATTCAGCTGTTCTTAAAAGTGTATCTATAGCAGTTTTTGGATTTTTTTCCGAATGATCTTTAGCCCACTCTATCACCTGCCTGTAATCGTTCTTTTGGCCAGTGATAAACAGGAAAAAAAATACAAATATAAATGTTAATACAAGTTTCATTGTCTAACTCATTATATCATAAAAATATAACAATTTAATTATATAACAAATTTAATTTTACCTTAATTGTAGTAATAATGTATTAATGGTTTTAAATCTCATAAAATCAGATCGGTATGATTATTTTTCCTTAATAAGTATTATAAATTGCTAATTATTTTCAATGTTTTCAATAGTAACGGTATTTACATTTGTGCAATAAAAAAACCTGTTAAAATCATATTGTATCAACAATGTAGTAATGGTTAATTTTGGCCATGATTAAAATGATTGTAAATTAGTGTTTTAAAATAATCGCAAAACCCTAACCAATTAACGAGTATGAAAAAAACAACCCTACTACTGCTTATTTTAATGCCGGTGTTGATTTTCGGGCAGTCTGCTGCCTCCTTTGAAACACCTCCGTCATTTATGCAGAACAAAGGTCAGTTCGATGGAAGAAACTGGCAAAAGAATCATATCGAGTATGCTGTCGATTATGATGATTCTTACATTTTCTTCACAAAAAAAGGACTGACTTACCGTTTTGACAAAATCATCCGCAATCCAAACAGAAGCAAAACCCAGCCTGATTGCCCGAAACGAATAAACATATCTGAACTGATTCACATTACCTGGATTAATTCAAATGAAGATGTTAAAATCATTGCTTCTGATGAAGTTTCTGGTTATTATTCCTACGCTATCAGGAATTTTGAAACCCGCGAGGTTAAAAATGAAAACCACATAAGCGGATACAGCAAATTGTTGTATAAAAATCTTTATGACAATATTGATGTCGAGTATGTTTTTCATCCCGAAACTGGATTCAAATACACTGTAATATTGCATCCGGGTGCTGATATTTCTCAGGTTAAAATGCAGTATAACTATGGCACAACCAGCACTTCGGGAGAGTTTGTCAATTTTAATTTGTTGCCTACAGGGGATTTTGAAATAGCCGCATCTCAAGCTAATATTATTGAACACAAACCATTTACATTTTATAATGACAGCCGTCAGGAAATTCCCATGTCATTCGTTTTTGAAAACAATATTCTTTCTTTTCAGTGCGATGAATATGATGTTAACCGCAAAGTGATTATTGACCCATGGGTGCAATCCCCAAACTTTACCACCTCTACTGCAGCGTGGGAAGTTGAAACCGACAGCTACGGCAATGTGTTTGTAACCGGAGGAGAAACCCCAATGGAACTTAGGAAATTTGATGCCGCAGGAACATGGCAATGGACTTATGTTACTCCCTGGGATACCGCCAGCGTTTGGCTTGGCACTTTGGCTACCAATGCCGATGGTACCAGCTTTGTTACTTCGGGAACCGATCCCGAAATTGAAAGGGTAAGCAATACCGGTTCTATGGTTTTTCATAATGCAAGCGGATTTCCTGCAGGCGGATTAAATACTGAATACTGGACAATTGCATTTAACTGCGATAAAACCCGATTGATTGTCGGAGGAACTGGTGGGAATTTTATGGACTTTTCAGCCAATATTTATAATATGGATATCAATACCGGTGATGTTCTTGACATACAGGAGGTCCATACCGGTGGCAGTGGAGGATTTATGAACTCACCCATTGAGGTGCGATCCATTTCATCTTCCAAAAACTCAAAATATATATTCCTGACACACAACCATGTGGGTGCCATTATGGATAATTTTGGCGCTTGTCCAAATGATGAGCTTGTATATAAAATCCCCAGCGGGCACGATTTGGGATATAAATGCGAAAACTACCTTCCTGCTACGCAAAACGGTGGAGGACTGAAAGCTCTTATTGCCAACGATGCATTTATATATACCAATGCCGGGGACATTATTTATAAAAGAAACCTGAGCGATGGTTCTCTGGTAACCTCCGTGGCTCTTCCGGGAGGAAACTCAAGTACTGTGCCATTAATTGGCGGACTTGTTGTTGAAAACAGCGGTATGGCTGTTGATGAATGTGGGAATGTTTATGCCGGCTCTGGCGACCGTGTGGTGAAATTTGATGCCAATCTCAATATTCTTGATCAGGCAATCGTAGGATTTACAGTTTACGATGTTAGTGTTAATAGCAATTCGGAAGTTCTGGCTGTAGGTGCCATGCAGGATAACGAATCTACAAACCGCAACGGAAGGATTGCCGCAGTTGCTCTCAATGCCTGTGATCAGTTCGGACTGATTTGCTGTGATGTGAATATTTGTCCGATGGAAACTGTTTGCGATGACCTGCCTCCATTTAATATTACTGTTTCTAGCTTGGGCGGAACTTTCAGCGGTCCGGGTATAACCAATTCCGCAACCGGAACTTTCGACCCCTCATTGGTTGGGCCGGGTACTTATAACATTGTTTATACAAAGATCTGCGGCGCCGATTCCATTACAATTACCGTTATAACCTGCGATCCCATTGATGTTTGTTATGACGGAACCAATCTTATTGCTTCTGGCGGAGTCGGAACCATTACCTGGGATGATTGGGAAACTTACAATTACCCTATTACCAATGAAGCTGAATGTATTGCTTGTCCATCTGCCAGCCCAATATATTTTATGGGTTTTTATATTGATTGCACCGAAAGTGATTGCTCTGGAACTGACTGGGTACAGTTTGCCACAGGAAATACTGTTGCTCCTCCATCAAACTGGCCAATTCAGGTTTCTGATATAAACGGTGTGGCTTTTACTTTTAATAATATTGGTGAAGTGCCTGTTTGTCCGGTTTGCCCGACAATAACCGTGGCTGTTACTCCGGTCGATCCCACATGCTACGGCTTTGCCAACGGCTCGGCAACCGCCTCAGGCTCGGGTGGCTCATCTCCGTATTCCTATGAATGGAGTGATGTGGCGGGACAAACAACTCCAACCGCTTCCGGATTGGGTTTTGGTACATACACCGTAACCGTTACTGATAACGATGGGTGTACAGGCACACAGACTGTTGCTATAAATCAACCGGCTGCCCTGACTACAACTATATCCGGACCTTTGACTTTCTGTCCCGGTGGTTACACCACTCTTGATGCCGGAGCCGGCTATTCGGTTTATAGCTGGTCACCCTCAGGAAATACTCAAACAATTAATGTCAATGTTGGAGGTACATACTCCGTAACTGTGACCAATTCATCGGGATGCACTGCATCAGCTTCAGTTACTGTTACAGGCGATGTTTATCCCAGTCCGGTTATCACCGGCGACCTGTCATTCTGTGAAGGCACATCAACAACACTTGATGCAGGCGCAGGATATAATGAATATAATTGGTCTAATTCAGCAACATCACAAACTATTTCTGTAACTGTTGCCGGAACCTATATAGTAACCGTTACAGATGTATCCGGCTGCACGGGTACCGGCGAGGCAATTGTGACCGAAATTCCCAATCCTGTACCTGAAATTGCCGGAATACTTGAATTCTGTACAGGTCTGAACACAAATTTATCAGTGACAGGTTATGCTTCATATTTATGGACTGGTGGCTCCACTTCTGACAATATTACCGTGACAGTGGCTGGCGATTATTCGGTAACAGTCACCGATTCTGATGGTTGCATCGGAACAGAAACCGTTACTGTCAGTGAGGTTTCAGGGTTGTCACCTGAAATTCTTGGTGATTCAATAATCTGCGATGGAGAAACGGCTGTTTTTGATGCAGGTGCAGGTTATGCCGATTATGTATGGTCAACCGGTGCAGATGATCAAACTATTAATGCAACCGGAGCAGGTGATTATTTTGTTACAGTTTCTGATGCTGCCGGCTGTTCAGGCACCGATCAGATTACGCTTGTTGTGTATCCTTCACCAGATCCGGAAATAATTGGAACCACAACCATTTGCGATGGGGGCTCGACAGTTCTCGGACTTGATGAAACCTACTCGGGTTATTTATGGTCCGATGGCGTCATCCAGCCAACAACAGTAGTTGATGAAGGAGGTGTTTATTCAGTAACAGTTACAAATTCCGATGGCTGTACCGCAACGGATATGATAACCGTTACTGTGCTTCCCTCACCGGATGCAACGATTAACGGAGATTTAACTATTTGCTTTGGTGAAACAACTGATTTGAGCGTGGCAACAGGATATACATCTTATATATGGTCAACTTCAGAATCTTCTACTACCATAAATGTTGATGCCGGTGGTGATTATTCAGTAACAATTACCGGCTCCAATGGATGCTCATCAACCGAAACAGTTACTGTGTCACAGAGTGGTGAAATTAATCCGGTCATCATGGGAACCACTACATTCTGCGAAGGTGAATACTCAACTTTAAGCGCAGGAACAGGTTATTTTAGTTACCAATGGGCACACGGTCCGACAACTGAAATTATTGTTGTTACTGATGACGGAACCTACGCGGTTACTGTGACTGATGCCAATGGATGCAGTGGCTCTGCCTCAATAAAAATAACCGTATTTCCGAGACCTGTGCCGGATATCCTTGGAAACACCAATATTTGTGCCGGTGAGCAAACTTCATTGTACCTCGGTACGGCTTTTGAATCCTATACATGGTCAACGGGTACTTATGACAGCATCATTACAGTTTCTAATGAAGGTTTATATTTTGTTTCTGTAACAAACTCCGATGACTGCCTGGGTGTCGACAGTGCTCAGGTAAATTTCTTTGGTGAGATAACCTATGGATCTGTTTTGCAGAATGCAAGTTGCCCCGAAACACCTGATGGAATTATCACTGTTCAGATGACAGGGGGCTCTACGCCATTTACTTTCAGTTGGAGCACCGGACAAGCCGATTCAGTTATAAATAATGCAACATCGGGTGATTATGTGGTTACAATAACCGATGCAAATGGTTGCCAAACCATATCCGATTTTACTCTGGGAAGCAACAATGAAGGCTGTCTGGATATTCCTACCGCATTTTCGCCAAACGCTGATGATGTAAATGATACCTGGGAAATTGAAAACATTGAAATGTACGCTGAAATTAAAATTGAAATATTTAACCGATGGGGCCAGATGGTCTTCTCATTCAGCGGAACAGGAGCCGAATATTCCGAAAAATCATTCCAGTGGGATGGAACCTACAATGGCAAGGAACTACCAATTAGCTCTTTTGTTTATATACTTGATCTGTTTGATGGAAATGAGCCGTTATCAGGAATTGTAACAATTAAAAAATAATGAAATGAAAAAAACACTAGTAATATTGATACTGATATTTGCTGTTGCCGGATCGCAATCCGTAAAAGCCCAGCAGCAACCACTTTACAGCCAGTATATGCTGAACGATTTCCTTTTAAATCCCGCAATAGCAGGAACAACCACTTATTCTCCGATTGCCCTCACGGCAAGACAACAATGGGTAGGCATTGATGACCATCCAAGAACCATTGCCCTAAGTGGTCATACTTTCTTAGGCAGAAATGATGAGATGGGAGCGGGCGGAATGATTTACAGCGATGTGTTTGGACCAATTGCCAGAACGGGAGTGATGGGGACCTATGCCTATAAAATTAGAATTACGAATAAAACAAAACTCTCATTTGGCCTTTCTCTTTCAGCTTTTCAGATGAAGTTCGATGAATCTGATTTTAATATTATCGACGACAATGATGTGGCATTTACCGGAGCCGCAGAAACAAAAATGGTTCCTGATGCCAATTTCGGCATGTACCTGTATAACGAGAAATATTTCGTTGGATACACAACCGCCCAGATGTTTCAGTTTCAGGTTAAGATTAACGGAGCAACTGATTTGTCGCGTATGATCAGACATCATTATATCCTTGCCGGATATAAGTTTACCATGAACGATAATCTGAAACTGGAGCCTTCATTGATGCTGCGAACAACCGAAAAAACAAGTATGCAGGTCGATATCAATGCAAAAGTTTTGTACAAGGATAATTACTGGCTTGGGATTTCTTACCGTACGGGTGATGCTTTCATTGCAATGATCGGACTAAAGGCCGATCGCTATTTCATAGGATATGCCTTTGATTATACCTTAAGCAATTTGTCAGATTTTACTTATGGATCTCATGAATTTCTCATCGGATACAAAATTAACAAACAGACCAAGGGAAAAACCCTGATTTAATGGTTGTATTTTTTCCTCTCAATAATTGGTTGCTTTGGGCCGTGTCAAATTCCTGACACGGCCTTTTTTTTCACAAGCAATATTTAGTATTAATTTTATGCTTATTATTTATACCTTCGCATAATAAACTTTTTATGAACGGACAAAGCAGAAATATAATCAAACCAGGAGCAGTGGTTGAAATAGTTGAAAAAGCCAATCAAAGATCTGGTAAACTGACTTCAGGTGTTGTTAAGGATATTCTCACAAACAGCTCTTTTCACCCTCATGGAATAAAAGTAAGGCTGGTTACCGGAGAAGTGGGAAGGGTTAAAAAAATTATGGATCCGGAAAGCTGAACATTTTTCAATTTTTACTCTTCAAGGATCTCAATGGCTTTTTCATTCTCAATAATCATTGAAGGCACCCCATTGTAATCTTTGATAACACCACGCACCATAATTTTTTTTCCGGCAAGAAAAACATCCGGAGAGTAGCTGAAATTGATCATATTGTCCTTGAATATTGTTATTGTAAAAATCTGGTTGGGATATTTTTTATCCAGGTTAAGAAAAACATTCCCTTTTGATGACATTTTTGTAGATACCACTGTTCCAACCACATTCACCTTGTCACCCTTTCCTGAGAAAATTTTTGCCTGCAGTGTGTTTACTGCATTTCTGGGAAGGTTTTCAGGATCTTCGGGCATTATATCATCCTGCTGGCTTTTTGGTAAAAATGGCTTGTAATCGCTTTGAGATTCCAGAAAATTTTCCTGAACATCATCCAATCCTACATAAAAATCTATACCAGTAAGGGATTCCACCGAATCAATGCTCAGAGCATAATATTCATGCGGAAAATCAGCCTGTTTGTTTGGCATTACAAATGCAATGGCCCTGTTGTTTGTCAGGTCTACAGCGGTTTTAAAGAACTTTTCAGGAATGGATACTTTGTTTTTGGATTTTTTAACTTTTGGCAGACTGTCTTTCAAAACCGGTCCGGTTACAATGTAAAGCTGCACTCCGGGATTGTTGTAAATATAAGCCCTGAGCAAATCTTCCAGTTTTGCCCAGCTGTCGCGATTAAAATCGGGCCGTTGGGGTGACATGTTCGAGTAAAAATAGCTTTCCGACAATGCTGCATTCGACCATCTGAAATCAGCCGAAGGAGCTAGATGCCCGCGGTCAAATCCAAATCCGTCATACTTGTATGTGACACCATCGGGTTGCAACTCTTTCAGAAAATAATCTTCTTCAACCGAAGACCCTGTTTTAATTAGGGGGTCGGGACGAAAATCGTTTGTTCGTCCTTCGATACCGGTAATCACATCCTGTGTGATGATATGAGCCACCCATTTTGCCTGCTCATGTTTTTCTGAATAAACCAGTGAAAATGCTTTGTGATTAATTAGTTCTTCACCTGCTTCAATCTTTGGCATTCCCTTGACATTTAAATCTTTTCTTAGCTTTTCAAGCTTTAATTCTTCAATATCAGATTGAAGTGCTTTGATGAAATGCTGGTAATAGGAAATGGAATCATTCTTGATTTGAATGATTTTGTCAATTTCTTGTGCCTGAATGCCTTGAAAGACAAACAATAAAAGAATAAGTTTTTTCATCTGATATGGTCAAAGTGCAGCAGTTATACGAGGGTTAATTGTTTATTGTTGCTTATAAATAATTATGAATCTAAATAGTAAAGATTAATTCCGACAATCCTCTACCTTAAGTATAGTGTTATTTTATAACTTTTTAACAAAAAATTCAAAATTTACCATATAACTTAGTCGCCGTATTTTCCGAAATAAAATGAAAAAACATCTTGTTTTATCTTTTCTCGTTTTTTTGCTATTTGAGTGCTTGGCACAACCGGTGAAGTTCAGGGTTTCCGATGAATCAAAAAGTCCGCTTCCTTCTGCAACCATTCAGGTTACCAGCGCTGCCGATTCATCGAAGTTTTTTGCAACCACCGATCAAAATGGCATGGCAGTTATTGAAAATCTTGAAAATACACTTTATATAATCAAAATCAGCTATGTGGGATTTCAGACTTTAACCCGCACGGTTCTTGTAAAACCTGAGGAACGGATGTTTTATTTCAGGTTGAAAGAAGATGCCATCAGCATTGGTGAAGTCACAGTAACTGCGAAAAAACCGCTGATCAGACAGGAAGATGATAAAATGATTATCGATCCTGAACCTTTGGCAAATACCAGCACAAACACCCTGGAGGTCCTCGAAAGCACTCCGGGCATGTACGTCGACCAGGATGGCGGTATTTATCTTTCAAGTGCCACTCCGGCTAAAGTCTACATCAACGGCAGGGAACAGAAAATGTCTAATCAGGATATCTCCACAATTTTGAGAAGTCTGCCCCCCGGATCTGTCGAAAAAATTGAAGTTTTGAGAACCCCATCTACTAAATATGATGCTTCAAGCTCGGGTGGTATAATAAATATCGTATTGAAAAAGGGAGTGAAAATAGGACGGTTTGGATCTGTCAATGCCGGAATGAGTCAGGGAATCTATGGAAGCAGAAATCTCGGATTGACATTTAATGACAGTGGCGAAAAATCTACCCGTTACCTCAATGTCAATTACAATTATGATGAAACCCAGGAAGAGTTAAACGCTTTACGAACACTCAGGACTGATACTTTTCTGACACAAAATTCCATTACCAGACGCACCAGCGACCAGTTTTATGCAGGGTATGGTCTGGGTGTTGATTTTACCGAAAAACGCAGTTTTACCTATGATGGTCGAATCAATTATTCACTACCGGGTTCAGAATCTGAAAATATTAATATTACAGGTGTTGCAGATGATGTTAAGCTGTCCGAAGTATTAAACAATGTGCAGAATGACTCATGGCATCTGAATATTCAGCAGGATCTTGGCTATAAAATTAAACTGGATACCAGTGGATCTGAATGGGATAATAAATTCAGTTACAGCCGAAACAGCCGAAATTCAGATCAGGATTATTCCTATAATTATTTGTATCCCATTGAAATGACAATTCTGGGAGCAGGAAATACCCGGAATAATTCGGATAATTTTACGCTGCAAACAGACCTGACATACTTTTTTTCCAAGAAACTGAAATTCGAATCGGGCTTAAAAAGCAGTTATCAGGTTTTTGACAATGAAAGCGATTTCCAAATCATACTGAATGACTCGTCGTATAAAGATAACTCCCGTTCAAATACTTATGATTATAAGGAAAATATCAATGCCGGCTATCTGCAATTATCAAGAACTTTTTCAGGCAATTTTGTGGTTAAAGGTGGCGTGCGGTTAGAACATACTTATATGAACGGACAGCAGGCATATCCGTCGGATACAAGTTTTCTGGTTAACAGGGTTGATTTGTTTCCATATATTTACTTAAGCCGCAGAGTAATAAAAATAATGGGCATTGAACTGTATGGGTATATGATTTACAGACGTACAATAAACAGACCGGATTTTCAAATGCTCAATCCTTCAATAAATTTTGTCGATCAGTATATGTATGAAACGGGAAATCCCGAGTTGAAGCCACAGTTTACCGATAATGTTGAGTTTAATATCAGCTTTGATGATACCCCTATTTTTGCCATTGGAAGAAATTATACCACCGATATTTTCTCCGGAGTGGTCTATTCTGACCCTCGTTTCGAGGATGTGGCAATCAGAACATTCGATAATCTTGGAAAAAACACCGAGACCTATTTCAGGGGCATGGCCGGAATTCCACCCGGAGGAGCATACTTTTTTGCCATGGGGGCTCAATATAACCTGACAGAGTTTGATGGATATTATGAGGGAAATCCATTCGAATATTCACGCGGAAGTTGGCGTTTATTCACCTTTCATTCCTTAAAGCTGGCAAAAAATACCAAGCTTACTTTTAGTGGCTTCTGGATGATAAACGGACAAATGAATTTCTATGAACTCGACCGGTTTGGAAGTCTGAATGTCGGAATAAGACAGAGTTTTTTCGATGAAAAATTAAAAATCCGGATAACCGGACGCGACATCTTCAAAACAATGGTGGTGGGTTATCACATCAACCAGGGTTCAATTGTGGCCGAAGGTGACCGTTACACTGATAACCAGCGTTTTGGAATAAATGTTACATATACTTTCGGAATCGGTAAAAAAGAAGAAATGAAGGGAATTTTTAATATTGAACCCGATTCAAATTAATGCACTATTATTGAAAATCAATCAATTCATTGGTAGAGGTAGCATGGCCTTCTGTTGATAAATATGTTTTTAATACTAAATCATTGAAAAATATTTCTATTTTTGCGGTTCAAATTATTTGAAGAAAATGTGGGGAAAAATTGCAAGCATATTAATACGTAACCGATTAGTTGTACTGTTTGTTTTACTTGGCATAACTGCATTCATGGGTTGGCAGGCAACTAAAATCGAATTGTCTTATACCTATGTCAGGCCGCTTCCGGAAAATGATCAGGATATGATTGATTACACCTCTTTCAAAAAGATGTTTGGAGAGGACGGAAATATCATGGTTATTGGATTTGAAAATGATAATCTTTTTAAACTGGATATGTTTAACGGGTTATACGACCTGGGAACGAAAATAAAAAGTATTGAAGGCATTAAAGAGGTACTTTCCATTGCCAGTATCTACAACATTACAAAAAACGACAGCCTTAAAAAATATGAATTTATCCCGCTTTTCAAGGAAAAACCCAAAACCCAAAAGGAGCTGGATTCACTTAAAAATGTAATTTACTCTCTTCCATTTTACGAAGGTTTGATTCTTAATAAAGAAACAAACACTACCATTATCATTATCACTTTTGATGATAAAAAGCTCAATTCAAAAGACCGGATTGAAATTGTAGAAAAAATAAATAAAGAAGCTGATGTGTTTTCTCAAAAACATAATGTTGATTTACATTTTTCGGGATTGCCATACATCCGCACAAAATTCATGGAGCTTGTATCAAGTGAAATGGAATTGTTTCTTATCCTCGCAATTGTGGTAACAACCCTGATTATGTTTTTATTTTTCAGATCTTTAAGGGTTGTGGGCTACTCACTTGTTGTGGTTATTATTGGATTAATATGGTCAATGGGAACCATCCATCTTTTTGGATATCAAATCACCATTTTGTCAGCCATGATTCCTCCTTTGATTACTGTCATCGGTTTGCCAAACTGCATTTTCTTTACAAATAAATATCAGGAAGAAATTCTAAAGCACGGAAACAAAATGCGCGCCATTACCATGATGGTGAAAAAAGTAGGATTGTCAAATTTACTTGCCAATGTTACCACTGCTGTCGGGTTTGCCGTATTTTACTTTACAAACAGTTCATTGCTTGTTGAATTTGGTATTGTTGCCGGGATAAATGTAATTGCATCCTATCTTGTTGCATTGACTTTTTTGACTGTTATTCTTACCTATCTGCCTGTACCTAAGGTAAAGAAGGTAGAACATTTATCAGGTAAACGCATCAATTTTGTGATTGATAAAATCAACTATCTGGTGCACCATAGAAGACGTGCAATTTATATTACCCTAACAATTATTGGAATAATAGGCGGATTAGGTATGTTTAAAATTAGCGCGGTTGGTTTTATGGTGGATGACCTCCCTAAAAACGATCCGATTTATACCGATCTTAAATTTTTTGAGAAAAATATAAAGGGTGTTTTGCCTTTTGAAATACTGATAGATACAAAAAAACCAAAGGGTGTTTTCTCTGAAAATGGAAAAACACTTTATAAAATAAATAAACTTCAGAAAATTATCAATTCTTACTCGGAGTTTTCAAAACCCCTTTCTGTTGTTGAAGCATTAAAATTTGCCTACCAGGCCTATAATAATGGAAAACCAAAAGCATATATTTTGCCATCTCAAATGGAACTGAATAAATTGAAAAAATATATGTCAACCGTTTCAGGTAACGAAAATAAATTTAAAGCTTACCTTGACAGCACAAACCAATATACACGCGTCAGCTTTCAAATGGCCGACGTTGGTTCAATAAGGATTAAGGAGCTTCTGGGAGAAATAAAACCTCAAATTGACAGCCTTTTCAGTCCGGAAGAATACAATGTGAGCATTACCGGTCAGAGCGTCGTTTTCCTCAAGGGAAATGATTATCTGTTCTATCATTTGTTCGTTAGCCTCCTTATTGCAATTGTGCTGATACTTTTGATCGGAATGATCTTATTTCGCTCGATTCTCATTATCGTGCTTTCTAAAATACCCTGCTTGCTTCCTTTAATTGTAACAGCCGGAATTATGGGATTCTTTAACATTCCCTTTAAACCGACAACCATTTTGATTTTCAGTATAGCTTTTGGCTTAGCTTCCGATGGAACCATTTATATACTTACTGAATATCGCGCACAGCTTAATAAGGGTGCCGGACCAAATTCTATTTTTAATACAGTTAAAGAAGTTGGTCTGAGTATGATTTATACCAATATTATATTGTTCTTCGGTTTTGCAATTTTCATAGTCTCAAACTTTGGCGGTACAGCATCTATGGGCATTTTGATTTCTATTACTCTGCTTAGTGCACTGCTTACCAATCTGATTTTATTGCCATCAATTCTTCTGACTCTCGAGAAAAGAATGAATACCAAGAAAATGCTGAAGGATGCTATGGATCTTACACCAGAGGAAGAAGCTTAATCTTTCGGTGAATGGCAAAAAACTTTATGATTAACAATTTTCAAGGACAGTAGTACATTTTTTTTCTTTATTGATCAAATAAAAGGACTCCTTTGTCAATGAATAGATGCTGTTGGTTGTATTATCCTGAAAAATTGTTTTTTAAAATCTCGTCAATTCAACATTTCCATTATATTTGTTTGCGACAAAAAACTGATGTTATGAGACAAGTTCTGATTCTATTTTTAATTGTTATAATAATTGTTTCTTGTAATTCAAAAAATGATGAAAAAACAGGAGACAACAAAAAAGTTGCCAAAACAGATACGGTTAATATAAATGATGTAATCCATAAAAAAGGACTGGTTTATCTTAAAACCGCAAAGGAACCTTTCTCAGGAAAAGTAGTTGGGTTTTTTACAAATGGTAATAAACAGGTAGAAACAAGCTATCTTGAAGGTGAAAAGGAAGGAAAATTTTCCGGATGGTATGAGGATGGTATAATGCATTATGAAGGCACATTTACTAAAGGAAAAATGACCGGCGAATTTAAAGAATGGCATCCCAATGGCAAACAAAAGATGATTATAAAATATGATGATGGAATAACAACAGGAAAATACCTTTCATGGTACGAAAATGGCCAGGTTGAAGAAGAATCAAATTACAATAAAGGTAAAAAAGACGGCAAATCCATTATGTTCTATGAAAACGGAGTGAAAAAATGTGAATCCCATTATGCTGATGGCAATATTAAAGGAACTCCGAAAAAATGGGACGAGAAAGGAAATTCAGTAAACGATCTTACAGCTGAGGAAATTGGAATAGAAACAGACCTTCAGGGTGTTCTCGAAGATGTTCTGGAGGATAAGGATGGGAAAATGTATGTGCAGGGACAAAATTCAGCTTTTACCGGAGTGGCGTATACAAAATATGAGAACGGACTTAAAAGAACTGTTACTGAATATAAAAACGGACTCAAAAACGGAAAATTTCAGGCGTGGTGGGACAACGGTCAAATGTATTACGATGGAAAGTTCGTGAATGGTTTGCAGGAAGGACCATACAAGGAATGGTATAAAAACGGCATCCAGAAAACCGATATGGCATATTTTAAAGGGGAATCGCACGGGCTGGCAAAAAGATGGTTTGATAATGGTCAGAAAAAAGAAGAATGCACTTACAAAAATGGTAAGGAAGATGGATTGTACATTTCCTGGTATAAAAATGGCAGAAAAGTAATGGAATGCATGTATGTTGATGGCAAGGAACACGGAAAATCAACTTCATGGTATGAAAGCGGACTTAAATATGCCGACCGCAATTTCAATTATGGAAAAAAACATGGAAAGTTTACCATGTACTACAAATCAGGAGAAAAAGAACTTGAAATTGAATATAAAGAGGGCAAAAAACACGGTTATATGGCCACTTTTTATGAAAATGGACAAATTGAAGAGGAATGTCACTATGTTGATGATCTGATGGATGGTACTTTCAAAACCTACGACGAAAAAGGTACCCTTAAAAGGGAGGGAGTTTACAGTAAAGGAAAACATGTGAGCGGTGACGAAACAGATTAATGATTAGTTTTGATTAATAGACATTTTTTTTAATAAAGGTTTTTTACATTTGATGGCTAAAAATATTTATCATGTCAAAATTATTCAGATTAAAACCCCTCGACCAACTTTTTAAAGAAACCGAGGATTCAGATAAAAGTCTTAAAAGATCTCTTACTGCTGTAAGTCTGATTGCTCTTGGGATAGGGGCGATTATCGGAGCCGGATTGTTTGTCAGAACTGCCGATGCTGCTGCCAACAATGCTGGTCCTGCCGTTACCATTGGTTTTATTCTTGCCGGTATCGGATGTGCCCTTGCTGGTTTGTGCTATGCCGAATTTGCATCCATGATTCCCATTTCAGGAAGTGCATACACTTATTCTTATGCCACAATGGGTGAAATGGTAGCCTGGATTATCGGTTGGGACCTTATTTTAGAATATGCCCTTGGAGCTGCCACCGTTAGTATCGCATGGAGTGAATATCTGAATAAATTATTGGGCTATTTTGACCTGAGTATCCCTTATGAATGGAGCCATTCCCCCTTTGATGTGGGTATGAACGGTGAACAGGGTATTATGAATATACCGGCACTTATTATTGTTGGATTACTTACTTTGCTGCTTATCAGAGGTTCAAGAGAATCATCTCTGGTTAATTCAATTATTGTACTTACTAAAGTGACCATCGTTATTTTATTTATTGTTTTTGGCTGGTCATTTATTAGCGAATCAAATCATACTCCTTTTATTCCGGAAGCTACCACCTACACCGATGCTCAGGGTGTCGATCATCATTTTGGCGGAATAATGGGGATTTTAGCGGCTGCCGGAGTAGTTTTCTTTGCCTTCATTGGCTTCGATGCGGTTTCTACGGCTGCCCAGGAAACTAAAAATCCAAAAAAAGCTATGCCAATTGGTATATTGGGTTCACTGGTTATTTGTACTGTTTTATATATTTTGTTTTCTTATGTCTTAACCGGAGTGGGTTCTGTTGAGGACTTCAGAACTTATGGAAAAGAAGCATCCGTGACCTATGCCATTCAAACTTATATGACCGGATACGACTGGCTGGCAAAATTAGTAACTGTTGCAATTCTTGCCGGATTTTCATCTGTTATTCTAGTAATGCTTTACGGCCAATCAAGGGTTTTTTATTCCATGAGCCGCGACGGCCTCGTTCCAAAAATATTTTCAGAAACACATTCGAAATTCAAAACACCTTATAAATCAAATATTCTTTTCTTTTTATTTGTAGGTATTTTTGCATGCTTTGTCCCTGATGACATAGTGGGCGATATGACCAGCATTGGTACCCTGTTTGCTTTCATGCTTGTTAGTGCCGGAGTATTGATCATGCGCAAAACCCATCCCGAAATACCCCGTCAGTTCAAAACTCCATGGGTACCCGTTGTTCCAATTCTTGGCATCCTGGTTTGCGGAGCAATGGTTTATGGTCTCGGTTGGGCAAACTGGTACAGACTGCTGGCATGGTTGGCAATCGGATTTGTAATTTACTTTAGTTACAGTATAAGGAAAAGTAAACTGAATAAATAGATTTCAATAGCAATTACCTGCGATATATAAAAACGCTTTATTTTTAGATATTTACAAAAATAAAATATCAATTATAAGGTGTTTTTGTAGTACCATAAATTAGAAAGTAATTAGAATTGAACCGCCCACTTCATAAAGTCTATATCCCTTTATAATTTAGCTGCGTTTTTAAGTTTTTATTGTTAGAAAAGATTATGCGAAAAAGCAACATGATTGATGTTATCTCAGCAATAATATCAATCAGTAATCTTTAAAAAAAAACAAGCAATAGCAATCATTTTATGCTATTGCTTGTTTATTATTAAAATATTAATTAAAAAATGTGATATTATGTTTGTATTAATGATTGTTGTTTTTATAATCGGGTATACCATGATTGCATTGGAACATCCGATTAAAGTTGATAAGGCAGCTTCTGCTTTATTAACAGGTGTTATTTCATGGGTGCTGCTTATGTTTGGAGCAGATGAAATTCTTGGAGGAAAACCCGGGTTTGAGGGTGCGTCGCATGAAGAATTGACAAAGTTTATTTACCCGCATTCCTTGTTAGAACACCTGTCAGAAATTTCAGAGATTTTGTTCTTTCTTCTTGGTGCTATGACTATTGTTGAAATGGTTGACCGTCACCAGGGATTTAAACTGATAACTGATAAAATCAGGACAACCAATAAAGTTAAGCTTCTGTGGATTATCTCTTTTATTACCTTTTTCATGTCTGCAGTTCTTGATAATCTTACAACAACAATTGTTTTGGTAGCTCTGCTGAGAAAACTTATTGATGATAAAAAAACAAGGTGGTTTTATGCTGCAATGGTTGTTCTAGCAGCAAATGCCGGAGGAGCCTGGTCGCCCATTGGTGATGTTACAACTATTATGCTGTGGGTAAAAGGAAATATTACTACTGTTCCAACTATTTCTTTCCTTATTGTACCAAGTCTTGTAAGTATGGTGGTGCCTTTGCTATTGCTGTCTTTTATTATGAAAGGTAATGTAACGAGACCAGCAGATAGTTCTCATGAACAGGATATGACAACTCCAAATGAAAAGCTTTTGTTTTTGATACTTGGAGTGGCTGCTTTGCTTTTTGTTCCGGTATTCAAAACTATTACTCATTTGCCTCCTTATCTTGGAATGCTATTTGGACTTGGAGTAATATGGGTTGTATCTGAAATATTACATCGCCACAAACCAACTGATATTAAAAAAGGTTTGTCTGTTGCAACTGTTTTGACAAAAATTGATATGCCCACTGTTTTGTTTTTCCTCGGTATTCTTACTGCAGTTGCGGCTCTGCAAACTGCCGGACATCTTTCTGGTCTTGCAGTATGGATGAATGATGCCACCGGACAAAATATTGTGGTTATCAATACTTTTATCGGAGTATTGTCTTCGATTGTAGATAATGTGCCGCTTGTTGCAGGAGCAATGGGAATGTATGAAATTGCAGGCACTGGGGCTGTCGGTCATGCTGCTGATTTTGTGGTTGACGGTCATTTTTGGCAGCTTTTGGCATATTGTGCCGGTACCGGAGGAAGCATCCTGATCATCGGTTCTGCTGCCGGTGTTGCAGCAATGGGACTCGAAAAGATTGATTTTATTTGGTATCTGAAACGCATCAGTTTACTCGCTCTTCTTGGCTATTTGTCAGGTGTGGCGACTTATGTGCTTATGTGGGGCGGATTGTAACCGGGAATATTCAGGTTAATATATTTAGCAGCCTTTAAGGCAAAAAAAAAGGAACCAAAGGGTTCCTTTTTTTTGTTTTATTCTGCCGGAGTTTCTTCCGGTACATTTTCATCGGGAGTTTTTGCTTCTTCTTTTTGTTCTGTTTTTTGTTTGTCTTCTTTCTTATGCGGATCGTGAGGATGCCATCCGACAATACCCACCATCACAAAGAAACTGATGATATAGGCAACAGTTACATGCCATCCTTTGGAAACAAATTGAACAGTATTTCTTGTTTGAGGATACATATTTGAAAGAGCAACACCGGCTGATGATCCAAACCAAAGCATGGAACCGCCGAATCCGACACTGTAAGCTAAAATACCCCAGTCATATCCGCCTTGCTCCAGGCAAAGCTTTGTCAATGGAATATTATCAAATACTGCCGAAACAAATCCAAGAACAAATGCTGACCACATGGAGGCAGGAGGAAGTTCATTAACAGGCATTAAAGATGCAATGGTAACAAGAGACATTAAAAATACAGTTCCCATCCATGAATGTTTGATTTCTTCCCATGGTGTTTTTGTAAAAATTGCTCCTAATAATATGGCAATCCACACACCTAATGCAGGTAGGTCAAATAATATATTGGTTGCAATGGCACCGACCAGAATTAAAACTACAATAACGAGTCTCATGTATTCAATTTTAACTCCCTGTTGTGCGTCAGAAACTATTGGCTGGAATTTATGCTGTTGCATTGAACCAACAATACCGAAAATAAAGAAAGCGGCAATTGATGCAATAAAAGCATGGGTAACGGCCAGAGGATTTACACCATCAATCCACATTAAAGTGGTGGTTGTGTCTCCTACAACAGAACCGGCACCTCCGGCATTTGATGCCGCAATTATGGCTGCGAGATAACCTATATGAACTTTTCCTTTAAAAACAACCATGGCAATTGTACCACCAATCATTGCGGCAGCAATGTTGTCAAGAAATGATGACATCACCATGATAAAGAATAATAATATCAATCCGCCTTTCCAGTCATTTGGTAAAATATTGGGTAGCACTTTTGGAATTCCTGAAAGCTCGAAATGCTTTGCCAGTATACCAAAACCAAAGAGTAATCCAAGTAGGTTAAGCAAAACTGACCATTCGCCCTGGCGCATTTCAGGGTCGGTAATTTGATCCATGAAACCATTGGAACCAAAGAAATGTTCCATGAAATTTAAACTCGGATTGAAAATGAGCTTGAAAAGAATTACTGCTGCCAAACCGGTTAGAGCAACATGCATGGTTTTGTGGTGGAAAAGGGCAACGCCGATCAGAGTCAAAGCAAAAATAATAAACTCAACACGAACAGGGCCAATTGAAGGTACATCATCATTTCCTCCTGCTCCCTGTCCCGAAGCAAAAGAAGCAACCGGTATCGCTACCATTGCTAAAAGTGCCGCTAGAAATATAAACGGCTTTGAAGATAAGATTTTGAGCATAAAAAGTGTTTTTAAGTTTTTAATTATTAGTTTTTTTTGTCTTGTTTATTGTTAGTTTTTAAATTCTTAAGACTTTGTTCATGATGTGTTTTTCCTTTTTTTCATTTGCGCCAAATTTTACAGAAACAGTCTCTTCAGTTATTGGAACATATCCTGCAAAATGGTTTCTGCAGGGATCTGAGATGTAATAAATACCAGTCATCTCAGGCAATGTAGCAAATTCCAAAAATGAAAAATCTGATTCGGTATATTCCTGTCCCGGTTTTAAGGGAATGTTATCGGAGGTCAAAAGATTTTCAGCAATAACCTTCTGTTCCTCAGATAGAATGGACGAAATGAAAAAGAATCCTGCCGCTATTGACAGCAATATTGCAATATTTTTTTTAAAGCAATCTTCTTTCATTCAGTTAAATTTTCCGCGCAAATCTACAATCATTTATTTGAATTATCAAAAAAAGTAAGGTGCTATGGGAAAAGAGTTTTAAGCACTTGTTAATATTGACTTATCTTATTACTTTTGCTGCTTTTCATTCTTATGCTGTTTAATAATTATCAGCTGTTTATCGAGATTATTGCTTTCCTCGCTGTTTATCGCACAGTTAGTCAGTTTATACGCATAGCTATTATCAGAAATCTGATCATTTTTGCTTCCAGCATTATTATTCTGCTCAATTTTTCAGGCGAACACAGTCTGATCGTTCTCGGATTACTCAGCATCGTAGTGTTTTTTGCAGGTAAACTTTTACAGAAGAAGCGATATAGCCTCCTCCTTTTTATCTTTCTTTTCCTTGTAATCTTCCTATTTCTTATCCGAAATTACCTGACATTCAGATTACTCATCAATAATACCATGCTGGAGTTTTTGAGTGCTCCGGTTATTTCTGTCCAGAAACTGGGATTGTCCTACATTATTTTCAGATATGTCCACTGGCTTGTTGAATCTAAAAAGGGAAGCATAAATCGCTCTGATGTATTGAGTTTCCTGAATTATATATTCTTTTTTCCGAGTTACCTGGCCGGCCCCATTGATCAGTACAGAAATTTTCATTACTGGATAAGAAACCGCAGGAACAAATACTCATGGACTTTGTTTTTTGCGGGCGTTTCAAGAATTTTTATCGGAGCTGTTAAAACAAAACTGATAGTTCCGTTTGTGATCGAATATGCTCTTGATTATTCTGTTCTTTTAACGGATTTTTCTCATTCTGGTGCCCTGATAATTAGTCTGCTGGCCTATTCCGCCTATATCTATTTTGATTTTTCGGGATACAGCGATATTGCCATCGGAATGGCTTATCTTTTCGGCATCAAAACGCCTGAAAACTTTAACAATCCATATTTTTCCACAAACCTTTCTGACTTTTGGAAAAGATGGCACATCACTTTCTCCTTTTTTCTGAAGATTTATGTATTCAAGCCTGTAATTGACCTCATTAACCGGATCTTTAAAACAAAGAAAAGACTGCCTGTTTCAATTGCTGCCTATATTATTACTTTCGTCATTTGCGGCATCTGGCACGGAGATACCATTAATTTTGTTTATTGGGGGTTGTGGCATGGATTGGGATTGGCGGTAAATAAAATCTGGCTTACAAAAGTGAAGCCCGGATTAAAATTTTCAGAAACAAGGATGTATATGGTTCTGAGTATTATAATAACATTTGTTTTTGTTACTGTTGGCTGGTTTTTCTTTAATTATCAGCACGACAGTATTGTGAAAATAATGACTGAAATATTTTAAATGAGGGAATTTTATAAAACATCCTATCTGGCGAAAACAGGAAAATTCATCCTGGTGACAATTTTTTTGCTTTTGGTTGCAGGAAAGTTGCTTATTCCTGAATTTGAGGGGGGTATTGATAAACAGCCTTTTTCAGTGAAAGGTATCTGTATTAAATATGATGACAATCCTGCCGTTAGAGATTTTTTTAATGCAATCAGGTCAAATAATGGAGTTTTGGTTTTAGGCACTTCAGAAACTACTGAAGTTACCAACGGAAATTATTATGATTTTCTTAACAGTGATCATGCGATGAAAACCAAATTTTCTTTGTTGGCCGGGGCAGGCAGAACTTGTGGATTGTATATCCCGTTATTTTTAAAACATGTTGATGAACTAAACGGACTAAAACTTATTTATTTTATTAACCCTGTTTATTGGCGGACTGATTTATGCAAGGTCAGTACGGCTTATTGGAACCGTTATAGCATTGTGAATCTTTGTAATTCGGTGTCGGGAGATGAAAATGCAAGATATTTTGGACCCGTGAGGGAATATGTCGATAAACTGAATTTTTTAAGCATGGCCGGTTTTTCTGCTGAATATTATATCCGTAAGATTAGGGAAAGTTATTTTAATCATCTTAATTTTATAATTGACCCTGATTTGTACAACGAGCAATTTGTTTATTACCCGGAATCTTCTTCCCTGAATAATTTTGAAAATTTCGGTAAGATTGACCTGAGGAACATTGATACGGTCTGGAATATAGATAAATCATTCAAAAATAAGGAATGGTTTAAATCCATTGATAAATCGGTAAATTACCGTTACGAAGAGCTGACCGCCTTTGTCAGATTGTGCAAAGATCTTAAAATAGATGCCACATTTATTGTCGGACCATACAACCAAAGGTTTATTGAGAAATATAGTCCGGGCGACCTGCCTGGCTATATCGAAGTCACGGAAAATATTAAAAAACTACTCGATGGGGAAGGAGCGAGGTACATTGATGCCACCGATATTTCAAATGTGGCAGGGACATTCATTGATCATCAGCATCATTCATCATACGGAGCATATCTCATTTACCTGAAAATCAAAGAGCAGTACCAATGAAGAAAAAAATAATCAATATCATCATCAAAACTGCAATTGTTGCATTACTGGTTTATTTGCTGGCCTGGACCGAAAGCGGGGATATTCAGTATTTGTATGCGGGGTTTTAGTTTCTAATATTTAAAGCACAACTGATTTTTAGTTGTTTACATTAAATAGGAAATAGTTGTAAAAATGAAGATGATTTAAGAACAAGGAATATTGATATTCGATTTAGGAAGTTTACTAAGTTCAAAAATCATAAATCGGTGTTCCCCCGACTAAAGTACGGGGCAGGCTTTGTTCGATATTCCTCTTTTTAAAATAAAAACCACCTAATTTGGTAGTTGAGAGTCAATTTTGTCATACCATTTTTATAGTACTGGCTTTGAAACCAACCCAAATCTTTGCTCCGGTTTTTAATTCCATTTTTTCATACGATTGTATTGAAATAATAGCTGAAATTTTCAATACAGCATCAACAATAACCTCAACAGAATTCACATTTGGAACAATTTCCGAAATTGTCCCCTCAAACTCATTGGCGATACTTGATTCAAGCTTGTTTTTAGATAAAACAACATCTTCGGCCCTGAAATAGGCATTGGTATACTGACCGACTTTTTCGCCTGCAACTACTACCTTTAATTTGTCATCAAGAATGGCAATATTTTCCGAGATTCTTTTTGCGCTGAAAAAATTCCTGATTCCCGTGAAATTTGCAATAAATTTTGTCTTCGGATTGTTGAATATTTCCTTGGGTGTGCCGGTCTGTATAACCTGTCCTTCATGAATTACCACTATTTTGTGTGCCAGGGCTGCAGCTTCAAAAAAATCATGGGTAACATGGATAATGGTTTGTCCGTTCTGATTAAGTTTCCTGAGCATGCTCTGCATTTCAAACCTGACCGAAGCATCCAGTGATGAAAGTGGCTCGTCGAGCAATAATACAGCCGGATCAAGAGCCAGCGTGCGTGCGAGGGCTACCCGTTGACATTCTCCACCCGACAGGGTTTCGGGGTTTCTCTCAAGCAGATGACTGATTTTCATCTCACCGGCCAGCCGTTCAACAATTGAATTTATTTCTTCCCTGCCGGCATTTTTGCTTTTCAACGGAAAAGCGATATTCTTTCTCACAGACATATGAGGAAAAACGGCATAATCCTGAAAAACCAACCCGATATTTCTTTCCTGTATTTTTTTATGGCTGATATCAGAACCATCAAGGAAAATCTCACCTTTATCCTGCTTCACCAATCCGGCTAAAATCTCCAAAAGCATCGATTTTCCTGCTCCGGAAGTCCCCAGGACCACAACATATTCACCCTTTTCTGCTGTGAATGATATTTCGTTCAGGGCAAAATCTGAAAATTTTTTGGATATGTTGGTTATTCTAAGCATGAATCAATTTTATTATTTACCTTCAGGAAATAGTTCGTTAAAATTATTTAATTCCCACTGAACGGAATCTTTTATAAATTTTAACAAGCCATATTTGAAACTATAAAAATACTTTCTGTTACTTTTTAAACTATCAATTAAAACATCATTATACAGTTTTCCATTATACGAAATAGTATTTCTGTCATATTCGTGTAAACCCCATGAATGTTCTGCTATAATATTAAATTGAATAATTTCATCTCCAAGTTCTGGCTCATAAAAAACAGGTTGATATGTTACGATCAATATGTCAGCACTATGTTCACATCCCATTGACTCATCCCAACCTGTACCGTCCATTTTATATGTTAAAACATAAGTATTGGTATCTCCCTGATCGCTAATGAAAACACAATCACTATTATTTGGTGCTTTAATAATCAATTCATCCTTCATTTTTGTATGCTCCTCACCACAGTTAATGCAGGAGGATGTCAACATGGAAATGACACTAAAAATTATAAACCCTATACTTTTTTCTTTTCTCATATTTTATTTGCAGCTATTTTGTAGTGTAACAAAAGTAAAAAAAAAGCATAATTCATTCATGTAATTCAAAATAAAACTACTTTTTTTTCGACGAAACCGCCCTGAGCAAAACAAAAAACGCCAGACAAACCACAATAAAAATTGTTGCAACCGGACGGGCATAATCCAGTCCGAATGCCCCAAACCACTCATAAATCAAAACCGGGGTAATCATTGGGTGATAGGCGATGATAATGACTGCTCCGAATTCGCTCATGCCTCGCGCAAACATCAGTATCAATCCCGAAAGTATGCTTCTCCAAGCCAGTGGGAGGGCAATGGTAAAAAACACCCTGGCCGGAGATGCACCCAGGTTTAAAGCAGCTTTTTCAAGCCGCTCGGGAACGGCCGAAAACCCGTCGCGGGCTGCATTGATCAGATAGGGAACGCTGACAAAAGCCATGGCTATTGCAATTCCTGCCGGATGCCCCACAAAATCAAGTCCCACTGCACCAGCAGCTTTTCCAACAAAAGTATCCCTCGAAACAAAACCAAGCAGGGCAATACCGGCAGCTGAATGCGGAATGACCACAGGCAAATCAATGATTCCTGATACAATTTGCTTTCCCCAAAAATTGTTCCGGGCCAGAAAATAGGCGAGGGGAATGGCTCCGATGGCAAAAATAACCGTTGAGAAAAACGAAACCGTCAGCGTTAATTTGATGCTGTTGATCACATCTTTGTTGGATGACACTTCAGCCAGTCCGCTCCCCGAATTTGAGATAAACATCCCTGCTATCGGTGCAATAATAAACAGCAGCACCAATCCGCCAAGAAAGATCATGGTTAATTTGAAGAGGCTGTATTTTAATGATGTGTCTGTCATTCATCGATGTTAATAACCCCGGCCTTAAGGCCGGGGTTAGTAATACTTCGAGGGAAGAGGCCTTTAGGCCTGACCACCTCATTTCTTACCTTTAGCAAACCCTTTCAATCCTTCCGGAATTTTATCATAAGTCTCTGTGGTAGAGGGAACCAATGACGGCTGACCATTTTTTTCAATAATAGCCATGCCTTTTTCCGAGAGCATAAAAATAATAAACTTTTCAGCAAGTTCAGGGTTTGGGGCATTTTTCACCTGAGTAATGCCATAAACCATTGGCTCGCCGGTGTGGGTGATTACTTCGCCAGGTTTTTTGCCGGTCACATCCACTGAAACGGTTGCGTACCAATCGGTAAGCTCCTCTTTTTTGAGGTTAATGCTATCAGGGAGTACAATATATTTTAATTTGTGCTGAATGGCTACCGACTTATACAAAAAGATGTAGTCAATGGCTCCGGTTTCCAGTAATCCCAGAAGATCGGTTTCTTTCGGACGCATGTAATTGTTGTCTTTGGCCAGGAGCGTGGCTGCCAGATTTTCTTTTTTGTAGAATTTCTCTGCCAGTCTCATGGTCAGAACAGCCCGGTACCCGCATGGATCAGAATTGGGATCGGAACGTCCGTAAAGCACCTCTTCTCTTTGCAGGATTTCAAACCAGTTGGTGTCGTTTATTTCATCTGAAAACTTCGATTGATCGCGGTAAACAACGGTCATTTCGTTCCCGGCAAATTTGATATTCCAGTCAGAAAAATCGGGAATAAGCAGATTGTTGATAACCACATAATCAGCCGAAACCATCACGTCACATTCTTTATTCAGATCAGTGATTTTCTTGGCACATTCGCGACTGCCGGCTGCTTCCATGAGAATTTCAACTCCCGGGTTTTCTTCTTCAAATGCTTCGGCAATTTCTTTCATGGGAACGGATAAACTTCCGGCGTGAAAAATAATCAGTTTCTTATTTTCCTCAGTATTACTGCATGAAACAAGAAAAACCAGTCCGGTAATCAGGACTGCAATTTTAGAGATAAATTTTTTCATTTTCCAAAATAATAAATGTCTGTAATGGCTTTAACTGCTCTGTCAGAGAAGAAATCGCAAGATGGGAATGTCCTGAAAACAGCATCTTCTTTTTCTTCGGGACGGAATACCAGAAGGATATCAGCCTGATCGTTTCTGTTGCATACTTCGCTGTATGAATAAACCGAGCGATAACCATCATCGGCAGCCACCACAAATAATCCGGTTTGCAATGATTCTTTTGTTCTGGTTACAAATTTAGCAACAAATTCTTTAAGAAATGTTCCGGTAAACGGAGTGGTGCTGTGAATACCTCTACCGCGTCCATAAAATATTGTATGAAGTTTCTGAATTTGAAGTCCTTGTGGATTTGATTTAAGATTTGCAACGGTATCGCCATTTACAACCATGTTCAGATTGTCGCTGAATAAAGGAGTTTTTCCTTTTTCAACTTTTAAATTGATGTCAAATGATTTGACTGTTATTTTAACCGGCGAAGAAATGTTCCTTTCAGTAATCAGGTCTGATGACACAACCAGACGGCTGCTTTCAGGAATTGACCATAGTTCTTTGGTTTTCGACGGAACAATTCGCATCACACCATTAGCAATAATTATTTCATGAAGATGATTGGGATAGAAAATTTCTCCCCATGTTAAAACCACTTTTTCGCCTTTTGCATTTTCAATTTCAACATACAGGTCGATGATGGGTCTGAAATCTTCAGCATTTTTTTTGTCTAGCTGAAAATTACTCAATATGTCAAATAGTGAATAACCATCATATCTGTAGGCACCGATGAAAGTATCTCCATCGGGTTTTAACAGAGTTTCCTTCACAATTACAGAGTGAACGGGAAGTTTTGAAAAATCAACTTTCCCCGGATTTTTTATTTCACCAACTACTTCAAGTTCTGAAGTTTTAAGTTCGAATGTTTCCTCATTGTCGTAAAAATTATTGTTCTGGTCAGCCGTATCAACAATAGCGACCTGAACATTTTGTTTTTCTGCTTCACCTTCTTTTTTGTTTTCCTGTTTGTTGCAGGATACGAAAGCTACTGTTACAGCAGATAAAACAACTGCGATGATGTAATTTCTGATTTTCATTTTTCTTGGTATTAAATTATTAACTTCTTGTATATCATTTATTAAACTTGTATTTAGCTTCAAATAGCATGAAACGGCCCGGACATCTGTACCCGTTGCTGTCGGTGTAAATGGTGTTTAAAATATTGTCAATGCTAAAAGTCAGAGTCAATTCTTTGATGTTTTTCCAGATTTTAAAATTGTAATTTGTGTAAGCCGGATATTTTGCCGAACGCAGGTAGTTGTAATCAATGGTGTTGGTTTCATTTACCCATCGTGTGCCCGTATATTTTGCAGAGATTGAAGCAGAAATCCATTTGTGTTTATAATTTGCTCCGAAGGAATATTTATGATCAGGAATATCTGTCAGAAATTTTCCTGATAGATCGGTGTCAACTCCGCTTTCAGTTTTTACAAATTCTTTGATAACAGATTGGTTGTAAGTGTAATTTGCATAAACGGAAAAGTTTTCGGGCAATGAATATTCTGCTTCCAACTCAAGTCCCTTGACCTCAACTTTACTAATGTTGCTCATTTTAAAAACCGGTGCTATGGTGTAACCGAGGTTAACTGAATCTCCTGTGCTCAGATAATACATAAAGTCTTTCCCCGACATGAAATAGACTGAGACTCCGGTTTTAATCCGTTTTTTCGAATAATTAAAGCCCGTTTCATAGTTCATGATGTATTCTGAGCTTAGGTCTGGATTTGCAATTTTAAAACCGATTTTTTTTCTTCCGGTACGGCAAAGATCTTCAAGTATTGGAGCCCTGAATCCCTTTCCAACAGATGCGTATCCATTTAAATTATCATTCAGGTAATATTCCAGAGAAAATTTGGGACTAAATCCGCCGTATGTTTCAACAGGAATATCAAAAAATTGATAATCGGCAAGATATTCGATGGAATAAGAGGGGTTTTCGATTGAAAACAAAGCATCATGAAACCTCGAAAGATCGTAACGAATACCTGAAACCAAAAAGAGTTTGTTTTGTATTATTTTTGATTTGACCTGAAAAAAACCTCCGTAAAGTTCTATTTTTCCCTTATTGGTAACCACATCTGTAGATGAATAATAAACATCTGCTCCATCAACCGATCCGGCCTTAATTTCAGCACCGTAAGTGAGATTGAATATTTTTTTGAATGGCGATTCAAACCAAAGCTTTAACCCACTGTCATCTCTTTTTGAGTTTACCTCATAAAGTTTATATTCACTCATGGAATAGTATTCATTCAGACGATTATAATCTTCGTGGTAATTGTAAATATTCAGATAGACAGAGGTTGATTTTAACTTTCCACGGTATTTGCCCAGAGTGTAATAAGTATCATGTTCCGAATTCGCGCCCGATTCTTCAAATATTTTTACTCCACGCCCTCTTTGGTCGTCATAAACATTAAATGAAATTTCAACGAGACTTCTTTCCGTAGGCTGAAATCCTGCAGTAATTGAAGCATTCCATTCATCCAGAAAAACCGGAACAACAATGGTGTCATTTTCTTTAATGATGTAATCGGGAGTATTAATGTAACCATCGCTTTTTTTGAATCCGGCATTCATTTTCCAATAGAACAGGCTGTTGTCGGTGCGGCCCATGGCTGAAATTTTTCCGCCGAAAGTGTTATAAGTCCCGTAAAATAAGTTTGTGTTCAGGGATAATTTTTTCACAGGTTTTTTTGTGATGATGTTGATGATTCCGCCCATGGCATTATTGCCGAAGAGAACGGAACCCGGACCTTTAACCACCTCAATTTTTTCAATATTGTCTTTTTCGAACATGTTCCAGTTAACTGATCCGGCATCAGATTTATTTACAGGATTTCCGTCAAGCAACACAAGTGTACCTGACTGGTTGTCTCCACCAAGTCCTCGCAACGAAACAACAGTTTGTGATGAATATATTCCATTGTCATCTTTAACATCAACTCCGGCAATACTTCCAAGCACATCCGATATATTTGTTCCGGCTGATTGTTCAATTTTTTTTGCAGGCAGCATGGTTATTCTTGCCGGTACAGCTACTAGTCCGGCTTCATCTCTGTTTGCTCTGACAATAATTGGGTCAGAAATAATACTTGTTCGGGCTAAATTAAAATTACATATCGTGTTTTTCTCTCCCTGAACTTTGACAGTTTTATTTTGAGAAGCATATCCAAGATAAGAGACTGAAATTACATGGCGTCCCGGACCAACATTTTTAAATTCATAAAATCCTTTTGAATTTGTAGCAGCTCCCAATGAGGAACTATCAATTACTACGCTTGCAAATTCTAAGGGATTTCCTTCAGGGTCATAGATATATCCGCTGATATTTTGGGAACAGCAGTTTAAGTAAAAAAATATTGATATGGCAAGCAGGATGAATTTCATAAAATAAAAAAAGGCTGCCAAAAAACCTTATCGATCTTTTGGCAACCTTTTTGAGTAATTTATTTGCTGATAATTATTCTTTTTGTAGTTGGAGTGTTGTCATTATGGAAGAAAATCATTGCGAAATATAATCCTTCGGGCTGATTTTCAGAGTTTAAAACAACATGATTTGTGTTGCCATTAAACTGACCAACAATTTGGCCCATATTGTTTACAAGAATAACTTTTGCAATTTCCTCAGGAGATTCAATGTTTACAATACCATTTGAAGGATTTGGGTAAACACTTACCATATCTTCAAAAAGAACGGTCTGAACGCCAGTTAAATCTTCTCCGGTAACAAGTACCTCATCAATTTTTGAGGTACCAAGTGAATCAACATCAACACCAGTAAGACCTTCGTTTGAAGTCATGATCCAACGTACACGAATTGACAATGTTCCGGGATGATTCATTTCAACTGGTAAAGCTACTTCGGTTAAAACGCCTGTTGTCCAATCGTTTCCAACAGTAATGTCACCACCCACGATATCCATCCAGGCACCGCTTCCCAATCTGCACTGAGCTTTGAAGTATTTCGGACCAGGATTGGTGTTGCCTGAGCGCTGTTTTGACCATAATTTAAAATTGCCATAACCATCGGCTTTAAATTTAATTGACCAGTATTTGGCGTTGGCGCCATCTTGCCAGTCTTCGGCAGTTAATGCATAGTCATCAGTACCGTTGGCTCCGTTTGTCAGAGTAGAAGTTCTTTCAACAAATGAAGTATCTTCAGCCCTCATGTCATATCCCAGGTTGCCGCTTAAACCCATATTGGCATTGAATTCAACGTCAGCAGGATCTATAAAGTTCCAACCGGTAATTGTATCGGCCTGTGAAAAGGCAAAGCTTGCCATGCAGGCAAATAAAACTGAAAGTAAAGTTTTTCTCATAGACTTAATATTAAATGTTAGTAATTTTATAATTGAATTTTCATTGCAAACTTAATTTTTCCGGTATCAACGGTATCGGCTTCAAGAACCCTGATTAATCCCAATTTTCCACCAGCCGTTTGGAAAGGAATAATAGTACCGGGCATAGCCCATTTATATTTTTTCTTTCCCCAGACATTGTCGTATGAAACGATGAGCAGACTGTCATTATGAGCCGAAACAAAATCAACGGCAGAAACACCGTTATCGGCGCGAATGTCATATTTTGTGTAATTCCATGTAGACCAATCAGGAATATAAGTGTAATAATCGGTGTAAAGTTCTCCATAGAAACTGGCATCTTCACCTGGTGAAGAAAAAGTAGGCGATGGCAATTCTGGTCCGTCATCTGCCCTGAAATTGAAATACACCAAAAAGTTTACCTGATTCTGAAACAAAGTAGCCGAATCCTGAAAATAAATCTTGCTCAATTCGTTGAGGAAAAAATGACCAAATTCTGTATTGTTCTGATATCCCATGGTGATTTCGGGAAATTCAATAATTCCGCCGAACGTTGAGTTAGGATCTTTAAATAGTTTTAGAGAAATTGATGCAGTCAGGCGATTTCGATCCATGACCTGAAAAGTCCAGGTTGCATCATCTTCAATTCCCTGGAAAAAAGTTTTATCCAAGACAAACCCTTCAGAATTCAGTCCCGAATCAACAAGTGTTCTGGTTT
Source organism: Bacteroidetes bacterium GWF2_38_335 (assembly GCA_001769535.1). Taxonomy (GTDB): domain Bacteria; phylum Bacteroidota; class Bacteroidia; order Bacteroidales; family GWF2-38-335; genus GWF2-38-335. The sequence goes on from MEOH01000019.1 coordinate 38,558, forward strand.
CTCCTTCACTGGTAATTTTTACTGTAAAATTGGTAATATTGGCATCAATGCCTTCGGCTTTAATTCTGAATTTTATGGGATGGCCAATTGCAATTGTATCGCCGTTAACGGTATTTCCCGAAACAGCAACAATCTGAATGACCGGTGGCAGGTTTTCTTTTTCCTTTTTACACGAGGAAATTGAAACCGCTATTAATGAAATGATAATTAATCGAAATGCAAATCTTTTCATATCGCAAAATAAATAATTTAAATCATGATATCCAAATGTTTATTTGGAAAGATTGGAGGGGAAAATATGATTTTGGTCAGTATCTGTTAATACTTATTTACTATTTCTCATTCAGTATCTCTTTTAAACCCAATTTTTTTTCGTTCTGCCTGATCTGACTCCCTTTGCCTGTTTTCTTCAAATTGTTTCAGGTATTCAAAAATCAACATTATTTTTTTATCCTGCTCCATGTCGTTTCGTTGTAATTGTTCTAATTTTTGAAAAATTTCATTGTGAGTTGCTAACATGAGCATCATTTTATTAAATACCCGCATTATCTGAAGGTTAATCATAATTGCCTTTTTACTCTTTAATACTGTGGATAACTGGGGAACTCCAATATTTGTAAAACAAAAAGGGGCATAACGTAGTCCCATAATATCTGATTTGGAGGTCACGAACTGTGACCTCCAAATTTCAAACTCTTCTTTTGTCATTTCAAACATAAAATCATCAGGGAATCTTTCAATATTACGTTTTACAGCTTGTTTTAATGCTTTTGTTTCTACTCCGTAAAATGCAGCAAGATCCCTGTCAATCATTACTTTTTGCCCCCTGATAAAGTAAATTTTACTCATTATTACTTCTTCCGGTATCATAATTTCGTTATCAATTTTATCCATATATTTATTATTATGATTACAAAAGTATGCAAACAAACTTGATTTTGCAAAATTATGATTAGTAATTTCATTCGAATCTTTAGTGAATAAAATTTAAAACCTAAACCCCACTCCGCCCAAAACAAACCTCCCCGGCGAAAGCTGCGATTTGCGGTCAATAAACTGATTGTCCAATATATTTTGGATATCAATCCAGCAACCTAAGCCGCTTTTCAACTCTTTCGAAAGCCGCATGTTCAGTAAAAAATAATCTTCCAGTAATTGGGTGTTTTCATCATCTACCCACTGACTGCCTGTGTAGGTGCAGTTCAGATGGCAGTTTAACAGTTTGTTTTTCCAGGTGGCTCCGGCGTAAAACAGGTGCGGCGACACTTCTATCAGATACAGTCCTGATAAATCTTTGGAGGGATTTCCTTCTTCCATCTGGTAATCCAGAACGATGGAATGATTGTATGAATAATTGAGGTTGAAACTGATGCTTTTAACAACTTGATAATTGACTGATAGTTCTCCTCCGTAAATTTCTACTTCGGCAATGTTCTCTCTGGTCAGAATGGGTTTTGGATCAGATCCTTCTACCTCAAGGGTATCTCCGGTTCCTATCAGATACTGAAAATCTATTCCTTTTGAATAGTATACGGCTGTGCTGACTTTTATTTTTTTAAGGAAAATCCTGGAATATCCGACTTCGTAGGTGAATAGTTTCTCAGGACGTAGCTCCGGATTGGCCAACCGGAATCCTTTTCTGATCTTCCCCGATTTGCACAAATCATCAATTTTTGGTGGTTTGTATCCTGTGGCAAAGGAAACATAAACATCCGAGAGTGAATTAAATAAGTATTTTACAGCCAGTTTAGGTGAAAAAGCCGACCATTGATGGTTGTCAAATTTTTCATAGAAACTTTCTGTGAATCCTGTTTCTTTTGATGGATCATCCACAGTTTGCCACCCGTTATTAAAGGTGATGATGTCGTTTCGCAATCCTGCAATGACTTTTAGTTTTTCTTTCACCAGATTGATTTCATCCTGTAAAAAAAGTGCATAAACATTGAGAAATCCTTCGTAATTGATCAGGTCGGGAGTGGTACGGTAAGTCTCGTTTCCGTTTACATCTCCGGTCCTTATTTCAATGCCTCCCGTAATATAATTGTTTTTGAAAAGCTCATTCCCGGCGATCATCCACACTCCTTTGTCATTTTTTACTGTGGAGGCATCGGACAGTTTGTATTCGTAAAAATCGTTCAGGGATTCTTTCTGACTGTAATAATCTTCCCTGAGCATGGAAGCCAGTACTTTCAATGTTGTTTTACCAATTTTTCCCGAATAATTGATTCTTCCCTGATGGGTTTTTGCTTTGTCATAGCTGCCGTCTTCTTCATGCACCTGTACACCGCCTCCGCGCAGCTCGTCATAGTAATCATAGGCAATTTCGATGCTGTTGTTTTTGCTGATCTGGTAACCTGTTTTTATTCCGCCGCCATACTCGGTAAGAAAAGTCTCAGTGTCAGTTGAATCAAGTGCTTCGGCTGGTTCAAAGATGTAGCCGTCGCCCTGTCTGTACAATCCGTTGATCCCCCAGTAAAAGCCCTTATTTTCTTTGATCTTGCTGCCCGAAAGGTTCAGCGAGGAACCCAGTGTATTGTATTTTCCTGCAAATGCCTTGATGTTTCCTGATAATTTTTCCTGCGGCTTTTTGGTGATGATGTTGATGACTCCGCCCATGGCGTTTGTACCGTAGAGCGCGCTGGCCGGACCTTTAATCACTTCGATTCGTTCCACTTCGTCGGGATTGACATTATGCCAGTTGACCGAGCCGCCTGAGAGTTTATTTTTAGGAACGCCGTCAATTAAGATCAGGGTGCGGTCGCTGCTTTCCAGTCCGCGCATGGTCACACTCGAGTTTTTTGAGAAGATTCCCCAGCTTCGGTTAACATACACATTGGCTGATGTTCTTAAAATATCGTCAATATTCAATACCGGTGAAGCCTGAATTTTTTCTGAGCTGATGATGTCTATTTTTCCAGGCACATTTTTTACGATTCTTTCACCACGGGTGGCGGTTACCACTACTTCGTCGATCATGACGGGGGTGGTGTCGTTGACCTGGGCATATGTCTGGCAGATCAATAAAATCAGCAATATGGTGTTGAATATTCTCATTCCTGAATTTTTACCTCAATTTCAATGATTCCCTCTTCAGCACCAGTCACATTGACCACTTTGAACATTCCTTTTTTGCCGTCGTTGTTGGTGATGAAGGAATAAATATGACCCGGCTGCAGATTTTTTGCTTTTCTTTTCCCGGTCATAAATTCGAAGGTGTTGTATAAAATCAGACTGTCGTTGTGGCAATTGTCAAATTCCTCAATGGTAACAGAATCCTGAAAAACATAACGGGTGGTATTCAAGATTGTCCAATTTGACAAGCCGCTTGCACCGGGAAAAACCGATGCATCCACATTTGCTCCGGGAGATGAAATCGTATTGTCTTCGCCTGTAAGCAGATCAAAATAATATAGAATATCAACTTTTTCCTGATTGGCAAATGCCGCATCAAGATTGAACAATGTTTCCTCAAAAAGCGAATAGAAACTTCCGGTTGTTGTGTTGTTCTGAGCTCCCATGATGATTGAAGGAATTTTCCTGATGTTTCCGTAAAGCGAGGCCTCATTTTTTGTGAGTGTCAGGGTAATAACCTGAGATTTTCTTCCCTCGCGGTCGCGCACATAAAACTCCCAGGTTTCGTTTTCGGCAACGCCTTTGACTATTTGCTTTGTGTAGGTGAATTGATTGGTCCAGATTCCGGTATCCACCGAACTTTCTATCCCATCCTGGGTAACAGAATAATTAAAATGAGTCAGTTCATCATCGCTTGAGGTTTTGGCAATGATTCCGATTTTCACCGTGTCACCAATTAAAAGCAAGGTGTCATTGTGCAGAAATCCGTTTTCGATGACAAAAGAAATTTCGGGATAGGGAAAAACCTCTTCATCTTCTTTGCATCCATTAAATATTATGCCAACTGTAAGAAAGCTAAATACCCAAATCGTTATGGATAAATTTGCATATCGAATGATATAGCTTTTTAATGAGAGCATTTTTGATATTGATTATTTTTTCAGGCGGTTAAAAGCATAAACCATTGAAAAACCAAGGATTCCGCCTGCAAATCCGAAAAGGAAATGGGTTGAGAGCACAACAGCCGGAGTGTTTTTCAAAAGATTCATGTATGGATATCCCGAAAGGATGTTGACGAAAATCCTGCCAAGGGGAATCATCATGTAGGCCAATCCGCCAACCAATCCGAAGAAAACCATTGATTTATTGAATCTGGCAAAGGCGAAGAAGCAAACATCAATAAGAATTCCCATTAAAATGTAGAATGCCGGCAAAAAAGGATCAGTGATGCCCATAAAAGGCATGAACATCAGCGCGGCAGCCGATAAAGTGGCGATGCCGGCAGCGATGGAAGTGCGGGTAGTCATTCTTCCTATTACAAACAAAGCCATCACTTCAATGCCGTGGTGACCGGGCATGTTCATGGGAACACGCAGTTTCTGGCGCAGCACAATGGCCAGGGCGCCAATCAGAATAAGGAATAAAACTTCGAGGGCAGCAGTCGTCCGGTCAATCGGAAAGACTCTTGACCATGTCTTTTGAAACGCATTTCCACTTGCATTTTTCATTTTTTTTATCCTCCTCTACAATTAATGTTGGTTTATTATTTCTCATAACCGGCCTGACCCATTCGCCAAGGTCAACAGACTCGCTGTTGTTTATTTCCTCACCCTTGACTGATAAAACAGTTTCAAAGCCGGATATTCTTTTTAATTCTTCAATAACATAAACGCCTTTCAGTTCGCGGAGCTCTTTTCCTAGTAACCACAGACATCTGCCGTCATCACCAGCTTTTCTCAATCCCGCCGCCGCCAGCGAACCGATCACACCGTCTTTTGTTCCGGTGAGACCTTCCAAAAACACATTAAATTTTTCAGCCAGCGAATAGCAATCATGCTTTTTTAAAACAATATGTTTGGCATCTTTGCCCCATTGAACAATTTCGTTTGGAACCTTATCCCACGGGCACACACACAGTCCGGCATCCGAGCCCGGAGCGCAGTCGCGCAGCAGAAAATCGCGGCAAACGGGGATCAGTTTTTCCATATCATCACTTTCCACCAAAAGACAGGCAGATGAATTATGCGAAGTATAGGGAATCCTTGAATCAAAAAACAGCTGATGGCGGGTAATAGAGCGCACCAGTCCCACACCGTTTTCACGGATGCACTCGCCCAGCATGCGCGAGCGAAAGCCCGTGCCACGGCTGTCGAGGTTGTCAGTATCATCTATGCCTATCAGTATCCGCATAATTCATTTTTGCGAAAATAATGAGAAAAATCGGATATGCAAAATATTTTATATCGGGAGTTGGAAGTGTTTAGTAGCAAGTAGTGAGTCAGTAATTGTTATGGGTTGATAAATATATGCAAAATATTTATACCATAATAGTTAATGGTGATTGGTATTTTCAGTTGACTATAAGTTGCATTCATCGGACTTTTTTTCTTAAAAATATTTTGTTTCAGGGTGAATATTTATTGCGATTATTATACCCAAGGCGTTGCCTTGGGCTAAATTAAGCTGAGCTTTCAGCCCGTTTGCCATTGCAACCAATTAATAAATCAATAAATCCTCACATTTACTAATCTACTAATCTACTAATCTGCTAATCAGCTAATCACTTCTTCCCCTTAATAGTCCGCTTAAAATCAATAATCACCTCATTGACTTCATTCTGGAAACGTTCGTGGAGTTTTTCGTAGGCTCGGATGAGTCTGATGCCTTCTTCGGTAAGGGAGGTGTGTCCGCCATCCTGACCGCCACGCTGCTTTTCAAGTAAGGGGAACCCCAGACTCTGTTCGCAGTTTTTAAGATCGCCCCAGGCTTTGCGATAGCTCACGCCCACTTTGTTGGTGGCTTCCATGAGAGAGCCGGTGGTTTCAATTTCTTTGAGTAACTGAAACTGATAATCGTCGATGATCAGGTTTCCGTCGTCGCCGGTCATCCAGAGTTTGTAGCCGACGCGGACGTTGGAGTATTTTGAGTTATTCAATGGGTATGTTTTTTTGCCGCTATCCGATAGTTATCGGATGCGCGAATTAAAAATTATATCTTAGCTTAATTAAATAAACATTCGCGCATTCGCGGCTATTAAAATTATACGTACAGACATTTATAAGATGTATCCTCAGCCATTTTTACCTTGAATTTTATGTCTTTTGCAACGATGAAGGTTTGGCCGGCATTGTATGTCTTCCAATTTGATTCGCCCGGCATCATCACGTCCATTTTGCCTGAGGTAACAGTCATGTGTTCCACAGTTGAGGTTCCGAATTCATATTCGCCTGCTTTCATCACGCCAACAGTGAGTTTACCTTCTTTATTTTCAAATCCTATTGATTTTACTTTTCCGTCAAAATATTCATTTACTTTAAACATATCTTTTAATTTTTGGTTGGTACAATATTAGAAAAAAAAATTATAGTTTATATTTAGTGATGTTAATTTCTATGTGTCATTATTTGATGAATCTTTTCGCATTACCATCCCATTTAAATACCAGCATTTTACCTGTGTCGCTTATTTTTGAAATGATGTTTTCCATTTCTTTGTTGTTGAATGTAGGGTTGATAATGAGGGAAACAACCAGTGTTCCTTCAGTAAATTCGAATTTTGGTGCCAGATATTCCTTATATTTTTCAAAGGAGTTTTCGGGAAGTTTTAATCCCATTTCTTCAGGTGTAACAACCGGAATAGCGGTTTTTGTAATTTCTTGTTTAATTTTCAATCCGTTTGTTTCATAAACAGCAATTTCTGATTTCGAAACCATTCCCGATGAATTTGAGCTCACAACCAACAATCTGTTATCGGAACTTTTTAAAAATGAAATTTTATCTGTAACCTTATTCATCATTTCCCGGGAAATAATTAACTGTCCTTTTTCAAAGACAATCGAAGAACTTCCTTCAGCAATGCTAATAATCCACTTGTTTTCTGAAGTTGAAAACTGAAAGTAACCTGAAGTATTTTCAGTAGATTTATTTATTAATATCTGGTCATATAAATAAACAAGTTCAAACTCATTTGTAAGAACAGATTTTAGTTTGTCCAAAGTATAATAAATTCCTTTTGGATCGGGTAGATAGTTCAATCCCAATGAATCTTTTGTCATTTCAAAATCTTCGCCCATGTTTGATTCTTCTTCAAACTGATGGTTGAGGGTTCCCACAAAACCATAGACAAATTCTTCAATATCCGGACTGATACTCAAAAACACTTGTTCATCAATATCCAGAACATAATAGGCACATGGAATTGGAACATCTTCAATATAATATTGATTAAAATCTTCAATGACTTCATTTGAATAAAAATCAGTCCAAACAACCCCGGGAAAACTAATATCAACGCTGGTGTAGGTTTTTTGATCGGGATTGTAATTATATCTGGAAATATACTTACGCGATGGATTTCCCATTCCGGGAATATACTGTTCGACAAGAATAATACTGTAAGATTTGTTTTCGGGAATTAAAATAAAATCTTGTATAAGATATTCATTTTCTGAGCTGAATATTGCCTGAGCGTGATTGCTTTTCTGATTAATTTTTATGGAGTATTCATTCTCAATAACTTCGTCAATAACTTCTCCCGATATAATTTCATTAAGTCTGGTTCCATTTATTTCATATTTTTCATTTTTATCATTGAAATGCTCTTCAGAAAGAAGAATATTTCTTACTTCGAGGGTAAACTGATGACCAAGTTCGTTTTTCGAAATCTCAAAAAGATTGTCGGGGAAGGTTTTAAAAATATCAGTCAGGTTAAATTTATTCTGATTGTTTTGTTGTCCATATCCTTGATATTGAATTAAAAACATGATTAGGAATGTGGAGGTTATAAGCAGGAATTGTTTTTTCATAATTTCTTTTTTTCGAAGATAATAATAAAACATGATTCTGATTAAAAAACTAAAAAGCAAGTTTAAAAACATTGGTTTTATTTTGATTTAAAATTCCTAATTTTGTTTTCTTCAACTTATAAAGTATTTATGGAATTAATTATTCAAAAGTTAAAAGATTTTTCTGAGTTCATCGAGGGAGATGTGCTTGTTGATGAATCCACACGTCTGATATATTCCACAGATGCTTCAGCATACCGGGAGAAACCATTGGGAGTTATTCGTCCAAAAAATGAAAAAGATCTCAAAAAAGTCATTGCTTTTGCCAATACAAATAACACTTCAATAATTCCGAGGACTGCGGGTACCTCATTGGCCGGACAGGTTGTGGGTGGTGGCATTATTGTAGATGTTTCTAAATATATGACCCAAATCCTCGAACTCAATAAGGAAGAAAAATGGGTTCGTGTGCAGCCGGGAGTAGTTCTTGACGAGCTCAATAAATATCTTGAACCACACGGTTTGTTTTTTGGTCCGGAAACTTCCACCTCCAGTCGCTGCATGATTGGCGGAATGGTGGGGAATAACTCCTGCGGCGCCCATTCGCTTATATACGGCAGCACCCGCGATCATACCATTGAAGTGAAAGCCATTTTATGCGATGGATCGGATGTGGTTTTTGGAGAATTAACAAAGGATGAATTCAAAGCCAAATGCAAAGGTGAAACCCGGGAAAATATTATTTACAGAAACATCAAAGAGATTTTATCCCATCCCGAAAACCAGCAGGAGATAAGAGATCAGTATCCTGATAAATCAATCAAAAGAAGAAATACCGGTTATGCCATTGATCTGCTTCTCGAAACAGAACCATTTACGGAAAACGCCGAAAAGTTCAATTTTTGTAAACTGATCGCAGGATCTGAAGGTACTCTGGCTTTTCTCACTGAAATAAAACTGAATCTTGTCCCCCTGCCACCAAAGGAGCAGGCCATTGTTTGCATTCACGTGAACTCGCTTCAGGATGCGCTTAAAGGAAATCTGGTGGCCCTGAAACACAATCCGGGCTCAGTCGAACTCATGGATAGCGTGATTCTTGAACTTACCAAAGACAATATTGAACAAACAAAAAACCGCTTTTTCCTTCAGGGAACTCCGGCAGCTCTTCTCATCGTTGAATTTGCCCGTGATACCAAGGAGGAAATTGCAGCTCTTGTAAGTGTTCTTGAAAAAGACATGCGTGCAGCGGGATATGGTTATCATTTCCCTGTAATCTATGGAAATGATATGAAGAAAGTGTGGGCGCTGCGGAAAGCCGGACTGGGACTTCTTTCAAACATGCCCGGTGACAGAAAACCTGTTCCGGTTATCGAAGACACCGCAGTGAGTGCCGAGCAGCTTCCCCAATATATCGAAGAATTTCAGCAGATTCTTGAAAAACTCCATCTGGATTGCATTTACTATGCGCACATTGCAACAGGAGAACTTCATCTCAGACCGGTTCTGAACCTTAAAGATGAAAAGGATGTTGAACTGTTCCATACCGTGGCTTATGAGGTAGCCATGCTTGTAAAAAAATACCGTGGTTCGCTTAGCGGTGAGCATGGTGATGGCCGGTTGAGGGGTGAGTTTATTCCGTTAATGATTGGGGAGAACAATTATGAACTTCTCAAAAAAATAAAGTTTGCCTGGGATCCAAATAATATTTTCAATCCGGGGAAGATTACCAATACCCCGAAAATGAACTCATTCCTGCGTTTTGAACCGGGAAAAAGAACACGAAGAATAGAAACAATTTTTGATTTCTCATCTACAAAAGGAATCATCAGGGCCGTTGAAAAATGCAATGGTTCGGGTGACTGCCGCAAAACAGAAGTTATAGGCGGAACCATGTGTCCCAGCTACATGGCCAGTCGCGAAGAAAAGCAAACCACCCGCGCAAGGGCAAATATTCTGAGAGAATTTCTGACTAACTCGCCCAAGGCAAACCCATTCGATCACGAGGAAATTTACAAAGTGATGGATTTATGTCTTTCCTGCAAGGCATGCAAATCAGAATGTCCCTCGAGTGTAGATGTGGCAAAATTGAAAGCGGAGTTTCTGCAGCATTATTTTGACAAGCATGGAATTCCCATTAGAAACAGGGCAATTGCATACATCAGCAGGGTTCACAAAATAGGATCCAAAATGCCCGGGGTGACCAATTTTTTCCTTACAAACATATTTTTCAGGAAAGTCATCAACAGTTTCCTTGGATTTTCGCAAAAGAGGCATTTACCAACCCTTCAGAAAATTACTCTCGATAAATATGTGAAAAAACTGAAGCAGGAATCAGGGAAAAACGGGACAGTTTATCTTTTTAACGATGAGTTTACCAATTTTACCGAAACAAATATTGGCATAAAAGCCATTGCACTGCTCAATAAACTCGGGTATGAGGTAATCATCCCAAGGCACAAGGAAAGCGGAAGGACTTTCATTTCAAAAGGATTGATCAGAACTGCACAGAAAATTGCCGGATATAATGTGGAAAATCTCCATGGGCTGATTTCTGCCGAAAAACCTTTGATTGGTATTGAGCCATCTGCCATCCTGACTTTCAGAGATGAATACCCTGAGCTTGTTGTTAGAAGTTTGAAAGATAAAGCCATTGATATTGCAGCCAACACTTTCATGATTGATGAGTTTATTGCCAGAGAAATTGAGAAAGGCAACATCACTTCAGAGCAGTTTACCGATGAAAAACGAGAGATTAAACTGCATGGTCATTGCCAGCAAAAATCTATTGCATCTACCGCTCCGACTAAAAAAATGCTTACTCTTCCGGTAAACTATTCTGTTAAGGAAATCGCATCAGGTTGCTGCGGTATGGCAGGATCCTTCGGTTATGAAAAAGAGCATTTCGATTTATCAATGAAAATAGGGGAACTGGTGTTATTTCCGGAAATTCGCAAAACACCTGAAAATATTATTGTCGCCGCTCCGGGCACCAGTTGTCGTCAACATATAAAAGACGGCACCAATCATGATGTGTTGCATCCCGTTGAGGTTTTATTTGGGGCTTTGAAATCGTAATTTGATATATTAATAAAATTACTATTTTCGTAACATGAAGACCATCATAAAATATCTTCGTGATTTTGTCAGGGCTGATTTTAATCCTGTTGTCTATGGTTTGTTTTTTCTTTTTCTTGCTGTTACCATTTTCATCAATTATTATTTCAAGTTTGAGCAAAATATACTTACTCCGCTAAATTTTAAGCCCGGTATCTTTTTCTACAATTTTCTCTTTTTTATTTTTCCTTATTTCGCTGTAGCTGCGATAAAATTTTCAATTGAAAAGAAATATCATTATTTCAAAAACAGCGAGTTTTGGGTAAAATCCCTTTTGTTTATGTTTTTAATTGGCTTTGCTCAGGGCTTTTATCAGTACAGGGAACTTATTCCTGAGAAAATCACCCAGGAGGAATTCGTTTTTACTGCCAGATTGTTTGTCAATATCAAACGCTTCATCATTTTTCTGATTCCGATTTTTATAATCAAACTTATATATGACAGGCAGTCGGGAACAGGTTTGTACGGAATCCATTTTCATAAATTTAATGTTAAACCCTATTTTCTTATTTTACTGTTTGTTATTCCGTTGATCGTTTGGGCATCTTTCCAACCGGATTTTCTGAGAACCTATCCCACGTTGAAACCCTGGTATGCCAATGGCAGTTATGGTCTCACTTATTTTCAGGCCTATGGAATTTATGAGTTTTTCTATGGAATGGATTTTATGATGGTTGAATTCATGTTCAGGGGTGCTTTGATTATTGGAATGATGAAAATTCTTGGCAAAGATGCTCTGCTTCCCATGGTTGCTGCTTATGCATTTTTGCATTTTGGGAAACCGGCGGCCGAAACCATTTCTTCGGTTTTTGGCGGATATGTTTTGGGAGTTATTGCCTTTCGCACCAAAAGCATCTGGGGCGGCTGTATTTTGCATATCGGACTTGCCTTTGCCATGGAAGCAGCAGCGCTGATGCAGTATTACAATATGGGAAAGATTGAAGGGCTATAAAATACAACAGGAGGTCTCTATTTTCCCAATTTAAAGGCGCATTTCCATCAGGTTTATGTTTGTAATTATCAGAATTTCTGTTATTTATTAATGTTTTGTCTATTAATCTAAATTGAAAATCAACTTTCTATTAAGATGTTTTTTTAATGATTTGGCTATAAAATGATAATGATTTAAGAACAAGGAACATCGATATTCGATTTTAGAAGTTTAATTAAGTTCATAAATCTAAAATCGGTGTTCCTTGTTCAATATTCAACTTTTCTAAAAGTTTGTTTATTAAAACCATCGTCTCAGGTAGTGGTAAAAAATAATTACAACTATCTGTTATCATGCTAATTACAATTATAAGCCTGACGACTATGGCCTAAAGGCCAGGGTTATTATCGAAGATCTTTGGAATTAGTTTTATTATATTCCCGGCAAACTTCAGTGAGTCCGCAACTGTCGCATTTGGGTTTGCGGGCAATACAAACGTATCGGCCATGCAAAATTAACCAGTGGTGAGCGACAGGCAGAATCTTTTCAGGAAAATATTTAATCAGTTGGTTTTCGGTTTCAAGAGGATTTTTTGCTCCGGTGGTCAGTCCAATGCGCGCCGAAACCCTGAAAACATGCGTATCTACTGCCATGGCTGGCATATTGTAAACCACTGAAACAATGACATTGGCAGTTTTTCTTCCGACCCCGGGTAGTTTCTGAAGTAAATTGACATCAGCGGGAACTTCTCCGTTAAATTCTCCAACCAGCATTCTTGACATGCCGCTAAGATGTTTTGCCTTGTTGTTGGGATAAGAGCAGGATTTGATGTATTCAAGAATATCTTCGGGTTGTGCCAGTGACATCTCAAAAGCAGTGGGATACTTTTTAAGCAATACAGGAGTGATCATATTTACCCTTTTGTCGGTGCACTGGGCTGAAAGGATTACTGCGACGAGCAGACTGTATGGGTCTTTATATTCAAGCTCGGTTTCGGCAACCGGCATGTTTTCCCTGAAATATTTTATTACATAATCAAATCGTTGTTTTTTTGTCATCGTCCGAGTACCTGTTTTCTTAATTGTCCTTCGTAAATATTCTTAATGTAATTGTCTGTAACGTAAGTTTTGTCAGTCATAATGGTCAGCGTTGCCTTACCTTTCAACTGGAGTTTTTCATTTCCTCTTTTCACATTCAGGGTAATTTCATTGCTGATGTAATCGGCGATCCACGGAAAACCCAGAACCGAGAAATATTTCCAGTCCTGGATGGGGCTGCCGTTTATTGCAGTGATGATATCACCTTTTTCCAAACCGAGGGTGTTTTTATCAAAATCCATAAGCACGTAATTGCCATAAATACTGTCGCGCTCAATTTTCATTCCGGTTACAAAACAAGGATATTTTTTCTTTTTGCTGATGTATTTCCAACCGATTGAGCTCAGTGATTTTTCTAATGGAAGCGGTTCGCTGCCAAGAATATATTTGTCAAAAAAAGGTTTCAGATTTAAACCTGACAGTTCTGTGAATTCATCGATAAATTTCTCTTCTTCAAACGGACAGGTAAGGCAGTCATATTTCTTTTTCATTTCCATGATGATACCCAAAAGATTTTTTTGCCCGCTGCTCTGTTTGTTAATTTCGATATCCAGAAGCAATCCGAGAATTGCTCCGCGTGAATAGACATCAGAATAACGGTTAAGTCTGACAAGCCGCTGCACAAGGTTGTTAATATTAAGGCATTTTTGGCTCATCTTTGCAATGGAATAATCACCGAACTTTTCGGCGTAAGAAAGTTTGTCGCTGAAATCACTACGCAATTCCTTTTCGTTATATAAACCGGTTTTAAACATGGTCATCACCGAAAGATATTCGGTAAAACCCTCATAAAGCCACAAGTGCTTTGACATTTTTGTGCTCTGATAGTCATAGTCAGATATTTTATTGCTGCAAAAACCCAACGGAGTGATCCGGTGTAAAAATTCATGGCAGGCAAGCCCGGTAAAGCCATCTAAAAAATACGAGGCATCATTGTCCCAAATGTTCATATAATAGTATGAACTTTTTCTGTGTTCAAGTGCGGCATAATTCATGTTGGCCAAAAAACCTTCATCCTTATCAAAATAGAAAAGGTAAAAATAATCTGAAACATCCTGATCTCCAATAGTTTTGTAAATAACGGAATCGACCCTTCTCACTACGTAATCAAGTTCTTTAATATCAACGGCACCGTTATCACTGTAGGCCGCCAGATGAAAACGGGTTTTTCCGAATTGGTGACTGATGGTGTCGCCGTTGTGGTACATCACCGGATTGTCGGCGGCTTCAATATAGTTTGATGCATAGAAAATGTCATTTTTATCATCCTGTGAAATGGTTTTGAGCGAAGTTGACAAATGCCTGCTTGCAGGTTTTTCCACATTGATTTTATAGGGAATGTTTTTATATCCTTTAAAATATCCGAAAATACATGGGAAATTAAGCATGAAAAACTGACTTTCCTTTTTAAAGGAAGAGCCTGAAACCCTTGGGATATATGTGATTTTTTTATCGTATGAGTCGTCAATCCAATAGCAGATTTTAAAAATTTTTTCAGGTTCGTTTGTGACCCAGGTATTTTTATTTTTTCTTCTGAAACTTACCCTTTTATTATCCTTGTCATAGGCGTAAATTTTCTCGATTAGATTTCCGTAGTTTGCTGTTGAGTAGGTGCCCGGAGTAACAACAGGCATGTGGTACTCAAGCTTGTTGCCTGAGAGCGGCGGGACTGTAATCTCAATAAAAACCTGGTCATTGACAACATTGTTTAGATTAATTTTTACTCCGTATTCCTGAGAGAACAGTAAATTGCTGATGATAAGGTAGAATACGAGAAAATGATTTTTCATTGCAGAAAAAGTTTTAGGGTTTAAATGTAGTGAATATTATTTAAATGACTAAAGGGAGACATTAATAAATGCTCCCTTTTGACAATAAGCTGTTAGTCGTTGTGCGACTTGGAGTCGCACACCGGCTAATTAACTATTATCCTAATTTTCTATATAAAACGCTTTTGCCTTATCACGAAGGTTGTAATTTGATGCCATGACCTGTCCGTATGCCCCAGCCGACCTGATTACAAGGTAGTCGCCCCTTTTTGTTTCGGGAATGTTTATGTCTTTGCCAAGAAAATCGGACGATTCGCATACCGGACCAACCACATCATAAGTCTGACTGGGCCCTATTGATGAAATATTGCATATCAAATGCTTACTGTTGTAAAGTGCAGGTCTGATGAGATCAGTCATTCCCGCATCAACAACTGCAAACTTTTTAATTCCTCCGTTCTTCACATAAAGCACACGGGTAACAAGATTGCCGCATTGTCCCACCAGCGATCGGCCAAGTTCAAATCTGATTTCGGGATTGCCATAGGTTATCAGGTTTTTTTTGAAAATCGCAAAATAGGCTTTGAAATCGGGAATCATATTGGAATCCGGATTTTGATAATCAATTCCCAGTCCGCCACCCATATTCACATGTTTCAACCGTATTCCCTTTAAATCGAGCAAATGCAGAATGTCATTGGCTTTGATGCACAACGATCTGAAAACATCCATATCTGTGATTTGAGAACCTATATGAAAATGCACTCCTTTTATTTCGATGTTTGGCAACTGCCTGATCTTTGACAAAACCAGAGAAAAGCTAATCTCAGGAATGCCAAACTTGTTAAAGGCATTACCGGTATTTAAATATCTGTGGGTATTGGCACTGATGCCAGGATTGATCCTGACCGAAATGCCGGCGCTTTTCTGGAGCTGTCCGGCAAATCTGCTGATCAGTTCGATTTCTTCGACCGACTCGCAATTAAAACAGTCAATATCATATTTCAGAGCCGTAATGATCTCCTCATCGGTTTTTCCAACTCCGGCAAACACAATTTTATCATTTTTAAAACCGGCTTTCAAAGCTCTTTTAATTTCATTGCCACTCACACAATCGGCTCCAAAACCCTTGTCGAGCGTAGCTTTAAGTATTGGCTGATTATTATTGGCTTTAAGGGAATAATAAATGGCATAACCCGCTTTCTTTGCTTCACCTGAGGCCGTATCAATGGTTTTTCTGAGCAGGTCCAGATCATAAAGATAAAACGGAGTGTGTGCTTTTCTGATTTTTAAAATCTGTTCTGTGCTAAACATGGTTTTTTATGGAATAAAGTTTGGTTAAGAATATTCAGAATGCGTGATTTATATTCCGAATCGGTAATAAAAGTAAGGTTTGTACGGCTTGAACCAAAGGAGATCATTTTGACCGGAATTTCACCCAAACTGCCAAAAATGCTGCTCAGCTTTTCTCCTGTATTGGTGTCGAAATTACCAACCACGCAAATTATTACTTGATTTTCAAATGTTTCAGTCTGGCCAAGCCGGTTAAGTTCATTAATAATTTCATCTTTATATCTGATGTTGTCAATGGTTATGGAAACAGAAACCTCGGAAGTGGTAATGACATCAATGGGAGTGCGGTATTTATCAAAGACTTCGAAAATTTTATTTACAAAACCGTATGAATTCATCATTCTTCCGGAATGAACTTTAATTGCTGTAACCCAGTCTTTTGCAGCAACAGCTTTATATTCATCTGCCATAGCATCGGTATAAACCAGCGTTCCTTTGGCATTTGGGTTGAATGTATTTTTTAGCAAAATCGGTATTCCTGTCCGTTTAGCCGGTTCGATACTATTAGGATGCAGAATTTTTGCACCAAAATAGGCAAGTTCCTCTGCTTCGCGGTAGGTAAGGTTTTCGACAGGAAAAGTATTGCTGACAAATCTGGGATCATTATTCAGTAATCCATCACGATCTGACCATATCTCAATGACCGAGGCGCCAAGCAAACTTCCGATGATTGTGGCCGAAAAATCACTGCCACCGCGACCAAGATTTGATACTTCGTTTTCATTATTACGGCATATAAACCCTTCGGTGAAATACAAATTGTGGTTTTCTGAATTTGCCATCAATTCAATCAATTTTTTGCTGGTAGCAGAATAATCAGGCTCGTATTGATCGCCGGTCATGTAATCGGTCGCACATAGGTAACCGCAATCCCAACCGATGGAACGAAAATACCTGAATGCCAGCTGGCAGGTAATGAGTTCGCCCGATGAAACAAGCTTGTATTCGGAGCGTTGTGACCATGGTTTTTCAACTAAATCAATGAGTTTATCAAAGGATCCGGTGATAAATTGCCATGCAGAATTTAATTCGTCATTGTCATCAAACAGGTTGATGGCAGTGTTTTTGAAATATTCAGCAGTTTCAATGAGCCGGGTAACACACAGACTGTATTTTCCGTCGCGGGCATAACCCGAAATATCATTCAGCCGGTCAGTCATACCCGACATAGCAGAAAGAACTACAATGGTATTTTCGTTGGGATTGACTAATCCAGCAAGGTTTTTAATTCTTTGGGCATCACCTACCGATGAGCCACCGAATTTCATTATTTTCATTTTTTTTGGTCAGTTAAAAAGGATTTATACTTGTTCAACAGTTTTCAGAACCTGAGTTTTTATCAATTCGTTTTCAATTAAGCTCAGGTTGCATTCGTTTTCCATCCGGTACAGCGGCAGTCGTAGGCTATTTTCAATCAGTCCCATCATTGAAAGAGCAGCTTTAACAGGAATGGGGTTTGATTCAATAAAGTTCAGATCCATGAGTCTGAGATACCTGAAATGAATGTCAAGAGCTTTGCGGGTTTCGCCTCTCAAGGAGAAATCCATGAGCATACTGAATTGAGCCGGAATAATATTGGCAGCAACAGAGATGCAACCATCTGCACCCATCAAAACAATTGGACAGGCCAAAGAATCTTCGCCCGAATAAATCCTGAAATTATCAGGTCTTTGGTTGATCAGCTGCATCACCTGCGACATATCTCCAGAAGCTTCTTTAACGCCAACAATATTTTCAAAGGAATTTGCCAGATCGATAACCGTTGAAACAGGCAGATTTTTTCCTGTTCGTGAGGGAACATTGTAAAGAATTACAGGTGCATTAACCGAAGAAGCAATGGCTTCGTAATGTTTGAAAAAGCCCGCAGGCATTGGCTTATTGTAATAGGGTGATACGATTAGCAATGCTTCGGCACCATTGTTTAAAGCCATTTTAGATCTTTCAATAGTGTTGCTTGTACAATTGCATCCCGAACCGGCTACAACAGTCATTGCCCCACGCAATCTCTTTGAAGTATGGTTGATTACCGAGCAATATTCATCGCGCGATAAAGTTGATGCCTCACCTGTGGTTCCACAAATTACAATTCCGTTTGTGCCATTTTCCAGATGGAAGTCGATAAGCCGGTCAAGAGACATAAAATCAATACTTCCGTTTGATGAGAAAGGTGTGACCAATGCCACAATTGAACCTTTTAAATTAAATTCTCTACGCATGTTTCTTTTTTTGCGTCAAAAGTATTCGGAGCGTTGGTTAGAAAAAAAAAATCAATGAAATAGAACAAAAAAATTAAAAATGTTATATATTTAACAGTTTGTAATATTTATATCATGATAACAATTTCACAAGCAGTAGAAACAACAGTGCTTAAGAAGCCCTTTTTAGCTGAGGCGGTTTCTGAAGGAATTATCAATTTGTCGGCACTGGCAAGGCAAATTCAGCCAGATGTTGAAAAAATGCTTCATAAGGAAGTAAACTTTCAAGCCATTGTGGTTGCTTTAAACCGAATGGCTCCGGTTTTTGAGATCAGTTTCAGCCGTAAACTGGAAAAAATGAGCAAAGACATCGGAGAGATTGTTTTGCGGTCGAATCTGGCTGACTTTACTTTTCTGAATTCGGCAGCTCTCGTAAAAAAACAGATGAAACTATGGGGCAAGGTAAGCAAACGCGATGATGTTTTTTACACGGTTTCTCGCGGGGTTTTTGAAACAACATTTGTGGTAAGTAATTCGCTTTCTGATATTTTGCTTAATATTTTTGAGGAAGAAACGCTGATATCGCATCTTGAAAATTTGTCTTCGGTCACCATAAAGCTTCCTCCTGATAACGGAAAACAACCCGGATTATATTATTCATTGCTCAAAAAAATTGCATGGAACGGTGTCAGCATCATCGAAGTGGTTTCAACAACCAACGAGTTTTCCATCATTATTGATGAGAAAAATGTTGGAGCAGTTTTTCAGGCGCTGACTACATAATTCTGAAAATATCAAACCTTTTAAAAAGTTTGAATACTTTTGCAAAAAGCATGTTTATGAAAAAACCAGTTTTTTATTTTCTTTTCATTCTGATATCTGCATCATTCACTCATGCCGAAACCATTCACGTGGATATTAAAAATGGCACGCCGCTTTCTGCGCTTTACATTGTTCCTTCTGATAAATTTTCGGGTGATTGGGGAAAAACATTATTGAAAAACGGGATACACGATCCTTTTGAAACGGTTTTTAAATTTCCTCACGACATGTATGTTTATACCCTTTCGTTTGATTTTGAACCCAAAAAAAAATATCATATTAAAATGAATGATGAATTTGGAACTGAAGGAATCGTTGAAAATATGGTGCTTTCAGAAGTTCAACATATCATTTTCATGTATTATCAGGCTGATAATAAATATTTTTGCCGCAATCACGGTTATCGTGCCGAGGATCCTAAAATTGTTTATAATTCTGATGGTGACAATCTTAAAGCATTGCACTCTCCCGAAGAAATAATAGCAAGACATGATCAGATTAAAGACTTTTATTTCGATGGCAACTTTGAAGAAGAACCAATTGATGAGGCTATTTTTAAGCCGGGAAAATTGAGTGAAAGACAAAAACAATCTGGCAGTAAAACTGTTAATTTCATTCGCTTCCTTGCCGGGGTGGATGACAATATTCAACTGGATGAAAACCTGAACGACCTCAGTCAGCACGCTGCCATATTATATTCTGCCGGAATTAACCCCGAAGATAATATAGAATTTGAGTTGTTCATGTCTGAAGATTTTTATAAAAAGGCAAAACTCGGATATGCAAATACGATCAAAGCCCGACTTTGCAGCGGAAGTATATACAGGGTTCTTATTCAACTTGCTTATGATGTCAGAAATTGCACTGTTAACCAGTCGGGCAACCGCCGTAAACTGCTTTCGCCTTATCTTAACAAAATGGGAATAGGCCAGTGCGACAATTATACAACGCTTTATATATCTGATCTTGATAAAACAAAGAAATTCCCTTTGCCGGCGATCTGCTGGCCTGCTCCCGGATATTTTCCTACTGAATTTTTCGGGATCGGACATCTGTGGTCATGCACCCTTGATCCTGAGAAATTTAAAACCCCAGATCCTGAAAAAGTGAAAGTGATCATCTCCCGCATAAACGATAAAAAATCATGGACTCTTGATAATTCAATGTCAGCCGAAGATGATTATTCAGGTTATCTAAAAGTCTCAAATAAAGCTGCCCTTGATAACACCATTTTGTTTAGGCCACCCGTTGAAATCAATGAAGAAAATAAGTATTATTACAATTATTACGTGAATTATTCTATTTATACAGTAAAAATAACCGGATTGCAGGATTTAAAAGGAAAATCAGCCGAACTGAAATACACTGTCAGATTTTTTAGCCTGGGAGATTGGTAGAGGAGGGGGAAGTTGGAAGTCCGAAGTCCGAAGTCGGAAGTCCGAAGTCCTAGCAACAAAATAACAAAAAAACAAAAAAACAAAAAAAACAAAAAGAATGCCGACTAAAGTCGAGCATCCTCGAAAATTTCATTTTCGGGACAAAAAGAACCAAAAGAACCAAAAGAACCAAAAGAACCAAAAGAACCAAAAGAACCAAAAGAACAATAAGAACAACTAACCCCCTCGCCCCATGCCCAGCTACCTCCAGACCGAGTCCATATCAAAACGAATAGGCGACCTTATCCTTTTTGAAAATATTAATATAAATATCGACAAAGACAGGAAAATTGCCCTGATAGCCCGCAATGGTGCCGGAAAATCTTCATTGCTGGATATTCTTGCAGGAAGGGAAGAGCCCGATTCAGGAAAAATATCCCGTATGAACGGATTGAAAACAGGATATCTTGAACAAAATCCTGTGCTCAATGAAGCCAATACCATATTAAATGAGGTGCTTCATTCTTCGGATGAAATGAATACCGTGCTTTCGCAATATCATAAGTTTGTTGAGGATAATGACACTAAAAACCTGGAGCACATTTTGTCAGAAATGGACCGGCTTAAGGCCTGGGATTATGATTCGAAAGTGAAACAGGTACTTACCCGACTGAAACTGGATGATTTTAGTAAAAAAATCCAAAACCTTTCGGGTGGACAGAAAAAGAGGGTTGCCCTGGCTTCGGTCATTTTGGGTGAACCCGAGCTGCTTATTCTTGATGAACCCACCAACCATCTTGATCTGGATATGATTGAATGGCTCGAGGATTACCTCTTCGAAAGCCGGATAACCTTGCTTATGGTTACCCACGACCGCTATTTTCTCGACAGGGTTTGTGATGAAATATGGGAACTTGATGAACAGGTTCTGTATAAATATGATGGAAACTATTCCAAATATCTTGAGAAAAAAGACCAGCGCATCTCAAATATCCTCAGTGAAACAGATAAGGCACGAAATCTTATGCGTACCGAACTCGACTGGATGCGCCGAATGCCAAAAGCTAGAAGCACTAAGGCAAAATACCGGGTCAATGAATTTTACAACCTTCAGGAAAAAGCGTCGGTAACCATCAAGGAAGAAAAAATCAATCTGAATGTACAGTCGGCCCGTCTGGGAAAAAAAGTTCTGGAAGTCAAAAACCTGAAAAAATCCTTTGGGGATTTAAAAATCCTGAATGATTTCAGCTATATTTTTTCACGTTTCGAGAAAATTGGAATTATTGGAAGAAATGGCACCGGCAAATCTACATTTTTGAACATGCTAACGGGCAAACTATCGCCTGATTCAGGTGAGGTGGATGCCGGCCAGACTGTCAATTTCGGTTATTATACCCAGGAAGGGATTAAAATTAATGAAAACGAAAAAGTTGTGGAAGTGGCCCAAAGCATCGCTGAAATAGTTACCCTGAGCGATGGCAATAAAATGTCGGTGACCTCCTTTCTGAATTATTTTCTTTTTCCACATAAAACTCAATACTCTTACGTTAGCAAGTTAAGCGGTGGAGAAAAGCGACGTCTTTATCTGATGACCGTTTTGATGAGAAATCCCAATTTTCTTATTCTCGATGAACCAACTAATGATTTGGATATACTTACCCTGAACGTGCTTGAAGATTATCTCAAAGATTTCAGCGGCTGTGTCATTGTTGTATCTCACGACCGTTATTTTCTTGATAAAATTGTTGATCATATTTTTGTGTTTGAAGGTAATGGTGTGGTAAAGGACTTTCCCGGAAATTACACCCAATACCGCGATCACTACGAAAAACTTGAAGCTGCTCGTCCGGCTTCCACAGCAAAAGAAAAGACAGTGAGACAAAAACCTCTGACAGAAAAAAAGAAACTCACTTACAAGGAAAAAATTGAGTACGAAACACTTCAGAGAGAAGTTGAAGAACTTTCCAGAAAAAAGATTGTACTGGAAGAAGAAATGAATTCAGGCCGCTTTGGTGCCGACGATCTGGTGAAAAAATCGGAGGAATACGGCATAATTTCCAGCAATCTCGATGAAAAGGAAATGCGGTGGCTTGAGTTGGATGAGATGAATGGGTAATATTCCTATACTAACTCGGCGTCTTTCCACACGACCCTTCCTTCATAAACGGATATTTAAAATCTGTGGCAGGGACCAGGGTTTCTTTGATGGTGCGCGGACTAATCCATCGCATCAGGTTCAATTGGCTTCCTGCCTTGTCGTTTGTTCCCGATGCCCTTGATCCTCCAAAGGGCTGCTGTCCGACTACCGCTCCTGTTGGCTTGTCGTTGTAATAAAAGTTTCCGGCAGCATATTTGAGTTTTTGGCAGGCATGGGTGAGGGCAGCTCTGTCGCTGGCAAAAACAGACCCGGTTAATGCATACGGTGATGAAGTATCGCAAAGTTCCAGCGTTTGTTCAAACTGTTCATCAGGATACACATAGATTGTAAGAACCGGACCAAATATTTCTTCTTCCATTGTTAAAAAATGCGGGTCCTTTGCAAGAATAACAGTCGGTTCGATAAAATATCCCGTTGATTTGTCACCATTACCCCCAAATATTACTTCGGCTGATTCTGAAAGTCGAGCCTTTTCAATATAAGACATGATGTTGTCAAATGCTGCCTCGTCAATTACTGCGTTCATGAAGTTTGGAAATTTTTCCACATCACCGACAGTGATTTGGTTAAGCATTTCACCTATGTGTTCTTTTACTTCGTTCCATTTTGATGCCGGAATGTATGCCCTCGAAGCGGCTGAACATTTTTGTCCCTGGTACTCGAAAGCTCCTCGAACCAGCGCTGTGGCTACTTCAACCGGAATGGCTGATTCGTGCATGAAAACAAAATCTTTGCCGCCCGTTTCACCAACAATTCGTGGATAAGAACGGTATTTGCCCATATTGTTTCCAATGGTATGCCAGAATTTATTGAAAGTGGATGTCGAACCTGTAAAATGAACACCAGCAAGATCTTTATGTGTCAAAACTTTATTGCCTATGACAGATCCTTTTCCCGGGATAAAATTGATAACTCCGTCGGGCACTCCGGCCTCCTTATAAATTTTCATCAGATAGTAATTGGACAGGAGCGATGTGGTTGCAGGTTTCCAAACAACTGTATTTCCCATAAGTACCGGAGCCATTGCAAGATTGGCCGATATGGAAGTGAAATTGAACGGCGAAACGGCAAAAACTAAACCCTCAAGTGGCCTGTATTCAAGCCGGTTAAGGTTTCCTTTCTCTGAAATGGGCTGAGTATTATAAATTTGTGATACATAATAGGCATTGAATCTGAAAAAATCAATGCTTTCACAGGCTGCATCTATCTCGGCCTGAAAAACATTTTTTCCCTGACCCAACATGGTTGAGGCATTGATAACATTCCGGTATTTGGTGCGGATCAGCTCGGCTATCTTCAAATTGATTGAAACTCTTTCGATCCATGAGGTGCTTTCCCAATATTTATGCGCATTAAGAGCTGCTTCGATGGCCATTTCCACTTCCTTTTCCCCTGCCATATGGTAGGTTGCCAAAACATGGCTGTGGTTATGGGGCATCACTACCTTGCCCGTATTGCTTGTTTTTATTTCTTTACCATTAATTATCAATGGTATTTCAATAATTTCATTTTTCTGCCTTTCGATTTCGGCAATTAAATCCCTTCTTTCAAATGACCCGGCTTTATAATCTTTTACGGGTTCGTTCTCAGGCATCTGTATATTAAAAATTGCGTTATTCATGTCGTTTACTTTTTTGTAAACAACATTTGAAATAGGAAAAGGTTCATAAGGATTCGATTGTCCGGGTTCAATTCAAAATTGATTTTTCATTTTTTAATACTATTTTTGCCATAATTGAGTTTTTTATCTGATGAAATTATCTGTAGTTATCGTCAATTATAATGTCAAGTACTTTCTTGAGCAATGCCTGTATTCGGTTCGAAAGGCCATGCAGGGAATTGAAACAGAGGTTTTTGTAGTTGACAACAACTCCGTTGACGGTTCATGCGCCATGGTAATACAGAAATTTCCGGAAGTAATTCTCATTGAAAACAAAAAGAATGTTGGATTTTCAAAAGCCAACAACCAGGCCATTAAACTATCGAAAGGCGAATATGTTTTGCTCTTAAATCCGGATACTGTTGTAGAAGAGGATACCTTCAAGAAAATTACGGAATTTATGGATGAGCATGCTGATGCGGGCGGACTGGGAGTGAAGATGATTGACGGTAAGGGGAATTTTCTTCCTGAATCGAAACGCGGACTCCCTACTCCAAAGGTTGCTTTTTATAAAATTTTCGGTCTAAGCCGCTTGTTCCCAAAATCCAAAAAATTTGCTCAGTATCACCTGTCATACCTCGATAAAAATAAAATTCATAAAGTGGATATCCTTTCAGGGGCTTTTATGCTGATGAGAAAAAAAGTTCTTGATGAAACCGGACTGCTTGATGAAAGTTTCTTTATGTATGGTGAAGATATTGATATGTCGTATCGCATAAAATTAGCGGGTTTTGAAAATTATTATTACCCCGAAACAACAATAATTCACTATAAAGGAGAAAGCACAAAAAAAGGCAGTGTCAACTATGTGCGGGTTTTTTATAATGCCATGATCATTTTTGCACAAAAGCATTTTTCAAAGAACAATGCCAAGTTTTACTCTTTTATTATTAATTCGGCTGTGTATTTCCGTGCTTTTATTGCCATTTTCAGCCGTTTTCTGAAAAATATTTTCCTTCCTGCCCTGGATGCCCTTCTTATTTTTGCCGGATTCTGGTTTATCACTCCCTATTACGAAAAATCAAAGTTCGGAGAAACAGGGGTATACCCCGATGAATACCTCTTGATTGTGGTACCGTTTTATATTTTGATTTGGCTGGTTTCATCATATTATTCCGGAGGTTACGACAAGCCCGTTAAGCTTTGGAGGGTGCTGCGCGGACTGGTAATTGGCTCGGTGATTATTTTATCAATTTACGCTTTGCTTGATGAAGAGGTCAGGTTTTCAAGAGCGTTGATACTGATTGGATCGGCATGGGCTGTGGTTTCATCATTCGGACTCAGAATACTTTTTCATATTTTTGGATTTGGCGGATATAAATTGAGCTCTAAAATTAAGAAAAGAGGAGTGATTGTGGGAATAGAAGATGAGGCGAAAAGAGTAAGTTTATTGCTGAACAAAACAGCGGTGAAACCCGAAATTGTTGGTTTTATAAGCGTTGACGAAAATACCGGAGGAAAAACTTATATAGGAAGTGTTGACCAGTTGCAGGATATCATCAGAATCCATAAAATTGACGAGGTGATTTTTTGTGCCCGCGACATAACTGCTCAAAAGATCATCGGAAATATGCTGGTGTTGTCTGAAATTAAAATTGACTATAAAATTGCATCCCCCGACAGCATCTCGGTGATTGGCTCTAATTCCATACATACTTCGGGAGATTTGTACACCCTCGAAATCAATTCGATCGGAACCGATAAAAATCGGAGAAATAAAAGGTTTTATGATTTTTCAGCATCTCTGCTATTGCTTATTTCTTTTCCGGTTACACTGTTCTTTGTTAAAAATCCCCTGGGGTATCTCAGAAATATATTTATTGTAATGGCTGGCCTTAAATCATGGGTAGGTTATTTTACCGGTGAGGACATTACCACATTTAACCTTCCTAAATTGCGATCTGGAATCCTTAGTCCGGTCGATTCACACGGCAAAAAGAACGGAATATCAAATGAAGTAAAAGAACGCCTCAATGTGATTTACGCAAAAGAATATAAAATAACCAACGATTTTATTATCATGCGCAATGGCTTCAGGTTTTTGGGGAGGTAAGTTTTGAGTTGAATTGTAGTTGTTAGCAAATAGTCAGGCACAAGGCAAAGAAGATATAAATGAAAAAAAACTTACTTGTAATAATGATTTTGTTTTTGACTATAACGGTTGGACAAACTCAGACTGTAAAGCGGATCATTAAGACCAAAGAGTTTTATGAGAATGGCAAAATAAAAGAAAAAGGCAGAAAAAAATTGCAATTGAAATTATCATACACTCCCAGTGGAAGAGGTAATGGTCAGAGAACTCATTTTAAACAAGGTAGGTGGACAGAATATTACCCAAATGGAAATAAAAAAAGAATTGTCAGATATGATATAGGTGACATTGTAAAGGTAGTTAGAAGTTGGAATCAGGATGGAACCAAAGATAAAACGACAAAAAACAATTAGTAGAAGATATAAGTCAATTAGTGACTTTTAAGACATAGATTCGTTATGGTTGACATTAAATTTAAAGGCGAATTCAGGTTTAGTGACAAAGAATCACTTAAAGATGCGTTAAGTGAGGTAAAAGAATTCATTAACGAAGAAGATATAAGCATTAGGAAAATTTGGAAAGAATCACATGAAATTACCGGATTATCTGTTGTAATTGATATTAATTGCGGATGTGCACAAGATGATTTCTGGGGGTATGAGGGTATTATAGAAACTCTTGCGGAATCTGCAATTGAAGGAAAAGTTGAAGGATGGAGAGATGATTATCCGGAAGGAGAAACGGAAATTTATGAAGCTGAAGGTGATAGTGGTGATGAGAAGGAGTAATTTATAGGCCGACCACAATTGGATATTATGAAATTTCGAGTAATTTTTGTATTTTTAGTCTTAACAGCTGTTTTGTCCAGTTGCAGCATTTTTTATGAAACAAATGAATATCAGGGTTTTCATAAAAACGGTAATATTAAATACCATGAAAAAGAAACTAAAACAATACACTATTTAATAACAGAACGATCTAAATACTATCAAAATGGACAAATGAGAGTTAAGTATAGGGATGGTAATTATATAGAAAAATGGAGGTTGTATGATTCAACTGGTGTTTTGATACAGAAGGTTTTTAGAGTTGACAGAACTTCTGTTTTAAATTTTTTTCACCCAAGAATATTATATGAAGGAAGAGGAAATTTTACCATCGAGAAAACATATACTAATCATGGAAAATTATTTTTTTCAGTAAAAAGAAAATCTTGGCCCAGTATTTTTGATTTTGGTATTTCGAAGCTTAAATATATTGAAAATGATACGATTACAGGAAAATTGAAATACAAAATTCATTACAATCCCAAAAATGGTTTCATGAAGAAATATGACACCAACGGATTTGAATCAATTATTATTGAGAGTCTTGATACATTGAAGATCATTGACAGTGTTTTGTATAATCGACTAATTAAAACCCATAACCCATAACCCATAACCCATAACATCCATCATCATAACAGAGTCTACCCTCCCCCCCAACCCCTCCAAGGAGGGGAGTTGTCACGACCACAGTTGTGTTCATCATCCATCATCATAACAGAGTCTACCCTCCCCCCCAACCCATCCAAGGAGGGGAGTTGTCACGACCACAGTTGTGTACATCATCCATCATCCATCAAATTAAACAAAATCCCCATCAATATTGTTTCTTTAAAAAAAAACAGTAAATTTGTACATTATTTAGACTAAATAAAAACAAAATATAAATATAATGGCTCAGGTTCAGATAATACTTCCTCCTATGGGCGAGGGAATTACAGATGCAACGGTAACCAAACTTCTTGTGAAAAAAGGCGACGTGGTTGAAGCCGATCAGCCCATTCTTGAAATTGCTACCGATAAAGTGGACTCAGAACTGCCAACTCCTGAAAAAGGACGAATAATCAAAATTCTTGTCAATGAAGGAGAAATCGTAAATATCGGTTCTGTCGTCGCGCTGATTGAAACCGACCTGAATGCTGCCCTTACTGAACCTGTTGTTGTTGAGCAGATTGTTGAACAAAAATTGCCTGAAAGTAATTTAGTGGTTTCAACTGTTGAAAATACAGCACCACCGGTCAAATCATCTTCAGGGAAATATCTTTCCCCGCTGGTAAAAAGCATTATAAAAAACGAAAATCTTTCGGATGAAGATATTGAAAAAATTCCGGGATCAGGCGCCGATGGCAAAATCAACAAAGAAGATGTGGTCAACTATATTAATAAAAAATCACCTCAGCAAACTGTAACCTCACAACCTGAAAAACCCCAAAAAGTTGTTGCTGCACCTATTACTCCGGTCGCTTTTGACCATGGAAAAAATGTTGAAGTTATTGAAATGGACAGAATGCGCCGGCTCATTGCCGATCATATGGTAATGTCAAAACATACTGCACCGCACGTTACCTTGTTTGCCGAAGCGGATGTAACTACTTTGGTGAACTGGAGACTAAAAAACAAGGAAAAATACCTGAAGGAATATAATGAAAAACTGACATTTACCCCGATATTTATTGAGGCTATTGTTTTTGCAGTCAAAGATTACCCAATGGTTAATGTATCGGTCGACGGCTATAATATTATCAGAAAAAAAACTGTTAATGTGGGTATGGCTACTGTTCTTCCCAATGGAAACCTTATTGTCCCCGTAATTAAAAACGCATGCGAAAAAAGTCTGCGCGGAATTATCTCTTCTGTAAATGATCTGGCAGGCAGAGCACGTGAAAATAAACTGCAACCCGATGAAATAAAAGGCGGCACAATCACCCTTACAAATCTGGGTTCTTTTGGTGGACTTACCGGAACGCCTATTATCAATCAGCCCGAATCGGCTATTGTTTCGGTTGGAATTATTAAAAAACGCCCGGTTGTAATTGAAACTTCTGCCGGTGATGTTATTGCCGTAAGGCATATGATGTACCTTTCTTTAACTCATGATCACAGAGTTATTGATGGAAATCTTGCCGGTTTGTTCCTTAGCAAAATTGTGAAATTCCTCGAGAATTTCGACCCCGAACGTAATATTTAACTGATTCTTAAGTATTTTTTCCATATATTTTTTTATATTTCGGGCTTGTTTAATACTTAGTCGATAAATTTATAAACCCTTTAGATTAAGTACTTTAAATATTTTACGGACTATGAAAAAATACGCATTTACACTTATCTTATTGCTTTGCGGCTTTAGTTTTAATCTTTTCTCTCAGGAATCTGACCTTGAAAAATTTGAAGCTGCAGAAACCATGGTTGACAACAGCAATTATGAAGGTGCAGTTGAACTTTTCAAGGAACTGCTGAAAAAGGAACCCATGAATGCCAACCTGAATTTTAAAGTTGGTTACTGTTACCTTGAGTCGGCATTGCAGAAAGAACTTGCAATTGGATATCTTGAAATGGCAACTCAGGACATGTCTGATGATTATGACCCAAGTTCATTCAGTGAAAAAAAAGCACCTACCGAAGCGCTGCTTTATCTGGCAAGGGCATATCATGTTAATTACAGATTCGATGAAGCCATCACTACTTTTACCGAACTGAAAAATAAAATTAATGACAATGGCTCTGATTTAGCAAAGGAAATTGACCGCGGAATTCAAATGTCCCAAAATGGCATTGAACTGATCAAAAAGCCGGTTAATATGAATATCACAAATCTGGGAAGCAGTGTCAACAGCCAGTACGATGAACACAGTCCGGTTTTCTCAGCCGATGAATCAGTGCTTATATTTACCACTAAAAGAGGTATCAATCCCGAGGATAAAAAATCAGACGATGACCAGTATTTCGAAGATATTTTTATTTCCCATAAAACCGGAGATGTATGGGCCAGTCCGACTTCCATTGGCACCAACATCAACTCCGAAGGCCATGAAGCTACTATTGGTCTGTCTGTAGATGGTCAGGAACTTTTTATCTACCGCGATGATAAAGGTGATGGAAACATTTATATGAGCCGTCTTGATGGCGATGTATGGAGTGTTCCCGAAAAACTTCCCGAGCCCGTTAATACCAAATACCGTGAAACACATGCCTCACTGTCTTCTGATGGAACAAAACTGTATTTTACATCCGACAGAAAAGGCGGTTTTGGCGGATTGGATATCTATGTGATCCGCAGGTTGCCTGATGGAAAATGGGGACAGGCACAAAATCTTGGTCCGAATGTCAATTCCGAATTTGATGAAGATGGTCCATACATTCACCCCGATAATGTAACGCTGTTCTTTAGTTCACAGGGACATACCTCAATGGGTGGATTTGATATTTTTTATTCATACAATGAAGATAATGGCTGGACTAAAGCCGCAAATATTGGCTATCCAATTAATTCCACTGAAGATGATGTGTTTTATGTTCCAACTCCCGACGGCCAGCGCGCATATTACGCTTCTCATCAGTCGGGCGGAATTGGCAAAAATGACCTTTATCTTATTGAAGTTCCGGGAAGTCAAACCAAACCGCTTACTGTTATGACCGGAATTGTTTCTTATTTCGACGGACGTGAACCCGAAAATATTGCAATAACCCTAACCGACCTCGAGTCAAATGAAACAGCAGGGGTTTACACACCAAACTCAAAAACCGGTAAATTCCTTTTTATCCTTTCTCCCGAAAAGAAATATAATATTTTTGTTGAGGGTGATGACAACCTGACTTATACCGAAAACCTTTTGGTGCCGGCTAAAACATCCTATCAGGAAATAAAGAAAGCCATTCAGCTGCAGCAGATTGTATTGGGCGCTCCGAAAAAAATATTCTATATAAATTTCCAGAAAGGCAAAGCAGATATTGATGAATCCGCCGAAGTAATGATTGCAAATATTGCCGAAATGCTGAAAGACAATCCTGATAAAATCATGAATCTTACATTTGCCGACGGAACCAATATTAACCTGAATGATTTAAGGAAAAGGGCAGTGGTTAATGATATTACCTCCAAAGGAATTCAGCAGTCAAGAATTATTGAAGACAATACCGATCCGGATATTGCCGGCGATCTTATTAATGTGGTTATTGTAGGCGATCCGGCTGATATTCTTGCCTCAAACAATTTAAACAGCGACCAGCAGTTTAAAGTTGAATTTGAAAAGGGAAAAGCTGAAATAAAGACCATCAGCATGAAAAGCGTTGATCAGGTAACCGAACTCCTCAAACAAAACCCGGATATGGTAGTTGAGATTTCAGGAGATAAAATACCTGCTCTTGAAGACCTCAGCGCAAAAAGAAAAATGACATTGACCGGAACCCTCACTAAAAAGGGCATCGATCAGTCAAGGATTATTGAGCCGGGTTCGGATAAGGGACAGAATAAAAAGATAATTAAAATCGAAATGATCGGCGATCCTGATGATATTTATCTGATTGCCGATAAAAATTATGCCTTGAAATTTGATGCAGGAAAAACCGATTTGAATCAAAGTACAAAAGATATCCTTGATAAGGTAGCTGACTTGCTGAAATCAGATCCTTCGATTTACTTTTCTATCTCATCCGATAAAATTGCCGGATTGGAAAATTTAACCGACCAAAGGAAAAAAGCAGTGATTGATTACCTTGTAAATAAAGGAATTGATAAATCAAGACTGACCGATAAACCTGATGGCAATAAGAAAATAATAAACCTTGATATCACAGGAACAAATGATGATTTAACAGCGTTGAACAATAACAACAATAATGTTAGTCACAACGATTCAGATGTTTATCAAAATTCTGCCGGAGATTTTACAGTAAATGAAATCCTCTTTGATTTTGATAAACACATGACAGCCGGTTATACTGCAGATCTTGATAATCTGGCAAAATACATGCTGGCTAATTCAATGGCTGTCATTGAATTGGATGGTCATGCCGATCAGCAGGGTGATGCCGGTTACAACATGCAGTTGTCTTTAAAACGAGCTAATTTTATTAAAGATTATCTGGTGAATAAAGGAGTCAATACTAATAATATTATTACCAAATCTTTTGGGGAAACAACACCCATTTCAATTGACCTGAATCCACAGACCAGAAAATATAACAGGCGCGTTGAAATTAAGATAGTTAAGGAAGGCAACTCCAGACTGATTATTAATAAAATTCAAGTTCCTGATAATTACAAAATAAAACATTGATAAACTATTAACAAATGCAGGTTAACAAACGCAAAAATTATTTTATAACCAATTCTTTTTATTTTCGTTTAAAGTTAGTATGAAAAGAATTTTAAACACATTACTGATTATTTTCATAATTTCCGGAAGTGCTTTTTCGCAGGATGACGAGGAATTGCAAACCCTTTTCATGGATGCTGAATACTTCTATCTATATGAAAATTTCGATAAAGCGTTGCCTTTGTATTTGCAGATTTATCAAAAAGATCCAAACAATGCCAATGTTAATTACAGAATTGGCATGTGTTATTTGCATCTCCCGAACGAAAAAGGCCAGAAAACTCTTTCCATTCCTTATCTTGAAAGAGCTTCAAAAGACATTACAACAAGCTACAGCGAAGGATCTTACCATGAAAGAAAAGCTCCGGATGAAGCACTTTTTTATCTTGGTAACGGCTATCGCTACGCCCATCAATTCGACAAAGCCATTGAGATTTATAAACAGTTTATTGAAATGCTTGATGTGGGTGACATTTTTTATATTGAATATGTGGAGCGCGAAATTCAATCATGTTATAATGCCAGCGAATTGCTCAGACTACCCGTTGAGCTTGATGCCGAAAGCTTCGGGGATCAGATTAACTCACCTGCCCAGATTGAAAACTG
The DNA here is from genome assembly GCA_001769535.1 of Bacteroidetes bacterium GWF2_38_335. Taxonomy (GTDB): domain Bacteria; phylum Bacteroidota; class Bacteroidia; order Bacteroidales; family GWF2-38-335; genus GWF2-38-335. Next base: position 71,668 of record MEOH01000019.1, read on the forward strand.
CCCCGTTGTTTCACAAGATGAAAAAACCATCGTGTTTACTCAGGGTAAAAACAACAACTTTTCTCCTGATATTGACCTCGGTGTGATAAACCATGACTATACCATGGATAACCTGTATTTTTCCCAAAAAGTTGATGGAAAATGGACAACACCCGTAAATATTACCAAAGATATCAACGCAACAAAAAGAACTGTTCCTGTTACCATTTCGGCTGATGGTTCTCATCTCTATGTAGTCAGCGATGATAATGATGACGGAAATATTTATGTATGTGAGTTGAAAAAGGGTGAATGGCAGCCCATGAAAAAACTGAATAAATACATTAATACAAAGTCATGGGAATCGCATGCATCCATTACCATTGATGGAAAAACACTTTATTTTACCTCCGACAGAAAAGGCGGCTTTGGCGGATTGGATATTTACAAATCAATTCTTGATCCTGTTACAGGTGACTGGAGTGCGCCGGTAAACCTCGGACCAACCATTAACACTCCATTTGATGAAGAAACACCTTTTATCCTGGAAGACGGTAAAACCATGTATTTTAGTTCCCAGGGACATTATTCCATGGGCGGTTTTGATATTTTTCACTCAACCCTTATTGGCGACAATCAATGGTCATCTCCGTTGAACATAGGATACCCGATCAATACTGTTGGTAATGACTTGTTTTATTTGCCAAAGTCAAACGGCGAATATGCTTTTTTCCCATTAAATAATAATGACAGGGTAAATATAGGAAACAATGATATTTACCGAATTAAAGTATCTCCTCCCGAAACCAATAAAACAGAAATTATTCTGAAAGGTACCGTTACCACAGCTGATAACCGCAGTGAACTTCCCGAAGATTTTAAAATATTTCTGATTGATTCTTTATCCAAAGATACTCTTGGCAGATTGCTGGCTGATAAATACTCTGGACTTTATAATGCAGAAGTTTCATCGGGTAATTTCAGGATTGACTACAGGGGTTCGGGCTACAAGCTTCATGTTGAAAGACTTTTTATCCCGAAAATCTATACCCGTACCGAAATTGTTATCAATGTTGAACTGATTCCCATTGAGGTCAGTAAAGGTGAATACATTGTTATCAGAAACCTGTTTTATGATTACGGAAAATTTGACTTGAAACGTGAGTCGCAGATCGAACTGGAAAAGTTGCTCAAGATCATGCAGCAAAATCCTTCCATTTATGTTGAAATTGTTGGTCATACCGATTCAAAATCAAGCGCAACTTTCAATAAAAAACTTTCTGAACAAAGAGCCAGATCAGCAATTGATTATCTTGTTGAAAAGGGAATCTCAAGCGAGCGTTTCGTAGCCAAAGCAATGGGCGAAGATGATCCTGTTGCCATTAACGAAAATAACGATGGTTCTGATAATCCCGATGGCCGCTCATTAAACCGCAGGGTTGAAATTAAGCTGCTCAATGCCGATCCTTCTCTTGTAGTTGTTGAACAGATAGTTGTACCCGATAACTTATTGGTACGCGGAAAACGCGATATGAAATACACCATTCTTATTGCTGAGTCAAAAACTAAACTTGACAACAGCACTTTTACTACTGAAAAAATTATCAGCGGTGATAAGGATAAACTTATGAAACGTCTTGAAACCAGGACCTATTCAAAAGGATTTATTTATTACGTGGGTGAATATACCGAAAAGTCTGAGGCCATTAAAGACCTGAATAAATTGATTTCTTTTGGTTTCCCTGAATCCGAAATTATCAGCGAAAATGATCTTAATGTAAGATATCCGGCAGCGCAGCAGGTTGTTCAGAATCAGGTTGACAACTCTACATTCGATTTGGATAACGACATCTATACAATTCAGATTAAGGCGCTTAAAACTCCTATAAATCTTGCTGAATTTAAAAATCTGAAGAATATTAAAACATACATTGGAAAAGACGGTTACTACAGATTTACAGTGGGCGAATACATTGGATACAATGAAGCCAAAAAGGAAATCCAGAAAATTATTGATCTGGGTTATCCCGACGCTTTTGTGGTAAACGTGAAAAAATATATGAAGAACTGAAAACAATAAAACTAACTTAAACTGAACAGTTTATTATGAAAAAATGTTTACTGTTTGTCCTCCTGGGACTAATTATTAATGCTGGATTCAGTCAAGGTAAATTCAACTTCAAAAAGGAATTTATTAAAGCCGAAAGGGCGATGCAGATTGAGGATTATGAAACTGCTCTTAAATCTTATCTTACAATTTTCAATAATGATACAGTAAACGCAAATGTAAACTATAAGATTGGTTGGATATATTTTATCAAAATGCACAATCACAAAAAGGCCCTCAGACATTTTGAAAGTGCTGTTAAAGACGTATCTCCAACGTATCTGCCAAATACCCATAAAGAAAAAAAATCACCTCCTGAATCTTATAACCTATTGGCCGAATGTTACCATAAAGAACTGAGATTTCAGGAAGCCATTGAAATGTTTGACCAATATCGCCCTTTTGTTCTCGATAAATTTGAAGTTCTGCAGAAACTTGACATTGAGAAAAACTATTCGATAAATGCCATGGCGCTTGTTCAAAATCCCGTAACGATTGAAATTCACTTGCTTTCAAATGCTGTGAATTCCGAATTCGACGATCACAGTCCGGTTATCACAGCCGACGAAAGCATGATGGTTTTTACTTCGCGCAGAAAAGGCAGCACCGGAAATATTAAAACCCGCGATGGTAAGTTCTTCGAAGACATCTATATGTCAAAAATGAAGGATAATGAATGGCAACCAGCTGAAAAAATATCTGTTAACATTAACACTATTGAGCATGAGGCTTCTATAGCATTGTCATCCGATGGAAGGGAATTGTTTATTTACCGCGACGACATTGGTGTTGGAAATATTTATTCAAGTAAGTATATAGATGAAATCCAGGATTGGAGTCGTCCGGTTAAACTGGGTTCCAATATCAGCACTACCAGTAATGAGACACATGCTTCACTTTCACCTGATGGACAAACACTTTATTTTACATCTGACCGTGATGGTGGAAAAGGTGGGTTTGATATTTATAGAGTCAGACGACTTCCAAACGGTGAATGGGGATGGGCCGAAAATTGCGGCGACATCATCAATACTCCCTATGATGAAACCGGTCCGTACATGCACCAGGACGGAACAACCCTGTATTTTAGTTCCAAAGGCCATAACTCAATGGGCGGCTTCGATCTGTTTTCTTCTTCATTGAAGGATGACAGCACTTTTACCGAGCCCAAAAACCTTGGCTATCCAATCAACACCATTAATGATGATGCTTTTTATGTGCTTTCAGCAGATGGCAAAAGAGCTTACTATTCCAAAGAAGAAAAAGGCGGTTATGGTGGTCAGGATGTTTATATGATGGACCTTCTTTCATTGCCCGAAAGATCATTCGTTGTGATCAGCGGAACAATTCAGAAAGAAAGCAGCAATGAGATAGTCCAGGACCTCACCATTGAAGTAAAAGATGCCGAAACGATGAAAGTAATAGGAAAATACCGTCCGAACAAAAACAACGGCAGCTATCTGATCGTGGTTGAGAGGGGCAAAAAATACCTGGTTAGCCCTGTTGACAGCGAGGTGGAATTTGTTAAAAATGTATTTTCTGTACCAAGGGAATCGTCATTCTTTTACTCCAAACAAACTCTTCCGATTAATCCCATCGGGGTTATTAAATAATGAAGAAGTTTCTTGAATCGGGGAAAATAAAACTCAGGGCACTTGAGCCCGGAGATCTTGATCTTCTTTATTCATGGGAAAACAACACGGATGTTTGGAAAGTCAGCAATACACTGACTCCGTTCAGTATGTTTACCCTAAAGCAATTCATTGAAAGCGCAGGTCAGGATATTTATCAGACAAAACAGCTCAGACTGGTTATTGTCACTGTTGAAAAAAAATCAAAGCCCGTTGGTTGTATTGATATATTTGATTTTGATCCGCATCATGGGCGGGCCGGAATAGGAATTCTGATTGCATCAGAAAATGACAGAGGTAAGGGGTTCGCTTCAGATGCCCTGGATGCTACGATTGATTATGCATTCGAAATTCTTCATCTTCATCAGCTATATTGTAATATTACCGAAGATAATAAAACAAGCATTGCCCTGTTTAAAAAGAAAGGCTTTAAAAAAACCGGATCCAAAACTGATTGGATTAAAACAGGTTCTGGCTATCTGGATGAATTTACTTTTCAGCTTCTGAACAAATAAACATTCCCTTGTAACAATTTTCTATATTTTACGTTTCACACAATGAAACATGGCTTTCATGTTGTGTTTTAAGGGTTAGATGAAAATGTCCAGAGATGGACATTTTCTTTTAATAAAAAAAAGATGAAAATAATACCTGTTAAGACCATAATTTCATTTTGCTTACTGATATTAACTTTCAGTTCAAATTCACAAAGCATCGATTCAGCTGCAATTGTGAAATCACTGATCATGTCGGCCCGGGTGTCTTTAAAAACAGATACCTTATCTTCTGTTGAATATCTTGAAAAAGCAATTGCATTATCTGAAAGATTGAAAAGAATTGATCTGGCAGCTGAAGCATATCTTGATGCCGCTGATATTTTGTCGAATTTTGACAGCCTTTCGAAAACTAAAAAATATTATTTCCAATCAGCCATCTTTTTTGAGCAATCGAACAAGATAAAAGAGTCGTGCGAAGTGTATATAAAAGCTGGAAATTTACTTTTTGAAAACTGCAAATTTATTGAAGCACACAAAGCCTTTGACAATGCTTTTGAACTTGTTGCGAAAATTAACAACCCGAAACTGCTTGGTGATATACATTTGTGTTCAGGGAAAGTTTACACGAAGGAAGGAAATTTGATAAAAGCACAATCTGATTTTGTTCAGGCACTTGAATTGGCAGAAAAAAACAAGGATTCTGAGGGAATTGGAAAGGCATGGAATCAGATAGGGATCATCCATTGGAAAGAAGGGAAAAATAAAGAAGCCATAATTGCCTATGAAAAAGCCATGAAAATTTCCAGAGAATTGGGCGATGAACTGGGTTTGGCTGAATCATACAATAATTTGGGTATTATATATAAAATTGAGAAAAAGTATAAAAAAGCCGGATCATATTATAAAAAGGCACTTGAAATCAGAAAAAGAAAGAAAAACCAAAAAGGTATAAGTCAGACTTTATTCAATATCGGCTCTCTCAAAGCTGAAACAGGATTAGTGGATGAGGCAATCACTTATTATAACAGATCTTTTGATATAAAAGTAAAAATCAGGGATGAATACGGAAAATTGCCTTGCTACCTGAATTTGGGTGATGCATACGCCCTTTTAGATAAACCTGATACGGCTGAGTATTATTACTTTGAGGGACTGGCTTTTTCCGAAAAACTTGGCGCTCGGGATTTTTCTCAATCTTTTCACCGACAACTTGCCTTACTTTTTGAAAAGGGAAATGACTATAAACAAGCCTATTTCCATCAGGTTCAATATATGATTAAAAAAGACAGTCTCATTAATATCAGTAATAATGAAAAACTGGCCGAACTTCAAACAAAATATGATATTTCGGAAAAGCAAAAAAATATACAAAGTCTTACTCAGGAAAGAAATCTGGAAAAAGAAAAAAAGGAACGTGAGATAAATTTCAGAAATTCTTTGATCCTTATAATATTATTAATTCTGATATTGGTAATAGTTGTCGTTAAATGGGGTAGGGTGTTGAAAAAGAATAACTTAAAACTAATTGCGCAAAATGAAATTATTGAGTTGCGCGAAAAAGAAAAAGAGGTTCTTTTGCGTGAAATGCACCACAGGGTAAAAAACAACCTGCAGTTAATTTCCAGTCTGCTCAATCTGCAAGCCCGAAAAATTCAGGATACTGAAGCATCTCAATCCTTAAAGCAGGCAAGAGACAGAATACATTCTATCAGTCTTATTCATCAGAAACTTTACAGCAAAGAGAACATTGCCAGGATAAACTTGTCCGACTATCTTATGGATTTAGGCAATTCCATTTTCGACTCGAACGCCGCCGGCAAAAAAATTGAAATCAAGTATCATATTGATGAAATTGAAATGACCGTTGATATGGCTATTTCTGTTGGTTTGATAATAAATGAAACCCTGATTAATTCGCTTAAGCATGCGTTTGAAGATAATGATAACGGATTGATAGAAATCTCAGCAATCAGAAAGAATAATAAATTGGAATTATCAATCAGGGATAATGGAAAAGGAATTTCAGATATTGGAAATATGGAAAGCTTCGGGGGTTTTGGTTTCCAGCTTTTGAGGTCGTTTACTAAGAAATTGGCAGGAGAAATAACTGTTGAGAATAGTTCAGGAACTTTAATTAAAATTCATATACCTTTGTAATCAAATGGAAAAGAAACGCATTTTTATTGTTGAAGATGATCCGATTATCGCCTCCGATCTTGAGGGGATAATTAAAGATATTGGATACGATGTGTGCGGTGTTTCCCATCAGCCATTTGAAGCTAAGAAGAAAATTGAATCGTTGCTTCCCGACCTCCTCTTACTCGATATTAACCTGGGTAGTGAAATAGATGGCATTGATTTGGCTACCTTAATCAAAAACCATAATATAGGTATCGTTTTTATTTCAGCGTTTACCGATAAGAATACAGTTGAAAGAGTGAAGTCTGTCAATCCCCTGGGATATATTATTAAGCCCTTTACTGAAAAGGAAATTGAAGTAACTCTTGAATTGGTTTTTTCATCACTGAATAAGGAAAAAAACACCATTTTAAGTGATGCCGGAAATGATTTTATTTTTGTAAAAACCAAAAATAATTTGAGTGTAAAAATCAGGTTTGACGAAATCCTCTTTTTAGAAGCTTTTGATAATTATGCCTTTATTCATACCGGTAAAGAAAAATTATTGGTGAGTTTTACACTTAAGGATTTGGAAAAACGAATAAATGCAAGTTTTTTAATTCGGGTACATCGTTCATTTATAATAAATTGCAATAAAGTGGATGCCATTCATAACAATTGTCTTATGATTGCAAAAAATGAAATTCCCATTGGCAAATCATACAAAAATGACGTGCTGAAATTTTTCCCTACGCTATAAATTTCTTCACTTTTGATTTCACTCCGTTCACACGGATTTTTACTCCGTTCACTTAGTATTTTTTTTTTCGGGCTTTACAAGGTTTAAGTTTGTTTCAAATTAATTTAAAAAATTGAAATATGAAAAACTTATTTTTTGCTGTAACAATTTTAATCGGATCACTACTCGTATCATGCGGTGGTGAAAAAGAAAAAACCGAAGATAAACCCAGTGGAACTCCTCCTCGTAATGGTGGTCATTTTTTGATGTATTACTACCCTACGGCTTCAATTTACAATTCTGATTTTGGTAAGGAATTTGCTAAAAAAGACACATGTATGGGATTTCCAACATACATGACTTCTGATGAAAATGGTACTTTATTTGGCAGCGTACCGGGAAAAAGAATCAGCGTGGTTAAATCGACCGATGGTGGAAAAACCTGGACACCTGTTGAAAATATGGACACCACAAATGGCGTTTATTCAAGTTATGTTATTGTTGCCGGAAAAGCGAATGTGATTTATGCTTTAAGTTCAAAAGGGCTGTTTTATGCTTCTAAAGATGGTGGCAGCAATTGGGAACTTAAAAACTCACCTTGTTTAAAGGATACAATTCATTCAAGTCCGGCAATGGGTCCCGATTCATGGTTGGCAGTATCTGCCGATGGCTCAAAAATTATTGCACAGGCATGGTATTTCGAAGAAACAGTACTTTCTATTAGCTCTGATGGTGGAAATTCATGGACAGCCATTACTCCTCCAACTGAAAGAAATTCTTCAAGAGGAATTGGTTTCTGTGGCGACAGAATTGTTTATGCCACTTCAGATCAGATCTTTTTTACCGATGATATGGGAAAAAAATGGCAAAACTCAACACCCGAAAAATTATTTGCAGCAAATTCTGAAAGTTCCTATTACGGTTACAGACATTTTGTAACTGATGGCGACCAGTTTGTTGTTGGTGTTGAAGTTCCTTCAGCCGAAACAAGCCGCAATGAGAAAAATAAGTATCCCGGAGCAGTATTCTATTCAAAAGATGGTGGAAAAACATTTGAAATATTTCCTTTCCCATTTGATAGCGACCCGACTCCAAATTCTTCGGATGAGTTTATATACCTGACTTTTGTTCCTAAAAAATAAACTGTTCAGGCATAAGACTGACAAAATCATAAACCCGTCAAATTAAATTTTGACGGGTTTGTTTTTTATTTTATGTAATTTGATTTAGGCTGGCATCTCAATAACAAAAACAATATTAACAATTAAAAAATGAGAGCCATGAAAAATTTAATGATCACTTTAGCAATTCTTTTCACAGGCACATTCTTAATGGCGCAAAATGGCGTAATTAAAGGAAGGGTGCTTGATGAAAACGGAGAACCTCTGCCCGGTGCCGGCGTTTATGTAGAGTATGGTGGAAATAAAATCGGGACAACTACTGATGTAAATGGAAATTACACCATTAAACCCCTGAATTCATCTTCATATACTGTGAAAATTTCATTTCTTGGTTACAATGATGTGGAATTGCCCGGTATTCATGTGTCAGCTGATAAAATAGCTTTTGTTTCTGATATGAAAATGTCAACAGACGCTAAGGTTATTGGAACAGTTGTTGTACCTGGTCACCGAAATCTTATTGATCCTGAAGACCCATCAAAAATTACCATGCTTCCTGCTGCAATTGAAAGTCTGCCCGATAACAGGAATGTTACCAGTATTCTTCGCACTGATCCCAATATTCAGGTGCCCGAAAACAGCACACAGCCTATTATCAGGGGATCAAGACAGGGTGAATCGACTTGCATAGTTGATGGAGTAAAACAACGTGATTTCGCAAATGTGCTTCCTGGTAATTCAATTGGTCAGATGACAATTTATACCGGAGGAATTCCTGCTAAATACGGAGATGTAACTGGTGGTGTGGTTATCATCGAATCGAAAGGTTACTTTGATGTTCTTAACTATTATCTTTCGACACAGTAAGAGAGAATGGTGTCCTTCTTATTTTTCATAAGGAGGACGCCTGTTTTATTTACAAAAAAACTATCTTAGCAGACAATTCAGTAAAATTCATGACCCTGTTTTCAAAAAATATTAAAAAGCTGTCTGATACCCACCTGGTCCTACACTACAGGAATACAGGAAAGAATAGTTATTTTAATGAGCTTTTTGAACGCTATTACCACCTTGTTTATGGTGTTTGCCTTAAATACCTTAAGAATGAAAGCGAAAGTGCTGATGCGGTTTTGATGATCTTTGAAAAAATGTCGGACGATATCAAAAATACCGAAATAACGCACTTCAAATCATGGCTTTACACTGTGAGCAAAAACCACTGTCTGATGAAAATCAGATCCGACAACAGAAAACAAAAACACGTTAACCAATTCGAACAGGAATATTCCGCTGAGCTAACTTTGCCTGAAATAAATGAATATGAGCTGACTGAAAGTAAAATTCAAAAACTTGAAAAAGCCATTAACCAGCTTAAAACCGGACAAAAAGAGTGCATCGTTCTTTTTTATCTTGAACAAAATTGTTACGATGAAATTGCCAAAATTACCGGGTTTACAAATAATGAAGTCAGAAGCCACATTCAAAACGGCAAACGAAATCTCAGAATACTAATGACAGAAGAATAAGGACAATTTTTCTGAAAAAAAATGAAAGACAAAATTAAAAATATTAACATGAATACCAATCCGCTCACCCCGCAGGAGCTGGAGAAGTATCTTGATGGTAAATTAATCCCCGAAGAAAAATACCGGATAGAGAAAAAACTCAGTGAGAGTGACTTTGAAACCGATGCCATTGAGGGCTACGAAAATAACCCTGAGGCAATTAAAAATATTAGTAAAATCAAAAAATCTTTCAGGGCAAAGTTTCCCGTTAAACAGGGTTTCATTTCTATTGCCGTAGTTACGGTCTTTTCGCTAAGTTTAATCTTTTTTGCCATTACTTACTTTTTACCCGGAAATGATCCTGTAAATCAGGAAAAAATTCAGGTTGCAGAAAATAAATCTACAGAAAAATCACAGGTAATTGAACAAATAAAATCGGATCTGGAAATTGAAGATTCGCAACCTATTGCAATTCCTGAGCAAATTACCTACAAAAAAACTGTTGACAATCAGGTAAAACCTGTTGAGAAAAGCACAAATCCTGAAAAAATGCAAATACAGGATCCGGAAACACTGAGGGTTGAATCTTCATCGCCCGAATTAAATATCATTATCAATGAAATTACCAATTGCGAAACTGATTATATTCATGATCTTAAGGTGGTTGATTATTCACGGATATACAAAACACTGATAAAAAAATACAGGTATGATCTGGGCGGAATTGAAGCCAGATACCAGAATAATGAATCGGAAAGGAATACCTATGTGCCCGATTATGAGGTTGAACTCATTCCTTACAGGGATTTTTTATCAATTGCATTGGGCAATTTTGTGCAAAATAATTTTAAGGATGCGCTTAAAGATCTGAGCATCATTTCAACACAGTTTCCCAATGACCAGAATGCAAATTTTTACAGTGGTTTGTGTTATTATAATCTGGGTAAATGGAACAAAGCCATCAAAGCATTTGATGAAACAATAAAACATCAGATCAATGTGTTTGATCAGGAGGCCCTTTGGTATAAGGCCATGACTTTAATTAAGAAAAAGGAAAACGACGGGGCAATCGAAATTCTTGAGCAGATAATCCGCAAAAAGGGTTTTTATGCCAGTCAGGCCGAAACAGTTCTTGAAAAACTAAAATGAAAGGATTATTAATATATATATTTCTGATTATCCCGGGAATATTGTTTTCCCAGGAATACATTGTTTCGGGTTATGTAACAGATACCCTGACAGGCAAACCGCTTGAAAATGTCAATATCACTGTGTTCGCCAGTCAGGCCGGCACAAACACCAATTCAAAAGGATATTTTTCAATTACCCTGAAAAGCTCACCCGCAACCTTATTCATTTCCCATATTGGTTATGAGAAAAAACAGTTGACAGTAAAAAGAACCGATAAATCCTTGCTTAAAGTTCAATTGTTTGAAGTGCCACTTACAGGTCCCGAAATTCCAGTATATGCAAAAGCAATTCCATTGATGAAAGATAAACCACTTTATGTGTGGGATTATGAGTTTTATGGGGATGACATTCTTCTTTTGGCATGCAAATACCGAAAGCTCAATGATCCATATTTGATTCTTATGAGCCAGACCGGCGACACAATTACCTCACTTCCGGTTAAAAGACCGGAAAAGCTTTTCAGAGATTGCATGGACTACATACACATGTTTACCGGAGATAAAGTATATCAGGTATATTTTGATACAACCAGAATTCAGCTTCTTTATCCAATGGAAATTGCAGATTTTGATTCGCTTTTCCCCAAATGCCTTGAAGAGTTGAATAATAAATTTTACCTGAAACAGTATTATTACAGAAATCAGGTATTGTTATATTACTCAATTAGTAAAAAAGACAGCAGTGCTCAAAAAATCAGGGTGATTGGTGATGAGTTGGCTTTGGAACGACTGGCATTCAATGGTCGGTTTTGGGCAATGGGAGCTACGCCGAATGAACACGATTTGCGTTTCGAGGAAATGGCTTTTTTTGATCCGATTTTTGCCCCTTTGGTTAAGTTGGGCGATTCATTGGTAATTTTCAACTATGTTGATGATCAGATAGAATTTCTCACCGATGAAGGCGAAATACTTGACACTATCCCGATTTCATACCATAAGGATAAATTCTGGAAAGAAGAGATTTATATTGATGAAATTACCCGAAAAGTTTATGCGCTTTTTAAAAGAGACGGGATTACAACTCTGCGCATGATTAACCTATCAGATGGAACACTGGGTGATCAATACAAAATCCCCGATTTTATTCATGTTGAGAAAATTAAAATCAGGGATAATACCGCTTATTTTCTTTATATTGAGAAAGCCGGAATGGAATATAAGAAGTTGTATAAGATGTTTTTAAAGTAAAAACCACCGAAGCATCATTAATATTCACAATACTTCGGTGGATGTTCAACTGTTACTGAACAATTATTTTTTTGATTTCTTTGATTTTGTTGCTTTCAATGGAGATAAAATAAACTCCCCTTTCAAGTTCTGAAATATCAAGGGCTTTAAAATACATTCCGGTTGCGGGATTTTCTTCACAAATGGTTTTTACTGTTTCACCCATCATGTTCAGAATGCTGATTGTAACGGATTCCGCTTTTTTCAGGGGAAATTCAATATTTACCTGATTGATTGCCGGATTGGGATAAACATTTATCAGGTTGGATTTTTCTTCTGCAATGTTTGTGGAAATCAGTTCAGATAGCTTAATATCGTTTGCGTTGATAATAAATTTGTCAGTTTTATTCGGACCGTATGATGAGACAAATGCAACCAGTGACAGGTGATTTTCCTTATAAGCTGTGTCAACAACCATTTCAGCAGTAGCGACATAGTCGGTTTCAATAACCGGAACAGAGGGAATGATTCCCGATGCGCCCCAGTTGCCAAGCAGGGCATCTCTCATTACATGCCTGTGCGGATAGCCAATGATTGATTCTCCGTCGAACATGCCAGGATAATGTGTGTCAGCAAAAGTATGATCATAGCAATGCTGATCCCATCCCTCAAAACAACCAAGTCCGGGGTATCCCACCACACTATCTTCAACCAAAAACATGTTGATGCGCCAGTCGCCCGAAGGCAATGATTCAACGAAAGTAGCAGTTACATCTGCGTTGATGGTGCGGGTAACAGGATTGTAGGTTCCTGAGATTTCAATACCCACTTTGGCCGGTTCGTTGATTAATCGGGTGGCAATGGTGTCAATACCGGGTGTGGCATCGCTTCCAAATGAGGAATAGCATGAAAGATAAGCCTCAGGATCAACCCATGGGTATACGCCGCGGTCAATCATGATTGCGGGGGCAAACCAGCCATCGTCAGGATGCATGGCACTAAATATGGCATCAGTGGTGGCGCTGCTCATGGCATCATTTCCTGATCCTTCATGAATTGCAATCATTATGCAGTGTTCGGCGTTTTCTACCTGCCAATTGTTGATGTAGTAAGATGCCATTGGGCAATTGCCGCAAGAGGCAGTAGTAAATTCTTCAAGCAAAACTTTCCTTACAGGTGTTTGTGCATTCAGGAACAAACTTGCAGTAATTAAAACTGCAGTTATTATCAGTCGGATTCTTGTAACAGTTGTTTCCATTTTTTTAAAATTTAGTGGTTAATAAAAAATGCTGAAACAAAGTTATACCCTTGTCAACCAAAATACATTTTTTTTACCCCTACCGGAGATATACCAGAGAAAAAAATACCTACTACCAGCATACTACTAACATGTATCAATGATGTTAAAGTATTTATAATCAAATATTTGAAAAGAATTCTGATAAATCTTGTGAATCGGGCAAATTCAATTTTTTTCTGATCCGGTATTTGCTCATTGAGACACTTTTTAATGAAATATTCAATACGGATGCGATTTCCTTTGTTTCAAAATTTAATCTAAGGAATACTGCGAAGCGTTTATAGTAGTCGTTAAGCTCGGGACATTTTTGCGAAAGTTTGTAATAAAAATCCTGATAGAGGGTGTTAAGGTAGATGTTCAGTTCCTTTCTTTCTTCAGTAAGATTCATGTTTTGAGAAGTGAAAAGCAGAATTTGATTTATTTCATCAACCATACCGCTTTCCTTTTGTTCTTTTTTAAGTTTTGTGAGTTTGTCCCTGAGCTGTTGCATAAAATTGTTTTTTTCTATGATCAGCAATGCCAGATTTTCCATCTCTTTTTTCTTGAACTCAAGTTCTTGGGATAGTTGTTCTTCTTTATGCTGGGAGTTTATTTGCTTTATTTTAAAATTTTTAAGTTTGATCCTTTGGAAATAAAAAATTACCGAACCGATGATTACAATTGCCAAAAAGATTATTAGTGACACCAATAATATGATTACCCATTTACGCTCTCTCTCACGTGCATTCAGAATTTCAATTTCGGTTTTTTGCTTTTCAACCATCATTTCGGTTTCCCTTTTCTTTATTTCATTGTCGAAAATGGAGGTGTTCAGTTCGCTTAACTTTTCCTGAAAAATGCTGTCGTTTTTTAAAAAAACCTTATTAAACTTATATGCCTCGGCAATATTGCCTGTTTTCTCATAAGATAATGAAAGTGTTTTGGCGGCTTTGGTTTCAAAATCGGAACTGTTTATTTTTCTTGCATTTTCAAGGAATTTATTGCCGGTTTCGATTGCTTTTTCATAATTTCCCTGTTCGAAATAAAAATTGCTGATAAACTCATAAACATTGGCAATCATAAAAGAATAATTGAACTGTACGGCCACATCAAGCGATTTTTCATAATACCTGATTGCCTCATCAGGGTTCTTTTTCTTTTTATATACCTGAGCAATGCCTGAGTAAGCCCCGCAAATTGAAACATCCAGCGGATATTGCTCATAAATTTTCAGTATGCTGTTGTAATGGCTTAGAGCGGTTTCCAGACTGTCCTGTACATTATAAATATCTCCCAGATGGGTATGTGAAAAAATCAGATACCGCTTATTGTCAGTTTTTTTAGCCAGAATCAATGCCTTTTTGGCAAATATTTTGGCATCTTCCCATTTCTTATAAATTTTATAAACATTTGATATGTTGATGTATAGCGACGATAAAGCTTCTTCATTATTCAGCTTTTCAGCATAACCAACTCCGGTAAGATATGTTTCAAGTGCTGTGACAGGCTCATTCTGACTCAAATAGTAATTACCTAAAGCATTATAGGTAAATGCTATTTCAGAGGAGTTGTATTTTTTCAGGATTTTAAGTGCTTTCAGTAAATAATCCTTTGCCTGTTCCTTACCGTCATTTTTTCTGAAAAAAGCAGCGCCTTTATGACTGTAAACCAGTCCGATCCCTTCGGGGTAATCGTTTTCTTCTGCAATTCGGTATGCTATATCACAATACTCAATGGACTTATCAACATCCCTAAAATTCAGAGCTTTAGATGCTTTTAAATATTGATCGATGGTGTCTTTGTAATTTTTTGCACTTTTTAATCCATATAATAACGTGTCCTGTTTATTTCCAGATGAGTTAATAACACAGAAAGACAATGCAAAAACAAGAAAAAGTTGTATTCTGACTTTGTTGTATGACCAGTATTTTTTTACAAATCCATCCATATCATCTGGTTTGTTGGAAGGATAAAAATAGTGAAAATTATTTAAAGCAAAATCCCCCCGGCGCAATTCCAGCTTCAAATTCATAAATTAAAATGCAATCATGCCTGAATCTCAATACCCGTCCGTTGGATGAGTAATTGGATGCATCACCTACATAAATGTCAGAGTTTATCGGGTCGATTCCCATGCTGTAGAATAATTTGCCGTTTTCGGGGATAACAGGTGAGGAGGGAAGAACCTCTGATGTAACAGCCATTCTGTAAACTCCGCTACCTTCAATAGCTGTTCCGCCCCAGTTTGAGAAAATGAAATAGAGTGTATCCTTTCCTGCTGTCATGCACAAATCAGTTGGGGATCCGTTGATGTCATCAAATGTCAGGGTTTTCTCAATTTCCAGCGTTTCGGGGTTTATTCTGATGAGTGTGGGATTTTCATAGCCCACCGGAGAAGTTTCATTTCCTCCGTCGCACAAAACCCAAAGCTTGTTGTTTTTGTCAATTACCATGCTGTTTGGCTGCAACGTTACATCAAGGGTGTCGGTGATTTCATCATTGATTGTATTGACCACTAAAATTTTATCATCAAAATTCCAACTCGAAACAAAAAGTTTGTCTCCTGAAACTACCATGCTCTCGGATGTATGGGCATAAACCGAACCTGTAGCTGAAAGATCAACGGATCCCGCAATCTGGCGGGTTTTTAGGTTGACAATGTAAAGGCATTTGGAGTACAAATCTGAAACATAGGCCTTCTCATCTGAAATAAAAACAATGTTTCTTGGTGATGTAAAACCTGTTATTTTACCAATGTACTTAAATGTATTAATATTGATAATGTAAATCTTTCCTGAATTGTTGATCACAATATATCCCAGCGAATCTCTTATTGTCATTGACTGCGCCACATCACCCAGTGGCAGTGCATTGGTACGGTAAAAAACATTGTTTTCAAAAATGTTGTCATTAATATTATAATAAGACAGTGAGGCATTCTCGTACATAAAATTTCCCTCGTTAACAACAAAAACCCCTCTTTCGGTATGATTGGCATTGAGTCTCTCAAAGTCGCGCAGCACATCATCATCCATACATGAGGAAAGGATAAGCAGAAAGGGTAATATATAAATGAGTTTCTTCAAAATCTGTACATTAACTGGATGACAAAATTCCTTCCGGGCATCGGTCTGCCAAGCACCGAGCGATATTCTTCATTAAAAAGGTTGTATATTTTTATCTGTAAATTCAGCTTGCTCTTTTTCAGATTAAACCCTTTTTCAATGCTTAAATTATTCATGTAATAGGGATACAGCCAATCGCGCAGGGTAATATTATTGGTTGAGGTGGTAAATCTTTCGCTGTATGAATTGTTTGACCAGGCCAGGGTAAATCCACTTTTTGACACACTTAAATTGAAATTAAACGAATGAACAGGAATAAACGGTAACTGCTTTCCCCATGATTCTCTTCCCCAAACTGTCGTGTCACCATAGTTTATTGAGCGGGTTAATGCATATCCGCTCGCGATGGTAAAGCGAAAATCTGAAAGAATAAATGAACCCTTCAGATTATATTCAAGCCCTTTTGCAATTACCCTGCTTATGTTTTCCGGACTCCAGTACCCTTTTGTGCTTGGGATCCAGATTATCCAGTCATTTATTTCAGAATAATACAGTGAAATCTCATCTCCGAAAGAATATTTACTTTTCTTTTTTTCTGAACTAATATCAAGATTCAGACAATACCCTTTTTCGGGTTTGAGATTTATGTTTCCTCCTGGTTGCCAGTAAAGATCATTCAGTGCCGGTTGCCTGTAATTTCTTGCTATGTTTATTTTTAACCGGTGATTCCAGCTGGTGTCAATTTTGTAATCAAATCCGGCTGACGGAATAAACGGAGCAAGTTTTCCTGAAACCATTTCCTGTCGGACTCTTGCCGTTATATTTATTTTCTTCCCTATTTTACTGAAAACAGCAAAATATGCTGAATGCTCATTTCTGGATTTATTGTATCCAAAGTCGGATACTGTATCTAAAGTATTAACATTGTGTTTGTTAAATGAATAATCTGCAACGAATAGGTTTTCATGCCATTCATACTTGTAACTTGCTTTATTATACAGATTCAGGCATGAACTTTCTGAATAGATGGCATTTTCAAAACCATGGCCTGAAATATAGTTTTTAAGGTAATAAAGCATATCCCGGTTTATCAGTCCGGATGAGATTATAAATCTTGATCTGATGCCGAAATATTTCCACTCTCCGATTAATGAATGCGTGTTTTCTTCCTGCTTATTGATATTGGAATAATCGTTTCCTTCATAGGTGTTCAGGCGGGGCAGACTTCTTTCCGATTGCTGATACCAGTATTTAGCTGAAAAGACTGAATTCACCGAGGGCCGGTAATATATTTCCTGTAATCCGCCAAGATACTTGTAATCTGCATTGTCGTTTGTTTGCTCCGGATAAATATATTCTCCTGTAACCGGGTCAATATCAGCAATATTTTTGTTTTTGAAGGAGAAATTGTTTTTGGAATAATTGTGGTAGATTCTTGTTTTGCTCTGAATTTTGGAATTTCCTGTATTTAATTGGAAAAATTCGTTAAAGGTTTGGTAGCTGCCAACTCCCTGAATATATTTTCCGCTAAATTTATTATTCCAGTCGGCTTCATTCAAAATATTTATGCTCCCGCCAAGCGCTCCACCGGCATCCTGCACCGTCGATGCCCCGCTGAGCATATAAACTTCGTCAATAATGTACGAGGGGATGAGTGATAAATCAACCTGTCCGAGCATTGGTGATTTCATGCTCATGCCGTTCCACATGACGTCGGTGTGGGCAGGAGCTGTTCCCCTTACCGAAACTGTTGAAAGCGCTCCTCTGCCGTGTGATTTGATGAAAACAGGCAGGGATCCTGAGAGCAAATCTGACAGAGATGTATTTGCAGAGCCGGCCAGGGTTGTGCTGTCAATCGTTTTTTTCGAAAGAGCTGATTCTTCCTGCTTTAGATGAGAATAAACATTTACTGTTTTAAGCAAAACAGTATCATCCTTCTGGGAAAATGAAATGACAGAGGTCAATAAAAGAATTATATTTAAAACATTGTGTTTCAAATATTAACGAATTATCAATTTTTGTCTGGCGTTTTCCTTTTCAGGATTGACAATGACAATATAGATTCCGGCTTTCATTTGAGAAGTGCTAAAGCGGTTTTCATGGCTTGAATTATCCAAAATGCTTCTTCCTGCCAGATCTGTCACAACCAGATGTTCTACTGAAAAATTTCCCTTGATATAAACCTGACCGCTACAAGCCGAAGGATTGGGGTAAAGGGAAAACGATTGATTTGTCAGTTCATTGATGTCTGATGATCTGAAATTGATGACACCCACTGCATCGAGATCAAAACCTGATGAGTACATAGCCGTGGGCCAGGGATCATTGATAATTCTTCCGTCTGAATCATACCGGGCATATTCCGGATTTATGGAACCAACCACATCAGTGATTCTGATGCTGGTGATGCTGTCAATGTTTATTTCGCTGTGTCCTACAAGTAGTTCAAGATCGAAAGGAGTGCCATAATTCAGCACATATTTGCCGGCAAGTCCCCAGATTGAAGTCGGGTCAAGCTGACCATAGGAGGTGATTTGTTCCTCCAGAGGTGTATTTGAGTAGCATGGAAATTTCACATAATTGATTCCGTCACTGCTAACCTCTACGTAAGCAAGTTCAAGAAAATAGTTATACGGAGCAAAAGCAGACTGAAAACCGTTTTCAAAAATGGCAAAATCTGGTCCGGGACCATTAGCCAAAGGCTGGGCAAAAGACACAACAGCTGTGCCACCGTCGCCGAGTGAAACAACTTTTCCGTCGCCTGCTTTTCCTGTTGCATCGGCGGGAACACCGAAATCGGGGAATCCGGATTCGGGGACTGAAATGTCGACCGGACCGGCAATTACCGAGCAATCGATGGCCCATCCGCAGATAGCCGAAGAATCCCTATGTACAGCGTCAGAACCGGGTTGCCCTGCAGCAGGAGGGTACTGGGCAAAAATTGCAGAGGAAATGATCATTGAAAATAACAGTAAATTTATTTTCATAATTTAGAATTTTATAAGTTCATGATAAGACACATTCTTATTGGTAAACACGCCAATAATATATGATCCCACAGGCAGTGATGACAGGCTCAGAAACTCATTTTCGGTTCCGTTGAATCTTTGAATAATTTGTCTGCCCGATAAATCAGAAACAGTTAATTTGTCAAACCCATCAACCGTTTTGATCCGGATATAATCAACAGCAGGATTAGGGTATATTTCAGTAATAGCATTATGTTTTTCCGAGATGCCGGTTTCAGTTCTGTAGTCAATATCCATTGCATCAGTTGAGATTCCCACATCAAAGGTCCCGAGACTATTTCCTGACAGATCATAAATATTTCCTTCACCATAACTATAATAATCAGTAGTGGCAACATACAGTTTTGAGTTTATTCTGTCAAGAACCACTGATGATACGGCATCGTAGCCACCCGGACCGGCTATCAGGTTTGTGTTGCTGTATTCACCGGAATAAAGGTTGTAAACAGCAATATTTCCATTTAATAGTGTGAAAAGAGCTGTATAATTGAGTGCATAACCCCGGGTAATGATCTCTTCATAAAAATCAAAAGTTACTTCTCCGGTGGAAAGGTTATAAGTAGCAATGGAGCCAACGGTGTCGTCTGCCCAGTTGAAAGTTTCGTTAACCATGTAGATATTGTAATCGTCGGTGAAAATATCCCCGATTCCCTGACCGTTTTCCCCAAAATCAATAAATCTGACGAATGATTGGGTAACAGGGTCGACAACAGCAAGTTTGCCAGATGTACTGCCATACCCGCCATAAATGGCAACATAAACTGAATCATGGGTAAACACAATTCCGAAAGTTGGCTCATCAATCTCAGGAACTTCAAAGATCAATTGGGAGAGGTCATTTTTGTTCAATACTTTTAAATAAACACCATCACCTGCGTCAAGCCAGCGGCCCACATAAAGATGGTCGCCAAAAACATGCAGTTCGTGTAAGTGAGTCATATAGGTTTCGTCTACCCTTTCATAAGTATCAATATCGTACTTCACGATAGAGTCGGTGGCAGCAACATAAGCAAAATGATCCTCAATAAATACCCATTGAGCATATCCCGTTTGGATGGAATCAAAGATTGATCGCTCACCGGATTCGGGGTCATAAGAAGAAACATAAACTGTGCCTCCGGTACCTTCGGCCAGGATTAGCTGTTTGACATAGGTTGTTTGGGCAACAGAACAGAGAGTTGTGAGAACAATCAGGACAATACCTGAGAAGACATTTTTCATCATTTCAAATCACATTTTAGTTAAACATTACAAATAAGCTGAATTTTCCTATTGGAAAAATTCATCAACATTCGTAAGCCAACCGGGAAACCAAAGGAAATTGTGCACGAAATTTTCCTTATGCTTTTACACCCGAAAGCTCTGAATATTTGCAATGGCAGGTCTTCTGACTTTCCTGACCTTTAACCCCTTCCCATCCGCCGGGAGGCGAACAGTGGGTGATCGTTAAAGGCACCATCCGCCGTTTGGCGGATCAGGATCACAGCAGCGGGTACTGTAGCCGATTTGCACGGCATTCCCTTTTCAATCCGGACATTTATTTCCGGATAACCATCGTGACAAATGTAGGGGGATTTTTTTTAAAAAAAAGTGTTTGGGGTAATATTTTTGATTAGGGGATTGTTAATATTAATTTTAAAATATTTGATTTCAGTAATTTATAGTGTTATTATTCTAATTGCGGTAAGTATTTCGTTTTATCACTTTCCCATTTTCTGGAAACCTTACCCTTAAAATGTTCTATGGTAATATTTTTATCTTTTGCGCTTTTAAATAACAAGTTGCGCACCAATTTGGGATAAAAATACACCCATATCATTCCACATTTTGAACGTTTTTTGAAGATGCCTACCTGACTCATCAAATCATAGGCGGCAGAGGCACATCGCATTCCGAAAAAGGCGTAGTCATAGGGGGAGGCGAGAAGGTATTTTTTTATAATCATTTCTGCCGAGTCATGGGTTTGTTTGGAAACGGGAATGGTAAAAACAGTCATTTTTACTGAATCATACCCGAGGAACTCCTCGCACCACATTCCGTGAATTTCTTTTTTATGGCTGAAAATATGAAGCCTTCCATTGGGGTTGAACCCTGCGACAAAATTTTCGGTTTGAACCTTAACATGCCCACCATGGATGCCCCCAAAGTATTTGCTTTCTGTTTTTTTATATCCTTTTCCCGGTTTTGAACCGTAAATGAAATAAACCTTGATATTGTAATCGTTTTCTGAGCTGGAATAACTGAAAAGAGTAATCACCGATAGAAGCAGAACTATTGAAAACCTGAAATGAAAAATATTTGATTTCATGAGTTTAATTTTAGCTTACCGAAAGTACAAAAAATATTGAATAAAAGCTAGTCTTTTTCCCACTTTCTGCCAACGTTACATTCATTTTTTGAAATTCTGTAATTAAACAGGTAAACAAGTTTAGGAAGTTTTTTTTGATAATATAGTTTATCATAGAAAGAAATCATCATCATCATTCCAGTTAATTGGGTTGTTTTTAATATATGTCTTTACTATGCAATAATCCTTTATTGTTCGTAAGATGCGGTCATGAAATAAACGCTGCCAAAAAAACCTTTTGTTTTGTATGGTAGAATATGTCGTAATTGCAGTTTTATAACCTCTTATGATTGATCCTAAATTTTGGGATTGAGTTCCAAATTTGTTTTTTGTTTTGAAATCTTTTTTTAGTTTCAATTGTTCGAATTGTGATGCCTGTGTCGCCAATATTTTTTCGATGTTTCTATCCTTTTTTTTGTCAATAATAATAATGCCATGAATATGATCAGGCATAATTATATATTCATCCAAAAAACAAATAGGAAAATGCAGAGGGATTTCATTCCAGCATTTATCAGCATATGCACCTATTTCAGAATAAATCATTTTGTTATTTTCAATTTCCCCAAAAACATGTTCTCTGTTTTTTATACAAATAGTTACATAATAAACACCATCCGATCCATAATCCCAATATTTAAGACGTGTTGAATTAATGTTGTATTTATTTGAAAATTTATTCATTATGGATTCAAAAATAAATAAATACAACATATAAAAAAATATGTTGTATAAAATATTTTAAAAAAAATAATGTGGGGTTGAATGTAGAGACGCAAAATATTGCGTCTCCATCGGTAATACAATTATATTTATTTGATAGAGACGCAAAATATTGCGTCTCTATGGTTATTTTAACCCGTTAATAATAAAAATTAACCCCAAACGACAAATCAATTCTTGCCAGGTTTATCTGATCACTGCGGTCGAGTGAATATGTTTGCTGTATGGATCCATTGGAGATGGTGAGTTCCTTCAGTGTTCCCAATATAATCTTTGAACTGATGCTCAGGGCAAAGTGTTCGCCGGTTAAAAAATTCACACCGAAACTTGTAGAAAATCCAAGTGTGTTTCCTGTTGCGGAATAGCTGTATAAAAATTTAAAATTGTTGCTGTATTTTAAATAGCCCAGACTCAGGTCAATAAAATACATAGTCAATCGGTTTTTTGAATAAATCCTGTTAAAAATAGTTGGCCCTACAAACAATATTGTAACATCATCGCTGATGCTTCCTATAACTGTATCTCCGTCGCTATTTTCAAAAAGTTGGTTACGCATTTCGTTTTTGGTTTTTAATTTGCATAAGCTTAATCCAACTCCGGTACCTTCTTTAACAAAGTACCCGGCTTCCAGACCAAAATGATTTCCAGTCTGGAGGTTTTTTTCATATTGTTGCTGAAGGGGGTCCATCGTTTCGTCAATTTTGTTTGTTAATCGACTCATTCCGTTATAATATGAAAATTTGTAGCTTTGTTTGCTGTAATCCTGTTTTGTTTTTTTTACCGTATTATCAGGGGAATAAGCTCCAAGGAAGTAGTTTTTAACCTGTTGTTTAGAAATTATTGATTGATTAAGTTGATTATCCGACCAGATATTAAAGTAAATATTTTCTTTAGTCACCTTAGTGATTTTGCACTTTAGGGAATCACCTGCATTTGTTACTATTAAATCTTGTGAAAATAGACTTTGCGCAAATAACAGGATAATGGAGATAATTATTATTTTTTTGCTCATTTTGACTGAATTTACTGTGCAATTATACAAAAAAAAAGCGCAGAATGCGCTTTTTTTTAGTTCTTTTTATTTGTAATTCCTAAGTCCTTAATAGGAGCTCCAATTCTGGTCATGGCAATCCTGAAGCCAATTCTGCAACTGCTGCCGCTTTGTGAGCATACTTCTCTTGCTCCGCACTGCATGTAAGCTGGTCCGTTTGCCCATGAGCCTCCTTTAACAACTCTTCCGTCGGGGTAAGCTTCATTTACCTGTGCATCATGGATTAAATATTTCATGCGTTCGAGCCAGTATTTTTTGTTCAAGGTTTCGGTGGTATCCATCCTTTCGGCATCATTAAATAATCGTCGGGCTTCATAAAACTTTTTTAGTGCCTGATGTTCATCGTCTGAGCCGCAGATCTTATAAGCGGCCATTTTATTGGTTTGAGTTGATGTGTCAATATCCCCATCAAGATAGGTAAGGTTATCGGGGTTTGTGTAAGATCTTTCCCAAAGTTTTCTGCCAAGCGTGTCTTTAATGGAATAGGTAAGTTCAACTTTGGAAGTATCTTTGATTGCAAAAACCTTTCCTGAGTATGATTGATAATCAAATGTTTCAGTAAAATCATCCGGGCGATAAACATCCATTACCCATTCGGCTACATTGCCGGCCATGTCGTACATTCCATATTTATTAACAGGGAAAGTTTTCACGGGAGCGGTATGAAAGAAAGCGCCCGGTGAATTCGTTTTCGATTTCTTATTTACATTATTGTCAAAGACATATTCCATACAAGTTTTTATTTCAAATAAATTTTCATCTCTGATTGAACCGAAGTTTGCTAGATAAATACCTTTTTCATCAGTAAGATTGTTTGTTCCCCATGGAAATAAATACCTTTTTTCAATGGCATCAGGATCTTTATTGTCAGGTATGTAGCTGAGAGCGGCATATTCCCATTCTGCTTCGGTTGGTAATCTGAATCTCGGAATCAGAGGACATTCTTCCATGGACAATGCGTCCTCAATACTGATTTTCATTTCTTTACAAATGGCATCATTTATCATTTTTGTTCTCCATTCGCAGTAAGCCATTGCCTGATGGTATGAAACGCCAACCACAGGGTAATTATCATAGCCCGGATGCCAAAAATACATGTTTGTGAGAGGTTCATTAAAACTGTATTCGAATTCATTTGTCCATCTTAGCGTGTCAGGGTAGATGTAAATTGAAGTAGTATCATTGCGCCAAACTGTTGTGAAAACAATGTTTTTTACATCAAATTCTTTTTTTCTGTAATATCTTCTTTCTTCGGGTACACAAAGTGGTAGAAGTTTTTTTGCAATCACTGTATCCTTATACATTGCTTCTCTTTTTGTCCAATCGAGCAGTTTTTTTTCTTTGTTTTTGTAAAATGAAGGATCAGATTTTGCCAGAAAGGTCAGCATTACCGAATCTTTGACCCAGTTGACAAATTCCCGGTATTCTTTATTGGTGACCTCATGGTCAGAGATGTAGTAAGAACTGACAGTGACCCTTCGGGGTGTATTCCAGGTAATCAGTGATGTGTCCTTTTCAGTGGGGAACATTCCGCTCGTCCTGCCCATTGAAAATGTTCCACCTTCAATCAGTTTGATCCCTTCCATGTATTTTTTTGCAGATGAGGGAATTTTCATGGGTTTGGATTCAGTAATTTCAAAATCACCATATTCGGGATCGTTGTAATTCCAGCCGGTTATTTCGGAGGTTTTCTTTTTCTTTTTGTCTTTTTGAGAGTATGAATTTATTGAAAGCAACAATGCAGCAGATAAAAGCATTATTGAAATTCTGTAAAATTTTCCTGTTTTCATAATTTCTGATTAAAACAACATTGTTTATTAGATGGCTAAAGATAGTAAATAAATAGTAAACTCTTTTTTTGATAATTGGAAAAATTCATATATTTTTGATTATAAATAATAAGCACTCAAATTATGAAAAATTTATTTACAATTTCAATAGTTTTATTGTTACCGGTAATTTTATTTTCCCAAACCGATTACCGCGTTATCAAAGTAAACGGAACAATAACAATTGAAAGTTCGGGAAAGAACCTGGCAACCGGACTGACTTTTTCTGACAAGGAAAATTTACTTTTTAAACAGTCAACAGCCCAGGCAGCCGTAATCAATGGCCAGAAAGGCAGATTTGTTATTACTCCCTCCAATAAAGAGGATCTTATGGCCTCAAAATCAAATTATATTCCAGGCCTCAGCAATATTTCTTCCCGCGCTGGATCTTCATCATCCCTGAAAAATGTGGTGGATATTAAAAATTACTTCTTTGGGAAATTTGTGATTTTTGATATGACCAGAATTGTTATATCCTCAGATGATTATCCCATGAACGAAGTCAACTATTTTTACCTCAGATACAAATATAACAATGAAAATATTCCAAAAAAACTTACACTTTCCGGTGATACCATTATTATTGACAGGAATTCGCTGCTCTCTATTGATGGAAACCCCATTTCGGCCAATGAGGTAACTGAAATTTCTCTGATGTATTTCAATGGTGAAAAGAAAACTTCTACTTTTATTACCTCCTTTGAACCGGTTTTCACCGATGATGCCGTTAAAGAAGAAATCAAAGTGATTCTTGATGAAATGAAAAACGAAACTTACAGCAAAAAATTCGACTCGATTATTGCCTATCTCAATGAGTTTTACGGCAAGCCCGATAAGGAAAATTTAAAGGAATGGCTTAAAGTCAATTTCGGACTTAAATAATTTTAATTGCTTAACAACAGCTACTTAATCCTTTTAAAATGAGGTGTATTTTATTTGTTTTTTTGTTAGGCGCATTTGTTGCCAAATCGCAATATGTTATTTATCCTGCTCACAATTACACCTCTAAAGATTACGGCAAGTACATCGAAGCAACTATTTGGTGCGCTGATCAAAACAAACAGGGAGTGATGTTTTTCGGTACAGCCAACTTTGTTCTGAAATTTGATGGGTCTACCTGGGAAAAGATAAAAATTAAAGATAACACCTGGATTACCTCTATTGCAATTGATGAGAAAGGAATTCCATGGATCGGCGGCGAAAATGAATTTGGTTGTCTGATTCCTACATCCAATGGTTTTTTTAAATATCTTTCTCTTTCCGATAAAATCGATAAAAAGAAGACACCTGTAAATGTGGTATGGAAAATTCATATCATTGATGGAACTGTATATTTTCAATCAGAATCAGGGGTTTTTGTTTACAAAGACTCAAAACTTTCTACAATCCTTCCCAAAAAATCATTTCATCTGTCCTTTTTGGTTGACAAAAATCTATATGTAAGGGAAAGGGAAACCGGCTTGCTAAAGATAAACAACGGTAGAACCGAGCTCGTCGATAGGGACAGTATTTTTAAAGATCAGGGGATTTTTTCCATGTTAAGGGTAAATAGTAAATCAGTTTATATTTTTACCCAATTTGAGGGTATATGGAAAATGTCATTACCTGATTTTAAGTTTGAGAAAATTGTCAGTCCAAATACCGAAATTCTTAATAATTATGCAATCAGCGGCGCTCGATTGCTCAGGGATGGCAATATTGCTGTTTTTACACTTGATAAAGGTGTCTTTATTATTGACCAGAATTTTAATATTATTGCAAACAGTAATAACAAAAACGGACTGTTGGTTAATGGCATCAAAGATGTTATTCAGGATTCATTTGATAACCTTTGGCTTGCCACTGACAATGGGACTTGTCACCTTGAATATTCATCTCCTTTTTCGGATTACAATGATGCCGGAATTACAGGAAATGTAAATGATATTGTGAATTTTAAAGGCAGGTTTTTTGCTGCTACATCCGACGGTGTTTTTATTCAGAATGATATTAGAGATAATGATTTTTTTGTCAGGTTTTCAAGAATTGAAACCATTCATAAGAAAGCAAATTGTTTCATCCCGGTCGGCGATGAACTTCTTATCGGGTCTGATGAAGGATTGTACTCCTATGATGGGAATTTAAAACTGGTTATTGAACGGATTAACTGCCAGTCGATTGCATATTCTCAAAAACTTAATAAACTATTTGTAGCCGGGGTTCACGGAATCAAAGCTTATGTGAAAAATGGAACTTGGGTTTTGTCAGATAACTTTTTGGAAGTTAAAGACATAATCACCAAAATTGTGGTTGATGAGAGTGATGAAAAAGTATATGTCTGGGCTGGAACAAAAAATGTAAATGTTTATGTTCTGTCATTTCAAAATGGTTCAATCGAAAGAGTAGCCAAATACGACAATAACTTTTTTCTTCCCGAAAAAGGTTGGGCCGAACCATTTATTTCAGGTGATTCTGTCCTTGTTTGTACTCAATTTGGTTTGTATGCATCTGAATTTGTTGATGACCCTGAATTCCCTGACTTTTATTTTAACAAGGTTGAATCAATTAGTGGCAAGAAAATAAATAAAAGAATTAATAAAATTTCAGATACAAAGGAAAGATTGTACATATACATGGATGGCGATTTGGGATTTTTCGATAAAAGAAATAATCTGAAATATGTTTCCAAAACATTCTTAAATGTTGATGTCGGAAGGGTTAATGCCATATACCACGAAAACGATTCGGTGTCCTGGATCGGTGGAAATGATGGTATCAGGATTATTCGGTATAATGAGAAAATAGTAAAAAAATATAATTTCAAATATCCTACTCTCATCAGCAGAGTTGTGGTTAAAGGTGATACCGATTACACTCTCTTTAATGGCATTTTCTATACTTTTGAGATCAATGGAGAGGATACTGTTTTCTCAATAGTGGATGCACAGCCAGAAATAATGAAACCTGTGCTGAGTTACAATGAAAATAGTCTGACTTTTTATTTCAGCGCACCATTTTACGAAGGAAATGGAAAGATGCTTTATCAGTATAAGCTTGAAGGACCTACAGAGGATTTATCTGATTGGAGCTACGACCGAAAAGCGCCATTCATAAATCTTTTTGAAGGTGATTATACTTTCACAGTAAAAGCAAAAAATGTTTACGGTGTTGAAAGTGAAATATGTTCCTATTCATTTACCATTCTGCCTCCATGGTATCGTACCTGGTGGGCTTACACTATTTATGTGATTTCTCTTATCCTGCTGGTTATTGTTGTTATCAGAATTTACAGCTACCGTCTTAAACAGGAAAATATCAAACTCGAAAGAATCGTTAAAGAACGTACCTTCGAAATTGAACAACAAAAGGAGGAAATTACTGCACAGCGTGATGAGATTGAAGATCAGCACAAGATTTTGTCTGTTCAGAAAGATGAACTTGAAGAAATTCACGGCGAACTTACCGACAGCATAAATTATGCAAAACGCATACAAAATGCCATCCTTCCTTCCGAAGAAATTCTGAAAACCGGTTTTCCCGATTTCTTTATCGTATATAAACCCCGTGATGTGGTCAGTGGTGATTTTTACTGGGCTGTTCAGCTGGGTGACAAAACTATTGTGGTTGTTGCTGACTGCACCGGACATGGTGTTCCGGGCGCATTCATGAGCATGCTGGGAACGGCATTTCTTAATGAAATTATTGCAAACGCAAATATTACTTCTCCTGCCGAAATCATGAACCGACTGAGAAATGAAGTGATTAAAGCATTGAAGCAAAACAATATTGACCGCACGCAGATGAAGGACGGAATGGACATGGTAATGATTTGCTTTGACCGATCAACTATGACCGTTGAATTTGCCGGCGCCAACAATCCTTTGTATGTTTTCAATGCGCCCGGTCAGGAATCTGATGAATTCGGACTCATGGAAATTAAAGGTGATAAAATGCCTATTGCTATTTATGATAAAATGGACTCCTTCGTGAACCACAGCATCAAAGTACAGCCAGGTACCTGCATTTACATGCAAACCGATGGATATGCCGACCAGTTTGGTGGCGAAGCAGGAAAAAAATATAAGTATAAACCGCTTAAACAAATGCTCAGCCAGATTCATGAAAAGCCCATGGATGAACAGAAAATCATCATTGAAAATGCATATAATGAATGGGTCGGATTGGATGGAAAATCTAACAGGAAATATGCACAGGTTGATGATATAACCCTGGTGGGAATCAGGATTTGATGGTTGCGACGTAGATACAGGTTGCAACCTGTCTCTACATCGCCTACCTTACAACAACCTCATCGCAAAACATCCAGCATTTATTTCCTTTGCCGTAATGCCATGGTGGACAGATTTTTACTCCGGTTGCTTTTATTTTCACATATCTGGCTTCTGCTGAAATATTGCACTTGAAATCCTTTAGTTCAATAATTATTTCTTTGCCCGGATTTTTTGTAGAATAATTTTCTTCCCCTGATTTCTTGAAATTTTTACCATCGGTTGAGGTGAAAAATTCAACTTTTTCGGGATAAAAAATCCAGTCGTTCGGCGAATTCAGAAACCCTGCAGATATTTCTTTAATCTGAGTGTTTTTTTGCAGATCAATAACTGCTTCCATATCTGTTCCTTCATAACCCTGCCAGCTTCCTGATGAGTAGTTATAGTCGCCTCTGATGCCATCTGTAAGTGCGTTTTTCCCCGAAGCCGGATATTTTGAGTTGAAAGGGTAGGAGAGGGTTATGTCTTTTCCTGTGGCCTGGTGACTGACTTTCATATCTCCATATGTTTTCTGCATTTTGTAAATGACCATTTTATTTTTTATACCCGAATTGTAATCTTTCAATGAATTCATTTTTATTGAAACTTTGTTTTCCAAAGGTTCAATAATCATGGCATGTCCGCCAGCTTTTGCACAGGCAGCATAAATGGTGTCTTTTGAAGTTGTTTCAAGATGAATTTCTTCAAAAATTTCCGGGTTTGTTTGCCAGTCTGTTTGCTCCGAATCCCCGAAAATGGTAACATGATAACTTTTGCCCTTTTCAAGAAATGAAAGCGGAATCTTTACCAGATGACAGTTTTCATCCGAAACGGTGCCTACAAACCATCTGTTACCTTTGCGCCGGGCAATGGTCACAAAATCGCCTAATTTTGCATCAATTACCTTTGTCTCGTCCCAAACCGGAGGCAATTCTTCAACGAATTTCATGGCCGGATGTCCTTCGTAATTTTCAATCATATCGGCTGCCATCATAACCGGACTGTAAAACACGACAAACAGCGCCAGTTCGTGCGAGAAAGTGCAGTACAACCGCTTGTTTTTTTCGGGTGAATGGTTGATTTTGAAAATGCCCGGAGTATAGTCATACGGTCCGGCTAAAAAGCGGGTAAATGGCAAAATGGTGGAATGATAAGGCGGAGTGGCTTTATAGGTGCCATTCCATTCATTGCCCCGTGCTGCTTCCTGTGATAACAGATTTGGCCATGTGCGATCCAATCCGGTGGGTTTGATGCTTTCGTGCGGATTTATGGCAACGTGATATTTTGCTGCAGTTTCAACTACTTTCTGAAAATGCCTTACCATGTATTGCCCGTGGTGGTGCTGGCCGGTGGGGATAATTGGTCCGGCATAACCCGTTTTCAGTGAAATGATTCCCAGTTTTTGGCATAAGGCCATAGCGCTGTCAAGCTGTTTTTCATACTCCGGAATGTTTCCTCCCGTTTCATGATGAGAGATAAACTCAACACCTTTTTCTTTTCCATATTTCACAACTTCCTTAAGATCGAAATCGGGGTAAGGCGTACAAAAATCCTGAACGGGTTTTACTCCGGATGCCCATGTTTCCCAGCCAAGGTTCCATCCTTCTGCCAAAAAACCCTCAATTTTATGTTTTGCTGCAAAATCAATATATTTTTTTGCTCTTTCGGTTGTTGCGCCGTGGTTCGGACCGGCATACCAAGTGTATTTTCCCAGATGCATTCCCCACCAGATTCCCACAAATTTCATGGGTTTGATCCATGAAACATCTTTTATTTTGCAGGGTTCGTTGAGGTTGCGAACCAGATTTGATTCAATCAATCCGCCCGCCCGCTCCGAAATCAAAATACACCTCCAGGGTGTTTTAAAGGGCGCTTTCACCCGTGAACAAACTCCGTCGGGCCATGGCCACAATGAGGAAACAAAAGCATTTATACGGGTAGAATCTTTTCTTAAAACCATTTCAGAATAATCAAGCAATGCGGCTTCATGAATACTCAGAAACATTCCGTTTGAGGTTTCAATGGTCATGGGCGTATTGGCATCTGAAATTTCGTTAAGTGCATTGTGTCTGTAAAGAGATTCATAGGCAAATTCGTCACTGGGAATCCACCAGGCGCTGTCCCCCTTATTGAGTTCAAACTTTGTTTTTTCAGCAGTAATCAGGATGCTGTCTTTCCAAGATTCCTCAGGAAAACCGTACCTGAAACCAATTCCGTCATCATAAACTCTGACGATGAAATCAATGCTTCGACCATTTTCAATGTTTTCCTTTAAAGTAATTACAGCTTCCTTATAATGGTTTCTAATGGTTGAAAAAGTTCCGCAAACCGGAGTCCATTTTTCATCAACGGAAGATTCTTTGATTTCAGAAATATTCAAATCGGTTTCAAAAGGTTTTTGACCTCTGAATTCAAAGGAAAACCCTGATTTTTTCACAAGTTCTTTCTCTCCATAAAAAACCTGATAAAAAGGTTTGCCATTTTCAATGGAGATAGTGAATTTTATGTTCCCGTCGGGAGAGGAAACAGTTTTGGAATTTATTGCACCATCATTATTCGTGCTGCAGGATGCAATGATAATTAGTGTAAAAAAAAACAGTAAATATTTCATTTGTTTTTTGTTTTGGTAAAGATATAAAAAAAGTGGAAAATGGTGGTGAGGTTGATGGGTTGATAGGTTGATAGGTGGAAGGGTGGTATGAGGTATGAGGTATGATGTATCATGTATCATGTATGAGGTATTTTCAACCCATAACCCATAACCTATAACTCATAACCCATAACCTCCCATCCATTTCCGCCGGAATAGTATTTTTTGGTTCTAATAAGTAAACGGCCGGCGGTTTTGTTCATATTTTTTATTACCCCGGCCGTTAGCCGGGGCTGAATTTAGCTGGCCTTTCAGGCCGTTAGTTCATCAGGATTTAAGAACATTAACCCATCACTTATAACCCATCACTCATAACCCATAACTCATAACCTATAACTCATAACTCATAACCTACTCAATCAAAACAAAAGCCGCCCAAAAATAGGGATCATATTTTTTTCGCATTTCATTTTGAGTTTCATTAAATGATTTGCGTATGTCTTTTGATTTCAGAAGTTTTGTATAAAAAGTTGTCATGAATTCTTCGGTTTCCTTGTCGGGTACCTGCCATAAACTCATGATAAGGAATTTTGCTCCGGTCATTTTAAAAGCACGCTGCAGTCCGTAAACACCTTCGCTGCCTTTGATATCTCCCAATCCTGTTTCGCAAGCAGAAAGTACTACCAGTTTTGTTTTCCCAAGATCCATATTTGAAACTTCCAGAGCGGTAAGAACACCGTCTTCACCCTCAATTTTCTCCTTGTTTGTAACATCGTTTGCTCTTGCAAGAGCCAGACCTGAGCGCATGAGCGGATTATTGTTTTCGGTGAAATTGTAAATCAAACTTCTGGAATTACTGCCCCTGAATGCAACTTCTTCTCCGGTTGTTTCAATATTCAGGTCATTTGAGGCGATGCCATCCTGAGCTAAAACTTCGGATGGCGAGGGGAAAAAGAAGCCATGTGTGGCGATGTGAATGATACCCGGAGCATTTTCACCACTCATCGCTTTGATGTTTTCCTCACTGGCTTGCAAACCGGAAAATTCCGAAGACAAACATTTATTTGTGCTAAAAATTTTATTAATGTTATCGGCTTCATTTTTAGTTCCTTCAAGATATGTCCATGCTTCATTTTCAGTCTTTTCATTGGTGAACTGAGCTCCGCCGAAAATATTGATTTTCAAATCATCCTGTTTTAGCAGATCAGACTTTTTATCAGCAATCAAAGCAGTAGAAGAAACCGAGTTTAGTTCAAATCTGTTTAATATACTGATTCCCTTTTGATCAGTGATGCCTGCAAATGAAACTTTATGAAGCAATCCTGATGGTGAATAAAATATTTTATTGATGCCATTCAAAGCAGAATCCATAGGATTCCATAATGTTTCATAAAGGGCAGTATTTCCGGATCTTTCGCTTCCGTAAACAGTGAAAATGTATTGCTGGTCATTTGGTGCAGTTTTTCCGATAATTTTTTCAAGCTCAGCAGCTTCAAATAAACTGACGATTATGGGAAACTCACTGTCCTGTCTGATAATCATTGCAAAATAGTTATCAGAAAACTGATTGTTTTCAACCATTCCGTAATGCGAAAATTCAATGGATGCTTCGCCAACACCAAGATTCTTCTTAATTTCCTGCCAGTCTGAACTGAAAATATCCATTTCATTTTGAATTTCCACCGATTTTTGAACAAGCTCTTTTTCAAGATTGTTAATGGATTCTTCAATTTCGGTAATGCTCTCGAAACGCGATGATTCGGGCAAAGAATAAAGTTTTGCGAGTTTTTGTTTTTCACCCACCCAATGATTATATTTTTCAATTAATACCGGGTCTTTGCTGCCCAAAATTTTCTCTTTCATTTTTCCGGTAGATTTCAGGAGAATTCCTTTGTTGATCATCTCTGAATTGTATGCATACACCGAGACCGAAGGATTTGTTTTTTTTGTTTTCATTGCAAACGAACAGTACAGATCATAGTAATGACTGACCGTTTTAAGAAAATTGAATTTTTCCTGTTCTGTTAGAAAGGAGAAGTTTTCCCTGATAGCTTTATAGTTCAGATCGAGAGCTTTTTGATAGCATTTTTCGGCTTCAGCAAAATTGCCTTTGCGCTCAAGAATATAAGCCAGACTTACCAAAACTTCGGAACATTCGGGATTATTTTCACCAAAAGATTTCTGATCAAGTTCAAGGGCTTTTTTGCAGTACATTTCAGCTTCATCATATTGAGCTTTTGCCGAATAAACCATGGAAATATTATGGTAAGCTACTGAAAGGTCTGGATAATTTTCGCCAAATATTTTCTTTTCCAAATCAATGGCTTTTAACAGATTGATTTCAGCTTTATCATATTGGCCTGTATTTCGGTAAAATTCCCCGAAATTGTTGAGATGGAGGGCATAATCGGGATGATTTGTACCCAATATCACACTATCTATTTTAAGAGCACCATAAAGGTACTCTTCTGCTTTTGAGGCATATTGGTTTACCTTGTTGATGTCATCCGAAAATAATGCTTTTGAAAGATATAATGATCCCAGATTGTTGAGCGTCGTTGAAATATTTAGGTTGTTTTCTCCGAAAAGCAATTTGTATTTTTCATAGGCAGACAGATAATATTTTTCAGCTTTATCGTAATTACCTGTTTCATAGTAAAATGCACCTAAGCTTATTAATGATGAGGCGTAATTTGGATGATCGGTTCCCATGCTTTCCTTTAAGATATTTTCAGATTTCAACAAATATTCCTCGGCGACTTTATTATTGCCCTTTTTAAGCATTACATTGGCCAGATTGGTAATAATACTAACATTATCAGGGTGGTCTTCACCATAAGATGCGATCTGTATTTTCAATGATTTTTCAAGTTCATCCTCTGCCTTTTCATATTCGCCCGATTCAAGAAAATAATTTCCATAGTTGTTTAGAAATACTGAAAATTGCGGATGCATATCACCATAAAGTTTTTCATAAATCAACCTGCATTTTTCATAGGTTATACCTGCTAACTGATAGTTTCCCATATAGGAATACAAAGCAGCCAGATTGATAAGTGAAGTGGCATAATTTGCATGTTTTTCGCCCACAGTTGATTTATGAATTTCGAGAGCTTTTAGCAACAAAGTTTCTGCCTCGGGATATTTGCCCAGGGCAATTTTTACCTGTGCCAGTCCGGAAAGCGCAGTAGCATAATCAGTATGTTTTTCGCCAAGAATCTGTTTTTGAAGTTCACAAACTTTTTCGTATTTCTGTTCCGCTTCAGTGTATCTGCCCAATTGTTCATATACTCCGGCAATATTGCTCAGTGTCCCTGCATAGGCATTGTATTTTTCGCCATAAAGTTTTTTCTGGTTTTCAGCGACTTGATTAAAAAGTTCCAGAGCTTTTTCATATTTGCCGTTGTTGGAATAGGTTAAGGCCAGACTGTTAAGTGCAATATTGTAATTTGGATTATCTGGACCGTAAACCTTCGAATAAATATCAACAGCTTCTTTTAGCAATGCTTCTGATTCGCTTTTTTTACCCATGTTATCATAAAGAACAGACAGATTGAAAATGCTTAATGCATAAAAATCGGATTCTTTTTTGAATACTTTCTCCTTGATTTTAATGCACTGAAGATACAGTTTCTCGGCTTCCTCGTTTTTGCCCTGTTTTTCGCAGGCAACAGCCACATTGTTTAAAGCAGTCGCATGATCGGCAGTGTTTTTTCCGAAAAATTCAATGGATAGATCAAGAGATTTTTTAAAGATGATTTCCATTTTATCGTACATTCCGGCGTATTGGTAGAATTCGCCCAGACTGTTTAAAGTCAGGATATAATCGGAGGATAATTCGCCCGACATTTGTTTGACCTGCTCCGGAGCTTTCACATAAAATGGCTCAGCTTTTTCATAGTTTCCGGTCGACAGGTAAAATGGGGCGATGGTGTTGACCATCTGCATGTACAGTGTGTCGGTTTCCTTGTAATTTTCCTTAATAACACGAAAAACATCTTCATAAATTTCTTCGGCGATTTTATAACTTCCGGCAATATTGTAAATATTTGCCTGTTGAATACCCGTATTGATATAATCCATGCTGTTTTTAGTCTGGTCCTTTATGATGAAGTTAATGACCTCCTCCATGAGCGGATACGCCTCAGAATATTTACCAATATAGGTGTAGTTGACGGCCAGATTAAAAATGATTTGTAAATAATTGTAATCCTCTTTGCCATAAATTTTTTCAGCCAGAACAGAAGTGGTTTTAAAAGTTTCAACCGCTTTTTCATAATCCTCTATGGCATAGAAAGAAAACGCCTGATATCTCAGAACGAAAACTTTGACAGTATCATGAAGAACAGGTTCTTTTAACAATAAATCTGCAGTTTGGATAGCCGTCGAATAATCCTGTGCCTGAAATTCAGAAATGAATTTATCGTAGTTTTTCTGCCAGTCCTGCGAAAAACCCGAACCCGACAGTAATAGCAATGAAACAGTGAGTGTTAATATAGTTTTCATAGTCCATATTTGATGTAAAGATATGGAAAAATGTTTGTGTATGTATTCATTGGGTTATCCCAATTACTAATCGAAAAGTATTACTGTTTGGAGGACGCAAAATCCGACCTCCAATTAAAAAAACTGCTTTAAACACTTTTAAATTAACAGAATTAACCTGCCCTTTCAGGGCGCCGAAAATTGCCAATCTATAAACCTGAGGCGTTCCGCGTGTCGCCGTAGCTTTAGCGGAGGCACTGCCATCGGGCTGAATTAATCTGCCCTTACAGGGCGGAAAAAATCGCCCTTAAAAACATTTTTAAATGTGAAATAATAATTTCCAAACTCTTTTTTCTAACTTTGAAAAAGAAATTTTAATCATGAGAGGATTTTTATTATTTTTTTTACTCTTGTCCATTATTGGAAAATCCCAGGAACCGGTAATATCCTGCTCATTCGAAAAAATGAACGTGGTTTACATCGGCATCCCAAACCCCGTGACCATTGCCGCCAGTGGTTACCAATGTGAGGAACTCACGGTGACCGGAATAAATTGCGAACTGACTTATAAAGAACCCGGAAAATATGATTTGATAACTAAAGGAGGAACTGAAGCTTTTGTGGTGGTGATGGCTGGAGGGGATACATTGGGGGTGGAAAAGTATAGGATAAGGCGAATTCCTGATCCCAATAAATTTTTTAGTAGAAATTGGTATGATTGCAGGTCTTGTATATCAGGGTCGTTTAAAGCAAATTATGATCATTATCCTTATTTAGATGTTGAATTTAAAGTTGTTAAAGTTATCTTTTTTTATCCTGATCCAATTACTAATGAGATGTTGTCAATTGAAAGTGTTGGGGATAAATTAAATGAACAGGCAATTGCTGCATTGAATAAAACAAAAATTGGTCAAACAATTTGTGTTGAAATATATTGCATTGGTCCTGATAATGAGTTAAGAAAAGTTAATGTCGGGTGCATAGAATTATGGTGATTTATTATGAAAATATAATTTAGTCAAATGAAATATTTATTTTCAATAATATTAATTGTTAATACCATTTTATTGTTTTCGCAGAGCGATCATTTTGTAACAGTCTCCCTTGATAAAATGAATATAGCATATATTGGCTTTCCTAATCCAATAAAAATATCTGTAGAAGGTTATAAAAATGAGGATTTAACAGTTGCATTAAATTCATATAATTCACCTGATACTATAATACCAATTGAAGATGGAAAATATGATCTAAGAGTTACCGGAGGAAAAGAAGCATTCATAATAATCAAATCAAATAGTGATACTCTCGGGAAAATAAAAGTTTTAATTCAAAGAATCCCTGATCCAAAACCCAACTATTCATTAATGAAAGATGAAATTCCAACTGAAAATGTAATTTCAAAAAATGACTTATTAAATGATTTTTATTTAACTACTGAACCTGAACAGGTTTTTGTTTACGACTGCGAATTCATAATAACCAACTACATCTTCAGCCACACCGACACCGCCAAAAACATAAAGAAAACCATTGAATGTGAAGGAAACCGGCTAAACAAAAAAATCAAAAAATACATTTCAAAGCTGCCTGCCGGTTCCGAAATTTCATTCACGATATTTTGTGTTGGTCCGGATAATGAGAAAAGGAAATTAGAACCGCTGGTGTTACAGCTAAAATCCTAAATTTTATTATTGTCCTCGATTTTAGAATTTGAAAAAAAGATATTTGAAGTTCAGATATCTGGTTTTTTGATCTAGTCAGTTATTACTTCGTGCTTAGTTTGGAAGGTTTTGGCAGACCAATTTTCTTAAGCATATTGTTTGCTTTTTCAACTTTTTCAGGAAACAACACCACATTGTTGAATTTGTTTAAGGTTTTGTCAATTATTACAATTGGCGTTTTTCTTTTATTAATATCATCAATGCTCATATTCTAATTTTTTAATATTCGTTTAACAAGAAATGACAAATAATCGACATCTTTTTCATATTGCACCCAACCATCTTTTACTTCACCATAAATTTCAAAGTCATTTAAAACTTCATCAAGATATTTTGAAATACCCATTCTATATAATCTTGTCCTTGCCTACGTGCTGCCTGTTGCATAAATATATGCATCCGGATATTTGTCAGTAAAAGCATAAACAGAAGCTATTACTGTTGCAAGTACTTTTTCGCTATCACCGTTATTGGAAATAATCATATCATCTATCTGTCCTGTATTTTTGTCTTTATCTCCAAAAGCCAAATTGTAAACATCCTTTAAGTTAGTTGGAGTATATTGAATAATTTTTGAAATTTTCCCACGAGAGCCTTCGCTAATGAACTCAAAAGTCCATAATTTTTCGCTTGATTTTAATTGATAACGTGGCAATTTCATATTATAAAATGCTTATAGTACAAAGATAATAAAAAATTAAATAATCTCTTATGTGTTGAAGCTGATTCAGAAATTTCCTTCACCATATTTTGTATTGGTCCGGATAATGAGAAAAGGAAAATAAGTACACTGGTGTTACAGCTAAAATCCTAAATCATTTTTTTTATTGTCAGTATATTGATATCAGTAATTGAAAACAATTGCCCAATGATAGTTTTTTTGTAATTTTGATCAATTGTAAAAAATGTATTAAACCTAAGTCACTTGACAGAATTTTATAAATATCGCCGGTTAATTAAAAAATCATGAAACGTATTATTTTCTTATTTTTTCTTTCTTTTTTCGTTTGGGTTTCATACTCCCAAAACCCCGTTCTGGTTCCCCAGGAGGGATTTCTTGGAACTGTTACCAATATTGCTTACAGTCAGGATGGCCGATATCTGGCCTCTTGTGGTAAAGGCGATCCTGCCATTAAAATTTGGGAGGTTGCAACGAATAAAATGTGTGGGAAACTTGAAGGACATACCGATCTTGTTACCGCGCTCTGTTTTAGTCCCGACGGCAAATTCCTCGCCAGCGGCAGCAAAGACAATCTGGTGATTCTCTGGGATCTGACAAAATGGGAATTGTCAAAAAAATATTCAGGTCACTTAAAAGAAATTACGGCTGTTTGCTTTTCGGGTGATGGCAATTTTGTTGTGAGCGCAAGCAATGATAAAACAGTCAAAGTATGGAATATAAGTGAAGTTAAGGAAAAATTCACCCTGACGGAGCATAAAAATGATGTCACCGTGGTTGCTGTGAGCTCAGATAATAAATATCTTGTCAGTGGATCTGATGACAACAGTCTGATAGTTTGGGATTTCCAATCAGGAACCCTGCTTAAAAAAATCAAAGCTCAGAAAAAAAGAATTACCTCACTGGCCTTTTTACCCAATAACACGGCATTTCTTTCATCTTCGATGGATAAAACCATAAAACTTTGGGATGTGGTTTCGGGTACAGCCGTCAAAGAATATGCTGCAGCTTCAGGAATTGTAAATATGTCAGTTGAAAGCAGCGGAAAAAGCTTTTTTACTGTTGATAAAGAAAATGTTATTCAAGTCTGGGATGTTGGTCTGGGATCTGTTATTGCAACAATCAATAAAAAGGAGGATGAAAAGGCAAAGGATGATGAGGAACCTATAAAAGCACTGGCTTGCAATCCGAATGGTTTATATTTTGCTACAGCCGGTTACAGTAAAAATATTTTTGGAAAAATAAGTTCAGACGAAAATGCAATCAAAATATGGGATGTAAAATCAAACACATTATTTAAAACTATTAATGGTGAAGTGTTTCCTGTGCATAATTTGTGCTTTAGTCCCGCAGGAAACATTCTGGCTTCTATGACCAAAAACCGGCTTTTTGTTTGGGATGTGGTAAATGCCGAGTATATTGCCGGAATTGAATTTGCTGAACCGCAGGAAAAGAAGTCGGGCGGACTGTTATCCAAAACTGCCGATGCGCTGGAAGGTGTCAAATATACCTACAGAATAGAATTTACACAGAATGGTGAATACCTTGTTGTAAAATCGCCCGATGATAATACCGGTTTGAAGGTGTATCATTTTTCAGACAATCAGCTTAAGCTCAATAATGTTATTATGTGCAACAATCTGGGTTATAAGCCTGCAAATGCCACATCGCTCTATAATCCACTGTCAAAACGCAAGGATTATCCTGTTCATGATTTTGCACTCTTTCCGGATAGTAATTACGTGGCCGTTGGAACCACCGGTGATACAGCCGTAGTCATTTTTAACCTGCTCAATGGTAGTATTTTTAAGATGCTCGAAACACCCACCGAAAAAAATATCAAAAGTCAATCTTCAACAACCGGTCAGTTTAATAAAGATAAAGTTATTGCAATTACTTTCAGTCCTGACGGCAAATACCTTGCAGGTGCCTTTGAAAGCGGACCAATTTATGTTTGGGAAACAGAGTCGTGGAATCTGCTTTTTGTTCAGCTGGACAACATACTTTCAAGTGGTTTAAGCAATACCACTTATATTGGAAATGCTTTCTTTGAATTCAGTAAGGATGGAAAAACACTGTATTACGGAAGACGGGAAGATGTTTGGGTTTTTAGTTATGCTGATTCAGGACCCTGGCCCTTTAAAAAGATCAAAGGAGGTTCAGATATAACTACATTATTGAGTACCGAAAAAACACTTGCCGGAAAGCTTGACCGGTCTGTTTGTTTGTACGAAAATGAATCATCAAAAATAATGGGCAGCCATGATGCGAAGGTCACAGCCCTTGCTTTTGACCAGAAATCGGGATTGCTTGCCAGTGCCGGTGATGACGGTAAAATTAAAGTATGGGATCCCGTTACCGGCAAAGAAGTTTTCAGTGTCCTCAACAGCCAGTCGGGTGATTACGTGTTTGTCACTCCCGATCATTATTACAAAGCATCCAAAAAAGGTCTTGACCTGGTAACCTATCGGGTGGGAAAAGAAATTTATCCATTTGAGCAATTTGATTTGCAGTACAACCGACCGGGAATTATTCTGGAAAGAGCAAAAAATCCCGATTTGGATAAAATTACTGCTTATCATTCGGCGTATGCCAAAAGGTTAAAAAAGCTCAAGATGGATGAAAAAATGTTTGGTTCTGATATGCAGATTCCCCAGTTATCAATCCTTAACAGAAATGAAATACCTTACACCTGGACTGCCGACACGCTCAAAGTAAAAGTAAAATGCGCTGATGCAAAATATCAGCTTGAACGGTTGAATATATTCATAAATAATGTTCCCATTTATGGAGTGGGCGGGTTGTCTTTGAAAGAAAGCAAGTCGCAGACCGATGAAAGAGCAATACAAATTCCAATGGCCGCCGGAAAAAACATCATCCGTTTTTCATGTCATAACCAGAAAGGCGCCGAGTCATTGATGGAAACAATTGAATTGACCTACGAACCAAAAGAAAAAAAGAAGCCCGATTTGTATATTGTGACAATAGGAGCATCTGTATATTCCGACAAAAGATTTAACCTCACCTATGCCTCAAAGGATGCCAAAGATATGGCCGAATTGTTTAAAACCAGCCCGGTTTATGGCAATGTTTTCACCAAAACCCTTACAGATAATGAAGTCACAAAAGTCAACATACAAAAGGTCAAAGCTTTTCTTGAAAAAGCAGGAAGAGATGATGTGGTGATTCTGTTTATTGCAGGCCATGGATTATTAGACACCAAAATGGATTATTATTTTGGAACCAGTGATATTGATTTCAACAATCCCTCGGTTAAAGGAATGGAATACGCAGCCATTGAAGCTTTGCTTGACGGTTTAAAAGCCCTGAAAAAACTATTATTTATGGATACCTGTCACAGCGGTGAACTTGATAAGGATGAGGTTGAAACGGCATCTCAAGAAACAGCTGAGACCGGAGATATATCTTTCAGAAATGCAGGAGCCGGTGTAAGAAAAAAAGAAGGGTTCGGAATGAAAAATACCAGTGACCTGATGAAGGAATTATTTACCGATCTCAGAAAGGGAACAGGTTCGACAGTTATTTCGAGTGCCGGAGGCGCAGAGTTTGCCATGGAAAGCGGTGAGTGGAAAAATGGATTGTTTACCTTTTGTCTCAAAGAAGCATTGACTTCAAAAAAAGCTGATTTGAATAACGATGGCAGCATCACAATTTCCGAATTGCAGCAATATGTTCAGGAAAGAGTTGTTGAGCTTTCAAAGGGAAAGCAGCAGCCAACTTCAAGGATTGAAAACCTGATTCTGGATTTTAATATCTGGTAGTTAAGAATAGCAGAAAAATCGATAATTTATTGAAATATAGATTTATAATTATGCTTTACGCAAACTAAGTGCAAGGTTTTAATTATATTTTTTCATTTTTCTTGTAATGGAAACTTGTTTTCATTTCCGCCGCAAAAAGCATCACATTTCTGAATATCTTTTTGGGCGGCGGTTTTTTCTATTCATACTCTTTGTAGTAATTGAGTTTTCATAAACAAAAACGCCACCCTGAAATAATTTAGAACCAAAAAAGCAATTGCGGCGGAAATGAAAAGTAGTTTCAATGTAATCGTGAACAAAAAAGGTACAGAGTATCATGATCCTCGAATTTTATTCGGGACGCAACCACTTTGAGTATTATTGTTTTTTGACTTAACCAGCCAAATAAATCAATTTTTCCGTTTACGTAACAATCTGCCCATGTTTTCCGTTTATTTACAAATGCAGTAATTTTATCTGCTTAAAATTTAACCATTATGAAAAAGACAATATATACCATTAGCTTAATATTGATATCAGTAATTACGGCTATATCTCAGGACATTACTTTCACAGAAAGCATGGACAAAGCTTTTGAAAGAGCAAAAAAAGAAAATAAAATAATATTTGTTGATGCCTATGCCACCTGGTGTGGCCCGTGTAAATACATGGCTAAAAATGTTTTTACTGTTGACTCGGTGGCAAAATTTTATAACACAAATTTCGTGTGCCTGAAAATTGATGTGGACATTGAAGAAGGGACTAAATTCATGAAAAACTATCCCGTTGCTGCCATGCCCACTTTTTTCTTTATTAAACCTACCGGAGAGGTGGTAAAAAAGGTTATGGGCGGAATGGAAGCCGATAAATTCTATAATCTTGGAAAAGATGTGATCTATCCCGAACAGGCGATGGTTTATATCATGGGACAAAAATACAAATCGGGTAACCGCGATAAAAGTTTTTTGGCCGAATATGCCCTGGAACTTCCCGAAGAGGATTCTTTGTTGAAAATTGTGATCAGTGAATATTTTAAAGATCAGCCGGTTTCATGTATTGACTCAATCGATGGGTTTGCCGTTTTTTCATTGTGGACTGTAGGCATTGAATCGGAATTTGCCAAATATTTTGCCGGAAAATACGATGATTTTCTGCTTAGCTATGGAAAATATGCCCAAAACAAGCTAAACAGTATTATTATGGCAGAAATAGAATCAGCAACAGCTTTGAAAAATAAGTCGAGACTCGAAAACCTGTATAATTATCTCCAGCCTGTTTACCGCGATGACGAAGCAGGTTTTGCTGATATAAAAAGATTGATCGAACAAGCATACGAACAGGCTGTTAATAAGGAAATGTAGTTCCATTCCGAAAGAATTCCCGCATTATTATTCTTTTATGGTGCCAGATAATTATTCCGACCGCAGGTCAGTTGCAATGTTATTTTTCCTGACTTAGTCAATGCCTAATTTTCACTTATTTATTATTTAAGACTTTGTTGTTTTTATTGTTTTTCTGTGAAGAAGTCAGCAAGGGCAAAGCCCTGGGATTGTAAGCGCGTAGGGTGAAATGAAATGCAACCCTATGCGTAATAAAAAATCCTATTTGAGATAAATGTGGAAAATATTTTTTTACACAGGGTTGCACTATGTTTCACCCAGTGGTGATACAAATCGGTCTTTCAGACCTTTAAATTGTGTGGAGCAAGGGCAAAGCCCTGGGATTGTAAGCGCGTGGAGAAGACTGAAATGTAACTTTA
The DNA here is from genome assembly GCA_001769535.1 of Bacteroidetes bacterium GWF2_38_335. GTDB lineage: Bacteria > Bacteroidota > Bacteroidia > Bacteroidales > GWF2-38-335 > GWF2-38-335. The sequence continues at coordinate 116,290 of MEOH01000019.1, forward strand.
TATTTAAAAAGCTATTATATACTCAGGACTGCAATGTATTTTTCCCTTTTGTCTCGCTAGTGCACCTCCCATTTCCTAATTTAGTTTTATATATATTTGTTATTTAAGGCCTTGGTATTTTTAATGTTTTTGTGTGACGAAGTCAGGAGACCACAGGTCAGTTGCAATGGTTATTTTTGAATTAGTAAGTAGCTATTGAATCTTACAACCTTCTTTTGAACATTCAAAAAAAAACCTAACTTTGAATAGAAAAATTAATTGGAAATGCACCGGATTTTATCTTTATTATTTTTGTTAGTTCTTTTTGCCATCGCTTCAGGCAAAAGCGAAAATATTGATTCTCTCTGGCGTGTATATGATAAGGCCGTTCATGATACTTTAAAAATTAAAATCCTGAACGACGAAATAGGATCCTATTATCAGAGAAATAATCCCGACTCAGCAATTATCTGTTATCAGATGGCCTATGATATGGCATCAAAAGCTCTCGAAAAGACTTCTAAAAAAGATGTCAGAGAAGCTCTTGAAATGGAAAAAATACTTGCAAACGCTTATTTGGGAGTGGTTAATTATGAAACAGGAAACAGTGAAAAATCCCTTAAATATTTATCCCTTGCAGTAAAAAATTCAAGAGACCTTTTAAAAACTATAAGCAATAAATATCAGGGAAAAATAAAGGTTATAATTGCCAGATCTTTAAATCAAATCGGAATGTCATATAAAGAACTTGGCAAATATGACAAGGCAATTGAAACGTATCAAAAATCCATTAAAGAAGCTGAAAAAATCAATGACAAACTGATTATTTCTGATGTTAGAAGCAATATAGGATTGCTGCACCTGGATATGGGTGAGGTAATGAAGGCCATTGAATACTTTGAATTTGCAATTAAAATAAAGGAGAGCATTAAAGACATGCCCGGCTTGTCTAACTGTTATATCAATATGGGTATTGCACACCTCAGGATCAGCTATAATGACGATGGAAAACTTTCTGAAGAGGGTGTAAGGAAAGAACAGGATCTTGCACTTGATTTTTTTAAAAAATCCATCGAAATTGCTGAAAAAGTTGGAATGCAGTCAAATATTTCAAGTTTATATGTCAATATGGGCATTGTCTATGGTAGCAGAAATGAATTTGAAAAATCTGAAGAATATTTCCTTAAAGCACTGAACCTGAATATTGAAATAGATTTCAAAGACGGCATTGCTGCCTGTTACGGTAACCTGGCCGCATTGAGTCAGATCATGGCCGAGTCGGTTGCACTTACCGAGGGACAAAAGAAAAAGTATCTTGAAAAAACTATCAATTACGGATTGCAATGCATGAAATATGCAAAGGAAATAAATTCTCTTGAACGTCAGATTTTTGCCTGTAGCACCCTTAAAACTGCCTATGCTTCTGTAAATAATTATAAAGAGGCACTGTTTTATGCTAATGAATATCTGGAGTTGAATAAAAAAATATTCTCCGAGGATAAAACAAAAGCCATTGCAGATGCCGAGAAAAAATTCGAAACCGAAAAAAATAAACTGCTGATTGATAAACTTAATAAAGAAAAACAGCTTCAGGACTCCCAACTCAAGCTTGAACAGGAAGCATCGGAACAACAACGACTGATAAATTATTTCATCATCGCCGGTCTGATTCTTATATCCCTTTTTGCTTTTTTTATTGTTCAGCGACTCCGTATTACCCGTAAACAAAAGAAAGTCATCGAAGTGCAAAAGGCTGTTGTGGATGAAAAAAATGTAATCCTTAACCAGCAAAACGAGGAAATAAGGGCGCAACGCGACGAAATCGAGGCGCAGCGCGATGAAATTACCGCCCAACGCGATTTGGTTACCAATCAGAAGGAGCGCATTGAAGTCCAGAAAAAAGAAATCACCGATTCCATTGTGTATGCAAAATATATTCAAACCGCCGTTTTACCAACCGGTGATTATGCAAAGGACATTCTGGGAGAGCACTTTATTTACTTTAATCCCAAAGATATTGTTTCAGGCGATTTTTATTGGGCTACTAAAGTCGATAAATGGCTTGTTTTTACTGTTGCTGATTGCACCGGACATGGTGTTCCCGGAGCATTCATGAGCATGCTGGGTGTTTCGTTCCTCAATGAAATTGTCAGGGAAAAAGAAGTAACCCTGGCAAATGAAATACTTGACCGGCTCAGAATGAAAATTATTGATGCCCTTAAACAAAAATCTCTCGGAGAAACCGACAACGGTTCGAAAAAAGCCGTATCAAGAATGAGAGATGGAATGGACATAGCCGTTTGCGTACTTAATATTGATTCTTTACAACTTCAGTTTTCGGGAGCAAATAACGGTCTGTTTGTCGTTAAAACCGACAAATCCGTTTTTGATATTCCCGGCGATAAACAACCGGTAGCCATTTATGAAAAAATGGTGCCTTTTACCAATCATGTGCTCGATTTGCAAACAGGCGACACCATTTACCTGAACACTGACGGTTTTACTGATCAGTTCGGGGGAGCAGAGAATAAAAAATTTATGACAAAAAGAATGAAGGAAATGTTTAAGGAAATTTCTTCACGCCCCATGTCCGAACAGCTTGTTTTTGTGAATAGTACTTTTGAGAACTGGAAGGGAATTCGTGACCAGATTGATGATGTTACCGTTCTGGGTATTAGAATCTGATAACCTGAAACTATGAAAAAGCTAATATTATTTTTCCTGACTTTTATTATTACAGGACTTGTTTTTTCGCAAAGCAATTCCATTGTTGATTCCTTGTGGCGCAATTATAAAAATGCCTCCCATGATTCGGTGCGAATTGAAATTCTCATTGCAGATCTGGGCTATACCTTTGAAGGAATTAATCCGGATTCTGCTCTGATACTTTACAATAAAGCAATTGAGCTTGCTGATAAAAATATTGAATCTGCCCGAAAATCATCCGACAAAAAATCTGAACTGTTTTTTCTTGAAAAAAAAGCTGTGGCATTAAGATATTCAGGTATTGTTTACCGGACTTTAAGCGATTATGAAACGGCTCTTTTTAATTACAAAAGATCAATAAACATCTACAAAGAACTGATACTTGAAAGCAGTGCGGGTAAACGCGAAGAATACAATGTCAATATTTCCGGAACCTATAATAATATTGGCTCCATTTACCGGAATCAGGGTGTTAATGACAAAGCAACTTTATACCTGCTGAAAGCTATAGCCAATTTTGAAATTACGGTTGATTCAGAAAACCAATCTGTGGCCAAAATGAGCGGATATGCTCTCGCCGGCGCATACAACAACGTGGCACTCATTTATAACAATCAGGGAATATATGAAAAGGCAATAAAATATTTCGAAAAATCTCTGGAGATAAGAAAAAAAATGAGCGATGTTTATGGTATTGCCCAATCCTTAAGCAATATGGCCATTTCAACTTTCCGGATGGCTGTGCTTGTCACAACTCCTGAATTAAAGACTGCCAGACTTAATGAATCGCTCCAGATGTATTTTACTGCCCTTTCATGCTATGATTCACTATTATCAGATCAGGCAAATATTAAAAATTTCAGATTGTTAAAACTTTCGAAAGCTGATTGTTTTGGAAATATTGGATTGTTATACAAAACTAAAGGTGATGGTGATAACGCTCTTAAATATTTCAATGAAGCTATTAAAATCAGAGAGGAGTTGGGCGATAAAGTTGGTATCTGTGGCGAAAAATCAAATCTGGCTTCGTTGTATATCTCTATTCATGACCGGCTTAACCTTAACGAAAGCAATCTCATCAGAGGATATAAATATGCAGAGGAAGCACTTAAACTTTCTGAAGAAATCGGACTAAAAGCCGAAATGAAAAGTGCGGTAAGAAATATGGCTATGATTTTGCAGGGATTGGGAAATTTTGAAAAAGCCCGGGAATATTATTTTTCATTGAGTTCAATGAATTTTTCTGATATACTTACAAACTTTTCATTTATTACCGAAAAGGAAAAGGAACTGTTTTTCAGTATGGTATCCTCAGATTTTAACTTCTTCTATAATTTTGCACTGAGAAATCTGGGTTATAAACCCGATATTGCAGGTGATGTGTTTGATAATGTCATTCGTTCAAAGGGGCTGCTGCTCAAATCGTCCACAGCCATGCGTGCTGCCATTTTAAATAGTGGCGATGAAGTTTTAAAAAAAGATTATTATGATTGGACAGCCATTAAAAAATCAATCATTCAAAACTATACCCTTGAACCTGAAAAAAGGGATAAAAATCTTGATAAATTGATTGAAAAGGCCGACAGTATTGAAAAAGTATTGGCTAAAAAATCCTTTGAGTTCAGCGATTTCAATAATATTCAGAAAATTTCCTGGACAGATGTTAAAAAAAGTCTGAAGCCCGGTGAAGCCGCAATTGAGTTCGTTCATTTTAAATATGACCCTGTTAAAATAGTCGATTTGGAAGAAGTGAAATATTGTGCGCTTGTGCTTACAAGTGATTCGGAATATCCGGTTATGATTCCACTTTGCAATCAAAAACAGCTTCAGGATATACTGGGAATAGACGCTGAAAATGACATCAATTATATCAACAATATTTACGGTAAAAAGAATAATACCAGCCGACAACTGTATAAACTGATTTGGAAGCCAATTGAAAGCAAACTAACCGGAATAAAAAGGGTGTATGTGTCGCCGAGCGGACTGTTACATAAAATTTCCCTTGCTGCGATTGCCGATGAAAATGGAATCTTTTTAAGCGATAAATTAGATTTAAGAATCAAAAGCAACACAGGAAATATTGCTTTAGAATCAACAGTTTCAGATGTTTTGTTCAGCGATGCGGAAATAACTGCGGCCGTTTTTGGCGGAATAGATTACAACCTCAAGGATTCGGTCCGGAAAATTGTTGAGTGGGAATATCTGGATGGTACAAAAAGAGAAAGTGAAAATATTACTAATTTGCTGACAGGTCAAAAAATAAACGTGAAATATTTTTCCGATAAATCAGCCACCGAAGAGCAATTCAAGATTATGGCTGCAAACTCTGATCTGTTGCATATTGCCACCCATGGATTCTTTTTTCCATCCCCAGAACAGTTAAGATTGGAAAGTGATACTGCCAATAAAATCACTGAAGAAAAAGGTGATGTTGTGTTCAGGGGTGGCGCCAGGGGTTTTGGCGTTGCAGGGTTTGTTGAAAATGACAATCCGCTGATGAGGTCCGGACTTGTGTTTGCCGGAGCAAATGAGGTTTGGAATGCAACTGAATCGGGCGAAAATGAAGATGGTGTTCTTACTGCCCAGGAGGTTATAAATATTGACATGCGCAAAACTTCCATGGTTGTTTTATCGGCATGTGAAACCGGACTTGGTGAAATTGTGGACTGCGAAGGGGTGTATGGATTACAACGGGCATTCAAAATGGCCGGTGTGAAATACATCGTAATGAGTCTGTGGCAGGTGCCCGATAAAGAAACCGTCGAGTTTATGACTCTTTTTTATTCCCGACTTTTAAAATTGAAAGACATACAGCAGGCTTTTTCCGAAACCCAAAAGGAAATGCGAAAAAAATATGACCCGTATTTCTGGGGGGCTTTTGTCTTAGTTGAATAAGTATGTTCTCCGGATTTATCTAATAAAATTTTAGTATGAAGAATAAATATTTATTTCTGTTGATTTTACTGTCAGTCCAGTATTTTTCTTTTGCTCAGGAATGGCTTGAACAAGACAATCTCCGGCAAAAACACCTTGAAAATGCACAATATGATTCAGCAGCAATTTTTGCAATAAATGTAAAGAATATTATAGAAAAGGAGTTTGGAACAAAAGACACGCTATATGGACAGGCATTAAACAATGAAGGATTTATTTACCTTTCGACCGGGGAATATGAAAAAGCCGAACCGCTTTTTGAAAAAGCAGTAAAGTGTTTTGAGGATAATAAAACTGAAAATGCCAAGGCCTACTCCTTTGCCCTTAGCAATATTGGAACCTTATATAACTGGACAAGCCGCTATGAAAAAGCCGAGAATGTTTTTCTTAAAGTGTTGGAAATCAGAAAAAAAACAGGAGAAAAAACACCTGAATATGCAACAGCTTTAAATAATCTCGGAAATATTTACAAGGATGTTGGAAGATACAAAGAGTCAGAGGAATATTATTTAAAAGCCATAGAACTTAGAAAGGAATTATTCGGGGAAAAGGATTCTGAATATGGTGTGGCAATTAATAATCTGGCAATTTTATATGTCAATATGGGACAGTATGATAAAGGTGCAGAAATACTCCTTAAAGCAAGAGATATTTTTAAGGAAATTCCGGGAGAAGGTCAGGTAAAATATCTTACTGTCACTAACAATCTTGGAGCCATTTACTGGTCAATGGGTGATTTTATCAAAGCTGAACCCATGTTGGTTGATGTTGAGATAAAATTAAAGGAAATAGTGGGTGAGGAGCATCCTAACCATATTACAGCAATTAACAACCTTGCAGTGCTTTATTCACATATCAATAAACTTGATCTGGCGATAGAGTATAACCTTAAAGCACTTGCCTTGAGAGAAAAAACAATGGGAAAAACTAATTACGATTATAGTATTTCCCTAAATAATCTGGGCGCAAATTATTTGGATTTTTCCTTCGTTTGTGATACTCCATCCTGCAAAACTAAAGCCATACAAATGTCTAGGGATTATTATCTGGAAGCCGAACAAATCAGATTTAAATTGTTTGGACCGAAGCATCCTGATTATGACCTTATTCTGAAAAATCTGGCCAACACTTACCTCTATGAAGATGATTTGGCCGGGGCTGAAAAAATATATCTGAAATCAATGGACATTCTGAATTATAATATTCAGGAGAATTTTAGTTTTCTCTCTGAAAAAGAGAAGGAGCAGTTTTTTAAGATGAAATATGGTGACATTAAATCATTCTACTCATTTTCATATAAGTACAAGGATCAAAAACCAGAAATATCCACGCATGTTTACGACAATGTTTTAAAAAATAAGGGATTATTGCTTAAATCATCAACTGCGATGCGTACGGCCATTGCTTCAAGTAATGATACCAGTTTGGTCAATGCATTTGACAAATGGATTGATCTTAAAAAGAAAATTGCCAAACAATATTCTATCGCTGTTGATAAGCGCGATACAGATCCTGTATTGCTTGAAGAAGAAGCCAACCTTCTTGAAAAGGAGTTGGTTAAAAAGTCATCAATAATTAGTGACTTTGATAAAAACAAAAATGTTACCTGGAAGGAAATCCGTAAATCATTAAAACCGGGTGAAGCAGCCATTGAGTTTATTCATTTTAATTTCTATGATAAGCGGTGGACAGACTCGATCTTGTATTTGGCACTGATTGTAAAATCCGACAGCAAATATCCCGAAATGATTACCTTGTTTGAGGAAAAAACCCTGACAGGCATTTTGAAGGAATTCGATGGTAATAATCTTAAATATGTCAATGGACTTTATGGAACAAATTCTGATCTGAAGGATGATCTTTATAATATTATTTGGAAGCCAATGGAAAACGCCTTAAAGGGAATATCAACAGTTTATTTGTCTCCTACCGGGTTGCTTCACAAAATATCCTTTGCATCTCTAAACAGTAGTAAAAATGTTTTGTTGTGCGATGTGATTGACATCAGAACGCAATCAAGTACAGCGAAAGTTGCAGTTCCCGAAATATTTTCGTTTGAAAAAAATATGACAGCAAGTATTTTTGGAGGAATAGATTATTCTGGTGAAACAGGCGAAACTGTATGGCAGTATCTTGAAGGAACCAAAACGGAAAGTGAAAAAATTCACAGTTTTCTTAAAGAAAAAAATATTAAAGTTTCAATGCTTTCGGAAAAAAATGCCACCGAATCAGAATTTAAGAAGATGGCGGCAAACAATAATTTATTGCACATTGCAACACATGGGTTTTTCTACCCTGATCCAAAAAATGTTAATAAAACAGATTCGTTGACACAGGAAACCGGTTCTGTTATTTTCAGGGGAGGAGAAAGAGGAGCCGGGGTTGAAAATTTTGTAAAAAATGAAAATCCATTGATGAGATCTGGTCTTGTATTTGCCGGAGCCAATGAAGTTTGGAGTGAGAAAAAAATAAGTAATCTTGATGATGGAGTGCTTACTGCACAGGAAGTGTCGAATATTAATATGGGAAAAACCGGTTTGGTAGTACTGTCTGCATGTGAAACCGGACTGGGAGATATTTCTGTAAATGACGGGGTTTATGGTTTACAGCGTGCTTTTAAAATTGCCGGCACAAAATTTATTGTCATGAGTTTATGGCAGGTGCCTGATAAGGAAACTGAAGAATTTATGATTTCGTTTTATTCAAATTTCTTTAAATTAAAGAATATCAGAGAAGCTTTTTCCGAAACCCAAAAGGAAATGCGCAAAAAGTACGACCCATATTTTTGGGGAGCGTTTGTACTTATTGAGTAGGGGGTGGGTTATGGGTTATAGGTTATAAGTTATAGGTTATAAGTTATAAGTTATAAGTTATAAGTTATAAGTTATAAGTTATAAGTGATGGGTTAATGTTCTAAAATTCTGTTGAACTAACGGCCTGAAAGGCCAGCTAAATTCAGCCCCGGCTAACGGCCGGGGTAAAAAAAATGTAAACAAAACCGCCGGCCGTTTACTTATTAGAACCAAAAAATACTATTCCGGCGGAAATGGATGAGAGGTTATGGGTTATAGGTTATAAGTTATGGGTTATCTCGAGTTGAAAAATACATCATACATCATACCTCATACAACCAATCCATGCTGTTCCAAGTTTACTCCCTTCGGTCATGAGAGAAGTTGCAACTAGGAACACATCTCGCTTAACAAGTTTGCAACTCGGAACCTATCCCTTTCTACAATACTCCATCCACCTCCACACTTAAAAACATTTTCCTATATTTGCCACCTATTATATGAAAACTAAAACTGCATTTCTGTTGTTTTCCCTGTTCGCTGTAATTGCTTTAAATTCACAGCAAGTGCGCAGCTTTGATAAAAGTAACGGTCTTTCCCAAAGTATCATAAACTGTATTGAACAGGATGAAAATGGATTTATGTGGTTTGGCACTCAGGACGGACTGAATAGATATGATGCCTATTCTTTTATTGCCGTTAACTCCTTAAATGGTCTGGAAAATTCAAATATTAATTCTTCCCTTTTTGATGATCAGGGAAATTTTTGGGTTGGTACAGAACAGGGACTTTTTAAGCGGGATAAAGGAAAAACACAATTCAAAAAAATTTCTTTCACAAAAAAAAGCAACATTCCTGTTGTTTCATTGTACCTTGATAATGAAAATAATCTATGGATTGGCACAAGGCAAAACGGTTTGTTCAGATACACTGTTTCATCAAAAAAATCAGTGTTTATTGCCTGCAAATTAACCGGTGATGATGGAACAAAACAATCCATTCATTGTTTGCTCCAATATGAGAAATACATGTTGGCAGGTACTGATAGCGGACTTTTCAGGATTGAAATAAGTTCAGCCCGGACCAAAAGGTTTCTTCCTCATAAAAGTATTGCCAAACCACCCTGGAGTACCCTCATTAATTGCATGGTTGCGGATGGTAAAAATGTTTGGCTGGGGACTTATGGCGCCGGAATTTACAAATTCGACGGAAGTGAAGTAATCAGAGATCAGCAGTTGGCAAATGCAGTTTTTCTTTCTGAAGGGGTGATTAACTGCCTGACTCTAAGTAACTCCCGCGTGTTGTGGATTGGCACGCAGCAGGGACTGGCTTCTGTAAATCTTAATAATTCAGAAATAAAATATCCCTTGCCCATTCCTTTCGGAACCGAAGGTTCAGGAAATATCCGCAGTCTGTTTATCGACAGAGATGAAAATATCTGGGCAGGCGCCTGGGGTGCTTTATGGTTCATTCCGGGCAATCAAAAGCCTTTCGATATTTTTATTCCCAATCCTCAGCTCCCTTCAAATGATGCAGCAAATTCTGTTACTGCGCTGGCCGAAGATCTGAATGGAAAAATATGGATTGGTACAGACAACGGCGGATTGATTTCTGATAAACATGAAAAGGCTGAATACATTACGTTCCCAACTATTATGGCAGTTGGAGTGGATGCGAAAAACCGGCTGTGGATTTCTCCCTGGGGAGATGGAATTTATGTTGGCAACAGCAGAGAAAACCTCTTTCAGATAAAAAATCCATTTCCCGAAAAAATTATCACCGACAATGTGGTACGAAGTTTCTGTTTTTCGGGCGATTCGCTGGTCATAATTGGAACAGAAGAAGGGGTTGATTTGTATGATCTTAAAAATGACAGGTTGATACCATCGCCCGAATGGGTTAAATCGCTTGCGAAAGGCAGGATTTCTTTTGTTTATTTAGATGTTTTCGGACTTTTATGGGTTGGAACTGCTGAAGGATTGAAAAAAATATCCCTTAAAAAATCTGAGAAGCTTGATTTTCCTGCTGAATCTGACAAGTTATTGCATAACCGGAATCTTAAAAGTTTTGTTCGCGACAAATATGGAAAATACTGGGTTGGGACTTCGGGCGGATTGGTAATTCTGAGTAGCAAAGGTGAAATTCTGAAAAAACTGGACACCGATACCGGATTGCCAAACAATGTGATTTATTCCGTAATTGAGGGAAACGACAATCAAATATGGTGCTCAACAAACAAGGGATTGGTACGGATTGATCCGGTGAATTACAAAATATCTGTTTTTAATAAAAACGATGGTTTGCCCGATGATGAATTCAATTCAGGAGCAGCCCTGAAATCAAAAGACGGAAAAATTTATTTTGGCAGTATTAAAGGTCTTTGTCATTTCGATCCTTTGAAAATACACGTTGACAGCACTGCTATTCCTGTTCACATAAGATCACTGAAAGTTTTTAATAAAGATTTGTTTCCTGAAAAGGAAGTGATTACAGGAGAATCTGTCACACTAAATTATTCAGATAAATTTATAACCATTGAATTTGGTGCGCTGTCTTTTGTCAACCCCGAAGAAATAAATTACGCATACCGGCTGGAGGGTTTCGACACAACATGGATCGAAAGCGGTACCATGCGAGTGGCTACCTACACCAATCTTGATCCCGGGACCTATACATTCACTGTCATTGCCTGCAACCACGATGGTGTGTGGAACCAGAAGGGCGCATCCATTACCATTGTTGTTACAACACCATTTTATCGAACCTGGACTTTCAGGTTTATTATTCTGGCCTTTGCTTTTATTATTCTTATCTCAATAAATATGATCAGGATAAGAATGATTCGCAGACGCAACCGTGATCTGGCAAAGAAAGTTGTAGAGCGGACTGAAAACTACCGGGTTCAAAAGAAAAAAGCCGAAGAAGCTGGAGAGCAGCTCAGGCAGGAAATGATTGCCCGCAACAGGTTTTTCAATATCATGACCCACGACATAAAAAATCCCGTATGGGGAATAGAAGAACTTGCCAGAGAGGCAGAAAGCAATCCACAAGCGGTTCAGAAACTGAAAACCACCACAACCGGATTAAAAAAGCTGCTCGAAAATCTATTAACCTGGGCAAGTTTGCAGTCGGGCAGGGCAGCACCCCGTTTTGAAATCACCTCGGTTTTCGGAATGGCCGATGAAGCCATTGATAACACCGAAGCCCAGGCATCAGCAAAAAATATTAAAATATTAAACAATACAGATCCCGAAATTCTTGTTAATGTTGACAGACAGATGATCATAGCGGTATTCCGCAATCTCATATCAAACGCGATAAAATTTTCTTTCCCCGGTTCTGAGGTAAATATTACCACAAAAACAGACAAAAACCTTGTTGAAATATTTTTTACAGATAAAGGAACCGGAATGGAAAAAGAATATGTTGACCGGTTATTTTCCCTCGAGCACACAAATGTACGCAAGGGCACCGGAGATGAAAAGGGAACAGGATTGGGGTTGTTGATATGCAAGGAACTCGTCGAAAAAAACCAAGGCACCATTAATGCCCAATCCCAATTAGGAAATGGTTCCACCATCACCATCAGGTTTGATGTTGTGATATCCCCGTAGAGACGCATTATTATGCGTCTCAAAAAAGGGGAGACACACGCCGTGCATCTCTACATATCCCTTTCGTGCAAGGTAATTGTTACGGATTTGTTCCAACGTCACCTGCTGCATTACCGGTAAAAGTGTTTCCTGTACTTTCAGCTGACAGGGCTCCGGTACCTCTCAAAGTAATTCCATAGTTTTCGCTGTTAGAAATAGTACTGTTTTTAATTGTTACATCACAATTTTCAATAGAAACGTTGCCGCTGTAATAAGTATCATGTCCGCCGAAACTTACATTGCAATAAGTAAGGTTACAACCGGAATGAGCGTTTTCTCTGAAAACTATTCCGTACCATGCGCCAGGATCAGGTGTTGAAACGGATGTTGTAAAAATGATCGGCATGGCTGCCGTTCCGGCTGCATTAAGGAATCCGCTGGCATCATATCCTACGCTCAGGGTTGCGTTGCTTCCAAATTTAAAAGTAACACCGGGGGCCACGTTCATTTTGCCTGTGAGCTCAATGTTCTCGCTGTCTCCTATATAATATGGTATGTTAATGTTTTTAATTGTAGCATCAGCAAGGTTGTAATTTCCTGAAACATAAATTCCTTTACCTGTACTGCAGGAAATTGTATTTGATTCTGAAAGCTGAGTGGCAAAATTAATGGGCAGTTTAATGGCATGACCGGTGTTTCCGGTTATTGTATTTCCTGTGAATGATGCAAAACCATCAGAAGCTGTACCGTCATACATGAAAATTGTATAATTACCTGCATTATTGGTAAATGTGCTGTTGGTAAGGGTTACTTTGCAGTTGGCAATATGAAACGAACCATAATATTCATCACCACCTGAATATTTTACATTGCAGTAATTAAAAATCGTTCCGCTCTGGGTATTGTCATAGCAACGTATTCCGCTCCAGGCACCCGCTGTTGGCATTGCTGCCGATGAGGTAAAAGTAATTGGTTTTTCGGCAGTCCCGTTGGCAATAATTGTTCCGGCTGCATTGTAGCCAACTGTAATACACGAACCAGCAGTAAACTTTATGGTTGTTCCCGGTTCAATGGTAAGCACACCGCCATTGTCCACATCAAGTGAACCATCTACAAGGTAGGTGTTCTCAGCCAGCCAGGTGACATTGGTATTGATTTCACCGTTTACAGTGATGGTTTGAGGCACGATGGGATCATCGTCATCATCATCTTTATCCTTTTTACAGGAACTGAGCACTACTACAACTCCGATAAGGAGCATTAAAATGAAATTTGTTTTTTTCATGGCACGAAAGTTTAAAAATTAAAATTTATAATTGATTCCTATTGTTAAATATGCAATTCCATAACCCACCTCGGCAAATCCCCCGAGATTTTCAGTAAAATAGTATCTGCCTCCGGCAAAAAAAGTCGTATTCAGATAACTGTTTTGAGAATAGGTATGTTGATAATCGTAATAAGTCGGATCATTGGTTTTTTCGGAGAACTTGCAGTAATTAAATCCGATCATTATACCGCCATAGACATCCAGTTTTTCATTGTCAAGCGGATAATGATAGGCACCTCTGAGTCCGATAATTGTATAAGACCATTTCCAGTCATAGAAAAAGTTATTATAGCCGTAGTTATAATGATAGGTCAGACTTTTATATCCGAGATAAAATCCGCCACTGATGATGCCCGGACCCACATCTTCGATAAGACCTTTTTCAAAAGAAATTCCTATGGCCGGAGATTGAGATGAGTAATAGCCCGATGCATTATAATTTCCTCCGATTCCCACTCCGGCCGAAATGACCGATGTCCCTTTTTCGAAGGATTGTGATTGACATGCCCATGCAACGAGGGCGATAGTAAAAGTTAAAATTGTTTTTTTCATTTCCTTGCGTTTTTTGATGCAAGGTTAGGGTATGAAAACCATCTGTGAAAAAAAATGGGATGAAACGGGAACTTATGTATTTGAAACCGGAAGTTTTGGGATTTTCATCTTATAAGGAGATACCCAACTCATTTAAAAGCTCATTTCTGAAAGCAGGGGAGAGCGGCAAAGTTTCAGATACGGCAATAACCTGCGAAGCAGAGACCGATTTGATCAGGGACAGGTTGACAACCCATGATTTGTGGATTTGCATAAATTGTTTGGCAGGCAATTGTTCAGTAAAATCTTTCAGACTGGATCGGATGAGCAGACTTTTTCCTGAGAGCAGTTTAATTTTCACATAATTGCCCTCGGCCTGAAGAAAAACAATATCGTTGGCATTAAGCTTTTCGTGCTGATGACCGTTTTTCACAAAAAACTCCTGTGATTTTGCTGAACTCGCATTGCCAGCAGGGTTTTTCTTAAGAAAAGCCAGCTGTATGGCCACGCGCAGGTCTTCGGCTTCGAAGGGCTTAACCAGGTATCCCTCAGGTTCGTTAATGGAAGCCATAGCGAGGGTTTCGGAGTCGGTAAGAGAAGTAATAAAGATAATGGCAGCAGATGGAAGGTGTTTGCGGATGTAGGAGCCAAGCATGATACCTGTTTTATCAGCGCCCAATCGGATGTCGAGCAAAGCCAGATCGGGTTTTGTTTCATTTACTTTGAGAACCCCTGAATCGAACGAATCGCACTGAAAAACAAGTTGGCAGCCAAATGAATTAACGAATCCGGCAACAGTTTCCCTGATTTGCGGATCATCTTCGACAAGGCCTATTTTTTTATCTTCAAACATTTGAGTACAAACATAGCAAAAAGACAAAACTATTTAACGTTTGAAACACACTAATTGAATTCTGAAATGTTAAATAAAAATTGGAAAACAAAATCATTTTTTGTAAAATTGTAAATAATACTTGAAAAATAAACCGTAACTTTTATAAGGTTACCTACAAACATAGGTATTGTATAAGAGTAATATTAAGGTTATAAACAAGTTAGGTTTAATTTTAGGATGAAAGCATCAATTTTTATAATACTTTGTTTAATTATTATTTCATGTAGAAATACAGAAAAAGAAAAATATTCTGAAATACCTAGAAAATTAGAGTATGATAGTAATTATTGTGAATATTATTCATATCAATTTGATTCAACTAAAAATATAGAAGACGTAATAGACGATTTTTATAAGAATTCACCTCAAAAAGACAGTTTACAATTAAACCTTTGTATCGGAGCCTATTATCACAAGAAAAAGGAATATAAATTAGCTTTAACATACTTTTTCAAAGGTTACTTAATAGATTCTTTAGACCCGAAAATTAATTTCAATATTTCCTTATCCTTAGGAAAACTAAAAATGTATAGTGAAGCACTAAAACATGTTAATATAGCGCTTCAAACAAATTGTAAAAGCTATGAACATTTAGGACAAAAATGTTTCCTTCTAAACAAATTAGGCAGGTATAAGGAAGCTATTGAGGTTGCACTACAAGCGAAAGATATTAATCCAGATGATAAAAAAGTATACATCAGTTTAATTTTGTACTTTGATAAATTAGAATATAAAGACTCAATCATAAAATATTTTGAAATAATGGATAAACTATTTGATGATTCTTTATCGGATTGTTTAATGGATATTAAAGAAAAATATAAAAACTAAACCTAACAGCGCCTACCAAAAAGCAGGGGTTCCTTGCTTCGGCAGACAGAAAATCGTATATTTGAAATGCGGTTTTCCAAATGAGGTTCGGTGGTAGAAAAACCCTGCCTTTTGGTAGCCGCAAAACGTCAAACTGTCTAATAACCTCCCTTTATCAACAGAAGTTATAAGTTATTAACAATCAATTAAA
>MEOH01000020.1 GCA_001769535.1 Bacteroidetes bacterium GWF2_38_335
GAACATTTGATTGTGTACCAAGAGCCGTATGAATCGAGAGGTTCAAGTACGGTTCTGTGAGAGGTTTAGGGGTGAAACTCCCCTTTACCTACTCGACTGCGTCGGCGCGGGGTACGGGTGTACGCGATACCGGCGCAGGCCGGCATCAAAACGCAGTTTTGCTGCGCCGTGTATTTTTCTTCCCGCAATGCCGGAAAGAATCAGAAAGCTGGTTCTTCAATCACCTCAAACTGCAAAATCCAATCAGATGCCTGTTGTGCCTGTGAGGCGGCTTGAATAACGAATTTCTTATCGTTTTTCATCACAGAAAGCCAATTGTCGATATAATCCACATTGTCAGTTATTCGGCTGTTATATCCAAGATAGGCAAGGATAAAGGCGGATGTTATCTCGGCAATAAGTTCTTCTACATTATCCTGAAGTTAGGATAATGTAGATTATCCTAACTAAAATATTATCCTGACATTATTTCATAACTGTCTAATCAATAGGAATATATATTTGATATAGTTGTGATAATATTTTAATAAAATCTGTCTATTATTACTAAACACTAACAGTAATAATTTATGGATATCAAAAAATTAAAGAAAACGCATCCACAGCTTTTAGAATACATGAAAGTGAAGGGATATGGCAGGGTGGCCATCGGCGGTGTAAATATCATGCTCAGACGGTTGTTTGATCGTGAAGGTAAGTACAAGTCTTACAATGATTTCTACAAGAGATTTATTTCCAAGGAAGGCCTTGAAGGAAACACTAAAAGGCTTTGTTATTATCGCACATCAGTGCGTACTATTCAAGGATTTGATGAGTTCGATCATTTTCCAAATAGGCTTAAATTCGCTCCGGTTCTGTACCAAGGAAGCAGTTATGATCACTTGAATTCTACATTCAAAAACATCGTTGACCATTTCAAGCAGAAAGCTGCAAAAAATGCTAAAAGTGAAAAATCAATAAGGGTAGAATCGAATATAGCATCCACTTTCTTATTTCATATGCAGCAAAATGGGGCAGATGATTTATTTGGCATCACAGAATCCATGGTGCTTTCCTTTTTCTATGATGGTTACAAGCAGCTAAGATGCTGCTCCTATAGGACTAAAATCAAAACCGTTTTAAAATCGACCATAGGAACTGATTACTATGTCGAATGTACACGTATCATGAATGACATTCCTCCTTTAAGAAACGGTAGAAAGAATTTTGCTACCCTTAAAGAAGATGAGATTCGTATCATTAAAGAGAATTTACAAGATGGTATGCGAAATGATTTGTCTTTGCGAGATATAGCTATTGTGTCAATGCTTATGCATACTGCAATAAGAGGAACTGACATAGCTCAAATGCAGATTGAAAATATTGATTGGAAAAAAGACCTAATTATTCTTACCCAATCCAAAACACAACAACATATGGTTTTGCCGCTTAGGGCTGTTGTTGGCAACCCTTTGGTAGACTACCTCATAAATGAACGCCCGAGTAATTTGGACATAAAGAACATTTTCGCTAATGCCAACTGTCCGGAAAATCCAATAGAGTCAAGTACTATAGGAGGTATCGTCAGACGTTTTTTTGAAAAAATAGGGATAAGGTGCGGTGAAAAAGAAAATGGCATCCGATTGTTCCGGCGCTACTTGGCTTCTAAAATTCTCGAAAACGGCGTTCAACCCAGAGTTATAAGTGATATTCTTGGTCATCTATCACCAGAATCTTTAAATCCATATATTGACACTGACATCAAGCATCTGCGTGAATGTGGGTTAAGTATTGAGAAGTATCCAGTTGGGAAGGAGGTATTCGAGGTATGAAAACGATTGAAGAACTGGCCAAAATCTATTTGGATTACCATAAATCAAAAGGAAAGATATTAAATCCTAAGAGTTTCTTGAATTTAACAACGTTTACTCGTTTCTGCGTGAATAAAAAAAATGTTCAGTATATATCGCAAGAACTGGTATATGATTGGTGCAAAAAACGCCAGAGAGAGACTGAACTATCACACAACAGCCGAGCTGGCAGTATCCGACAATTTCTCAGATACACTAATAGCTGCGGATACACGTCCTTAGTCCAACCGCCACTAATCAAGATATCAAGGCCAAAGAAAGTTGTCTCAGAAACGGAGCTTCCTTTAGTTAAGACTTTCATATCAGAGATGATGGACAAATACATCTTTTACCTGAAAGCATCCAATCATCTGTCAAGGTTTACACATAAGACTCTCATACGTTTTAATAAACACTGTGCATCGATTGACCTTGATATAAGGGTGCTCACAGATGATATTGTCAGTGGGTGGTTTGATAAAAGACCCGATGAAAAATGCAAATCACGGAATACACGGATACTCCCAGTGCGTAATTTATTGAAATATACTAACAAACACGGGTGGACAAATGTGTTGATACCGGAAAACTTGCCTGCTGAGAAATCCAGATATAAACCCCATGCGTTCAATGAGGATGAATTAAGTGCATTTTTTCATTCTACTGTCACAATTAAACTTATTGAGTGGGAAAACGAGATGAGATTTAAACTTAGGAAAATGCAAATACCCGTATACTTCCGATTGCTTTACAGTACTGGTTTGCGTACAAACGAAGCTCGTATGCTCAGATGCAAAGATGTTGATCTTCAAAATGGCGTAATCAATATAGCTCATTCTAAAGGTATTGATCAACACAGAGTGGCGTTGCATCCAACAATGTGGAACTTGTTGAAGCAATATAATGATGCTATGGAACGACTTATGCCCGACAGGAAAATATTTTTCCCCAACAAAAATGGCGGCTACTATGGAATTGCGTGGCAGTCAAATAATTTTAGAAAAATCTGGAAAATCATATCCAGTGAACCTGCACGAGCTTATGACCTCCGTAGCCTTTACGCTGTGGCCAACATCAATAGTTGGGATTATGACGGTACGGAGTGGTTTGACAAGTTGCTCTTTCTCAGCCACTCAATGGGGCATCGACAAATCGAAAGCACCTGTTATTACTATCAACTTGTTCCTTTGTTCTTTAAGCAATTAGAAGAACTGACCGGGCAAGATCTTCACAACCTATTACCTGATCTTACAAACTTTTTTGAATATGAAGAAACAGACTGAATCTTTAGTCATTGCAAAGGCAATGCGTGAGTGGGAGAAAATATATCTTTCCGAAATAAGGGCTTTTAGTCCCCATACTCTGAGGGCATACCATGAAGCCATTACCCTATATATCATCTTCTTGAATGATGTCAAGTCAACCGATTGCGAAAATCTCTCAGGCGATAGCTTTTCGATAGTTAATATCCAAGAATGGATGTTGTGGTTAAAAAATGAAAGAGGTTGTTCTAACTCCACTTGTAATCAACGACTGACTTGCTTGAAGAATTTTCTTAAGTTTTTGAGCAAAAAAGATATCCGCTTTGTCCAAATAGAAATGGAAGCCAAAGAAGTTAAGCAAATGCGATATATCAGACCAGCACAGGTGGAAATAACACAAGAGTCCATTAAGACTCTTTTTAATGTCATCGACCTCAAAAACAAAATCGGAAAGCGTGATTTTACGTTATTCTATCTTATTTATAGTATTGGAGCTCGTATTGATGAGGTGTTATCGTTAAAAATGTCAGACATATATTTAAATGAGCCTAATGATAGAAACTATATCGCTGTCTTAGGCAAGAGATCTAAAAGAAGATCACCACCAATACTTAAAGATGTAGTTAAAGTTCTAAAAGGCTACATCGAGATGTTCCATGGCAAAAATCCTAATCTCGGTGACCTTTTGTTCTTCATTCATTATGACGGAAGAAAAAAGAAACTCACTCAAGAGGCGGTAAACAAGCGTCTAAAAATATATGCACAGAAAGCAAACAGTATTAATCCCCAAGTGCCTGATAATCTACACTGCCATCAGCTACGCCATGCACGAGCCAGTCATTGGCTAGAGCAACATCTCAACATCGTAGCCATCCAAAGACTGATGGGGCATTCTGACATAAACACGACCATGCGCTATATTTTTGTCTCTACGGAGCAAAAGAATCAAGCCTTGGCAACGCTTGAGGATGATGTTATAAAAGCCACCGGCAAAAAGTGGAAAAATATCCGCAAGAAGAAAGACCTACTGGAATATCTTGGTCTTAAGGAATAATTGAATTTTTTGAAGAAATATTATCCTAACCTTTAGTGGTGTTAAACGCTGAGAACTAAAATATTATCGCCAAATGTTGTGATAATATTTTAGTTAGGATAATGAAAAGCGTATTCTTTTGAACCAAATTTGTTGTTAAGCGGTCGGTTTAGGCGGCTCGGGTGTCCAACTGCATGTCCAATCTCATGGAACAAAACTGAGTAATACGCATCAGCAGAAACAAACTGCTTTGTCAATGGCATGTAGATTTTATCTTCACTGGGTTTATAAAAAGCATCATCACGGGCAGCGTGTTCAATGTTAATTCCCATAAACGAAAGAATTGTTTCGGCTTTTTCGTCGCGCTCGATTTCCGAAAGGTTTTCGAGATCGTTTATTTTGTAGTATTCTTCTGGCAGTCCTTCAACACAATCAACATTAAAAACAGAGTAGTTTTTCAGATAACCGACTTTTTTGATGTTAAGGTTTTCAATGCTCTGTTTTTGCTGCAAAAGGTCTTCAACAAAACGGGTGATGTTTTTGCCTGTTTTCTCATCAAGGTACAAAACGGATTTATACACTACCATAGCGGCTTTGCTGCCTTTTTTTATTCGGGCGTTGTATTTTTCAAGTTGCTTGAAAGTCAGCCATCGGTTGTACTTGTATTCCTTTTTGCGTTTGATATAGTTCAAAAGCAATTGGTTGATGCCGTTGTAAACATGGTCAGTCACCACATTTTTTGCAAAAGTATCACCGGTCAGGGAGTACCAGGATTGTGAGAAATTACTCTCTTTGTGTTCCTCCAACATTTCTATGATGGTGGCGGTTATTCGTTCGTAAATGTCATTTGTATTCATGATTTTGAGGTATTAATGAGTACTAAGTCAAATTTTTCAATAAAGGTTTTGAGGTTTGGATTTTTGGCAATTAAAATTTCAATTGCTTTGCTGTCATCCATGGGATTGGATTTGTCCGGCATGGGCTCCGGATTTTCTTTTGATATGGTTTTGATTTCATTCATGATAAAAGAAAAAAGGGTATCCCGAAGAGGATCAGGATACCCGAGGGTTTAAAATTCGATTTGTTTTTCAATCTCGCTGATTTTTGATACCAGAGTGTTGTTTATGGTTTCAACCACTTTTGTAAATACTTCAGAATTTGAAGTCTTGAAGGTGTTTCCGTTCTCGTCGGTCAGCACGATATTTTCGCTAAACTGATTAGCACCCACGACAAAAGATGTTAGTTTTTTGCGGCTTGCCTCAAGTTTTTCCCTTTTCTCGATCAGGGTTTTGAGGGTTTCAACCTTCTCGATTTTTTGGTCAAGAGTCAGAGTCGGAGCAATAACCGGAGCAACCACCGGAGGATTTTCCACCACTGGAGAAACAGGGTTTTTCACTTCGGGTTTTTCCTCCCCGTTAATTTTCACGTTTTCGGGCAGAGTGCCTTTAATCATGGCTACGCTGTTTTTTGATTTAATTTCAATTACATCACTTTGTGATGCTTTTCCGTTGGTTTTCTTTGTTAAAGTTTCCATTGTGATAAAATTTATAGATTAATAATTAATTGATTTTTTGACTGTTGCGAAAAAACCGCATATATGCAGATAAAAGATTTGGAGAGGAGTTCAAGACCTTTTAATCCGCTAATTTTCTGTTTTCTGCACATAACTGTATGTTTTTTAAAATTTTCCATATTGCATCTTAATTAGTTTATCGAGTATGTTCTGCCGGAAAAAGGAAAGCCGATGAATGACAGCCATCAACAGGGATAGTTCTTGGCGTCCTGGAGGGAAAGAAATAAATGATATTCGATGAAATAGAATTGATAAACCCGAACGGGACGCATAGAAATATCCATTTATCTTCTGTTGTGGAGGGCATTTCGGTTTTCCATCTTTGCAGATACATACCGATGCTAATTAAGTCGCATGGAATGGAATTTTAAAAAGGATGATGGTGCAGGAAACTTTAGGGATGGCGGAGGGGGAGGTGGAGAAATAAACTTAATCCTTTGATAGAATAATCTTTGATTTGTTGTTTACTTATTAATAATGAAACGAAACTCCAAGATTATATCCATCATCCCAGTGATTATATAAAACTTTATAGCCAGCAAAAATTGATAATCCATTAGTATTGTGCTTATATTCATAATTCAATTTTTTTGATCTCCAAAAATAATCTAGCGAAAAACTTAAGCTCCCAGATGATTTTAAATATTTAAATTCCCCATTGGTGTGGCGAAATGATGTTAAATGAATAGGTTTAATATTACCAGAAATTGCTATATGTTTTGTTATTTTATGACGAAACGAATAGGAGTCCAGGGTAGAAGCTACTAGTATACCGGAGAATGTAATACCATCTTCGGCAAATAGCATTATTATCATTAATGGTGCCCCTAATAGAAGGGGAGGTGAAAAACTAAAATATCCTTTACCAAATTCAAGAGATCCATTAAATGAATGAAAACCATCACCAGTTAGGGCAAATGTGCTAACCTGAAGAATATTTTCTGTTTTAATATTTTCATGAGTAAGGCGTGTATAGCTGAATGAATAATTAGGGTCATAACTATCTTCCAGATTTAATTGTGCTTTTAAATTATCAACAGCGATTAAAGAAATTATGACGAGCAAAAAAATACTTAACTTTTTCATGGCGTTTTAGTTTAATGTTTAGATCAAAATTACTGTATAAAGAAGGCGAAAGGAAACGGGTAATCGCGGTCAAATTGCCTGTAATTGGGTTAATTACAAATCAAAGAGTGTTAACAAGCATGAGCTACGGTAATTCGCAAATATTTTATTTAAACAGTGTTGCGGTTGCGATTTTCGCAAATAGTATTTTGGCGATTATTGTTTTGATCTATACAAAAAGAAAAAAAAAGGGACCAAAAGTCCCTTTCATTTTTAAATGCTAATCGAATACCTCCCATTCAAATGCTCCATATCCTTTCCCACTTTTTTATCCAGCAGTCGTGCATAAATTTTAGTCATATTAATTGAAGAGTGACCAAGCATTTTAGAAACTGATTCGATGGGAACGTTGTTATTGAGGGTAACAGTGGTGGCAAAGGTGTGGCGGGCAAGGTGACTGGAGAAGTTCTTTTCGATGCCGCAAATGGTGGCGATTTCTTTTAAATAAGAATTAGTTTTTTGATTTGTAATAACGGGCAGCAATTTGTTATTAAGTAGGCAAAATGGATCATTTTTATATTTATCAAGAATTTTTTGAGAAACTGAGAGAATTGGTATACTACAGAGATTGTCTGTTTTTTTTCTTTTTATTTTAATCCATTTGCCACCATCCGTACCGGTAACGATGTTTTCTTTAGATAAGTTATACAAATCCGAATGTGCCAGGCCTGTAAAACAGGAAAAAACAAAACAGTCGCGAACCTGACTCAAACGTTGTACATGAAGTTCCTTGTTAATTATTATATCAAGCTCTTCGTCATTTAAAAAACCACGGTCAACTTTTTTAAGCTTCATTTTGAATGCAGGGAAGGGGTTCTGTTTTAAATCTCCGTTGGAAATGGCAATATTTATTATTTTTTTAAAGTTTTTGATGTATTTGAGGGTGGTATTGTGAGCACATTTCCTGACAGTTTTAAAATAAATTTCATAATCCTGTATAAATTCATTGTTAAGTTCTGTAAGGAACAAATCATCTTTTTGGTATTTAGATTTGATGAAATTCTCTGTATGTTTTAATGATACTTCATATCTTTCAATTGTTTCAGGAGAATAATCAATATTTTCAAGCTGTTTGATTTTTTTATTATGCTCCCGGTATAGAGCAAGAACTTTTTTTCCAGCATTATCTTCAATTCCCATGTATGCGTTTCTTATTGAAACTGCTGTAACAGGTTTGTTTTCGGCTCTAAGGTTAATAATAATACGTTGAATTTGAATTCTGATACTGTCCAAAAGAGCATTGACTGATTTGGCTTCTTTTGTGGTTCCTGATGCAAATCCTTTTTCCGAACTCCATAAATTCGGATCGACTCCTTTGCATAATCCAGTGTCACATCGTTTACCATTTACGGTTATTCTCATGTAAATAGGGGCTTCCCCTGTTCTGAGCATTCTGGTTCTTTTAATAAAGAACAGCAAATTAAAGGTTGATTTGTAGTCCATAAACATACTTTTTTTAATTTAATAAAGGTCTTATTTATGGTTCAAAACACAAAATGCAAAGCGGTGCAAATCAGTGCATTATTATCAAATTCGGTAGGCTATAAACGATGAAAAAATCGGCCTACCGAATAGCACACCAAACAGTGGTGAAAATAGGTGCTTTTTGCTTCATTTAGGGGAAATAAAAAACCCTGATTGCATTTAAAATCAGGGTTTTGCGCTCTTTTGCATTGCTGCTCCGCGGAGAGGGGGGGATTCGAACCCCCGGTACCAGTTGACCCAGTACGACAGTTTAGCAAACTGTTGGTTTCAGCCACTCACCCACCTCTCCGGAGGTTTTCTTGTTTAGCTGAATTATCGCAGTATTCCTGCGATTTCGCTTTTATGCGGTTGACAAAAGTATGAAATAGATTTTTTATTTCAAAATAAAAACAATAATAGGATTGTTTTTTTTTAATTTTTAACTAAAATACCATCATTTCTTCTAACAATCCATTATTAAACCAATCTTTCCGGTAATTATTTATTTCCAATATACTAATTTGCTTCCCGACAACTATCGGGACTGCTAATCAGCCTATCCATCTCCTGAAATCAAAATAAACCATTGCATTCCGGTCAAAAGGATCTAACGAGTGTTTTTCCAATAATCCGTGGAATTCTTTCCATATCCTTTTCTTTTCACGGTTGCTTTCAGCTGAAATCAATTTTCTGATAATGTTGATGCTGCTTTTTTCAAAATCAAAATACCTCTTGTTTTGCTTCAAATACCTTTCCAATGAATCCAGTCTGCTTTCCACAACCTCAGTGTTTCCTAATTTCTCATGCAAAAATAAAAACAAAAGACGCGCTGTAATGTGCATGTCCTTCTTGCTTGCCTGATCATCATTGTTCAGGAATTCATTGACCAACCGAAGTGCCTTCCTGTATTCTCCGGTCATTATATGTACCGTGATATGTCCAAACAAAACCAGATTGCGTTCTGTTACCGGTAGGGCATTTTTTTCTTCCCAATCCATTACACTGTAGTTCTGCATGTGTCTTTGAGCTTCCTGAAACTGCTCCGATTTAATAAACCATAAAAGTCTGAGAAGATACATGCGCCCCCTGTTCTGCTCATCCAATCCCTGACTGCCCGATGTGAAAAGCTCCAGCATAACCATACTTTCCTCAAAATCACTTTGCCTCATTGTTTGCAGATTCAGCAATGCAAGATTAGCAATTGCCCTGGCCTTTTCAACTTCATGTCCCATTTGATAAAACATTCCATCAGGCAGTTGCACCTGCTTGTAAAACCAGTTTCTGCTTTCTTCAAAATCCCCTTTCAGATAATTGAAAATCCCCGCAATATAATAATAACGTGACCGTGCCTTTTTTGACAAACCTGTCTCGTTCAGCCTTGTGAGAATTTCTGCTGACTTTTTAAGTTCCTCCAACTCTTCAGCGCATCTGATAAACTCTTTCTCACTGTTGGTACGCACAAACTGAAGATATTCTTTTTCAATGATCAGATCATTGTCTAGAATGGCCAATAGATGTGGAATATCCGACTGCATTTTTTCAATGTGCTTCCTCAATGAATCAATATTCCCTGTAGCAGCATACAATTCGGTTTTCATCTGCCCGATCCTGATCCGCCGGTCAATATGTCCGCCCTCCTCGGCCAACTTTCCTGCACGGTCAAGTTTCTTTTCCGCCACCCGGTGCATACCCCTTTCCATGAGGATGGCACAGGAAGATATCAAATGGTCAAGTACAGACTCCGGACTCTTCCCACGATGATAGAAAACCAGACTGTCTATTATTTTTTCAGTGAGAAGTTTTTTCTTCTGAGCAAAATACTTGCTTCCAACCTGCTTTTTTATCTCCTTTTCATCCCTGATTTTTTGTTCCGATACCATGTCGAATATTTTCATCAACTCCTGGCTCCCCTTCTCATACACAAAAGAAGCACCCATCCTGAAGTACCTCTTTTCAGTCCGTGACATGGTTTGAATCAATTCATATAACATTATAAAATATTATTTAATTATAGTGTAAAAGATTAATAAACAAATATATAAAATATATTTTATAAAAAAGAAAATATTATAATATTACTATTTTTACTTTACAATGACAAAACATTGGATTAATTTAGCTTCAACTTTTAAAATATTCAGAATCATGATAAAAATAAAAATATTCGCAGCCACAGTGATAATCCTGATGTCACTGAATTCCTCAGCACAAACTCCGCCCGCATCCGTGGCAAGCTCTCTTCAAAACATTCTCGATAACGCCGTTTCTTCGTCCGATTTTTCCAAACCCGGCGCCATTATGCAGGTGGTTGTGCCCGGACAATGGACCTGGTCGGGTGCTTCGGGGTATGCAATATCCGGAATCACCGCCGGTCAGCCCGAGTCCCTTGCCGAACCCGGATTTCTCTTCAGAATTGGCTCAATTACCAAAACCATGGTGGCTACTTGCATCATGAAAATGGAGCAGGAGGGACTGCTTTCTATCGACGATCCCATCAGCGATTATCTCAGGGCAACTCTCATCAATGACACCCTGATGCCCAGCGAACCCATTCATATCCGCCATTTGCTCAACCACACCAGCGGCGTGTTTAACTCGGCCGATAATGAAGAATGCCAGATGGATGTCCTTACAAACCCCCTTGGCGACCACACCCTCGAAGAGGCCATCTTTTGCGGTGGCAGTCAGGGCGAATATTTTCCTGCCGGCTTTGCCTGGGCTTATTCAAATACCAACTATTCACTCCTTGCCATGATTATAGAAGAAGTGTCGGGCATTTCTTATCAGGAATATATCACTCAAATTATCTTTGAACCACTGAATCTGCAAAATACTATGATTCCGGCCGACAACCAGATCGACTCCCTGCACATGGGCTGCTACTGGAACATCGGTTACTGGATCGACCTCACCATAATTAACCCCACAACATACACAGGCTGGGCTGATGTGGTTTCTACCACCGATGACCTGAACCACTTTTTTAGCAGTCTGCTTAACGGAGAAATTATCAGCGAATCCCAACTGGACAGAATGAAAACCATTGATCCGGTATCCTTCGACTACGGCATGGGTCTTGATTTTTATGAATACAGCGGACATAGCTATTTTGGCCATTACGGTGAGGTTGCCAATACCAGTGGAATGTTTTTTGCAGATATAAACTCAGAACTGGCGCCCAATGGATACTATATCTCCTATAATTTCAACTATCAGGGTGCGCCCATGTTTGATGAGTCCGTGATAAACCTGATGCTTGAACCCCTCAATGTAAATGTTCCTGAAATGCTAACTCTCAAAGTTTATCCAAATCCGGCTTCAGATTATTGCACTGTTTGCTTTCCCGTCCGAAGTTCAGAAACCATTATCAGTTTGTTTGACCTGAAGGGAAATAAGGTCAAAACTGTTGGTGTCCGGAGCGGAAACACAAAACATACCATCGATTTGACAGACTGTGCTCCGGGCTTGTATTTGATTACTGTCGACGGCTTTTCTGCACAGAAAATCCTGATTGAGTAAGATGATGGGAAAAGGAGAATTGCAGATTTTTCTGGGTGCATCACTCTTTGCATTCATTCCGGTCGCCATTTCTCTCGATCCCGCCTCCTCAATGGTGTCGCTGCTCACAGGCCGTTTGGTAGTGGCTGTGGTGGTGCTCGGAATAATCAAAGGAAAAGGGCTTGGTGCCAGAGCTTTAAATAAATCACAATTCATAAAACTGACTGTTTGGTCGGTGCTGATGCTGGGTGCCATGCTCAGCTATTTTTATGCAATTGCTGTGACCGGAATGGCTGTTTCGGCCTCACTGCTGGGGATGCAGCCACTTTTGCTGGTGCTGATGTCGGTTGTTTTTCTGAAAGAACGCCTGAGCATCCTGGCTGTTGCTGGAGCTTTGCTCACTTTGGTTGGGGTGTATCTGATAACATCCGCAGGGCTTTCAGGTAATAATTTTTTCTTATATGGAATGGTGGCGGCTATTTTTTCGGCATTTCTGCTCGGACTGATTTTTGTGTTTCAGAAAAAACATCTGATGGAAATAGATGCTATGGATGCTGTGTTTTATCAGAGTTTGTTGCAGCTTCCTTTGCTGATACCTTTGTTTCTCTTTTATCCGCCTCAGTTTTCCTCAGATTACTTTATTGCTATTACATTGTTGGGACTGGTGTGCACGGTGGGCTCCTATGGACTGATTTATTCAGGGGCCAAAAAGGTCAGTACACAAAAAATAGGAGTATTGCAATGCATCGAATACGTCATTCCGGTTTTCATCGGAATACTGATTTTTAATGAAACTCCCGGAACAACTGTCTGTGTGGGTTCAGCGTTGATATTGGCAGCCAGCAGCATGGTGATGATGAAAACAAAAACCGCCCGGATATATAATCCAAAGCGGCTTTCCTCTATTTAAAGACTATTCTACATTTTTTTTGTGGCAAAATCATTCAATCCGTTAAAAAATTTATCAGTCAGGATTATTATAAAAGACTACATAACCATAATTTGCCTGGAGATTTTTTTGCGGTTTTACATCAACCCGACCGCCGTTTTACTGGCAGTCAGGGTCGACATAACTTCTCTCAAAAAGACTGAAAACTATTTTTTTAACTATTCAATTAACCTTTCATTATATAGATGAAAAAAATGATAAAAAGGTTGCTTGGGGTTTTAAAAATAATTATAAGTTCTTGAAAATCAGAAATAAAAAATGATAATTCGCTTGCTGATACCCCGCTGCTCTGCGGCGGGGTAGTTCATTTTGTCAAAAGTCACTATTTTTTTTTATAGTCACTATTTTTTTTTATTTTTACATAAATTTGTCAGTCATTAATTCATAAATTTTACTCAAATGAAAACAAAAGTTTTTGTTATTATTTCAATGATTATCCTGGTTTCTTCATGCAAGAAAAAAGAGGATTCTGAAATTTATAGTTTTTCAGGAAAAGTTCAAAAAGGGCCGTTTGTTATCGGAACTAATGTTACCTTATATGAACTTAATTCTTCATTGGGACAAACGGGGAAATCATTTATTACATCTGTTTCATCTGATGATGGATCATTTGGTTTTAGTGATATTGAAATGACTTCCGGCTATTGTCTTTTAACTGCCAACGGATATTGCTTCAGTGAAATTTTTGGCGAAGAATTGCCGTCGGGGATTTATCTTCAGTCAATTACAGATATAACCGGGAAAAACAAGTTGAACATTAATGTAATGACTCATGTAATTACCGAAAGAGTTAAGACATTGGTGGCTTCGGGAGAAACATTTTCTTCGGCGCTTAATCAGGCAAAATCTGAACTATTGTCTTTTTTACATGTTACTGAATCGGTCAGTCAGGATCTTGACGAACTTGATATTTCCCAAAATAATGAAGCAAATGCTATTTTACTGGCCTTTTCAACATTAATTCAGCGCTGGACATATTTATCAGATCAAAAACTTCATATGCCGTCTGAACTGACAGAATTGCTCGAAAATTTCAGAACCGATTTTAAAGATAATGGTCAAATCGACAATCAGGCAATTATTGATACGCTTATATATAATACTTCTGTTCTGAATTTAATTGATGTCCGCGAAAATATTGAAACAAAATATACCGACATGGGAATTACAACTGAAATTCCTGCTTTTGAAGAGTATATATATGTTTTTCAGCAAAACTACAGCGATACAATATATAACGATATTTGTTTTCCGCTGACTGCTGTTTCAGATATTATTATAGGCGGGACTGAAGTGCAAAATCTTTTGTATGGCACCGATTCCATTGATGTTAATTTGACAAGTTGTCTGGCCGCTTACATACCTTTTGATAAAAGTTTAGTTATTAAAATTATTGATGAAAGCGGAAATTACCCAATTTCTATAAATACTGATCATGGTGGTGGATGGAAAATTGACAGGGATATGGTAAATG
This sequence comes from Bacteroidetes bacterium GWF2_38_335, assembly GCA_001769535.1. Taxonomy (GTDB): domain Bacteria; phylum Bacteroidota; class Bacteroidia; order Bacteroidales; family GWF2-38-335; genus GWF2-38-335. Next base: position 14,208 of record MEOH01000020.1, read on the forward strand.
GCTGGACTCTTATTCCACAAAGAAAAAATGCGCTAATAACAGCTGAGTTTAGCACATTCGTGCCGGGTCAGATATTTATTCAGTATTTTGTAAATGGAGAAACCACCCCATCGTTGGTTAAAAAAATATATTGGGATTAATTGCCTGATTGTATTGCATTTTTTTTAAACAAGGAGTTTATATCAATAATTCAATTGTGGTTTAATCCTTTTATAAGCCGCATTGAAAAGGGGATTTTATTAAAATGCATTAACCAGCAACGTTATCAATAGGATAATTGCAATATTGGCAAAGGTGAACAGCAGTACAATTAACCTTTCTGGCAATATGCTCTTTGAATTGTTATCCTCTTTAAATAGCAGGGAATAAATCAAATATAAAAACGGAATGCAAATTGATAAAATAGTCCATATTATTTTGACCTGCTTTTTTGGCATATCTCCATGCACCCGCTCGGTAAACCCTTTGTTTTCTTCTTCACATTCCTCTACTCTGTCCAGCTCTGCCTGTATTTTTCTGACTTTGTCGTGATCGAAATTGCGCTTCTTCACTTCCTCATCAGCTGCAGCAACTGCCTCTGGCTGATATTCACTCCTCAGATCTTCTGTGATTACCAGCAACTCATAATCTGAACGCTTTTCCATAACTGATTTGAACTCATTTCCCATGTGAAAGCTATTAATATTTTTCTTAAACAGAATTGTTTTTTCTGAAATCAATCAAATCTTTTCCTGAGTGAATAATTAAATCAATGGCCCATTTTGTGATGATCAGCGAACTTATTATTCCGCTCGCCGCATCAAGCCAGTATAGATTGTAAAGCATTCCGGCAAGTAAGGCAATGATGGCAGTCAGACTGGTTAACCCGTCAGCAAGTACATGCAGGTATGCCGACCTGATGTTGTGATCGCCCTCGCCATGCTTGTGATGAAGGACAATGGCACTGAGGATGTTAATCACAAACCCGATGGCTGCAACCAAAATGGCATCCCTGAAAACAATGGGCAACGGATCCATCAGTCTGCTTACTGATTCAACAGCCATTACAATTGCTACCGCTTCAAGCACCAAAGCACTTGTGAATCCTGCGAGTGCAAGCAACTTTTCTTTCTTGAATGAGAATTTCTTGGTCTCGGCATATTTTCTCGCCATTACATAAGCAATCCATGCCAGCCCCAATGCAAAAACATGCGTAAGCATATGGTAGCCGTCGGCCAGCAGTGCCATGGAATTGGTCAGATAACCGTAGATTATTTCAACCACCATAGTGGCACCGGTCAGCAGCACAACTAATCCTGTCTTTCTTTCAAAATTTCCAGGTTCACTGTCTGAATGTTGATGCCCATGTTCATGTGGATGATCATGTGCCTGATGATTATCGCTCATTTTATAATTTTTCGTTCCAGATTATTTCACTTATTGTTATTGCATTTCCGCGCAACAAGACCCTGTTTCCAACCTGAAGCTCACATTCCATTTCCCCGCCACGCTCAGATGCCTGAAAGGCTTTCAGTAACTTTTTCTGAAGCTTTTTGCCCCAATGTGGGGCCAGACTGCAATGAGCCGAGCCGGTCACGGGATCTTCGTTGATGCCGGCATAGGGTGCGAAAAACCGGGAGTAAAAATCGTACTTGTTATCTCCCTTGCAGGTGATTATGAAAGCCCCGCGATCTGATTGCTTTAATAAATTAAAATCGGGTTGAATGGCTTTGAGTTTTTCCAAATTGTCAATTTCAATGAGGTATCTTTTTTCATTTTTTGCAGTAAAAAGAGGGGAGATGCCAAATGCTTTTTCAAGGATTTCATTGCTTTCGCAGGATATGAGTGGAACTTGAGGAAAATCCAGCTCAATCATTTGCCCGGTTTTTTTTGCTGTTAATACTCCGCTTTTTGTACTGAACTGTATGGCTGTTCCTTCATCAACCAAACGATTTTCAAACATAATATGTGCAGCCGACAGCGTGGCATGGCCGCACAGGCTGACCTCAATTTTGGGAGTAAACCAGCGAAGCGAGAAAAAATCCCCTTCTCTTAAAATAAATGCTGTTTCAGAATGGTTGATTTCAGCAGCCATGTGCAGCATCATTTCTTCGTTCAATGGCTCATCCAAAAGGCACACTCCGGCTGGGTTCCCCGTAAAGGGCTTGTGGGTAAAGGCGTTGACGGTATATGTTTTCATTTTGGTTGTTTATATGGTATGTTTAGCACGTGTGATAGAAATCGAACCTGTTCTATGTCATTGGAAGCTCCACATTGGGCCTCGAAAGCCTGTGTGCTGCCATTACACTATGCCCGTTTCTGGCTGCAAATTAAGCAAAAAATCCTTAATGTTCATCCAGTGTATGCCGTTTTTGTCGGTGTTCCAGCCATATTCATCCATTGATAGAACGACTTTCGGAAAATGGTCTGTTACTTTTATCAGAGGGGCATATTCACGGGCTTCCACACGTTCTCCCAGCAAAGTGACACACACCTGAAGATATATTTTTTGCCCTTTCTTTTCTGCAATAAAATCAATTTCCTTGTCTTTTAGTTTGCCAATACTGACGTGATAATCCCGGGCAATAAGTTCGTTAAGCACAATATTCTCTAGTTGACCAGACAGCAATGAACTTCTGTTTCCTATTGTAGTTAAGGAGAATCCGGTATCGCAGAGGTAATATTTTTCCAGGGTTTCCAAATGTCTTTTTCCTTGCAGATCGTAACGCTTAATCTGATGAATAAAGTAGGCGTCCATGCTGAATTGAAGGTAGTTCAAAATGGAATCTGCTGAAATGCTTTTATGCTGAGCTTTTGAGTAGTCGCTGATGCTGCGGGCGCTTGTAATATTACCACAATTATCTATAATAAAATGCAAAAGCCGGTTCAGCATGTTTGGGTCGCGTATGGAATTTCGCAGCACGATATCCTTTAAAACAATGGTGTTATAGATAGATTCAATATATTGATACAATACCTGTTCATCCCATTGAAGATGGTGTAATCCGGGGAAACCGCCATATTTCAGATAATCAGTCCAGCAGTTTATGCTCACGGTTTGATGCTGGTTGTAAATTTCTGTAAATTCTGAAAATGATAATGGATGAATCCGAAAATTGATATAGCGTCCTGATAACAATGTAGCCAGCTCTGATGAAAGCATGTGGGCATTCGATCCTGAAATATACAATAATATAGATTAAAATCGACAAATATTATAAATAAAATAAAACAATCGACTATAAACGATAAAATTGTTAAAACATCAAATATTGCATTAATCTTTTAATAATTATGTATTTTTCCCTGAAAAGTAAACTAAAACAATAAGCTATCTTCCATCATATCCTTTAACTCAGGATAATAATAATAGGCCTGAATATCCGGTGTGTTTCTTTCTTCGTTGGAGGTGATGAGCTTGCTGATTGTATGGGCTTTCATCTTATCTGAAGCAAAGGGTTTCATAAGCGATTTGATTTCATTTTCATTAAGCGATTTGTCTATCCATTTTTTTGCATCGTCTGCTTCAAGTATTAAAGGCATGCGCTTTTTTTCGTTATGGATTTTAGCCATGAGCTCATTGGCTTCGGTGGTGATAAGCGAAAAAGTCTTTTCAATTTCTCCGCTTGCCTTATTGGTCCACTCGTCCCAGATTCCCGCAAAGACAAACAACTCATCGTCTTTCAGCGAAATGTAATGCGGTATTTTGACTTTCTTTTTGCCTTGTTTTACTGTCTGCCATTCATAAAAGCCCGAGCAAAGAATCAGACATCTTCTTGATTTGATGGATTTTTTGAAAGACGCTTTCTCGAAAACAGTCTCGCTTTTTGCATTGAGTGTATATTTAGCCATCTCGGCAGCCTTTTCCTCATCAGCAGTCCACGACGGTACCAATCCCCAACTGAAAAGCTGTATTTCCCCAGGCCTGTCATCTGTTATTACTGGCAGCTTTTCATGGTTAAAGCCCGCAGTGTAGTACTTATCATCAAACAAACTTAATTGCTTTGCATCAATAACCCCTTTTTTTACAAGGATTTCCGGCTTCTTTTTAACTATCGCGTAATAAAAACACATATTTTAGTTTCTGGTTTCTGGTTCCTTGTTTTAATTCCAAAATTCTTATTTAGGCATCCACACTCACACTTTCACACTCACACTCAATATCTCCTCCCACCGCGTAGTAAACCTTCCCGAAAGCTTTTCCTGTCTCAGTTTCCATTCTTTTCCGTCGCCCAGAATGGCATACCGGATGGTGTCCCTGCCGAATTTTGAATTTAGCACATCAATTGATTCCATCAGTTTTTTCTTTTTGCTGCTGCCGGAGTCATCAAATAAACTGCCCTGGATTGATGAATCGGGTTCGAGGGAATCAACAATCACCCCGGCTTTTTTATATGCATATCCTTTCGAAAATATTTTTTCCAATCCCATCAGCGCATATTTTAGTAAAATCTGATTGTCATTTGTTGGAAATGGAAGCGAAATTGTGATGCTTTTTCTGTATTGTTTTTCGTTTTTGTTGAACGGATCTGTATGGATAAAAACCATGAGGATATTTGCCTGCGAATACTGCTTCCTGAGTTTCTCAGCGCACCTCGTCGCGTACGTTGCGACTGCTTCTCGTAAAAAATCAATAGAATTGATTTTTTTACCAAAAGCACGGCTTGTACAGATGGCTTTTTTGTCTTTTATGTCATCTTCAATCCTTATGCAGGGGATACCCAAAAGTTCTTTTTTTGTGCGCAGCCCCATTACCGTCATATTTTTTCGGATCCACTCATCCGGTGCCAGGGTAAAATCATATGCGGAGTAAATTTTATTTTTTGCCAGCATGGAAGCATATTGTCCTCCAACGCCCCATAAATCAGCCACAGAGGTGTTTTTTAATGCGATATCATGTTTTCGCGGACTGTCGATGGAATATACTCCGAAGTTTCTTTTTGCAGCTTTTGAAGCAATTTTCGCCAGTGTTTTGGTTTGGGCAAAGCCTATGCTGACTGGAATTCCGGTCCATTTTTTGATTTTTGTGATAATCTCATCTCCGGTTTTTTGATAATTTATTTCTGTAATACCTGTAAAATCAAGGAAAGCTTCGTCAATGCTGTAAATTTCCATTAAAGGGGTAAACCCGGAAAGTATATTCATAACTCTTTGGGACATATCACCATAGAGTGTGTAGTTTGAAGAAAAAAGTTGGATGTTGTGTTTTTTAATTAAATCCTTTATATAAAAGGCAGGTTGTGCCATTTTGATTCCCAGTTCTTTAACTTCATTTGAGCGGGATATTATGCAGCCGTCATTGTTGCTGAGAACCACAACGGGTTTGCCTTCAAGTGACGGATTAAAAACCCTTTCACAACTAACATAGAAGTTATTGCAGTCACACAGGGCAATCATTATAAAGGTTTTTGAATAATAAAGGTAACTACGCCCCAAACCATGAAATTGTCAAATTCAGTAACTTTTATTGGTTTAAATTGATCATTTTCAGGTTTAAGATACAATTCATTTTTGCGGATGGTTATTCTTTTTACAGTAAATTCACCGTTTATGGAACAAATGGCTATTGAATTATTCTTGGGGTCAAGCGATCTGTCAACAACAAGCAGGGCACCGTTATTGATTCCGGCATCTTTCATCGATTCGCCTTCAACGCGGACATAATAAGTCGCATCCGGATTTTTAATGAGCATTTTTGAAATATCGAGCCGGGTTTCAATGTAATCATCGGCTGGGGAGGGGAAACCGGCGGAAGTGGGAGAGCTGAACAATGGAATCTCCGGACCTTTTGTGGCCTCAGGGGTGTAAAAGGTCAGTTGTCCGGATTTTGATATTCTTTTAAGTTTCATTTCAGGTAATGTTTCAATTACGAAGGTAAAAAAAAAGCCGGAATATCCGGCTCATTTTTTTTGTGTAAAAGGTTTATTATTCCTGGGTTTCTTTATGTTCTCCTTCTGTATGTCCGCCTTCGCATTTGTGTGCTTCTTTCGGAGCTTTTCCGTTTACTGTGTATCCAAGGTTTAGCATTGCATCGGCCAAGCGGTTTTCGCTGGTTTTGTTTTTGTCAAATGTAACTTCAACCTCTTTTGTTTCCAGATTTACTGTGTAAGCTGTTACTCCGTCCATTTCGCTCAGTGTTTTTTCAATTTTGGCTTTGCCGCCTGGACAATGAAATCCAACTTTCATACTGATGGATTTTGTTTTTGGCGCATCCTGCGAAAATGAGTGGTTTGTGAATAAAAATCCACAGAGAAAAATTACGATTATTGCTAATGCCTTTGTTTTCATGATAATAATTTTAGTTGTTTTTGCTTAGTTTTGAACAAAGAAATGACATAACACTGACTTAATCAATTGTTTTAACAGTTTTAACAATTATTTAATAGTTTATACTGAAAATATGACCGTTTGGTTGGGAAATGGCTTTGTGATTGGAAATTTTTCTTCATGTAATAAACCAGATTGCTTATTAATAATTTGTTAATGACAATAATCAAAAAAATGGATTAAAAAATTTGTCTTAGTTTTGCCCGCAAACATTATTATTGATAAATGAAATTTGTTTTGATTTTAATTGCAGTGCTGTGTTTTACTGTTTCATACTCACAGGATAAAAAACCTGAAGTAAAGGAATTCAAATTCACTGATTGCAAATCAGATTGCAAAATCGGAGTCATAAGCAAAAAAGGCAAGGGAAAAAAAATGACTCTGGTAACGGGAGTCAATGCCCAGTGCTGTATGAAGTTTGAATGTGATGTGAAAATGTCGGGCGACACGATGATTGTTAAAAGTCTGATGTTTGGAAGTCCATGTCGATGCTATTGTAATTATGAGCTTTCGTATGTAATCGGAAATATTAAATGCAAAAAAATAAAGGAGATAAAACTGGAACATGATTGGCATCCTGATTGGGATACTCCTGAAGAAAGAAAGGCAAAGCTTGAAAAATAAAAAACCGGCAAAAACCTTGTTTCTGCCGGCCGAACAGCACCTTGTTTTTGTTGTTTATTCTTGTTCTGCCTAAAAATTAAACTTTACTTTGCACCGTTCAAAGTTAAAACGATAAAAAAATTCAGAAATTGTATATCGAATTTAAAAAATATCGAAAAAATAACAGAATTATTAAAAATATATTAATAATACTGGGCTTTCAGTTGATTTTTTATTCTTGTAATTTTATAAAAAAAATTGCAGGGCCCGGTGAAAATAACAAGGCTGAATTTGAAGTTAACTGGGATAATAAATCTGAAAAAACCAACCAAAAAAAATATGATTACGAAAAATATAACAGCGTAGTCATTCAAAATGACAATGAAAGAGCAGACGCCAATGGTAAAATTCTTGAAGAATTCGTAAACAGGGGCCGAGACGATAGGTATGTTCTTTATTCCCACCAGTTTGGAGTCGAACTTGAAGGTACTGAATGTATCGAACTGCTTATCGAAATTGATCAATGGTTGGGCACTCCATATCGATATGGTAAAAAAGAAAAGCAGGTTGGCTCTGATTGCTCGGGATTTGTGACTTCTGTTTATAAAAATGTTTATGGCGCCGAACTGAGCCGCAGTTCACACGATATTTATAAGGACGTTACTCCGGTTGGTCGCGATGAATTACAAGCCGGAGATATCCTGTTTTTTAAAATAAGAGGAAATAATATTTCCCATGTCGGAGTCTTTATTGCTGGCACAAAATTCGCACATGCAAGCATTTACAGGGGAGTTGTTATTGACGACCTTGAAGATGAATACTACGATAAACATTTTTTCTCCGGAGGCCGCCTTGAATAATAAAATCCTTGCTCATCTGAGCGTTTTGGGCGCCAATATAATCTATGGCTTAAATTATGTTATTGCTAAAGGTATCATGCCCGATTACCTGTCACCCAGAGCAATTATTTTTTTAAGGGGTGTCGGTGCTCTTTTTGCTTTTTGGATGGTTCATATTCTCTTTATCAAAGAAAAAATTGAAAAGAAAGACCATTTCAAGCTTGCTTTTTGTGCTGTTTTTGGAATCGTTATCAATCAAATAATGTTTTTTGAAGGATTGAATAAAACCACCGAAATCAATACTTCCATTATTATGACTATCAGCCCGATCCTGGTCATGTTCTTTTCCTATTTTATTTTAAAGGAAAAAGTTACGCTGCTCAGGATTTTGGGGATAATGTTTGGGGCAGCTGGTACAGTATATTTGATTTTGGGTAAGGGAGAAATTAGTTTTAGCTCAGATACATTTACAGGAAATATTTTCATTTTGATCAATTCAGCCTCTTTCGCTTTTTATCTCGTGATAGTTAAACCACTTATGAATAAATACAAGCCTGTTACCATAATGATGTGGGTGTTTTTTTATGGGTTTTTAGGCGTGCTTCCTTTTACAACACATGAAATTATTAATTCTGATCTTTCTGCAATTCCATTTAATATTTGGATGTCAATTGTTTATGTAATTGTTGGAGCCACGGTTCTCGGATATCTTCTTTACACAATTGCGCTGCAGAAAATCAGTCCGACCATCGTAAGTTTTTACCTCTACCTGCAGCCACTTATCGCTTCAATGATGGTGATTATGATGGGGCGCGGCACCCTCACCAGCACTGAAGTCATTGCCGCATTACTGATTTTTTCCGGAGTTTTTATGGTCAGCTACCGGAAGGGGTGATTTTTTTTGAAATATAGTTGTGGAATTGTAAATGTCCCGATTGAATGTCAGCACGGTAGGGACATGCTTCTGCATGTCCTGCTTCTGCATGTCCAAGACCACGGCCTGAAGCCAATCCCCCAACAATAAACCTTTGGGAAACAAAAGGAACGCCGCAGGCAAAGAACAAAAACATGTATGAGGTACGAGGTTTGAGGTATGATGTCAAATGTCATTCCGATTGACTATCGGGTGAACAAAAGGAACGCCGCAGGCGAAGAACAAAAACATGTATGAGGTATGAGGTTTGAGGTATGATGTCAAATGTCATTCCGATTGACTATCGGGTGAACAAAAGGAACGCCGCAGGCGAAGAACAAAAAGAACTAAAGCCCGAAACCCGAAACCCGAAACAAAAAAGCAATCCAACCCCTCCCTTTTTTTACTTCCTGTGAACAATCCCCGCACTGGCCTGTGCCGTAGGCATTACAAGTATATCGTTAATATTTACGTGGGGCGGACGGGTTGCGGCAAAAAGAATAATTTCGGCAATATCGTCCGGACAAAGGGGAGTTAATCCTTTATAAACATTTGCAGCCCGGGTTTTATCTCCTTTAAAACGCACATCTGAAAATTCTGTTTCAACCATGCCCGGACAAACTCCGGTTACCCTGATTCCATGTTCAACCAGATCAATTCTCATGGCTTTGGTGAGTGAATCAACTGCGGCCTTTGTTGCGCAATATACATTACCGGCCGGATAAACTTCCTTGCCTGCAATTGAACCAACGTTAATTATTTGTCCGACATTTCGTTTTATCATTCCGGGTACCACAAGTCTTGTAATGTATAAAAGTCCTTTGATATTGGTATCAATCATGCTTTCCCAGTCGACCAAAATACCATCCTGAATTTTATCCAACCCCGCGGCCAATCCCGCATTATTGACCAGTAAATCAATTTTTTTCAGGTGTTCAGGAATTGAATGAAATGCTTTTTCGGTTTCTTCATTTTTCGAAATATCAAATGAAATGGAATATACTTCGCATTTGCTGCTTTGCATTATTTCATCTGTAAGTTCATCAAGCTTTTCCTTTCGCCGGCCTGTAATTATTACATTGAAATTATTTTGCGCAAGTAATATGGCAGTTGACTTGCCAATTCCGGATGTTGCTCCGGTTATCAGTGCAGTTTTATTCATGCGGGCTTGATTTTGGTTTAAGAAAAGGAAAGATATAGCTTAATTTACCAATAAGTTTGTCATAATCCAGAATTAACGACAACCCCATAAAAAGAAATGGCAGGGCAGGGGATTTATATCTCACAAGAGCTCCCAGAACCGGTGTGGTGAGTCCTGAAATACAAAATAAAATCAACGTAAATGAAATGGCAAAATACAAAAGTGGAAAACTCCGTATTTTTTTAAAGGATCCAAATACAATACATAAAATGAAAAATAGCAGAAAAACGGTATTTTCTAAAGCAGACAATAGCATCATAAATGTATCCGCTTCAAAGAGATGAGGTCTGAATGCCGCATTGTAAAGGGCGTTTGGACAATTTGCTACGATGCTTGTAGCAGTAGGCTCAATGGGAGGAAGGTATATTTTACTTCCGACCTGATCCAGCGAATTGGTATAGGTTATAAAGTCCTTTTGTTTTTGAGCCATAATCAGGGGGAAATCGTAAGGCGGAATGATGTATTTGCTGTTCAGGGCCAAAAGTATAATAAGCAAATGAATGGCAGCAAATTTGATAAAATGAAATTTTGTACCGAACCTGTTGAATACAAAAAGTATAATTAAACCGGGAATCACCGCAATCAGCACATAAAGCTTTACGATGATCATAAAGAGAAACAAAATTGAAATAAGGATCATGTTTAAAGCAATACGCTTGTTTTCTGTTGACAGTTTGTACACAAAATAAAACAGAAAGCCAAGGTTAAACATCAGCAAACCTTCTTTCAAAACGGATGAACTGTGGAGTAAAACACTCGGAATAAAAAACAACCCGGCTATAAGCAGCCATTTCTTGTTTTTCATGAAAGGGAGTAAAATTTTAAACACGGCAAAAAGCCCCAGAAATGACAAAAATGCCATAAAAACTGTGTGTACAGAAAAATACCCAAATGAAAACAACATGACTATTGCATTAAATCTGATAACTGTCCTGTTGTCATTAAACAACTCATAATTAAAAGATTTATGCCAGAAACTGCATTCAGAATAGTATTTTTCCAGATGTTCCGAATCACTGCCAATTCCGGTTATTATGCTGAAATAGTCGGATGGATTGTCAGACAAGGATTTGTAAATAATTTTTCCGTCGTCGAAATATTTGAAAATATCTGCATTTTCCCTGGTCTTGTAATAATGGGTATATATAAGCATCATCATTGTGCCGGCAAGAATTTTGATGATGAAAATTCCGGATAATACCCTGCGCGAAACACCTTCTAATCTGAACCATTTAAGTTTATAGATCAGAAAAATAAAAATTGCGGTGTATAATATGGTTAGCATTATTTCTAACATGCTTCAAAAATACTAAAATGATTTTTGATTTGACAGCCAAACAAAAAAAAAGCCCCTGATGGGGCTTTAATTTTTTATTTTTGGTTAATTATCTTGCTACGCTGAATTTACCATTCAGACGGACAGTTCCGATTTGATCACTTTTTGGATCATCAACATTCAAATTGAAATTACCACAGATTTTTTCATCAGTGATCTGTTCAATTGTAATTGTTCCCTGTTCTGGCATACCCATTACCCAGTTAAACCAAACTGTTCCTTTTCCGATTACAATAATGTTTGCAGAGGCATAAATATCTGACTGATAATCGTTGTATTTGTATACGCCTGCTTCGATTTTTTTGCCGTTTTTGGCACGGAAAGTAACAAGGATGTCAATCTGTTCAGCATCATTTTGTTTGTTAACAAGTTCTTCCTGAGTGTAGTTGCTCATTTTAACTTCAATAGTGCTGTCATTCAATGTAGTAACGATTGATTGTTTGGCTTCAAATTTTGCGATTTCAATGTTTACATCGCCTTTCATCTGGTATTTATAACCTTTAACCACCATAGTAATGGCGTTTTCGTAAGTACAAAGATCAACAACTTCTTCGGTTTTTGTTGTGTCTTTTGTCTCACCACCTTTTTTGTCTTCTTTCTTGTCGCCACATGCTGTAAATATTGCCAGTGCAATTATGGCTGAATAAAATAGAACTTTCTTCATATTTTTTTGTTTTTTAAAGTTAGTAATGGGCGCAAAAATAGCAAATTGTACCAAAACTTTACCATAGTGTTAAAAATAGCTGATAACTTCTGATTTAATTGGTTTGCTGAATCTTTATTTCCTTACATGTCAGCATATTTAAACCTTGTATGTAAAAGAAACATAATTTTGACTCCGATTGCTGTTTCCACAAAACCTGTAGTGATATCGCCCTTTTTCAGACTTATTGAATTTCCTGGAAACATAGTGTAGAAAAACTCTGTATGAAATTCGGTAGGAGACTGATTGTTGTATTTGTAGAAACCAATGGCCGCATTAAATTCAAATCCGCTTTTGGATTTCATATTATCAAATCCTGTAATTTTTGCCGACGGGTCAAAATTTATTCTGTATCCTCCGCCCAAATTCAGATATCCGATAATTTTTTCTTTGCACCGTATATTGAAAACGGGCACTTTTAATTTGTAATTCAGGGGAAGCAAATCAAGTGAGGAAAAACCATATTCTGCTGAGTTTCCCTGGTTGTCTGAGATTTTTCCGCCTTCATGTGAAAATCTGATCTCAGGGTAATTGTGCCTGATTATTTTGGTGCTTATTCCAAACCCATAGCCAGCTCCGGGTTCAACTGAAAACCCTTTTTCTTCCGGAGTAAATGAAGGCAAAAATCCAGTCCCGGTAAAGGCAATTTCATAAATTGTGTTTTGGTATCTCTGCGAAAAACACACAAAAGTGGAAAAAGCCAATATGATCAAAAGAAATGATTTCATTGTTGTCTGTTTTGATCCAGGTTACAAACATTTCACCCTCCCACAGCCCCTCCAAGGAGGGGAGTTGTCACGTATAAAATTGCGCACATCACCCATCATCCATCACCCATCACCCATAACCCATAACCCATAACCCATAACCCATCACCCATAACCTATAACCCCAACACCTCCACCATCCTTTTCCCAATCTCCGCCGGCGACTTAACAACATGTATTCCGCATTCGGTCATGATTTTCATTTTTGCCTCGGCAGTATCGCCTTTGCCTCCGATAATTGCTCCGGCATGTCCCATCCTTCTGCCTTTGGGGGCAGTCTGACCGGCAATAAACCCAACAACCGGTTTTGTTCCGTGTTCTTTAATCCAGTAAGCGGCATCGGCTTCCATACTGCCGCCAATTTCTCCTATCATGATAATTCCTTCAGTATCAGGATCGTTCATTAATAATTCCACTGCTTCTTTGGTTGTGGTTCCGATGATGGGATCGCCTCCGATGCCTATGCAGGTTGATTGTCCAAGACCTGCTTTGGTTATCTGATCAACAGCCTCGTAGGTTAAGGTGCCCGAACGGCTTACAATACCAATTTTGCCCGGGTTATGAATGAATCCCGGCATGATGCCGACTTTGGCTTCACCCGGAGTAATGATTCCGGGGCAGTTCGGACCAATTAGTCTGCTGTTTTTTCCTTTCAGATATTCTTTTGCTTTAACCATGTCGGCAGTGGGAATGCCTTCGGTAATACAAACAATGACTTTTATACCTGCATCTGCAGCTTCCATGATCGCATCCGCTCCGGCTGAAGGCGGAACGAAAATTACAGAAACATCTGCTCCGGTATGCTCGACTGCTTCAGAAACAGTATTATAAACAGGAATTCCTAAATATGATAAACCACCTTTGCCCGGTGTTACCCCTGCAACAATATGGGTTCCGTATTCTAACATTTGTGATGCATGGAAAGAACCTTCACCACCTGTGAAGCCCTGTACCACCACTTTCGAATTTCTATTTACCAGTACACTCATTTTATTTGATTGTTTGATCTGATCAAAATTAAAAAAAATCCTTGATTGGAAAATTAATTGTGCGAATTTATTTTGTTTAAACAAAAAAAACGTCCTTTAGGACGTTTTTTTATTAATATCTAATATCCAATATCCCTATCTCAACAAATTAAACATTCCCTGCTTGTATTCTTCAATTCCATTGAGATATCTGACCTTGGCCTTCCATACATAGGTGTCGATATTCTGAAGTTTTTCCTTGTAAAATCCGTCCCATCCTTTTGCCAGATCATCGGAGAAGAATAATTCCTGTCCCCACCGATTGTAAATCCTGAATTCATAAACCTTATCAACTCCTCTGGCACACAGGTAAATTATGTCATTCTGACCATCTCCGTTTGGTGTAAATGCAAGTGGTACACCCATGTCTGATTCAAAATCAACATCAATTACAATTGTTTTAATTACTGTATCACAGCCCAGACTGTCAATTACTGTAACCGTAAATATAAAGGTTGCTGAATCAGTCGGATGAAATACCGGCTCAGGGCAATCAGTACAACTGAGCATTGAGGCGTAAATAGATGGTCCCCATGCAAAAATGGAATTGTCCTGATACCCGTCCAAGACCAAACTGGTTTCTTCTCCTAAGTAAATTGAATCATGCGGAAATGCTGTCACAGTATAATCTGATGGCGAGAAAATATCGATAAATACTGTATCCGAGTTTTTGCACCCGTTTTCATCTGTAATATTTAATACATAGTGTGTAGGAAATAGAGGTGTTGCTGTTGGATTAGCTACAGTAGTTGAAGATAAGCCATCGGCCGGCGACCAAACAGGATTAAGATCTGTTCCTGATAGTTCAGCCGAACTGCCCGGGCAAATCAATTGGTCTTCTGATACAGTAATTTCAGGATTGGCATAAATTTCTATGGTATCGAATGCAGCAGTGTTACAAACGGAATTACCCATTTCCAGTGAAATGTAATATACTCCCGGCTCTGTGTAATCAACAGGCATCGGATGCTGATCTGATGATCCTGTACCATTTCCAAAATCCCATGTGTAATAATCAGGAGTGGCTGTTCCAGTCGAGACATTAAAGTATGATACGCCACTTACCGATTCACAATAAGGCGGTGCTCCCATGTCAGTATTAAAGGCTGCAACCATGTCAATAATAAGAACTGATGGAAGTGCAGCAGTTTTTGCCTCGCAATTACCCGAGCCGTCATCATAGGTAATAAATGAGTAGAAGGTGCCCGGAGTGGCATAAATATGATATACAGTGTCGCTTACTTCTGCAGATCCACTTCCGTCACCAAAGTCCCAAATGATTTCATTGACATTATAAGTGTCGGTCATTACATATGAAATGGTATCTCCCAAACATGCTTCGACAGGGTCAACCACGAAATTTGCATACGCTCCGTTTACACTGATGTAATCGGTAAACACAGTATCGTCTGAGCACCCGAATGTTGTAGTAACATTCAGGGAAACGGTGTACAAACCTGGAATCGAATAAGTATTTGAAACAGGGGATCCGAGAATTGAAGTGTTGCCATCTCCAAAATCCCAACTCCAATCTTCTATATCTCCTGAATAACCATTAAAACTAAAAATTACGTTTGCCGGATTGCATTCGAAAAAGGTTTCATCGGCAATAAGGTCAGCATTGATATCCTGAACATGAATTAAATCTTCCACAAAACAGGTATCACGGCAGGTCGAATCACCATCAGCAACTGAAATAAGCATTACATCGTAAGCTCCTGAATCTGCGTAGGTATGCAAAAATGGAAGCAATAAATTTGTTTCATGATACAAGCTGTCATTAACATACCAATAATAAATACAATTAATTCCGGATGAACTGTTTGATATTAGAACAGAGTCTCCTGCGCAAAGTGAGGTATCTGTAACATTAATAAGAGCATTTGGATACCATGAGGTCAGAGTAACAAAAACCGAATCCATGCATCCATATTCATCGGTAACGATCAAAGTGGGTTGGTAGGTTCCGCCTACCATATATTCCCATGCAATTGTATCGTTAAATACATTATAGGTAGAATCCATTGTTCCGTCATCATTGAAATCCCAGTCCCATTCTACAATATCACCGGAAGGCAGTGTGTTAGATGTTTCATAAAACTCCACAATAAAAGGCGCACAACGGTCAAGGTTGTCGGTTGTGAAAGTCGCAACGGGCCTGAACAAATATACCGAATCACTGAAAGTGTCTGAGCAACCGTTGATTGAATTTACTATTAGCGTAACATTAAAAGCTCCTGTATTTGAATAACTGTGGTTAATTGTTGTTGCTGTTGAAGGGTTAAAGTACAGGGCTGTTGGTCCGGCATCTCCAAAATTCCAGATAAACGGAGCCGTTGTAGTGGGATTATATGTGCCGTCAAAATCCTGGGATACCGAAGCATCAAAAATTCCCGGATCAGCGGGGAACCCCGGATTGTTTGCACAAAGTGTGTCATCTGCAATCACAAATGAAGCCTGTACATCCCTCACGCGAATCATTATACTGTCAACAAATTCACAATTGAATTTATGGATGATGGTATCAACATATAAATATGGTGGTTCTTCATACAGATATTCCGGGAACGGAAAATCGGGCGGACCAGTATAATTTGTGCTGTCGTTGAAAGCATAAAGTTTTACCCAATAATCACCTGTAGCAGCATAAGTATGCATCTGACTTAATGTTAATGTGGTGTCGTTTGGATAAATAATATTATCGGTAATTCCATCATCATAATCCCATAAAACACGTGTAACACTAACTACGTCAGCAGCGAAAGTGTAATCAAACGGCGCTGAACATTCGAAGTCGAAATCCAGTCCGGGCTTGATAATCGGACCTTTAATATATACCATACTGTCGGTGAGAACAGTGTCGTAGCATTGATTGTAACCTACAACCAGCTGAATATCCATGTAACCAACAGTATCATCATAAAAATAGAAAGGATCTTCGTCGGATGATGTTCCGCCTTCTTCACCAAAATCCCAGTCCCAGGTGAAATTTGGATTGGTGTCGTCCATGTCAATAAATTCTCCGTCCCAAATAACGTATGAACTGTCATTGAATTGAACCGAATCAGGAAATGCGCAGGCATAATAAGTGTGTATGGCGCACGGACAAGGGTCTTCGTCATTTACGTCACCGGTAAAACATGGGCAGGAATAGTAGTATTCCTCATAATACGGAACACCCTCATCATCACTGAAAATATAGTGAACTGCGTTGGGAACAATGCCAACATAAACATCATAGGAAGTAGTAGCTTCGCATCCCGAAGCTGTTGTGACAGTTAAAGTTACAGTTGCAACTCCGTCATTTGAGTGCAAATAATCATTGTAATTATAATATTGCGTGGGGTTATTGTCGGTTGAAGTATTTGCCGGGTCGTTGTTGTCAAAATTCCAATCCCAGGTAACAAATCCTTCAAAACTTACACTGTCATAGGTGAATGTTATTTCCCTTTCACAGTCTCTTTGGGTAGTATCAATTTCAATGGTGATTTCAGGATACTGGATAGTAATGTAATTTGAGATCAAATGTGTTCCGATACAACCGTTGGCATTTGTAACTGTAAGTGCAACTGTAAAGTTACCTTCTGAACTGTAAATATGATCGACAGTTGGTACGGATTCTGTATCAAAACTTCCGTCACCAAAATTCCAGGTGTAAGTTGTGCCCGGACTTGATGCAGAAGCATCAAAGCTGACAGTAAAAGGCGTTTGGCAGGAAATAACCGGAGTAATGGCTTCAAAATCGGCAATGACCTGGTCAATGGTTATTGTTTGATATGCTGTGTCAATACATGTTATATCAGCGGCATCCCAGGTAACCATTGTAATGGTAAATTCACCGGGAATTGAATAAACATGATGCCCGATTGTAGTTGTAGGGGTTCCATCACCATAATTATAGTTTGTGGCAGTGCCACCCGATATGATGGTCATGTTGACATCTTCTCCGATACAGGCAATATTGCCGCCTAAAATTTCAAAATCAGCAACCATCTCTGATACTGTAATTGTGAAGGTAGTATCATCGATGCAGCCATTTGCCTCAGTAACCTGCATAGAACAGTTATAAGTTCCGGTTTCATAAAAATGATCAGGGTTGGCTTCGGTTGATTCGAAATCGCCATCACCATCAAGATCCCATTCATAGGTAATGCCTGTTCCGGTTGCCGTTCCGGTATATTCAGTAGTAAAAGGTGAGCATCCTGAAACCTGCGATGCGTTAAAATTTGCAAAAGGCTCAGGTGTCACTGAAATAAAATTTTCAAACTCAATAAAATCACTGCACCCGTTAACATCTGTTACTTCAAGGGAAATGGTATAGACTCCGGGAGAATAGGTGTTCGACGGACTAACAGAAGTTGAAGATACACCGCCACCAAGGTCCCACTGATATTGCGAAATTGCTCCGTCGCCCGGTGTGGAAGTATTTGTAAATACTACTAAAAAAGGAGCACATCCGGCCGAATCTGCAATTGAGAAACCCGCGGTGGGATTCGCAAAAACTGTAATTATCAGGGAATGTGTGTCGGTTGAAGTACCATTTGTGGTAGTCAGAATAACTGTGTAAGTGCCCGGAGTTGAATAGGTTGCGAGAGGGTCTTCAAGTGGTGAAGTGTTCCCGTTTCCAAGATCCCAGTTGTAGGTCAGGGTTCCCGATCCGGTTGACGTATTATTAAATACTACAACAAGCGGACTGCATCCTGAAGTATCCGATGCCGAAAAGGATGCATTAACCTGCGAAAATAATTGTCCGGCTAGCAAAACCAGTCCGAACAGCAAAAATTTTATTTTCATTAATAATTCTATTAATAAATGGACTTAGGTCAAAACAATTTTCAAAAAATACCGTAATAAAATATATAACAGTCTTTTTTTTACAAATAAACTAATTTTTGAAGAATAAAAGTAGGTTTTTTTTATAAATGTTGTATTTTTGTTTCGATTAAATACCTATAAAAAGTGAAAAAATATATCGTTTTAATAATATCGATTTTATTTTTTTCTGTGAATTTTTCAGTCTCACAGGATATACATTTTTCACAGTTTTACGCTGCTCCGCTTACGCTTAACCCTGCCGAAACAGGAAATTTTGACAGCGACTGGCGCATTTCTAATATATATCGCAATCAATGGCGGGCAATAGCCGGAATTCCATTCAGGACCATTTCAGTTGGTTTTGATAAAAATCAGAAAATTGCAGGTGAAGATTTTGCCTGGGGTGTTTATGTACTAAATGATCAATCTGGTCCTGCTACACTTGTCGCTAATAAACTATACGCTTCTTTGTCTTATTTCAAAGTTTTTAACGGACATAAACTGCGTTTTGGTTTACAACCCGGTTTTTCACTTAAAAGCATCAATTCTAGCAAACTTACTTTTCCCAGTCAATACGACAGAGACCTTGGTGATTTTAATACCGGATGGTACAATAATGAACCAAACCTTGGCGAATCAATGAATTATTTTGATTTGAACGTAGGAGTTATCTGGAGTAAAAAATTCGGGAAGATTGAACCGGTAGCCGGAGTTTCGGTTTTTCACGTTAATTATCCCAAGGAAGGATTTTATTCTGACAACGACCATTTAGCTCTCAGAAAAGTTATACATGTTTCAACAAAATATAACATTGGTACATCATATTACCTTGAGCCAAGAATGCTGTTAATGACTCAGCGCGCATCAAATGAGTTTGTACTTGGTTCAAATTTCGGGTACAAATTCCAGAAAAATGCCCTCAAAGCAAAATCTGTTTTTGCTGGTCCGTTTTTCAGATCAGGATATGCAAGAAATTTTGACGCATTATATTTCATCCTCGGAATGAACTTCAAAACTTTTGATGTGGGCTTCAGTTATGATGTGAATGTTTCCGGCTTAAAAACCGCAACAAATAAAAAAGGTGCCTTTGAAATATCATTTATTTACAAAGCCGCAACATCTATTCTTAACCAATACGATATTCCCTGTGACAGATTTTAGAATAAAAACCATATTATTATTATTATTATCAATTCTGTTTTTCTGCATTGTTTCTGTCGCTCAATCTCCGCAGAGCAAAATTAAATCATATTCTCCATGGAAAATAAAATCTTTTGCCAAGGATGCCAATAAACACGGAGGGATATATTCTGCCATTGATTTTTATGAGCATTATCACAATCTGAATCCTGATAAAGTAAATATTAAATGGGAGCTGGCTGAACTTTATAGAAAATCCAGAGATTATACAAAAGCTGAAGAGTTCTATAAACAGGTCTATGAAATGGCCTCAAAAGATTATCCTAAAGCATTGTTTTATTATGCCCAGATGGCTAAAATGAACAGCAAATTCAATGAAGCAGCCAATTTGTTCAACACATTTAAAAAGGAATACAAAAACCAACCGGACGAACAGCTGATGAAAAAGCTTGTGAAAGCAGAAACCGATGGTTGTTTGATGGCCCTGACCATGAAAGATACTGCTTTAAAAATGGTTGTTACCCATCTCGATAAAACTGTAAACAAACCTTATATTGACTATGCACCAATTCCGGTTGACAAAACAACAATGTTTTATGCTTCAATAATTGCCGACTCAATTATATATTACGATCCCGAAGATACTGCCAATAAAAAACCGGTACGCAAATATTATATGGCCAAAAAATCCCTTGGACCTAAAGATGACTGGAAAGGTGGCTACGATGTGCCGTTACCTATAAATGATGAGGATTTTGATGTTGGAAACGGAACATTCTCTCCGGATGGTACTCAGTTTTTCTTTACAAAAACAATTAAAAAGCGCACGACCGGATATGTGACTGAAATTTGGATGACTTCCAATAACGGCGGACAATGGGCAGAACCCGAAAAAATGCCCGATCCTATTAATATTGATGGATATTCTTCATCTCAACCTGCAGTCGGCGTTAGTACCAGAACACTTTTACCTGTTTTGTATTTTGTAAGCGACAGACCTGAAGGGGAAGGCGGACTGGACATCTGGTACGCAAATTATAATCAGAAAACTAAATCCTATAAATCCCCCAGAAAAGCAGCTGCACTCAATACAGTTGGCGACGAATTCAGCCCTTCTTATGATATTGAAACACATCAGATGTTTTTTAGTTCAACCGGATGGCCCGGAATGGGTGGGTTCGACGTTTTCAAAAGTATCGGTGAGGAAGGAACATGGTCAAATCCCGCGAATGTCGGATATCCTGTCAACTCACCTGCAGATGATATTTATTATATTGTAAGCAAGGACAGGGAAAAAGGTTTCTTCGTTTCTAACAGGGAAGGCGGTTTTGCACTTAAAAACCCAACTTGCTGCGATGATATTTATACCTTCAGATGGTCTGAATACATCCATATTGCCATTGATGGATACATTTTTGAAATGATGGAAAAAGGCAAGGAAACCTCAAACGAACCCGAAATTATTTATGACCTTGGGGCTGCAGATTCTTTAAAAACTGCTATTGTAACTGATTCGGCTACTGTTGTTAAAGATACTTCTTATACCGGACCAAAAGAAAAGTACGAATCAATTATTCCGGAAGCAACTGTTGGATTGTATCTCGTAAAAAATAACGAGTCGTTCTTCATTAAAAACCTGCCGTCAGATATCGAGGGAGAGTATTTTTTCGATCTCGAACAGGGAAACGACTATAAAATAATGGTTGAAAAAGACGGATATTTCAATAATCAGGGTTATTTTACTACTAAGGATGTTGTTACTTCTGATACACTATTCCTGCCACTCGAATTAAAACCAATTCCTCAGGAACCTATTGTTATCAACAATATTTACTATGATTTTGATAAGGCAACTCTTACCGAAAGTGCTAAAAAAACCATTGACACCACTTTGCTTACCTTGCTTACTGAAAACCCATCACTGATCGTTGAAATTTCTTCACACACCGACGGAAAAGGTGATGATTCATATAATCTTAAATTATCCCAGGGACGTGCTGAAAGCGTGGTGAAATATCTCGTCGAAAAGGGAGTTCCTGTCGAAAGATTATTGCCAAAAGGTTATGGCGAATCCAAACCAATTGCTGCAAATGAAAAACCCGATGGATCAGATAATCCTGAGGGCCGCCAGCTTAACCGCCGCACAGAGTTTAAAGTTATCGGTTCGAAAAACCAGTTCTCGAAACTGAACCAGAATCAGATGATTATCAAACGCAAAAATCCCGATGGAACCGAAGGCGAAGTAAAGGGCTTTGGATCGGAACAGATGGATTAGAGGTTTGGAGGAAGTTGGAAGCCGGAAGCCGGAAGTCGGAAGTATTGATCAACCCTTTAAATCCAAAAAAGCAAACGGCCTGAAAGGCCAGCTCAATTCAGCCCCGGCTTTGTGCCTCCGCTAAAGTTTCAGCGACACGCGGCCAAGCCGCGGATTAATAAGCCTGGAGGGCTTATATTATGGTAGCCCCAGGCAATTGCCTAGGGGCCCGCCGGCCAAAATGCCATAAAAATCAAATACCCTATCCCGGCGGAAATGAATGAGGAAGTCCATTAAGTCGAAAGTTGGAAGTCAGGATACAAACCATCTAACCCCGGTTCCAGCTCATTTTATTCTTTTCAGATAATTACTGAATTTTTCGGGTAATTCCAATTGAAAATCAGTCATCAAATTAGTACCCGGATGCATAAATCTGATTCCTGTTGCAGCCAAAAACAACCCCTTATCCTTCGGATTCTTTTCATGATTACCATAAAGTTTATCACCAAGTATGTGGGTTCCGTTTTTTGCCAGATGGATTCTGAGCTGATGCGTCCTTCCGGTTTTTGGAAAAAGATCAACCACTGTCAGGAAACCAAATTTGGCAGATTTGTATTCACCTGATTTGATGTATTGCGTTTCTGCATATTTTCCTTCAATATCATCAATTATTATTCCCTGTTTTTCTGTTGTTCCAATAACCACGGCACAATACTTTTTTTGAATCTGGTTTTCTTCAAACTGCTTATGCAGGGAAAGCTGCGACGATCGGGTTTTTGCAACAAGCAACAATCCCCTGGTCTGGTTATCTAATCGGTGAACCGGACGAGCCACTGCCAATGCGTCGGGCAGGGTAGAAGGAGATAAATTAAATGGAAGGGCGTTTTGTATTGTTTTATAGTAATTTCCGCTTACCGGAAACCCTGCCGGTTTATTGATTACAGCAAGAAATTCATCTTCGAAGATCACTTCTATTTTTAGTTGGAAAACTTTTTTGATTTCAGATTCATCCGCGCAAAGTTCAATGACATCATTTTTTCTTACGTAATCGGCGGTGTAACCTTTCTTTCCGTTTATCAGAACCCTTCCGTCAAGAATGGCTTTTTTTAATCCTTTTCTGGCTTTTAAGGTCTCGAATTTTCCAATAATATAATCACTCAGGCGAATATCGCCTGAAACGTCCCGGACTATATGTTTTTCTGAAATTGTCAAAAAGAAATTTGTTTCTGCAAAATTGATAAAATACATTGATAATAAAAACTGGTAAAAGTGATTGAATGGTAATTAAAATCTATATGATCCGAAAATCCCCCATGACTAAAGACCAGTATCATACACCAAGACTGGTTTTTTTAAAGTATCATCACTCAAAACATCAATATTTATGATGCGTTGAAGCAGATACATATTATACAACATATTCAAATCATGAATAAAATCATATTTTGACTACAAGTATCAGAAATACAGAAATTTAATTAATATTTTTCGATCATTATTTTAATTTGTTCTAAATATAAACCACGAAAACATGACTTTTATCATGTTTGGCATTTTTTAGCACAACTATATTTGTTAAGCGATTAACAAATGAAAATTAATTTATTAACAAATTACTTAAATAGAGATTGATTTTATGGAAGCTACTTTGCAAAAAATTGTTGAGAAATACGGCAAAGATTCAGCTCGCTTAATGGACATTCTTTATGATGTTCAGACTGAATTTAATTGCGTATCAGACGAAGCAGTTGAAAAAATTGCGGCTTTGCTAAACATTTCAGGTGTGGATGTTGAGCAAACCAGATCATTCTACCATTTTTTCACCAAGAAACCAGCCGGTAAATATGCTGTTTATTTAAACAACAGCGCAGTTGCCGAAATGATGGGTGCAGGCGAAATTGCGAAAGCATTTGAAACTGCTGCAGGTGTTAAATTTGGTCAGGTGACTGCCGATGGAAAAATCGGTTTGCACTATACCGCTGATATCGGTATGAACGATCAGGAACCCGCTGCATTGATCAACGGCCAGGTTTTTACCAGTCTTACTCCCGCAAAAGTTAATGAAATTATTGCCGGAATTAAAGAAGGTAAATGTGTGAAAGATATGATTACAACTTACGGTGATGGCGTTAATGCCAATCCGCTGGTTAAATCAATGGTGAAAAACAACATCATGAACAATGGTCCTGTATTATTTACAGATTACCAGGTCGGAGCAGCTCTTAAAAAAGTTGTTGAAATGGGACCAAAAGCCGTTGTTCAGGAAGTTAAAACATCGGGCATCCGCGGTCGTGGAGGCGCAGGTTTCCCAACAGGTATGAAATGGGATTTCTGCTCACAGGCAGCCGGTGCAAAAAAATATGTTGTTTGCAACGCTGACGAAGGAGAACCAGGTACTTTTAAAGACAGAGTGCTTCTTACCGAAAAAGCAAAAATGATGTTCGAAGGTATGGCCATCGGTGGTTTCGCAGTCGGAGCCGACGAAGGTGTTTTATACCTGAGAGGTGAATACAGATATTTACAGGCTTACCTTGAAAATTGCCTCAAAGAAATGAGAGACGCAAAATTATTAGGTAATGTTTTGGATAAATTTAAATTTGATATCAGAATTCAGTTTGGCGCAGGCGCTTATGTTTGCGGTGAAGAAACCGGACTGATCGAATCAATCGAAGGAAAAAGAGGCGAACCAAGAAACAAACCACCATTCCCTGTTCAGGTTGGCTTATATAACAAACCTACCATCGTGAACAACGTTGAAACTTTCTGCGCTGTATCAAAAATTATTGAAAAAGGTGGAGAATGGTATAAAGGCATGGGAACTGCCGAATCTTCAGGTACAAAAGTAATTAGTATCTCAGGTGACTGCGCAAAACCAGGCGTTTATGAAGTAGTTTGGGGAATGACTTTAACCGAAATGCTTGCTTTATGTGGCGCTGATGCTGCTAAAACTCAGGCTATTCAGGTTGCCGGACCATCCGGAGTTTGTGTTCCTCCTTCACAGTTTGGAAGAAAAATTGCTCTCGAAGATCTTCCTACCGGAGGTTCTATGATTGTTGTTGGTAACCAGAGAAATTTACTGAAAGACCTTTCATTGAATTTCATGGATTTCATGTTAGACGAATCATGTGGTTCATGTGTTCCTTGCAGAGCACTTAATCATATCATGAAGGAAAAACTTGAAAAAATTCTTAATGGAAACGGTATTAAAAAAGATATCGCTGACCTCGAAGAATGGAGCAATTCCCTCAGCAAAACTACCCGTTGTGGTTTGGGACAGACTTCTGGAAACCCAATTTCCACAACAATTAAAAACTTCAGGAATAAATACGAAGAACTTGTAAAAGATGTTGATTATCATAGCGATTTTGATTTAGCAGCTTCTGTACAAACTTCTTGTAATTATGTAGGTAGAAAGCCAAATATTCACCATTAATATATAAAGCATGGGATTATTTAATAATTTATTCGGAAAAAAACTACCTGTTGAAACTCCACTGGATAAAGTTCAGGATACAGTTTCTTCAGCTAAGGAAGTAATAAAAACTGATATACAAAAAGAAGTAAATATGAGCAATAAAGTTAAATTTATAATTGATGGAAAGGAATGCACAGCAGAAAAAGGCATGATGCTTGTTGATGCTGCCGCCGAAAACGGTGTTTATATTCCTGTTTTATGTCATATGAAAGGCATGATCCCAGCAGGATCTTGCAGAGTATGTACATGTAAAATCAATGGTAGAAATATGGCTGGCTGTACTACTCCCGTTGATGAAGGCATGAAAATTGAAAATGACACTCCCGAACTGACCGAACTCAGAAAAACTATCGTTGAAGTTCTGTTCGTTGAAGGTAACCATTTCTGCCCTGCTTGCGAAAAGAGCGGAAACTGCGAACTGCAGGCTCTTGGATACAAATACCAGATGATGGTTCCACGTTTCCCGTACTCATTCCCTCCAAAAGCAGTGGAAGCCGGTGCAGGAAAAATTTACCTGGACAGAAACAGATGTATCATGTGCAAAAAATGCATCCGCACTGTTCATGTTGATGGTAAAAACGTATTTGCATTCAGAGGAAGAGGCGCCCATCTGGAAATCAACATCGACAAAACTCTTGCTGCTAAACTGACCGATAAACAGGCTCAGGAAGCTATGGATGTTTGTCCTGTTGGATCTATCCTTAGAAAAGAAAAAGGATTCGATGAGCCAATTGGTACTCGTAAATACGATAAACACCAAATCGGTAGTGAAATTGAAAAAGTTTCTTAATTTAAAATTAATGGAGGTATAATATAATGAGTAAACCAGTAGTAGCAACAGCTTCATTAGCCGGATGTTTCGGTTGTCATATGTCGATCCTCGATATTGACGACAGAATTTTACAACTCGTTGAGTTGGTTGAATTCAACAAATCACCGATTGATGACATTAAGACTTTCACCAAAATGTGCGATGTTGGTATCATCGAAGGTGGATGTTGCAACAGCGAAAACGTTGAAAATCTTCTCGCTTTCAGGAAAAATTGTAAGATATTGATCTCTCTTGGCGAATGTGCTATCATGGGCGGACTGCCTGCATTGAGAAACGGAATTCCCGTTGAAGAATGCATCAACGAAGCTTATTGTGACGGCCCAACTGTAAGTCTGAACAAAGAAAGAATTCTTCCCAATGACGATGAACTTCCAATGATTTTGGACAAAGTTTATCCATTGCATGAAATCGTTAAGATCGATTATTATCTGCCAGGATGCCCACCAAGAGCCGACCTTATCTGGAATGCACTTGTAGCATTATTAACCGGTAGTAAAATGGATTTACCTTACGAAGTTGTTAAATTTGATTAAGAAAGGAGTAGAACAATGGCACAAAAAATCACTATAGAACCTGTAACCAGAGTCGAAGGACATGGTAAAGTTACCATTCATCTTGATGATCAGGGTAACGTTCAGCAGAGCAGGCTGCACATCGTTGAATTCCGCGGTTTCGAGAGATTCGTGCAGGGCAGACCATACTGGGAAGCTCCCGTTCTCGTTCAGCGTCTTTGCGGAATTTGCCCGGTAAGTCACCATCTGGCTGCAGCAAAAGCGTTAGATGTTATCGTTGGCGCAGGAACCGGTCATGGTTTAACACCCACCGGCGAAAAAATGAGAAGATTAATGCATTACGGACAAATGTTCCAGTCTCATGCATTGCATTTCTTCCACCTGGCAGCTCCCGATTTATTATTCGGTTATGATGCTAACCCGGCAATCAGAAACGTAATCGGTTTGATTATTACCCCCGAGTATAAAGACCTCGCCGTTCAGGCAGTTCTTATGAGAAAATTCGGACAGGAAATCATCCGCGCTACAGCAGGTAAGAAAATCCACGGAACTGGTGCAATACCCGGCGGTATCAACAAAAATCTGAGCCTGGAAGAAAAGAATGAATTCCTGAATGGTCCGGATCCAATGAACATCGACAAGATGATCGCTTGGGCTCAGGCTTCAGTGGATTTATTGAAAGATTTCCATTCAAAGAATGCTGCATTTATTGATAATTTCTCAATGTTCCCGTCAAATCACTTATCATTGGTAAGAGAAGACGGCGCTCTGGATCTTTATCATGGTGTTTTAAAAGCAGTTGATTCTGAAGGTAACGTAATTTTCGACGGTGTTGATTACCAGAATTACACCGATTATATCGAGGAAGAAGTAAGATCATGGTCATACATGAAATTCCCTTACATCAAATCACTGGGCAAAGAAAAAGGATGGTACCGCGTTGGTCCGTTAGCACGTTTAAATACTGCTAAATTCATCCCAACCCCAATGGCTCAGAAAGAATTCGAAATTTACAAAGCTTATACCAATGGCAAACCAAACAACATGTGTATGCACAATCATTGGGCACGTTTGATCGAATTGCTGCACTCTGCAGAAATGATTAAATTATTGCTGAATGATCCCGATCTCATGAAGAATGATTTGGTTACCAAAGGCAAAAAAGTTTCAAAAGGTGTTGGCTTAATCGAAGCTCCTAGAGGAACCCTCTTCCATCATTATGAAATCAATGAAAACGACCAGATTACAAAAGCTAACCTTATTGTTTCTACAACAAACAATAACCAGCCAATGAACGAATCTGTTAATTTCATTGCAAAGAAAATGATGAACGGTCAGAAAGAAATCACTGAACCTATGATGAATGCAGTTGAAATAGGTATCAGGGCTTATGACCCATGCTTGAGCTGTGCAACCCACGCTTTAGGCAAAATGCCACTGGAAATTTCATTGTACAATGAAAACGACCAGTTACTTGACAGAATGAAGAAGTAGTTCTTTATAAAATCAAATCTAAAAACCCCATTGAATTTCAATGGGGTTTTTTATTTCTTAAAATGCTAAAAAAGTTCCGATAAATTACTCCCAATCGCAATAAATAAGATCCTCGCTAAAACAATAAGAACCTAATGATATGTCTTTTGATCCATATTCACTAAGATCAGTAGCCTTTAATATGTAGTTGTAATCACTGTATCCGGATAACACGTAATTTAAATCACTGCGATAGGATGGGGTTGACCATTCTCCGTAGTCTTTTTCAGTATCAGATATACCGGTGTAATCTGAATAAAATTCAAGACGAATATATTCCTTTGAATCAGAGTAATTATTGAAGGCCAAAACAAAATCCCTGTAGTTTGAGGAAAAATCAACATAGGCCATTCTGCTGTGTGTGGAAAAAAATTCTAAAGTAACGTCGGTTCCATATGGTTTTATTATAAGTTTTTCGTGATAATCGTAATCTGCCACATCATAATATCGCATGACATATGCCAGATCCAAATCTTTTGAAATGGATGCTGATAATATTGTATTATATGGAAAATAAGGAACATTATAGAAAGTCAAATCGCGCACATTTAATTCAGGACCATAGTAAAAAAGTTCATTCTCAATAAGCATGTACAAACTGCTTCCGTCTTCACTCCAATCCATTTGAGTTATGTTTGTAAACTCAGTTAACTCGTCGATAACATTTCCACTAAAATCAATTATTACAGGGTAATTATCTTCTTTCAGATAGGCTATTTTATTGCCGTTTTTACTAATCTGAACATTTGTTTTTTCAATTAGCGGAGTATTTGTTAACCTGATGGGCGCATTGTCAATATCTGTAAAATAATAAATGTCGTTTTCTGAAATGTATGCTATGTAATCCAATCCTTCATTTAAGTTTTGTAAATAATTATCAACTTCTGCCTGAGAAAGAAAGGGACTTTCACTTTTCTTGCATGAAGAAAAAAGGATAAAAAGGGCAAATATTATAGTGATAGCTTTCATAAAGAAATTTAATTAAATCGGTAATGAATACCGTAGTTTATTGTTGTGAAATAATTTATTGAACCGCCATCGGGATGGTATATGAACATATTATCATCAAGATCTCCAAGAAAAACATAGACATTATATATTGCCTGTAATGAAACTCCAAAATTTTCAGTAATGTTTATATTTACTCCGGCATTTGGACACAAAGCCAAATCTGTTCCAAAGGTTGTTCCATCAGTAATTGTTTCATCTTTTGAATAATAATCATATCCTGTGTAAAAAAAACCACCATGCAGTCCTATGGCTGGCTCAAATATTTCATTATCAATAAAATGTAACTCCATTTTCATCAGGAGCTGATACATTTTGTAGTCAGAATAAGTGACATAACCAATTTCGGAATTGTCGGTTTGATAGTAAAATTTTTCTTCCTTTGGAGTGAATTTAGTCATTCCAAAGGAGCCGCCAATTCCAAATGAGGTACTTTTTTCAGCGTCGTTTAAATAAATATATGAAAAAGAATATAAGGGTGTCGGCTTATAAACCCAGTCTAATTTGTCCAGCAACTTAATAGATCCTATCCTAAAAGATATCTCATTTTGAGAGAAAGAACTATTGCAAAATATAATAAGTAAGATAAAAATAAGCTTGTTTATTCTACACATAACTTTAAAAATAAAATTTTGGTCAATTTAGCCTCATTTATAAAAAAAACCAAAAAATTTAAAACAAAAAAACCGGCCTTTAGCCGGTTTTTTCAATATTTCAGAATAATTACTATCCATGTTTAATTGCAGCCTGAGCAGCAGCAAGTCTTGCGATTGGCACCCTGAAAGGTGAGCAGCTCACGTAGGACAATCCAAGTTTGTGACAGAATTCAACTGAATTGGGTTCTCCGCCATGTTCGCCACAGATACCGAGTTTGATATCAGGACGGGCTTTTCTTCCACCTTCGCAGGCAATTTTCATCAGCTGGCCAACAGTATCCTGATCAATTTGCTGGAACGGGTCAACCGGTAAAATTTTCTGATCAAGATAATCACCTAAAAATCCTCCGATGTCATCTCTTGAGAAACCAAAGGTCATCTGAGTAAGGTCATTGGTTCCGAATGAGAAGAAAGTAGCATATTTGGCAATCTTTTCAGCAGCCAGTGCAGCTCTCGGAATTTCAATCATGGTTCCGATCATATGCGGAATTTCCTTCATGTTGTATTTGGCCAGAACTTCAGGATACACTTTTTCGAAAATCTTATACTGATGCTGTAATTCTGTTTCGATACAGGTAACAGGAATCATGATTTCGGGGAATACCTTTTTGCCTTCCTGCAACAGTTCAGCAGCAGATTCAAAAATAGCACGAATCTGCATTTCGGTGATTTCGGGGTAGGTGATGCCCAAACGAACACCGCGGTGACCCATCATCGGATTCACTTCATGCAGTTTGTTTGCTCTATCAAGGAACTGATCCATGGTGATGTTCAGAGCTTTTGAAAGTTTTATTCTTTCATCTTCGCGTTCCGGAACAAACTCATGTAATGGTGGGTCAAGGGTACGGAAAGTTACCGGGTAGCCATCCATAGCAGCCAGAGTTCCTTTGATATCTTTTTTCACGTATGGGAACAATTCATTCAGTGCAGCACGACGTTCAGCTTCGGTCGAAGAAATAATCATCTTACGTAAATAAAACAATGGTTCTTCAGAATTTTTACCGTAAAACATATGCTCGGTTCTGAAAAGTCCGATACCTTCTGCTCCAAATGTACGTGCTTTTGCAGCATCTTCGGGAGTGTCGGCATTGGTCCTTACTTTCATTTTCTTGAATTTGTCAACGATGGTCATGAATTTAACCAGGTTTTCATTTTCAGCAGCGCTAACTGTAGGAAGTTCGCCCTGATAAACAGTGCCTTTTGTTCCGTTTAATGAAATAACATCGCCATCGTTTAAAGTAACATCTTTCATTTTTATGGTTCTGTTACTCCAGTCAATTTTAATATCGGCAGCACCAACGATGCAACATTTTCCCCATCCGCGTGCAACCAGTGCAGCGTGTGAGGTCATACCACCGCGGGCAGTCAGGATAGCCTGAGCAGCGCGCATACCTTCGATATCTTCGGGATTTGTTTCTTCTCTGACAAGGATCACTTTTGCTTTCGGGTCTTTTTTCACAGCTTCAACAGCATCGGCAGCTGTCAGCACAATTTTACCGAATGCACCACCCGGACCGGCAGGCAGACCTTTACAAAGTACAGAAGCTTTTGTTTCAGCTTTTGGATCGAGGAGCGGGAAGAGGAGTTCTTCAAGCTGGGAAGGTTGAACGCGCAAAACAGCTGTTTTTTCGTCAATCATTCCGGCTGCAAGCATATCCAAAGCCATTTTCACAGCAGCGGTACCATTGCGTTTACCAACGCGGCACTGCAGCATATATAATTTTTTCTCCTGAATAGTAAATTCAATATCCAGCATATCATGATAATGTCCTTCTAATCTTTGCTGAATTGCATTTAATTGCTGATATGCTTCAGGCATAGCTGTTTCAAGTGAAGCAAGATGTTTGGTGTGTTCAGATTTTCCAACTTCATTGATTGGGTTTGGAGTCCTGATACCGGCGACCACATCTTCGCCCTGGGCATTAACAAGCCATTCGCCATAAAAGTAATTTTCTCCTGTTGCAGGGTTCCTTGTGAAAGCAACGCCGGTTGCAGAAGTATCGCCCATATTACCGAATACCATTGTCTGAACAGTAACAGCAGTTCCCCATTCGTGAGGAATACCTTCGATTTTACGGTAGGCAATAGCGCGTTTACCGTTCCAACTCTGGAATACAGCAAAAGCAGCACCCCATAATTGTTCCATTGGATCTTCGGGGAAAGCAACGCCTAAAACTTCTTTTACTTTGTTTTTATAAGCAACAATAAGTTCTTTTAGGTCAGTTTCGGTCAAATCAGTATCACTTTTGTAACCTTTGGATTCTTTCAGATTGTGCAATAAGTGCTCGAGCTGAACTCTAACGCCTTGTCCTTCTTTAGGTTCGATTCCGGCAGCTTTTTCCATAACAACGTCAGAATACATCTGAATCAGTCGTCTTTGTGAATCATATACAAAACGGGCATTGCCTGTTTTTTTAATCAGGGCTTCGCGTGTTTCATCGTTCAGACCAACATTCAAAACAGTCTCCATCATTCCGGGCATTGATGCACGGGCGCCTGATCTAACGGACATCAGACAGGGATTTTCTTTGTCACCAAATTTTGTTCCGGTAATTTTTGCAATATGGGCAAGTCCGTTTTCAACTTCAGCTCTCAGCAGTTCCTGCAGTTTTTCTTTTCCAACAGTGTAATACTCGGTACAAACATCAGTGGTGATGGTGAATCCGGGAGGAACAGGAATATCCAGTAAACTCATCTCGGCAAGGTTTGCACCTTTTCCGCCAAGCAAATTCTTCATATCGGCTTTACCTTCGGCCGATTTGTCTCCAAACAAATAAACGCGTTTTGTCATGTTAAAACTTGTTTTTAATTATTAATTAATATCTTACAAGAATTTGTAAGCATTTCATTTCCAATCCCAAATATGCGAATTTTTTTTCAGATTTCGTTTATATTCATAAAAGAATTGAAATAAATTAATTGCGGTTATGCAACTTTTTCTTTTGATTTGGAGTTAATAGATTATATTATTGCGAACTAATTAAAAAAAACTCCTGATATGAAAAGTCTGATAATCATAATTGTTCTGTTTTCATTGGGTTTAAAAATTTACCCTCAGAGTTGGAGAATAGTTGATCAAAGCGATTACAATATGAAATATAAACTTCCGAAAAGCTGGAATGTAGATGGTTTTGGAGCGAGTGATGACTGGGATGCCTATGGAAGCAGTGTTTGCCATTGTTCGGGAACAATAAATTTTTCGGATATTGATAGTATGCGTGTGGGAATGGTTGTATATCCATGCTTGAAAGAAGATGTTAATTCAGAGAAAAGACAGAAAGTCTGGAATTATGAATTTATTAAACAGGGGGACTTTGATACAATAAAAACAAAAAAACTGACTTTTATCCGCCAGAAATCCGATTTCGGGAATGAAGATGATTATTACAACAGCAAAGATTATGAGGCATGGCAATTAATTGCCTATAATGGGAAATTTGCTTTTGTAATTTATTTTTGGGGAAGAAATGAATCCATGAAAAGGGAAGAAAAAACGATTATTAAGATATTGGAATCGTTTATTGGTATAAAAAAGTAGTCTCAAGAATATCATAAAAAAACTTTATGGTTCACAAACCCCGACAAAAATGTCGAGGGTTGTTCGACTAATAATTTATAAGAGCCCGAAAAGGGCTCTTATAAATTAAGTCTCACAAAAAAAAGGGAGCCATTCTTGACGATTGACTCCCTTTCACTTAAACAACTTTCGCTGCTCAAGTGCCAGACTTTTTCCGGACTGAACTTTATACTTTCGGCATCCTGCAAGCAGTTTGCTTCGGGTAAGTATCCGGTGTGCCGGCATTTGGTACGCAGCCTGATGATTTTATCGTTTCAGGCACCGATGTCGTTTCACGTAGGGGTTTCACGAGTTTCAGTTAACATACCTTATTCCGTTCTGCATCCACCGGCAGTGACTGACCTTCAGAATTCAACCGAAGTCTCATTCTTTCGGGCCCGACTCATGGAGCATGATTTGCGGGTTCACTTTGAGTCTGTTTTCCTCCGAAAAGGTCAACAGTTCTTTTTTAGCTCTTTTGCTGTGCCACATCCTTCCTTGCGGTCGGCTGCAACACCCGGGTTCGCCTTTTGTGCCGAAACACTTAAGGTGCCACTTGCGCGGGAGTCAGATCCCATCCTGCTTCATCTGCAATGATGTAAAACTTTGGTGGTTCACTTTGTAATACGCCGATCCGAAAACCTGCGTCACTTTTTTAGCCCTGATTAATCGTCGCTCACTCCGCCTTGCGGCTTTGTCAACAACATTTGAAAACCATTCACCGAAATGAACAATCCCTTTTAAACCGGAGTCAGAACCAGTCTCGCATCACCTGGCTTCTGCATTTTTTTGAAAGAACCTGATCAGTTTCCGCCAAACTAATGACGGTCTTTATCACATTCTGCTCACCAAACCTCAGTTCGTCAGCAGTCTGATGAAACAAATATACTACATTGGAATATGCAAAAGCAAATTTTTTAAGGTTTATAAATCAACATGTTATACACTTTGGTTATGAACAAATTGTTAATTGCTCTATACATTATTATAAATGCGGTTTATCTGGTTATTTTTTTAAAATTACAGACATTTTTTCTTGGTTATTAACAATCATAGTTTTATATTTATACGAACTAAACGAAGAACAAATGCTGAACATTGCACTATTTGGCGCTCCGGGCGCTGGAAAAGGAACCCAATCCGAAAAACTTATTAAAGATCATAACCTTGCCTATATTGCAACTGGTGATATTTTACGAAGGGAAATTCAGGAGGGAAGCGATCTGGGAAGAAAAGCTAAAAGTATAATTGATGAAGGCGGTTTGGTATCTGATGAAATCATTGTTCAGATCATCGAAAAAAACATAACCACAAATACCGATGTTAATGGTTTTTTGTTTGACGGGTTTCCGCGTACCTATGTGCAGGCATATATTCTGGAAGGACTTTTACTTAAATTGAACACGGAACTTACCTGCATGCTTAGTCTGGAAATTACCGAGGAAGAAGCCATAGAAAGATTGCTGGAAAGGGCTAAAACCTCGGGCCGCTCTGATGATAACCTTAAAGTTATCAAAAACAGATTGAAGGAGTACCGTAATAAAACATTGCCTGTTGCAAATTTTTATAAGGATAAAAATATTTTCATGCCTATTAATGGTATGGGAACTATTAAGGATGTTTATGGCAGACTGAATGATGCCATCGAACATACACTTAAAAAAGCTTTGCTGAATGTGGTCATTTTTGGTCACCCCGGGGCTGGAAAAGGAACCCAGGCCCAAATGCTGGCAAAAAAATACAACCTTACTTATATCTCAACCGGAGATATGCTCAGGCAGGAAATAAACAAAGGCACCGATCTGGGGAAAAAAGCAGCAGCATATCTTAAAACCGGAGCTATTGTTCCGGATGAAATTGTAATCAGAATCCTGGAGACGAAAATCAAGAAAAACCAGAAATCAAAAGGGTATTTGTTTAATGGCTTCCCAAGAACCATGGTTCAGGCATATATACTTGAGGGACTTTTGCTAAAATTAAACTCATCCATTTCATGCATGATTGAAATAAAAGTTCCCATGCTCGAACTTTTCAGACGTCTTTCCAGTAGAGCAAAAACTGAAAGCAAAAAATCTTATGATACAGAGACCGAGGCAATCGTAAAAAGACTCGAAGACTATGAGAATATCACCGTTCCGGTTGCAGATTACTACCGTTCGCAGAGCAGGGTTTTCACTGTTGACGGTATGGGCAACAAGGATGAGATATTTTTACGGCTTTCTGAACATATCGAGTCTGCATTTAAACGGGCCAGATAGTTTTTGATCAAATTAACCGTGTTTATTGGCAACTTTTTTTCAAAAATCAGGTCATATTGAAAATAACTTTGACCAATGAAATTTTATTTTCTATTCCTGATAAGCTTTGCTTATTTTTCTGTTTTCTCTCAGGCTGATAAAATCAATGTGCTTTTTATTGGCAATAGCATCACTTATTTCAACGACATGCCGCAATCCTTTAAAGAGATTGCAGATAGTAAAGGCGATTCAGTTGAAGTTACTGTATATGCTCCCGGGGGTACAGGTTTTATTCACTACTACATAGATCCCAATGTTTATAATTATTTCAGGGAAGGAACCTGGGATGTTATCATTCTTCAGCCAGGTTCAAATGAATCACCTGGTTATTCCTATCCCATTAGTCAGACCTTAATGGAAGCCAGAATAATGCTCGATTCGGCATATAAATACAATCCGTGTGCAAAAATTCTGTATTATGAAATTACTTATGGAATTTGGGGAAATACATTAACAGATATCACCAATTACAATAATACCATGGATTTGATCAGGGCCAACCTGACATACCTTGCAGATTCAACTAAAAACTTTTTTGCTCCGGCAGGCGAAGTCATCAGTCACTTATGGAATGAAAATCCGGATAGTATGTTTTGGGGAAGCTATGGTGATATTCATCCCAATTACAAAGGCTCATATATTATTGCGTGCGCCTTTTATTCATCTGTTTTTCAAAAGCCATCTTTTGGAACCACTTATTTTAACAGTGTTGATACAGCCGAAGCAGAGTATTTTCAGCAGGTGTCAGATTCTATTGTGTTGAATCATTTTTCATTATGGAGAATAAATTCTTATAACCAATCGGTTTATTTTGATGTTATTTCAGGTTTTGACTCGTTTTCTTTTGAAAATTTATCAGAAAATTATGACAGTTTACAATGGTCTTTCGGCAATGGGCAATACTCAAATGAGATTAATCCTGAAATTCAATATGAAGAAGCAGGGGATTACATTGTGAATTTAGACACATGGTTTCATGGTTGTCAGGCATCTCAAACTGACACAATTCATTTTTCAGGTACAGAAATTGAACAATTGGTTAATGATCAAATAATTACAGTCTGGCCGATACCAGCCAAAGACTTTGTGTATATAAAATCAGAAAATACGGATTTTAATTGTGAAACAGAATTATTTAATGTTATTGGTGAGGTTATTCTGAAAACAAAGGATGGTATGATTCAAATCAGCAATTTTGAAAAGGGTTGCTATATAGTCAGGGTAAAAAATATGGAAACAGGTAATGTTTCTGTATTTAAAATTATAAAAGAATAAAAAAAATTGACGAAAAAAATGTTTTTTTTACGACAATCAAGTAAGGAAAAAAAGATTTAAATATCAGATTATCAGCTATTAAATAAAATTATTATACAATATTTAATTAATAAGGGCTTTACAATAATCTTAATAATATCCTGAATAAAATTCTTTTTACGAGATAATTGTCCCTATCTTTGTGAAAATTTTATTCCGTACAAGTTCTATGACAAAAACTTTTTATTCAGTTATTTCCGGAGCAGGACACTATCTTCCAGACCAGATAATTAAAAACGAAAATTTCTTAAATAGTCAATTTTACGAATCTACAGGAACAGTCATTAACCAGGATAACTCAGAAATTATAGAAAAATTTCACCAGATTACCGGAATCAGTGAAAGAAGATACAGCAGCGATGAGCAGGTTACTTCCGATTTGGGATATCTTGCAGCTGTTGATGCAATAAATAAAACAAAGATTAACCCGGAAGAGCTTGATTATATTATTGTTGCTCATAATTTTGGGGATGTGAAAAGTGATAATCGCAAAAGCGATATGGTTCCCAGTTTGGCTTCAAGAATTAAAGCTAAATTGGAAATTCAGAACCCATATACAGTTGCCTATGATCTGCCTTTTGGCTGTCCGGGCTGGCTACAGGGACTTATTCAGGCTGATTATTACATAAAATCAGGTGATGCAAAAAAAATCATGGTTATTGGCACTGAAACTTTATCCAGGGTTTCAGATCCACATGACCGCGACAGTATGATTTATTCCGATGGAGCAGGTGCTGTAATTGTTGAAGCTGTGGAAAGTGAAACACCTGTTGGAATTTTATCGCACCTTACAAGAAGTGACGCAGTAGATTACGCATATCTTTTAAAAATGGATAAATCTTATAACTCAGAGTATAAGGGAAATGAAATATTTTTAAAGATGAATGGCCGCAAATTATATGAATATGCACTAAAAACCGTTCCTCAGGTTATCCAGGACGCTCTTGCAAAAGCCAAAGTTTCTATTGAAAACATTAAAAAAGTCCTGATTCATCAAGCTAATGAAAAAATGGATGATGCCATGCTTGAAAGGTTGTTTAGGTTGAATCATATAAAAGATATTCCTAAAATGATTATGCCTATGACCATTGCTGAATTTGGAAATAATTCGGTTGCAACTTTACCCATTCTTTTCGATTTTATTTTCCATGGAAAAATGAAGGATCACAGCTTTAATAATGGTGATCATATTGTTTTTGCTTCTGTTGGGGCCGGAATGAATGCCAATGCTGTGGTTTACAGGATGCCGTAATCATTTCAAATTCATTTTGAAAGATTCAAGAATCTTTTCAGCATTTTCACCAGAAACATCTGAGTCAGCATTTATAATGTAAATCTCTTTACATTTTCTTCGCGAAGTGGCATGTGAGTAAGTATGGTCATAATACTCCAGAAGCATTTCAGCAACAGCATTGAAATTTTCCTGTTGAAGTAAGTCAATGGTTGTTTTAACCTTGTTTGGCCCGTATTTCTTTGAAATTCGGTTGATGATTTCGCTCAATTGTTCCTTATCGAAATACGCATATTCCTTAACAATTCTTTTTATCCTTATTTCTAAAGGCAAATCCAGACGAAATTGGGCACATTCGTTCATGGCTTCATAAAGCCTGTCGGGCAATCTCACTTTTCCAATGGATTTACTTTCATCTTCGAGCCAGACTATTTCCTTTCTATTAATTTCGGAAAACGCTTTATATAAATCATTTTCAAACTGCTCATTTGTAGGTTGTTCAGGCTGTCCGAGTGCTCCGAAAGCTGAACCTTTATGGTTAGCTATTCCTTCAAGGTCAATTACCTGATGACCTCTATTTCTGATTTCGTGAATGACTTCAGTTTTTCCACTGCCTGTTAAACCACCAAGGATTACAGCTTTCAATGGTTGTTCCCATGATTTTCTGATAAAAGTCCGGTACGCTTTGTAACCACCTTCGAGCAGGGACACTTTAATTCCGACCAACTCAAAAAGCCATGCCATACTTTCACTGCGCATACCACCACGCCAGCAATGCATTAGTATTTCACCGTTGGTGGCAATCTTCATGGCTTGTTTTGCTTTTTCGGCAAAATCAGGGCCGGCAAGTTTAAGTCCTGAAATAATAGCAGCTTTTGATCCTTCTCTTTTGTATGTAGTTCCTACAATGGCTCTTTGCTCATCGGTGAAGAGGGGAATGTTAATGGCGCCCGGAATATGTCCTGCATTGTATTCGAGTGGTGCTCTTACATCAATGACAGGCAGCTTTTTTGCTAAATCAAGAAATTCTCCGGGTTGGATTTTTACAGCCAATGTAATTCAATTTAAAAATGATCAGGATGCAAATGTATAAAATGCCCTGACAGGAATCCTCTACAATCTGAAAATAAAATCATATTTTGCATCACCGGGTTGATAAAAGTCCTGAATAATTGCTTCCGCTATATATCCGTTTGTTTCATAAAATTTTCTTGTAGGAAGATATTTTTCAATTCCGGATGTCTCTGCAACTACCAGTCTGCCACCCATTTTCTTTATTGCCTCATGGGTTTTTTCAAGCAACATTTTTCCCAGTCCTTTTCCCCTGAAATCATGATGCGTGGCAATCCAGTACAAATCGTAACTTCCAACAGTACAGGCGATAGGTCCGTAACATGAATAGGCCACCGTGCGGCCATCTACTTCAAGAAACAGGAAGTAATACTCTGATTTTTCCTGTCCCTGATCAAGAGCTTCCTGGGCGAGTTCAACGGCAACCGGAATTTCATAATCATAGAAAAAGCCTGTTGATTTCACGATATCCCTGACTGATTCGGGATCGGAATTTTTCATTTGGTTGCGGAATGTAATGTTCATAGTTTTCTTATCTTAGGTTTCTTGTTGCATCTTCAATTATTCTGACAACTGCGCTGGTGAATGTGTATCCGGCTTTTTCGCAGGCGCTGTAAAACCCGCTCCCGGGTGTAATACATGGATTGGCATTGACTTCAAGAACATAGGGATTGCCTTGCTTATCAACCCTGAAATCAACCCTTACAAATCCTGAAAGTTCGAAAGCATTCCAGCATTCAACACATATTTTTTTCAGTTTATCAACCAGTACGTTTTCAGAAGTTTCATCAATAAAACTGCGTGAAGTATTCTCATATTCAAAGCTGCCTTCTTCCCATTTTGCCCTGAAACCCATAATTTTCGGTTTGTCTTCGGGAAAATTGTGAAAGTTCATTTCCGGAATAGGTAAAATCTCGGGACCTTTGTTTCCGCCCAGCATAGAGATATTGAATTCACGTCCGTCAACATATTCTTCAATGAAGAAATGATTTGTGCTCATGGTTTTGATTTTGTCAAATTTATCCACATCGGCACCTTTGAAAACCAAATCATCGTCGAATCCAAGAGAACCATCTTCGAGCTTGGGTTTTACCAGATAAGTTTTATCTTTTTTTAATTTGTGGGTTTCGTTAAGCTCGGCAGATTCGGGGGTCGGAATGTTGTTACGCTGCATCCAGACTTTTGCAAGCGGTTTGTTTGTGGTAATGAACAAACCATTTGTATTGACACCGGTATAGGGAATGCGTAGGTTGTTATATAAAGCCGGAGCAAAATATAAAAGTTCACCGTGGTTGTTGATGCTTTCAACCAGATTAAAAATCAAATCGGGTTTTTCGTCCAGAAGGGCTTTTTTGAATTTTGAAAGATCCAGGTTCACAGTAACCCTTGAAGTTTCATAACCAAGCTCTTTGAGGCAATTCTCTGCCAATTCTACCTGATCAAAAATATCCAGTTCATCCGGACCGGCATTTTCCTGCACTTCATTGAATGCGATTACAACTTTTTTAATTTCTTTCATAAGAAAAAATTTATTCTATGGTTCTTTTTGTTCTTTTTTTTTGTTTTTGTTTTTGTTTTTGTTTTTTTGCTGTTCCAAGTTTACAACTTGGAACATGCAACTTGGAACATGCAATATGCAACAGTTAATTATTCAGTCTTTCAACAGCCGAATCCATAATCATTTTAATCAGTTCCTCGTAGCTGATTCCTGCAAAACGACTGAGTATTGGCAGATCGGAGTGAATTGAATTCATTCCGGCCAACGGATTCACCTCAATAAAATTCAGAATTCCATTTTCATCCATTCTGATGTCAATTCTTCCGCCATCACGGCAAGAGAGCACCTTCCAGCATTTTTCAGTCAGCTCAAAACAAAGTTTTGCCACTGATTCTTCGGGAACTGAATAATCAATATAGTTCTCGTAATTTTCTTTGTTTTCCAGACTGTAAATTTTGGTTTTTTCATTTTCACGGTAAACAACCTCCATAAGTCCAATTGCTCTGGTTTTTCTTCCGGTACCCACAATTCCGACTGTAAATTCCCTTCCGGGGAGAAACCTTTCGACCAGAACGGGTTGTTTGAATTTTTTCAGGAGCATGGAACAAACTTCTTTCAGTTGTTCAGGCGAAGAGATTTTTGAAAGTCCGGAAATACCCTTGCCGGTTCCTTCGGCCACCGGTTTGGCAAATAAGGGATATTGGAGTTTTATATCATTAACATCTTCGATGGATTCCACAACAGCAAAATCGGGAGTAGGCAATCCGGCATCCCTGATAATCCTTTTTGTCAGACCTTTGTGGAGGGTTAATCCGAGCACTACGCCATCAGAAAAAACATAGGGAATATTATAAGCATCGAGGAGACATGGAACTTGTGCTTCACGGGCAAGTCCATACATTCCTTCGGAAATATTGAAAACGATATCCCATTTTTTTCCATCAACAAGTTTTTTTGCAAGACTGCGCACATGACCGATACGCTCAGTTTGGTATCCGTTGTGTTGCAACGCGTTTTCGATGTGGATTATGGTTTCTTCCTTATCAAATTCAGCAGTTTCTTCATGACCAAAACCTTCCTTCAGGTAGTCATCCCGAAGGTCATACGTTATTCCGACAAGCATATATATATTATTTATTCCGTGTAATCCGGATATAAATAGGTTTTGCCTTCGTAATTTTTCAGTTTCAGTCCATTCTTTCCGTGTGAAGCAACATAGTTGGGCAATAAAGGAATTTTTCCTCCGCCGCCCGGGGCATCAATCACGTATGTGGGAATAGCATAACCCGAAGTAAAACCTCTTAATCCTTTAATAATTTCCAACCCTTTTTGGACGGTTGTCCTGAAATGCCCCGAGCCCAGTATCGGATCGCATTGATACAGATAATATGGGCGTACGCGGAATTTCAAAAGTCCGGTCATTAATTTACGCATCACTTCAACATCGTCATTTATTCCTTTAAGAAGGACGGTCTGACTGCCAAGCGGAATGCCTGCATTAGCCAGCATGGCTGTTGCTTCCTGCACTTCGGGAGTTAGTTCGTTGGGGTGTGTAAAATGAATGCTGACAAATAAAGGATGATATTTTTTGAGCATATCGGTGAATTTCAGGGTAATGCGCTGTGGCAATACGGCAGGAACTTTTGTGCCGATACGGATAATTTCAACATGAGGAATTGCGCGAAGTCTTTTTAATATGTATTCTAAACGTTCTTCGGGAAGGGTAAACGGGTCACCGCCCGACATGAGCACATCGCGGATTTCAGGATGATCTTCAATATATTTAAATGCAGGTTCAAGGTCATGTGTTGAAAAATGTGATTTTTCCTTTTTTGCAACCATATGCGAACGGGTACAGTATCTGCAATATGTGCTGCAAAAACCTGTAGCCAAAAATAAAACCCTGTCAGGATATCTGTGTACAAGATTATGAACCGGACTGCAATCATTTTCGTGAAGGGGATCCGAAGATTCACCTTCAAAGATTTTAAACTCCTCTGTTGACGGAACGACTGCTTTGAACAATGGGTCATTTGGGTTTGAAAAATCTATCAGACTGGCATAATAAGGAGTTATTCTCAATGGAAGGGAGTCTTTATTGCCCTGTTCATGAGTGATGTTTAACTTAACGTGGAAAAATTTTTCGAGTTGGGAATAATATCTGAAGCTATTTCTGATCTGCCAGTGCCAGTCATTCCATTCCGAATCAATTACACCGGGCAGGTATTCTTTTCTAAAGTCTAAGGTTGATTTTACTCTGTTTGAGTGAAGTAATGAATCTATTAATTTATGTCTGTTGATATGGTAGGGCTTAACCGAACTTGGAGGTTCTTCATCTCGGTTAACCTCTGTTTCTTTTATAAGTGAATCACTTAAAGAATTGCTTGCCATCGTTTTCAAGTTATTTATCGTTGATAATTAAATAAATTACTATAATTTTATTGATACAATTTTACATCAAAAATGAGAAAATGATTACTCTGATGTTGAAAAAATACATTGATTTTTCAACCGCATTTCTGATTTTTTTAATATTTATAACATGTTGATTGTCAGTAGTTAAAAACATGATTTTTTCGACTTTATTAACATTTTGAAAATCACCCTTTTAAAAACAGGTATTTTTTTTTGTAATAAAAAGGTCATTTATTTTTCTATTGAATAATTTGATGATAAATTTCGGGAAAAAATGGACTTTTTTTTTATGATTCAGAGCAAAATATTCAAGGTTATTCGTTTTGATCCGGACAACTTAATGAAATTAAAATGCATTATATAATTGTCTGCTTAAAAATATCTGAAAATGATAGAAAACTTTACGAAAATAAAAACTTTTACTTTGGTTCTTTTTATTGGACTTTTTCCATGTTTTTCCTTTTCTCAGCTATATTATCCCGGCGAAATAATGCATTTTAATACAAGTATAAATCCTTCTGCGGCAACATCCACCACTGCCAATAAACTGCTAAGGTTTTCACATACCGGGTTTCCATTTAACAGTGGTGCTTACAGAAGTACTTATTTGCAATATTCAAAATCATTTCCATCCATTTTCTCCGGCGCCGGTGTTCTTTTTGAAAACCAATATTATGGTAAAAACAAAAGCTATTCCTATACATCATTATCACTTGCTTACAGAAATGTTATTTTCAATCAGGCCTTTATTTCAATTGGTATTGCACCAAAATATATTCGTGTGAATGCTCCCGGGGGGTATTTTGAAAATTACTCTTTTTTTGAAAACGAAACAGGGTATTCACAAAACAACTTGAATTTTAATCTTTCATTATCTGTTTTCAGCGAAAAGGACAGTTATTTTCTTTCTGCAGGTATTGTCAATTATATTCCGGAGTTCATGCAGCTTTCAGAGAACAGGAATTTTCCGGTTTACAGGTTTATTAATGTCGGGAATATTTATAAGTTTTTCAAACAGGGAACTACCAATACCAGATTGTTTTTTACTTATTTTAATTTAATGGATTTGAATGAAGTTCTACGCAATTCATATTCGATAACTTTTTCTACACCAATAAGATTAACTAGAATGGCTACATGGATTCCTGGTATTTTTGTTTGTTATTCTGATAACTCAGTTCTTGATTTATCTCCGGTTATTACCTTTAGTAAAAGAATGGGAATTGGAATAGTGAATTACCGTTTATCAG
Source organism: Bacteroidetes bacterium GWF2_38_335 (assembly GCA_001769535.1). GTDB lineage: Bacteria > Bacteroidota > Bacteroidia > Bacteroidales > GWF2-38-335 > GWF2-38-335. The sequence continues at coordinate 58,761 of MEOH01000020.1, forward strand.
CAGTGACAAGTTACGATTGTACAGATTACACAACATTATATAAAATGAAAGTTCAATTCAGTATCAACTATAATTTCAGATAAAATGAAAAAATTTATTCTTTTAACTCTGGCGGCTTTTTTTGGCCTGATTGCAAATGCGCAAGTAAATGAAACAGAAATAACTCCGCGGATCAAAGAGGTTACCGTTTATACCTCGTCTGCCGAAATTGCCTATGAACAGGAAGTGAACCTGAAAGCCGGGAAAAACATGGTGGTTTTCACTGGCTTATCAACTTTTATAGAGTATAACACTATAAATGTGAGTGTCGATAAGCAGGATATAAACATCATAACTGTGACTGACAGAATAAATTTTCTAAAGGAAAATTCCATTGACAGCAAAAATATCACCAATCTTGAAGACAGTATTGAAAGATTGAAAAAGGAAAAACTGCTGATAGGATGCCGTACCGATGCGCTTGCAAGTGAGAAAAATGTGCTGTCCAAGAATGAATTTATTGGGGGAAAGGACAACGAAGTCAATACAACTGAAATTGAAAAAGCGTCCCAGTTTTTCGGACGCAGATATTACGAGATAAATAAGGAACTGTTTGTGCTTAATGAAAAAGAAAATGATATTGCTTACAGGATCAAAAAATTCGAATCACAGATCAGTCAGCTCTCTGTGAGAAAAACTTCCAATGTGTCAGAAATTATTATTGTGCTTAATTCCAAAACAGCTCAAAAAGCCAAATTCAATTTTAAATATCTGACATCTAAAGGAGGTTGGGCTCCGGTTTATGATTTGAAATATTATGGTCCGGACAGACCCCTCGAATTTGTTTTCAGAGCCAATGTTTTTAATGCATGCGGAATTCCCTGGGATGAGGTCAGTATAAAATTGTCAACAGCCGATCCCATCAGTGGATTTAATGCGCCCACATTAAACGGGAATAACGAGCAGACAAAAATTCCTGAAAATGTAACCTATGAAGGTAAGCAGGTTACTTTCCGGCAAATTGAAGTACCTGATGTTATTGCTGAATATAAAATTGAACATCAGTACTCGGTTCCTTCCGATGCAAAACCCTATCTTGTTGATGTTTCTTCATTCGAAGTGCAATCATCATTCAAATATCTGTTAATTCCGAAAGTCGATCCCTTTGGTTTCCTCATGGCTGATATTCCCGATTGGAACCGGCACAATCTGATTCCGGGTACAACCAACGTTTATAATATGGGTACTTATATGGGTAAAACATTTTTAAATACCTATGCACCAAATGATACACTCAGTGTTTATCTGGGAAAAGACAGCAAGGTGCAGGCCATGCGCAAGGAGACAATTGACAACAAGAACCGCAACATCATTGGTAATTTTGAAATTGAAGAGTCTGCAATTAATATTGTAGTTAAAAATGCCTACAGCGGTGCTTTGCAGGTAGAACTTCTTGATCAGGTTCCTTATGTTGATGAAGAGGATAAAATTAAACTTCAATTGTTTAACATCGAAGGAGCAGAGTATGTGAAGGCAGATGGAGAACTTCGCTGGAATTTTAAACTGGAATCGAAAGAGACTAAAGAAATCAGTTTCAAATATACTTTAAAAACTCCGAAAGACCTTTGGGAAAGCAACAGGTACGCAAAAAAGAGGTTCAGAACTATTTCATGCCCGGCGTTTTAAATCAGTGAGACTATAATTTCAGGAACGATAGTGAACTGAAATTATCTAGTCGAACTGATCCCGAGCAAAGTCGAGGGATCTCTTGGGTTTTATTGGCTTCGCCGAGCTCGTAAACTCGGTTCCACGCCCCTTGGGGCGAAATATAAAAGAAATCCTTTGCTGATACCCCGCTGCTCTGCTGCGGGGTAGTTCATTTGACACTTAATTGAAATACTTATTGAAATAATATCGTGTGAATTACCTTGTGAAATGATGATCCATTAATAGGATTTTGTTCTGAATTTCAGAGAAAAAATTCTTTTGTGATACAATTAGCTAATTGTATATCCTGATTTTAATTTATTTGAAAATTAGTTGTCCAAACAATTTTATTTTCTTATTTTTATCAATGTTGGATTAGATTTATATGCAATAAACATATTAAAAAACAGAAAATCTTTAAAAGAGATTCTTTTATTATTAGCAGGATATTAAAATATATAGCATGTGAAAAAATATTGATTATGAAAAAACTATACATGATTTTTATTGTCATTTCCATAATGATAACAAATACAATAAATGCTCAGGAAGATTTTAATAACCCTATTGTTATTGGGGAAATAATTAGTAATTGTACATCGTATTTATCTTCAGGAAACACTTGTTCTCATTTAAATAATGTGGCAGGAGAAAGCAAAGATGTGGTGTATCAGTTTACCGTTTCCTCTGAAATGACAATATTTATAGATATGTGCTCATCTGATTATGATTCGTATGTTTTATTGTACAATTCAGACCTGATTGCAATTGCTGAAAATGATGACGGTTGCGGCAGTGGATCAACCGGAAGCTTTTTAACCTTTGTTTGTAGTCCGGGAGTATATTATATTGTTTGCGAGGGTTATGAAACAAATTGCGGTGTTTATGAATTACTTGTATATACAAATGAACCACCTGTTCCGGATGCAGTTTCATTGCCTGACGTAACAGGGGAGTGCTCTGCGACAATTACTGAAACTCCGACGGCAACCGATGAATGTTCAGGATTAATTTATGGTTATACTGAGGATTTACTTACCTATTCAGGAGGAGGAACCTATGTTGTTACATGGGTTTTTGAAGATGGTAATGGAGGAGTTTCATATCAAACACAAAATATTATTATTACTGACAATTTGGCTCCCGTTCCGGATTTAGCAACTCTTACCGATATTACAGGAGATTGTTCGATTGAAATTACTATACCAACAGCAACAGACAATTGTTTGGGAACGGTATCGGCCACCACAAATGACTTATTGAATTTTCCGGGAACAGGTACATACACAATTAACTGGATCTATACTGATGAAAATGAAAACTCAAGCACACAAAGTCAAAATGTAATTATCACAGATAATACTGCTCCGGTTCCTGATATTACAACATTGCCTGATGTAACAGGTTATTGCTCTGTTTCAGCTCCGATACCATCAGCAACCGATGATTGTGCCGGAATTATTTTAGCAACTACATCCGATCCTCTTGTTTATTCAACTGTCGGGACCTATTCTATTACATGGAATTATAATGATGAAAGTGGAAATTCAAGCGCACAAACACAAAATGTAATCGTCAATTATTCGGGTGCTCCAATTCCTGATCTTCCTGAACTTCCTGCGTTGCATGGTGAATGCAGCATTACAGCCGATGTGCCGACTGCAACTGATAACTGCAGTGTTTCAATTAACGGAACAACTTCCGATCCGACAACATATACAGAACAAGGGACTTACATAATTAACTGGACATATAATGATGGTGAAGGAAATATAATTTCACAAATTCAGGAGGTTTATATAGAAGACCTGAGCGCTCCAATTCCTGATATTACTGAATTACCAGTTATTTCAAATGTTTGTTCAGTAACCATAACAGATATTCCAACTGCCACTGACAATTGTGGTGGATTTATAACAGCAACAACTGAAGATCCATTAATATATAACGAAGTTGGTATTTATGTGATATTTTGGATTTTTGATGATGGCTTTGGAAATATTGAATATCAGACTCAGGAAATAGAAGTTTTAGCATCTGAAATTATTTGTCCGGACGACTTAATTGTTAATCTGAATGATGGAGAAACCAATTACACTGTAACTGCCGATGAACTCAATGCTGCTTTTTCTGTAGAAAGTTGTAATGAAGATATTCTTACAAATAGCGTTAATTCAGGAACCACACTCGCTGGTGAGATATTTGAAATTGGAACGCATCATATTGTTTGGACAGCAACATATGATGCGGAAAATATTGATACCTGTGAAGTTGTTTTAACCGTTAATCCGTTTGTCAGTATTTCAGAGGTAAACAAAGTTAATTATGTTGTTTATCCTAACCCTTCAGATGGAAATGTATTTGTTTATTTTGAGGAAAGCAATGATATATCTGTTATTGTAAAAGATGCAATTGGAAGAATTGTGTATGAAAAACTTGAAAACGGAAATCTGATCGAACTTGAATTAAATGGTTTCGATAGCGGCATGTATATGCTTGAAATAAAAAGTAATAATAAAAGTGTTTTTGCTAAAGTTATTTTAAAATAATATAGTATTTTCATTTAAAAAAAAACCTAAATTAATATGAAACTATTTTCTACACTTGATGTCCTGAAACTGTCAATTGCCATTGAAAATAAAGAAAAGGCATTTTACAACACGGTGGCAGTACTGACTGAAAACTCCGATCTCGAGTATTTATTTATTCAGATGGCCGACGAAGAGGAATTGCACATTGAGTATTTGTTGCAGGCTTTTAAAAATCTGCAAACTTTAGGTGAGTTTCCGAATTATGACTTTAAAAGCAAAACCAATGAGGTGGTCGAAAAAATCCTGAAAACACCGAAAACAATGGAATATCTCAAAAATTCTGATTTCGAGCGGTTGTGCATCAGCAGTGCCATTGAACAGGAAGATTATGCCATTGAATTGTATCGCGAAAGAGCAGAAAAAGTCGAAGATGCTGCTGAAAAAAAACTATTTTCCTGGCTTGCGGGGTGGGAGGAAAAACATCATGAGGTTTTGATTAAGCTTAAGGACTGTTGTTCCTGAATATCATGAAGAAATTTAAAAAAAAACTTTATATAATTCTAATATAATTGACATGGATAAAAAAATATTGTTATCAGCTAAAATTTTGATTTTACTTATAACTTTTATATCATGCAAAAACAAAAAAGACACAACGGGATGGAATTATAACGAAAGTGGATTTGAGGAAATAGTTTGTATTGAGCAGCCTACCGCTCCAGGAATGATTTTGGTTGAAGGTGGAAATTTCACATTTAAATTTGATAATCAGGCAGATCAACCAAAAAGTTTGTCTGCTTTTTATATCTCAGCACATGAAGAAACCAACGGTCAGTATCTTTCATATCTCAATTTTCTTAAGAAAAGTTTTTCAAATGAAACTTATGTAGCAGCATTACCGGATACACTTGTATGGATGAGAGAAAATCTTCCTGATTCTGTAAAAAACTTTTTAGCAAATAATTATCTGAGAAATAAAATATTCCGCAATTACCCGGTTGTTGGCGTAAATCGTGTGCAGATTGAAAAATATGCAAAATGGAAAACTGACAGATTAAATGAAATGATATTAATCAGAGAAGGACTTCTTCAATTTAACCCCAACCCCAAAGACTCCACTGATTTTTTTGATACGGATGCTTATTTATCGGTTAGTTATCCTTCCAGTAATGAAAACCCTGAATCGTCTGATACTGAATATAGAAAAGTGAAATTTGAAGATGGAATTTTATATCCGCAATTTAGACTGCCATCTGAAGATGAATGGACATATGCTGCTCTGGCTATCGGTGATAAAGACCATACCTATCTGATCACTCCTGATGAAGAAAAAAAATGTTCTTCAGACAAAACATACAATTTTGACTATTTATTTCCCTCTAAAGAAGAAAATAAAACAGCTATTGCTTTTTTTCAGAAAACGGGGATTAGCATAAAGCCCGTTCATCTGACTCAGGGAAACAACTATAATATTTTAGGTTTATATGAAAATGTTTCTGAAATGGCTTCAAGTGGTTCTGTTATAGGTGGTTCTTGGCTTAGTCCGGCCCCGGTTTATAAAACTGTATATGATAAAAATGCTTCTGAAAACAATTGGTATACACAAACAAATCCGTTTAAGGAAATGGATCCCGGTAAATATAAAGGTTCGGCAAACACCGGTTTCAGGTTGGTAATGAATAGGATTAATTCAACAGGGGGGAAAAGGAGAAAAGCTAAGGGTAATTAAATAATATGAAAATCCTTTGCAGATTTGTGTTAAAGTAGAACTTGTAAAATGTAAATTTTAAGCAATGGATACATTGGATGGAATTTTAATCGATTCAAAAAGAGAACTGAAAATTTTCAGACCAACTCCCTTGTTGATCTGGAGTATTTTGGTAATTATTGCTTTCCTGTTTAAAACAATGCATTGGCCATTTGGAAATATGATGATCATATTTTATACAGCAGGTTTCTCTGCCTATATTGTTAATGGTTTTATCTGGCTAAAGAAAAAAAACTTCATTGGTTGGGTGCTTATGGCTTTAGCTGTTTTTTGGTTTTGTAAATTGGTTTATGGAGCTGTTTTCTCAGGTGGGTATCCTTTTAATTATAAAGCATTAGGGCTGTATGTTGCAGTGTTTTTATGTCTATATGCATTCTATGAGCTATTGAAAAGGCATCAAAGAAGGAGATTAAAGATATTGTGATTGGAATTATGTTTAAAAAAATTGTTTGTTAAAGAAATCTTTTAAATTTTTTTATTATTTTTGATCCAAATAAATAGATAATAAATCAAAAATAAAAACAATAGCTATGAAGACAAAATCTTTATTATTGGCAATTGCTGTATTTTTTATCAGCTTTAATGTGTTTTCACAATTGACTTTTTCAGTTTCTCCCGGGTTAAATATAAACGGGGCTCAATTTGGTTACAAGGTCAATAGTAAAATAATACCTTGTTTTGGATTTCAGTACTTAAATGGAAAAGGCAATTTTAAGGAAACAGGGAAGGAATATGATTACGATCTGAATATTATTCAGGAATATTCTGAAAAAGGAGTAGTATCTGCAAGTATTTACATTCCAAATATTGGTATTAAATATTTTTTCAAACAGGTTAACAAGGTAAATGCATATTTTTTGTTAAATGTTTCAAAGCCTTTTATTTCAGGTAAAAGTAAATATGATGGAGAAGATGATCCGATTATTGATGAAGATTACAAAAAAATGGGTTTTTGGGGAGCAGACCTGGGGTTTGGCATGGAATACTTTTTTGATGATAATTTCAGTCTTGGTGGTGAATTTGGCATAAGGCATTACAGATTGTTTTTATTAAATGAATATGAAAATAATATTTTCAACCCGAATACTGGAGGACCTGAAGCAGTTACAATTAAACAAACTTATAATTTTTCGCTTACACCAACCTATTCAAAAATTGCATTGAATTTTTATTTTTAGGTGGCAGGTAATATTGTTATTCATTTAAATCTTTAAATAACAAAACCTTTACTTTGTTAGTATAATAAAAAGGTAAAAACTTTGTTTGTAATATTACTGAACATGAAAAAATGAAAAAACCACATTTGCTCTCAATGCTCTTGGTCGTATTTTTGTTGATGTTTTCCTTCTGCAAAAAAGTAGATGTCCCAAAAGATACTCCCGGTTGTATCAAAGATAAAATCAAACAAATCCAAAAAGATGAGGTGCGCAATCCTCCGGCCAAAGTATATAAGTGCGTTTACGAGGGACAAACGGTGTTTTATTTTCCTTCGTACTGCTGTGACATTCCCGGTGTATTGTATGACACAAACTGTAACCTGATTTGCCAGCCCGATGGCGGTTTAACAGGTGATGGCGATGGCACCTGTACCGATTTTTTTGATGAAAGAACCAATGTTGAACTGATTTGGGAAGATGACAGGTAAAGTGAAAAATTCAAGTTTTTCCTTTATTTATTTCGTTTTTAATTTTATTTTTACCGCAATAGTGAACATATATTCAGAAAATTAATCAATAACCATTAAGTTGATTTATCTTAAAATTATTGATTTAAAATATTTTTATTAATGAAAAAGAACATAGTTGTTTTAATAATCTTTTTTTTAGGCTTTTGGATCGTTTTTCAAGGCCTTCAAAATAAATCCGTTTATGATAATACATTTGGCAAATTATATAATAATTGGGTAAACATAAACGGAAACAGAATGCTGGCTGATGTGCCATATATTAGTTTGAAAAATGAAAATTATTCAAACTGGGATGCATACAGTTATAATTACGTCAGAGAAAACGGTTACTATAATAATCCATTCGGAGAAAGAATTTTTGCATTTTTTCCAATGTTTCCTTATATCTGGAGATTCTTGCACATACCGCCTGTTGGAATATTGTTCTATAATTTCATTTTGTTTGGAATTTCACTTTTAATACTTATAAAATTGTTTTCAGACAAAAAATATAATGAAAACCTGCTTATCTTGCTTTCATTACCCAGTACAATCATCTTTTTTATTCCTTATACTGAAGCCACTTTTCTCTTTTTTATAACAATAGGAATATATGGTTTTATTAAGGATAAATACTGGATTTTGTTCATGGGTTTGTTTCTGGCTTCCATGACAAAACCTACTTATATATTTCTGTTTTTATCAATTGTTGGCACAGAAGCCTTCTTTTTAATGGGACATAAAAGGTATTTGGAAACAATTAAAAATACATTTTTAAGGATTGCTCCGCTTTTTGCCGGTGCTCTTGCAGTTTCATTGTTGCAATTGCGACAAGGGAGTGGAAGTTTGATCAAATTTATTGAGGTTCAGAAATACTGGGATCATAAATTTAGTATTCCCCATAACTTAAGAGACTGGTCACATGAGGGTTTTGGAATAAATATGGGAGTTATTTTTATAATCGCAATTCCCTTTTTCGTATTTGTTTTTCAGAAATATTATAAACAAATAATCGGTTTTTTTAAAGTCGAAAAAAACACCCAAATTGTTTCGAAAAATGAATATTTGATGGTATTGTCTATGCTGTATACTTCTGGTTTGGCTTTATTTATCATTTTTTTCCAGGGTGGTAGTTTGCACAACTTATTCAGATACACTATTACTTCTCCATTTTTCTTTATTTTATTTTTAATGGCATTCAATAAAATTAAAGACTTTAAGCTAAACTTCAGATTTTTCATTATATCCTTATTGTCCTTACAAAGTATTTTTATGGTTAGTTTCGCAAATTGTTCAGGTATCTGGAACTTTTCTGACTTTGGATTGATCCTGTTGATTGCTGCTTCATATTTTTGGGTATTTCAGGATTTTTCTTCTAATATTTTCTACAAGATAGGGTTGTATTTAACGTGTTTTATGAACATCGTATGGACAACTTATTTGTTTAACATGTACCTTAGTAATGGTTGGATTTTTGCATAACTAATTACTTATTTTCAGGCCAGATGCGGAAGCTCTATGAAATAGTAAAATTATTATTTATAACAGTCAATTACTTATGAAGAAATATTTGTTTATAGGCTTTACTTTAATGGCTGTTATTTCAATGTGTCAGAATGTAAGAATTCAAACAGACTGGGCAAATATGAAAAGATATTCTGCGGAAAATAAAAAACTCGGGTTGCCGGCTCAAAATGAAAACCGGATTGTTTTTATGGGTAATTCCATTACCGAATTCTGGAAAATAATTGACAGCAGTTTTTTTGAAGGTAATTCTTATGTCAATCGCGGTATCAGCGGACAAACCACTCCGCAAATGCTGATCAGATTCAGACAGGACGTCATTGATCTGAAACCAAAAGTTGTCGTTATTCTTGCCGGTATCAATGATATTGCTGAAAATACCGGTCCAACCACCATTGAGGATATTTATGGCAATATTGTTTCTATGGCAGAACTTGCTTCAGCAAACGGAATTAAAACAATTATTTCATCAGTGCTCCCTGCAAATAATTTTCCATGGCGACCGGATATCAAACCGGCTGAAAAAGTAATCGAACTTAATTCCCTTCTGGAAAAATACTGCGTTGAAAACGGTATTGTTTATCTGGATTACTATTCCTCTATGGTCGATTCCCAAAAAGGACTGGATGAAAAATATACTGATGATGGTGTACATCCAACGCTGGCAGGATATCAAATCATGGAACCGCTGCTTGAAAATGAAATAATCAAGATTTTAGAAATGAGGTAATGCATTTATGGTTCTGTTTTTGCATAAAATGGAAACATTTTTTCTTCTTACATAAAGTTAATAAAAAGCAAATGTGTCCGGGGTGGATTTCATATCTGCAAAATCCGTATAAATTTGCGTTTTAACAAATACAAATGGAAAAGCGTAAGCTCCTTATAATTGTCCTTTTATTTTTTTTTGTAAAACTTCAAATTTTTGCACAGGCGCCGGAATTTAAGGAAATTCGCGACAGCGCTGATTATCCCTTTATTCTGTACCTGCCTTCAAAAGACATTTGTCCTGGTCCGCTACCTGTAATCGTTTTTCTCCATGGTCGCAGTTTGTCGGGCACTGATCTGAGTCTGGTTAAACGTTACGGCGTGATTGATGCCATTGAAAGAGGACGAAAAATTCCGGCCATCGTTATCGCCCCACAGGTAAACAGACCACATTCATGGGAGCCAGATAAAGTTCTGACAGTTCTCAATTATGTGCAGAAAAATTATAAAACCGATCTTTCACGTGTATATGTGGTTGGAATGAGTCTGGGTGGATATGGAACTTTCCATTTTGCCGGGAAATACCCCGAACGAGTGGCTGCAGCAGTTGCTTTATGTGGTGGCGGAAATGTTAATGATGCCTGCAATATTGCCAAAACAAATATCTGGATTCAGCACGGTCAAAAGGATGTTGCTGTTCTCAGTTCCGAGTCTGTTAAAATGTATGATGCCATTAAAGCATGCAATCCTGTTGGCAAGTGTGAGCTGACTCTTTACCCGAATCTTGGTCACAGTGAATTGGCCCGGGAGTTTACAAAAGATACGCTGTATAACTGGATTTTTCAGTTTAAATTATCTGATACTCTGGCTTCAAAAATTGTTTTTAATGATACCATTTCATCGGTTAAAAAGCCTGAAAAAGAAATTAGCCATAACACCGGAAAAATAGAAAAAGATAATAAAACAGATAAAAAAGCAGCCTATCATACCATCCGAAAGGGAGACACCTTATATGCCCTTGCACTGAAATATGGAACCACCGTTAAAAAACTTTGTGCGCTGAACGGACTTCAGGAAAACACCATTTTGAATATTGGCCAGAAAATTAAATTGAGATAGTTAAGAAATTAAACTGTACAGTCTAATTTTATTAAATTAAAAAAGCAACCCAATAAAAGACTCTGACGTCTAATATTTTTAGAAATAAAGTTGACTAATTTTGCACAAAACCTTACAATATGAAAACATTTTTTCACCTATTCTTTGCACTTTTCACCATCATTAATTTACACGCACAGGAATGGACTGTGATAGAAATAGGTACAACACCAAACGACAAAGCATATTCGGTATGGGTTGGGAAAGGTCACAACGACGGTGTGAACAGAATTTATGTAACCACCCGGGGCGAAGCCACCGACGGTGGAATTTATGAATATACATTCGATGGTACAAACTGGTCGATGACCGGAACTGTTGGAACCGGACTTAGAAATTTGGTAACCATTACCCTGGGTGACGGACGAAATGACGGCGTGATCAGAATGTATGCAGTAGAGTGGGGAAGTACATTAAGCAATTTTTATGAATATACCTGGAATGGTTCGTCATGGGACAGAGTAACCATTGCCAGTCCGGGAAAACCCATGGCCTCAGTTATGGTTGCAGATTCAAGGGGAGACGGAGTCAACAGGGTTGTAGTCGGCGGATACATCATTCAACGCGAATACACATGGAACGGAACAGGCTGGGATGCCATTGACATCAGTACTACGCATGGATCAGAAGGTCCTGCTATTTTTGGTGATGGCCGAAATGAAGGCATAACCAGATATTATGCGCCGGGAAATCATGTGAAGGAATTCAACTGGGGCGGTGCTGCGTGGAGTGAAACAGGTGCGCTTTCTGCTCCAAGCGGCTGGGCCGAAGCTGTTGCGGTAAGCGATGCCAGAAATGACGGTACAAACAGGGTTTATTATCAGGATGCCAATGGTCAGTTTGAGATGACTTGGGATGGAGCCGCATGGCAATCACAGTCCATCGGTACAAGAGTTGGTCGTTCCTATCTTTATACTGCAAAAACCAAAAGTGACGGAAAAAACTACCTGTATAACACCGATATAGCTTCACCTTTCAGGGAAATGCGGTATAACAGTACCATTTCTTCTTACGAATATACCGATATTGATGCAGCAACCGGAGCAACCGGATTGGTTGATGCAGGAAACGGAAGAAACGACAATGTGGTTCGAATTTATATTCCCGGCTACACCAACGGAAAAGTGTATGAAATAACCAACGAAAATCCTTTTGTACTTACAATTCCGCCCGTTGTCAGCGGTGAAAACATGCTTTGTCCGGGTCAAACAACTGTTTTGGGTACAGGCATTTATGACAGTTATCAATGGTACCGCAGATATTACGGCTCAGGAGTTACCGATCCAATTCCGGGCGCCACAAGCCAAACACTTACCATTGATTATAATGACTATGCTGCATCTTACGTGACTGTTGAAGTAGTATTTCACGGAGAATCATTCATCAGTGATGAGTTTTTCATTGATGGATGGGCTTTCATGTCACCCACAGTGATGTCAACAGGCGATTTTACAGTTGGAGGCAGCGGTGAATCTGTATTGTGCGAAGGCGATACCATGTATTTTACTTTGATGGACCCATATAATACCAATATTATCTGGACATTAAACCGAACAACTATTCCCGGTGAAAACGGACAAGTGCTCGAAGTAACCGAAGAAGGTGATTATTATGTAACCGGAGCGCCTGCCGAATGCCCGGGTTATATCCAGGGTCCGGGTGTCGTACTCACTGTAGTTTACTACGATCCCAGCAGCGTTTCTGAAACCGATGATTTTAAAATCAAGGTGTACCCAAATCCTGCAAAAGAACTGATAAAAATAGACTGTAATTTAAACCTTGACGGAAAAACATGGGTAATTACAGATTTTACAGGAAAAAAAGTTGCATTGGATGTACTTGATAACCAACATAATATCGATGTCTCTGCTTTGCCTGCCGGAATGTATATTTTGAAAATCAATATGGGAACACCGGTGCAATTTAAGATTGTCAAAGACTGATTAATTTCTGACATTTAGAAATATTTAACAGTTTTTTAAAACGCAGATAGATTGTAAAACAATATCTTCGTCAATTATTAACTTAATAATTACAAAATGTCAATTTTTAGTTTTGGTGAATACAAAGACGGAATCCCATTCAAGGTTTTAGATGAAAGACGTATGCGTGCGAGTGCCGGAATAATGTTCCTGATTGGGCTGATTGCTTCCATAAATGGTTTTGCTTATAAAAGATATGAGGTTATTCCGATTACCATAGGAATTTTAGTTGTAAATTTTTTAATTGGATTATTTATAAATCCGAAATATTCACCAACCGTTTTAATTGCCTGGTTATTTGTAAGAAAGCAGACCAAAATACCTATTGGTGCCGTACAAAAGAAATTCGCATGGAGTTTAGGTTTATTGTTGTCTTCGGCAATATTTGTTTTGTCATTGTTCTTACAGGAAGATGCTTCATATTTTGAACCGGTTTGCATGCTTTGCATGATTTGTTTGTTTATTCTGTATTTGGAAACAGCTTTTGCTATTTGCCTCGGATGCAAATTATATCACTTTTTTATTTGGGCAAAGATTCTACCTAAACCAAAGGAAAGACCAAATTGCATGGGAGATAGTTGCGAAGTAAAAAACTGATTAATATTTGATAATTAAGAAAACAGGTTTTTTACCCTCACAAAAATTCTTTATTATTGTATTTTTTTTGAAAGGAATTGAAAAAGATATGATGTCCCAATTCATAAAAAACCGTATTGATATTATCATATAATGTTCCTTCTGACAATATTTTAAACTGTAAAACAAACAGATGAAAAAATTTAATTTTAGTCAGGTCAATTACCCATTGCTAATTATCATTTTAGTTTATTGTACATTTTTTTGCCTGGTATCCCTGGTTAATCATTACAATTTCAGAACTTATGCATGGGATCTGGGAATCAACAACAATGCCTTGTTTGATTATTCCCATTTCAGATGGAACGATAATATGGTGATGCAACCACAATTTGACAATGTGCTCAGCGATCATTTTAGTCTGATACCCTTACTCGTTTCTCCATTAGCTTGGATTTTTGGAAGCTACACTATGCTTTTGGTGCAGATAGCCGGAATATTATTCGGAGGCTTTGGTGTTTATCGCCTGATAAAAGCCATGACAGGCAATGAGACTTACTCACTTTTAGCCATAATCCATTTCTTTTCATTGTGGGGAGTTTATTCTGCTCTGTCTTTTGACTATCATGACAATGTAATGGCAGCCATGTTTGTTCCATGGTTTATTTTGTTTTTCAGGGAAGAAAAATGGAAATGGGCAACTTTCTATTTTGTTTTGATTCTGATAAGTAAAGAAAATATGGCTTTCTGGGCAATATTCATCAGTATTGGTCTGCTGGTCCTTCATTATCGCGAAAAAACAAAAATTAAAGCATCATTATTATATTCTGCTACGGCATTTGCATATTTTGTTTTTATTCTGAAAGTTGTAATTCCAGCACTTTCAAATGAAAACAGGGAATATCTCCATTTTCATTATGATGCGCTGGGAAAAACGATGGGAGAGGCATTGCAGACGATTTTTGAAAGACCAAGGTATGCTTTTTCACTTTTATTTGAGAACCAACTGAAAGATCCTTTGTTTAACGGACAAAAAACAGAGTTGCATTTTGTGATTTTATTATCAGGAGGAGTGGCCTTGTTTTACAAACCTCAGTATTTGCTTATGCTGATACCAATTTTTGCTCAGAAACTTTTTAGTAATGATCCGGGAAAATGGGGAATAAGTTCACATTATTCCATTGAATTTGTTCCAATTATGACAATTGCATTATTTCATTGGATTTACACCATGAAATTTAATTATAAAAAATATCTGGCTATTGGAATGACGGTGCTGACCATAGGCACAACCGTCAGTTTTCTTGAATACAGGGTGGCCCTTTGGTATCAGCCGGAATTTTCAGCCTTTTATCAGCAAAAACACTACCTTACAGATTATGATGTTGAAAAGGTTTACGATGCCCTCGAAAAAATTCCAGACAATGCAAAAGTAAGTGCGCAGGGCATGATTGTTCCGCATATGTGTTTCAGAGACTATATCTATCAATGGCCGGTGGTAGAGGATGCAGAATATGTGATTTTAATTCCTGAGGATAAAAGAAGGTTTCCCTTAAATGAAAAGCAGTACAAACAATTTCTTGGTTGGTATAAATACTCGCCCGATTGGGAAGTGTTTTTTGAAGATGAAGTTGTGCTTATATTAAAAAGAAAATAAATAAAAAATCCGGTTATTCACCGGATTTTTTTTCATTGTTAATATTTGTTTCACCAATTATATACAAAGGTCTGTTTCTTACATTATCATTGATTCGACTAAGATATTGTCCAATAATGCCAATGCTTATTAATTGAATTCCTCCGATAAACAATACACTAATCATAAGGGAAGTCCAGCCCTGAACGTAATCCTTTGTAATAAAACGGGAATATAGCGCATAAACAATCATTATAAAAGCAACCAAAGAAACAAGAAAGCCGGCATAGGTAACTATTTTCAACGGAAAGTTGGAAAAGGAAGTAACACCATCCATTGCAAAACTCATCATCTTTTTATAGGTGTAACCGGTTTTTCCTGCATTTCTTTCATCACGGTTGTATTCAATAAAAGTCTGGTTGTATCCTGCCCACGAGATCTGGCCTCTGAGGTATTTATGTTTTTCGGGCATTTGTTTCAAAATATCGACGATTTTTCTGCTGATAATTCTGAAATCACCGGTATCAACAGGAATATTAACTGAGGTAATTGATTTCAGGATTCTGTAAAAAATCTTTGCAGTTATTTTTTTCATGATGCTTTCACCTTTTCTGGCTTTTCTGCGCGCATATACAACATCATATCCTTCCCTGAATTTATTGTACAGGTCTGTTATCAGTTCAGGCGGGTCCTGCAAATCTGCATCAATAATTACAACTGAATCACCCACACAGGCATCTAGTCCGGCCGTTACAGCCACCTGGTGACCAAAATTCCTGCTGAAACTGATGTATTTTATCCGCTGGTCGTTTTTGGCCAGTTCTTTTATTAAAATCAGTGAATTATCTTTACTTCCATCATTGATAAAAATAAATTCCCAACTGACATTTAAACTGTCAATTACTTTTTTTAAACGGGAATGAAGAAGTGAGATATTCAACTCCTCATTATAAATTGGGATAATGACTGATAAATCCATGTTAAATTATTTTTTACAAACCTACATTTTTTTTAAAAATAAACCTTGAATCAGGGGGAAAAAAACGTCATGATGTGAACCCTGCGGCAGGCATATAATCCTGCCAATAAATTTCTTTGGATAATAGTATTATAATTCTAAAAATAAGTTAATATATTTGCATCCATGCGGAAGTAGCTCAGTGGTAGAGCATCAGCTTCCCAAGCTGAGGGTCGCGGGTTCGATCCCCGTTTTCCGCTCAATAATATCCTTGTCAGTACCGGGTTTCCGGAAGTTGTCTTTATTGTTCAGCTAATTATTAACCTGAAAAAGTATGGAAGAAACAACAGATATCATTGAAATTGAAGAAATCAATAACCGAAATCCCTGGATAGCTTTTGCCTTTTCGTTAGTAGCTCCGGGATTGGGCCAGATTTACAATGGTCAGTTAAAAAAAGGAATGTTTTTTTTCACTGTCATCATATTATCTCCCTTTGTTATCGGAATTTCTCAATCGCTCACAACTTTTAACGGTTATGTTCTCACATTTGCAATTATTCTCTTATTGAGGATTTATACAATTATTGACGCGATTGTGGTGGCAGTCAAAACAACTGACTATAAACTGAAAAAAATTAATAATTGGTATTATTATCTGTTGATTTCGATTATTTCAGTTTCCTTTTCATACCTATATGAATGTTCATCAATTACAGGCGTTAGGATGTTTGCAATATCGCATGTTAGCCATGCACCAACTCTTGTGCCGGGCGATTATATAATCTGTGATATGGATATATATAAAAATAATAAAGTTGAATATGGCGATAATATTATTTTTCTTGGTCCTGATAATAATACTTGGATTTTCAGGGTTGTAGCACTTCCTGGTGATAAAATAAATATAAACGAGTCATTTCTGGTTATTAACGGAAAGCCATGTAAATACAGAAAAATTGATGTTAAAACGGAAGATGGTTTGAATTATGCAGAATACATTGAGGAACTTCCAAATGGAGTAAAACATGTAATGCGTAAATTGGATGGTTTTATAAATCCCAACATCCCAAAATTCGATAATTTAGTGATCCCTGAGAATTTTTATATGGTACTGGGCGATAACAGGGATAATGCCTATGATAGCAGATATTTCGGACTGGTTCCTGAAGACGGAATATATGGAAAGGTTTTGTTCATAGTATGGAGCACTCAAAAAGGAAGAACGGGTTTAAGTCTTACGAAAAAAAGATAGTTTTTAAATATATGTTTAATATTAAAATTTTACATTATCAGTTAAATTAGTGAATATAATAAAACATTTTTTTTTGAAAGTGGCGCTAAGAAGGCATCCAAACATTGGCAATCAGAAGTTTACTATAATAAATGATTGGTTGACAATGAGAGGATAGTGCAGTTTTTGGCGTTTTCTTAGTGACACTCATTAAATAACTTAAAATAAAACCCATGAAAAGAGTTATTACCATATTGTCTCTGATTTTTGTCCTGTTTGAAGCAAATTCACAGGAAAAGGAGTTCAGATCGCCCGATTACGATTCTATTTCAATTGTAATTGCAGATACCAGCTCAGCATGCTTTTACCCCAAACTTTTATTACGCTTGGAACAGTGGGATACCACTTTAACTACCGAAGATTATAGGATTCTTTATTACGGGTTTACATATAAACCTGAATATCAGCCTTACTGGAGATCGCCATATGATGATGAAATGCGCGAATATTATCAATCAAAGAAATTAAGCGATAAAGATTGTGATAAGGTAATTGAATTAATCTCAAAATCACTGAAGGAAAATCCTTTTGATTTAAGACAGCTTAATTTTTTAGCCTATGCATACAAATTAAAGGAAGATGAGATAACATCAGGGAAAGTAATCAGCAGGTTTTTTGGAATAATTAGTGCCATCAGGTCAACAGGGAACGGAGAAACTTGTGAAACAGGTTACCACGTTATTTCAACCAGCCATGAATATGTGTTTCTTAATTTGTTTGAATTTCAGTTTGTTTCACAAGCCCTGACAGCCGATTTGTGCGACTTCATGCAAGTGAAAATTGATGAAAGAGGAATAGATGGGGTGTATTTCCAGATTAGCCGACTTTGGAATGTAAATATCGAACGAATGAAAAGCCTGAGAAAATAAGTCTTTAACCATCTGAAAAACTGAAATGAAATTGCAGCCTGCTGGTTAGTTCTTATTTTGATTCTGGAAATTATAGAGGGCTAGCCAGCTCTTACTTTGGAAACGCAAATCCAATCCCAATTGAAAGCATTGAAAACGAAGGCTTCTCTCCGGTCAGCAAATCAAATCCCTGAATAGCTGCATTTCCAATAACCAATTCTTTCAGATCACTTGAAGCAAACAGCAATATTGTATTTCCCGAAAAGCCAGCATGAAAGAAAAATCCGCCTGATGGTTTCTGAAAGCGGTAATGCATGGTGAAAGTGCTGGTGGGAATGCCATAATGCTTGGTTTTTTGTTCCTTATCATTATAATAACTGCCATAATGCCCGGCATAGCCAATTCCCATTTCAAACAAATGCTTTGAACGTCCGAAAATAAAGGTGCATTCAAACGACCCGTTTGCAATGGTCAGGTCATAAGTGTCAGGAAATCTGGAATAAAACCCGCCGAATTTTGTTCCAATGTTCACAACTCCGTTTTTTGACCATATATGCTCGTAGTTCAGGGAGCCCGGAATGGTTGGGCCCAAAATCCCAATATAAATACTGTTTCGGCTGAAATCTTTACCTTTTTCTCTTTTTAAGGTAGCTTTTTTGCTGGTTTGAGCACTGAGCAAAATTGTGCCGAGCATGATCAGCAGCAAGGTGTTTAAAATTTTATTCATTTGTGTCTTATAGGTTTTTATAATGTAAATATATAAATATTTTTAAAATTCCTGCTGAAAATATTAAACTGAAATGCATATTTTATATGCAGCGATGGATATTTTTTCTATTTTTACTTGATGTTGTTAAAAAACAGAATAATGTCATAAAATTTTTCTTAATAAATAAATTTAAACACATGAAAAAGATCAGGAATTATATCTCAATTATTTTAGTTTTTGTCGGTCTGATTTCATCTGGCCAGGATTTGAAAAAGTATCGGGTGTCAATGGACAACATATTTGAACTTGACAGCTCCAATTATGTGCTGATTCCTGTAGGATGGGAAACAAATGCGACTTTTCAGGGAATTAAGATTAGCGGAAGCGGATATAAAAACATACTTGTATATAATAAAGTAACGGATGATGTGAAGCCAATGTTCGAAGACAGTATTCAGATTATCAATTATTTGAGAAACAGATATAATGATAATTCAAAAATTAAAACATATTTGGGAAAATATTTTGTGCTTAATGTGACTATTGAAGATTATAATAAAGATCGATGGCTAAACTACAGTGATCCATCTTACCTTTTTGTTTACAATCTTGAAACAGGAGATTTAAGACAAATGTCTCCCCGTGGCTGTGATTTAAAGGAATACATTTTCATTGAATCAGAAGGGACAATTCTGGCAACCTTTATAAGTGATACAAACAAGGACAAAGATTTTAATGATAATGACAGCGAGCTTCTGTACAAGATCGACCTCGAAAACCCCGAAAAAAATAAGGTTCTGTATCAGTTGAAAATTAAAAAAGAAAAACAATATCAGGATTAGAAAATTTAGTATTATAAAAAAAAATAATGAAAATCAATATAATTTTCAGCATATTGATGATTTGCATTGGCTATGTTAATTGCTTCGGGCAAACGGTTGAAATCTGCAATATTAAAACCATAGTTGACATTGAAAAGGCAGATATTCCTGTTTCAGAATTCACTTCTGTTGATACAATTATCAAAGGAATTTCTTACAATCTTATGTGCAAATGCGAAACCGGACTTATCATTCTTGGAAATTGCAACGAAAAGGGCATAAAAGAGGGGAATTGGAGATTTAGCAGAGGAAATTTATTTATAACCGGAAAGTTCAGAAAAAACAAAATGTCAGGAAAATGGTTTGATGATCCGAATGTGGTGACCTATTCTCAAGGAAAGAGAAGGCGGGCTGCTGTTGTGTTTTAATTTGAAATATTAGCAATAAAATGAAGAAGTTTACTATTTTTGAAACAACAATACAGAAACAAAAAAAAATGAAAAATTTCCTGCCCTTTGAAAAAGTTTTGCTTAAAACTTCCCTGTCAGAAGAAAATGCAATAAAAAGACTCTCGCAATATGTTGAAATACCAATGTCTGTTTTTGCCAAATCATTTGGTAAAAGTGCCCAAACACCATATGAGGGAAGAATTTCAGGCAATAAATTTAAAATTGCACGGGCTATAAGATCCCGAAACCCCGGCTTGCCCAAAATTAGGGGAATTGTTTACCGTGAAAACGCATCAACACTGATAAAATTAAGTCTGAAACTTCATGGGTTTATCATGGTTTTTTTCTTTGGATGGATTATCGGAAGCACGATCGGAGTAATTTCAGTTTCTGTAAATATGGCTAAGGAAGGTGTGTTTAATCCCATCGTTTTTGTGCCTTTGGGTATCCTTCTCGCCGGGTATCTTATATTTATGATTGGATTCTGGATTGAATCCAAAATTGCCAAGCGCGATTTAATGGAGTATTTTGAAGCTGAACAGGTTATAGGGTGATTCTGCTGATTAAATATTATTTAAAAAAATGAATTTAATTGATTTAGGATATAATGACCAATTTGCAAAATCCAGAGTTGAAAACAACCTTATCGGATATGAAATTGGCAGAGTTATAGCTGAGCATAAAGAAAGGTATATTGTTTGGACCGAGAAAGGGGAACTTGAATCTGAAATCACCGGAAATCTTAGGTTTACGGCCAAAAGCCGCGAAGATTTTCCCGCTGTCGGCGATTGGGTGGCTCTCTCTGTTTTCGACTCCGGTTTTTCAATAATTCATAAAATACTGCCTCGGTATTCAATGCTTTCAAGACAATCTGTCGGTTCCTTTGGCGAGGTTCAGGTTATCGCCGCAAATATTGATTTTGCACTCCTTGTCCAGGCTGTTGACCGTGACCTCAATTTTAACCGCATTGAAAGGTATCTTACCATCTGCCATTCCTCGAAAGTTGACCCCATAATCGTATTCACAAAAATTGATCTGATTGACATTCAGAAAAAAACAGAAATTATTGAAAGTCTTAAACAACGCATCAAAAACATCCCTGTATTTGCCATTAGCAGTGAAACAGGTGAAGGTTACCCACAATTGAAACAAGTGCTCGAAAAAGGAAAAACCTTTTGCCTACTTGGATCCTCAGGGGTAGGCAAATCAACACTTCTGAACAACCTGTCGGGAAAAACAGTGATGAAAACCGATTCAATTAGCCAAAGCACAGGAAAGGGCCGGCACGTGACAAGCCACCGCGAACTGACTTTACTTGAAAACGGTGCAATTCTCATTGATAACCCGGGAATGAAAGAAGTGGGGATTGTTGATGAGGCTGGCGGACTTGAAAGCACCTTTGAGGTTATTTACAACAAGGCAGATATGTGTCAGTTCAAGGACTGCAAACATTTAAACGAAAAGGGTTGTGCCGTTATTAAAGCAGTGTATGATGGGGAAATTGATAGTAAGTCATATGAAAATTTCCTTAAGATGGAACGTGAAAAATCTCATTTTGAATCATCTGTCTTTGAAAAAAGGAAAAAAGATAAACAGTTCGGAAAAATGGTGAAAAAATATAAAAAAGACATGGGACAGGAGAGGTAGTGAAACGATATTTTTGAGTAATGAACCCTGTATTTTAATAGTTGTGGTAATCTTTTTAGGGGTAAGCTGGAATTATTGATTTAAAAATGAAGCCAAACATTATTACTCGAATGAAGTTTTGCTTCTTGCTTCGGCAAACAGAAAAGTGTATATTTGGCTGCGGTTTTTCATCAGAGAGTTAATTGGTTAAATCCCTGTCTTTTGTTAACCGATGAACGTAATAAAAATTTGAAAAAATGACATTTCACCACTTTTCAAACAATCAGTTCATGCCTCTTGTGATTAGCTCAGTTATTCTGATTGCTTCAATTATGTTCTTTAACTTTGGCAGGATACGGACAAGTTTAGTGCTGCTGTTTTTAGGCACAGCCGGACTTGGTTTTTTTATTGCAAATCTTGACCATTTCCTTATTCTGTGGGACGAGCAATATCATGCCCTGGTTGCAAAAAATCTATCTGTCAACCCCTTTAAACCAACTCTTTATTCCAATCCCATAATAGATTATAATTACACGGACTGGACAGGTAACCATGTTTGGCTGCACAAACAACCTCTGTTTTTATGGCAAATTGCACTAAGTCTGAAACTCTTTGGTTATAACGCACTGGCGGTGAGGCTGCCCAGTATAATTTTACATGCAATTGCCGTCCTTCTGATTTATCGTATCGGAAAAATATCTGCTAATGAAAGAACCGGATTTTATGGTGCTTTGTTTTTTGCAGTAGCTTATTATCCCCTTGAATTAATTGCCGGCCGTTATTCTACCGACCACAATGACATCTCATTTTTATTCTATGTGACAGCAAGTTTTTGGGCATGGTTCGAATATCAGAATTCAAAAAAGTTATACTTCTTAGTCTTGACTGGTCTGTTTTCGGGATGCGCAGTTCTTGTAAAATGGCTCGTGGGATTGTTGATTTATCCAATATGGTTTTTCACCCTTGGCGTTAATGATAAACGGAACTGGTTCAGAATAAAATCTTACAAGCCGATAGTGATATCTCTTTTAATAACCATTATAATTTTTCTTCCCTGGCAATTGTACATCCTGTTTAACTTTCCGATTGAAGCCAATTATGAATTTGCTTTTAACACAAGGCATTTCTTTGAGCCACTGGAAAATCATGGCGGAAATGTGTGGTTTCATTTTCAGGCCATAAAACACCTGTATGGCTCAGGCGGGGCTGTTCCGTATATTTTGCTGATCGGACTTTTTCTTTATATCAGGAGCATGTCCTCGAATATTTATCGGTTAACCATAATATCGGCCATTATCATTATTTATGCCTTTTATAGTGTTGCCGCCACAAAAATGATATCCTTCTGCATTATCGTATCACCTTTTGTTTTCCTCGGACTAGGAAGTTTAATTGATTTTATAACCGTTTATTTAAGCAGCAAAGTCAAATACCCCAAATTTCAGTATATAATCCGTCTCCTGTTCCTGATTTTGATATGCTTTTTTCTGCTCAATCCCTCAAAAATTCAGAAAAACCATACCGACTGGAAACCCAAGGATAACAGCAAACGCTTAACAGAAATGCGCGAAATGGAATTTATTGACAAGCTTACAGCAATACTGGGAAATGAGAATTATGTGGTATTCAATGTAAAAACAAGCTTAAACGGACATATACCCGTTATGTTTTTCACCGACTATATTGCCTATGAATTCATTCCCACCGAAGAGCAAATAGCAGATATTCAATCAAAAAATTACAAAATAGCCGTAGTAGACAGCGGCAATCTTCCCGATTACATAAAAAGCAAAAAGGAAATCATTAAAATCAAAATGTGAAGAAGCTGTTTTTCTAAATTTCATCGCGAATAACAGTATTAAAAAAGCTTTTTTCGCATAGGGTTGCATTTTATTTCACCCTAAGCGGTTACAATCCCAGGGCTTTGCCCTTGCATCATCTGAGTTTAAGGTCTGAAAGACCGATTTGTAATACCACAGGGTGAAACACGGTGCAACCCTGTGAAAAAAAACATTTTCCATATTTAACTCAAATAGGATTTTAATTTTCGCATAGGGTTGCATTTTATTTCACCCTATGCGGTTACAATCCCAGGGCTTTGCCCTTGCATCATCTGAGTTTAAGGTCTGAAAGACCGATTTGTAACACCACAGGGTGAAACACAGTGCAACCCTGTGAAAAAAAACATTTTCCATATTTAACTCAAATAGGATTTTAATTTTCGCATAGGGTTGCATTTTATTTCACCCTATGCGGTTACAATCCCAGGGCTTTGCCCTTGCATCATCTGAGTTTAAGGTCTGAAAGACCGATTTGTAACACCACAGGGTGAAACACAGTGCAACCCTGTGAAAAAAAACAAGACGAAGGTGCAATGACGAAGTCAGGAGAACTATATGATTGGAAATGTAATATTCTAACCTTACTCCTTTACATCAACAATGATCAAATAAGAACTTGAGGCCAGCTTCACGCCCGACCTCCATTCCTCAACAATTATTCGGTATGAGAATTTTCCTGCAACAGCAGGATTGTTCCAGTACAGATAGCCGTCATTTGTAACAAAAGGAGGCTGTTCAGGCAAATAGAAATTATCAGATGCTGGAATCAGATTATAAGCAAGGCTGTCACCTTCCGGATCATTAAATTCTAGATCATAATCCAGAACCGTCCCTCTTTTTACCTCAATATTGAAAATTGAATCTGTTGGCTCAGCGCACATATTAGGGTATTCAGGATTTACAATGACGGTAGATTCCAAAAATATTTCGGATTCTTTCATATCATTACAATTAATGAAAAAGGAATTCTTGAACTGTATTAGGTGGCATGAAAATTTATAGCTGCCATATCCCGGCAATGTGTTTTTTCCGATATATTTTTTAAGTGTATAATCAGTAAAATTTATACTCTCCGTAAGTTCGGCATTATAGTCATTGTCATTTACACTATAACTCATCCAATCCCTTTGGTTATTAGACATTGAAAAAATAGTCCTGCAAGTAATAATTTCAACTTCAAAACTATTTGCATCAGCATTCTTTACAATTATTGCCCCACCAATATATCTACCCCCGTATTGACCTGAATTAATCATAAAATCCTCTTCCTCCTCATGCTTATTACACTGAGAAAAGAGTATTGAAAAAAGTAACAAAATCAGAAAATATTTCACTTTTATCATAAGCGGTTTTCTTTTTTTCTGATAATCTACATCGTTTTTTTAGTATAGAACAACTATTTATTAAAGGTAAAAATAATAAAAAAATTTGATTAGTATGCATTTTTCCCTCACTATTTCCGCATCCTGTCTGAAAAATCAGACCGGCAACTAAAAAAAATCAGAGCCCAAAATATAATTTTCAAAACGTACAAAAAAAATAGTTAATAGTTTTTGTTTAATTATAATTTTTTGTAAATTAGCTTGTTATAAAACCACTTTCAGCTAAACTATGAAAACAAATTGCTTCGTTTCTTTGCGGTTAAAGGTATGCCTTATCTTAATATTATTGTCAGTTTTTTTTAATTATGGGTATTCCCAAACATGGGTGCAAAAAGGAAACAGTGTTTATGGTGATTTGCCCGGAAGCGCATTGGCAGGTGTATCGGATCTTAGTGATGATGGAAACAATTATATAGCTACATTTTCTTCTTCACCAACAATTTCAGGTGTCAGAGTTTATACATGGAATGGCACCGGCTGGGTTCAAAAAGGATCAACACTTTTGGGTACTTTCAATGATTTTTTTGGAAACAGTTTAAGTATAAATGGAAACGGAACTGTTATTGCAATTGGAATCCCTCAGTTATGTCAGGTAAAAATATTCTATTGGTCCGGATCAAACTGGGT
This sequence comes from Bacteroidetes bacterium GWF2_38_335, assembly GCA_001769535.1. Lineage (GTDB taxonomy): Bacteria > Bacteroidota > Bacteroidia > Bacteroidales > GWF2-38-335 > GWF2-38-335. The sequence continues at coordinate 84,548 of MEOH01000020.1, forward strand.
ATTGGGAACCACAATTGACAGATCTTCTCCCTTTTGCAATGGACCTGATGGATTCGGATGGTCTCTTGATCTGAATAGCGCAGGTGACATTCTGGTTGTCAGATTTGCTGACCCGTTTGGCTCATTTACCGGAGTTACTGCTGTTTACCGATATGATTTTGTTAATTGGAATCAAATGGGTGCAGATATATACGGAGAAGCATCTAATGATTTTGTTGGTGAAATAAACGGTGTGAGCATTTCAGGTGATGGTAGTTATGTGGCCTCCGGTGCAGCTGCCAACGATGGAAATGGCTTGTCCTCAGGCCACACCCGAACACATTCCTTTGATGGTTTTTCATGGAATCAATTTGGTGCCGATATTGACGGTGGTTCAGTAGGCGAGGAGTCTGGCTATGCAGTAGCAATGAATTATTCAGGTATGACAATGGCTGTCGGTGCTCATTTTTACTCCTCTTACACTGGTCAGGTGAAAGTATATACTTTTTCATGGCCAAACTGGACATTGAAAGGCAGTCCGCTTCCCGGATATAGCTTTACAGGACAGTCAATTGGAATTAGTGATAATGGAAATACTGTTATTGTTGGAGGAGAATACACTGTTGAAGCGTATAGATGGAATTCAACCAATTGGGTTCAGCTTGGCCAGCAATTTACTTATCCTCCTGCTGATGGAGGGCATTTAGATGTTGATATCAGCTCAGATGGAAATACAATTTTTATTGGTGAAAATACAAATGATGAAAACGGTGCCGATGCAGGATGCGCGAGTGTTTACACTCTTTGCTACCCGACAACATCAGTTATTTCTCCGGTTGCCTGCAACAGCTATACCGTTCCATCCAGTGATGAAACTTATACTGTTTCAGGTTCATATAAAGATACGCTTGTTAATGCTCAGGGCTGTGACAGCATCATCACAATCAACCTGACTGTTAACCATGCAAATTCAGGTACTGATGTGATTATCGCCTGCGATTCGTATACCTGGATCGATGGCATCACCTACACCTCAAGCAACAACACAGCAACACATACCCTTTCAAATGTCAATGGTTGCGACTCACTTGTCACGCTCAACCTGACCATCAGCCACAGCAACACCGGAACTGATGTGCAGACTGCCTGCGATTCCTACACATGGATTGACGGCATCACCTACACCTCAGACAACACCACCACCACCCACACCCTGACCAACATAAACGGCTGCGACTCACTTGTCACGCTCAACCTGACCATCAGCCACAGCAACACCGGAACCGATGTGCAGACTGCCTGCGATTCCTACACATGGATTGACGGCATCACCTACACCTCAGACAACACCACCACCACCCACACCCTGACCAACATAAACGGCTGCGACTCGCTGGTTACGCTTAACCTGACCATCAACCACAGCAACACCGGAACTGATGTGCAGACTACCTGCGATTCCTACATATGGATTGACGGCATAACATACACCTCAGACAACAACACCGCCACCCACACCCTGACCAACATAAACGGTTGCGACTCACTTGTCACGCTCAACCTGACCATCAGCCACAGCAACACCGGAACCGATGTGCAGACTGCCTGCGATTCCTACACATGGATTGACGGC
>MEOH01000021.1 GCA_001769535.1 Bacteroidetes bacterium GWF2_38_335
GGTATTACCTGTACGGTGTGTCAATAAACAGCAACATCATAACCACCACCAGCACCAACACTTCGTACAATGGCATATACCTTGGCTATTGTGACAATGCCATCAACGTGTTGAAGAACCGCATAAGCGGCTCAAGGGGCACTGGCATCAGCATCAACTACTGTGATGGAGGATCCACTGCCCGCGGGCTAATTGGCAACAATTTTATACAGGTCGGGGGCACAAGCTCAGCCTATGGAATATCCAATGCCAATTCCACCTATCAGAACTACTACTACAATTCGGTGAACAACACCAGTACATCCACATCGTCGAGTGCTTTCTATCAGGGATTTGAGAGCTCGAGCTACTCCAACTATTGCCAGTTGCAGAACAACAACTTTGTGAGCACCACCGGATATTCGATATATATCTATTACACTGGCGCAGTTGATGCTACCGATTACAATAACCTGTACACAGGCGGAACGGTACTGGGATACTGGGGAGCCAATTATGCTACACTCGCCGCCTGGCAGGGAGGCTGCCTGATGGATGCCAATTCGGTTTCCACCAATCCGGGATATGTTTCAAGTACCGATTTACACACCTGCAACGGAGTAATCTCGGCTCAGGGTTATCCGGTTGCTGAAATATCAGATGATATAGACGGGCAGGCACGTGATCCGTTCACACCGGACATTGGAGCAGATGAATTTGGAACAGCAGTTTCGGTAGATTTTCCGGCAACTATGACTTTATGTGGAGCTGATTATCTTGATGCAGGAAACCCGGGATCAACATACCTATGGTCAACCGGAGCAACAACCCAGACGTTATTGGTTTCAACATCGGGCACATATTCGGTTACAGTTACAAACGCCTGTGGATCGGCCAATGATGCAGTGAATGTTTCTGTATTATCTGAATTGGTTGTTGACCTTGGAAGTGACACTACTGTTTGTGGTTCAGGAAGCATCATTCTGGATGCCGAAAACACCGGAGCCAGTTTCGTATGGTCATCCGGGGGAACAAACCAAACAATCACCGTTTCGACACCGGGAACTTACTGGGTTGATGTAACAGATGGAGGATGCACCGGGCATGATGAAATCACTGTTAGTTTTGCTACCGCTCCCACTTCAACATTCAATTTGTCTTCCACAGCTTGTGCTACTTTGCCGACAACTGTTACCTACACAGGAACAGGAAGTCCGCTTGCAACCTATAGCTGGAATTTTGACGGAGGAACAGCAAGTCCGGGTAACGGACAAGGTCCCCACACAGTTTCATGGACAACACCAGGCACACATAATATTACATTAACTGTTTACGAAAACGGTTGTTACTCAACTTTGACCAACCATTCAATAGCAGTCAGTGCCACTCCTACCAATACATTTAGTGTTAGTGATTTAAATATTTGTGAAGGAGAAACTCCGACCATAACATATACAGGAAGTGGAACAATAGGGGCAACATATACATGGGATTTTGGATCAGGTGTTGTTTTGTCAGGATCGGGACAGGGACCGTATGTTGTTTCATACAGCAACGATGGCTCAGAATCCATCAGCTTAATTGTTTCCGAGGGCGGATGTACATCACTGGAAAACTCAGTGAACATTATCGTGAACACAATTCCATTAAGTACTTTTTCAGCAACATCCACAGCAATTTGCAGTGATGATAATATTACAGCAAGTTATACAGGAGGATCACCAGGATCGGCAGTTTACACATGGAATTTCGATGGTGGTATTGCAACACCAGGTACCGGACAAGGGCCACATACTGTTGAATTCCTTTCAGGAGGCACATACGATCTTTCCCTTATGGTGACTTATAATGGTTGTTCATCAGTATTGACCACAATCCCGATTTCTGTAACAGAAACTCCCACATCCTATTTCAATATTTCCCCTGCAACTATTTGCGCATACGATACTGCCACAATAACTTATACTGGAAATGCTTCAACCGGGGCAATATATAACTGGAACTATGATGGGGCAACAATCTTATCGGGAACAGGTCAGGGACCTTATCAGGTTTATTTTTCAGGCAGCGGCTCACATAACCTTACCCTTACCGTTTCTGAAGGCGGTTGTGTTTCCGAACAATCGAATGACGGAATCAACGTGCTTACATCTCCCACCGGCACATTCGCTGTTTCAGACAATAATATATGCAGCGGGGATACCATTATTGTATCCTACACAGGTACAGGTACCGGAAGTGCCATATATACCTGGGATTATGATGGCGCAATAATATTTTCAGGAATAGGCCAGGGTCCGTTTGAAATTACCTGGGATGAAGGTGGTACGTTTGATATTCAACTGCAGGTTACCGAAAGCGGTTGTTCATCTATGCTGACCACCCAGACAGTTACGGTAACTCAAACACCTGAATCAGTGTTTACAGTCAGCACACCGGTTTGTATTGGCCAGGATGCTGTTGTAACTTTTACAGGTACAGCCGGGCCGACAGCTACTTATACCTGGGATTTTGACGGGGCAACCACATCACCGACAGGTCAGGGGCCACATGCAATAAACTGGACAGCAGACGGACTGGTTAATGTATCCCTCATAGTTAGTGAATTCGGGTGTTCATCTGATTTGTTTTCATTACCTGTTTCAGTGAACCCTGTTCCGGTACAACCAACAATAAATCAGGTAGGTAGTGTTTTGGCCTCAAGCTCATCATCGAATAACCAGTGGTATTATAATGGAACGCCGATTGATGGTGCAACAGGCCAGTTTTATACAGCAACCGTATCCGGTTTCTATCAGGTAGAGGTAACAAATATATACGGCTGTTCATCAATTTCGGATATGCTGAATGTGATTATTACCGGAATGGACAATAATGAAAACGGTGAAGAAATCATTATTTATCCTAACCCTGTTGATGGCACATTGTATATTTCTGCAATTGAGTCAACTTCTGAAACAATTTACATACTTAGGGATGTTGACGGCAGAATAATTTCAGAAGGTATTCTCAACCAAAATGAAGTGACCGCGATTGACCTCAATAGTGTTGCTGTAGGTTCTTACTTTATTAGTTTGAGCAATAATAAATTTATTAGGCATGAAAAGGTAATTGTCAGATAACTTAAAAGTAATTTCCATTTAGAGCAGGATTATCAGTTGAAAAAAACTGATATTCTGCTTTTTTTGTATTTTATTGTATCAGCGGCAATCAAATAACTTTCTGCTTTTTAAATGTCTGATGAGGTCGAAGTGTTTGACTATCCGATCGTCTGGGAATTGGCAATCAGGAAAAGAGTTACAAAAAAAGCTGACGAAAGATTTTTTATTTTCTGAGGGCGTTAGTTATAATGTACATTGTTTAGTTAAATTTGAATTGTTAACATTGTGACGATAACAACCCCTGTCCAATTAGAACAAATAACAAAAGGATTTGGTTTGTTATTCAAAAAATAGAAAAAAAAGTATGACAAAATTAACCGGGCCTTTTTTTTTGGTGAATATTGTTTATTTGATAATCCTTTGGCACGAAATATAATTCTTTCCACTAAGTTTAATTAGGTAAATACCAGCAGGCATGTCCGGACTCAAGGAAATTCTTCCTGTGTTGTAAAAAGTTGAGCGATATAATCTTTTACCCCTGCTGTCAAATATCTCAATCATTCCTTCTTTGATGTTATTCCCGGGTTCAATATACAATATTTCAGAAAAAGGGTTTGGATAAACAATGAAATCGTTTTCTGTTGAGAAGTTTTCAACTACTGAAGGATTGCCATAAACCCACAGTCCGAGTTCAGTTCCTGCATACAATTTTGAAGTGTCTGCCCGGCTCATACCAAGGCAATATATTGAACTGTCACCAAGGTTTTCGTTCATCCCGGTCCAATTGACACCTTCATCAATCGACTTTTTTACCCCTCCGTGCAGTGCACCCGAGTAAACAATCAGTGGATTGACAGGGTTCATAAGTACCGAGGTTGTATAAAGAAAATAATCGCATGCCTGCCATAGAGTGCCTTGGTCATCTGAATAATATATGCCATCAGAATAACTCCCGCAACTGATTGCCGAAAAAACCCTGGAACCATATTCTGATACCGAAACCGACCGTGCAGCACAATTGGTCGCAGTATTGGTGTGATGCCAGTATTCATCAACCGGATCAAAAAGAAGGTGGTCGGGAAAAGTATAAAACCCTCCATAGGTACCCAAAATATAATTGAGCATTGGGTCTTCAGGTATTGAAACAGGATAGGTCGTGGTCATGCACAGGGTTGCAATATTTTCAAGACTGTCATTTAATACTGAAAAAGTCTGCCCATAGTCATCACTATAATACACACCATAGTATTTTGAACCCACAAGCATAATTTCGGGGTGCATTGCAGGAATAGTCATACATGAGGCATCCGAGACCCAGGCAACAATGTCCCATGTTTCGCCATTGTCGGATGATTTAAAAACCCCGTCACTATCCGATCCGCATCCCATTACAAAATATACAGTATCAGGTGCTGTGGGATGAAAAACGATCTGGCTGATTCCCGGATATGGGTGCAGGGTATCCCAATTTGCCCCTCCGTCAATTGATTTGTATAGTCCGGTTCCTGCGCAATAAATGATTTCCGGGTTTTCGGGGTGGATAGCCACGGCTTTTATCGTTTGATTATCAAATCCTAGAAAATGCCATTGTTGGGCGTTTAGAGTGCAAGCAGATATAAATACGAGTAGTCCTAAAAATTTGTCTTTCATATTTTTAATGATGGTTTCAGGGTAAAGACAGTGTTTGTTTAAAAAGGGTTGCCTTGCTCATACAAATTAAAGGGAATTTTGATTAATTCACACTACTGTGTGGTTAAAAAATCAATTGTTATTGTATTTATCGGAATAATTGCTTGTCTTTTGTCCTTTGGGGGTTAGGTTTAGAGGTTTTACGTGTTTAAATAGAAATAAAATCTGCTCCCTTGTCCAATTTGGCTTTCCAAACCAATTTTACCTCCTTGTGCCTCAATAAATTCTTTACTTATTGCCAAACCTAAACCTGTACCAATTTTCCCATTATCAGGCACTTGAAAATATTTGTCAAATACTTTATTCTGATAACGTGATTCAATACCAATACCGTTATCTTTTACAGAAAACAACACTTTATTTTCACTTGTTCGGACCTCAATTTCAATGCTGCCTTTATTTTGCGAATACCTTATTGCATTGGATAAAAGATTAATGAGTACCCATGCTGTTTTTTCTTTATCTGCCTTTATTTTTGGTAAGTGTTCTGCAATATTTAAAATTAAAGAAATATTTTTTTGTTCTGCCTGAAATTTAACGGTATCTAGTGCATATTGTACTATTTCCGACGGGTCACATTGCTGTAATGTAAGTTGGATATTTCCAGTTTCTACTTGTGTGAATTTTAAAAGCTCACTAATTATTTTCAATAAGCGATTGCAATCTTCATCAATGCCCTGGATCAGGCTTTTTTGTTCCTCAGAGATATTCCCTGTTTTTGTTGATTCTAATAAATGAGTACTCATTTTTATTGAAGAAACAGGAGTTTTCATTTCGTGTGAAATGGTTGCTATAAAATTTGTTTTTGCAATATCAAGCTCCTTGAAAGCAGTAATATTTTTTAAAATTATTACATCTCCGATATGGTTTGTAAAACGCTCATGAGCTGATGAATCAATTATTCTGATTGACTCTTTTTCAAAATAATATTCTTTATTTTCTGAAAATATTTTTATTGGTTCATTCTTTTTATCCTTTTCATTAGTTACGGATATATCCTGAATTATTATTCTTATGAAATCATTTTTCAATGCAATATCTTTTGCCTGTTTTCCAATAATGTCAATATCCTTTAGCCCAGATAGTGTTTTGGCTTCGGTATTCATGAAAATAATATTTAAGCTATCATCAAAACCTATTACTGGGTTGTGCATGTTATTTATTATTGCATCAATTCTTTTTTTCTCATGTAATATTTTTGAAATGTTTATTTTTTCATAATCTTCGAGCTTTTCAGCCATAGTATTAAACGAATCTGCTAGGATTCCAAACTCATCTCTTTTTTTATAGTCAACTCTCAAAGAATAATTTTTTGCTGCTATTTCTTTTACGCTATTTGTCAGAATTTCAACAGGATGAGCAATGCTTGACGGGATATTGAAAAGTAATACAAAGGATATTAAAAAGAAAATTGTCCCGGTAATTGAAATCCATATTATGGCTTTTTGTGAGGTTGTTTTTGCTACTTCACTTTTATGTGATATAGCATTCATATTTAGCAATGTAATTTCAGATATAGCTTTCCTGATTTTCTTTTCAATAGTTTTATCATCAACATTTAGTTTAAATTCAGAAAAATGCTGAATTAAAGCATTTGTCAAATCATATTCGCCTGTTTCTGTAATGTTATTTTGTTGTTTGTCAAGCCAATTTTGAAATTCAGTCAGATTCTTTTCATTAGTCAGACCACTATCTAAAGCATTCAGCATATTTCTGCAATAATCAAGCGTACTGTAATTCGCTTTTAGAATACTATCTGTATCACTTTTCATGGATTGTATCGAAATAGTTCCCACAATTGCCAAAACAAGGATAAGTAAGTTGAAAATACCTATTGCGAGATATAGTTTTGCTTTTATTTTCATTTCAAATTGAATTAAACAATTATGTCAAAATTAAGTAAGAAATGGTTTTGTACCAAAAAGAATTGCCCTGAAAAGAACTAAAACAGGGATAATTTCAAGACGTCCGATCCACATTTGAAAGATATATATTAATTCAAGTACCGGAGACATTTCCGGATTTGTTATACCACAAGATAAACCCACAGTTCCTTGTGCAGATGCAGATTCAAACAATGCATCTTTAAGTGTATAACCTGCATCCATAAAATAGTAACTTCCCAATGTTCCAAGTAACAAAAAAACACAATAAATAAACACAAATATTGAAACCGTTGCTATTTCCCTGTTCATGTCTTCTGGTAAAAGTCTGGTATTGTTTATTTTTGCAACTTTTACAGTGTCTTCTGACTTAAAAAAACTTCCAATTCTCCAAAATAATCCCTTAAATAGTATTATTACCCTGATTATTTTCACACCTCCTACTGTTGCACCAAGGGAACCACCGACAATCATTCCAATTACAATGAATAAAACAGATCCACTATCCCACGTATGTACATCAGAAGTTTGCCACCCTGTTGTCGAAAGAGCACTTACAAATTGAAATGTTCCTACACGAAAGGGTTCGGAAATACTGCCCGAAATAAATAAAAGGTATGATAAAATAAGACTTCCGAAGATGAAAAAAATGATTATTGTTTTTGTTTGCGAATCTTTCCAAAGCTGATTATATTGTTTTAAGTTAAAGAACTTCACATAAAAGGGCAGGGATAATGCTCCAAGTATCATTGGAAACAGCAATAAAATTTCTGCGCCTTGACTTTGGTATTCTGCAATACTATTGTCAAGGGTACTAAATCCGCCTGTTGACATACCAGCCATTGCATGATTTATTGCATCAAAAATATTGTCTGATAAGCTGTATTCCGGTAATAAAAAGTAAATACCAACAATTAAAAATAAAAAACAAAATAAGGTCAGGAATGTGTAAATTTTCCAGATTGAACGGGCTGTTTCAATTATAGTTGTTCTCAATCTTTCGCCCGTTGATTCCGCATTATAAAGTAAATAAGATATTTTTCCATTGGGTTGTTTTAAAATAGATATTGTTAAAACAACAAATCCGGCACCCCCAAGCCATTGAATGAAATGTCGGTAAAACAAAAGTCCTTTCCCAATACTCGGTTCATGTACAGCCATTGATAAGCCGGTAGTGGTAAAGCCGCTCATGCTTTCAAGCAGGGCATGTAACGGATTTTTAAAGAAAATTAAACTCGATTGATAATCTGCACCATTTGGGACAAAACCTTGCATTATTTCGTGTGGGGTTATGTAAGAAATTAAAACGAATGGGATTGCTCCGAAAATTGTAATAAACAGCCACCCCAATGCTGCAATAATCAATGCATGCCTGGTCAGAGGTTCAATTTTTGAGTTTATCTTATAATAAAGCAAACTGCCTGTTGACAAACATATCAGTCCTGAGATTAAAAAACCCATTAAGGAATAATATTCACTATAAATTATAGATACCAAAGCAGGAACTATCATGGTAATTCCTAAAATTATTAACAGACTCCCAATCTGTCGAAAAATCATTTTAAAAGTATCAACCTTTCTGTACTTCATAATCAAAAAATTTACTTAAATAATGATATTACCTTGCTGCTGCTTTGTGACTCTGAAAAAACAAGTACTTTATCATCTTCCTCAAGAGTGAAATCGCCCAATGTTATATAACCGGTCCCATTGCGAATTACACCGCCAATAATTGCGTTTTCAGGAAAATTAATATCTTTTATTTTTTTATTGATTAGATTTGAATTATTGTCAAGTTTAAATTCCAGTATCTCTGCATCAATCCCAATTAAAAACGATAATTTATTGCCTTTGATAATTTTTTTAAAAAGAAAATTTGCGGCAGCAAGTTTTTTATTCAGCAATGTATCTATACCGAGATTTTGGGAATAATCAATTAGTCCTATGTTTTCAATTAATGCAATGGTTTTTGTAACATTGTGATGTTTTGCCACAATACAGCTCAATAGGTTTGTTTCGGAATTTCCGGTAACAGATACAAACGCATCATAATTCCCAATTCTTTCTTCCTCGAGTAGTTTAGTATTGGTACAATCTCCATGAACAACCTGAGTTTGCTCTAAGCGCAGTGCAAGCTCATTGCACTTTGCCTGGTCTTTTTCAATAAGCGTTATTTTGAAATTTTTGTTTAGTTTATGGGCTAAATATTCGCCGGTCCTGCTTCCTCCCACAATTAGTAAATTTTTAATTTCTATTTGCGGGTTACCTGTAAAATCAAATATTTGCCTGGTTGTTTTATCAGTTGAAATAAAGTACAAATAATCTCCGGTTTCAAATACTGTCCTTCCATTCGGAATAATTGTTTTGCCTGAACGTAGAATTGCAGCAACCATAAAGGAATTTGCAATGTTATATTTTGCTGAATCAGCTAAAGTTTTCCCGATTAACCGTGAATTGATGTCAAGATGTAACCCTATAACTTTTAGCTTTCCGTCCTCAATTTCCGTACTTTCTGTTAATGACGGTTCTTTTAAAATTTGCTCAATCTCTCTTGCAGCCAAAAATTCAGGTGAAATAATATCATCAATACCATTGAGTTTAAAATTCAATGTTTCCTTGTTCAGGATATATTCCATATTGCTGATTCGTGCTACCGTGTGTTTCGCTCCTAATTTTTTTGCTAAAATGCACGATAGAACATTAACCGATTCAGATGAAGTGAAACCAATAAAATAATTACAAGACTCAACCCCTGCTTCCACTAAGGTTTTGTAACTGGTTGAATCGCCAAGTATTGTTGCAATTCCAAGATTTGTTTCTACACTTTTTAAATTCTCTTTCTGAGAATCAATCAGGACAATATTTTTATATTCCTGCTCTAATAGTTTTGCGAAGTAAAAGCCAATATCTCCGCCTCCGGCAATTACGATTTTCATAAATATTTACTTATTAGTTTTCTAATATGGTTTTCAAATACGCAGCCCTAAGGTCTTTAGGCATCATATCAATTAGCACTTTTAGTTGCGAAGGCGTTTCAGCACAGCCGAGAATAGCCAAAAATTCGTTTTCAATGGCGTTTCTGTCATGTAATGGGCCATTGGTATAAAGCAAATTAATAATCTTAAAAATTTCCTTGCATTGGTCAATCTGCTCCGTTTTAAGAAGGTCCAGGGTGTATTGAACAAAGAAATTCAGCACTTCATAGTCTGATGCGTCATCAATGCCAGAAAATGATGTAAAGGCATTGGGAAACCATTTTGTCAGTGTGTTTTTAATTTTTGTATCCATAAATATTTTTTCTTATGGAATTGCCAAAATTTATGCCCTTCATTAATTATTTTACAGGAACACTGAAAGTGAATTAGTTATAAAAATAGTTGTTGGTTTATTAAAAAAACAGCATAGCGTTTTGAAAGGGAAGTAATAGCGTTTTGATATGACTATTCAATATTATATTCGTCAATTTTTCTGTATAATGTTGTAACGGCAATATTTAAAAGTCGTGCAGTTTCGGCTTTATTGCCTTTTGTATGATGCAATACTTTTATTATGTGATTTTTCTCAATTACAGCAAGTTCAAATGGGTCGGTCTCATTTGACCCATTGTTGAAAATTGTCAGATCAATTGGAAGTGTATCAACTGTTAACTCATCCCCATTCGCAAGAATAACACTCCTCTCAATTATATTTCTTAATTCACGTATATTTCCTTGCCATTGATACTGCATTAATTTTTTTATGTATGCCTTTTCTATAGAATTGATTTTTTTCTTGGTTTTTTCGGCAAACTGTTTTACGAAATACTCTGCAAGGGGTTCAATATCTTCTTTTCGCTCTCTTAATGGAGGTAAATCAATACGAAAAGTACTGATTCTGTAAAACAAATCAGAACGGAAACGCTGTTCTTCACTTTCTTTTTTCAAATTCTTGTTTGTGGCTGCAATTAAGCGAAAATTAACATTTATAGTTTTTGTGTCCCCTAATTTTATAAATTGATTAGTTTCAAGGACCCGAAGTAATTTTGCCTGTAATTCGTAGGGCATATCACCTATTTCATCTAAAAATAAAGTTCCTTTGTTTGCTTCCTCCAATAACCCTTTTTTATCTTTTATTGCACCGGTAAAAGCTCCTTGTTTGTACCCGAACAACTCACTTTCTAAAACATCTTTATTGAAATTACTGCAATTTAATGCAATAAAATTACCTTTTGCATAAGGACTTTCATTGTGGATTGACTGGGCAAAAATCTCTTTTCCTGTTCCTGTCTCTCCTGTAAGTAAAACCGATGTTTCGGTATTTGCAACCTTTTTGGCAAATTCAATTGCCTGTTGAATAGCCTTTGATTTACAACTGATACTTTCGAATGAGTATTTTTCCTTAACTTTATTTTCAAGGGTTTCAATCCGTTTTAATAATTGCATTTTTTCACTTGCTCTGTGCAACAAAGGAATTATTTTATTGTTGTCATCGCCCTTAACAATGTAATCAAAAGCTCCGTTTTTTATTGCCTGTACTCCGTCAGGAATATTGCCGTATGCCGTTAATAAAATTATTTCAGATTCTTTATTTTTTGTTTTTAATTGTTTTATCAGGTCAATACCATTGCCATCCGGAAGTTTGACATCGCAAATGATTATATCAAAGTGGGAAGAGTCAACTTTTTTCAAAGCAGTTTTACAGTCTGATGCTTCTGTAACATTAAAACCTTCTGATATAATAATCCTTGACAAAAGGTCTCTTAGTTTGTCTTCATCGTCTATAATTAAAACATTTGCAATCATTTTAAACTAAATCAATATATTTAATGCAAAAATAAGGGATTTGAAACAGTATTAAAAATAAAACCTGATTCAATTTGAATTCCTCTGCCATTAAATCAGTTGAAATGAGCTTAATAAATGAATATTCTTCAATGTTGTTGTATTCAGTGATGGCGAAATTGCTTCAAAAAAGGATCAATGCCCTTTTTAGGATGTTATATTAAATATCAACCAGATTTTCAAAATCTAATTAATTTCCCGTTGCAACCAGAATATAAGAGAAAACCACAAGTGAAACAAATCCGGCTACTCCGCCAATAATTGCATTTTTTACCTTTCGGTCCTTTGCTGCATAAATATAACCTTCCGTAAACAATGGGTCTGCAAATATTGGGGTTCCTTCAGGCATAATCTTAGGTCTTTCGTTTGAAAATCCGGGTTTGTTTACTATCAGCGGTTCTGTTTCAATGTATTTTATATCGAATTGGTACAGCATCTTTTCATTATAGACAAATCCCGGTTCTTTTATGCCCGAGATAAAAACATAGGCACAAGGTATTGTCATACCCCAAAAGCCAACTACACCACCTGTAATACCAAACAGCACTCCACCTGCTGTGCTTAACGGAGCCCTGAAATTTTCACGGGCGTAATTTTGTCCCATCAAAAAGGTGTACATCTCATCCCTTGTTAGAAAGTTCCCGTTTGTTGTGTCGTGACTGTAAAAATATTTTACACCAAGGTTGTTATAGCTGATACTGAACAAATCATCGGTTTCAACCCTTTTTAGACTTGTTTTTCCAATTGATGAATAATAAACATTACCACTCTCGACTTTGCTGATTTTGCCCTGTATGATTTTTCCGTTCATCAGCAATAAACTGTCCTGTGCATGGGCACACAATAGAACCATCGAAATAATAATTGTAATTGTCGGTTTCATTTTCAGTTTTTTAAAACATTTACAGATTTGGTTGTTTTTTTTAAGCAGGAAGTGGCGTTTTTCCACACCCTGTTTGAATTTCATTAAAGTGACATAAAAATGCTGTCCCGGTATACTTTTATATGAACAAAAATAATAAGCAGATATTTACCAATAAAGAGGTAAAGCACCTAAAAACTGTTGGATTTTAACTTGAAATTTTATGGTAGAAATACGGTATTGCCTTGGGTCATGCTTTAATGAATCGTCTTATCAGGGCTAAGCTGTCTTCAAGCATAGTTATGATACTTGTCTGACAACCGATTGAGACGCAACTTGATTATCGTTTCGGGATTCTTTCTATATTCGATTGATTTTTACAGTTTCTAAAATAGTCCTAATCTCCCTGATCAGTTCTTTTTCAGTTTTGGTTTCATTGTCAATTCTGAAATCTGTCAATAAGTTTCTTGCCTTGACTTTTTCGTTTATCAATGAAACCTGGTCGTCTGAGATGTTTATATGAATTGTTTTATCTCTGGCTCTTACTTGATTTAAACAAATTTTACTGTCTGCATAAATGCCAATAGTTGTAACATGGAAATCCTTTTTCAAACCCTCAAGCATTTTATCGAAATAAGATGATAACCCTGTTGATTCAAAAACTAATCTGTCTATTTCCAACAATGCTTCCCGAATTCCCTTCTCAATTGTTTCAAATACCTGTTTTAGGTACGTTTCACTGAATACATCCTGATCTTTCCTGATTTGTCTTACCCAGTCTTCTACCCGGATAAATTTTACATTAAATTCATCGTTAAAAATTTTCCCGACAAAGGATTTTCCGCTTCCCTTTTGTCCGATTAAAAGATATATTTCTTTTTTGTTCATTTCAATCATTGGATATAAATACATCAGAAGTCGTTTTTTTGACCTCAGTTTTGCAGATTAAACAAAAATGTCTGTGGACACACAGCCCGGCACCACATACCCTACATTTCCATTTATCTTCCTCGTTTTTTAAAAATTTATTGATCCCGTGGTCTTTGATATAAGAAAGGTTTTCAATCATGCTCATTCCGTAATTGGCCCTGTATCTTTTATCAGGGTTTTTTAATCTGGTACACTGAAATTTTTCGCAATCATAGCAAAAACCCGATTCCCGTTTGTTCATTGATATTTCTTTAAATTAACGTGAAGCACAACTGTTTAGTGCTGATTTGTATATTTTTGTTTTCTTAAGGCTTATATAATTGGTGATAACACTTGTTGTTAAAATACAATGGGGAGTTCAAATCGCATCGTATCTAAACCCTCACTTTTGATTGAAAAATGATGCTGGGGTTCATAGGAAACTCTGCAACATTTCCTCTCAAAAATAGATTGTTACGTTTAAAAGTCGATTCTTTTTTAATTTTTATTTATCTATTTTAACTCCAATTTCACTAACCTGCTTTCATTTATTTTATGATAAAAGTATTTAAGGTTGTTTAACCCACACAAGAACATTGCAAACGGATCTGTTGTTTGCTGTACAATCCGCATGTATACTGTTGCAACCGGAGTAAATAAATCCCTCGCCTCCATAACTGAAAATAATTTGGTACCCGGCAAGACCTCCTGTCCATGTATCAAAAGCACTTCCGTAGTTTGATGTGCCGGTTTGCATACCTGTAGATGAAATCGCATCCGCATATGAAGTATAATATGTTCGTATTGACTGTGTATTATTTGCGGAATTAGAATTTAATGCCCTGTTTTGTTTAAAATAGATTGTGTTTGAGTTACATGCTTTAATTTTTTGAACACGCAAAATGGATGTTGAATAAGTGCCTCGAATCAAATTGATATCAGAATCACTAAGTTTTCCAAATGTTAAATCTGTAGGTAATATTGGTGTTGATCCGGAAGCTCCTGTGACACGATTATTTGTCCCTTTTGGCCCTGTGTTTTCAACAAGTGTCCAACCGCCACCTTCAGTTGTCATATCACAATAACATTCATAAGGAGTGTTGACCCCTCCTCCATCAGGATCAATAAAATAATTTCCATCAACTCCTTGTGTTGCAGGATTAATGTCGTATATATCTTTACATGATAAACCGGGATTTCCAATGACTTGTCCATAATCTGTTGTTGAATTTGACCATTTAAACCATGATCCACTCATGTAATACTGAATTTCATTATTATTTGTATTATAAACGGTTAGGCCCTCAATAGGAGAATCAATGGCGTCTCTTTGAGCATCAGTCATCCTTGGAATTAACATTCCTTTTGCAGAAATTGTTCTGACTTCCATTTTTGCCGAAGCAGCAATCGTTCCTGTTCCAATTAACAACCCAGCTGATGTTCCAGTTCCTCCAGCTCCTGGTCCAATTGTAGTTGATGATGTTATTTGCCAATCTGTCCCATCATAATACAAAATTCTATCTGATACTGTATTATAATAGATTAATCCTGTTGCTGGAGAAGAGGGGGAAGATCCCGTAATTCGAGGTAATAGAAAACCTTTTGTTGTTGAATTTATATGAAGCATTGCTGAATTATCAGGGTCCGTAACTCCCACGCCTACTCCAACATCAGTTCCTGTTCCTGCAAAAGGATTGCTTGCCACTGTAACAAGTATTCTGTCTAATTGCCTCCAGTTAGAACCATCGAAATAATTATGGTGACCATTGGAACGGTTAAATATTAATAATCCCTCTGCGGGCGAAGGGATAGCATCCCTTTCTGCAAAAGTCATAACTGGGAAAACTATCCCTTTTGTTGTAGATTTTACATCTAACTCAGAGCTGGCATCTCCATTTGAATCATCTTCATTAATTGCAATTTGTCCTTTTGCATTTTGAACAAATATTACTAAAATAAAAATGAATAATATTTTTATATTTTTCACATTAAATAATCTTCCTTTTTCTTCAAAAATAATTGTATTCATGGTAATTGAATTATTTGATAACTAGTTTATTACTGTATGTGCTTATTGTCTTCTTGTTAATTGAAAAATCAGTAATTCTTGCATTGTACAGTCCGGAATTCAAATCAATACCTTCATTAATATAAAAATTGAAACTGCCTGTCTGATCTGTAACAATTCTTTTCGACATTATTTTACGCCCTAACATATCGGTTATTTCAAAATATAAATCATTTTCGGGTTTATATGCTTTTGTGCTGATCACAAATATTTTTTCATTAAACGAAGGGTTAGGGTATGTTATAAACTCAAGTACATAACCTGTATTATTCAGTATTTGCGTATTGTCAATTTGTACAATATTGGAATAAAAATAATTTCCATCAAAATCATTTTGTTTTAATCTATAATAGGAAATTCCCTGGTATGGATTTTTATCTATTTCAAAATAGTCAATTTTAGTACTGCTGTTACCTGCTCCCCGTACCGACAATACAAACTCCCAGTCAGGAAAACTATTTGTTTCGTCCCATTTTGCTTTTTCAATTGAAAAATATTCATTATTGACTTCAGTTAAAGTTGTCCAATTTAAGTATACTTTTCCATTGACTAATTCTCCGGTAAAAGATATTAGTTCAACGGGTAAAGGTACATCTCCTGATTTTGCAATTGCAAATTTTGAAAAGGAAGTATAACCTGTTCTTTGCGCAAAACCACTTCCTATTGGTATACCCCCACCGTCATAGGTAATATATGTTCTTCCTCCTTGATCAGTATTTGAAATGGTTGTAGTCGAACTAAAAGCATCCCAGTCTGCATAATCTGTTGAAGATGAATTTCTTTTTAAAACGCAAAATTCAAAATCATCTGCAGATGACAAATTTGAAATGTTGTCAACATACAGATTAACTCCAAAATTCCCTGCTGTAATATTGCCTGCTGGATCAATTCTCCATTCAGCATCCTCTAAAACATTTACCAACTCAGTACCATCCTGAATAGCTTTTAATGGGTCTAAATTCACATCTACATTATTCCCCGATTCTGTTATTGATGCAACTGATGCTGTAATAGCCGAAATTCCAACCACATTATTGTTTATGAATTCTGCAAGGTGATAAAATGTATTTCCATTTCCATTTCCAACTGGCAAAGGATAAGTGGAAGTATTTACACCAATAGATTTTTTTAGAAAACCGAAAACAAAACTATTGCCCGAATAACCTGTTATTTTCGACGATAATGGACTGGTACATTTTAAAGTGTCTGATCCTGTAATAATAATTCCGCTATTTAGTTTTAATGTTTCTGATACAATAGTATTAATATCCAATATTACATTTCCGCTTGGTTTATTAACTGTAAAGTCACTAAAACTTGTAACATTTGAACCTCCAATTGTCTGATCTGAATTCCCTATAAAAATTATTTCTCCTGAAGAATTGATCAAAGCATTGTTAATTATATCTCCTTCAATATTGATCCGTCCATTGAGTTTTATAGTACTCCCTGATTCATTTATAATGTCACTTTCGGTATGAAAATCTGATGATGCCTTAACATCAAGTATTGAATTGTTTGATACATTAGTAACAACCATATCTCCAATAATTGTTGAATTGGCACTGGCTTGTACCTTATAAACTGAACCCTTTATCCTTAATTCATCTGTAACAGGAGAGGGAGTGTAAATTGAGGAAGCAGAAAAACCAGCAATATAACTTCCAAATGTTGAAAGATAAAATCTTTTTGTGATAACAGCAGTCGGACTGTAAGACTGTGTGGACGATGAGTGGGTACCCAAATTCTGCCAACCGCTTCCAATATCAGTTATTAAAGAATAATTGTCTGATGTTCCTCC
>MEOH01000022.1 GCA_001769535.1 Bacteroidetes bacterium GWF2_38_335
TTTTGGGGCTTAGTCCGGCAGAACGAATATTGAAACGGTTGTCGTTTTTAAAAATATGCTCCGCTGTCCTGCTGCGCTTTTTATTTCGTCCGCATACTATTAATATGTTTGGTCTTTCTGTCATTTACTTGCTGTTGTTCAAAAATTCTGACTAACCCTCAGTGTTGGTTTTGTTTGGGCATAAAAACAGCTTAACCAACCGCCAACAGTAAAACTAATTAATTGTAGCGAACTTTCCAAACCGACTGAATCTTAAATAAAACTATCGTGCAATTTGTAGAGTTTTATTTCTCAATCATAAATCTACTGGTTTTTTCATAATCTCTTTCAACACTGTTTATCGTTCCGTCGTCAAGGTAATCTTTCAAGTCTGATTTTAAAACCTTATTAACCTTGTCTTTTACAAAATAATCTGAATCGTGCATATTTGATACAAATTCATTGTATTGGTAAGCACTATGAATTAGTTCTACGGTGTCCGAGTTAATATTTTTTATTTTTAAAAAGTAATACGTCTTTGAATCATTATCATCATCTCTTATCAGGTAAACATCATTGATCATTGGGTCATTCACAAATTCAGATTTCTCCCTTTGAGTTATTAAATTTCCAATTACACCGGCAAATACCAATCCAGCTAATAAAATAATCCCTGTATAAAAATAAACAGGGGTTCTTGTGATTGACAAATAGTGGTTCTTTTTTTCCTGATTGAATAAATAACTGCATTTAAGGCAAGCTGATTTTATTGTCTTGATGCCTGAAGGAAATATAGGTATAAAAAAAACATGGAAATATTCCTGATAGACATAGAATCTATGTTCATAACCACCACAATTTTCGCATTTGATTTGAAAATCGTCATGCTTTTTTATTCTTATTTTTCGGCTTCCATAAATTATCATGTGCTGAATTTTTTAACGTTGAATAACCGTGTTATACCACGTTTGTTATTTTTTCGATAAGTTTATTTAGTTTATTATTCCAAAAATCATTGTCAGACCATCTTAATTGACAGTTTTTAATTTTTGAAATTCCGCTTAATTTATTTCCAAATTCTATTTCATGTATTCCGGCAAATAGTTCTGTTCCACGAGCTCTCCACGCTTCATTACCGGCAGCGCAATACTCATGATACAAATCCTCTTTGCTATTAAATTTGTCTATGTACGGAATTATGTAATTGTAAATGTCTTTTTCAATGACAGAAAATAATTTGTCAATTTCTGTTTCTTTCGATATTTCATATCGATCTTTTTTCTGTCTGCTCAATTCACTTAAATCTGTGCTTATGATACTATAAAAAGTATTTACAGGCAATTTTGGTAGTATTTCTCCTTCTCCAATATATTTGTAGGCCAGAAAGTCAAAAACATGTATATTAAATGAAAATTTTACATTCTCATTCGTATTCCAGGAACTTTTTTCTATTGAAATAAATTTAATAAAATCTTCTTCTCTTTTGTAAAAGTGAAGACTTGATTTTATAAATCCGTTTTTTTTTAAAACAGGTTTAATAAAATCATTAATAAGAGCATTAAATTTCTCTAAACTGTTCATCTGTTAAGATAATGTGGTATAACGTTTCACGTTATGGTCTTTTTTGGGCTTAAAAACCGCTTAACCATCCGCCAGTTGTAAAACTAATTAATTGCAGTGAACTTTCCAACAGACGATCGACTAAATTAACACGCGGTTAGCCCACGTTTTTAGTCAAAGTTAATTGTTCGAATTATTTTGTTTTTTTCATATTCGATAATCATTCCCAAAACTTTCTTCCCGTTGCGAATAACATAAAAACATTCTGTTCCTGTAAAATAATTGTCTAAAAAATCACCTTCTTTCAAGTAGGTATCTTTTTCAATTTTCCACTTTCCTTGTTTCCTGCCAATTTTGTCGAAACGATTAATTGTATCTCCGTTAATTACTTCATAAAATGGCTTATAAATATAAAATACAGTATTAATTATTTTTTCTTTCTTATAAGGTTTGTTTTCAATTTCTAGGTTAATTATCCAAATCGTGTCATTAATTTTTATAGCTGTGATTTCTCCAATATTATTTTTGGCTTGATTGCTGTCTGGGCATTCGCAAAAACAATCCCAGTTATAAATTGTATTAAATTCTTCAGGATTAGAAGTTTTATATAAGTCCTGTCCGGAAACAGGAGTGATTTCAAATTGAATTTCTTCAGAATAATGTGAGTCTGTCACAATTTCTGATTCTTTATTTTTAAAATAATAGTAAAACACTATTTTCTGTCCGGCTTTTCTAATTTGAATTTTGTCGTCAGATAATTCACAATTATTATAAAAAACAGAAAAAGAATCAGCTTTTTGACTGTACTTTAATTCTTCCACATTTATTGAATTCTGCCCGAAACCAAAATTTATAAAAAAATGAATAATATTTAAAAAAAGCACTGTTCTCATAAAATGTGTACTAACTTGAATATCCTCCACACCCCACTCTTTTCATCCCAATTTGCGCGTATATCTACGATAGTCAAATTTAATTATTATTATCAATTAACATTTAAATATACTTCGCAATTTTAGTTGTTCAATTGTCAATGGAATAGGTGGGAGTTGATTAAGGGAATTTTTATTGGGCGGGTATATGGTGGTTAAATTGCACATACTCCAAAATCTCGAAACATATTGGCTGAAAAAAGCCCCGGATGCATGCGCCGAAACGAAGTTTCGTGCAATCCCGAAAGCATTCGGGACTTCATGTTGGGTCTCGTTCCTTGACCACACGAAGCTTAATTATTATGCCTCGTTTTTCATTTTCTCAATCATTTCGTTAAAAGCCTTAATCAATATTTTTTTTGTATCCAGAGGAATATTTTTTTTCATTATATAGTCAGCTAAATCATTGCCAACAGTGTCTCCGTGCTTTTCGATAACAAATTCTAATAATGTCACTAAGAACTCAAAATTTTGCTGAGTTAAGGCAATAGTCATTGCATTAAATTGCGCTTCCTTGTCCCATATTTGGATTACGGAGGTAGTCAAAAAAGCAATTAGTGCTTCTTGAAATTTTCCTTTTTTGTCTAATGCAACACCCAGGTTAAACCACGCAAGTCCATTTAAGGGGTTTGCTTTAATAGCTTCATTGAGAAGATTGATAATCTCATCATCAACGGAAGTTTTTAAAGCGTTCTCAATAAGTTGTGAAGATTTTGTTCTGTCAATATGTATCGAATCAAGATTTCGATTTATCAATTCAATACAAACAATATTTTTAAGCATCCACTCCTGAATTCTCGCTGTTGTTTCATCAAAATATTTATCAAATTGCAAATGAGCTTCCTTAAATTTACCTTGAAAAAACAAGCAATCTGCAATAAGTGCAGTTGTTAATTTATCTTCTTTCGGGAAATTTTTCTCTAATCTGCTAAATGATTTTGGCTGATGAGTTTTAGATTTTTCTAATGATTTTCGATAGCATGATTCAGCCCAGGCAAAGTGTCCTTTAGAAAAGAGTAGTCCTGCAATTTCACGCCACCAATATGACCGCTCTATATAATCTGGGAGAAGTTTTCGAGCCTTAAAATAATGGGATAAAGCGGTATTGGTGTCCAAATTGTTTTTTAAAATATTACCCAGATTGTAATGGGATGTCCCTTTTACGGAATCATCTTTTGTTTTTGAAAGCAGGTAGGTCAGGTTTTCGATTCTATACTGTTGAAGCTCTTTTGACTCTGGGTCAACTGCAAAATAAGCAAGGTCACAAAAGAAAAACACTTCCTGCGGATCTAGATTGATAATGTCTTTTATGAGTTTGTTAAAAAGTGGTAATTCGCTTTTAGTCCTTGAAAGTGTTAACAAGCCCATTGGATCTAATGATAACATTTCATCTTCAGTAATAAAGGCTCCTTTTTTTATTATCTTTCTTAAAAGCATCAACGAGCCTTGTATATCGTATTTGGCAAAGCAGATTGCAATTGTCTTTAAAATTTCCTTATTTAAATCATTAACATCATTTTCGTCAAACACCGGCCGGTTTAATTCGATACTGTCTTCTTTGATCTCTTTTATTCGAATGTCTTTTTTAAAGCCAAAGGCTTTTATCGTAAAATCTAGTATGTTATCTGGTTTAGAGAGGTATTTAAGTTCAATATGGTTTGGTAGATACCTAAAGTCAATCGAAATCGTTTTTGAATAGAAATGGTTTATCCACTTTAAGATAGACCTATTTAATAGAACACCTATTTCGCCTTCTGCAGTAACTGATATGCCAAATTTCTTTGTTGAATCTAAATCTGCTTCGAATCTTGGAAAGGAAGTTTTATCTATCAGATATTTCTTGTCTAATATAACGTATAGGCTTTCTTGTTTATCTTTTATGGTGAATGCATCTATTAAATTATTTGACCATAAGCACCATACTTTCTCAGTGGTTACTGATACGCAAACGATTAGAACAGGGAGCGATAATGAAGCATAATAGTCTAAATTGGCTACTTCAAACTGCTTTTTAAAAGTATCATTTTCTATTACCTGAGATGAACCCTTGAGTTGAACAAAAAAGGTTTTTCCTGTTGATTGACCATTTTTGAAAATCTCCATAAGGTAGTCAACTCCATAGTCAGGCTTTATTTCTCGAGCAACCCATTCGTCTGGCACAATGTTCGCGAAAATTCGCTGAGATTTCGTCTCAATGATATGTTGTTCAGGTCGTTTCAATAAGATATACCATAAAGGCAGTTTGTCTAATAACCTATTCAAAGATAAAATTATTCAAGTACAAGTAAATAAACAATTTCAAGTATTAATTTTTCCAGAATTGTTTTTTATTGCTAGACGTTTGACTGCCATGTTATTATGAAATATTTGGGGGTTGCAAGCTATGATACAATAAAGATATACCAAACTTAGA
Organism: Bacteroidetes bacterium GWF2_38_335; assembly: GCA_001769535.1. Taxonomy (GTDB): domain Bacteria; phylum Bacteroidota; class Bacteroidia; order Bacteroidales; family GWF2-38-335; genus GWF2-38-335. Next base: position 4,885 of record MEOH01000022.1, read on the forward strand.
TTTTATATAGCCATATATATAAAATGTTTTACACAGCTTGATGAGTGCAATTAATCTTCTTTTATTGCCTTTTTAATGTTCTCACTAATGTTTGTAGGGAATGATAGGCCTATATAAAATGCATTATCATAAATTTTCGAATAAGATTCCTTTGCAGATAGACCAATACTCATACCTATCTCTAATCTGACATTTTGATTAAATGTCAAAGCAGGACCAACATTCATTATAACAAATGAACTTTCGTCGGTTTTACCTGAATTTGAAGATACCCCAAGTCCAAGACTTAAACCTCCTCTAAACCAAGACTTGCCATAAAATAAATCGCCTGATAATACTTGTAAATTAAAAGTTCCAGAGCCGTCTTTATAAAAATCTGGTCGAGTAAAATTTCCTTGTGCATCGATTTCATCCTTTCCCAAATCAAAATAAACAATCCCTGATGGAGTAATGATATTATAATTAAAAAACCAGCTACTCTTGCCTAATTGGTAACCTAAACTAAACTTTTTTGTATTATCAATAGTTGGGTCTGGTTGTGCGTAAGTATATGTACTAAGAAGCGCAAACATAACAATAAAAATATTTGTTTTCATATCATTAGAATTAATTAATTGGTATTAAAAGATTATTATAATAAAGTAGAACTTTTCCTTTGGAATCAAAAATCGTCAATTCATACAGATACCATTTATCATTGCGTAAGAATATTAATTTGCAATTTGATTTATAAGTCTTGTCGTCAGAATTATTAATAACATTAAAATAGACATAAGCTGTGGTATTAGAAGAATCATGTATGCCTAAAACTGAATGGAATGAGTAATTACTTCCAACAAAAAAAGTATCCCTAAGATAATTCGTTATCAAGTTTGTATCTGCCATTTTTCTTTAATTTTTTGTTCGTTTTTCATTTTTTTAATTTGACCCAACTTGAATATATTCGCAAAAACCAGTGCAAAAAATACCAATTTGGGCATATATCAACTTTTATCAAATAAAATTTCGTTCCTAATCTTTCATATCAACCAATATTTTATCTCTTTAATCCCTCTAACAATCACCCCATAAACCTATCACCCCATAAACCCTTCCAAATACCTCCTCTGCCCCGGGGTTGTTCATCAGCACGCAATAATCAAACAAGTAACAACCTGAATTGCAAATAAAACAAACAAAGTAATTTCAGCACCATATCTGCTTTTTGTAAAACCAAAGGTAGGTTTCCTTTGATTGGTATAATTACTATTATAGTACGGAAATTCATTTAACAATTGTTCCCTTATTTGTTTACTTGTTGAATTTTTAATACAGGAAGTTACAAGCCAGTCAATGTCCTTGCTGCCATATTTTTTTTCAATGGAAAGTGCCGTTAAAACCGAGGCATTTAAAAATTGCCTGGAGATAAATATGTACAAGTACATTATAACGAAGCAAACTGCTCCTATCAGTGCAATCCACGCATTTTTGCCTTCAACTGCAAAACCAATTAAAGTAACATCAGCCACTGTTAACCCGAGAACAACTGAAAATATTTTGCCCTGGATCATCCTGAATGTTTCCATTGATTGCTCCAACTGAATTTGATCAAATTCCGGCATTGGATCGATGCTATTATCTGACATAATAAAATTTTTGCAATTATACAAAATAATTTTTGAATTCAAAATATATTACTATTTTTACCTGAGTCTTTACTAAACAAAAAAACAAAAAAAATGGCGGAAGATAATTACAAATACCTGCTCGATAAAACTATCGAAACACAAAAAAGCACCTCCAAAAAACTAGTAAGAAACCTGCTTTTACAATTAGCCAGCATTGTGCTGGCATTTGGACTGTCAAATAATTTATTGGAAATACAAATTTTAGCAATGGATTATTTAAAAATACGTGATACTCAAATAATTTTGATTCTACTCCCTGTTTTACTTTTATATTTGTTTATTGAATTTGGATTCCTGGTTAGCTTATTTATATCATGCGTAAAAACGAAACAAATTTTATCAAAAAAGTTATTTGAAGATTGTGATGGAGAAGTACATTTTGATGAAAATAAAATAAAATTTGTGAAAGCATCCATGAAAGGTACAAGCCTTTTTGAACCAATGGCGTATGATTTTCCAAAAGATAAAACAATTTTTCCTCTGAATTTTGCATCAGTTTCAATTGCTTTTCTTTTGATGTATTTGAATAATTTTTTTACCCTTTATATTGCAAATGATCATTTATGTAAAAGTGATTATTCATTGATTTATGGAATATACATTGCAATTGCAATTCCTTTTTATTTGAGTTTTGGTTATACGCATAAAAATAATAAGTTGATTTGGTACTCTATGTGTCTTGCAATAATTGCTCTTGTTGTTTCATCTATTATTATTAGTGATTCCCATGAAAGATTGTTGGATTATCTCCCTGATATAGTGATAAAAGATCCTGAAATTCATTGTAATTAATTTTTTGAAATTAATATGGCAGAATGACAAAACAAGTTATTCTAAAGCCATTAAATAATATTTATTCTTTTGAAAGACAATGAAATGAATAAATTGTTGTGTTTAATATATTTTTGACAAATTGTATAGAAAGCCCTCAAAACCATAAAGCCAATCTTAAACTAAAATGCAAATCTCAGGATTGATGATTGCGCTCGCTCGTCCACATTTGTTTGCATCACGATTGATACATCGGGATGGTGCGACTCATTGCCAAAATAAAAGATAAAACTCATCAGCTACGATGAAGCCGCGCGGTGGCCCGAACGAATCGGCGCGCCATGCGATGGCCATGCGGGGGGAAGCCTTATTCGTTCTTGATTTTTTGTTTTACTTTTTGATCAAGCAAAAAGTAAAAGCCCGTCCGGCTTAAGGACAAAAGCAAAATCAATCCAATAAACACCATCAAAACCCTCAAACACAAAAAAAGATATAGTCCGGTGCTCTGCACCTTAACTTTAGAGATATTCATATATTCTACAGAGAGTACGGTGCTCTGCACCTTAATTCCACACAACTATATTTTTAAATCAGATAAAACTGTTTGTTTTAAACCCTCGTTTTCCGGGGGCAATTTTGTAACTTCAATTGGTATATCAATTTTGTAAGAAAGCTGATTAACCAATATCAATATAAAAAAATCCCTTTTTTAAAGCCCTCTTCCAACTTAACCCAAATATCCACAAAACTCCCTAACCCCACAAACATCACACTTCGGTTTCTCCCCCAGACAAACACCCGGACCACCATTTTGTCCATAAGTAACAAAAACAATATCAATATACCTGATAGCATAGCCGGTTTCCTCAGCAAATTTCCTACCCACTTCAATGGCTTTATCCGTTAGTTTTTCATTTTCGATAAGACCAAGCCGGTGAAATATCCGGGTAATAACCAGATCAGGTTTTAAGATATTCAGTCCGATGTCGGACAAAAAATGACAGGCAGTAATTTCGCCCAAATAGCCAAATCTTCTCTGCAGGTCGTGTTGCAGATTAAAAAGGTTTTCCAGTGATTTCTCAGGGTGAAAAGAGACAATATAATCATGAAAGGATTTATGCTTTTCAATAAGCTTAATAAAGACCTTAGCATTTTTAACAATAGCGTTGATTTTGCCCCTGTTCCTGATCATGTGGGGATCATCAAGAATTTCATCTATAATATTTCCGTCGTAACAGGCAACAGTTTTAAAGCCGGGCAAATGTTTATTAATAACCGGAAGTCTTTTGGTCACCTTTTCGGCGCGAAAACCCGAATAAAAGATAATATGCTTCATGATGGTGAAGTATTCCTCATCAGTCCGGCGAATAAACTTCCTGTCATTGTAACTGAAGTATTTCTTATTGTATTCTTCCTCAGAAAGTCCGAGCTGCTTTTTCAGCGTGGCTTCGGTTTGGGTGAAGATTTGTTTCAGGTTTGGGGTCATTGTATATATATTTATTTTTTATTAAAGCAATTCCAAAATCTCTTTCATTTTCAAAATCTCAAAATATTTTCCCGACGCACTTTTATTTTCAATTGTTTCATGCTGCCAGGTAGTGTGATAGGGGATATGCACTGCTTGTCCGCCTATAGAAATAACAGGCAGAATATCCGATTTCAGGGAATTGCCAACCATTAAAAACTCTTCAGGTTTTATTTCAAGCCGTTTTAGAAGGTTTAGATAATCCGATTCATTTTTGTCATTCATAATTTCAATGTGATGGAAATGATGAATTAAGCCGGAGTTGTTTAATTTTCTGTGCTGGTCCAATAAATCACCCTTGGTTGCAAGGATTAAGCGGTAATTGTCTTTCAGCTTATTTAGGACAAAATCAACATCATCAAGTAATTCAGTGGGTTTTTCCAATATGGATTTTCCCAGATTGATAATATTTTCAATAGTTTCGGGAGATACTTTTTTGTGACTAATCCTGATTGCTGTTTCAATCATTGAGAGCATAAAACCCTTTACACCGTAACCATATTTCTCAAGATTGGTGATTTCGGTTTTGAATAGTTCTGATGAAATTTCTGCTGCTGGTAAAAAATCAGCAAGGAGTTTGCAAAATTCTTTCTCAGCATCCTGAAAATAGGGTTCATTAACCCACAGCGTGTCGTCGGCGTCGAAAGCAATTACTTTGATGTTTTTGGTCATTTGGGTTCTAATTATTGGGTTTTAACTTCCCAAAAGCCATTTTTTCTTCCACCTTTTCTTTCAAGCAGCCCTTTTTCTCTAAAGTTTGCTATTTGTTTTTCCACTGCTCTTGTGCCAATTTTCATTTCTTTTGCTAATTCAGGTATTGTTAATTCCGGATTGCTCTTTAATAATTTTAAAAGTAGAATATCTAAAATTTCTATGTTCTTTCCCGAACTCTTTCCCGAACTCTTTCCCGAACTCTTTCCCGAACTTATATTTTCATAAACAGGTTCTATTGAAGGGAATGTCATTCTAATGAAGTTTGTTGAAAACTTAAAGCAGTCTTTTGAATATGTTTGTAAAATTCTAGGAATACCCGACCCAAGATGTTCAACCATTTCCAAATCTTTGTAAATTCTCATTAATTCTTTATTGCGAGGAATTGAAAATCCCTCAAAAAATTCTTCTCTGTCAACTCCTTCAGGCAAACTTCCCGTAGATGTGATTTCTATACGATCAGAAAAAATTTCAAACTTAGGCGGAACTTCTCTTGAATAATCGTTATGAACTATAGCATTTATAACGGCTTCGCGAATAGCAATTGAATCCCAAAGACGAGAATCCAATCGCTCTTTTGATGTGATTTTGGTGGCAGTGCGATTTTCTAATTCAATCTTATCGAGGACTTGCTTTGTAGATTTTATCAAAGAACAATATCCATATTCATTGCTTTCAATTAAATTAACCCTGTCTGTTCCTGAGTATTTAGCTACTTTTATTGATGTTCCATTTTCATCTGCCATCAGATAAGCCACGTAATTCAGTTTTCCCCCACTAGTGAGAAGTTCCAGATTTTTAGCAAATTTTTCAGTCAGTTTAAGTCCTTTTGCTTCATAGTAAATCTTTAATTGCTCGAAAGTCAAATCTTGATATTGAGATACCATCTTTCCAATTGAATTTCTTGTGCGTTTAGAAAACAAATCTTCAATCATTGTAATAGGCATTGGTTCAGCAGCAGAACCAATACGTATAAAACAAGATTTTTCTGTCATTCCATATTTCCGAATATAATATGGTTTTTCGGATCCGCTTGCAACTATCAATTTGATTATATCTAGACCATCCCGTTGTTCACAAATAACATCAAACAAACCTAAACAAGAAGGTTGAATATTGTTTTTTAAACGATCCTTAATTTTTAATTGTATTGAATCAGGGTCTTTAATTCCAATTGTTTTTCCATTTTTATCAATACCAAAATAAATAATGCCACCCTCACGATAGTTCAGAAATGCAATAACTTCTTTTTCGAAATTATCTGTCAATTCTTGTTTAAATTCAATTCTATTTGTTTCAGTCATAATAAATCTGATAATCAATTAATCAAAATTAATTAATATTTATTGAAGAAGCAGGATTTATCCGAAAAACTAATCTTAAAAAAAAGGTTTATAAAAAACGCGGAAAAGAAGAAAGATAATTTTATCGAAAACAAACTTCTACTTCAAACTTTTATAATTCTAATAATATTTTCATTTTCATCATATATTGTATAAGTTGCAACCAAATCTCCCAAAATCAAAATTATTAATATAAGTCGAAAAAGTTCTGAGTTTTTCCAAATCATTTTTTTCAAAAAGTATATGTTCGCAGTCATAAACTTTGCGGGTTTCCAGTTTTCTTTCCTCAGCAGCTTTTAACAATGATTTTTTCAGCATTTCAGGATTGCTGATCTTACAACGGTAGTTTAAATATGAAAAATCAGGGTTAAGAAAGTCAATCAGATTGATTACATCATAAAAATCCCCGTCTTTTTTTCTATTGATGGCGGCAGCAATTTTTGTAGAAAAAAGAATGCCTGAAGGAACAGTGCCTACCGGAGTAGAAACACCAAATCCATTCAAAGTTTTAATTTCAGGATTATATAAAAACCCATGAGGTTCTGCTTCAATCTTGATGAAAAATTTTGCTTCCTTTTGCTGACTGATTCCCAAACGATACTTTAATTCAGGAAAGACAAATATTCTGCGAAAGGCATTTAACTCTTCGTGTTTTTTCTTATCCTCAATAATGACTTCATAACCTTGTTTTCTAAGTCCTTTTTCAACCATTCCGGTCATTTCAATAAACGATTCTCTTGTCAGGTTGAAGCAATCAAAACCGAGGTCTTCCGAAAATCTTTTAATGCCATAAAAGTACCTGAGAGCAGTCCCACCAAGAAAACTAATATTGGCAGAATGTTTTCCTGAGAAAAGTAATCGCAGCATGTGATGATGAAGATATTCCTTTACCATCTGGTCATAAAAACCCGGTTTTTGCATCCATTGTGGATATTGCCTTACTATTTCGGTTAATGCGATCATATATTATAAATCTTTTTAATGGTAAGGATTTTCTTTTCCAGACTTATTATTCCGAATCTTTTTAAGAACTCATCCATTTTTTTCCAGTCAATATCATTTTGCAACACCTGTTCATTGAATCTTATTTCTTCCAGGTCCTGAGCTGTCCGGTAAAAGTCATAAATGTACAAAAGATCAAGAATTGCTTTTTCTTTTTCGGCAATCATAAAATTTCTGTTTTCGCCGTTAACAGTCATGTTTTTCAGACAATAGCCAAAGAAAAATGCAGGCTTAACGGAGTAATATTTGTAAACCTTTCCATAAAAATTAAAAACCTGTGTTTTATTGGTGCTGATTGAAACAGAATTTACGATGTGTTCAGGGATAAGTCCGTAATAAGACAATGCCTCCTGATGACTCACATAAGAAGGTTGGTAAATATTGTTGGCAATCAAAAAATGATGGTCAGTTACAGAAAGAAATTCTTTAAAGCAATACCAGCCGTTTCTGATTTTTAATATATAGCCTTTTTTTTGCCAGGACAGCAGATTATCAGTATTAAATCCGGGGAAAATTATCCGTATTGATGTGATGCTGAATATTCCCTGCTGAAACAGCTTTTCTCTGAAAATGTTAAAACCGGTATTCATTTCAATTCTATTTATCCACAAATATACGGATAAACGGAAACAAAAGCAAATTTTAATGAATTTTGATTTGCGGAAAAGTAAACCATGACAATTAGTCCAATTTATCTTTGTGAGACACTATTTTCGCTATTTGAAATATTTTGTGGTACCTAAATATTTTTGTTTTTAACCTGAGTTTGGTTTAATATTTGTCAAAAATCTTTAAAATTCAGTCATGAAATATGCAACAAAAAACACCGTTATAAAATTATAAGCGTATTGTAACTAAAACCCTTTAATACCTATTCATATGAAAAACTTCATATTATCAACAGTATTTGTTCTGACATTGATTTTCAATGCGCAGGCAACAACATGGTATCCAAGTGAGGCAACCTGTCCTGTTTGCAAAACTACCGGTAACTTTAATCAGGTTGGCAGCTATGGTGGTTATATTTATCAGTGGGAAACAAAATTCCAATATTTTTACTGGCCTCTTACCGATGACCAATCTGTTTACTCCTGCCTCAAATGCAATTTTACAACGTTTATGTGGGATTTCGACAGTATTCCTCCTGATAAGACAGAAGAAATCAAATTAATACTTAAGGATATTGATTTTGGAAAAAAGTACGATGATTACACTTCTATTCCCATGCATAAAAGACTTGAGGTTGCTGAAAAAGTTTATTCGGTTCTTGGAAGAGATGATGATTTTTGGTGCAGGTTTTACAGAGTAATGGGATACCATTACGAATCAGATCAACAAACCGATAATGCTAAAATTTGCAGGGATAAAGCAAAAGGTTTAGCTGAGAAAATGCTCACAGACACTGCAAGATCAGGGCAGGAGAAAGAAAGTTATTACATCATTGCCTGCATGGACTATTTTACCGGATTGAAAGACGAAGCATTGGTATATCTGGAAAAAGCAGGCAAGGAAAAATATAATAACCAGAGTTGGGAAAAGGAAAACAGTGATAACCTAAATGATTACCTTGATGATATTATTTCACAATACAAGGAAATGATTTTGGAAGAGAAAAAAACTAAGGAGTAAATGGAATGAATCGGCGTGCCATGCGATGGCCATGCGTGGGGAATTTTAATGAGGATAATCTCATTATAGGAAACAAAAATGGAACTCAGAATACTATACCTATCAAGAACATGTCGGTAAGGCTTGCCGCGTGCGTTGGCTCGTCCACCGGAGTTTACATCCCTGTTGAAACAACGGAATGCTTCAGTCAGGAGCCAAAATAAGAGATAAAACTCATCAGCTAAGATGAAGCCGCGCGGTGGCCCGAACAACTGAGCGAAGCGGTCTCATGGAGCGAAGCGGAATAAATCGGCGCGCCATGCGATGGCCATGCGGGGGGAACATTGCGTAAGCTCATGAAGCGAAGCGGAATAACCCTTATTCGTTCTTGTCCCGATAGCAATCGGGATTTTGTTTTACTTTTTGATCAAGCAACTGAGCGACAGCGGTCTCATGAACGCCTATAAAATAAACACCGGTGAATAAAAAGTAAAAGCCCGTCCGGCTAAAGGACAAAAGCCAATAAGTCGAAAGTCCATAAAGTCGAAAGTCCATAAAGTTGGAAGATGGAAGTCCGAAGTCCGTCCTCCTTCCCTGAAGCTACAAAGGGCATAGAGGAGGAAGAGTGGAGTAATAAGAACAATTCCATAATTAAATGTCAATTGGTGAAACAAACTCCGAAGGAGTTGCCCAACCATAACCCCGGCCTTCAGGCCGGGGACATACCCCACGAAAAGGAAACCGCCGGCCATAAGCATAATAGAACGATACATTCCTTCCCGGCGGAAATAAATGATTAAGTAAATATTTTAAAAATATTGACTATCGGTTTATATTAACAATAGTAAACCATTTTATGTCCATCATTGCGAAGAGCTTGGCCGGATTATTGGATTTGAACAAAGGCCAATGCGATGAAGCAACTTAGTAAAACGATCTCATGAACTTAGTGAATAATCTCCTAATCGAATCCACGGTTTAATCAGCAGATTGCTTCATCGCATCAACTTTTTAAGTAATCCATTTAATTTGTCTACCCTCTTCGCAAAGACGGTCAATTATGTGGTTTGGTGCTTATAAAAAATTAAAATTGGAAAACAAATAATGGATAAAACATCTTTCATCTTCCCCGATACTCATTTAATTTTATAAACCTAACATTTAAAGGCATTCTTTTGTCCGAAACCATTAATTCATAAACCCCATCCTTTAATCTACTAACATTTACTTTTCCGCCTTCCCCTGTTTTTTCTTCACATACCTTTCGGCCTGTAAGATCATAAATCTGACAGAAAACGCCTTCTGCCGGTTCTCCCTGCCTGTACTCTAAAATAATATACTCACGGGCCGGACAAGGATAAACCCTGTATTGATTTGTCGGTGTTTTCTGCACTATCCCTACGTAAGAACTATCGGGCACCCTCTTTCCCCTGAATTTGATTGAGTATGGATGGTAATCGGGTGGGGGCATTGAGAGCCCTGAAAAAGAAATGAACAGACTGTCTTCATCAAAAAACCGTGTAAATCCTTCTGCTGAATTTCCATAGCAATAGGAATACCAGGTTTCAAACCCGGCTGCGTTCCATACACCCATTGGCCCATGCAAGACTACACCGCAGATTCCAATATTGATGTCTGTTACATAAGTCGTGTCGCTTGTTATAGTCCAATCAGGATCATCAAAATATTTAAAATAAAAAAGACCCTTGTACATTCCAACAAGCGAGTCGGGCACTGGCTCTTGCGCATAGCTGCTTGCCAGCCCAAAAAACATAATAACAAACAGTAAAAATCTTTTCATGGCTAATAATTATGGTTCATTTTATCAATAATCGACCCGGGCACTTCTTCAACAGTTCCGCCCGATTTATCATTTATCGGGTACACCCTGCTAAACACCTTGTCCTTAAGACATACATTAAAAAGCACACTGTTTCCGTTGCCAATAGTTGTGCCTTCGTTCATCAGTATATAATCCGATGCCCAAAAACTCTGATTGGTCACATTTTCAAGGTTAAAAGTGCCCCCCGTGATTATCGACACATGAACACTGTTAATATAAGTGGCAGGATTAAATGAAGTTAGAAAATAACCATTGTTCGAACTTGTGTTTGGTTGATATACCCTTATGTAATCAATTTCATTAATATAAGGGAACTGTGTTCCGTTTGCATTAATGGTATCGTATGGCACACAATAATTGTCAAGCGGCTGGTAACAACCCCCCTGGTTTACGATCATGAACATGGGACTCATTTTTTCGGGATTATTTAACGAGCTGTGTACCAGAACATCGTTAATATAATACTCAATGCTGTTCGAGGTCCAGTTTAATGCTGTTTTATACCAAACTCCGGGCTCAAAATTACCAAGTACTTTTGCCTCGTGATTGGCCGTTGTATTTGCAAATTTCTGGTAATGACACCCAACCATAGCATGGTTATATTGATCATCACAATCTTCGCAATAAGCATTGGTTTCGGGAAAATCTATCTCGCTCCAGTAGTTGGTAACCGTTCCGTCACCACCACTCCACAGCCAAAAACCGCCTCCGTGACCACCATAATTTTTCGGTGTAGGCGGCAATTCAGGATATTTGAACCTCATCTCAAAGTAGCCGTACTTAATATGAAATTTTGAAAATATCATTCCTGCAGTAAAGTGAAACAGCAATGAATCTCTTTCCCATATGCCCCCGGGCCAGTTCCAGACCTCCCCCCAGTAATCTTCCTTTTTTGTTGTAAGCAAAAGCTTTCCTCCGCTCAACGGGGTGTTCGATTGCTCAAGCGTATGGTTCGAGTAGCTTTTCCATACTTTAATTGCTGCCTGTGGTATCAGTGTTGTTGTATTACACCACAAATACTTGTAATTTGTACGCTGATGCCACGGATATCTTTGAAACCAAAATGTCGAATCAATTACTGCTCCGTTAAATTCCTCAGCATATACAAGCTCATATGCCGGATCAACGGGCGGAGTTTGCGCATAGCTTGGAGTTGTTGTCATAAGTAGAAACCTTGTGACAAATATAATCATGATTAATTTTAACAATGTGCTTTTCATATTGCATTACTTTGAAATGATCATTCTTTTTGTATCGTATTCGGTACCATTTACAACCAGACTATAATAATACATGCCGGGGTTAAGCTCGTTACTGCTTATGGTCAAACTCCCGCTTCCGTTTACCGGGTATGTTATAACAAGTTTACCTGTCATATCAAAAACAATAATCGAACTGTTTTCTGTTTCTGAAGGGATTTTGTATTTTATTTCTGTTGTGTTGTTGAACGGATTTGGTATATTTTGTCCTAAAAGTGGTTTCTCTCCCTTCGTGTCTGTGTTTTCATCACTCCGGCTTTTTGTGCTTCCGGTAAATGAAAAACAGCATAGGTCAATATTGTTTTCCATTTCCCTGATTTTGCTTTTTTGCTTTTCGATTTCGTTTTGTTGCTCTTTTATTGATTCAATTAAATACGGAATGATGGCATTATACGATATTAATTTGTTGTGAAGGGAATCATCGGTAATTACAGCTTCAGGTATAATTTTTTCCACTTCCTGTGCAATTAGTCCTGTGTTTAAATTTCTTTTGGCGCTGTCGGTTTTCCAATAGTATGACACGCCGTTGAGCTTCATAACTTTTTCAAGACAATCGTTAAGCTGTGTAACATCTGTTTTTGATTTTAAATCAGAATTTAAAAATACATTCCTTACCGAGATATCAATAAAGTTGCCCCCCGGGGTATTATAAAAAACTATTTTGTTCGAAGGACTGTATATTCTGGGGTCAACAGCATAAAGTTCAATATTGACGGCAGTGTTGTACCCCGGGTAAATATATGCAAACCTTGAAAGTCCGCAAAACGCATAAAACTTTACTCCGGAAACAGGACTTGAATTGAAAGCAAAATTGCCGTTGGCATCAATTAGCATCCTTTGTGTTCCGTTGGTACTTATTCCCAATGAGCCTGCAGCAGGATGAAAAAGACCTGTTTGGTCATTATTGTACCATGTGTAATCAGGCGTTGTTGCCGATGAATAAACATTGTTGCCCCTGATCAATGCCGACGAAGTAATTGTTGATGACAATCCCGCAAAGCCGATCTTGCTCCCGGTAATAAAATGAGTTAGCCCTTTTTCTGATGGTGAACTTGTGTTCCCGATTGAAACTTTTCCTTCCGGAAAAATCTTGATCTGTGAATACGATAAATAACCAAGCATTAAAAATGCAGCAATAAAAAACATTTTTTTCATATAAATAATTTTTTTGTGCTTTGGTTGTCCCCCTCTAAAGCGGTTTCTGAATATTTAAAAAAGCGTGGGACGATAGTAATTACCCTGCACTGTCGGAATAAGAAATAAACTCATCCGCCTGCCGACGGATGAGCCGTTAACTTACTATTCCATGTGTGTAAAAATTACCAGTTTTTGCGACTAGAATAACAGCTAACGCTTTTTTATAAAATTTCACTTTTAAAAAACATGCTATATTTTGATTATCGACAAAAAAAAGCGTGGAACAAAATCCTGCCTGTCACAAGGTACTGGTATACCCGCACACAAAACAGAATCAGCCCACGCAAATGTGAAATCATCACTTATTATTCAATGTGTGCTAAAAATTACCAGTTTTTGTGACTCGAATAAAAGTAAATAGCTGTTTTTTATTATTAAAAGAACACCACTAGAAAATATTTAGTTAAACACAAAATACGGTCAAATAAAATAAAAAAACAATAGGAATCATTAAAAATCAGTATTGCTACTGAAGTTTCAATTCACCGTTTTCTGTCTTTTATTCCTTTATTTTTTAGGCCATTCGCCAATTTAAAATAAATTATGTGCTGCAAAATCAATGAGTGAATTAACGTAACTATACCGATAAACAATCCCCGAAAGGGCAACCCCCGCAGAATTCAGAAAAAAACTCGTTAACTTGTTTCGAAAGTTATCTACATGAAGGGTAAGTCCGTTGGCCGCTTTATATTCCTCAACCAAAAGCTAAATCAACCCAAAAATTCACATCATAACCAACAAACACTACGTATAACAATTAAAAAAAAATAGTCCGGTGCTCTGCACCTTTATTCTACTCATGAACGCAATGTCAATAAACAAAAATGGAACTCAGAATACTATACCTATCTAGAAAATGTCGGTAAGGCTTGCCCCGTGCGTCGGCTCGTCCACGTGTGTTTGCACCACGATTGATACATCGGGATGGTGCGACTCATTGCCAAAATAAGAGATAAAACTCATCAGCTAAGATGAAGCCGCGCGGTGGCCCGAACGAATCGGCGCGCCATGCGATGGCCATGCGGGGGGAAGCCTTATTCGTTCTTGATTTTTTGTTTTACTTTTTGATCAAGCAAAAAGTAAAAGCCCGTCCGGCTTGAGGATAAAATATAAAGTATTGAAAAACCGCAAATAGTTTTTCACGATTTTTAAATGAGTTTTTGCAAAAAGTCTAAATCATGAAACAAAATATATATCAAATCAAGAGGTAGTGCGGTAAAATATTTTAAAAACAAATAGTAATCAACAAAATTTCAAGTAATTATAAAAGCTGTATGCCAAAAATATTCAAATCGTCACAAGTCAGGACATTAACAGAATTCTGAGCCGCGGTTTCATACGCCTCGTGCGAACTGAAACCATTATGCAAATTCCGGCACAAATCACCAGATATATTATATAAAAGACCGGATTAAAAAGAATATCTATTTCCATTTTTATGGGATTGTATCAAAATTAACCCTTTTTAACCTCACCTCCATCATAAAAAAGGATTCGGTTTTTAATTCATTTTTGCTTTCAAAAAGTTGGTACTTTTTTTTTGAAATATCCATCACTTCTATCATCAGTTTTTTGTCGCTCATACCATATAAAACAAACAGATTATTATCAATCCATTTTGCATCTTCAATAAAACAACCCGGACCATAAAAAGCAATGCGTTTCACTGTTTTGTTTTTACGGTCAGCCAGATCAATTTCCTGATCAACTTCACCACCTCCACAATAGAGGTTCCCTTTTTCATCTTTTTTGAAACAAAGCTGATAAGAATCCAGATCAATATATTTCGAATGATCAGGCGAATTTATCAGGAAAGGGAGGTGATTAACATTGAATTCCTTTGAAAAATCACCATAAACACTACCAGTCATAATATTTTCAATTTTTCCTTTGCTGCAAACAAAACCACTGTCATTACTAAAATCAGCGATATTTTTTTTGTAATAGTCTGCCCAGACCGGATTTATTTCAATGCATTTTTGTAATAGAATTTTATCACATTTTGGGGTTGAAGTATCCTTTTCAACGGTTCTTTCAATTTTCGTTGATTCTGTTTCATTGTTGCAACCAATACAAAAGATGAAGACAATCAGGATTAAAAATTTTAAGTTGTTTTTATGCATGTTTTTTCGAAATGATTTTACAATAGACATTCATTTATTTTTTTGTTCAAAAAACACCGGATTTTCAATAATAAAAATAAGGTGCCCGCAGGTATCATTAATTACCCTGAAAAGATCATTTATATTTTCCGTTTTTTTGATTTTAATTATCAGAGCAATTACTGTAATAAAAAAACCAATTATAATACCCGTCAGGGATGCTCCGCCGACTGCACTCAGGGTTTGTTTGTTTTTCTGATTGCGGAATTTTTCCACATCATCCTCAAAAAGAACGGGGAATTTATCGGTCATTTCCAGAAACTTCATGTTTCCGGTGGCCGTTCCATAGTTTATTAATATTGAAATAGTTCTGTTGTAAAACTCAACAAAATCCTTAGAATTGTCAATATTATATGGATCCTGCGAATATCTCATCAGATTCCGTAAAGAAATTAGCAAGTCATCTTCCTGGTAATCCTTTTGATATTTCATATCTGACAGAAATTTATTTTCTCAGCAAGTTTAAGAATTATTTTGATTTTGAGCAATCTGTTATACTGTACCGAAAATAAATAGCATCATTTTTTGCATTTCCTCAATTATCCTATATTTTTACAATAGGATAATTCAATCAAAAATGAGATCATTACTGCTTGCCACCATTATATGCTTTGTTTTAGCTTCATGCGACAACAACCAGCAATCAAATGAGCAAAAGAGTAAAGCAACTACCGACACCATCTCCGATACCATCCCCGACACCACCACCCAAATTGATAACAGCTTCAAACCCATAAAACCGGAATATTGCCTGACCTTCGATAAAGACTCCGGGTTTATTTTAGGCGAAGAAGGAAGAAAGTTTGTTTTTTCTGCATCTTTATCCGATACAGTTGGAGCATATTGGGACAAGAATTATAATACAAACCTTGCAGGAAAGTATTACAAAACAAAAAACGGCAGTGTTTTCCTTTGCATAAGAGATATGGGAAAAGTTAGTTACGCCATGTATTTTATAATGGAAATTAAAAATGACGGAACAATAATAAGCTGTGAAACATATGGAATGGGTTCGCATGAATGTTGCTGGGATAAAGAAATCGGATTTTATAAAATAAATGATTTTTATTACTTCAAATCGTGTGGAACTGGGACTGCATTTTGCTCAACAGATTTGTATGTATTTAAAAGTATTATTCCTCAAAATGAAATTTCTGCAATCTGGTTATACTACTGGAGTGGTTATCCGGCAGATAAGGAAGAAGAATTAACCGGTAAACTTAAAATAGTTGGCGATACGATCGTAGTAAACTACAAATGGGAACAGGGTGTCCGGAATGAAGAGAACAGGCATTTTATGGTTAAAAACTCCGATAAATTTACAGTTAAATACGTTCATGAGGGAGAGGGGAATTGGAGGGCGCTGGATAGTACTAAAATTTATAAGTATGGGATATAGTTAAACCTAAAACATAGTAAATCTATGTATAAAAAAACACAACCCTATTATCCCAAGGTCTGAAAGACCGTTCTGTAACAACATCGGGTGAAGCAAAGCGCAGCGCAGTGTAACCCGATGACCCCCGTCATCCGACAAAATCAGTCCAATCAGTATCCATCCAATAAAAAACCCACCTCCCATCCCCAAGGTCTGAAAGACCGTTCTGTATCAACATCGGGTGGAGCAAAGCGCAGCGCAGCGTAACCCGATGAATTAAAACCAACAAGCGTTGCAAATCCAAAACCACGTCAGAAAATTAAAGTTATTCGTTGCGGTGAAAAAAAACACTAATCACCGCAAAAATGCGGTAAATAATTTGTGTATATACATGAATTAAGGATTATTTAATGATCTCCAAAAGGAGAGTCCCGTCAACAAAAAAATACCTGAACATCGCTTGGGGCAATATTTTTCTCCTACCACAAAGGCAATAACATTCGACATCATCCCTCATACATCATACATTATTTCCAGGGATTATTTCATGATCCCAAAAGGAGTAGCTTCAAAGAAAAAACCCTGTCCGGCGCTTGAGGCGATATTTTTCTTTCCCCTACTCATATAGGCTATAACATTCGACATCATCCCTCATCCACCATACATCATACATCATTTCTTGAGCGCCGGTTCGGTCTTTTTTTGCACAACCCGATTTCAAAGCGGAGCTTTGATCGGGTTATACAAAAAAAGCCCGACCCTATCGGGTCAGGCTTTTTTCTTTGGCGGAGAGACAGGGATTCGAACCCTGGGTCCCGTAAAACGGGACAACGGTTTTCGAGACCGCCCCATTCGACCACTCTGGCATCTCTCCATATTTTTGCGGATCAGCTTCAGACCGCCCCTCCCGATAGCTATCGGGACGACCCTCTGGCATTTCTCCAAATAGTGCAAATTAAAGAACCTATGACGCCCTCCCGATAGTCATCGGGACTGGCATTTCTCCAATAAAAGAACCTCAACGGGCTGCAAATTTATAAATTATTGGGATAAATGCATGAATATGCACAAAGATTGTTGAAAATGGCAAATAACCCTTTTATTCAATATGCCTATCGGGAAACATTAATAATAAGACCATCATCGCATAAATCTTGAAAAGTTAATGGAATTATTATAAAGTGCATATATATGAAACATATCGGTCAGGCTTGCCCCGCGCGCCAGCTCATCCACGTGTGTTTACATCACAACTTCAACGTTGGGAAGGTGCGACCCCGATAGCTATGCCAAAAAAAATGGATCAATAATCCCATACCCAAAATAAAAACACCTCGGGCAGGCTTGCCCTGTGCGCTGGCTAGTCCACGTGTGGTGCGAAAGGCGGGTCATCCTTGCCCAAGTGGGGCATGGCCAGCGCGAAGGATTACCCGACTTTTTCACACGTGGTGAATTTTTCTGTTACTCTTTTGTTTGGCAGACAAAAGAGTAAAGCCCGTCCGGCTTAAGGACAAAAGATAAATTAAACCATAAATACCATCAAATACAATAATAAAAGATATAGTCCGGTGCTCTGCACCTTTATTCTACTCATGAATGCTATGTCAATAAACAAAAATGGACCAACAAATTTATTCCTAAAACAAAATACCTCGGTCAAGCTTGCCCCGCGCGTTGGCTCGTCCACGTGTGTTTACATCACGATTGATACATTGGGATGGTGCGAATCATTGCTAAAATAAGAGATAAAATTCATATGTCATTTAGAAAAACCACAAATTGTAAGAAGAAAATTTTTAATACCAAAGAAGACTTTACTCAATAACCATTTTCCCCCTATAAACCACTTCCCCTAACAAAAGACTAACCAGATAAACCCCCGGTTTCGGATCACTAATGAAAACCTTGCTTAACTCAAAGCTAATCTCCTGATAGCCTTCTTTAATCTGTATCTCTTGCTTTAATATTTCATGGCCCGCCAGATCAGTTATCGAAAGCTTAGCTTCTGAATAATTCCCGCCATCAAAAGCAATGCTGAAACTTTTTGTTATGGGATTCGGGTAAAGAAACATGTCATCCTTTACTTGTTTTACATTTGTGGATCCGGGAAAAATTACCTGACGGTCGAGCAGACTGTCGCTTACTGAGATGCACTCGATAACCAGACTGTCGCTGTAAGCATTGCACAGCAAGGCCCCATGGATTCCTGAAACCCGCTTCAGACTGTATTCGTTTACTGTCGTAAATGCCCTGAGGTCACCGCCCCCGATCCCCGCAACAAAATAATAAACACCGCTGACAAAAAGCCTTTCATAATCATGATCATGTCCGCTGAATACCGCCGTTGCTCCCCATTCTGCAAATGGCCACTGCATCCAGGTTGAGTTTCCATGATTGCCCGATGTGTAGGGCGGATGATGAAAAAATATCAGCTTCCAAGGTGCCGTTGATTCTGCCATTGCCGATTCAAGCCATAATCCCTGAATTGAATAGTAAAATGGCCCGTCGGGCTCCGTGCCCGCACTGTTTAAAATAAAAATATGCACATTTCCTATCAAAGTATCATAATACCGCTCATTTCCGGGTAATGTGAAATATTCTAAATATTGTGTCAAACCATCTCCCTCCTGATCATGATTTCCTAAGGTTGATACAAATCGGTTATGGGTGGCTGTTGACCCGTATGCCCCATAATATGGGTAAATATAATCACTGAAATATCTTCCTATTTCATGGTCAATTGTATTACAGGCTGGATCTGAAAGATCGCCTACCGTAACAATAAATTCAGGATCCCACGATTTTACCAGCTCCGATGCATTGATTGTATCACAGGTTGCCGAATACCGGAAATCACCTATAATACCGAATTTTTGAGAAAACAGATGTCCCGCAATTAATATCAGTGATATGGCTAAAATCCTTCTCAATCCTTTTTTTGAATAAAAGTAATGTTTTTTCTCAATCTTTCAAATCCTTTTTCTATAACAACCGACCCCTCAAAAAGTTCATCGAACAACGCTTTGTCCATCTCATGCCACTCCTGACGTGTTAAATCAAGCAGCTTTTGTTTTGGTTGAAACCCGGACTCGGTATTGCATGGAACTTTCGCGTTCCACGGACAAACATCCTGACAAATGTCACAACCATATACCCTGTTCCTGAATTTTTCCTTTAACTCAACCGGTAAATCACCTTTGTATGATGTGGTTAGATAGGTGATGCATTTTCTCACATCCAACACCCTGGGCTCAATCAGTGCGCCGGTCGGACAAGCATCCAGACATTTTGTACAGGTGCCGCAATAATCATTAGACGACCGGTCAAATTCAAGCTCAATATCCACAATCAGCTCACCAATAAACACAAAGGAACCATGATTCCTGTTGATCAGATTGCAGTTCTTTCCAACCCATCCCAGTCCGGCCTGCCGTGCATAAGAACGATCAAGTACCGGACCCGAATCTACAAAAACCCGTAAGCCGGTTTTTTTAATATTCTGGTTAATAAATTCGGCCAGTTGATACAGTTTGTCTTTCAGCACTACATGGTAGTCTTTTCCATAGGCATATTTTGAAAGCACCGGGGCCTCCCCATCGGTTTGCTTCTTATCTGAATAATAGCTGAGCAATACCGAAATGACCGATTTGGCGTTTTCAACCAGCTTTGAAGCATCAAGCCGTTTCTCCAGATTATTTTCCATGTAATGAAGCTCACCGTGATAGCTGTTTTCAAGCCAGCTTTTTATGCGGGGCTCGTCTTCTTTGAGAAAAACAGCCGGACTGATTCCGCATGCCGAAAAACCCAGGTCAAGAGCGGCCTTTTTTATTTTTTCAGAATCATTATGCACATTACTCGAATCCATGAACACGGTTTATTTAAACAAAATTACTAAAACTAATTGACATGATAGATGGAAAAATGATTTTCTGACTTTTTACAATTAATGATTATCGGAAGCATTAATAAATGAAACTCTTGTTTTTGAACTTCCTTGCGAGGCCTAAAATTTTTGTTTCAAAATTCACAAAACACGATGACATCGTGACGCCATAAATAGCTAATTGGCAGCCTTCAAATCCAGTCGTGACCGTCATTGCGAAGAACTTAACCACACTAATCGATTATAAACAAGGCCTATGCCATGAAGCAACTAAGTGAAACGATCTCATGAACGAAGTGAATAATCTGCTTTTAATGATTCACATTTTTAATCAAGAGATTGCTTCATCGCATTAACTTTTATTGTTATCCATAAAATTTGTTTGCGCTCTTCGCAATGACGGTCAACATGTATTTTTGATTCTATATATGAAAAATAAAATAATAGTCCGGCTTAAGGACAAAAGCTAAACCACCCCAATAATTACTAAAACTAATCGACATAACCTTTAAAAAAAAATGCTAAATTTGAATCTGATATTATAATAAATGAAATACCAAATAATATTTTTGCTTGCAATAATAGCCCTGACCGGAAACTCCCAAAAGGACTCCCTGACGACCCGAAAAATATTCAACACCGCCCTGTTGTCAAACCAAATCTACGAAGACCTCGGGGTCTTATGCAAGGAAAGTCCGGGCCGCCTCTGTGGATCCGATAACGCCGCAAAAGCCATAAACCTGCTTTCAGGAATGCTTAAGGATGCCGGTGCCGATACCGTTTACCTGCAGGAGTGCATGGTGCGGAAATGGGATAGAGGCAAAATCGAAAAATGCCTGGTCAGCTCTAAATCCGGGGGGACTTTTGAAACAGACATCTGTGCCCTGGGGGGCTCCGTATCCACCCCTGAAAAGGGTATTACTGCACAAGTCATTGAACTCAAAAACTTTGATGATCTGGCCAAAGCCGGAAAAGAAAAGATAAATGGAAAAATAGTTTTCTTCAACCAGCCGCTCAACCCCGAACATTATTATACTTTCAATGCTTATGGCGAATTTGCTAAACTGAGGGTGTACGGAGCAAAGGAGGCCTCGGCATACGGAGCGGTCGCTGTAATTGTCAGATCAATGACTTTGAAAACCGACAATCAGCCACATACCGGAATCATGCGCTACAAAGATGCTGCTGTACAGATACCGGGTGCTGCCATTAGTACCGTTGATGCCGACAGATTGAGCTTATCCCTGAAAAATGACTCCGCTCTTACGGTTTCTCTGACGCTCGACTGCAAAGAACTCCCCGAAGTGCCATCTTACAATGTCATTGCTGAAATTAAAGGTAGTGAGTTTCCTGATGAATACATCGTCGCCGGCGGCCATACCGATGCCTGGGATAACGGCGAAGGTGCCCACGACGACGGCGCTGGCTGTGTTCAGAGCATCAATATCCTCCGGATTTTTAAACAGGCTGAAATAAAACCAAGACATACCCTCCGGATCATCATGTTCATGGATGAGGAAGTGGACCAGCGCGGTGCAAAAAAATACGCCGAATCGGTCTCTCAAAAAAAAGAAAAACATATCCTCGCCCTCGAAAGCGACCGCGGTGGATATACTCCACACGGCTTTTCCATGGAAATCTCCAAGGAACTTTATGAAAAAGTTATCCAATGGAAAAAACATTTTCTCATGTATGGTGTCTGGTTTTTTGAAATAGGCGGCTCAGGCGTGGATGTCGGACCGCTTGCCAAACTCGGTATCCCTTGCATGGGACTGGTTACCGACTCTCAACGTTATTTTGATATCCAACATGCCCCTTCGGATACTTTTGACAAGGTAAATAAACGGGAATTACAACTTGGAAGTGCTGCCATGGCCACAATGATATGGTTTTTTGACCAATATTTTGCGCAGTAAATCAGATGTTTAGGAAAAAAAACCGAAAATTAGGTGACGAAACAGCATTTTTTTTACATGAACTATTGACTCGTGTACACTAAATTTGTAAATTCGCATCCTAATACATTTTTATGATGAAGAAGATTGCGATACCAACCGACAACAATGTTTCAATTTCCGACAATTTCGGTAAAGCAAGATGGTTTAAGATTATCAGCGTTGAGGAAAACCATCTGGAAACATTAGATTACATTGAGAACAAAACTCATGCCTACGACCCGGAAAGCCGTCAGTCTTACGAAGCCATAATGAGCGCTTTAAAAGACTGTGAGGTAATTATCACCCGTAATATGGGTAAAGGTATTCAGGAAGAATTACAAAGCGTAAACAAAAAGGTAATTTTTACTAAAGAAATTCAGATGGATGCTGCAGTTGACAGCTTCATCAGAGGTAGTCAGACAAAAAAATAGACCGAATCCGTATTATTTTATCTGACTTTGATTCGTCAAAAAAGCCACATTGGCATTTTTGACGAATTTTTTTTAATACAACAGATATTTCTCCCTGATCTTTTTAAATTTTTCAAGACCATCCTTCCAGGTCGCCCGTATCTCTTCAGCAGTTTTCCCCTCAATAATCTGCTTACGCAAAACATCATTTCCCGCAAGTTTTTCAAAAAGATTGTCTTTCAGGAAGAACTTGGTTTTGGATGGAAATGCTTTATAAATATCTATCAGATATTCTATCCTGATTTCTGAAATTAATTCCGATGAATCGGGAAATGTTCTGAGATCATAACCAAAACATTGCTTTCCCTGCAATACCGGAGTTTTTGCGCCTTCATTGGACTTGGGAGTGAATGAAAAATCCTTGTCTCCAAGTCCCTTGAGAAGCGGATGGCCAATTACCTGAAACTGCATGTCGGTCCCCCTGCCTATACTCAGCGTGGTGGCTTCAAATAGACAAAGTGACGGGTATAAATTAACCGCCCTGAAATTGGGCAGATTGGGCGATGGCTTTACCGGAAGCTCATAAATCTTTGAATGATCGTAATTCTCACAAGTTATAACGGTCAGGGCGCACTGAATGCCATTTTTGAGCCATTTCTCTCCGTTGATCATCTGCGCATATTCCCCAATGGTCATCCCATGCACAATCGGCACCGGATGCATCCCCACAAACGAGGTAAATTTCATGTCTAGGACCGGACCGTCAACATAGTGCCCGTTTGGATTTGGCCGGTCGAGCAGTATCATCGGAATGTTGTTTTCGGCACAGGCCTCCATCATATAATGCAAAGAAGAAATATACGTGTAGAACCGGGCACCCACATCTTGCATATCGAAAACCATAAGTTCAATATCTTTTAGATCGGCCGGACTGGCTTTTTTTGTGTTTCCGTAAAGAGAAATCACCTGAATACCGGTCTTTTCATCAGTGTAATTGCTTACCGATTCACCTGCATCTGCCTTTCCCCTGAAACCATGTTCCGGACTGAATATCTTTACCACATTGATTTTAGCAGCAACAAGCGAATCTACTAAATGAACAGCCCCAATCATGGAAGTCTGGTTGCCCATTACCCCAACTTTTTTACCCTCTAAAAGTTTCAGATATTCACCCGTCCTTTCAGCACCGGTAATGATTTTTTCAACCGGAATCTCTTTTGCTACTTCCTTTTTAATGTCAGACTTCTTTTCCGAACTCCCGTCCGATTGCGCATTGTTGCACGATATTGTCACCAACATCACACATATTAAAAAAAACAAATTTATTTTATGTGTCCTCATCTTATTTAACTTTTTACCCATATTACATAACCCATAACCCATAACTTATAACCCATAACTTATAACCCATAACCCATAACTTATAACTCATAACCCATAACCCACATTTTATTATTCAAAAAAATTCCCGTAGGTTTGCAGTAAACTTACATATTTTTCAAAACCTGACAAAGAAAAAGATATTTGAACACCGAATATTTCATAGCAAAAAGAATAACCTGGGGCAAGGAAAGCAAAGGCAATATTTCAAAACCAATTGTAAATATTGCCATTGTCGCCATTGCTCTTGGTTTGTGTGTTATGATTCTTGCAGTATCCATTGTTACAGGTTTTAAAGATGAGATTCGCCGCAAAGTGGTTGGGTTTGGTTCACATATTCAGATCATCAACCACGATACCAATTATTCATACGAGTCTTTTCCCATTGACCGCCGCTCGGTTAACACTGAAAATATCCTTAAAATTGAAGGAGTGGAACACATTCAGGTTTTTGCTACCAAAGCAGGGATTATGAAAGCGGGCGACCAGAATCAGGGTATTGTGCTTAAAGGGGTGGGGACAGATTTTGACTGGACTTTTTTTGAAAACAATCTGGTTGATGGAAAAAAAATTGATGTGAACGGCAAGGAACCTTCTGGTGAAATTCTGCTTTCCAGATATCTTGCAAACCTCCTCAAAATTGAACTTGGCGACAGCATTAAAGTGTTTTTTGTGGACGAAAACGGGAAACTGAGAGGCAGACCTTTGGTTGTCAGCGGATTGTATGACACCGGACTGGAAGAATTTGATAAGCTGTTCGGACTGGTTGACATCAGACATATTCAGAAACTTAACAACTGGAATGAAAATCAGGTTTCGGGTTTTGAAATCATGATTAATGATTTTGATAATCTGGATGAACTTACCGGTGAAGTGAAAAACCTTGCAGGATACACTTATAACGAAGATGGAACAAAACTTAAGGTGGAGTCTATTAAGGAAAAATATCCTCAGGAATTTGACTGGCTCGAGTTGCAGGATATCAATGTGTGGGTGATTTTAATTATCATGATTGCAGTGGCAGGCATCAATATGATTTCCAGTCTGCTCATCCTCATCCTCGAACGCACCACCATGATTGGAATTTTGAAATCGCTTGGCGCGCAAAACTGGAGCATCAGGAAAATATTTCTTTATAATGCCGGGTTTTTGATCGGGCGCGGATTGCTTTGGGGAAATATTGCTGGAATTGCGGTTTCGCTCATTCAGTTTTATTTTCATGTTATTCCGCTCGATCCTTCAATATATTACATCAATACTGTGCCGATCAATTTCAATATTTTTCACATCCTGCTGCTCAATGCCGGTTCTTTTATTGTCATTGTGTTCATGCTGGTTGTTCCTTCCATGATTATATCCAAAATTACCCCGGTTAAGGCTATTTCATTTAAATAAAACCATGAATATCCAATCACCCTCTTTTATAATTGACAAACAAAAATGCTTGTCAAATATCCGTTTTATGTCAGATAAGGCAAAAACACACAGTGTACAGTTCAGACCGCATTTCAAGACTCATCAGAACGCTGGTGTCGGAGAGTTATACCGATCTGAAGGCATCAGAAAAATAACCGTTTCTTCTGTTGATATGGCTGAATACTTTATGAATCTCGGCTGGGATGATATTACCATTGCTTTTCCGGTAAACATCCGTCAGATGGATAAGATCAATCTCATCGCCCGAAAAATTAAGTTGAACCTTGTGGCAGAATCAACCGGGGTTGTGAAATATCTTGACCAAAACCTCAAATCAAAAGCCGGCTTGTTTATTAAAATTGATGGCGGATATAACCGCACAGGAATAATTCACCATGATATTGAAAACATTTCTGAGGTTGTCAAAGCATCAAGGGATTCCTCAAACATTGAATTGAAGGGTTTTCTTATTCACTCGGGACATACTTATGCTGCCCAATCAGTGAAGGAAATTCTGGAAATACATCATGAAAGTCTGGCTATTGCCGGAAACCTGAAAAATAAATTTCCCGGACTCATGGTCTCCATTGGTGACACGCCGGGATGCAGTCTGGCCAATGATTTCACAAATATCGATGAGATAAGGCCCGGCAATTTTGTTTATTATGACATGATGCAGTACTTTCTTGGCTCCTGTTCTTTTGATAAAATTGCTGTGTCAGTGGCTTGTCCTGTCGTTTCTGTCCATCCGCATAAAAAAGAGGTGGTGGTTTATGGCGGAGCAGTTCACCTTTCAAAAGAGGTGTTGAATATCAATAACAGCAGATATTACGGGGGTTGTACGCTTTTGGGTGACAATCACGGTTGGGGAAAATTGCTTGAAACCTGTTTTGTTAAGGGCGTTTCACAGGAGCACGGAATTATAAGTGCCGGTGAAAAATTAATTTCAACAATCAAACCGGGCGACCTTATCGGCGTTATTCCTGTTCATTCCTGCCTTGCGGCTGACCTTCTCAGGAAAAACACCATCATGATATAGGGTAAAAATATTTTCACGTGTAATTTATATGAAAGAACTTTTATAAACAATTAACAAGAAAAAACATGAAAACGCTGAATCTTAAATCCCTGTTGGCAATTTTGCTCTTTTTTGCTTTCATGGTATCCCTGAACACAGGATGTAAAAAAAAGGATGAAGACAAAGAGGAAAAGGGTGCCCTCAACATGAGCATCTGCGACGCACGCAATCCCCATTCCGAAGCTAAGGATGGCATTATAGAATCTTCAGATCTCACCAAATGTGAAATCACAATCTCTAAAATTCAGGTGAAAGACGCTGCCGGCGATTACCTGGATGTGCTTACAACCCCTGCAACCATTGATCTGAGAGATTTTACAGCTTCAGTCAGCGACCTCGTTGCCATTGAAATTCCGGTTGGTTCCTATACTGCCGTAAAGGTTTTCATATCCGGAATCAGCACCACCTATGAAGGAAACAACTACACTTCTTCAACCACTGCCCCGGCAACAGCCACACTGGCAGCTCTGCCCGGCACTACTTTCACCGAAGCACAGGGCGTTGTTGACGCATTTCCGGCCGGAGAAATTGCCTGTGAAATGCCTTTGAGCTTTACCCTAGCCGATCAGGATGACCTTGAATCAATCAGGTTGTTCTTTGATGCCGACGCTTCTACCTATGTGGTTTCTTACACTTATTCAACCTACACCTTTAATTTTGCAGCCATCCGCGAACTTCCCATGTTCGGAATCATTCTCGAAGAAGGAATCCAGCAGATCAGACACAGTCCGCCCATGGGCATCACCATTGCAGGCAGTGACGTAAATTACTACGGAATTCATACCTTCATTGATTTCAACGGAAAGGGCGGAACAATCAATTCGCACACCTCACAACATGTTTTCAGAGGCGAAGACGGCACCCTGCTGGTAAACGCTGAAGATATGGCTGTCAACACCAATCCGCTTACTCCAAACACCGTTGCCGCAACAGGCGAAAGCGACATCAGATCCGACGAAACCTTCAGGTACTCACAAATAGTTTCAAACCTTGCAACAGCCGGTTACACTCTGGAATCAGGAAAAACATACTATTTCAGTCTGAGAAAAACCTGGAACATCACCACCGACGGACAAACATACGATCTCACCAGAATCTGTGAACCAATTCCGGTAACCATTCCTTAAAAAACTCATCATACGCTTAATATTAACAGCATCACCCGCAAGGTGGTGCTGTTTTCACTCCCCTCCTCCGGAGGGGCCGGGGGTGGGTCTACACCACCACCTTACAAGTAGAAAACACCCCGTCAAACCCTAATCTCACCAAAAAAATCCCCTTTTCAGAAAAAATCTCTGTTCTTTCAGAAGAAGAAAGCTCTTTCATGGCCACAGCTCTCCCCATGCAATCAAAAACCCAAACAGAAATTTCCTTTTCAGAAACATTATTGATGATAATTTTTCCTTCGGCAGAATAAACATCACAGTTTATTTGATCAACAGGATTTTCAATTCCAATATAATACCCATAGATTTCACCAACGTATTCAGGATGGTCAATAAACGGATTGCGGTTGTTCTGGATGTCATATATTGCGTTATTGCGGTCAATTTCTTTCTGACTCACGGGATCTTCATAGTCCCATTTTTTCATCAGATTCAGTCCCCAGGTTTTTAGCTGAGCTCCATCGGTCATTTCTGATCCCGGCCACCCCGAATCTTCGCCAAGGTAACGCACAGTCATGTATAAATAATTGCGGGCAAAATCTCCCTTAAAATCATCAATGGGCTCGAAAACTGTTCCTGAATACCCGGGAAAATTACAGTTTCCCAGCTTGCTTCCGTTTTCAGATGTCCAGTCGGCACTCCCCACTTCACCAAAGGGATAATTGGAACGCATGCCGTTTACATATCCGTCGGTGGGAACCAGATGGAATAAATCTGAATACATGGGAGATACCTCTCCGCCAAACCAGCTCTTGGGCCACGAATGTTCGCGGTTATAGCAGTCGCCTTCGCCACCGTAGGAGCCACATTGGTCGCTGCTGGTAAAACTGTATTCATAGGGAGGCGTGCCACCCGGAATATCCGAATACATATCCCAAACCTTGCCGTTGGATTTTACATCGGTGGTTTCAAAAGCAACGTGCAAATAATCATATGTTTGTGCATCATGATCATTGATAATTTCATGCAAAGCTGATTTTAATGCAGTTCCGGTCAACCCTTCGGCACTGTCGTAATACCCGGCCGGAATCTGTCCGTAAGATACGGATGCAATCAGCATCAGGAAAAAGAAAAACTTCCTCATAAATCATTTTTTTTGCAAAATTACAATATTTACAGGAATGGGGATTAAAAAAAACTGTTAAAAAGGAGGGGGGGCGGAAGTCGGAAGTCCGAAGTCGGGAGTCGGAAGTCCGCCTCCTTCGCAAAAGCTACGGAGGGTAAAAAGTCAGAGTACAATTAACTTTATGGAACGGCAACTCCGGAGGAGTTGAATAATAGTAGCCCCGGATGAAATCCGGGGTAATGAGTCATGTAAAAAAACCGCCGGCCGAGAGCTTAAAAAAGAACAGGAATACTATCCCGGCGGAAACGAATGATGAAGTCCAAAAAGCCGGAAACCGTATGATTAACCTGAAAGACCGCAACAAACAATCAAAATTCGCGCATTAGCGGCCCCCTCAAACCTCTTTTTTCAATCAAAATTCGCAAATCCAATAATTATCGGATAGCAGCAAAACAAAAAATTCCTTTCCTTTGTACCATAAAACCAAAACCATGAGAGCCGTTATACAACGTGTAAAAAGAGCATCCGTAACAATCGAAAACAAACTCTTTTCAGAAATTAACCACGGTTTGCTGATCCTATTGGGTATCGAAACTGCCGACAATGATGAAGACATTGAATGGCTGAGCAAAAAAATTTCCCAATTACGTATTTTCAATGATTCAAACTCAGTTATGAACCTTGATGTAAGAGAAGTCAAAGGCAGCATGATTGTTGTCAGTCAGTTCACTCTCCACGCCAAAACAAAAAAAGGCAACAGGCCATCCTACATCAATGCAGCAGTTCCCGATATTGCCATTCCGCTCTACGAAAAATTTGTAAAACAATTGCAACTGGACTCGGCTGTCCCCGTCAAAACCGGTCAGTTCGGCGCCATGATGGATGTGGAACTGATCAATGACGGTCCGGTTACGATTTTTATTGATTCTAAGAACAGGGAATAATTGATAATCGCTTCGCGGATTTTGGTTCGCTGGCCAGCGAATGCCTTCGGCGATGTTTGCTATGCGAGATTGGATTTCGGTGCGCTGCACCTTTTTTTTCGGGCTGAATATATTTCTACAGAGATTTTGGTGCGCTGCACCTAATTTTTGGCAAATACGATTTTCTACAAACAGCATGGTGCTCTGCACATAGCCGTCAGGCTTATTTCACAACAAAATGATTATCAATTCATAACAAAGAGATCCCTCGCTGCGCCCGAGAGGACAGTTCGTGTTTTGTGTTGGGCAGGTAGGTTGGGGAAGGCGGCTTTGCCGCCTTCCCCAACCTACCTGCCCCAATTCCAAAACAACCATTGTCATCCCGAACCGCCCAAAAGCGGTGAGGGATCTCTTTGTCATAAACGATATTTAATATCGAAAAATCTTAACCTGACGGCAATGTGCGCTGCACCTTTTTTTTCCTGCGCTGAATAGATTTCCTTGTTTTGTGTTTAGCAACGGCATGGCTAACAAACGGTGCAGCGCACCGCAACCTCTGTAGCAAATAGTTTCGAATAGGATTAAGGTACAGCGTACCGGAACCTTCCAGACGGATTTTCAATTCAAAAACAAAAGGTATTTGACAATTATGAATTATTTTTTTGGAACTACAGTGATTTCTTTTTCAAAAGGATAATACTTCGGTCCCTTTGGGGTATCATATTTAAAAAACCCTTTTATCATCTGTTTTCCAGATTTGTTAAAAACCTTTTTAAATGTACCCCCGTTGAATTTGTTGTTTTCCAATTTAACCCAGTCTTTTCCCTCTTCTCCAAGCAAATGAAAGCTGTAAGGTTCAAAATCACCAACATAAATTTCATAATTGAACATTGAAGGAGAATCAACCTCCATATTATATATCTCTGCTTTAAATTCTGTTCCTACATTGATTTCATAATCTGTTGAAATAACAACTGTTTCATATTTCTTGAAGTCCTGCCAATAATAGTTCAAAAAGGTTATGAGAAATTTTAAAATTGTGTTCTCTGCAACTCTGAGGTCTAATTGTATTTTATTTAAAATTATGATATTTTCTAAAAGGGATTTTTCATTAAACATATCTGTTTCCCATGTTTCATTTTCAGATTTTGTGCTTAATAGCTTTTTAATGGCAAGTCTCACATCATCTCGCTCTTCACATTTTTGATACTTCTCAATTATTTTTAAAACCTGCATTTTATGCTCTTCAAGTCTTTCACTGATTTTTTCTGCTTTTCCTTCCTGGAATAATATTACAGTACATTCCGGGCATTGTTCTTCCTGATTCAATTTTGAATAGTCAATATAAAAATCATTCTTTAATTGAACTATTGCTTCATCATGATCTGATTCAATCAAAAGCTGTTTCTTTATTTTTGAAATGTAGCTATATGTCTCTTGAAAACTTGTTTGGATATCCATACTCAATTCGTACATTTTTGCAGTTCTATTAGCAGAAAGTAGATACTGTTTTTCAAAATCAAGATATATTGATTCATTTGATTCTTCAATTGCTCTGATGGAATTTTCTATACCTTCGTTCATCAACATCAAAGTCCGTGTTTCAGACTTTAGCTCATCCCTGTTATTGCATGCAAGAATAAAAGCAAATGATATGGCAATTAGAATTATTATTCTCATGATAAACCTGATTATTTATTCAAAAATAGAAATATTTTGGAAGAAAACTTCAAAAATCGTAAATCAGTGTTCCTTGTTCGATATTTTTTGATTTAAGAACAAGGAACATCGATTTAAGAATAACGAATAACCTAAATACGCATCCCCATAACCGTAACATCATCCACCTGCTCATTCTCGCCCCGCCAGGTCTCGAAGGTTTCATCAAGGATGTCTTTCTGCTCGCTCATGGGCAACTCCGAGATCTTCAGGAATAGCTCCCGCAGATTTTTAATCTTGAACTTTTTATTGTTTGGTCCGCCAAACTGATCCTCGTAGCCGTCGCTGAGCAGATATAAACATTCGCCCTTTTCAAGCTGTATGTCATGATTGGTAAATGGCTTCATGTCGATATGAATGGCCACCGGCTGCTTGTCGGGCTTGACCTCAACGGCATAAACTCCGTTTTCGGCCGGTTCTGAAACCGAAAATCCTTCTTTTTCAAAACGCGAAAGATCTTTGCCGGTGATAATGAAAAGCGGGTTGTTGGCACCCGAAAACTGTAGCTTTTTTGTTTTTTTATCGAGCACACACAGCGTAATATCCATGCCGTCTTTTTGCTCGCCAGACTGTCCCTTTTGTTGCAATGCCTCAATAATTGAATCTCTCAGATGATCAAGAATTTCACTGGCTTTGGTAACTTCTTTTTTGCGAACTATCTCGTTAAGGAAACTCACGCCGAGCATGCTCATGAAGGCACCCGGAACACCATGGCCTGTGCAGTCGGCTACGGTAAATATCAGCCAGTCGTTGATTTCTGTGGCCCAGTAAAAATCTCCGGATACAATGTCCTTGGGTTTAAACAGAATGAAATGCTCGCCCAGAATGTTGTTTGCATATTCACCCGTGGGAAGTACGGCATTCTGAATGCGTTTGGCATAAGTAATGGAATCGGTGATTTCCTTTTTCTGTTCCTCGATGTGGTCTTTCTGTTTCATGACCAGGTCGCGCTGAATGGTAATTTCGTCGCGCTGTGTTTCAATCTCATCACGTTGTGCGGTGATCTCTTCCTTCTGCTGCATGATTTCCTCGTTTCTTTTGGAAATCTCATCACGCTGGGCTTCTATTTCGCGCTTCTGTTTTTCGAGCAGTACATTGGCTTTCCGCTTCTGATTGTACCCGCGGATGACAAGCAAAGTCAAAACAATAACAAGAATAAATCCCGATATTACAATGGTCTTGGTTTTGTTCACTTCTTCAAGAAAATCCTTTTCGGGAACGACCACGGCGATGTAAAATGATTTTTTCGGACTCAGTTTAAAATGCTTGATGCCGCACCACCAGCTTTCGCCGTCATAATTGAAATAAAACGGAGTAGCATCTTTTCTGCCGTTTTTCTTCCATTCCTTTACTGCTTCAGCAACAACCGGCGTGTGAATATCTGTGAGTGGCTTAAGAACATGGGCTTTCAATGAATCGGTATTTTTAAAAAGATCCGATCCGGGCAAACCGATAACCATTTCCGCATCATTGAAAATAAAGGCCTTGCCGTTGGGCGAAACCTCAAGGTTTATGGTAAATTTTGAAATATCCGTTAAAAGAATATCGAAGGCAATAACTTTTGTTACGATTGAATCGACTGCACAGTCCCATTTTATTGAGGCAGTAATTCCGGGATCACCGGTGGTTTTAAAAGTATAGGGATCGGTCCAGGCGGGCTGATCGTTAAATGAATTGGTGATGGCCTCGACATACCACGGTTTTCCGGTGGGAAAATTTGACGAATCGCCATCCTTGATCCATTTTTCCATCATGGTGCCCTTGAGATACTCATCGTAGAGCCATCTGTAACGGGTAACCGGAATGTTTTTTGCCGGATCTTCGGTGATGCGGTTTTGCCAGGTGGAATCTTCCTCAAGCAGCATGTATTCATCACCTTTTGAAGAGGCAATGAGCATGGACGAAACCTGCGGGGAGTTTTTTAAAAACGGGATAAAATAAGGGTTCAATACCTCCGAATTAATTTCACCAAAAAGTTCAGCTTTACCCCGGTCGCGGGCAATGAGCAAATTGCTGACCACCGGGTCAAAAAAATCGTGCAGCTCGGTTTCGGTTTTGGATGTGGTTCTTTTGATCAGCGAATGAGAAAGCGCATCAACGGTCTGCGAAAGATTATACAACATCACAATGAGCACGGCAATGGAAACCGGCATCACAAAAATGATGATGTTGCGCAGGTTAAACCAGCCAACCAATGTTTTTAATATGCCCAAAATTTTTTTCACCAATGTTATTTAATCGCAGAAAGATAATCAAAAGATCATAAATTCATAATATCCCTTTACAAAATTTGTATCCCCGTAGAGACGCAACATATTGCGTCTCCGTTTTAAAATGCTGATGCATTATAAAACACATCAGCATTTTAAAACGCACGCGCATTTTTTAACCCATGTGCCGTCCAACATTAATATAACCCCGGCTTTCAAGCCGGGGACCTAAAACTCAAAACTCAATTGCATGCTCTTCAAATGAAATGTTTTACGGTGATATTTGCAATACCCGTGTTTCATGATAGCCTCCACATGGTCCTTGGTGGGATAACCCTTATTTTTTTTCCAATTATACTGCGGAAACTCTTCGTGCAGGGCGATCATAAAATCATCACGGTAAGTCTTGGCCAGTATTGATGCCGCTGCAATGGACATCATTTTGCCATCGCCTTTAACAATGCATTCGTGGGGAATATTTTTATAGGGCTTGAATTTATTCCCGTCAATCAGCAAATAGGCTGGTTTCTTTTTTAGTTTGTCAACGGCTCTGTGCATGCCGGTGATTGAGGCGTTCAGAATATTGATTTTGTCAATTTCGTTGTTATCGAGCATGGCAACTGCAAACGCAAGGGCGTCGCGCTCGATCATTTCCCTGAGTTCATATCTTTTTTTCTCACTGAGTTTTTTGGAATCATCCAGCAATTCATTCTTATAGTTCTTCGGAAGAATCACCGCCGCCGCAAAAACCGGTCCGGCCAGACAACCCCGTCCGGCCTCATCGCACCCCGCTTCCACGCGGCCTTTTTTCAGATACGGGAGAAGCTTGTTTTTTGTCATTGCCCAAGTGTTTTCTCAACGGAGTTCCATAGGTTTTCTGCCGATTTATCCCAGGAAAATTTCTGTCTTTGTACGATTGATTTCTCAATGAGTGTTTTTCTCAGCTTTTCATCCTTATACATTTTTATCATGGCGTCTCTGATCGAATCCACTGAAAATGGATCCGTAAGCAGGGCCGCATCTCCCGCTACCTCGGGCATCGAAGTAACATTTGAAGTGATAACCGGCACGTCGCAGTTCATGGCTTCGATGATTGGAATTCCAAAACCCTCAAAATACGGAACAAAGGTCAGGGCCAGGGCTGAGCCGACTACTTGCCTTAGGTCGGCCGGACTTAGTCTTCCGGTGAAAATCACATCGTTCCTGAATTTCATGCTGTTATAAACACTGTTGATGTCAGTTGTTTTAAACATTTTTTCGCCCACAATGACCATTTTTACACCACAGTTGGTTTCTTCTCTGAATGCATCATAAGCCTGTAAAAGTCGGGACACATTTTTTCGCGGATGAAGCGCACCAACAAACACAAAATATTGTTCTCCATTGGTCCGGGCATTTCTAACAGCTTCTATTTCCTCTGCCGAAAGCGGCTTGTACATTTCATTGCAGCCATTGTACACCACATCGATTTTGTCAAGCGGAATGGAAAAACTTTTTGAAATATCCTGTTTCGAATATTCCGAAACGGTGGCAATGCGGGTGGCTTTGGCGGCAAATTTCGGAAAGTATTTATTGTAATAATTTGATGTTGAAGCTGGTAAATCCTGTGGATAATGAACGAAATTTATGTCGTGTATTACCGGTAACGATTTCACTTTTGTTCTGAGTGAAAGATATCCGTCGGGAGAAAGAAACAGGTCTGGCTTGTGTTTTTTAAAAACAATGGGAAGGGAATAGTCAAACCATATTTTCCACAAAAGCGGGTGACGTGTTTGCGGGGGAATGACAACCGGACTGATGTTGTCAGAAAAAATAAATTCCTGATCGGGCTTTCGGTCAAAAATAAAAACAAACTTGTGTTCTTTGTGGTTTTGGGTAATTCTTTTTAATGTTTCACAGGTAAACCAACCGATTCCTTCGAGTTTACCTTTTATTAAAAGCCGTGTATTGACCGCAATAACCATTTTAATTTCTTTTTTTCTGAAAAAATTCTTTGAGGATGGTGGCACATTCCTGTTCCATCACACCTCCTGTGATTTCTGTTTTTGGATGCAATATTTCTTTGCCTGTCAGATGAAATCCCCTTTTTTCATCACGTGCTCCGTAAACAATTCTTTTTAATTGTGTCCAATACGATGCTCCGGCACACATCACACAGGGCTCGAGGGTAACGTACAAAGTGCATTCATCGAGGTATTTGCCGCCCAGAAAATTTGCTGCTGCCGTAAACGCCTGCATTTCGGCATGGGCCGTAACATCATTTAGTTGCTCGGTCAGGTTATGCGCCCGTGAAATAATTCGTCCGTTGCAAACAATCACAGCACCCACCGGCACCTCATCCTTTTCGAATGCCTGTCGCGCCTGTTCCAGTGCCTGTTTCATGTATAAAATATCATCCATTTTTCAAAATAATAGTCTGAAGTCCAAAGTCCAAAGTCTGAAGTCCAAAGTTCAAAGTCCGAAGTCCGAAGTCGGAAGTCGGAAGTTGTCATTGCTTCGCTGCTCTTCCAAGTCTCCCGACTTGGAAGTGTCTCCCTACTTTAGCTCACTTTATACTTCCTCCTCCATTTCCGCCGGAACTGTATTTTTGGTCCTAAAAACTTTACGGCCGGCGGTGTTTTTATCACCTTTTTAACCCCGGCCTTTAGCCGGAGCTGAATTAAACTGGCCCTTTTAACCTTCAAAGCTTTAGCAAAGATGGTCCGGGCCGTGTGTTCCATAAGTTTAATATAGTCAGTCAACCCCAAACCAGAAACCCCAAACCCAAACCCAACCCCCCATCAACTTTTCCCAAAAATATATATCTTTGCCCCGCAATTCAGGTTGCAAAGTAAAAAAAAAACAAGCATTTTTCACTATAAATTTAAAAGTATGTACAGAACCAATAACTGCGGCGAATTAAGAATAGAACATGTCGGACGTGAAATAGTACTCAGCGGATGGGTTCAGAAAATCAGGGATAAGGGATTTATGATGTGGATTGACCTTCGCGACAGGTACGGAATTACTCAGTTAATTTTTGATGAAACATATACTCCGAAAGAGCTTATGGAAAAAGCCCGTGGCTGTGGTCGCGAATTTGTAATCAAAGCAACCGGAACAGTGGTTGAAAGATCTTCTAAAAATCCGAATATTCCTACCGGCGATATTGAAATTAAGGTAACTGAACTTGAAATTCTCAATAAATCTGAAGTTCCGCCTTTTACCATCGAAGACGAAACCGACGGTGGCGATGAGCTCAGAATGAAATACCGTTATCTGGATTTGCGCAGAAACCCGGTGAAAAAGGGAATTTTGCTGCGACATAAAATGGCCCAGGAGGTAAGAAAATATCTGGACGGACAGGGATTCGTTGAAGTTGAAACTCCCGTACTCATCAAATCAACTCCCGAAGGTGCCAGGGATTTTGTGGTGCCTTCAAGGGTTCACCCGGGCGAATTTTATGCGCTGCCCCAGTCTCCCCAAACCTTCAAACAGCTTTTGATGGTTGCCGGTTATGACCGCTATTTTCAGATTGTAAAATGCTTCAGGGACGAAGACCTGCGCGCCGACCGTCAGCCCGAATTTACACAAATTGACTGTGAAATGGCTTTCGTTGAAAGGGAAGACATTTTAAATACTTTCGAAGGTCTTGCCAAACACATGTTTAAAACAATTAAAAATGTTGAATTCCAAGGCGATTTTCCAAGAATGTCCTATCAGAAAGCCATGGAACTGTATGGCTCCGACAAGCCGGATATCCGCTTCGACATGCATTTTAATGACCTCACTGAAACTGTAAAAGGTAAGAATTTCCCGGTTTTTGACAGTGCCGAATTTATCGCAGGGATCTGCGCCAAAGGATGCGGTGAATATACCAGAAAACAACTCGACGAACTTGTATTGTTTGTGCAGAAACCTCAAATTGGATCGAAAGGACTTGTTTACGTTAAATGCAATGAAGATGGGACTTTCAAATCAACTGTAGATAAATTTTATAATAATGATGACCTGAAAATCTGGGCACAGAAAATGAACGCTGCCCCGGGTGACCTGCTGTTGGTTTTAGCCGGAACAAAAAAGCAAACCACCAGTGCGCTTTGTGAGCTCAGACTGGAAATGGGCGAAAGACTCGGACTCAGGGATAAAAATAAATTCTGCCCGCTTTGGGTAGTTGATTTTCCTTTGCTGGAATGGGATGAAGAGTCAAAAAGATTTTTTGCCATGCACCATCCCTTTACTTCACCGGTGAAAGAAGATATTGGCCTGTTTGAAACCAATCCGGGGGACATCCGTGCCAACGCTTATGATTTTGTGGTAAATGGCGTTGAAGTTGGTGGCGGCTCTATCAGAATCCACGACGAAAAACTTCAGTCAACCATGTTTAAAACCCTCGGGTTTACTCCCGAAGAAGCACAGGCACAGTTTGGCTTCCTGCTGAACGCATTTAAATATGGTGCGCCTCCCCATGGTGGAATTGCATTCGGTTTTGATCGCTGGACAGCCATGTTTGCCGGAAATGATACCATCCGCGACGTGATTGCTTTTCCCAAAAACAATGCAGCTAAAGATGTGATGATCGATTCACCCGCAACCATTTCAAATGAACAATTGAAAGAATTAAGTATAAAAATTGACCAAAAATAAGATGTTTTTATTTACTGATAT
This sequence comes from Bacteroidetes bacterium GWF2_38_335, assembly GCA_001769535.1. Lineage (GTDB taxonomy): Bacteria > Bacteroidota > Bacteroidia > Bacteroidales > GWF2-38-335 > GWF2-38-335. The sequence goes on from MEOH01000022.1 coordinate 43,186, forward strand.
TTTTAATTTAAGTTAATCATTCTAAAAATAATAAAAAGCTTAGCATTGTGCTAAGCTTTTTTTTTGTAATTTCATCCCATAAAACAGAACAAACCATGAAATTTTTAAGAAACCTTCTGGCATCATTTTTAGGTACCATCATAGCCGGCACCTTGCTGATATTTATCGTTTTCGGAATGATTACCGCTCTCTTGTCCATGGATGACGAAGTGGTGATAAAAGACAATTCAGTTCTTTTGTTGAAACTTGATCGTCAGGTTGTGGACAGGGTGTCCGATAACCCCTTTGACAACCTGAACATTCAGGGAATGAACATCGAGGATAAAATGGGTCTGAATGACCTGTTGAATGTGATAGATAAAGCATCGCGCGATGAAAAAATCAAAGGAATTTTTATGAATATCACCGATTTATCGGCCGGCGCAGCTACACTTGAAGAAATCAGAACTGCGTTAATGGAATTCAAAAAATCAAAGAAATTTATCATTGCATACAGTGATCAGTATTCTCAGGGGGGATATTATCTGGCGTCTACAGCCGATAAAATTTATCTGAACCCCGAAGGACTGGTTGAGTTCAGAGGAATGAGTGCCAATCTCATGTTTTTTAAAAATGCCTTGCAGAAACTTGAGGTGGAGCCTGTAATTATCAGGGGAACGGGAAATAAATTCAAATCGGCCGTGGAGCCGCTTACCGAGGAAAAAATGTCGGAAGCTAACCGCAAACAGACTTCCGTTTACATGGGTTCAATATGGCAGCATATATTAAAAGGAATCTCCGAATCAAGAAATATTCCCGTTGACAGTCTGAATGCCTTTGCCGACAACATGACCATCAGAAATGCACAGGCCTGTTTGGATAACAAACTGGTTGACGGACTAATATACTTTGATGAGGTGCAGGATGAACTTAAAAAACTTGTTGAGGTTGAAGATGACAAGGATTTTAATATGGTTGGCTACGAACGCTATAACAAATATGCTAAATTCCAGCCCTTTGCCGCACATAAAATCGCCGTCATCTATGCAACCGGCGAAATTGGCATGGGCAAAGGTGATTTTGAAACCATCGGATCAGAAACCTTGTCGGGACTGATCAGAAAAGCCAGGAAAGACAACAGGATAAATGCCATTGTACTCAGGGTAAATTCGCCCGGAGGAAGCGCCCTGGCTTCTGAAGCCATCTGGCGTGAGATGGAACTGGCTTCTAAGGAAAAAGTCGTGGTGGTTTCCATGGGAGATGTTGCCGCATCAGGTGGATACTATATTGCCTGCAATGCCGATACCATTGTTGCAGATCACACCACTCTGACAGGATCAATTGGCGTTTTCGGAATTATTCCGATCATTGACAAGTTCATGAAAAACACACTCGGAGTTACTTTTGATACTGTGAAAACCAACCTGCATTCCGATATCGGATCAATGTACCGACCCATGAATGACGACGAAAAAGCCGTTATCCAGTTTGAAGTAGACCGTATTTACTCTTCTTTCCTGAGCCACGTTTCCAAAGGCAGAGGAATTGAAGTCGCAATGGTCGACAGCATCGGACAGGGAAGAGTCTGGTCAGGCATCAACGCCCTCGAACTTAAATTGGTGGATGTGCATGGCGGACTAACCGATGCCATTAAAATTGCTGCAGATATGGCCGGATTAAAAACATGGACCATTGAAGAACTTCCCGTACAAAAAGATCCTTTCGAAAAAATAATGAATATAATGAGCAAAGGCAATTCAGCCATGATCTCAACAGGATTTCCCGAAGGAGACAGAATCCTGAAAGCGTTTAAATCCCTTTCAGGTATGCGTGGCATTCAGGCGAGGATGCTGTTTGATCTGGAGATTAAGTAGGTTGCCGTTTGGCTTGTGAATTACACCCAACACATAATATGAACTGTCATCCCGAACGCAGTGAGGGATCTCCTTGCCATAACTCGATAATCATTTTATTGCAAAATAAACCTGACAGCTATGTGCAGAGCACTACACCCTCTGCAGAAATTGCATATTGATTAGTTATACCGCCGCCCAGGAATATTTTAGAACCAAAAAAGCAATTGCGGCGGAAATGGAAACGATTTTTCAATGCATAGTAAAATGAAGGATTAGATTAAAACCGTTCATTTAATTGTGTTCAAATCAAAATTAAAAAAGCTTCAGATTTTCTCACCTTTTTCCATCCGAAATTTATCCTGTTTCCGACTCGTTTTTTTTCATTTCCATCCAAAAAACGCGTTTCACGGTTTTCCATATACCATGGTTTTTCCTGGTGGGCTTTTTACACCTTCAATGTTTTCAAATACATTATAATCAATCACATAACAAAATACAAGCAATTATAAACCATAATTTATAGTTAACCAATTGCGTAAAAGTATCGGTTTTTAACCCCGAAACCTGCTTAAAATTACCCTGTAAAATCAGTAACCTGCTCTCTGTTTTTCCCCTTCATGGCAAAATACCTTTACAATACAAAATTGATCATTGAAATTTTGAAAAAGAAAAAAACAATAATTAATAACAAAAAACTCTTTAGCCATGAAATCGAAAAAAATCTTAGTTGTGGATGACGATATCGACATCATAACTGTTCTGGAAACGCTTCTTAAAAAAGAAGGATACGAAGTTGTTACCGCTTCTAATAAAAAAGAAGGTATCGAAATGATTAAAAGTGAAAAACCCGACCTGGCAATCCTTGATGTGATGATGACCACTCAGTATGAAGGATTTGAACTGGCAAAGGAACTCCTCGACAACCCACAGTTTAAGGAAATCCCCTTCCTGATCCAGTCTTCTATTGATATTCTGACCACTACAAAAGCAGCTGTTCAGGAAATGGCAAGGGAATTCAGGAAAGATCCAAACTACAAAGATCTGCAGGTTCTTTTGGTTAAAAACGTAACCACCGGTGAAGCTGGTATTGACTACCGCACCGAAAAAGGTGAATCTGTTTGGTTCCCCGTAAACGGCTTCGTTAGAAAACCTGTTGAAGCTGCCAGAATTCTTCCCGAAATCAAAAGAATTTTAAACTAAAAAGGTCTGCTCCGTGAAACGGACCTCTTTACAGACAGGCAGTGTAATAACTGCCTGTCTTCACTAAAAAATTACCCGGAAAAAAATGAAAGCACTCAACGAAATTGTAAAAAACTATCCCGGAAAAACACGGGATAACCTGATTCCGCTCTTACAGGAAATCCAAAATAATCAGGGCTATCTCTCTAAGGAATCCATTGTTGAAGTGGGTAAATATCTTAACCTGCCTACCAGTAAAATTTTTGGTGTGGCAACTTTTTATAACCAGTTCAGATTCCAACCCCTGGGCAAATTTCATATCCAGGTGTGCCGCGGAACTGCCTGTCACGTCCTTGGCTCTGCCACCGTGCTGCAGGAACTGGAAAAACATCTGCATATCAAAGCTGGTCAGACTACCCGCGATGGTTTTTTCAGCATCGAAGTGGTGGCTTGTATTGGCGCGTGCGGACTGGCTCCGGTCATCTGTGTGAATGGAAATTTCCATGCCGGCGTTACTGCAACTTCCATCAAGGAAATTATTGAAAAATATAAAACTCAGGAGGCCTGATCATGAACAGCAAAAATCAGTCAAAGGAAAAGGAATTTCTTATCGATGAAATTTTAAGGGATTATACCAATAATTCCCGTGACAATGAAAACAGGGAAAAACTGGCAATTCTTAAAAACGAAAAAATCGATATGCCAAATATATTCGTTGGTGCCGGTACTTGCGGACTGGGTGCCGGAGCCGACAAAACCATTGCTGAGGTAAACAAATACCTGAGCGAAAAAAATATCAAAGCTAAAATTACCGAGGTCGGTTGCATCGGACTGTGCTCTTCTGAACCCATTTTGGATGTCCAGCTTCCGGGCTTTAACCGCGTGTCTTTCGAAAAAGTTACCGCCGATAAAGTCAGTGACTTGCTTGAAAATGTTTTTAACCTGAAAATGCCCGAATCCGGCATTCTCGGTCAGTTCCCATGCGAAGGCAGCAGATCATGGGATGGCGTTAAATCCATTTACGAACATCCGTTTTTTGCCCCGCAACAGCGACTGGTGCTTAAAAACTGCGGAATTATTGACCCGGTTAGTATCACTCAATATATTGCCCACGGCGGATATAAAAGTCTCATAAAAACCATCAACACATACAAACCCGTTGAAGTGTGCCAGACCATTATTGACAGCGGTCTGCGCGGACGTGGTGGCGGCGGATTCCCCACCGGAATGAAATGGAAATTTGCAAATTCTGAAAACAACCCGCAAAAATACCTCATCTGCAATGCCGACGAAGGCGACCCGGGTGCTTTTATGGACCGCGCCGTTATTGAAGGCGATCCCCACCGGCTCATCGAAGGTATGGCCATTGCCGGATATGCCATCGGTGCTACAAGAGCTTACGTGTACATCAGGGCCGAATATCCCCTGGCCATTAAAAGACTGAAAATTGCCCTGGATGATGCCCGTGATTGGGGATTATTGGGAAAAAATATTTTTGAAACAGGCTTTGATTTTGATATCAAAGTGAAAATGGGCGCCGGCGCTTTTGTGTGCGGCGAAGAAACTGCCCTCATGCAAAGCATCGAAGGCAAAAGGGGAATGCCCAAACCCCGCCCGCCTTTTCCTACTACCAGCGGACTGTTTGGTAAACCAACCGTGATCAACAATGTGGAAACTTTATCAAATGTTTCCGGAATTATTGAAAAGGGAAAAGAATGGTTCAGCTCCATCGGAACAGAAAAATCAAAAGGCACCAAAGTGTTTGCTTTATCTGGTAAAGTGGCTCTGACCGGTTTGGTCGAAATTCCCATGGGCACTACTGTTCGCGATATCATTTTCAATATCGCCGGTGGCATTAAGAACAATAAAAAATTCAAATCGGTGCAGATTGGTGGCCCGTCAGGCGGATGTATTACCGAACAAAACCTTGACATACAAATTGACTATGAATCATTGATCGGTGCCGGCGCTATGATGGGATCGGGCGGATTGGTGGTCATGGACGAGGAAACCTGCATGGTGGATGTGGCCAAATTCTTTATGGATTTTATCCAGCGCGAAAGTTGCGGAAAATGTATTCCCTGCCGCGAAGGAACAAAAAGAATGCTCGAAATTCTCGAAAACATCACAACCAAACCTGTCCCGGGCGACAACAACACTACCCTCGAAAGATTTAAAGGGGTAATGCAACTGGAAAAACTCAGCCGGGTTATTAAAGAAACTTCGCTGTGCGGACTTGGTCAAACAGCTCCGAATCCAGTTCTCAGCACCCTTAAGTGGTTCAGAAACGAATACGAAGCTCATATTTTTGACCGTACCTGTCCGGCTGGCGTATGTACCGGATTGAAATCCTACAAAATTGATGTGGACAAATGTACCGGATGTACTGTCTGCTCCAAAAAATGCCCGGCGAATGCCATCATCGGCTCCAAAAAAACTCCGCATTTTATCGTCGAAGACAGATGTATTGGTTGCGGTGCCTGTGCCGAAGCATGCAAATTCGAAGCAATTTCTGTGATCTAATTTTAAAACTATTTGCCATGAACTTTTCTATAGAAGTCAATAATAAAAAAGTAGAAGCCCTGAAAGGCGAAAAACTTCTGGATACCCTGAACAGAGCCGGAATAAAAGTCCCCACCCTTTGTCACATGAAAGACAGATTTCCTTCGGGAGCATGCCGCTTATGTGTGGTCGAAGACATGAATACAGGCAAACTGATTACTTCATGCTCTTTTCCCGCTTCCGAAGGAATGAGGATACAAACACACTCCCCACGGGTTGTTGAATCAAGAAAAACAATTATTGAGCTGCTTTTGGCCAACCATCCCGATGACTGCCTTTACTGCACCCGCAACGGAAACTGCGAGTTACAGTCACTTTCTGACAATCTTCAGGTTAGGGAAAGAAGAATTACTGGCAGAAAAAGCAAAAACAACATGGACTTATCCAGTCCGAGCATCGTCCGCGATCCCGATAAATGCATTCTTTGCGGCAGATGTGTGCGTGTTTGCGAAGAAGTGATGGAAGTTTCAGCCATTGATTTCATCAACCGCGGAAGCCGCACGGTAATCGGAACTTCCTTTAACCAGGGATTGAACACTTCGAGCTGCGTAAACTGCGGACAGTGTATCATGGTTTGTCCAACCGGCGCACTCACCGAGAAAAAGCACTACGAGGAAATAAAAAATGCCCTTGCAGATAAAACAAAAACCGTTGTTATTCAATATGCCCCGACCATATCTGTATCGCTGGCCGAAGAATTTAAAATGAAACCCGGAACGGATATTAACAGAATCATGAATGCCGCACTCAGAAAAGTAGGGTTTGATTATGTGTTCGACACCACTTTTTCTGCCGACCTCACCATTATGGAAGAATCGGCCGAACTGATCCAAAGGGTGCTCAACAACGGAACCTTACCCATGATCACAAGTTGTTGTCCCGGTTGGGTTAAGTTTGCGGAGGAATTTTTCCCCGACCTGCTGCCCCACGTTTCTTCATGCAAATCACCACAGCAAATGCTCGGAGCAGTTATTAAAACCTACTGGGCACAAAAAATGAATATGGCTCCTGCAAATATCTATTCAGTTGCCGTAATGCCATGCACAGCCAAAAAATTTGAAGCCCAGCGCGAAGAAATGACCACCGAAGGAATAACCGATGTGGATGCCGTTTTAACTACCCGCGAACTGGCTCAGTTTCTGAAAATGCTGGGCGTGGATATGGAAAATATCGAACCCGAAAATGCCGATTCTCCTCATGGATTCAGATCAACAGCCGGAAAACTGTTTGGTGCGTCGGGCGGAGTAATGGAAGCAGCATTAAGAACTGCGTATTTTAAAATCACCGGTAATGAAATGCCTCAACTGAAAGTTGACCAAATCAGAGGACTACAGGGAAGAAAAGAAGCCAATATTAAAGTGGGAGACCTGGAAATTGGTGTGGCTGTGGTATCCGGTTTGGCAAATGCGAAAAAGCTGATGGAAGAAATCAGAGCAGGAAAATCAAAGGTTCATTTCATTGAGGTAATGGCTTGTCCCGGCGGCTGCATCAACGGAGGCGGTCAGCCCATCGGTGCCGGTGAAAATGCCATCAAAGCCAGAATGAAATCGCTTTATGATATTGATGAACAGGAAGCAGTAAGGGTATCTCACAAAAACCCCGAAATCATTGAAATTTATAATGAATTTCTGGGCGAACCCTGTGGACATAAAAGCCACGAATTGCTCCACACAACATACAACAAAAGAGATGTTTTAATGTAATTAACGGCCATGGGACACGCAAAAAGAAATAAACTGGTATTTACTGTCAAGGACAGATGCAGGGTTTGCTACACCTGTCTGAGAGAATGTCCCGTTAAGGCCATTAAAATAATAAACGGGCAGGCAGAGGTGATAAGCGAAAGATGCATTGGTTGTGGAAACTGCGTTTCAGTATGCAGTCAAAAAGCCAAAGTATATTTTGACTCTGTCGAAAGGGTTGAAAACATGCTTCAATCAGAACCGGAAATCGTTGCCTGCATTGCGCCAAGTTTCCCGGCTGAATTTTCTGAAATTCCTGACCATAAATTTTTGGTTGGAATGATTAAAAAGCTGGGTTTTCATAGGGTTTTTGAGGTTGCTTTCGGTGCCGATCTGGTGGCTAAAGAGTATAGCAAACTGATTGAATCGGCAGGGGAAAAAACGTATATTTCTTCTGACTGCCCCGCTATTGTTTTTTACATTGAACATTATTATCCCGAACTGATTAAAAATCTGGCTCCCATTGCATCACCCATGGTGGCCATTTGCAGGGTGATCAGAAAAAAATACGGTGAAAACACAAAGGTTGTGTTTATTGGTCCGTGTATCGCCAAAAAAGCCGAATCGGATGAGATTGATGAAGCCCTTACCTTTATCGAACTCAGAACACTTTTTGAACGAAATGCAATTACCGTTGAAAATGCTGATCCTTCTGAGTTTGATTCACCTCATCCCGGAAAGGGCGCTATTTTTCCGGTTTCAAGAGGATTACTGCAATCGGTAAATATTAAAGATGACATCATTAAAGGCGAAATTCTGGTAGCCTCCGGAAGAATCAACTTCAGGGAAGCAATTAAAGAATTTGATAACAAGGAAATTGAAGCAAAACACCTGGAACTTCTTTGCTGCGACGGGTGCATTATGGGTCCGGGCATGAGCCAGTGCGGAAAACCATATCACCGCAGGGTGCGCATCAGCAATTATGTGAAGAGCCGTCTCGAAGTCCTTGATAACGAAAAATGGTCGGAAGAAATGAATGAATACAACGACATTGTTTTGTCACAGACTTTCAATCCGGCCGACCGCAGACAGGAAAAACCTGCCTATGATATGGTGGAAAAAATCCTGCTGAGTATGGGCAAAAATGATACCAAAGACCATTTGAACTGTGGCGCTTGCGGCTATGACACCTGCATTGAACACGCTGAGGCTATTTTGCTCGGACATGCCGAAAATGAAATGTGCCTGCCCTTTGCCATTGAAAAATTACACAAATCTGTTAATGCGCTCAACATATCCAATGAAAATCTTGCCAATGCAAAGTTAGCTTTAAAACAATCTGAAAAACTGGCAAGTATGGGACAACTGTCGGCAGGAATCGCTCATGAATTAAACAATCCCCTGGGGGTCATTACCTTATACAGTAATATCCTCAAAGATGAGATTTCTGCTGATAGCCCTGTCCAGAAAGACCTGCAGCTTATTGTTGAACAGTCTGAAAGATGTAAGAAAATTGTAGGCGGATTATTGAATTTTGCCAGAAAAAATCAGGTCAAACTGGTTGAGACAGATTTTGAAAAATTTGTACACCACAGCATTGAATCGGTTATCATTCCAGGCAACGTGCAGGTTGAAATAAAAAGCAGCCTTGTAGATAAAATGGTCATGATCGATACCGATCAGATGATGCAGGTGCTTACCAATCTTGAGAAAAATGCCGTTGAGGCCATGCCTGCAGGAGGTAATCTGACCATTGAAATTACCGGCGATAAACAATCTGTCGAAATTGCCATCAATGATAGTGGAACAGGCATCCCAAAAGAAAATATGGAAAAATTGTTTGAGCCGTTTTTCACAACCAAGGAACCGGGAAAAGGTACCGGACTGGGTTTGCCCCTGGTTTATGGAATTGTGAAAATGCATAAGGGACAAATCAATGTTGTGTCAAATACCTTGCCCGAAAACGGACCTGTTGGAACAACTTTTAAAATTGTTTTACCAAGATATAATTAAAATAAAAAGATGAAAACAAAACTTAATAAAACCATCCTTGTTGCAGATGACGACGTGGATTATCTGGAACAAATAAAATTGCAGGTGAAGGAATTTGGCTTTGATGTGATTACCGCAGGAAGTCAGAAAGAAGCAGAAAAACTAATGTGCGAACAACGTCCCGATCTTGCACTGTTCGACCTCATGATGGAAAACCAGGATTCGGGTTTTATCCTGAGCTACAAATTTAAAAAATTGTACCCCGAAGTCCCGGTAATCATTGCTACAGCTGTTACCGCCGAAACCGGACTGGTTTTCAACATCGAAAACAGTGATGATAAAAACTGGATCAGGGCCGACAAATACCTTGAAAAAGGTTTGCGTCCCGATCAGTTGCACCGTGAAATAAATAAACTCTTAAAAATCTGATACCATGGAAAAGTTAAAAGTTCTGGTTGTTGATGATGAACCCGGCATCCGCTCGGGCATCGAAAGGATTCTCAGAACTTTTTCTGTAGGATTCCCCTTCCTCGCCGAAGATTTCAGCTTTGACATCATCGAAGCAGGATCGGGCGAGAAAGCCATCGAAATCATCAATGCTGAAAAAATGGACATAGTCCTTCTGGATAATAAATTACCCGGAATCTATGGAATTGACGTGCTGGAATACATCAACAAAAACCAACCCGACATTTCGGTCATGATGATTACTTCCTATGCTTCTCTCGATTTGGCCGTAAAAGCCACAAACAACGGGGCATACAATTTTATGCCAAAGCCGTTTACTCCACAGGAACTGAAAGCATCCATCGAAAGCATCACCAAACATCTGTTCCTGAAAAGGATGACCAAAAAAATGAACGAAACCGGAAAACAAATCAGATTTCAGTTTCTTTCAGTTTTGTCGCATGAACTCAAATCGCCACTCAACGCCATTGACGGATATCTCAAAATCATGAAAGATAAACAGGTGGGCGAAAACATCGAAGATTACATGGTGATGATTGACCGGTCAATGGAACGCATCAAAGGAATGAGAACCCTGATCATGGATCTGCTTGATCTCACAAAAATCGAATCGGGCAAGAAAAACCGCGACATCACAATGGTCGATCTTTACGAAGTAGCCCGGTTGGCAATTGATACTGTTGAGCCATTGGCCATACAGAAAAATATTAAAGTTCATTTGAATGCCGAAGAAAATATCTGGCTGAAAACCGATAAGGATGAGATGGACATTGTCTTCAACAACCTTATTTCGAATGCGGTGAAATATAACCGTGATGGCGGCTCGGTTAATGTGAACATTAAAAAAACTGATACAGCTATAACATTCTCAGTCGAAGATACCGGCATCGGAATGGATGAGGAAGAAGTATCCCGGCTTTTTGGTGAATTCGTAAGGATCAAAAATGCCAAAACTAAAAATATTACAGGTTCCGGTTTGGGCTTGTCCATTGCAAAAAAAATGGTTGAACTGAATAACGGAACCATTACGTTAGAATCAAAACCCGATGTGGGCACAAAATTTACTGTAGTAATTCCTGAAAATTAACCGCCATGAAATTCAATCCGCAGCAATACCGAATAAAAGATGAACCGGGCGTTCCGTTCATCGATCCTGTGGAAATACAGGAAATTATCGATGGCACAGAATCATCTGTTGAAAAAGTCAGCACAGTGATTGCCAGATCATTTGCCAAGGAACGCCTCAGCATGCAGGATGTGGCTGTTTTAATCAATGCCAGGGATAGCGTTTCAAAGCAACTGATCAGGGATTCGGCAAAAGAACTGAAAAAACGTATTTATGGAAACAGAATAGTGCTTTTTGCTCCGCTGTATGTTGGAAATTTGTGCAGCAACAACTGTTCATACTGCGGATTCAGAGCATCAAATACCGATGCAGTCAGAAAAACCCTCACAGAAAGTGAGCTGATTGAAAACGTCAAAGCCCTTGAGGAAAACGGACAAAAACGATTGATTCTGGTTTTTGGCGAACACAGGAATTACTCTCCCGAATTTATTGCCAATGCAGTTAAAACTGTTTATGGCGTGAAATCCGGAAACGGAGAAATTCGCAGGGTAAACATCAATGCCGCTCCGCTGGATGAAGAGGGATTCAGAGTTGTAAAGGAAGCCGGTATTGGCACTTATCAGGTTTTTCAGGAAACATACAACAAATCATCATACGAAAAGTTTCACACTGCCGGAAAAAAGGCAGATTTTAATTACAGATTGGTATCACTGGACAGGGCGATGGTTGCGGGGATTGACGACGTGGGTATCGGCGCCCTTTTTGGTTTATACGACTGGAGATTTGAAGTTCTTTCACTCATACGTCACGTAAACCACCTGGAAGCTTGTTTCAATATTGGTCCGCATACCATCTCATTTCCACGCTTGCAAAAAGCCCTCGAAGTGAAAATGGACACCAAATACCTTGTGGATGATGATGACTTTCAGCAACTGGTAGCCATATTAAGACTGGCTGTTCCTTATACCGGAATGATTCTCACTGCACGTGAAAGTGAAAAAGTCAGAAAAGAAGTGCTGCAATATGGTTGCTCCCAGATTGATGCCGGAACAAAAATTGAAATCGGTGCTTATGCCGGAAAATTCAGGGAAAATCAGGAACTCAACCGCGAACAGTTTTACATCAATGACAACCGCTCATTGGGCGATGTGGTAAGAGAACTGATCGATGACGGTTATCTGCCTTCATTCTGCACCGCTTGTTACAGAAAGGGCAGGACAGGAGAACATTTTATGGAGTTTTCGGTTCCGGGATTTATCAAAAGATTTTGCACTGCCAACGCAATCCTCACACTGGCCGAATACATCTGCGATTATGCCGATGAAAAAACTGCCGAAAAAGGATGGAAGCTGGTGGAAAAAAACCTTGAGGAACTGAAGGATTTTCGCGATACCGACGAACTCAAATCCCGCATCGAAAAAATCAAATCAGGTCAACGCGATTTGTATTATTAAGGAGATTGTAATATGATAAAACAAGGGTTATATAAATTCGCTTTTTCAAGGCATGACAAAATTTTTAAACCTTGTCCCGACAGTAAATATCGGGATGAGGATTTAGAAATTTTGGCATAACGAAGAAAAAGTAGAATTTAGATAAGCCGCTATGAAAATGCCATGAACAAAGGAAAGGATCTTAAACCCCACATCGGAATCTTCGGCCGCACAAACAACGGCAAAAGCTCCTTCATCAACAACCTGACCGGACAAAGGGTTGCGATAGTATCAGATGTTCCCGGAACCACCACCGACCCAGTGAAAAAATCCATGGAAATATTCGGAATTGGTCCGGCAATAATTATTGACACCGCCGGAATGGATGATGAAAGTCAGCTCGGAAAAATGCGCGTTGAAAAAACAATGGATGTGCTCAAACTCATCGATGCGGCCGTACTGCTGATTTCAGAAAACAGGTTTGATGAGCCGGAAATCGAAATGATCAACAGTTTCGCAGAATTCGACATCCCATTTGTGGTGGTGCACAACAAATCAGACCTTGAAGAAATAAAACTTGAAACCATAGAGAAAATAAGGGCATTTACCACAAGCGCAGTCATCGATTTCTGCAGCATGACATTAAACCAGAACGAAGAGCTGATCGAAGCCCTGAAAAAAACCATTCCCGTCACTGCTTACCAAAAACCCTCTCTTTTCAAAGGCATGATCAAAGACAAAGATGTGGTGTTGCTGGTAACACCCATCGACTCGGAAGCCCCCGACGGCAGAATGATCCTGCCGCAGGTAATGGCACTCCGCGATGTTCTCGACAACCATTGTATTTGCATTATTGTCAGGGAAACAGAACTGGAGGATTTTTTCAAACTTGGAATAAAACCCGCTTTGGTGGTCACCGACAGCCAGGCGTTTAAGTTTGTCTCTTCGATTGTGCCAAAGGAAATTCCGCTCACAGGATTTAGTATCGCCTTTGCCCGTCTGAAAGGAAATTTCGAACATTTTATTAAGGGAACTCCGGCCATTGACAAGCTTAAAAACGGCGACAAAGTTTTGATACTCGAATCATGCACCCATCAGGTAAGCTGCGAAGATATCGGTCGGCATAAACTTCCCGACTGGATCAGAAAACACACCGGAAAAGAGATTGAATTCGAAATTGTTGCGGGGATAGACAACCGGTCAACTATAAACGAAAAATATGCTTTGGTAATTCAATGTGGTGGATGCGTGGCAACCGAAAAACAAGTAGTTAACAAACTGAAACCATTCATTGAAAAAGGGATTCCGGTTACCAACTACGGCATGGCCATTGCCTGGATGAACGGAATTTTTACCCGTGCCACTAATATGTACCGCATTCCTAACCCCGGCATTCAGGCCGGGGATATTGACAGGTAAAAAAGCCTGAAAGGTAGCTTAATACAGCCTGGGGATACTGATAGGTTAATAGGCCTGAAAGGCCGACTCAATTCAGCCCGGGGCAACGCCCTGGGTTGAAAAACAGACATAAAAACCGCCGGCCGTGAAGATTATAAAAACAAAAAAGTTTATTCCGGCGGAAAAATAGAGGCAGCTAATAGAAACAAAAATGAAACCACAAGAAATAACAGATATCATCCAAAAACCCCTTCACTTCCTCAGTGACATCATCACCCTTTTATCCCTGCAAGGCGATGAAATGAACCTGTTATTCAAAAAAGCCCGCGAAATAAAAGAAAAACACGTTGGCAACGAGGTGTATCTCCGCGGATTAATCGAATATTCAAACATCTGCGCCAAAGATTGCCACTACTGCGGAATCAGAAAAAGCAACCACGAATGCCGGCGTTACCGGATGACCGATGCCGATGTTCTCGAAGCCGTTCATTTTGCCTGCAAAAATAATATTCAATCTATTGTCATCCAGTCGGGGGAACTCAGCTCGCCCGAATTTGTTCAATGCATGACCGGACTGCTTGAAAATATTAGAAAATATATAGGAAACGATCTGGGCATCACCCTTTCCTGCGGTGAGCAAAGTAAAGAAACCTATGAAAGGTGGAAAAAGGCCGGAGCCACAAGGTATCTGCTAAGAATAGAAACCACCAACAGGGAACTGTACGAAAAAATCCATCCGAAGAATAAATTGCACAGCTTCGATTCACGACTTGATGCATTGAAACAAATTCAAAAATGCGGGTTTCAAACCGGGACCGGAGTCATGATCGGACTGCCCGGTCAAACCGTCGAAGACCTGGCCAGTGACATCCTTTTCATGCACGACATGGACATTGACATGTGCGGTATGGGTCCGTATGTTGAGAGCATCAACACTCCTCTGTACGAAAGGAAAAGCGAAATTCCCGATGCCGAAACCCGCAGCGACCTCACATTAAAAATGATTGCCGTTTTGAGGATTGTAATGAAAGACATCAATATTGCCTCCACCACCGCTTTGCAAACATTGAACCCCAATGGCAAAAAAAATGCGCTTCTTGTGGGTGCCAATGTCATCATGCCCAACATAACACCAATAAAATGCAAAACCGACTACAATCTGTACACAGGAAAACCCGGCAGTTTCAACACCCGTGAAGCTGAGCTGGAAAACACCTTTAACATCATATCCGCTGCCGGTACTGAGCCGAATAATGGAAAAAGGGGGGATTCGGTTAGATTTTTGAGGAGAAATAATCCCTGATTCTTCATAATAATGAAATTCAAATTATCCTTATGACGGATAAACAACAATAACTGTGGTTGCCAAAACAAGGAAAAAACCTGAGTTAATGCTCTGTTTTTGTTGAGCAAAATACAACCAATTAAGGTACAAATATAATCCCTAATAATATCACGTACAAAAACAAATGTAATATTAAGCAATATTACGTATTTTGTTAAATAATGTTTTTTAACACAATCTAAAATTAGCATGAGCGTTTTTTTTTTTTGAATTTTTGTACCATTGTAGAACATATTTTTATACCGGTAAAATCATATAGTTTTTTTAAGCGGAAGCCGAAAAGCTTAGAGAGAGTAGGTGAATTATAAAACATTTTTTATGAAAAAAGTATTTATTTGTGAGACTTAAATTTCAGGAGTGAGCGAACTGAAATTTATTAGTCGAACAACCCTCGACAAAGAAATTTGTCGGGGTAAAAGAGATTAATACTCCGCCCCTTGGGGCGAATAGAAAAATGTGCTTTATTGATACCCCGTCTGCTTGCAGCGGGGTAGTTCATTAAGACAATTGCTATTTTTGTTTATTTATTTGCAATATTTAATATAACTAATTGTTCAAAGGATGAATTTGCTGAATTGGAACAAAGCAGGTTTGTATTAAAAAATGAATGTGATGTTTCGGTAGGATTATTACATAATAGGGGCCTTGAATTAATTTATAATGAACTAAAAAACAACCCCGAACTGCTCAATGGATGGTCTTATGGGAATGAAACCTTAGTTCCGCTGACAAAAATATTTTTAAAAACTGTTTATGAAAATGATGAATTGGAATCTGCATTGTTGGGCGCTGAGGAGGTAAATGCTCAGGTTCAATTAGCGGACAGGGATTATTTGGCTTATATTTCCAATTGTGGAGCAAGCAATGAAGTAAAAGAAATTATTATTGAAATGTTTGATTTCAACAATTCCAGAATAACTCTTGAGTCTGTTGAATTATCTGTAAAAAACGCAAAGATTAAAGCAGAGAAATTAAATAGGATTGATAAAGAAATTGTTTTATATTCATCCGAAATTTATTTATATTCCTGTTATTACTGGAGCCAAAATGCAACAAAATGGTTTAAATTATTTGATGAAACAATAACTTCAGATCAGACAAAAGATTTTTGGGTTGATTTAGGAAAGGGTGATGCAATCGGTGCAGTAACTGGTGCAATGGCTGGAGCAATTGCTGGTGGTGGTGTTGGTGCTGGACCAGGTGCTTTAGGCGGTGGATTAATTGGCTCTGCAGCA
Organism: Bacteroidetes bacterium GWF2_38_335; assembly: GCA_001769535.1. GTDB lineage: Bacteria > Bacteroidota > Bacteroidia > Bacteroidales > GWF2-38-335 > GWF2-38-335. The sequence continues at coordinate 59,381 of MEOH01000022.1, forward strand.
GTTTGTTTAGATAGTGCTATTGATTGGGTAGTAGGTTTATTTTAATAAAAAAATATGAATTATAAAGAATTTAGCGTATTGGTTTTCCTGTTTATCAGTTCAATTACAGGAAGTATTTACAGATTGATCAACAATTGTGAAAACGAGAATTTCACCAAACTGGTAATTTTAAATTTGGTTTTTATTGGTTTCTCATTTTTGGTTTCATTTATTGCTTTTAAATATTTTCTGAAGAAGAAAAAAAGCAAAAATTAACATTCATATCAAACTGAAGAATAACCCAGGCCTTAATGCCTGGGTTATATAATGGATGTACAGAGAGGCTTTTAGACCTAACAAAAAATGTTATTTGGTCAGTAGTGAAAAACAATAAGGTTTGTTCTTCCTGTTTTTTTAATCCATTGCTCATCAATTTTATCTATTTTTGAATAAAGATTAAAAAATGAAAACCATGAATTCCATCTTAGTTCTTATAGCCGTGATTGTCCTGGCATGCTCTTCACCAGATAGTAGGGATAAAAAGCAAACCAATGGGGATAGTGTTAAAGTATTTACTGACGAATGCAGCGACCTCTATCTTTTCGACGGATCATACATCAGTCTGGAAGAGAATATTCTGATTAAAATGACCGAAACCCCAAAAACCGATTTTACCAAATGTTCCAAATTTGCCCACAGGTTCGAAAATCCCATAAGCGATACCGTTGAGGCCAACGGCTTTATGTATTGCCTGGAAAACAACAAGGACAAGAAAAAATATAAGATGCATATTTACAAGGATGGAAAATTGACCAAAACCGTTGACCTGCCTGTGGAAAATCCTTTGCCCGAAGTGCATGAATATTACATCCACCTGCTGCCATATAAAAATGATGTGATCATGTTCATGGAAGACATGTACACCACACACTATTTTGTGTGCAAATACAATTCGGATGGTGATTTGCTTTTGCGAAAAGACATTGAGCATACTTATATTACCCATCCCAATTCCAATGAAAATCATTATAACCGGTATTTGTATTATTTCGGACTCACATCCAATCAGATGATTTTTACATCCCACATCGCTTTCGCAGATAAATTCAAAACCATTCTTTTATCAATGGATGATTTTGCAATCACCGAATATGATAAAACAGCCCATGGGGTAATCCTGGATGAAAATGAAGAAAAATTAATCGGATTTGTCAATGAAGATGAAGGACATTTTACAGTTTACATGACCGACAATTCAAAATATGAATTCGATATCAAATACGGCAACCCCGGCTGCGATTTCATCCTGAAAGACAGTCTGCTCTACATCGCAAACTATCACCCGATTGCCACAGGATCAAGTCTGCATTGCTTCGATTTTAAAACAAAAAAGATGAAATGGACTGCAGATGTGCTGCAGGTCAATGCTTCGCATTCAGAATACTGGAACAAAGTCACCCTGAGCATTTACAAAAGTAAAATCATCATGCAGGGCGATGAGGCAAGCGGTTCCTATCTGCAGATTTTCGATGCCGAATCCGGAAAGCGTTTGGCGCATTTCGGGAATGTGGGTTTGGGGATGGAATGATTTTAAATTAAATAAAACTGTTTTGATCTGGTATAAATAATCTCCTTGTATTTTTTTTGCATTGCATCAGGGAGAAAACTTTGATCCACAAATTCAATCATTGTGGGAATTGTTGTTTTAAATTTTTTCAGTATGTTTTGCTGTGGTTTATCGGCAATTCCATTGACAGTCATCGCTTTCATAAAATCACTAAGCCTTAACTTTTTCTTTTTGCCATTTAGGTTAAGAGCAAGTTCTTCTGTATCTGAGGGCATTACAAGAGCTGTTGAAACCATATCATAAGCAGGGGTCAATGAATATCCTAAATCAAAATTACTGATAAGAGAGAAATTTTTAAGATGCATGTCGGCATTGCCTGTTATGAATGAAAAAAGGACCTGCTCATAAAAATTTACCAGGTCAAGCCCCGGATTTGCCGAGTACAACGAAATTATTTTACCTATTTGTTCATAAGAACCATGATATTTATGCTCAGTCATACGTTCAGTTAACTGACACATATCCTCCATATGGATTTTATTTTCATCAAGCCTGTCAATTCTTTTGGTTATATAAGCCAGAGATCCTGAATTCATTCTGATAAGTGAGTGCGGAACAGTTGCAATGCCGGCTTGTTCAGCAAGGTGCATTGTCAGGTCTTCCACTTCGGGCAAATGATTGTAAAGCTCTGTTTGTGGTTTTAAAATGTATTGTCCCAATAATCCTACAATGGTCAATCTCATTGGCGTGCCTTTTTCTCCGGTTTTTTCCAGACCTAGTGATAGCTTGGTCTGTGCGCCTGTAATGGCTGAGTGACTCCTGATTACTTTAAGTCCCAGTTCCATTAAATCTTTATCATTATATGGTAATTCCGGGGGAATGGGTTTCCCAAAGATCTTTTTACTGCACGCCGGATGGAAATCATCAACATTGTTTTCCAGATTTCCATAACAATACAGACACTTTTTACTATTCATTTTTAATTGATTTATCAATAATTTTTACTGCTCCTATGCAATCTTGACAACAAGTCAAAAGCAAGCCCATCCTGTCTCGTGGATTCATTTTCCAGTTTTTTTGTGCTATTTCAAGCAGCCATCCTTCCGGTATCAGTCCGTCGAAAAAAGGAAACAGGTTTTTGTCCCGATAAGGAGTTTCATTTTTTGGTAAAGTCAGACTTACAGGTGGTAATTCATTATTTGAAAGATATTCTTTATTATAAAAAAAGGTATATCCGTTTTCATCTTCAATCAATTCGCCAGCCGGAATCTGATGCATATATACTTCAGCTTTTCTCATCTGCATTTTGTTTTCTGTTTATTGACTGTGGCCCCAGTTCCATTCCGAATAACTGAAGTACCTGATTTACTTTATCCATTCTCATGGTTGTTTTTCCTTGTTCAATTTCACGTATAAAACGCAATCCTACTCCGGCTTTTAGTGCCAGTTCCTCCTGGGTTAGTTTCAATTGCTTCCTTTTTAGTTTAAGGTAAAAAGATAATGCGCTTTTTTGTTTCATATTATACCTATTTGGGTACAAATATAATGAAAAATAATAAATATATACCTTTTAGGGTGTAAAATTAATAAGCATATAATATTTATACCTATTAGGGTATAAATATAATATTATTTGTTTTCAAAAAAAAATATAGATTTGTAAAAGTGTTTCAGTTTTATTGGTTCTTTATATGAAAAACATCTTTTTTTTATTGTTAACATCCGTAATGTTTTTGTCAACCTGCAAAAAGGATGATTCTGATATTTCAAATTATTGCTTTGATGTTCCTGAAATTGGAGGGTATATTCAAAGGGATGCAAATGGTTCAACGATTGGAATTGTTGGAAAGCCGATTCATTATCCCGGTGAATATCCGGGAGCGTGGATGATGGTATGTCCAAATCCGCTTTTTAGTTATATGAACTCATTTGTGGTATATTGTTCAGACAATACTAATGAAAAGAAGTTATGGATAACACGGGCAAAATTTAAAAATCAGTTGTCTCCTACAGGTGTTACCTTGGGAATGAATACTGCTTGGTTGTCGGGTGGGAAAATATTTGAAAAGAAGTTTGTCGAAAGAGATATACATATTGATAAAAGCCTGTTCACAGAAGGTTATTACAGGGTTTACCTCGAAATTGACGGGCAGGTTTATTACGATAATTTAGTCATTTCTAACGAAACAATTTATTATTAACATGAAAGCAAAATTTTTTATTAATCTGGCCATTCTTGGGTTATTGTGTCTGACTGGTTTTTCACAGGATAAAACCAAAATAGGGATTGCAGGAACTGTTCAGGACAATCAGTTTGGTGTGAATATCCCAATTTGGGTAGGAGAAAATGCGGTTCTTGCACCTGCCTTTGATTTTAAGTATGCAAAGACTCAGGGAACAGATATCGGTTTTGGCCTTGCTCTCCGCTTTTATTTTAAAACTGAAAAACTTTGTCCGTATTTTGGTTTAAAAGCCGGAGCATTGATATATAAAGTTCCTGAAAGCACCTCTTATACATTGGACCTTATTGGGGGCATAGCCTATGGGGCAGAATATTTTATTGATGATAACTTCAGCTTCGGAGTTGAATTACAGGGAAATATAGCCAAATCCGATGAGTTTTCACTCAGGTTTGGAAACCCCGATGGCATAAATTTCAATACGGCAACCATGGTAATGGCTACAATATATTTTTAATCTACAAAGTATAATGAAATTAAAAACATCCCAAATAACCTGCGTTTTATTTGCCTTGTTTATTTTCATTTTACATTCCTGCTCCATAACTAAACGGGTTTATCAACCGGGATACCATGTTGAATTGTCAACAAAGTTCATTGATAAACAAAAATCTCCTAACCCCACAAAAGCAGAAAATGAGACAAATTCCAACACAACAGGACTTTCCAATCAACATCAAAAGGAGTTAGGGTATGAAGAGGAGTATTTAACATCAGGAATGCAGGAAGTTCTAGAAACGCAATTAGAAAAAACTAATTCTGAAAATACTGAAACGGAGATAAAAATCAGCAAGGTTAAAATAAACAGGAAAGATATTTATAAACCATTATCCTGTGAAATTAATCCAAAGGATTCCATTGATAAGCGTGAATCTGATAATAGGTATTTTAGCGGACTGGCAATTGGTTCGTTTGTATTGGCATTAACTGGTCCGTTTATTGGGATAACCATTCCGTTTGCTATTGCCCTGGGCTTTATAGCATTAAGAAGAATAAAAAGAAATCCGGGAGTATACAGGGGAAAAGGATTTGCGATTGCCGGAATTACTATAGCGTTTTTAACTATTCTTTTTTATGCCTTAATGCTGTTTATATTATTTACAATTTTTCTCTGATCCTTGTATAATTAGCGAATCCTTATCATACCCGCTCTCCCAAGTCTCCCGACTTGGGAGTCATCTCTACTCAAGTCCCCCAAAATGGGAGTATTAACTACTGGATTTCATTCTAAGCCAAAATCCCTTACATTAATATTCATTTTTAACCTAAAATTTTCTTTTAACCCAAACCCATTGTACTTTTGTGGTAATATAAATAAATCAAATGTTCAAAAATATCCACATACCCCTAAAGCTAAAGTTATTTCTGCCCGTAGCTTTTATCATCATTGCCGTGGTGGCGTTGGCTACCATATTCTACATCTCAAGCTCCATTAAAACAATAAACCGCCAGATTGAAAACAGTCTGCTGTTGCAGGTCAACACCGTGGCCAAAATGTTTGAACGCGAACGCGATCTTAAACTTGAAAATGTAAAACAGGATATGGAAGTGGCTTTTGCCCTGTTCAGCAAACACAAGTATGCTTTTTCGGCAGAAAAGTTCGAAATGACCATCACAAACCAGGAAACAAAACAAAAAATTTCCTGTGCCATCCCTGATTTTTATCTGGATAACCGCCGCCTGCTCGATAATGATGATCTTGTTGACAGTTTGCAACAATTGCTAAGCGGTACGGTCACCATTTTTCAGAAAATCGATTCGGGTTTTGTGCGCATCTCAACCAATGTGCTCAATATCGACAGCTCCAGGGCAATCGGAACATTTATTCCGAATAACTCACCAGTGGCAAAAACCATTCTTCAAAAAAAGGATTACTATGGCAGGGCTTTTGTTGTTAACGACTGGTATATAACCGCTTACAAACCATTTTATCTGGATGGCGAAATTGCCGGGATGCTCTATGTTGGCGACAGGGAAAAAAACCTTGACGAGTTGCGCAAAATCCTTCATGACATGAAAATTGGCGAGTCGGGATATACTTATGTTTTTGAAAAGGATGGCAATGTCCTGATCCATCCCAAACTTGAAGGCCAGAATTGGAAAGACAGCGCGGTCTTTAAGGAAATCATCAGCAATAAGGACGGAATTATACATTATGAATTTTACGGCGAGGAAAAAACGGCTGCCATTGCTTATTTTCCCGATTTTGAAATATATATCGCTGCTGCAGTAGTCACCGAAAATGAAACCCGGGGTTTTATAAAAAGAAACATCATAAAATCTGGTCTGATCGCCCTTGGAGCCATGATCCTGCTGATTGGTTTCCTATGGTATCTCACTGCAGATAGACTATACAGATATCTTCGTCAGGCCGAAATTTCAAATAAACGCCTTTCAAACACACGAGAGGCGCTGCGGCAATCGGAAGATCGGTTTCAGAAACTTTTCGATTCAACGGGCGATGACATTTTTGTTACCGATACTCAGGAAAGAATTATCGAGGTGAACCAATCGGCCTGCATTAACCTGGGCTATGAACGAAATGAATTGCTCCAGAGAAAAATGATCGACATCAAAACCTCAAAATTTGCCCCTTTGGTTCATCATAACCGAAAAAAAATATATGAGCTGGGAAAATATACTTTTGAGTCGGAGCATGTAACCAAAGACGGAAAAGTGATTCCCGTCGAAATAACCAGCCGGGTGGTCGATTATAAAAATGAAAAGCTTATTCTCAGTATTTCAAGGAATATTGGTGAAAGAAAGGAAATAGAACGCGAAATACTTTCGGCTGTCATCCGCGCCGAGGAGCGTGAGCGTGAGCGTTTTGCCCGTGATATGCACGATGGAATTGGTCCGTTGTTGTCAACCGTTAAACTCTACGTGAGCGAACTGAAAACCGAAAACATGGAGCAGGACGAGCGCAATGAACTGGTGAAAACCTCCAACGAAATTCTGGATGAAGCCATAATATCCACACGAAATATATCCAATAATCTGATGCCCAGAGTTATTCATCAATATGGGTTGGTAAAAGCACTTGAAGCATTTTGCGAAAAAGTCAGCAAAAAAAGCAGCATAAAAATTGATCTGGATGCCTCTGATTTGCCCGAAAGAATGGACCAAAACCTGGAGCTGATATTTTTCCGGATTACCAGCGAGCTCATCAACAACACCCTTAAACATGCCAAAGCACAAAACATCAGCATTATTTTCAGAAAAGCAGACAACAAAATGTTCCTGCGTTTCACCGATGACGGCGTGGGTTTTGATGTAGAGCAGATCATGCATTCGGATAAAGCCGGTATGGGTTTAAAAAACATCATCTCGAGGGTGAAATCTATCGATGGAATTTATAACTTTGAAAGTGGCAAAGGAAACGGTTTTAAAATTGAAATTGAGATAACTTTATAATTGCAGCATCATGGATCAACAAGTAAAAATTGCAATAGTCGACGATCATGAGATTTTCAGGAACGGACTTAAAATGGTGCTGGGGAAACTGAAATACACCAAAGTGATCGGGGAGTTTTCGAACGGACAGGAGTTTATTAAATTACTCAGTTCACAGGTTCCGGATATCGTTTTAATGGATATTGAAATGCCGGTAATCAACGGAATCGAAACCACTGAAAAGGCCATTGCCCTTTACCCGCAACTGAAAGTTATTGCCCTTACCATGTTCAATGAAGACCAGTATATCCAGAGCATGATTGATGCCGGAGTAAAGGGGTTTCTCATAAAAAACATCAACAAGGAAACCCTCGATAAGGCCATTCAAACAGTTTATAACGGAGGAAATTATTATTCAGAAGAGCTTTTCGATTATTTCACCAAACAGGTGACCAAAGAAGATAAAAACAAAACCGAAGCAGTGGCACTTACGCGTCGCGAAAAAGAAATTCTGCAACTTATCGCCGAAGGTTTAAGCAACAAGGAGATAGCCGATATCTTATTCCTCAGTGAACGTACCATTGTCGGACATAAAACCAATCTGCTTTCAAAAACAGGTTGCAAAAATACGCTTAGTTTGATGTCGTATGCCATAAAGAATAAACTGGTGGTGGTGTAATTGGAAAAAAAAAAGAGCAATTTTTGATTGCTCTTTTTTTATTTCTATTGTAGTAAGACTACTCCTGTTTAATAAATTTAACAGTTGCAACAACCTGATTGTTTTTCAAAACCTTCAATACGTAAGTTCCTTTTTCAAGTCCGCGTACATCAATTTTATTTCCTTTTTCCTGAAGCACCAGTTGTCCGGAAAGATTATAAACCTGATTGTCACAATCGGGATCGCTGTTGATATTCAGGTTATCAATAGTGGGATTTGGATATACATTGACTTCAACAAACTGAATATCTTCCACAGAAACAAAATGGTCAATGATGGTGTTGATGGTGGTGTTGGTGACAATGGGCAGGTTATTGTCGAAATAAATATATGCGGTATTTTCAATGACCTCTCCAATATTGGCATCGTTGGCCAAATTTATTTCATACGAAACAAACCCATGGCTGGCCGGCTCATTGGTTGCACTGTCAGGGAGATTAATATCTTCAAATGTAAAAATAACTTCACCGTATTCATTAAGGTCCCAAATGTATGGATGGCTGGCTGCGCCCGGAATGATGCTTGTAATCTCCAGATTTTGGGAAAGGGGATCAACAATTTGTACTAAAAAAGCAGTGTCGTTACCGGTGTTTTGGAAGTGTACCACATAATGAAGTAAACTGTCTTCAAGGTAGATATCTCCTGTTTCGCCGATACCGGCAGGGAAAACTTCCTTGAAATTCGGGTCGTAAGAACCATATATTAGCTGGGTTCGTGTACTGGTATTGTTCGAGATATTTAAATCAGTTCCTGAAAAACCAATGGTGGCTTCAGCATTTAGTTCACTGCCTATCAAAGTAGCATCATCAGGCAGATTAAAACCAATATAAACAGTTTGAAAACTATGAGGATCAAGTACGTCAAAAACGATACTCAGGGAATCAGAAAAGTAATCGGCAAAACTTGTACTGCTATAAACCAATAATAAAACCGGGTCATATGCAAAACTTAAGGTGGCATTTACTACCGGGTAGGAGCCCGAGTTTTCTATGTAGAATGAGTATTGCAGATAGTTTCCAACTCTTGCAAACCCCGAACCCAAATAAACTTTTAAATCAGCAAAGCTCTTGTTCAAAATACCAAAATCAATGTTTTGGGCAGTGTCAAAGGCCATGGTAGAAACATCATAAAAATAGGAGCCCGTACAAACAATTGAATCATCAACGTGTGGTATCAACTCCACTGTATATTCTCCCTCGGGCACCATGATGTCATAAAAGCCGGTAACCCCAACCGAACCATAATATGGACCGGGAGTTACTTCAATAATCCTTCCATACCAAGCCATTTCTTCTGCGTCAAAAACACAGTTTAGATTTTCATCACAAAAAATATTTCCTGTGATGTATGAGGGTTCATCAATCACATGAATAATGGTAGAATATTCGTACTCGCACCCCGATAATGAAGTAACATGATGCACATATTCAAAACTACCGGTTTCAAGAGGCAATGCTGTTGCTGTATTTTCTGTTTCAGATAAAATGTTCTCTCCAATCCAATCGGTTGAAGTATATTCAGGATCAGTTGCGGGGTAAAACAGATACAATTCTGGGTCAAAGAAAACATTCCAGCAAAATATATGTCCATCATCAATAGCCCAATTGTCTGTTATGGTAAGAATCCAGTCTCCATTGAGCAAACAACCAACAAGTGGGTTGAGCGGCTCGCTGGTTAAATAACTACCCGACGGAAGAGTCGAAACTGAGCCGGCCATATCGCCCATATCCATTGGATAATCTGCATACATAGCCGTTGTCCAGCAGTAATCCCAACCAACACCCGGGCCTGAACCTCCTGAGTCATCTATGGGAACTCCCATATAGGTTCCCCCGCCATGTTGATCTTCAAGAATGACTGTTGCAGTCCCACCGGTATAAATATTTGCAGAGCAGGTAATTTCAATGGTTAAATCCCCGATAAACGAATGTTCCATATTGGCACAGATTCCCCTTATTTGGTCGATGGATTCTAGTGTCTGCCCCGGTAAAAAGCAATCTGTGCTGATGGGATAGGTATAAATTGCTCCAGACCCATCAGGAATTGGCATGGGGGTTTCACAATCCATTAATACAAGAGCATCTGTCGAACTGTAAGAAAAAAGATGAACAGTATCTCCCAAAACATAGGTTGTGAAAGGAGAGGGAAAAATTACTTCGTCTTGATTGTCAAGATAATCAATCAAAAGTACGGTGTCGTTTTCAGCCGAACAAAAATACTGGTCGAAAATAGCGACTTGAATAATACCTTCAGTTACTGCGGAGGCATTAAAGGTAAATGTCTGCCCTGTACCAATGGAATCTCCATTATAGTACCAAACAAAAGTGGAAAGTTCATCGGATTGTGGATAAAGTGCCCCTGTATATTCACCTTGGGCATGTAATTCAATTTCTCCTGGCTCACAGCTGTTGATGGTGTAGGCAGTACCAGGAATCAATTCAGGAATGCCGGTGATGTTAACTCCGGGAGTGCTGCACAAAAATTGGCATCCCACGGTGCCCGATATTTCGGCCCATAAACTGACACAATAGAATGATATGGTCAAACATCCTGATGAATTCTCAGGGCTGGCTGTAAATACTTCTCCGTCGTAAATAAAATCCGTGAGAATAGGAGAATAAACATCGGGGCCATCAAAAATTATCACCTGGGTGGTATCATAAAGCATTACATGGTCTATGGTGATAACCATCTGAGAGCAGTTCGGGTCATCAGCACAAAAAGTAAGGGTGTAAATTTCTCCCGGCACATAATCGCCAAGCTCAAAGGTTGCAGAAGACGTGAATAGGGTCTGTCCGTTATTTGTCACAAAATTGTATTGTGAAAAAACGGCACAGCTGATCAGCATCAGAATGATAAGTAAAGATTTTTTCATAGCAATGGTTTATTACAAGACAGAAAAAAGCAGTTAAAGGTTGCCTTAAGAATTATTATTTTGATAAATTTTTTTAAAAAAAAAAGGCAGGAAACCCCTGCCCTTCAAAAAAAACCTCAGTTTTTTATTATTTGACAACTAACTTATGAGCCAGCATTTTTCCTTCTTTTGTGAATACACGGGCCATATAAACTCCTTCTGTAAATCCTGAAAGGTCAATAATCCGGTCAAAATTTTCTATACCCTTGATCTTTTCTCCCATCAGGTTGAAAATCTCAACTTTATTGATTTCATATGGTGTAACCACGTTGAATATGCCATCAGATGAAGGATTCGGGAACACTTTTATGTTGGATGTGGTTTCAATTCCTGAAATATTATCAATAATACCATCAACATAAACCTCTTCTGTAAATGTACATTCATTGGCATCGGTGATGGTTACGGTGTAATAACCGGGCTCCAGATTTGAAATATCTGCAGTTGTTTCTCCATTTTCCCAAAGGTAAGTATAAGTTCCTGTTCCGCCTGTTACGGTAGTTACAATAGCTCCTTCGGCTGTTCCTGTGCTCATCAGGTCATCGGTTACTTCAAATGTTGCAGAAATAATCTCGGGCTGGGATATTTCTACAGTATCCAAAACCTCACATCCATTATCATCGGTAATGGTAACCATGTATGTTCCTGCACAAAGTCCTGTTATTTCAGCTGTTTCTTCTGAGTTGCTCCACAAATATGTATATGGAGCTGTTCCTCCGGTTGCCACTGCTGAAGCTGTTCCGTTACATTCGCCAAAACATAAAGCTGCTGATTGGTTCATAGTCAGAACGGGTGCATTTGTATTGCTGATGGTTATTTCCAGATTATTGGTACAACCATTGGCATCAGTCACCACTACTGTATAGTCTCCTTCTGCCAGTCCGCTTGCAGTGGCAGAGATTTCACCGGTTGACCATAAATATTCAAAGTCCGGAGTTCCGCCTGTTACGTTTACAGTAGCCGAACCGTCATTGTTCCCGCAGGTTGCGTTGGTTATGATGCTTTCGAGAGTGAAAACTTCAAAAACTGTTGCTATAATGTTATCTGTGCCTGTACATCCATGAACATCAGTAACAACGATATTATATGTTCCTGTTGTCAGTACTTCAATGGTTGGGGTTGTTGCTCCGGTTGACCATAAGTATGTGTTTTCAGCACTTCCTGAACCTTCGTCAAGGATAACCGATCCGCAGCCGTCAATATCTGAGCCAAGATTGACAATGGGATTATCAAATATGGCAACTGATATTTCAGCACTGTTTTCGCAACCATTTCCATCGGTAACGGTGACAGAATAAATTCCGTCAGCTACCACAATGATACTTTGAGTGGTTTCTGTGGTTGACCATAAATAACCTGTAAATCCGACTCCGGCATCAACTGTTGTTGAAACACAAGCCTCAGTCATCTCTTCCATGTCAATAACCGGCAAGTCGTTAAACGTAACAGTAATTGCATCAGAAGCATTTGGACAACTGCCGCTTGTGACGGTTACAGAATAGGTTCCGTTTGCTGTTGCAGTAATCGATTGTTCAGTGCTTCCTGTTGACCAAAGGTAGGTGTCAAATCCCGATCCGGCATCAATGGATACATTTTCGCCGGCACAAGATGAGATATCTGAACCCAAATTTATAGAGATATTATCTTCAAAATCAGCAACAATCACATCCGTTGATGAACATCCGCTGGTTGTGACCGTTACAGAATAGGTTCCGGCTGTGGTTACAGAAATTGTTTGATCTGTTGAAGCATCTGACCATAAATAGGAATCTGCTCCGGCTCCGGCATCAAGAATTACAGAGGAACCTGTACATGATGTGAAATCGGGACCGAGGTTTACAACAGGCAATTCGTTTATGGTTAACAAAACCGCATCTGTTCCTTCGCATCCGTTAGCGTCGGTGATAGTTACGGAGTAAGTTCCTGAAGTAACCGGACTGATAGTCTGGCCCGATCCGCCATTGCTCCATGAGTATGAGGTTGCCGATCCGGCATCGAGAATGACACCTGTTCCTTCACAAACATTGATGTCTGATCCAAGATTTACTGCAGGGTTTGTGTGGAATGTAACAGAAACGTCATCTGTATTGGTACATCCGTTTGAGCCGGTGATGACCACATTATATGTGCCAGTGGTTGTAACATTGATTGTCTGTGTGGTAGCAGCAGTGCTCCATAGATACGAAGCTGCTGTTCCGGCATTGAGGGTAACGGTTTCGCCATCACACGCATTTTGTGCTGCTCCAAGCTCAATTGAAGGGATGGTATTGTAAGTGACCTGAATGTCATCGTTGTCAGTACATCCATCTGAGTTGGTTATGGTTACTGAGTATGTGCCTGACGCAGTCGGACTGATGGTCTGTGATGTTTGCCCCGAACTCCAGTTGTAGGAAGACATCCCTGTTCCTGCATCAAGTGTTGCACCGGATGTTCCGCAGATGCTGATATCCGAACCCAGATCTACCACAGGGTTTGCATGGAATGTAACAGAAACATTGTCGGTATTGGTACAGCCGTTTGAATCGGTAATGATCACACTGTAAGTCCCTGAACTTGTAACGCCAATTGTCTGTGTGGTTGCGGAAGTGCTCCAGAGATACGAAGCTGCTGTTCCGGCATTGAGGTTAATAGTTTCGCCGTTGCAGGCATCGATATCTGATCCCAGCTCAATTGAAGGTGCTGTGTTAAAAGATACTGAAATATTATCAGAGGCAGAGCAGCCGCCGGCATTTGAGACAGTGACAGAATATGTATCTGCAGTTGTGACATCTATGGTTTGGGTTGTTGCACCAGTGCTCCACAGGTAGCTTGTCCAGCTTCCTGCATCAATGCTTACTGTTTGGCCGGTACATGATGCGATGTTGCTTCCCAGTTCTACTGCGGGTGTTGAATAGAAAGTCAGTACATCAGTTTCCGTTGTATCGGAACAAGCGTATTCGTTGTAGACAATGGCATAATAGGACCCGCTTTCGGTTGCATAAATACTTCCACCCCACATGGTGTAATCGTACCAAACACCATTATGATACCAATCGGTCTCCTGATAATCATATTGTGTGTGCATTTCAATGGATTCTCCCTCACATGCCGAAGATCCACCTTCCTCTATAACATTGTTTCCGGAAACTGATAAATTGGGCTGTGGCCTTACAATCATCAGCGTTGAATCATAATCCGGGCAGCCATATGCATCCATTGCTTCAACAAGCAGGTAAAGCCCTGATGATTCAGGAAAGGCATTGGAAATTAGTGCATTCGTGCTTTGGGCACTGGGGTCGTCAATATGAACATAAGGCAGATAGGTGTAATACTGGGCATAGAAACTCCATTCGTAAGATGATGCCCCGGCTGTTGCCGATATTGTAAATGGATAGTTTTCACAGGAATACCCTCCTGCAGTTGATGTGAGTTCAACAGCAAAAGTTGGAGTGCAAATATCCAACAAACAAATTTTATTGTATGGATCGGCGCTTTCTTTATGATAGCCGGTAACCAGTATGTCATTGTTGCTTCCGGGGGTTATGGAATAAATTCTCAAGTCTGAGCCCACTGCATTATGAAATTCACCCCAACTGTAATATAAATCATCAGCACCGGTGGTCATGTTCAATCTTACAACCTTTGCGTGATACCAGATTGAGGCATAAAGATAGCCCCCGTTGATCAGGAGTCCGAGTTCGTTTTTCGCTGGTGAAACATAAGTCCATTGAACATCGCCCGAAGTGTTGTATTTGATTACTCTTGAATCGGCGTCAATATGATCAGATTTAACAGCGACATAGATAGCGCTTGAATAAAAAACGATATCGGTGCCGCTGAAATTGTATGTTGTCCCGTTTGGAACGGTTTCACTCCATTGTTGTACTCCTGAGTCATTGTATTTGACTGTAAGGCCGTCTCCGTTAACAGTTCCGGTCATATAAACGGCAAACGAAGTGGTCAAACCACCAATAGCGATGGCCATTCCGGATGCGCTTGAATAAGTCTGTGCCCATTGCTGGGTTCCTGATGAGTTCAGTTTAAGTGTAAAAGCCGCTGTTCCGGTAGTTCCGGTTGCATAAACATCTCCTGTGGTTGCCCTAACTTTTATGTCGTTTGCAATATCGCTTGTGGCGTTATCATAGGATTGTGCCCATGCCAGGGAGCCAGTTGAGCTCAGTTTTACAAAAAATGCATTGGTGTTGGATGCTGTTGGCTTTGCATATCCGGCAAGGTGCAGACTGGTTCCGTTAAGGTCAATGGAATAAACCTTTGTTTCATAGGCAGCAATGGAGGTATATTGCCATTGAAAAGTACCGGCCGAATTGTACATAACGGCTGTCAGTTTATTTATCCCTGAAACAACAGTGTTTCCTCCGATATAGATATTGTCAGAGGCATCGATTTCAATTCCAACCGGAATGTCATCATCTCCACCATCAATGGTTCTGATCCATTGTTTGACTCCCGAGGAATTGTATTTTATTAAATAAATGTCATAATCGGTTCCATTGTCTTTTTTACCGACAACATATGCGTTTCCCGAAGCATCGGTGGCAACATCCACGCCTTGTTCGTTTCCATTGGTTGACGACTCATCGGTCAGCCATTTTTCTGACATTTGGGCATTTAAATTAAATGCTGCCAATATGAACAGAATCAATACTAATTTTGCTTTTTTCATTTTCTCTTGTTTTAAAATAATTTAAAAAATACATAGCTTTGGCTGTTCCGGAGAATAATAAATATTTATTCTCCGGATTTACAGACAGTTAAATATATTGTTAGTTAAAGGTTTTTGTTATTGCACATCAACTTTTAAGGTGTAACCTCCGGTTTTCAGTCCTTCGGCGCCCACAACCCCGATCACAATTTTGTAGCTGCTGCCCAGGGAGGTTAAATCAGTGACTGTCCGGGTATGATCCTGTGTTTTGCCCCGCTTTGGATAATCCCATTTGTGTTCGGCTTCGCAGGTAACACAGGATGCAAGGTTTGGCGGAAGTGAATTGTTTGTTGTTCCGACCTGATAGGCGTACAGACTGAAGTTAGCATTTTTATCATCGGGGATAACGGTAACAGTCATGGTTGAATTTGCAGGCAACTCGGTAGTATATAAAACATGATTGCCGTTAAATTTGGTATTTTGTGTTCCGGGCCAGCAGGCATTTGAACTGGTTGAGGCCCAGGAAAGATCGTTGATGATTACACCATCTTTCAGGTTACCTTTTACCTCAACAGCTTTCCCTTTTGCGCTGGTAATTTTTGATGCTTTTACCTCGGCTTGAACCGAATTATCTTCTTCGCCCCCGATTACTTTTATTTCCAGAGTGTATCCGCCGGTTTTTAATCCGTCGGCACCAACCACTCCGATAAACACATTGAACGGGTCACCAATGGCATTGAAGTAAATTTCGCGGGTGTGGTCCTGGGTTTTGCCGGCTTTTGGGTAATCCCATTTATGCTCGGCTTCACAGGCAACGCAGCTTGCCAGATTAGGGACAATTGAATTGTTTGTGGTTCCCACTTCATATCCGTAAATAGAAAAATTGGCATTTTTGTCATCAGGAATGACTTTCACATACATTTCGGAATGTTTTGGAATCACGGTTTTGTACATCACATGGTTTCCGGTGAATTTGGCGTTCTGCGTTGCAGGCCAGCAGGCATTTTGACTTGTTGAAGCCCAGGAAAGGTCGTTAATGACCACTCCGTTTTTCAGATCACCTTTGTAAGAAACAGTATTGTTTGCCTTACAATCAACAGGGTTGACTTTTACTGTAGCCTGAGGAAGAACAACTTCTTCTTCGCCACCCACAACTTTAATTTCAAGTTTAAAACCGCCGGTTGTTAGTCCGTCGGCACCCACAACTCCGATTACCACGTTCCATGGATCATCAAGAGCGTTAAGATAAATCTCTCGGGTGTGGTCCTGTGTTTTACCGGCCTTTGGATAATCCCATTTGTGCTCGGCCTCGCAAGTCAGACAGGTAGTAAGTTCAGGCACCATTGTGTATTTATTGGTTCCCATCTGGTACGCGTAAATGCTGAAGTTTGCATTTTTGTCATCGGGAATGACTTTAATATACATTTCAGATCTTTTTGGGGTAACAGTAGAAAAGAACACATGGTTTCCCCTGAATTTTGTGTTTTGTGTTGCAGGCCAACAGGCAACAGAACTGTTTGATGCCCATGAAAGGTCGTCAATTTTTTTACCGGTAGATAAATTCCCGGTAACAGAAACTGTGCCGTTCGGTTTGCAGTCAACTTTCTTCACATAAGAAGGAAATTGCGCATTAATAGTAAGTATAAAACTTACAAGTGTTAGTGTCAAAAATAGCTTTCTCATAATTTTTAAATTATTGGTTTACCCAAATTGTACTGTAAAAATCGTGCAAGTATTTCTTATATACAAAAAATGCCTGTCAAGATTTAGCAATTTAGACAAAAAACAGAAATAAGACAAATTTAACCATAAGAAATTCAGTACATTGACAAAAAACAAACCGATTAGTCTAATTACTTCTATTTCGACGATTTCTGAAAATAAGAAGGCGTTAATCCGGTAAATTTTTTGAACGCGGTAATAAAAGTGGCACGGGAATGAAAACCGGATTTTGATGCAATGGCTTCGAGGGTGAGGTTGGCAAAATCCGGACTGAGCAAAAGTCTGCGGGCTTCCTTAACCCGATATTCATTAATAAAGTTGCTGAAGTTCATTTTAAACTCTTCATTAATTGCCTGGGATACATATCGCCGGTTTGAACCAAGGTTTTCAGACACCTCTTCAATGGTCAACTGAGGGTTGAGATAGAATTTCTCTTCATCCATTAATAAAGAAAGCCCTGCCACCAACTGATTTTTTTGTTCCTGATTCAGGGTTGAAGATGAATATTTATCTTCGGGGATTTGGATTTCCTCTTGATGAATAATTGCTTCTCTGGTTATCACCTCTGGTGGCCTGATTTTTTCAAGCTCTTTTTCTTTTTCAACAATTTCAATGTTCTTTTTCAATAAAATTTTATAAGACTTTTGTTTTTGCAGGTACATCATGAAAAGAACTCCTGAGAAAATAATAATCATCACCAGGGCTGCCAGATATATTTTGATTTTTTCCCTTTGAGATTCGAGAGAGGCGTTTTTTTTGTCCATTTCGAGACTGGTGATTTCTTTTTCGTTTTCAAGCAAAACAATTTCTTTTTCTTTTTGCTCAGTTTCAAATCTGGTTTGAAGGGTGGAAACCTGTTGATGTTTTGTTTCGTTGAATAGGGAATCTTTCAGTTCGGTATGATTTTTATAATAAGTATAAGCCGATTTGAAATCTGCATTTTTCAGATAGATATCGGAAAGAATTTTATAGGAATCAGAAAGCAATGATTTCTCATTTATCTCCTTTGCCTTGCTGATACTTGGCCGGATATATTCCATGGCCTTTCCGGTGTTTCCAGTAGACAAATAATCTTTAGCAAGATTTTGCAGAATCATCACAATGCCCCGGCCACTATTCAGCTCGGTATTTACTGCAAGTGATTTTTCATGGTATAATATAGCCTTTTTATAATCGCCCATTTTATTTAAAACACTTCCGATGTTATTGTACGAGGCAGCCTCACCGCTTTTAAATCCAACCTTAATAAATAAATCGGAGGATTTTTCATAGAACGAAAGTGCTTCGCTGTATTTTTTCTCAAGTTCCTTTACAGTGCCAATATTGTTGATCATTGTGGCAATGCCTTTTTGATCATTAATTTCTTCCTTAATCTCCATGGAAATATTGTAATATTCCAGTGCTTTGGGATAATTACCCCAAATTTTATATACTCCGGCAATATTACTGTATGTTATAGCTGAAAGATGTTTGTCACCCAGATCCTCGCTTATTTTCAGTGATTTAAGGTAATAACTGATGGCTTTTTCATATTCGCTCCACAAATCATGTATATATGCGATGTTATTGTAGGAGTATGCCAATCCCTTCTGATCCTTAATTTTCTTTTTAATTTCAAGTGATTTTTCAAAGCATTTTAATGCCTCAACGTTTTCACCGGTTAGCTGCCTGATTGATCCAAGGTTATTCCATGCAAGTCCAATTCCTTTATCATCCTTATTTGTTTCTGCCAGTTTAAGCGTCTTTCCATAGATTTTTATTGCCCTGTCATATTCACCTGTCTGGTAATATACTGCACCAATATTGTTTAGCACGGTGGAAGTCCCGACATAATCACTTTCTTTCTCAAAAATCTTTAAGGCTTTATTATAAAACAGCATACAACTGTCATAGTCGCCTGTGTAGTAATGATACTCCCCAAAAAAAACATTGGCATTTCCTTCTTCAATAATGTTTTTTTCTTTTTTTGCAAATTTTAATGCCTGCCTGCCATGCCATAAAGCCGTTTCTGGAATGCTGTCAACTAAAATCGCGGCCAGATCATTATGTAATTTTGCTTTTAGAAAGGATGTTTTAAGTTCTCGTTTCAAACTATCCACAGATGAATTTTGCGACTTCGAAAAAAGTGGCAGTAAACAAGTAAACAATAAGATTTTAAAAACAAAATTCATTTGAAAAAACACTCTTTATACTTAAGTAATCAAGCAACTAAGGTACTCATATTTTATTTAGTTATCCATATCCTTCCCAACTCCCAACTCCGAACCTCAAATCCTACCACTCATTCTCAGGAACTTCCCTCTCTCCATCCACAACATACCATTTACCGTCGCGGTATCCCTTGTAAAGCGGCATGTCAAATACTTCAACTTTTTCGTATATGAAATCCTTTATGGGAGTTCCATCTACTGAAACCAGTCCGTACTTGCCGTCCTTTTTGCACATGATTGCCTGGATTCCATATAGCTGATCGGGTTCTTTTGGAAATATATCCTGATATTCAAATGGAATCACAACCTGAAATTCCCTGTTTATCGCGCCAAACTTACCGTTTTTGGAGGTGATGAATATTTCCGATTCATTTTCCATATATGCAGAGTTAAAAGCATCAAGACCGTCAATGCGTATCTTTCCGCTAATATCAACTATACAGTATTTGCCGTCTTTTTGTGCGTAAGTGCAGTCGAACCCCCAGTCATTTAAAAAGTTCATGTCGATTGTTGTGAAAATGCAGGGAGTGGTAACGGTCATGCTGTCGTTGAAAAATCCGAATTTCCCTTCTTTCTCATATTTAATATATTTATACCCGTTTGAAATTGATTCCAGGTCAATATTTTTCAGTCTTGAAAGGACAAAACTGCCTGTTGTGTCAATAATTGCATAGCTCTTGTCTTTTTTTACTATGAGTTTGCGGTTGCTGCGAATAAATTCGAATATATAGTATTCACGGAGGTCCACTAAATCAAATTCAAAACCCGAAATCATCCCCGGCTTTGTATTGGCAACAGCCCATTTGCCCTTTTTGTCCTGCATCAGGAAAAAGGGAATATTTTCATAGCCCATATCTTCATGGTATAAAGTAAATTCGGGTGAAATTTCTTTTTCAAGTACAGGCGATACCAACACATAATTTTTATCCTTCATTAATGGGAAAAAACCAAAATTTTCCAAAATGAATTCATGATCGTATGAAATATCGGTGTATACAAAGGGTATCACCGTTTTGCCATTTTTGTCTATGATGCCGTATTTTTCCTCAATGGTTGCATAACTGTATCCCATAAAAAAGTCGGCGGCATAATCATACTGATAATCTATAACCGTTTTTCCGGTGAGATCAATAAATCCTGATTTAAAATTCATTGATACCTCACAAAGTCCCTCAGAAAATCCATTTGAAACATTTTCATAGTTATAGTCAATAATTACTTTTCCGGTCACGTCAATGAAACCCCATTTCGTTCCTTTTTTAACAGCAGCAAGTTTTTCACTGAATGATCGTGCACCATCGTATTCAAAAGGTAAAACGGTTTTTCCTGTCTCATCTACAAAACCATATTTTGTGCCTTTTTTTGCCCAAAGCATATTTTCAGTCCGGGTAAACGTCATGTCATCAAACCATGATTCCGATGACAGTGCGCCAGTCTTATCAAAAAAAGCATATCCTTTTTCGCCTTTTACTACAAAGTAGTTTTTTGTGAAGGTTTGGCAGGTGCTATAAACAACATCAGTAAGCTTTTCTCCCGAATCATTTAAAACTCCGTTTTTATCACCGATCTGAACAAAAATAAATCCGTTATTTGGCTGACTGATATAAGTAAACCATTTATCAGACAGTAATTTGCCTTCATCATTGACCAGATTTTTATTGTTTTTTTTGTCGGTGATATAACACAGTTTTTCATTTATCATATATACACCATCAAGGGGAATATTGATCAATAAGGTTCCACTTTTATTGATGAGGTTTGGCCCTTTGTCGGTAACTACCCTGGCCATATTTCCCGTAAACCTGTCGGCATTCAGAAACTGGTATTCAATTACCATCTCATTTTTTTCATTCTGGTAACCCCATTTACCTTTTTGATCAATGACCGGAGTCAGTGTCTGACAAAAACCAAAAGCACTGAGTGCCAATAATGCAATAAATAAGCGCATACTTTTCATGATATGTGTTTTTAAAGAACGTATAAAAATAGTAAAAATTTAAAACAAACGATGAAATAAATTTAAGGATGAAAACCGGAATCATTATGCTGAAAATCAAATTTATATTAAATTATTTTTGAAAAATATATTATTTTGTATATTTACATCATAATAAACCCTGAAAACTATGAAAATTATAACTTTTTGTTTTTTATTTGCCGGAATAGTATTGACAAATATTTCCATGGCCCAGACTCATTTATGGTCGGGCGCCACTACCTGTGCCAGTTCAACTGATTACAAAGCTTCTGCAACAGATGCTTCCGGAAATACTATTGTTACCGGAACATTTAGTCAGGTCACAGATTTTGATATAACAGGCGCTACAGTAAATCTAACCAATACAGGAGGGAGCGATATGTTTATCGCTAAATATGATGTCAATGGCAGTTTGTTGTTTGCTAAACAGATTGGCGGATCAGGTGGAACGGATTTTTGCATACCCAACGATATTTGCCTTGACAATGCAGGAAATATTTATATTACAGGATATTTTATGAATGCAGTGGATTTTGACCCTTCGGTTACAGCATATAATTTAACGGGAGCAAGTTATGATGTGTTTTTTGCAAAATACACAAATCTGGGAGTATTGTCCTGGGTTAAACGTCTGACCACTGCAGGTGGTGATTATGGAAAGACCATTAATCTTGATAATTCCGGAAATATTTACCTTACCGGAGATTTTCCGGGAACCATGGATTTTGATCCGGGAGCCGGAACACAAAATCTTACCGCTGTTGGCACACAGGATATTTTCTTCGCAAAATACACATCGGCAGGGGCATATATCTGGGCCAAGAGAATTGGTGTAACGAATTTAAATTATTCATGGTTTGCGACTGTTGACTCTGATGGTTCATTGATTTTTTCAGGTTCTGTTGAAGGCACTCCCGATTTTGATCCGGGAACCGGCACTGCCAATGTAACCGGCTCTTCTTATATTGCCAAGTATGACGGATCAGGCAACTTTATATGGGCATTTTCTCCCGTGGCAAACGTCAATTCCATAAATGCTGATGCCGGTAAAAATATTATTTACACAACTTACAGCGCCCTCTATAAAATTGATCAAAATGGCGGTGCTCTCTGGAACTTCAATCTGGGCGCCCAAAACATTGCAAACCTCGATGCTTCAGGAAATATTTTGCTGGCCGGAGCCATTTCAATGACCACGGATCTGGATCCCGGCCCCGACATGTATAATGTCGCTCTTTCAGGTTCTCAAAGTGGCTTTTTTGCATGCTATAATACAGATGGTGATTTTCTTTGGGGGAATGTTCTTCAGGGATCCGGCTACTCATTTATTAAGTACTCAAACATTTACCTGAGCAATTTTTTTATTGTTGCCGATATGAATAACACCGTAGATTTTGATGTAACAACTGGTACCGCATCCACAACGAGATCATCTATATCAGTAGCGCTTGCAGGATATTCACTTTTTGACGGGGTTTCAGTCCAGCCGGTTGAACAGACCATCTGCGAACTACAGAATGTTCCATTCTCCGTGTCTGCGGTCGGAATTGGATTGCAATACCAGTGGCAGGTAAATGACGGAGTTTCATGGGCTGATGTTGTTGATGATGCTGTATATTCAGGATCTCAAACAAATGCATTGTCAATTACCAGTGCTCCTGTTTCAATAAACGGTTATCATTACAGATGCTACGTTTCAAATGCTTTTGGTTCTGAAAATTCAGACGCTGTGATGCTTACTGTCAATCCCCTTCCCGATATCGAATTGGGCGAAGATGTAATGGTTTGCGGTTATGAAACAACCGTGCTCGACCCGGGTTATAGTGCTGATTATTCATATGACTGGAACGACGGGTCAACCAATCCGACTTATTCAACCACAATTCCCGGTTATTATTCGGTTACCGTTTCCAATTCGATCACAGGCTGTACATCTTACGATGATATCAATATTTCATATCGCTACCCATTTAACGACGAGCAAATCTGCATGGTTACCGTTGATACGCTTTCGGGTGACAATTTAATTGTTTGGGAAAAAACTGCCGGTGTAAATACTGTGATGTTTAAAGTATACCGCGAGTCTGTTGTGGCCGGCGTGTATGATTCAATCGGTTACAGAAACTTCGATGATATCAGCGTTTGGATAGATGACGGTGTGGATCCCGCTTCGCAGGCATATTTCTACAAAATTACCTGCGTTGATGATTGTGGGAATGAATCACCAATTGAGTCATGTACTGCCCATAAAACCATCCACTTGCAGGTTAGTCCGGGTTCACCCTCGGGTTATGAACTGGACTGGGACGAATATCAGGGATTCTCATACCCCTCTTATAAGATTTACCGCGCCAATGTGGGCGGGACTTTCTCACTTGTTTATACTATTTCCTCAAGCTTAACAGCATGGACTGATGTTTCGGCTCCGGCAGTTCCTCTGGAATACCGTGTTGCAGTTGATAAAGGTGAGGCATGCTATCCTACCGGACCAGGAAAAGACCTGACAGGACCCTACAGCCAGTCGGTTTCAAATCTTGAAGACAACGGGGTGGGTGTAAATGTTGCTGAAAACGGCAAATTGGAAATTTCTGTGTATCCGGTTCCGGCAAACAGCTTCCTGAATATTGAAGCACCATCAGAAACCAGCGTGAATTACGAAATTGTAAATGCAGCCGGACAGATTGTTTCAACAGGAACTATTTCAGCCATTAAAACAACATTGGATATTTCAGGTTTTGAAAATGGTGTGTATGTATTGAAAATAAAATCAGAAAAATTCAATACTAAGGAAAGATTTGTAATAAGCAGATAAGTTTTTGCCGCTAATGCGCTAATGTATAATTTGTGCATTAGCGGCAAAAAATAAATTTAGGAATACCATTCATTCAACACAGCATCAATCTTTGCTTTTGCAGTATCCATATTTTCCTCTTTCATTTTGGGATTTGATGTTGTTGCGCCAATTACTTCGGCTTTTTCAAACCCCATAAATGCAAATTCTATTTTTGCTAGAAGCTCAAGTGTATTCCATTCGGGATAGTTAATTGACACTTTATCCGGAGTATATGATCCCCCGCTGGTGTAAACGGTTAAGGATTTTTTCCCTTTGTACATGCCAAACGGACCGGTTGGGCCATAATCAAATGCCATGCCTTTTTGCATGATGTTGTCAAACCAGGTTTTAACAATTCCTGGAATTCCAAAATTATGCATGGGATAAGCCATAATAATGATATCAGCTTCTTTTACCTGATTTGCAAATGCATCCATTTTTGAAACACTTTTTTTAAGCTCTTCAGATATTTCCTTTCCCTGATAATTTCTTTGATAGTAGGCCATCAGACTGTCATTGTCAAAAAACTCGGGTTTATCTTCAAGCAAATCTATATGTTTGTATTCTTTGTTTTCAAATTTTGCCATGATGTGATCAAACAACTTTTTTGTGTTTGAATAATCTTTTCCGGGCAGGTAACTTATAATTAATGTTTTCATTTTTATAATCAATTAAAATGGTGTTTAAATTTTATACTTATTTTTTAAACAAAAAAAAGGAGGAAAGGTTCATTTTCCATTTGTGTTTTTTAGAAAACATCGGAATAGCTGATAATTAAATGTTGATTTGTATTATAATTTCTTTTTGTGTACATGACAAAACGTAATGGAGTAATAAACTTAAGGTAGTTGAATTTAAGATTTCTCCCGTTGGTCGAAATCTTCTTTAACTATCTGGAATCCAGTTTCGTTGTTCCAATATAATTTATTTGTCATGTACTGAAAATTTCTTTATACATGATAAAAATGCATCTTAATAATTTTTACTATATTGCAATAGATTAAATTTCATTAAAATGATAAACGACGATTTTACAGTAAAAATGCTCGGCCGCTGCTCGGTCGCGTCACCGCTTAAGCTGTCTTCAATTAGCGGAGACGGAGTGTTTAATTATATTACCGACGAAGAAAGAGTTTTATACGATAATTCTCTTTCGAATTTTCTGAAATGTAAAGAAACCGGCGAGATGCCGATCAGTTTTGAAAAAGCCGGACCAAGGGAAAAGCTTTTTTTTGAGCCGGCAAAAACCAAAGTTGCCATTGTTACCTGCGGCGGACTTTGCCCCGGATTAAACAATGTAATCCGCAGTCTGGTTATGGAATTGAATTACCGTTATAAAATCACCAGGGTAATTGGCATACAATATGGTTACGAAGGCCTTATATCCAAGTACAACCATTCTTTTATTGATCTTACCCCGAAAATGGTTGAAAATATCAGCCTTATGGGAGGAACCATTCTCGGCTCTTCGCGCGGAAATCAGGACGTACCCGAAATGGTTGACACCCTTGAAAACAACAACATCAACATTTTGTTCTGTATCGGCGGTGACGGCACATTGCGTGGCGCAAATGACCTTTCCAACGAGATTGCTGCCCGCGGGTTAAAGATTTCAGTGATTGGAATTCCCAAAACCATTGACAATGACATAGGATACATTGAAAAATCCTTTGGTTTTGAAACTGCTTTTTCAATTGCCCGGGATATTATCCGTGATGCGCATAATGAAGCAGTGGGTGCGTATAACGGCATTGCACTTATTAAACTTATGGGACGTGACTCAGGTTTTATTGCCGCAAACGCTACCCTTTCCATGCAGGAAGTCAATTATGTGATTATTCCCGAAATGGATTTTGAACTTCACGGGGGCAGGGGATTTTTGAAAGAACTCAGAAAACGTCTCGAAGAACGCCGTCATGCATTGATTGTCGTTGCCGAAGGAGCCGGTCAGCACCTCTTTGAAAGCGGTGATGTGACCAAAGATGCCTCAGGCAATGTAAAACACAAAGACATCGGCTTGTTCCTGAAAGATAAAATTGCTGAGGAATTTGAGCATAAAAAATTTCCTTATTCATTAAAATATATCGACCCGAGCTATATCATCCGAAGCGCGGCAGCCAACGCCAACGACAGCAAATTCTGCAGTCTGCTCGCCCAAAACGCCGTACACGGTGCCATGGCAGGAAAAACCGGTTGTGTGGTTGGGTACTGGAATCATGCCTTTACTTACCTGCCCATTCCAATCGCCGTTAAGGAAAGAAAGAAAATCAACCTTGAAAGCGAATTGTGGTGGAATGTGCTTGAAACGACCGGGCAGCCGGTTACGATGAAAACCTGATAAAAAAACCGCCTGGGGCGGTTTTTTTTATGTATGATGTATGATGTCAAATATTTGATGTCAAATGTTTTGTGAAGGGTAGGCGATTGGCTTTGGGTTTTTATGCTGGCTTTTGCCTTCCAACCTTTAACATCCCTTTCAATCACTTCACCGACCAATTTCCCCATTTCACCTATTTTTATTAAATAATTAATCCTTAGCGAAATACTTTTGGTCAAAAGTTTTTTAATAAAAATTAACAAAAACTTAATATACTTTGGAAACTTTTATTACTAATTTTGTTTCCTGAGTTTTTAAAGTTTTTTATTATGGAAAGCGAATTTGAAAAAATACTTGAAAAGGTTTTTCACCTGTACAGAAAATACGGAGTGAAAAGCATTACAATGGACGATGTGGCACGAGAACTGGGTATCTCAAAAAAGACTTTATACCAGTATGTCGAAGATAAAGCCCAACTGGTCGACAAAGTTGTGGACTTTGAAATAAGGCGCCGTGAATCATGCCACATGATGGATACAGGTAATGTTGAAAATGCCATTGACGAACTTTTTGCGGTGAACAAAAGTATCAACAGAATGTTGAAAGAGCATAATCCCTCAATGGAATATGATTTGAAAAAATATTACCCTGATTCTTACATGAAAATCCAGAAAAAAAGGCATGATGGAATGTATTATTCAATTCTTCAGAATCTGATAAAGGGAAAAACTGAAGGGTATTACCGGAGTGATGTTAACGAAAAAATTATTGCCAAGCTTTATCTTTCAAGGGTTGAGGGAATCATTGAAAATGATTTTTTTACCGTTGAGGAATTTACTTCGCCGGCAGTAATAAGGGAAATTCTCACTTACCATATCAGGGGAATTGCCAATGAAAAGGGAATTAAATATTTCGAAAACAATATTAAAAAATTTAATTACATAGAGAATGAATAGAAAATTTTTACTTCTGCCGGCATTTTTATTTTTGTTTTGGACGGCAGGAGCGCAGGACGAAAAGGTGCCTGAACAAAAAACAGCTTTTTCACTAAAAGAGGCACAGGAATATGCTTTGATTAACAACACAAGTGTGAAAAATGCAATTATCGATATCGAAATTGCTAAAAAGAAAGTCTGGGAAACCACAGCCATTGGACTGCCTCAGGTTAATGGTAACGTAAACTATCAAAATGTTTTTACGGTTCCCGAAATGAGCTTTGGCGGTTATATTGACTGGGCATCTATGGACCCTTCAATTCCACTAACCTCAGGTGATGTTTTGTCTCATTATGTAATGCCTGAACCAATTCAACTTGGCGTGAAGGAAAATGTGACCTGGGACATAACTGTCAGTCAGTTGATTTTTAGCGGTGAGTATATCGTTGGACTTCAGGCAGCAAAAACATTTCAGCAGGTTTCAGCACTTAGTCTTGAAAAAGCAAAAATCGAAACCAAACTTTTAATAAAAGAGACTTATACGCTGGTTCAAATATTAGAGGAAAACAGAAAGATTATAACTAATTCACTTGAAAATACAGAGAAAATTCTTGCCGATTTGCAAGCCACAAATAAAGTGGGTTTCCTTGACCAAACCTCAGTTGATCAGCTTGAGCTTACAACTCATAACCTTACAAATGCTAAAATATCAGTTGAGAAACAAATCAATACGGTTAAATTATTGCTGAAATATCAGATGGGCATGAATATGGATCAGGAAATTTCACTTACCGAATCTGCTGAAACTATTTTAAGTACTGTTGAATCTGATAAAATTCTTCTTCAGCCATTCGATATTGGTAAAAATATTGATTATCAAATGTTGGAAGTTCAGGAAGAAATCACCAGTTTATCTTTGAAAAGACAAAAATCGACCAATCTTCCTACCCTGTCGGCTTTTTACAGACATCAGGAACAGATGAAAACACCTGAATTTAACTTTACTTCTCCCGATATGATCGGAGTAAGTCTGAAAGTTCCAATTTTCGCATCCGGTACACGACATGTAAAAATTCAGCAAGCAAAACTGGAGCTGTTGCAAATCGAAAATAACAAGCTAAATGTCGAGCAGGCTCTTAATATGCAGGTAGAACAAGCCAGAAACAGTTTTATTACTGCAAACAATAAATATATACTTGAAAAAGACAATCTGGATCTCTCAAAAAGAATTTACGACAATACATTAATCAAATTTCAAAATGGGTCGGTATCGAGCATGGAGTTGACACAAGCTCAAAACCAAATGCTAAATACTCAAATGGGTTACTTCACGGCAATCCTGGATCTTTTAAAAGCAAAAAACACATTAGATAAAGCAATAAATAACTATTAAAAATATACACAATGTACAATAGATTAATAATTTTAACAGGAATAGCAGTCTTAACTTTATTATCGGCCTGCGGTGGCAAAAAGGAAGATACAGGTGAACAGAAAAAAGACCACGACATCAAGGTAAATGTCAAAACCATGCAACCCGAAAAATTTGCGCACTATTTTCAGGTAAGCGGCTCGGTTGAGGCCATCGAAGATGCATTTGTAAGTTCAGAAGTGCCTGCTCAAATCAGAAAAATTCATGTTCAGGAAGGTCAGCGTGTTTCAAAGGGACAGGTTTTGGTTTCGCTTAATTCGGCAGTAATTTCAAATACCATTGACGAAATTGAAACTGCTTTGGAACTGGCCACCGTGCTTTACGAAAAACAGAAGGAACTTTGGGATCAGAAAATTGGCTCCGAAGTACAATATCTCCAGGCTAAAAACGGCAAGGAATCGCTTGAAGAAAAATTGCAGACGCTTAAAAGCCAGCAGGCAATGTACTCAATTGTGGCTCCTTTTAGCGGTATCATTGACGAAATTTACCTCCGCGAAGGCGAAATGGCCAGTCCGGGCATACAGGTTATGCAACTTGTAAACCTTGACCAGTTAAATATTAACGCTGCAGTGTCAGAATTTTATCTTTCACATGTAAAGAAAGGGGATACGGTCCTTATTACCTTCCCCGCCTATAAAGACATTGTGCTGCACGAACCGGTTTTCAGAACTGGAAATGTGGTGAATCTCGACAGCCGGTCGTTTAAAATTCAGGTACAGATTAAAAACAGGGAGGAAATTCTCAAACCAAACATCATATCTTATATCAAAATCAAAGACTATGAAACCGATTCTGCTATGGTAGTACCGTCAATAATTATTAAAGATGAGATGGCACGCGGCGGTGAAAAGAAAAATTTTGTTTTCGTAGCAATTGAAAAGAACGGTAAAGCATTTGTTGAAAAAAAATACATCGTTCCGGGATCTACCTATGTCGATCGCACCGAAGTACTTGAAGGACTTGAGGCAGGCGACAAGGTCATTGTTGATGGTTATCAGCTTGTTACCAGTGGTACAGAAGTTAAAATCAAAAATTAAATTTTAACAGATCAGAAATGGAAAATCAGAATAACGAAATAAGTAAGCTCAGGGAATTCAAGCTTACTACCATGGCCCTGAAAAATAAAACATCAATGTTTTTGATGACATTCATGATTTTATTGTTCGGCGCAATCTCTTACATTAACCTTCCTAAGGAATTGTTTCCTGATATCACTTTCCCTTACGTGATGGTTCAGACAACTTACCCGGGAAACCCTCCTGTGGATATTGAAAACCTTGTTACCCGACCCATTGAAAAGGAACTTGAATCAATCAAGGGAATCAAAACCATCAAGTCAACCTCTTCTCAGGATGCTTCTATGATTTTCATCGAGTTTAACTCCAACGTTAAAATTGATGATGCCCTCGAAGATGTTCAGGAAGCTGTTGACAAGTCAAAAAGTGAATTGCCCAATGACCTGCCAATGGATCCCATGGTCAGGGATATTGACTTTTCCGAGTTTCCCATTATAAACATTAACCTGAGTGGTGATTACTCAATTGATGAGCTTAAAAAATTCTCTGAAAAACTTGAGGAAAGATTTGAGACCGTTAGCGAAGTTTCAAAGGTTGTAACCCAGGGTGTTTCTGAAAAGGAAATCAAAATTAATGTGGACCCGCTGAAGATGGAATCTTTTAAAGTGGGATTCGGGGATATTGAAGGCGCCATTGCACAGGAAAATATTTCCATGTCGGGTGGTGAAGTAAAACTTGGCGGAACCAGAAGAACCGTGCGTACTACAGGCGAATTTACCAGTCTGGATGAAGTAAGAAATATCGTGGTAAAACATGAGGATAACAATATTGTGTATTTATGGCAGATTGCCGATGTTTATGAAGATTATGAGGAAGCCACCAGTTACACAAGGCTCTTTCACAAACCCGTTGTTTCGCTTCAGGTTGTTAAGAAAAGCGGCGAAAACCTCCTTTCTGCTATAGCTCAAATCATGAAAATGCTTGACGAGGCCCGCGACGAAAATGTCATTCCCGACGAGGAACAATTAAAAATTACCACCACAAATGACCAGTCTGATCTGATTAAAAAGCAGCTCTCAAGTCTCGAAGACAGCATGGCCATGTCCATTATTTTTGTGATAATCGTGTTATATCTGTTTTTGGGAACCCGCAATGCTTTGTTTGTTGGTCTGGCAATCCCGCTTTCAATGTTTATGTCCTTTGCTATATTGGATTTAATAGGTTTTAAAATAAACATGATCGTTTTGTTCGCTTTGATACTTGCCCTGGGGATGCTGGTTGATAATGCCATTGTTGTGGTGGAGGTTATTTACAGATACATATTTCAGGGGCATTCAAAATTTTCGGCAGCAAAAAATGCTGTGGGCGAAATAGCCTGGCCAATTATTGCTTCGACCGCTACTACAGTGGCAGCATTTCTTCCGCTTGCATACTGGGATTCTATGATTGGTAGTTTTATGGTTTATTTGCCCGTTACTTTGGTTATTGTGCTCGCATCATCTCTGTTTGTGGCACTGTTTATCACGCCGGTTTTTTCATCTTCTTTCGTGAAAACCAATGAGGAAAAACCAAGCTTAAAGAGGGGATTGATTATTGCGGGTGGGTTTGGATTAATCGGATTGATGATTAAACCTGCCATTGGTCTGAACCTTTTTATTATCAGTACTGCCATGACACTTTTAAATGTATATGTTTTCTACAGGATTGGAGAAACCTTCCAGAAAAAATTTCTGCCCTGGCTCGAAAATTTCTATCTAAGGATTATCAGGTTTTCGCTTAAAGGCAGAAATCCGGTTTATTTCTTTTTCGGAACTTTTATTATGCTATTCCTGACAATGGGATTTTATTTTGGAAACAATCCAAAGGTTGAACTTTTTCCAACCAATGATCCTGATTACATTAACCTTAAAGTTGAACTTCCCCTTGGAACCGATATTACCACCACTGATTCAATGGTAATGGTCATTGAAAAGGATATTGACAGATTTCTTGAAAAGGAAATGGAAATGGGTATTGTTAAGTCAGTTCTGGCAAATGTAGGTAAAGGCGCAGTTGGTGAAAATGATATGAATTCCACCGGAGGATCAATGCCTAACAAGGGTTTGATTACAATTACATTTGTTGATTATGAGATTCGTCAGGGCGTAAAAACCTCTGAAGTGATGAAGATGCTTACCGACAGTCTGTCCGGACGATATCCCGGCGTGATAGTAAGTTTCGAAAAAAACAGAATGGGTCCGCCCACCGGCAAACCCATCAACATTGAGGTTACCGGTGATGATTACACCAAACTCATCCAGTATGCCGATACGGTTAAAAAGATTATTGATGATTCAGACATTGAGGGAATTGAAGAACTCAAACTCGATGTGGAAACCGGCAAGCAGGAAATGATTATTACCATTGACAGGGACAAGGCAAGAAGGTTTGGATTGTCAACCGTGATGATTGCAGGGGCTTTAAGAACAGCTATTTACGGAAAAGATATTTCTGACTACAAAATCGGTGAGGATGAATATCCCATGCAGCTTCGTTTGGATGACAAGTACCGCTACAACATTCCGGCGCTTATGAACCAGAAGCTGACATTCAGAAATACCCGCGGAAAACTTGTACAGGTTCCCATTTCGTCAGTTATTTCCTATGAAAACAGCACAACCTTCGGATCGGTGAAAAGAAAAGATCTGAAGAGGGTGATTACCATCTCATCCAATGCTGTGGAAGGTTTTAATGCCAATGAAATTAACGAACAAATTAAAAAACTGCTTGACGGATATCAGATGCCCGAATATTTTGAAGGTTACAAATATTCATTTGGTGGTGGTGAAATGCAAAACCAGCAGGAATCAATGGATTTTATTGTTGTAGCTTTTGGTATTGCTGCTGCTCTTATTTTCCTGATTCTGGTGATTCAGTTCAACTCACTGGTGAAACCGTTTATCATTTTTACTTCTGTTTTGTTTAGTACAATCGGCGTTTTCGGCGGATTGGCGACTTTCAATATGAGTTTTATTGTGGTAATGACCGGAATCGGAATTATTTCACTGGCGGGGGTGGCCGTTAACAATGCCATTGTGCTCATTGACTATATTGATCTTTTAAAAGGCCGTAAAAAGGAAGAGCTCGGACTTGCTGAAAATAATGATCTTCCATGGAGTGATGTAAAAGATTGTATCGTGATGGCAGGGAAAACCCGTTTGCGTCCGGTTTTATTAACGGCTATTACTACCATTCTTGGCCTTTTACCAATGGCTATTGGATTGAATATAAGTTTTGAAGGCTTGTTGAATAACCTGGATCCGAATTTTTACATCGGCGGTAATATGGCCATGTTCTGGAGCAATATGTCGTGGACAGTAATTTTCGGATTGACTTTTGCCACATTCCTCACTCTGGTTTTGGTTCCTGTTATGTATTATTTGGCTCGCAGGGTTAAATATTGGGGTCTGTCCTTGGGCGGCAACATGAAAAGAAAAAAAGCTGTATTATAAAAATAACCCCGGCCTGCAAGCCGGGGTTATTTTTTTTCAAAACAATCATTATCTTTATCTGGTTTTAAATATAATGTTATATGCAAAAGCCAGGAGAACCTTCTTTTAAACGGAGTTTAAATCTATTCGACTCTACTGCAATTGTTGTGGGATCAATGATTGGTTCAGGAATATTTATTGTCAGTGCCGACATGTCACGTACCCTGGGCGCTCCGGGCTGGCTTTTGGTGGCCTGGGCGGTAACCGGAGTGATGACCATTCTGGCTGCCCTCAGCTACGGCGAACTGGCTTCGATGATGCCCAAAGCGGGCGGGCAGTATGTCTATCTGCGCGAAGCTTACAATCCGCTTACGGGTTTCCTTTATGGATGGACATTGTTCACGGTTATTCAGACCGGTACCATTGCCGCGGTAGCCATGGCTTTTGCCAAGTTTGCCGGAGTGCTTTTTCCTTTCTTTTCAGAGGACAACGTGTGGCTTGACGTGGGATTTGTAAAATTTAATACGGTGCAAATCCTCGCTATTTCAACTATAATAATTCTCACCTGGCTTAACACGCAGGGCATAAAATTGGGCAAGATTATCCAGAATTTCTTTACATCCACTAAAGCCATTGTGCTTGTTGCATTCTTAATTGCCGGGTTTTTCTTCGTGAAAAGCTCTGCTGCCGATACGGGAAACTCTTTGATTTTTTGGGATGCCATGAAAATTGACGGGGGAAAAGCCACCGGTCTGGCGGGATTTGCTCTTATCGCTGCCATTGGCACTGCCATGGTGGGCTCGCTTTTTTCATCCGATGCATGGAACAACATCACCTTTACCGCCGGCGAAGTGATCAATCCCAAGAGAAACATTCCGCTTAGTTTGTTCTTCGGAACTCTCATCGTTACCGTGATATACATTTTGGTAAACATGGTGTACCTGAACACCCTGCCGCTCAGAGGCGTTGAAGACGGAGCCACAGCATTTGAAAAAGGCATTCAGTTTGCAACAAACGACCGGGTTGCCACAGCTTCCATCAGCGGATTGTTTGGCGAATATGCCGCGGTTATCATGGCTGTTTTCATCATGATTTCCACGTTTGGTTGCAACAACGGACTCATTCTTTCGGGCTCCCGCGTGTATTACGCCATGGCCAACGACGGATTGTTTTTTAAAAAGGTTGGGCAACTCAATAAAAAGGGCGTTCCCTCGGCAGGATTGTTTGTTCAGTGCATCTGGGCATCATTGTTGTGCCTTTCCGGAACGTACGGAAACCTGCTCGATTATGTGGTTTTTGCAGTTCTGATATTCTATTCTCTTACCATTGCCGGAGTATTTATATTGCGTGTAAAACAACCTAATGCAGAAAGACCCTACAAGGCATTTGGCTATCCTGTGCTGCCTGCATTGTACATTTTAGCTGCCGCTTTTATCATGATAATATTGCTCATCTACAAACCCGATTACACATGGCCGGGATTGGTCATTGTTTTGGTTGGAATTCCGGTTTATTTTATCATGAAAAAGAAGATTGGGGAGAGAAGGTGATTTTTGCATCACAACTGAACATATCCC
This sequence comes from Bacteroidetes bacterium GWF2_38_335, assembly GCA_001769535.1. Taxonomy (GTDB): domain Bacteria; phylum Bacteroidota; class Bacteroidia; order Bacteroidales; family GWF2-38-335; genus GWF2-38-335. Next base: position 94,324 of record MEOH01000022.1, read on the forward strand.
ACGCGCGCTCTCCCAAGTCTCCCAACTTGGGAGTTAAGCTGTCTCACCCCCTGAGTAAAATCCATCATCGATATTCAAGGTTTGCAACCTTGAATATATTTTCATTTTAAGAACCTCCTGTTTTCAACATCCAGTAAAACAGACATTTGCTGTATAGCAATTTGATTAAGTCTTACTAATCGTTCTTCTTGGGGTATTTTTTCATTAATAAACAGGGAATTCAGGTTTTCCATGTTGGTAAGGCAAATTAATTCATTGATACTTGCATAATCACGAATATTTCCCTTTAACCGTGGGTTTGTTTCTCTCCATTGTTTTGCGGTCAATCCAAACATAGCCATGTTGAGAACATCAGCTTCATTTGCGTAAATAACTGAAGTTTGTGCAGCAGAAAGTTCCTTTGGAATTAGGTTCTGTTTTATTGCGGCAGTGTGAATATGATAGTTAATTCTAGCCAATTCCCTTTTTGCAGACCAACCCAGATGTTTTTGTTCTTCTTCTTTTAGACGCTGGAATTCTTTTACAATGTATAATTCAAATTCAATTGAAATCCAGCTGGCAAATTTAAATGCTATATCCTTATGAGCAAATGTTCCGCCGTAACGTCCGGATTTTACAACCAGACCTATTGCTTCTGTTGAGGTGGTCCACTTTAATGGTGACATTGTAAAGGCATTTAATCCGGCTTCTTTTCTAAACCCCTCGAATTCGAGGGGTTTAAAAGATGGGTTGTAAAGAGTTTCCCAAATGCCAAGAAATTCGATGGTGTTTCGGTTACGCATCCAGTTTCCAATTGCTGCACTGGTATCGTCTGTTTTGAATTTTGCAATATCAGTAAGAGAGATGTAATCTCCGTTATTGATTGTAATAATTACAACTTCAGTATTTTTTACGTTAATTTTTTTGTTCATTTTAATCAATTGTATAAATATTTAGTTTATAAAAATAGTAATTAAATATTAAATAATAAACTTTAAGTGTTTCATATATAATATTTAAAATAATATGGTAATCACATATAAATGACATAATATATATTCATGAACAATTCTATTTTCGTCTACAGACCCAAATACTTCTATCGGGATTGATTATGTGCTGGTTGGGATTCCGGTTTATTTTATCATGAAAAAGAAGATTGGGGAGCGAGGGTGATGGTTTGCAACTGAACCAAACAAAAACTGCCGCAATCGCTTGCAGCAGTCTTTTTGTCTAACTGTTAAAAATCTCCGGTAAAGTGAACCTTGGGGTAAGTTTTATCAGAAAAAACCGGAGCTGTTGAGGTAACTAACCTCCAATATAAACTTTCTTAGAAAATACATCCTTTCCCTGGACAGCATTGACAAAGTAAATTCCGGCAGGAACGTTATCAATACTGTAGCTTTTTAGTGTTTTTAAACCGTCAGGATAAACTTTTTCAGATATAACTGTCCGTCCTGTGATATCTAAAATTTTAAATTCTATTCCTGTATTCTGCGAGGTGTTAAAGACTACTTCCAAATTAAGTCCGTAGTTGTAAACATGTAGATTAATAGGGCATTTTTCAATAGGTTTATCCTTTATTTCGGTTGGAAATCTATTTATATATACTTCTGATGGCGTGTCAGTTTGCGCATGGCTGCTGCCAAAAGCAAAGACCAGTGCAAAAATGGCGATTGATTTGATAATGCTTTTCATGGTATAGTTTTTTTAATATTATTGTTCTTTTCTAATATTGTCTGTTTACTGTATTGCCATTTCTGTGCCAAAGTTTGTAAATAGCAGTAAAACAGACTTATACATCAAAATTTCAATCCTGAAATAACAGTGATTTTTGCATCACAACCGAACATATTGTCCGAAACCGAACATATCCCGCGCACGCTCGCTCTCCCAAGTCGGGAGACTTGGGAGTTAAACTGTCTCCCGACTTGGGAGTTGAACCAGTCTCCCAACTTGCCAGTATAAGTAAATTTTCATACCTTCACATTCAAATGCACTACAATACTGCTTATATCATTGGTTTTCTGAATTCCCTGACTATCAGGAAATGCCTTAATATTCTAAAGGTATATTTCTCCTATTATTCATCCCGCCTAACGGGAAAGATTAGTCACCGCGGAATGCCATTTAGTTTGGCAGCTGAACCCACCAATCTTTGCAACCTGAAATGCCCGCAGTGTCCGTCGGGAATGGATTTACTTTCCAGAAAAAAAGGAAATATCGGTACTGAGCTTTATGAGAAAATCATGGATGAATTATCTCCATACCTCATGCATCTGACCCTCTATTTTCAGGGCGAACCTTTTCTAAATCCCGATCTGACCAAATTAATTTCCATTGCAAAAAACAAGAAAATTATCACTGCAATTTCAACCAACGGGCATTTTTTAACTGAGGATAATTGTGAGAAAATTATCACTGCAGGACTGGATCGGATAATTATTTCAATGGATGGCCTTGATCAGAAAACTTATGAGAAATACCGGGTTAATGGTGATTTTCAGAAAGTGGTTGATGGTATTAAAACCCTTGTGGATAAAAGGAAAAAACTGAAAAAATCAAATCCTTTTATCGAGCTGCAGTTTTTAGTATTCAGTCACAATGAGCACCAGATAATAGATTTCAGAAAATTTGCAAAATACTACGGGGCTGACAGTGCCAAAATAAAAACGGCCCAGATTTATAATCCGGATTCTAATTCCGAAATGATTCCTTCATCAGATAAATATTCAAGATACAAAAAAGACAATCAGGGGAAATATCAGATAAAATCATCCTTAAAAAACCATTGCTTCAGAATGTGGTCATCTGCCGTGGTTTTGCATGATGGAAGAGTAAGTCCTTGCTGTTTCGACAAAGATGCCACTTTTGTTTTGGGAGATCTGAATGATAGTACTTTCGGAAAAATTTTTAAATCGGACGAGTACAATAAATTCAGAAACAGTGTTTTTTCTGAGCGAAAAAACATTGAAATGTGTTGCAATTGTACCGAAGGACTCAAAACCCGTTAAGGTGCATTGAGAATCGCACAACCCAAAGCTCCCGTTATCTGAGGATTTTCAGGAATTAACAAATTTGCTCCCAACAATTCAGACAACAAAACACCGATGGCCGGATTTTTTGCAACGCCGCCCACAAAAGCAATATCATTCTCAATTCCCACTCTTTTTAGCAGCGAAGCCGAACGTGCAGCAATTGAATAATGAATTCCCCGCGAAATTCCATCCCTGTTGTGGCCTTTTGCCAGCATAGACACCACTTCCGATTCGGCAAAAACAGTACACATGCTGCTGATGTTCTCTTTTTCTTTGGTGTTTAGCGCAGCTTTTCCAAACTCATCAATGCTGTATCGTAATGCCATGGACATGATCTCCAGAAAACGCCCCGTGCCGGCTGCACATTTGTCGTTCATCTCAAATTTCCTGATTCTTCCCTTTTCATCCAACGAAATGGCTTTGGTGTCCTGACCACCAATATCTAAAATGGTGCGCACCTGTGGATATAGAAAATGGATTCCTGTTGCAAAAGCTTTTATTTCGCTGATTACTTCGCATTTAAAATGCTCGGCAAAAAGATGCCGCCCATAGCCCGTGGCTGTTATACTTTCATAAGACTTGTTTTCAAGAAGTTTTTTACACACTTCTATGGTGTTAAAAGTATTTTCCACCACCTGTGAAGAAAGGATGTGCCCATTTTCTAAAAAAACTGTTTTTATTGTCCTCGAACCAATGTCTATTCCTGCTGTTTTCATTACTTCTAGTTATTATAACCCCGGCCTGAAGGCCGGGGTTATGAAATATCATCCTTTAATTCTTTCAATAAACGCTTCAATCCTTGTTTTCAATTGGCCGGCGTCTTCCTGACTGTAATCGGTTTCAACTCTGAGCACAGGAATCCCTTCTTTTTCAAGACTTTTTTCAATGCCCATGGATTCGTGCAGGTACGGCTGGCAAAACTGAAGTCCGTAATGCAGCACACCGTCTGCTTTGTATTCCTTTACCATTTCACGGATATGATTCAGGCGGTCTTCGTTTGGAGTAAATATGGCACAATCAACTTTCAGATATCTGTCCACAATATAATCAAATTGCTGATCAATTGAATTTCCGGTATTTTCCACAAAATTTCGGGTACCTCTTTCGCCTGTGCACATTTCTTCGCCCACAATTACAGCATTAGAAGTTTCTGTAATAAATGGAATTTTCCAGTTTGGAACAGCCATGGGGCAGCCCGAAACAAGAATGCGGGCAGTGTTTTCATTAAATACGCCGTTTTTCTCTTTTATTCTGATTTCCAGTTCATCGCAAAGAGCATTTACCGAGTTGGTAAACCTGATGGGGTCGTCATAAAAATATATCTGGTTGATTAGTAAAGCATCAAGTCCTGAAATAGGAGCGGGGTTAGTTGCTCTGAGCATAGCCAGTCTTTTTACTGCTTTTCTTTTGTTGTTCACAATTTCGATTCCTTTTTTCAGACTTTCAGGGGTAATTTTGTTGCCTGAAATTTCTTCGAGTTTATCAGCAAATCTTTTATATTCTGCTTTCAGCAATGCTTTTCCCGAGGGTGATTTCATCTGGGGAATATCCATCACATATAAATTTCCCACCAGGTCTTTGTACGACTCGTAAGCTTTTTTCTTGCCATCGCAGGTGTTTTCGCCAACGATGAGATCGGTTGATTCAATATACGGGCAAACTTTGGCCAGTTTAAAACCAAAAACTGATTTGATGAGCGAACAGGTGTTGCGTGGAACATACTGTTCAGCTGCCTCAAAACCCAGTTCGGCTCCGGCGCAAAGCCCCACACAAACTCCGTTTACCGCCAAAACAAGTTCTTCGGGAACAAAAACGCAGAAGGTTCCGATAATTTTTCGGCCTTCGGCTTTTGCATCCATGAGTTCCTTTATGCGAAGTCCATGAACTTCACTCATAACAAAGTCAAAATATTCCATGCCTTTAGGCCTGTTTTTCTGACTGAGAAATACATCCTGATAAGCTTTACCGACGATATTCAGGACAGCGTCGTGGGTTGCCAGATCCAATCCAAGGTCTGACCACATTTTTGTGTAATCTGCCATAATAAAAATTGATTAATATTAAATTAAGTTTGGATAAACATGGAAAATCTGAACCTCCCAAATAGCTGAGAGTTCGATTATTTTTGTTGTAGAAAAGGAAAATTTTAAAGGAGAAAAGAAGGCAAAGAAATATCCGGCAGTAACAATTAATTACAGCAATACCATGCGCAAGGCAGGGCTTTAACGGTGTAATTGCCGGCAGTGACATAATTATTAAACCTTAAGATGTTATAGCATCCTGAGGTTTGGAATCATATTTTTACTTTGTTGTACATTTCTTAAAATCAAAAATTGATAGTGGGGTAAATATATAAAAATATTGAAAGTAAAACGATTTTGGAATAATCTTTTTGATAAATCCTGACTTACATGATGGTTCTTTCCCCCAGGTCATTGGAAAGTTGGTTTTTGACCTTGTCAAGTAAAATAATCTGCTGCATGAGGTCGTTCAGCAATTCGGTATTATTCTCTTCCTGGGCCGCCATCATTTTATTGGTAATTTCTTTGATCAGAAGTTTGGTGTATTTGTATTTAAACTCGTTGATTGCCTTTGGTACTATTTTTTTCAGGATCATATCTTCGGTCTCCACCTTGCTGTCATAACGGGTCCATAGCTTGCTCAACCTGTTGTTTTCAGTAAGAAGATCGGCAGCAACTTTACAAATTGCAGCGTCGTTATGGTTAATAAAATATTTGCTTTCCAACTCACGGTCTTCCGAAAGTGCTTTGAGGTATTCATTAAAAATTCTGCTGTAAACGGGGTGTTTCAAAAGCAGGTCGTCTTTTAAAAGTTGTTTTGTAACGTATCCGGCCACGGTTATTTTTTCTTTATCCTCGTTACCCGGATATAGTTCCTTTTCTGCGTAATGCAGGAGGACTCTTATAATTTCCCTTTCTTCTTCATAGAATTCGCCCGGACTGATTACCTGCTGGGGAGCTTGCTGCCGTGGTTCGTCGGGGATGTTTTCCTCGGTTTTCGGAGTGGTTTTTTTCCGCAGGCGCGCATTAACCTCAAAGTGAAGCATTTCTTCTTCCACTTTCATGAGTTTGCTGCACAAAGAGATATATTCTGAACGAAGCGGCTTATCAGGAATTACCGCAATGGAACTTACAATATCCCGAATCAATCCGGCCCTTTTAGTCGGATCATCCTTGGCTTCTTCCAGCAGTAATTTTGTCTTGAACGAAATAAAATCCTTTTCTTCCTTCTTAAGAAATTCCATCACTCCGCTGGATCCTACAGAGCGCGAGAATGAATCGGGATCTTCACCATCGGGAAACAGAGCCACTTTTACATTCATTCCTTCCTCAAGAATGAGGTCAATTCCCCTGATGGCAGCCTTTAAACCGGCCGCATCACCGTCAAAAAGAACGGTAATATTATTCGTAAAACGCTTGATTAGTCTGATTTGCTGACTGGTAAGAGCAGTTCCCGAAGAAGCCACCACATTTTCTATTCCGGCCTGATGGAAAGAGGTTACATCAATATACCCTTCAACAAGGTAACATTTATCGAGATTTACAATGGATTTTTTTGCAAAATACAACCCGTACAGCACATTACTCTTGTGGTAAATGTCCGATTCGGGTGAATTGAGGTATTTGGCAATTTTCTTATCCGATTTCAGGGTTCTGCCCCCAAACCCAATAACCTGTCCGGATATCGAATGAATCGGAAAAATAATTCGTCCCGAAAACCGATCAGCCTGCCATTCCTCTTTCTTAACGGTAAGTCCGGTTTGTTCCAGGAATTCAATCTTATAACCGTTTTTAAGTGCTTCCTGGGTGAAAGCATCTTTGCGGTCGGGGCAGTAACCGATTTGGAATTTTTCGGAAATAGGAGCAGAAAATCCTCTTTCTTTCAGATAACTTTGTCCGATGGCTATACCCTCCATATCTTCCTGAAGCATCCTTGAAAAATATTTCTGGGCAAAAGAAGAAACAGCCAAAAGGCTTTCGCGTGCACTTTTTTGTGCTTTGTCGTCTTCGGTTTGTTCTTTTTCAACAATGTCGATGTGATATTTTTTTGCCAGAAACCTGAGGGCTTCAACATAAGTCATTTGCTCATGTTCCATGATGAAGCTTACCGAGTTTCCGCCTTTGCCGCAGCCAAAGCACTTAAAAATTCCCCGTGAAGGAGAAACGTTAAAAGAAGGTGTTTTTTCGTTATGAAACGGACACAGGCCAATATAATTTGTACCTCGCTTTTTGAGCGTGACATATTCCTGCACCACGTCAAGGATATCAGCGGTATCAATAATTTTGTCAACGGTACTGTGATCAATCATATCATGAAAATTGGGGGTACTAAGTTAAAACAATAACCATGGGTTTGCAATGGTTTTATGCATCTTGTTGATAAAAAACAAAAGAGCCGGCAGGCCGGCTCTTTTACAGTAATTTATGTCTATAAACTAATCTGAGTAAAATCTTGTTTAGTGACTTACAATTAATTTCATTGATTTTAAATTTTTTCCTCCGACAACAACCGAACAGATATAAGTGCCTGAGGGCAAATCTGAAGTATTGATCACCTGTTTGCCGGATGCACTGTTCAGTTGTACTGATTTAACTTCTTTACCAATAATATTCCTGATAACCAGCGAACCATCATTTCCCATCAGGTCATAAGTGAAAACAGCCTGGTTGTTTGAAGGGTTGGGGTAAACAGATAAATTGTCGGTTTTATTTATATCATGGATACTATTAACTCCATTATGTGATACATAAATCCAGACTGAGTCAGCAGGGTTTAATTCATCCCAAAAAGTATATTTAAAGGTATAACTTTTATTATTGCTTCCCAATATTATTGATGGATGAAAATCAAGTTCAGATTCTGCTGTAATTGCTTCATCACATGTAAATGTTGTTCCTGCAAAACAATGTACTCCAAAGCAAAACAAATGTGTGTAAGTAGAGGGTTTGTCAATATCATACCGATGAAACACACAATTTATATCTGAGGAGGAACCATTGTGAACAGCAAAATGGTAATCAAAATTGTGATTGGGAGCAATGCTGTCAAAATGCATTTCCTGATTTGTATAATCTGTACCATTATAACTTATTGATAACTGAGCATTTGATATAGAAACAAACACTGTCAGGATAAATAGTGAAAGTAAAAGTTTTTTCATAATTTTTTCAATTTATTGATTGTCTTGACAAAGATACGAAAAAACAGGACGAAAGTTTGCGTTATTTTTATGTGGGTTTTTGATAAAAAAGAAAAAAACACACGTAAAATAAAGATATTCAATAATTAAGCATCAAAATATTGAAAATACAGATTTTATAAATTACGGTAATTTCCGTACGTGATTCAGCAAGGCTTTTATAGGTGAATTGATTGATTTTGCATATATTTAGAAAAAAACACCTGTATTATGCAACCAAGCGAACGAAAAAATGATCTATATTTATAGATATTTTAAACAAGTAAAATTTTAAAACTAAAATTGAATATTTATGAAAAAAGTGTACATTTTATTTATCGCCTTATTGATTGCAGGCGTTAGTTTTGCACAGTACTCTTCAAAGCAAAACGCTGTAAAAGGCATTGTAAATCAAAAAGCTCAGGCTAAACCTGTTTACAATGTAAAAGACGTTGCAGTTGATTATTTTACTGAAGGATTTGAAGGTGCTGACCTTGCTGCAACCGGCTGGACAACTAATGATGCAGATGGGGACGGCCAGGTATGGACAATCGTCGCAGCTTCTCCGGGTCCTCACAGCGGAACAAAAAATGCTTCCTCAGCATCATGGAACAGTACTCCGCTGACTCCAAACAACTGGTTGATTTCTCCACAAATTGACCTGACCAGTGCCTCAGGAACCATTTTTCTGAAGTACTTTGTTGCTGCTCAGGATCCCGATTGGGAATCAGAACATTATTCAGTTAATGTTTCAACTACCGGAACAGCAGTTGCAAATTTTACTCAGGTTCTTGATGAAACATTGCCGGTTGTTGGTACTTCTTTAACTTATTTTGAAAGATCAATTGACCTTTCAGCTTATGCAGGACAGCAAATTTATATTGCTTTCAGGCATTATAACTGTACTGATATGTTCAGAATCAACATTGATGATGTTTCTGTTTATCAGGAAACAACAACAGATGGTGCCATAACAGGTGTTACAGCTCCTAACAATGATAGCGATTGTTCTTTAACAGCTGCTGAACCTGTAACTATTACTATTTTCAATAATGGTGGGGTTGCTCTTTCAGGATTTCAGGCATCTTATTCAATCAATGGTGGCGCTCCTGTTACCGAAACCGTTGCCGCTACAATTGCTCCGGCTGCTTCTTATAACTATACATTTACTGCTACTGCAAACCTTTCTGCTTTAGATTACTATGATATGGTTTTTGACCTCAATATTACAGGTGATGCTAATGCTGCAAATGATGGTTGGACAACAGAAGTTAGAAATACTGACGGTGTAATTATATTTGAAGTTCAATCTGATGCTACAGGCGACCAGGAAGTATTTATTACAAATAGTGCTGCAGAAGAAGTTTGGTATCATGGACCCTATCAGTGGGATTTAACAACAGTAGATCAGATTTGTGTTCTTGATGATGATTGTTATACTATTGAATTTAATGCAGGCGGTTCTAATACTGTAATTGCTGACTATAACGGAACAGAAATTTATAACGAGGCATTAACAGGTAGTGCAACCATTTACGCCATAGGCGGAAACTGTGCAGCTCTTGACGCTTCACTGGATGCACTTACTTTCCCGGGATATACTCTTCCTTCAACAAACGTAAACATTACCGGAACTGTTCAGAATGTTGGTTCAACTAACATTACTTCTTATTCAGTTTCTTATACAATTGATGGTGGTGCTTCAGTTGGAACATATAACGTTACCGGTGTTAATATTGCAACTGGTGGAACACATGATTTCACTCATAACGTTCCTTTTAATACTGCAACTGAAGATACTTATACAATTGAAGTTACTGTTTCAAACGTTAATGGCGCTACTGATGAAAATCTTTCAAACAATGTTCTTTCAAAAAGTTTGCTTGTTACTTCAAGCTTAATGCAGAGATTGGTTGTTTGGGAAGAATTCTCAACTGAATCATGCCCCAACTGTCCTCCGGTTATGGATGCAATGTTAGCTTACGAAGCAACTCAGCCAAATATGGTTATGATGACCCACCATTCTGGTTACTACACCGATTTCTTAACAATCACAGAAAGTGAAGATGCCGGTATGATGTTGTTCTATAATGATGGTGGTGGTTCTTATGCTCCTGCCGGAATGTGCGACAGATTCTACAATGGTGAAGATAATGATCAGGATGGAACCCCGGAACCAGGTCCGGTATTTTGGCCAGGTAGTGGATACGGTGAAGCAATTATTGATGCAAAAGTTGAAGAACCAGCATTTGTTTCTGTAAATCTCAATGGTACATACAATGCAAGTACCAATGCTCTTAACCTTACTGTTTCAGGATCATTCTTAACCGATTTTACAGGTACTTATGGTGTTTCTGTATGGATTTGCCAGAATAATATTCAGGAAAGTGCTTCAGGACAATCAGGTGCAACTTATTCACCTTACATTCACCAGCATGCTGTAAGAGATGTTATCTCTACTTCAATGTGGGGCGATCAGATTACTACTCCTACCACTGCAGGATCAAATTACTCAAAAACATACACATTCACTGGCAATGCAGCATGGGTTGATGCTGATCTTTATTTAGTTGCTTTTGTAAATAAAATCAATGCATCAGACATTAATGCTCGTGATATCCAGAACGCTGGAACTGTAGAAGTTTTAAGTATTGAACCAGTTGGTAATAGCGAAGTTGTTGCTCCAGGTAACATTCAGATGTATCCGAATCCTTCAAACGGAACTGTTAATTTTATGAATGTTGAAAATTCAGTTATCAGCATTTATAACATGCTTGGCGAAGTTGTTTACTCAACAACATCCAATAACATGTTTAAATCAATTGACCTTTCTAATCTTGAGAACGGTACTTACGTTGCCAGAGTTTCTCAGAATGGAAATATCGTAACTAAAAAAGTTGTTATTAATAAATAAAAACAATTTTAAATTTATTTAAAGCCCTACTGAATCAGTGGGGCTTTTTTATGGCGTATAATCTGCTAGTAATCTGTCAAGGAATGACCTAGCTTTACCGGGTTCGCATATTTATCATAGGCCTGCTGGAAAAGTGATATCATATTGATAAAGATTTAATATTTTTGATTTGTTTACAAATAAATGCAGGGTTTTATGTATAATATCCCATTTTCCCATTCATTGGAAAATCATTTTAATTTCGGGTGTAAAAGCATCATCTATCATTTTTTTTTTGGATGACAATATTACCTGTTTACATCCCAATTCTACAGAGTTCATAGTACTCTGCAACAATTGTGCTTTCATATGGTGCATATCACTATGCTCCTATAGGTTTAAAATTTGCAATGAATAAAAAGATACAGTATTGAATGCTTCTTATTTTTGACTTAATCAGCAAGCCAAATTTTAAGAACCGATTCCTGGCTGCTCTGATAGGAAAAAGGTTCATCCTTGTCTTTTGATCCGTCAAAAGGATTGTCTTCAGTGGTTGTCCTGAGATTAGTAACTCTGTTTATATTTAAATTCTATCCTGTCTAAATAAATGCTAATCTAGATTTCAATTTGGAAAAGACCATTTAATTATTGTATCTTTAATTATATGCTTTATTTATGGTGTATTAATCAAATTAAAACTTTATTGCTTAATAAACCGTGAAATTTTTATTTCACCTGATTGACAAACAACTTTAATAATATAAATTCCCGATGATAATTTATTGATATCTAATTTGTTGCTCGCGTGGGTTGTTTTGCTGATCAAGCAGGTGCCATATGTATTATACACCCATACACTTGAAGATATCTCATTTGGCAAATCAAAATAGAGCTCGCTTTCAGCAGGGTTTGGATAAATCCTGAATTGATCATCAGTGTTATTAATGGTTGGAATATCAGTATAAACATCCATTGTAATAACAATATAATTAAACTGTTTTGAACCGTCCATTGCGGTAGCTTTTACTACTAAGGTATCACCTGCAATCAAATCAGTATATAAATTCAAATATCCGGTTCCGTCAATAGTTCCCAACTCTGCTCCCCTGGTTATTTCCCATATAAATGAAGGGTCAGATGCATAAGCTGGATAATATTCAGGGCACAACTGGAATTCAGTACCGCTTTTTGCCCCGGATGCCTCCAAATCCAGATTAAATGTGTCAATCAGCCTGTACCTCCAAAGTTCATCACCTAAAATTGGATCTGTTCCGTTAAAATAAACAAAACCCGAATTGAATGTATTATAAACAGGCCAATAAGAATCTGAAATACCTATTTGCAATTTTCGGGTATTTTCCTCGGTGCCGTCGGTTTGCCATAAAGCATACCCCAGCCCGTCATTGGCTGTAAAAAATAAAGTGCTGTCAAACTCAGCAAATTCAAAGCAACCATCTCCCGAGGGACCTGGGTTAATATCTTTTACAAGATATGTCCCGGCTTCAGTTCCATCGGTTTTCCATAATTCACTTCCATGAACTCCGTCGTCAATGGTAAAATAAAAATCTGATCCGAATTTTCCACATATTTCTGTGTAATCAGAATATATAAACGGTTCTTCACTAACTGTATTTATATCTTTTACCATATAAGTTCCAGGCTCTGTTCCATCTGAAACCCATAATTCACGTGCATGGGTTTCATCCCAGGCGTTGAAAAAAAGCCTGTTTTTAACCGCTACAAGTGAATAAGGATTTCCACTTAAAATTCCGGGATATATATCTTTAACCAAATATGTGCCTGCATCTGTACCATCTGACACCCAAAGTTCTGATCCGTATGTTTCAGTAGTATTTGTGAAAAATACCAGACTGTCAGTCGGGGTCAAACGCTGCGGGTTTGAAGATTCATCACCGACATCCTTTATCATATAAGTTCCTGCTTCAGTCCCATCACTTCTCCACAGCTCAAATCCGGTTACTCCGTCAGTCCCCTTGAAAATTAATGTTCCGTTTAAATTGCACATCCACCAGTCTACCCCGTCTCCCGAAGGATTGATATCTTTTACCATATAGGTGCCTGATTCTGTTCCGTTTGTTCTCCAAAGCTCCCAACCATAGATATCTGAGTATCCCTCAAAATACAGAATGCTGTCAATAACAATTAAATTTGAGTATGGCCCGATTGAATCAAGAGCAACAAAAATTTCAGTTCCTTCTTCAGTCCCGTCTGTTTTCCAAACGGTTAATTTTCCATCCCCTCCAATTGCTTTAAAAAGAACATAATCTTCGTATCTTACAAATGAAGGATCTCTATACAGTCCCGGACTCCATTGATCTTCAAATACTCCATTGCCATTGGGGTTGATATCCCTGATCATTCGGGTTCCGTCTTCCAATCCGTTGGTGTACCAAACTTCACATCCGTGAATGCTGTCATCTGCTATGAAAAGCAGGCATGAATCATAACTAAAGATAAATTGCGGAAATCCACTTTCATAAGGATTGATATCTTTAACCATATATTCGTTAAAATAACCGGATGTGGAACTTTCAAGAATGGTACTGCAATTATATTTTGCTATGAAAAAATCAAACAAACCGTTACTGGTAACGTTGGAAATATTATCAGACAAATCCATATCCTGCGATAATTGAAACTGACCGGTTGTAATAATATTTAAATCATCCATGAAAACAACCTTGCTTGTTCCCTCGTCATAAAACGAACCCAATCCAAAAGCCCAAAGATAATTTCCATCCGGGTCAAGACATAAGTGGTAAATATCTTTTAACCCCTTATTAAGTATAAAATGTTGCTCTTCACTGTTGTCTGCATCGAATGAGTTGTTATAGTTACCGGTGAGAATAATTTCATTAAGATTATTAATTTCCAGATCGTTTATGCTTTCATATGTATATGGATTTCCAAGTGACTTATACCATAAATTGACACCCTCATCTGTAAATTTTGATAAAAAGATATTTTGACTTTGAGAATAATCAGAATAAGTTATGCTTCCTCCCGTTTGTATACTGCAATACTTGGTGTAAACCAGACCGCAAACAGGAAATCCATCAGTTCCTATGGCTACAGAACTCATTCCAATAGTCCCATCAGAAATAAATCCTGTTGACCAAAGGTAGTTCCCATCAAGGTCATATTTTGCAATAAAACTACCTGAATTAGCAGGGTCCCATGTTGTGTGTTCAGTACCTGAGATAGCTGGATTTAAATCAATATTTAAATCGAAATCCCCAACAATAATCAGGTTATTTTCAGAATCGGTGCATAGGCTTTTTGCAATACCATTTTCAAAATGGTAGTCCCATAAATAAACCCCATCATTATCATATTTGGAAATAAATCCTCCTGCACCTGTTAAAACAGCACCCCCGGCGGGATTTAAATCGCATGATCCAAATATGTCGTCATATTTGCCTGTTAGAAGGATATTATCAGAATTATCAATGTCCATGCAAGTAATTTCAATATTTCCATCAAACCCTTTTCCAAAAATCAAATTGCCGTCGGGATCATATTTTGCAAGAAATCCTGAATTGAATGCACCTCCATCAATTATAACAGACCCGATGCCGGGGTCAAGATCAATGCTTTCTGTAAAATTTCCTGTTACCAAAAGACTGCCTTCACTGTCAATACTTAACTTAACAATTTGAGTAGTTTCTTCATTACCTAGATTAAAAGCCCATTGAAGTATATTGGATGAGTTATACTTGGCAATAAAAATATCACCCGTTGTAACACTGGTTAGTTCATAAGAAGTTCCTTCAGGATTGAAATTGACCGTGGAACTAAAATTGCCACAAACATAAATATTCCCGGTATCATCCTTAATTAAATCACTGATTGATTCATTTCCTGATGATCCTGTAGATAACTTCATCTGCAGTACCTGATTATAGGAAACACTTGCAAATGAAAGTAACACCATTAAAAATACTGATTTTAACATAGCTGTGTAATTTTATGGGACAATATTATTAAAAAATAAAATAAATTCAAAATGGAATTATTTCAAAAATAGCTCTCAAATAGAACCTTAAAGAACTAATTATTCATTTGTTTTCTTCTTTCATCTAAGTAAAATCAAAGAGACTTATATAAGTGAATTAATGGAATTTTACGGATATTAGTCTAAAAAGCAACCCGCCACAAACAATTACTCAAATATTATTATATTTTTGGTGTTATATTTGTATTAATAATAAATGAACTTTTAAAATTTTATTATATGAAACCTTTTATCTCGATTCTCGCCCTGCTATTCTTTGTAAATTTCTGCTTTGCGCAGGATGAAGCAAAAGAAACAAAACTCCCTTCAGTAGATGTTAAGGAAGTAAGCGGTGCTGGGTTTAATACTGCTGATATTGCAAAAGAAGGAAAAGTGGTGGTTATTTCTTTTTGGGCTACCTGGTGCAAACCTTGTATTCAGGAACTGATTGCTATTTCTGAAAATTATACCGACTGGCAGGAGGAAACCGGAGTGGTACTCTATGCCGTTTCGATTGATGACACAAAATCATCGGCAAAAGTTGCCCCTTTTGTTAATGGTAAAGGATGGGAATACAAAATATTGCTTGACGAAAATCAGGACTTTAAAAGAGCAATGAACGTGGTGAATGTTCCCCATACTTTTGTTTTAAATAAAGACGGAAATGTCGTTTGGCAGCATACTTCTTACGCACCCGGTGATGAAGAAACTCTTTACGAGGTGATAAAGAAAGTTGCAGCAGGCGAACAAATCGAAGCACACTAGCCTATAATTTTTTACCCTAACATTATTATATTTCTGAAATGAGAAAGTATCTTTTTTCTTCACTTTTATTGTTCTTTGCATACTTTGCTTCCTTTTCACAAGAAAAAGGACAGTTAAGCGGAAACTTCCAACTCGATGCACAGATTTACAACGAGGACACCATTATCGGTGCTACTGTGCCACCGGCTAAAATGGGCATTAACTCCTACGCGAATTTTACCTATACTTATGGAAACTTTTCTGCCGGACTTCGTTACGAAGCCTATTTACCTCAGATGAACGGTTTTATGCCACAGTACGAAGGCACTGGTATTCCCTACAAATACCTTAATTATAAAGCCGACCAGCTTGAGATTACTGTTGGTAACTTCTATGAGCAGTTTGGGGCAGGCTTGACACTCCGGACTTACGAAGAAAAAAATCTTGGATACGACAACGCCCTCGAAGGCGCCAGAGTCAGATACAATGCATATAAAGGAATTTATCTTACTGTCCTTGCCGGTTCAGAAAGGTCTTTCTGGGAATATAAAGGCAAGGTGCGCGGATTAAATGCCGATGTTAACTTAAATGAACTGCTTAAGCCGCTCGAAACTTCAAAAACCCTGATCCAGTTGGGTACCAGCTTTGTGAGCAAATTTCAGGCAGATAAAAATTCAAATTGGAAATTACCCGAAAATGTCTTAAATCAGGCATACAGAATAAGTGTTGGCAGGGGAAAGGTACAATTCTCGGCCGAATATGCCTATAAAATCAATGACCCTTCATCCGACAATGGCAATATTTATAAACCCGGTGAAGCTCTTTTTGTAAATGCTTCTTATTCGCAAAAGGGACTTGGTGTGCTGCTTACAGCAAAAAGGGTTGACAACATGAGTTTCAGGGCTGACAGAACAGCTAACCTGGCTAATCTCAGCATTAATTATCTGCCCGATATCACAAAAAATCATACCTACGCTCTGGCTGCCATGTACCCTTATGCCACACAGCTCAATGGTGAGGCCGGAGTAAATACTGAAATAACCAAGAAATTTGATAAAAACACCCTCCTTGGCGGAAAATATGGTACTTCTTTGTCCATTAGCTTTTCAAGGATCACCAACATCATAAAAGAACAAGTCAGTGAATCAATCGCTATTGATTCGGCTTATTCCATGGGGTACAGTTCAAGCATGTCGAATTATATTGATGAACTCCTGAATGAAGATATTTTTTACCAGGACCTTCATATCGAACTGAGCAAAAAATTATCTGACAAATTAAAAGGTCAGGTTTCTTACCAGCACATTAAATACAATGATGCCGTGATCATGGGTTCAAACAGCGGCCTTCATGAGCCTATTGAAGCTGATGTTGTGATAACCGACATGACTTATAAATTTAAGGCAAAGAAATCCATCCGGCTGGAACTTCAGCACCTGAGTACTGAACAGGACTATAAAAACTGGGCAATGGCACTCGTAGAGTTAACTGTTCCAAACTGGTTTTTTACCGTTCTTGACCAATACAATTATAGCAATCCCAACGAAGATAAACAGGTCCATTACCCCAAAATTGCCATGGGTTACATCAAAGGTGCCAACCGCATTGAACTGGGCTATGGAAAACAACGTCGGGGTATTGTTTGCGTGGGTGGTATCTGTCGTGCAGTGCCCGCTTCAAACGGATTGACTTTATCAGTAGTAAGTAGTTTTTAAAACATTGATATATGAAAAATATTTTCAAAGCTTTTTGCCTTGCAATAATTATTGGATTTACTGCATGCGATATTGTTGAAGAGCCATTTTACGAGGGCACAGGGCCTGATCCAATTCCCGAAAAAAAATACCGTAAAATCCTGATTGAGGACTACACAGGTCACTTCTGTACAAACTGTCCAACCGCTCACGACACAATGTATGCAATAGAAGATTATTATAATATCAATGACACCGCCCGGGTTGTTGCACTCTCAATCCACGCAGGGGACTTTGCTTTTCCATATCCCGATTTTGGTTATCCCGAAGATTTCAGAACTTCGGTAGGTGATGAATTGGATGCCTATTTTCAGGTTTCATCCGCAGGATTGCCAAAAGGATTGGTCAACCGCAAAGAAAACGAGGATGGTTTACGCCTTGATGCAGATGACTGGCGTGATGCCATAAAAGATATCTTTCAAATCAGTGAACTGGCTGATATTTATTTGACCATTAACAATACTTATAATTCAGGTACAAATCAGGTGACTACTACCGTTACTACCGAATATATTGTTGATATGGAAGGAACCTATAACCTTTGTGTTTTTCTTTGTGAAGACAGCATCATAGCACCACAACTTGAGCATGGCGATTTGATTCCGGACTACAGGCACATGCACATGTTACGAAAATCTTTCAACGGAACCTGGGGTGAGGAGGTAGGCAGTGGTACAAATGCAGCCGAAACATCACTTGATAAAACATATACCCTATCTTTGGCAGGTAACGTGCCCGAAAACTGCTATGTAATTGCCTTCGTGATTAACATGGAAACCGACGAGGTTATTCAGGCCGAGAAGAAAAAGGTGAAGTAGAAGAATATTTAAAATATTTTGGCCGCGAATGCGCGAATTATTAGCGCATTCGCGGCTTTATTTTTTATCTTTGCAAAATGAAGCACTTTTTTGTAATAATATTGCTGATAGCAGCCATCCATGGTAATTCCCAGAATTTCAAAGGAGGTTTGTTTGGCGGTGCCGTTGCCTCCCAGGTGTATGGAGACAAGCTCAGCGGGTACGATAAAGCCGGGTTTCATGTCGGGGGATATGTCAGCAATAATTTTGGAAGCAAAGACAACGGATTTCGTTTTGAAATACAATATATTACAAAGGGAAGTCGAAAAAACACCAACATTAAAATCGGTGATTACAGATTTTATTTGCTCAGGTTAAACTATATCGAAATGCCCTTTACTTTTTATATGAAAAGCAAAATGGTAAAAAACCTGATTTACGAAGCCGGTTTATCCTACGGGGTTCTGGTTAGCGCCAAGGAAGATCCCGATGGCGGTGGGTTTTATGTGCCTGATTATCCTCCTTACAGGGATTGGGAATTTGCAGGTCATGCCGGAATCAGATACCGGTTTTCCGAAAAATGGGATTTTGCTACCAAGGTTTCCTATTCAATATTGAAGATACGCCCTTATCCCGGAAATCAGGCCTATTATTTTGATCGCGGGCAAATGAACAACGTTCTGACTGCCACTTTATATTATAAATTCGGAAAAGATGAGTAGCAAAAAAATTGTTGTGGCTGTTACAGGTGCCAGCGGGGCCATTTATGCTGATATTTTGCTCAGAAAGCTTCAGGAATTGAAAAATCAGCATGAAACAGTTGAGGTGGTTTTTTCCGATAATGCACGGATGGTTTGGGAACACGAAAAGGTTAAAACCAAAATTCAGGATATTCCATTCAAAATCTATCCGAAAAACGATTTTACCGCTCCTTTTGCCTCGGGTTCTGCCGGATATACCCACATGATCATCGTTCCGTGTTCTATGGGAACGTTGGGGCGCATTGCCGCCGGAGTTTCTGATGAACTTATTTCCCGTGCAGCTGACGTGATGCTGAAAGAAAGAAAAAAACTCATTCTGGTTACACGCGAAACGCCGCTCAATCTCATTCACATCCGAAATATGGAAACGGTTACACTGGCCGGTGGAATTATTTGTCCGGCAAATCCCTCATATTACTCAAATCCTTCTACCATAGAAGAACTTGCCGGCACTGTTATCAACAGGGTGCTTGATTTGTGCGGGTTTGAATTGGATTATAAGCGGTGGGGGAAAAAACCTAATTCATAAAATTTGTCCTATTTGAAATTACCCCGACAAATATCTTTGTCGAGGGTTGTTCAACTACAATTTTTGATGCGTTTTAAACTTTCAAAAATTTAGTTTCACAAATAAACCGGAAAGGAAACCCTAAAGTTCCCAATCCGGTTCGCACTTACACTTATGAGAGAGAGACTTCCTAAAATAGCGATTTGGTTTCTTCTACTTTGCCAAGATCAATGCCAAGCATGATCTCATGTGATCCGCTGGAGTAGTTAATCAGATTACTTAATGTGTAATCAAAAGCATATCCGATGTAATACTTGTCTACTTTTAATCCGAGCATGGCAATTACAGCATCCTCGGTTCGGTATGAAAACGCCAGCCAGTAGTTTTTCTTATAAAAAAACCTTGCATTGAGGTCGAGCTGTGGCATATTGTATGCAGTTGTTTTTACAAGGAAAGAAGGTTCGATTTCAAAACTTTCACCTGCTTTAAAACGATATCCTGCTGTTACATAATAATGCCTGACTATTTTGCTCAGGTTTGTTGATCCATCGAGTTTAATCTGAAATTGAAATAGTTGGGTGGATGAAAATCCTGCAAAATACTTCGGATTATACAAGTATGCTCCGAAATTGGCATCCGGAACGATACTTGTTTCAGTTGAACCGGTAAAAACAACATCGCTTTCATCTATGATATTGATGTTTGTTTCATCCATCTTATATTGGAAAGCTGATAATGACAATCCAAATGAAAGCTTAGTGTCGCTTTTGATTCTGATCTTATAGGAATAGGTTCCCATGATGCCGGTCCGCCCAATGGGTCCGAATTTGTCGTTGTAAATGAATCCGCCCACGCCCATCTCTTTGCTGCGACCAAGTGCCGAATGTGCACTTATTGCCTGTGTTTGTGGTGCTCCGTCTATTCCTGTCCACTGTTGACGGGCAGTAAGACGAATGGGAATAATCTCTTCAGTTCCGGTAATCCCCGGGTTCAAAAGAAAACTGTTAAGCATATACTGGCTGTACAATGGTTGCTGTTGCGCTTCTGATACCTGGATCAAAGCAAATACAGCTATTATGATGATATATATTCTTTTCATTTTACTTACTTTTTAATGGTTACAACTCCGGTTAATGGCTCTTTGCCGTTTTTCAGGTCAATGATGTAAACGAACGAGCTTATGGGCAGTTCTTTGCCGTTGTATGTTCCGTCCCATTGGTTGCGTGAGTAGGAATAATCCATTCCCGAACCGGAATATTCAAACATAAGCTGTCCCCACCTGTTGTAGATTTCAATCCGTACTTCGTCATAAACACCGATATTCTCTACTTCCCAGGTGTCGTTTACAAGGTCGCCATTGGGCGAGAAGAAATCAGGGATGTTCAGACAATCGTCAGATTCTGGTACTATATTGTAAGTAAATGATTTAACGCATCCGTTGTCATCGGTAACAGTCAGGTCGTATGTGCCTGCTGCAAGATTTTCAAGAACTGCAATGCTGTCTCCGTTTGACCAGTCAAAACTCAACGGAGCCAGTCCGCCTGTTGCTGTGATCGAAATGCTGCCGTCCATGTCACCCGGACAGGTTGTGTTTTGCAAATCCGAAACTGCTAATAGGTCTTCAAGTTCATTAACGGTAACCGAATCAAGTCCGATGCAACCATTAATATCTGTAACGGTTACCGAATAATTTCCAGCTTCTGATACTGTAAGCAACTGGTCGGTTCCTCCGTTTGACCATGCATATGCGATATAGGTTCCTGCATCCAGTGATGTTTCGCTTTCGAAACACATGTTGAGGTTTCCGGCAATGGCAGGTCTTGGGTTTTGTTTCACGCTTACTTTTAATGTGTCGGTTCCCCAGCAACCGTTTGCATCAGTAACAGTTACAATGAAACTGCCGCCTGTAATGATGTCAATGGTTTGGGTTGTTGCTCCGTTTGACCAGTCATACACTGTGTAACCGGCCCCTGCATCCAGTGTGGCGCCGCCGCTTTCGCAGAAATATTCTGGACCGATGATGGTTGGAACAGGATTGGCAAACTCGCTGATGGTAACAGTTAAAGTTCCTTCGCATCCTTCGGCATTGGCAACAGTAACTGAGTAGTCGCCCGGAACAGAGACAGTGATTGTTGATTCTGTTGAGCTGTCTGACCATAAATATGAAGCAAAACCAGCTCCGGGGTTCAGTGTAAGAGAGCTACCGACACAGAATCCGTGAGGTTCGGGAATTGCGGGTATTGGGTTTGCATTTACTATTACAGTTACCATATCAGTTCCCTCACAGCCATTGGCATCGGTAACGGTAACGGCAAAGTCTCCGGCAGTTCCTGTTGAAACTGTTTGATCTGTAAGTCCTCCGGTCCAGTTGTATTCGCTGTATCCGCTTCCGGCATCAAGAACAGTAGTTTCTCCTTCGCAAATTTCAAGTGTTCCGATGATATCGGGGACGGGATTGGTGTTTTCGGTAACGGTAACAGCGTCTGTGGCAGTACATCCGCCGGGACCTGTGATGGTCACCTGGTATGTGCCGCCTGTTGTGACATTAAGAGTTTGACTTGTTGATCCGCCGGTCCATAAATAACCGGTAAATCCGGTTCCTGCATCCAGAGTGGTGCTGGCGCCCGAACAAATTGAAAGCACACCGGTAATATCGGCAACCGGGTTGGTGTACACGGTGATATTGACTGTGGCATTTCCCAGGCATCCGTTGGCATCGGTCACGGTTACTGAATAATCGCCACCGGTTGTGACGTTAAGCGTTTGTGCAGATGTTCCGCCTGTCCATAAGTAATCGGTATATCCGGTTCCGGCATCCAGATCGGTATTTTCACCTTCACAGAATTCCAGATCTCCTGAAATTACCGGAGTGGGATTAGCATTTTCGGTAACAGTAGCACTTGTTGTTCCTGTGCAACCTGATGCATCAGTGACGGTAACAGTAAAAGTTCCGCCTGCATTGACTGTAATAGTCTGGTTTGTGGAAGTTTCAGACCAGTCATAGTCATTATATCCCGAGCCGGCGTCAAGTGTGGTGTTTCCACCGGCACAGAATTCCAGATCACCGGTAATTACCGGGGTCAGACTAGCACTTTCGGTTACGCTGACTGTTTCAGTGTCACTGCAGCCGTTTGAATCGGTTATAGTAACGGTAAAGGAGCCGGATGCGTTTATTGTGGTTGTTTGCGATGACGTACTGTTTGACCAGGCATAA
Source organism: Bacteroidetes bacterium GWF2_38_335 (assembly GCA_001769535.1). Classification (GTDB taxonomy): domain Bacteria; phylum Bacteroidota; class Bacteroidia; order Bacteroidales; family GWF2-38-335; genus GWF2-38-335. Next base: position 117,227 of record MEOH01000022.1, read on the forward strand.
GTTGAATACCCTGCCCCTGCATCAAGGGTGGTGTTTCCTCCGGAACAGAAAGAAAGTGCTCCTGTGATGGCAGCAACGGGATTTGCAAATTCGGTAACGGTTTCAGAATCAGTTCCCGAGCAGCCGTTCGAATCGGTCACGGTAACAGTGTAAGTTCCGCCGTTTGTAATATTGGTTGTTTGAGATGCAGTACTGTTAGACCATGCATAAGTTGAATATCCTGCGCCTGCATTGATTGTTGTGGAAGATCCGTCGCAGAAAGACAAAGTTCCGGTGATAACAGGTGTCGGATTAGAATTTACGGTTACGATATGTGAATCGGTACCGGTGCATCCGAAAGCATCTGTAACAGTTACAACATAGGTGCCTGCGCTGTTTACAGTGGCGCTTTGGTTTGATGTGCTGTTTGACCACGCATAGGTCGAATAACCCGCTCCGGCATTAAGAGTAACACTGTTTCCTCCGCAGAATGAAGTTGCTCCGGTAATTGCGGGGGTTGGAGGAGTGTGGATGGTAACAGTAAAACTTTCTTCATCGGTACAGGTACCGTCGGCATCATAAATGTAAACAGTCTGTGATGATGTGAGTGTCAGAGAGGTAATTTCTGTTCCGCCAGAGGCCTGACTGTTATTGAAATATCTTGGGTCATTCAGGTTTGTTCCGCCTATAGTTGATTGAGCCGGCAAAGTATAACTTCCACAGGCGGATGCTGAGCCCGGATTGGTAATAACAGGACTTGTACAACTTGGGTCAACAGAAATAAAACTGCCCTGCTCAAGAAAAACGCCTGAGTCGTAAGCACCGTCGCTAATGTCGGCAACTAGTAATTTAATGTGGTAAGTTGCTCCTGAGGTAACATTTGCCGAAGCAGTAAGGACATTGGTATTGCCGTCGAATTTAACGCCGGCAATCTCGCCCCTGAATTCGGGAGAGAATGTTCCGTTTATCCAATCAGGATTGGCAGCCAAACAATTGGATGCGTTGGGAGCACCGCCTGCTGAGCCAACCACACCGCTGTTTACCGAGTTGATACATACATTTGAACCGTTTGCCAAAAGGGCAATGTTTTCGGCCGAATTTGAAAAAATCCCGCTGATCCCCGGTCCGCTAAGCAAAAAACCAAACTGGTCGTTGTAATCGGAACACTGGTAGTTTGTTTCACCAATGCCATTGTAGTAAAGCTCGTCGTATTCTTCAGAACCAAATACATAATTGAATCGGATAGAATCACTTGTTGGAACAAAATCAAATTCAAGAATGGCAACATTATAAGAGCTTGTTCCACCGGAAAGGATTTCAGCATCTGCCTCATTCCTGACTTCACCGGTTGTTCCGCTTGTGTAGCCCCTGCTGGCCTGACCGCTGTTTGCGGCGCCCGGAATTTCAAAGACATTTCCTGATGTCATGAAAACACCTGATGAAATTCCCATTTGTGTTGTGGTAGTTCCGGCTGTAGTAAAATACGAAAGCTGATACCTGCCGCTGTAATTCATTACTCCGTAAAACTGTACGTTTGAAACACTAACGCCTCCGCCCATTAAAATATCCTGCACGAGTTGTGTCGGAGTGTAAGTGGTGGCGTCGACTGTCAATTGGGCATTGATGTTTGAAAAACTCATCAAAACAATAAATGCCAAAATGATTTTTGTTTTAAAAATTCTCATAAGCAATAGATTTTTTTGTGTAAATGCAACGCTAATTTATAACAAGTTCAAAGGCATTTCAACTTTATGTGGCCAGCTGTAAAAATTTGGGTTGTAAATACCTATTTGGGGTATATGGAATTTGTTTGGGGTAAACAGAATAAATTGATACATAAATAAATAGATCTAAAAATGTTCAAATTACTGAATTTGTCAAATTATGGTATTAATGACTATTTGTTAGTATATTTGTGCTTTGATTTTGTTTATTTATGAGATTATTATTTCCAATAATATTCATTTTTATTTTTCTTGCTGTAAGTGGAGCAGATGACTATTCTGACAGTCTGCTCAATCAACTTTCAAAAGCAGAAACTGATAAGCAAAAAACAACAATATATCTGGAACTTGGAAAATACTGGTCAAGGAAATCTCCGGATGTAGCTTACGATTATGTAAGTAAATCACTCGATTTGTCAAAGAAGAATAGTGACAGGGAGAATGAAATCAACAGCTACATATTACTTGGGATTATTCATAAAAATATGGGTAATTTCAAAGAAGCGGTAAAGCATCAGATGAACGGATTAAAAATTGCAGTTGAGATAAAGGACAAGCAAAAGGAATCGGCTTGCTTAAATAATCTTGGAAGTATATATCAGGCACAGAATAGTTATGATAAAGCACTTGAGTATTTCAAAGAATCTCTGGTAATTGAAGAGGAATTTGGTAATAAAAATCAGGTTTCTGTAAGGTTATATAATATAGGCACTATTTATGAACTGAAGGACAGTTTGGATATGGCTTATACTTACTATTATAATTCTCTTTTAATTGAACAGGAGATTGGCAACAAGGAGGGAATTTATTTTGCTTATTATGGTCTGGCCGGAGTTGACACCAAAAGAAAAGATTTTGCCCGGGCTACGGAATATCTTGAAAAAGCATTGGTAATTGCACAACAGCTTAACGATCTTGGGGGTTTGGCTCTTTGCCATAATGAACTTGCAAAGCTGTACAAAGCCATGGGTGAAACCGACAAGGCCATACAGTCCTTTATTATCAGCATAGATTTTGCCAGAAAGATTAATTTTAGAAATGAGATAAAAGACGGATATTTAGGACTTTCTCAACTTTACAGATTAAAAAACGATTATAAAACAGCCTTTGAATATCAGCAACAATATATTTCTATAAATGATTCGCTAAACAGTGTGGAAATAAGTTCAAAGATTGCAGAAATTGAATCAAGATATCGGCTGGATATAAAGGAAAAGGAAATTAAATTTCTTGAAGAAAAGGAAAGTTTACTCGAAGAAAGGGCCGATTCCGAAAAGGCAAACAGGTATTATCTTTTGTTTGCGTTTTTTCTGGCAATTTTTTTAGCACTCACAAATCTCGACAGGGTTCTAAATAATTTACAGGCAATATTTATTTATTCAGGATTAATTGTTTTTACACTGCTTGTAATCACATTGATATTTTTCAGGGTTAATTTTTCAGGTAATGATATAAATCTTGAAAATTTCATTATTGTTTTAGTGGATGTTCTTACCTACGCAATCCTCCCGATTTTTATTTTTGTAATACTGGCCGAGAGAATTTTGCTCACCCGGCATTTGAGAACAGCCGGCATGCTTTCTGAAAAAATCCGCGAAATAGACACATCTCCCAATGAACCTGAAATTGTTTTAATAGCCGAAAATGATAAAGATCAGGTAAAATGCAATTCTGATGACTTGTTATTTATTGAAGCCAATGACAATTATTCGGCGGTTTGCTACCTTGTAAACGGACAAATGAAAAAAGTTCTTCTCAGGGGTTCGTTAAAACGTATGGAAGACCAGCTTGCCGGTCGCGACATGATCATAAGATGCCATAAATCCTATATCGTAAATATCCGAAACATCCGTAAAGTGGCAGGAAATGCTCAGGGATATAAATTGCAGTTCAGTCAAACAGACATTGAAATACCCGTTTCACGTAACTTTCCCAAATCTATAATGGAAAAAATCAGGAATCAGATGGTTGGGCATTAATTTTTAAGAATTATAATCCAAATTAAGATAAGTTAAAAAAGTGTATGGCCATTAAATAGATTTCATTAATGCTTTTATCTGTTATTGAAATATGTTTAAAAAGAGCATAAAATATTTAACATCGTCTTAACATTTTGTATTGTATCTGCGTATAAAAAAATATAACCTAAAAACGCGTTACTTATGCTGGAGTTTTCAAAGCAAATACTGGAAAAAGTCAGTTTTGATCAGAACCTTTTTACGAAGGAACTGAATAAGCTGATCATCTGGTTAAACGACGAGGAGGAAATTAGAAAACTAAGGGATTGGTGTTTGAAGGTTTTTGGAAACAGATATTCATCTGTGATAACGAAAACTTTTCAAAAACGCCTTGAGAGCTAAATTCCGGTCACACCCAGGGCAGCCACACTGACTTTGCTTTCGCGGAGCAGAAGTTGGGAGGCGCAGGCTTCAATGGTTGCCCCGGTTGTGATGACATCGTCAACCAGCAAAACATGTTTTCCCTTTATTTCATACTTGTCTGTTATCCTGTAATCTGATTTGATTCCTTCCCACCGCTCTGTCCGGTTCTTTTTTGTTTGAGAATCATGCATTTCTACCCGTTCAAGACATTTTCCATATAATTCAATGCCCATTGATTCACAAACCCCTTGTGCTATTACTTCGCTTTGATTGTATCCCCTGATCTTTTCTTTTTTAGGGTGCATGGGAACCGGAACAACGGCATCGAGATCTTTGTAGGAAGGACTTTGCAAAAGTTCTTTGCCAAGCATTTTCCCCATTTCCAGTCCGATGTTTTTATATCCCTGATATTTAAGTTTATGTATCAGTTTTTGATATCTTGATTTTTTTGTATAGTAAAAATAGGCAGTGGCATTATGTATATAAACCCTGCCCCAAAATAACCTTGAAACTTCATTGTCCTTATCTTCATGGTTTCGCAGTCGCGGCATTTCAAAAAGACAAGGTGTGCACAGAAACAATTCGTTTTTCAGCAGGGTGTTGCCGCAGGCCGGACAAAGATCGGGGTATAGCAGGGAAATAAAATTCTGAAAAGATTTGGTAACCTGAGTCATGGTAAATTGTTTTTGTAAAAATATATTATATTTATTAAAAACAAAATTATTGTTTAATAAAAAATTCATATATATTAAGATGAAATAACCCCGGCCTTAAGGCTGGGGTTATTAGGGCATATTTTCAGAAAAAAGCACACAATGATTAAAATTATAACAATTTTACCAAATTCTATAATCAGTTTAATTAATCTATTGTTATTTTTACATTAAATTAGTTCTCACATGAAAAAACTGTTTTATACAATTATACTGACCTTAACTATTGCTTTAAATGCAAATTCCCAAAGCTTTTATGATACTGCATCTGTAAATACACTTGAAATAAGCTTTCAAAATACCAATTGGGATGTCATACTTGATATTTTTTACAATAACGGCGCCGAAGAAAGACTGATGGGCAATGTTGTTATAAATGGTGTTACTTATGATAGTGTAGGTGTAAGATTTTGGGGTTCATCAACATATGACCCGACATTTCTTAAAAACCCGATTAATATTGAACTGGATTTTCTGAAAAATCAAGATGTGGATGGTTTTACTACCATGAAATTATATAATGGAAAAAATGATCCTTCCTTTTTGAGGGAAGTGCTGGGCGGAATTATTGCTTCGAAGTACATGAATATTCCTGCTTCCAATTTTTCCAAGGTGTATGTAAATGGCACCTATTATGGGTTTTTTACAAGCGTGGAACATATTAACTGGCAGTATGGCGAGCGGTATATCAACTGCGGTCCAAACGGGATCAGGGTGCAATGCAATCCGGTTATCGGAACTGCAGGATCTACACTTGATTACCTTGGAACCGATTCGGCATTATATTATAATATGTATGAAATGAAATCTGACAGCGGTTGGGCCCAGTTTATTGCTTTTGTTGACACATTAAACAACAATCCTTCAAAAATCGAAACAGTTTTTGATATGGATCGTGCTATCTGGATGTCGGCCTTCAGCAATGTGACTTCACATTTGGATACTTATCTGGGCACCATTCAACAGAATTACTACCTTTTCAGGGATAAGAATGAAAGGTTCGTGGCTCTTCAGCGTGATTTCAGTGAATGCTTTGGAGGATTTGACCAGATTGACACCACCTCATCAAATACCCTGGATGCATTAAAGTATATGAGTCCGGTTTTAAGAGAAAGCTTCCCCGGATGGCCATTGCTTCAACTGATTTATTCAAATCCAACATACAAAAGAATGTATATTGCCCATTGTAAAACAATTTTGGAAGAGAACTTTACCGACAATTCATATTATCAAACCGGAACGGATATTCAAACATTCATATCAAATGAAATTCTTAATGATCCGAATAATTTTTATTCTTATGATGATTTTCTTGTGAATCTGGATACCACTCAGGAATCTTCAGGCATAAAAACCATAGGAATAAAGGAATTGATGTCGGCGCGCACAGCTTACCTCATGGGACATGAGCTTTTTACCTGTTCGGCTCCTGAAATTGGTAATATTTCTCATTTTCCTGAAGTGTTGCAGCCAGGTTCAACATTCTATATCACAGCAGAAATTTCAAATGCAGACTCAATTTATATTGCAACGCGCACAGGCATCAGGGAAATTTTTTCCAAACAGCCCATGTATGATGACGGTATGCATAATGATGGATCAGCAGGAGATGGAGTTTATGGATATTCAGGCACCATGGGAATAAACGACCTGCAGTTTTATATATATGCAGAAAACGATTCGGCCGGATATTTTTCTCCAAGGCGTGCTGAAAAAGAATATCATTATCTTGGCTCATCAACCGATGTGGTAATAAATGAAATAATGGCGTCCAATAAGAATACCGTAACCGATGCAAACGGTGAATATGATGACTGGATTGAGCTTTATAACAATTCCTCATCGGCCGTTTCGCTGTCGGGATGGTATCTGTCTGATGACCCTGATATCACCAATAAATGGTTGTTCCCCAATGTCAGCATTGGTTCGGGTGAATATCTTATTGTATGGGCCGACAAAGACACCATGCAATATGGAATTCATACCAATTTTAAATTGTCTGCTTCAGGTGAAAAAATTCTGCTTGTAAATTCATCAGGGGATGTTTTGTATGAAACAGCTTATCCATATACCAACCCCGGACTGTCTTATTCAAGGATTCCCAACGGTACAGGAGGCTTTACGGTGAAAGATCCCACTTACAATAAAAAAAATGATGTGATAATTGGAATTGCTGAAAGATACTTTCTTAATGTAAAAGTATATCCCAATCCGGTTAACGATTTTTTCATCGTGGAATCGGGCGACAATGACAATTTTAATCTGACAGTTTATGATATATCAGGAAAGGTAATTCTGGAAGAAAAAATTGCCGGAAACAATACGCGTATTAATAGTTCTTCATGGAAAAAAGGAATGTATCTCGTAAAAGTAACCCTGCAGGGAAAATATTCAGGATTGTATAAAATTATTAAACCAGAATAATATGAAAGTGAGCGCAATAAAAATATTGATTTTTTCGGCGATAATTATATTATTTCAGGCATGCAAAAAGGATGCCGGGCCGGGAGGTACCTCCAAAATCACCGGAAAAGTATATGTAAAGGAATATAATTACAACTTTACCGAAGTGATTGGTGAACACTGGGCTCAGGATGAAGATGTTTTTATTGTATATGATGACAATACTGTGTATAATGACAAGTTTGCTACCAGCTATGATGGTACATTTGAGTTTAAATATCTGAATAAAGGCAAGTACACCATTTTTGTTTACTCTAAAGATACAACCAGTTTGTACCCTACAGGAGACGTAATTGTGTCGCGCGAAGTTGAAATTACCGAAAACGGTCAAACCATTAACCTTGATGATATTGTTATAGCCAACAACTGATGAACAGTGATTTATTAAATATTGTCAATCGTTTTGAATCAATCTCCCTTAAGCAGGCCGATAAGGTAAAACTTTTTAACCGTACAGATACCAAATTTCTGTTTAATATTTCACAACTTCCGGAACTGTTGGAAAAGGTGATCGACAAATACAACATCCTTGAAATAGAGAATACCAGAATACTTGAATACCGCACGCTTTATTATGACACACCTGAAAAACTTATGTATCTGGCACACCATAACGGACGGCTTAACCGATACAAGATCAGGCAACGTGAGTATCTTATTTCGGGCACATCATTTCTGGAAATTAAATTCAAATCCAACAAAAACCGGACAATAAAAAAAAGAGTAAAACTCCCGGCATTTAATCCGGTTCTTGATCAGGCTACTGCTAATTTCATAGCTGATAACTCTTGTTTTTCATGCGGAGCGCTGGTTCCTGCAATTTCAAACAGGTTTTCAAGGATAAGTTTTGCCCATAAATCAAAAAGTGAAAGGCTCACCATTGATTTTGAGTTGAGTTTTGAAGATAACAACGGCAATCAGGTGAAGCTTGATAATATTGTAGTTGCTGAGGTTAAACAGGAGGGTTATTCTTTGAAGGCAGACATGATTCAGGCACTCAGATCAATGCATATCAGGGAATCGGGCATGAGCAAATACTGTATTGGAACTGCTTTGCTCGATAGTAGTGTTAAGCGCAACACATTTAAGGAAAAATTAATGTTAATCAATAAAATATAAGTATGAAAACATCAATTCAGGTAGAACAAAAAGAAAAAATATTTGGACTGGAACTATTTAATTCTGAGGATTTTTACCAGTTGATTGTAAGGTTTGGTTTTAATTTGCTTATTGCAATTATTATTGTCAGGGTGCTGTATTACTCAACACATAAAAGAAAGGATTACCTCTTTACATTTATGCTGATCAGTACAACAGTTTTTCTTTTGTGCTTTTTGCTTGATAATGTTAAGCTTGAACTGGGATTTGCTTTGGGATTGTTTGCCATTTTCGGAATCATCAGATATAGAACAAATGCAATACCAATTAAGGAGATGACATACTTATTTCTTGTAATTGGATTATCTGTAATAAATGCCCTTGCCAATAAGAAAGTAAGCTATGCCGAATTGCTTTTCACAAACAGCATTATCATTATAATAATTTATGCACTCGAAAAATTATGGAGTTTTAAGCATGAATCCACAAAACTAATAATTTTTGAAAGGGTAGATCTGCTTCATCCTGATCAGCATAATGAATTGCTGGCCGAATTGAAAAAACGAACAGGTTTGAATATTACAAAAATTGATATTGGTCGCATCGATTATATGAAGGATTGTGCAAGAATCATGGTTTATTACATTGAAAAAGGAAAATCAATTAACATGCTCGATAATCAGGAAGCCGATAACACCAGCACAGAATAGATGAATAAACTTCTGCTAATATTATTGATTATTCCCTGGTTTTGTTTTTCCCAGCAAAAGGATTTTCAGATATGGTCAAGTCTTTCATTGGAAAAGGAAGTAACCAAAAAGATATCGGCCACATTTGAGGAAGAAATCAGATTTTCGGATAATGTTTCGCGGCTTAAAAAGTTTTATTCTGAACTTGGAGTGGGGTATAAGCTTTCCAAAAAATTTGATTTATCGGTTTCATACAGATACATCACACAGTATAAAACCGATTATTCGGTCAGTCCCAGATTTTATTACATAATGGCCCTTTCCTGGGGTGACAAATTTGGCCGCTTCAAGATTAAAGTGCGCGGAAAATACATGATTAAAGGAAGCCGCCTTGTAACTGAGGAAACAATGATAAATCCAATGTTATATTACAGAAACCTTGTTGAGGTCATGTACAATATTCCCAAAGCACCGCTAAACCCATTTCTTTCATACGAATTATTTGTTCCGCTGAATAATCCTTACGGGGTGTTTATTGACGGGCACCGCACCACATTAGGTGTTGATCTGAAAATAAATAAAAAAAATACAGCAACAGTATATTTCAGAAATGATCGTGAGGCAAATGTTGAAAATCCCTTAAATGCTTTTATCTTTGGTTTTGGATACAAACTTGATATTAATTAGCTAATTAGCAGATTAGCAAATTAGCAGATGATTCAAATAACTAATTTGCTAATTTGCACATCAACAAATTTGCACATCAACTAATCTGCACATTTGCTAATTAGCACATCAACAAATTAACATGGGATTTAAAGATATATTGGACCTTCCAGAAAGAAAGCAGGGGAGCAAAAAGAAAAACGAAAAAAATAACTTTTTGCTTTTTGCGGCATTTTTTGTTGTGGGGGTATCTTTTCTTATAAAAAGCTCAAGGCCTGAGATGTTTACTCTTTTGGTTTCACTGAGCGGAGTACTATTTATTCTTTATCAGGTTTTCAATTTTATTGCCTGGGACAACAAAAAACAATCACATTATTTACTTTTTATCGGAAATGTGGGATTAACTGCCGGTTTGGTAATAAAAATATTGGATTTGGCCTATTCAACCGGGATCATTTTCGGCTCAATCGGCATAATTTTTCTATCCTTTGTCATTTCTTTTATACTAAACAGCAATAAGTAATCACCATTCATAAAAATTGACTGTTTTTTAACAAAAAAGCAGTCAGTTGTTATTGCAATTTTCTCTAATATTGGTATGTCATTTAAAACGAAAAATATATGAAAAGATTTTTACCCATTTTATTAATTGCGATTTCCTTTTCAATTAATGCACAATTACAGTTTACCAATTATTCGAATATGAATGAGGTAACCTGTATGCTTGAAAATGGAACAAATATTTGGATTGGAACCACTGGAGGTATCAGTGTTAGAAATAAAAGTACCGGAGCACTTGTTGCCAATTATACAACCAATAATGGCTTGTCGAATAATTATGTTTCAGGCATGGTTAAAGACGGTTCGGGAAAAATTTGGGTTGTAACTAATTATGGACTTTCAATTTTTGATGGTACAACATGGACCTACATCACAGAGGCAGAAAGTGGCGTTGGCAACAATTTAATTCGTGGAATTGTAGTTGATTTGGACAACAATATCTGGCTTGCGGCGGTTTATCACGGACTTACCAAATTTGATGGTACAACCTGGACCCATTACGTTTCAGCCGATGGTCTACCCAGTGACCACGTTTATTCCCTGAATGTTGATAATGGTAACAATATTTGGGTTGGTACAGATTTGGGAATGGCTATGTTCGACGGGGTTACCTTCACAACATATACCACTGCTTCAACCGGTGGTGCACTTGTCGAAGATTTTGTCAAGAAAATCACTATTGATAATTATAATAACGTGTGGATTAGCTATAACAATTATTCGGGATTGACTAAATTCACCGGATCTACCTGGTTCACCTATACTGTTGCCAATACTGGTGGCGGACTTCCTATTAATGCAACTAATATTACCGCTTTTGATGCTCTTGGAAATCTATGGATTGGACATCCTCTGGGCATCACCAAATTTACCGGTTCAACATGGACAACATGGGATACCGGCGACGGAATGCTCAGCAACAGTGTGGAATCCATCCTCATCGATGCCGAAGGTAATAAATGGGCAGGAAGTTCAAGCGGTCTTATGCGCTACGACGATGCAAACTGGAGTTCCTATGTGCTTACCAATGGACTCGTTTACAATCTGGTTAATTCCATTGTATCCTTACCTACAGGAGTAACTTATTTCGGAACAAATGCTGGTTTATCTAAATTGGTGGGAACAAACTCCTGGACTAATACGACCGAATTGACAGGCCTTATTGGTCAGGCAGTTTATGTAATGGCTAAAGATGCCTCAAACAATGTTTGGATGGGGACCAACTCTGGTCTTGCAAAATATAATGGAACATCATTTGGAACAGAATATTATAACGGAAGTCAGGTATTTGCTCTTACCGTTGATCAGACAACAGGCAATGTTTGGGCAGGCTTCCAAAGCACCGGGGCAGCAATGTATAATGGAACTACATGGACAAATTATACTACAGCAAGTGGCCTTGGCAGTAATCAGGTTGAGGATATTGCTGTCAGTTCAACAGGTACTGTTTGGTTTGCTACAACCAATGGTTTAACAAAAAAAACCGGTTCAACCTGGTATACCTACACTACTTCAAACAGCGGTATACTCAGCAACACTGTTAATACTGTAGAAATTGACAATGCAGGAAACATTTGGGTTGGTACCAATTATGGTGCTGCTAAATTTAATGGTACATCTACATGGACAACTTATACTTATCCTGAAATATCTGATTATTATGTAACTGATATATTTATAGATAACCTGCAAAATGTATGGGTTGGAACTTTCTCAGGATTCTCTGTTTATGATGGAACCAACTGGGCCCAATATGACGTGCCCGATGGTCTTGTGGGCGAATATGTGAATGCCATTAAACAAAACTCCTCAACCAACGATATTTGGGTTGGTACAGGCAATGGTGTTTCGAAAGTTACCTGCGTTAACCCCTTGGTTGATTTTGTTTCTGATACAACATGTTATACAGGCTCTGTAACGGAGGTTACAACTATTACCAATACTTCAGAAAATACCGATGAAGTTACTTCTTACCAATGGGATATTGGAAATGACGGATCTGTCGAATATACCAGTGAATCATTAATTCATTTCTTTGAATCACCCGGAATCTTTGAGGTTAAGCTTACCGCAACAAACCACCATTGTTCCAGCAGCATTGTTAACGATGTGGTTGTTAATGAGCAACCTATGGTTGAATTATCATTAGCTGGAACGGTTAATGTTTGCGAGGGTTCTGCAGTTTCATTGGTTGCTGAAATGTCGTCTGATACTTCAACCATGTTTAATGAAAATTTTAATTATGCTGATCTTTCCTATCTCACCTGGGTACAGGAAGGCCTTGGCATCACCAACTGGTATCTTGGGCCCACCTCAAGTTTTGCTGGACAAACTGCTCCTGAACTTGTGTTTAACTTTAATCCCAGTTTTAATGGTGAAAGCAAAATGATTTCGCCGATTATCAACACTTCAGGAAACTCAACTGTGTACTTATCATTTTCTCATATGGTTGACCATTATGCTGCCAGTTATGATATTGGGGTCAAAACCACATCAGATGGTGTTACCTGGAATACAGTATGGTCATCAACTGTTTCCTCGGATATTCCTGCTACGTCGCAAACTGTGGTAATCAGTAATGCAGATGTTGGTTCGTCAAATTTCAGAATTGCTTTTTATTTTAATGGTAATTCATATAATATTGATAACTGGTACATTGATAATGTAGTCCTTTCAAAATCACCGGGTGGTGCTTCAGGTGCTTATTATACTTACCAATGGTCTACCGGCGAAACAACCAACAGCATTTCAATTGTTGAGTATGGACGTTACAATGTAATTGTTACAAATCAAAACTGTGTCACTTATTCCGATACCGTTGAGGTGAACTTTGCTTCTCCGGTTGAAGAACAGATTTGCCTTGTTACCGTTGATACCGCTTCAGGAAAGAACCTCATCATCTGGGAAAAAACGCCCACTGAATCCATTCTCTCTTACAATGTTTATAAGCTTCAGGGAGCCGATTATATGCTTCTGGCAAATATTCCATACGATAGTTTGAGTGTTTTTGTGGATCCTACATCTCAACCCGAGGTACACGCCGACAGGTATAAAATCCAAACCGTTGACACTTGTGGAAACATGTCTGATTTAAGTCCCTTCCATCAAACCATAAACCTCGGTGTGAGCATGGGTACCGGAGCTACTCCGCCCATCGTTCTCGCCTGGAACAATTACGTGGATGAGGCAGGAAGCTTTTCCCCGCTGTATTATTACATCTATAAAGGAGAGACTCCTGATGCCATGGAACTATTTGATTCATTGTCATTCGGACTGCCTACCAGCTTCAATGTAATTAACCCCGGTGTTTTCCAGTATTACAGGGTTTCCGTGGAGAAAGAAGATATGTGTGCCCCGACATACGGCGGTGGCGGATCATCAACCACCTGTCAGTATTCTGTAGGCTTGGTCGACAGCTATGGTGACGGATGGAATACCAACACCCTGACCATTACAGTTAACGGAACACCTTATACTTATACTTTGGAGGCCGGAGCCGGACCAGAAGTTCATTACTTCACAGTTAACACCGGTGACGCTATTTATGCTACTTTCACAGGAACACAGTGGCCCTATGAAAACCAGTATACAATTTATGATGCCAATGGTAACGCAATTTTCACCGACGGTGTGGCAGGAACAACAGCTCCTTCGGCAAACAATACCTTTGTTGCCATCGGATCATGTGCAGTAACCAAGGACATGACAGGCCCATACAGCCAGTCTGTTTCAAACCTTGAAGACAATGGAATCGCAGTAGGAATAGAAGGCGTACAAACCGGAGTTCTCACTCTGGCTCCCAATCCATTCAGCGATTACACCATCATCACCCTTCCCGAAAACGAAGCCGACAATTATTCTGTTAAAGTAACCGATGTTACCGGAAAAGTAGTAAGCTTTGAGTCGGGCATCACAGGAAACAGATACCTGCTCAAGCGCGGCAATCTCGAAAGCGGATACTATTTCGTTGAGATTATGGGCAGAAGCAGATACATTGAGAAGATTGTGATTAAATAGACGAGTAAAATAAATTTTTAAAATGCCACTGATACGCGAATGGGTGTTGGTGGCATTTTTTTTGTTTTGATGGGGGGTTGCTACTCCGCTGGCTAGCGGATCGCAATGACCGTTAAACAAGGTTGTTGCGAGTAAGCATAAAAACGTAAAAAACAATCGAAGCAAGGTCATCATGAGCGCAGCGTAATGATCTGCCGAGGATTGGCGAGGGGTTTGTTAAAAGAGATTTTGATGGGGTTGTTGCTATGGCCTTAATTCATTTTCATGTAATCAAAAAAAAAGCCCCGGTGTTGGCGGGGCTTTAAATTAAATATCATTTCTTATTTAGGAATAACAATTTGTTTGGTGATCAAATCAGTTTCAGATTGTATTACAATGTTATACAAGCCTGAGCTGAATATTTCCTTGTTGATATTAAACTGCTGGGCAGGATCGGTAATAACAATCTTATTGTTATAAAGTTTCCTTCCGAGCATATCAACAACCATCACTTCATATGATTTGCCCTGAGCACCGTTGAAAGAAATCACAATGTTTTCGTTTTCAAGAGCTGAAGAGATGAACATGATGGTTTCGCCACCCATATTATAACAGTTCAATGAGATTACCTGTGAAACGGTTGTTGTACCGTCAAAGTCAGTTTGTCTTATTCTGTAATAAACAGTGCTGTTATTTTTATTGATGTCGTAATCCAAAGTACTATAATTAAGCACTTCATTTGAGAATCCGGCACCCGGAACAGTGGTAAGCTCTTTCCAGTCAACAGCATTGTAACTTTTTTCTACGGTGAAATAATCGTTATTTATTTCGGCAGATGTTGACCAATTCAACTCAATATAGTCATTTTTACAAACGCCATAGAAATCAAGGAGTTCAATTGGCAGTGGAGCAGGAGCGATACCAATGGCATACTGGCTGAATCCGGTGATGCCGTTTCTGCGGGCATAGCCACCGGCTAAAGTCCTTCCGGCAGTGCCGAATGCATTTAACGTTCCTATTGATTCACCAGCCCAGTCTGCCGCAGACACCGAAGAGGAAGCTCTCTTAAGCGGACCAAACTGGTTGTCGAGCAATCCGGCAAAAGCACCACTTCCGGCAAAATAGAGCAGAATATCATAAGAACCTCCGGTAGGAGCAGTATTAGGATCAATCTGCCAAACACCCTCAGTACAAACTGAAGTATAGCTTGTGCCAAAATCGATGGCTAAAGCAGGATTGATTGTACCACCGTTGCTGAATGTTTCCAGGAATTTGGCATCAAGATAAGTCAACCCGTTAAGATTATTATTCTTAAGTTGAGAAAGAGTATACCTTGTAGCAGATCCAACAGGAAGATTATAAGTGCCGGTATTGTTTGCAATATATTTTCGGAAGGTACCATTTACCCAACTTGTTGAATTACCAGCAGTGGCAGAACCCGGAGTTGTATTGTAAGAGCCGGCAATATTCCCGTTTGTATTAAGCACTCCTGCTGTAAATGTAAAGGTTCCAGAGGCGCCTGAATACATATGATTATTCATAATAACACCTGAACCAGTATTGTTCATTATAATGTTATTCAGGTTAAGGATACCACCAGCAGAATACGTTTGGAGTCCGGTTCCCATAAATTCAAGTGTTCCCGTTAGGCCAACATTTGTATAAGTGGCTGTTCCAAATAAAGTAAAATTACCTCCGATTTTTACGTGTTTCCCATTAGTATTGAAAATACTGCTTAGGTTGCTGGTGAGGAAATTTCCATCAGCTCCGAAATCCTGATTAAGCAAAACAGATCCTCCAGTTTTGTTTACGGTAAAATTTTCAAAAGCAGAAGTTCCGGTTAAATTACCATCCATTGTTTGAGCAGCAGCCCCTTTCATTTGAACTGTAGATGTAGTATTTGCAATAAGTGAACCAGTATTATTGTAATTACCATAAACTTCAAGAATAAATCCAGGATCAATGGTTAGCGTTGATGACGGATTTATAGTGAGTGATTTTGCTCTGGCATTGAAACCTACAAGTGGAGCAACCCTATCAATTACGGGTTGATATGAAGAAGATGGTGCAATAATAGCATCAATATTCTCGTTGGGGTAGGCAGAGCAATCTCCCCAGTTAAGAGGAGTAAACCAATCGGTTGTTCCTGCACCACCTGTCCAGGTAAGTTGAGTAATCGTTCCTGCAAGCGGGTATGTAAGCGGAGATGAACCAAAGTCAATGCTGAATCCAGAATTTGAGTTTGAGTAGTTTTGAATAACCAGAAAGTATTCTTCGCCGGCTACCACATCAAGTCTTGGCTCAAATGCGTAATCATAATCCGGTGAGTAAGGTGGAGGTGCTGTTTCATCAGTAGCACTGTAAAGGCCTGTAATACCATCTGAATCAAAATCACATCTTACCGGACCTGCTGAGGCATTTGCAATTTGTGCACAAGTAACGGCTCCCGATCCAACCATTTTATAAAGGAGGAAGTCATAGTCGGTTTCATTTGTTCCGTCATAATCATTGGGCACCAAAGTAAATTCAAGCACGCCGTTGGAACCAATCTTAATATGATACCATACAGCACCTCTTTCTCCAGAGGTACAGTCATCAGTATGTGTACCCGGGTTATCACAATAATTTCCTACTGCCTGATAACCTGGATCACCAACGGGAAAACTGCTGGCACAAACAGGAATAGCATTGTTTACACCGCAATCCTGACCGAAGACCAGCGGGAACCCAACTGCACCGTCAGCAATAGTAATGGTAAATGTGCCAACCAGGTCATTTTCGCCATCAACTGCGATGTAATAAGTTGTACCGGGAGTCAAACCGGTTAATTCAAGTAATGAGTTGTTGTAGTATTGTGATCCACATGCTGCAACATCAGCATTACATGCTACATAGGTTAATGACGAACATGTTCCTGAATATAAAGCAATTTGTGTATCATCCAGTGTTCCTTCATGGGTAATAATGTCAACAGACCCAGAACCAGAAGCTACAAAGGAATACCAAATAATATTTTGGGCACCGGTTGTCCAGCATGCCGGAGAAGTGATTTCTCCACCTGAACTGCAATCGAGGTTTCCTGATGAGGTTTGTCCCATATCAAGTGAAGTTGCATTGCAGGGAAGATCATTTACCGGGCCGGTTCCATTTGAGATAATGCTTAAACCAAACGGAGTTGACATAGATCCTGAACCGTCGGTATCAATAACAATGTAATAGATTCCGGCTCCCGGGAATGTAACAGACCCACTGAACGGAGCAGCAGCATTATGGTAAGTGCCAAGACATGTTGCTGATGCAGTGCCCGGACAATCATCATATACACTAAAAGAAGCATACGAGTTACATCCACTCAGGGTAATTGAAACACATTCTGATCCGGTTGCAGTATAGCTGAAAACATAATCTTCACCAGAAAGATAGGAAGAACTGCATGCGCCAGTGCTGGCACTGGTGTAGTCATTTCCCGAACAGGCTGTTGATAGACCCGTTGCAGTATAGGGCAATGAACCAATAATATTTGGAGTTGCACAGGTAAAACCTGTAGTTGTTCCAGAAGGAGCTGTAATATCAAGATCATACTGGTTATAATCAGGTGCGGGATAGGAATCAATCACCAGATAATATTTCAGGCCTGATGTAACAGATGCACACAAACTCTTATCTGCTGTAGATGATTGTGCATAAGCAACACAAGTTCCTCCACCTGTGGGACAGCCCTGATATAAGGTTACGCCTGAGTATGAGCCGGAAACGTCAGTAAGGTCAACCATGATGCTTCCTGAAGCGGAAGCAGTAAATACATAGGCATAATCCATACCACCGTAATAAAGTGATGAACCACAAATGTTTGTCACATTAGAAGATGTGATATCATTTACCATTGCCTGAGTGGTATGGTTGTTTGCACTATACGGTAATGTAACATATGAAACACCTGTACCCAGAGGACAATCAACTATTCTGCGGCCTGTGCCGGGATTCGTAACAGTTGGAGTTCTTACTATTGCGTTTGCAGTAAGTGCTGTACAACTTGCATCAGCCATGTTGTTGATGGTAGCACCGGCAGGGATATCATAGGTCAGCCAAAAATAATTAGTACCACCCAAAAGAGTATACGGCATAGCAGCGCCACTATTAATTGTAAATCCTGCTCCCGGAGCTGCAACAGTTGCGCCCAACTGAGTTGTGGTGGCAAAGGTAGGACTATTGCCAGTTGACCATAATCTGGCATTGGTAATATCTGTGGCAGGAGCAGTTGTTCCTGCGGTTGTGAATGTAAAAGACGAAACGGTAAAAGGAGATAAGGATCCACTGGTTACAATCTGAACACCAATAATTACCTGGTTTGTTGTCGAAAGCATTACATCAGAAGTGTTTGTCTGTGTTGTTGTGCTGGAAACAAATGCCATTGGTAAAGCATTAATATTGATGGTATAATCTTCTGTTTCTCCATAACTGCTGGCCGGACAAGGAGTATAAGTGTCGTTTTCAGTTGAAATGATCCTCATTCTGGTTGTTCCATTGACCGTAGATGTTGGAATGGTAATGTTAAGAGATACCGGTCCTGCAGTAACATCATTGGCAATCAGATAGAATTCATCCCCGTCAGTAAAATCACCATCACGGTTCCAATCGAAATAAGCCATAACATCCTGGCCATAGGCAGTGCCGCCGAAATCAAAATCAACGGATAAAGCATAGGTATTGCCTTGGGTAACGGTGGTGGATATTGTAGTATAATCACCGTATTTGTTGGGAAGGTTGGCACCAGAGTTATTGTTTATTGTGTTGAAAGTTACATTGGTGATCCACTCATCGTCAGGATCAGAGAAAGTTGCAGTACAATAATTAAGAGTTATTTTTCTATTTCCTGCAGGATCTGTAACGGTTGGAGTTCTTGCTGATCCAACAGTCAGAGAAGTACATTGTGCATCAATGTAATTATTGATGGTTGCGCTGACAGGAATATCATAAGTTAGCCAGAAATAATTGGTGCCTTCGGATAATGCCTGTGAACCGGTGATATTATATGAGCCACTTGGAGCGGCTACAGTTGAACCAACCTGAGTGGTAGTTGCAAAAGTGCTGCTGGTTCCTGTGTACCATAATTTGGCATTGGTAATATCAGTTGCAGGAGCTGTTGTACCTGTTGTGTTGAAAGTAAAAGATGTGGCGTTCAAAGGTGATAAAGATCCTGTTGTAACAATCTGAACACCAATTACCTGCTGACTTGTTGTGTTCACGCCTACATCAGAAGTTACTGTTTGTGTAGTTGTGCAAGAATTGTAAACCATTCCCGAGGGAGCAGCAGTAGTGATTAAAATATTGTCAACAGCAGCAGGAGGATCAGTACCAACACTTCCATCATTTCTCCATGAAAAAACAATTCTTTTTGCAGTTCCTGCGTTAGCACCATCAAGGGTAAGGTTTACTGTTTGCCAGGTAGATTGCGAATTGTAATTTGACCCAAGTTGGCCTGATGATAATGATGTTCCTGCAACCGGAGTGGTTGATGTCGGAACAAGGTATACCTGAAGGTAGTCACAACAACTTTCGCCAACAGCTTTCCAGTCAAAACTCATGTTAATGATGGTTTGGCCAGCAGGAAAATTGTAATCAAAATAGAAATGTGAAACCTGAGTAACACTGTTTGTATAGGAATTTGCTGATCCGTCATCTGTAATATAAGCACTGTTTGGAGCACCATTATGGGTTGCAGTTCCAACAATCCAGTAATTTGATGCATTGTTAACAGCAGTCATTGCATTGGCAGTAAAGTTTGTGCCAGAGCCGAAAGTTCCGTCAAGAACAGGAGCAGCAACAATTGGTCTGCTTCCGGCAGGCGAAGTAACACTTGGTGTTCGTGCAGAACCAACTGTAAGTGATGTACATTGCGCATCAATGACATCAGTGACAGTGGCTGTTGCTTTAACATCATAAACCAACCAGAAATAATTGGTTCCTGAAGATAAAGTTTGCGAACCTGTAATATTATAACTCGCAACAGTTGGAGTATTTTGACCGAAAAGGGTAGTCAATGCAAAAGTACTACTTGTTCCTGTGTAATAAATTTTTGCGGAGTTTGCAGCATTTATATCATTAATATTTGTTGAACCGGCAGCATTTACCGAGAAGGAAGTAACTGAGAGTGGAGATGCTGTTCCGGATGTAACAATCTGTATTCCAATTATTTCTTGATTAAACGATCCCTGATAAACACTGCTGGTTACACCTTGGGTAACAGTGCTTGAAACATAAGACATGGGAGTAGCAGCAATAACGTTAAAAGAGTAATCTTCACATTCACTTGAAGTTGTACCCGGACATGCAACTGGTGAGGAATCGTAATAATCGATTACAATTCTCATACGTGTTGTGCCTGTTAAAGCAGCAACGGGAATATTTATTGTTCCGGTTGTTGTGCTTACATAACCAGTGGTAATATAAGCTTCCTCGCCGGCGTCCAGAAAGTCAGCATCCTGATTCCAGTCAATCCATATTCCGAATCCAACTGTGCCATAGCCCGAAGTCATAGAAAAGTTAAGGGATGTGCCCTGTACTCCGCCTGCAGTCATTGCAGTAAAGTTACCATAGCCATTTGTTGAAAACCCGGTATTGTTATTTGTAATGTTTGAAGTACCCCCTGAAGTTGAAAAATCGTCGATAAAATATGAGCTACTTGTAGTATTTGTGTTTGCACAATATGAAGGAGGAGTACTCACTGTTATTACAGATGTATTATTAGAACTGATAGCAGAAGAACAGCCACCAGAAGCAAGATTTGTAATGGTAATTGTAGTTGCTCCGACATTTGAAAGTGATGAAGTTGAAAAGGTTCCGGTTCCGGCAGTTGAAACGGTCATGCTTGTTGTTGCACCGGTAACAGCATTTGGGGCACTTAAGTTATAGGTAACAGTATAAGTACCAACAGGTAAGTTTGCTACGTTTCCGGTAAGTGTTACAGTAGAGGCATTTCCTGCATAAACAGGAGTTGAACCTGATGTAGCGGTTAAGCTGTAGGTTGGACAGGTGTAGGTAATTGTCACTAAACCATTTGCTCCGGCACCACCAATTTTGTTTTTACCATAAGCACCACCTCCACCACCACCATAAATAATTCCTGGATTTCCTGGGGCAACAGTACCCCCTGCTCCTCCAGCACCACCGCTGGTAGCAGTTCCTGTCCCTGCTGTTGCGCCAGATGCGTTTCCACCTGCACCACCGGTTCCGGCGCCACCACCGCCACCACCAGATGTTGTACCTGTAACACCCGTTCCTCCTGTTCCGCCATCATATTTTGTTGTCCCGGTACAAGCAGATGCTTGGCCACCTAAAGCTCCCGCAGTTGTTGTAGTGGTTGAACCGCCAACAGCTACAACACTTGTTCCATTAAAAGTGGAGTTGTTTCCAATTGCGCTACCTGCGCCACCGGTACCAACAACATAAGCATAAGAATCGCCTGGTGTAACAGTAAGAGTGCTTGATGCAAAAGCACCACCACCGCCACCACCACCACCATAATTATTGGTTCCGGGAGTTGAGCAGCCACCACCACCGCCGCCCCAACAGTTTACTGTTGCTGAGGTAACTCCGGCAGGGCATGTCCATGACCCAGATGTGGTAAAAGTTACAGTTGTTTGCCCAAATAAAACAACCGAAACAACTATCGCTGCAAATAATGTAATAACCTTTTTCATGGTTAATTCTTTATTATAAATGAATATTTTTCTTCAAGTTCGCTGTCGCCGTAAATGGCATTGTAGAGTTCTTTGTACTCGGCCTGGTAAAAATTTTTCCATTCTCTGGCGGCCTTTTCAAAGTTTTCCTTGTCAATATTGGGTTTTCCTGTATCAATATACTGTGGAAAATATTTATTGATGCTGAACCATCTTGCACAGGCACGGTCGTAAGTCTTTTGGTCTTCTTCCGGATTCCCGTTGTTAATGTACATTGGAAACGCAGGATGTGATTTGGCATATGCAGCCATAGCACTCAAATAGTTTTCTTCATTTGCTCTTTTATCTCCTGTGATTTCTTTAACAGGGAAGTTGGGGTCGAGGTACTTTAGAATGATATCATTTTCCTCAACATTCGATTCCGAAATATCCGGCTTCTGTGCCTTTAAACAGAAGGCTGCAAATAAAAATACAGCCACCAAAAAAACAGTTTTTTTCATGGTTCAGTAATTTTTCTTAGTACTTTTTATCTGTTGCATCCGTAGTACAACCTATGCTTTATTAGTTATTAGACGTAAAAATACGTGTAATGGTTGCTTTTTATACTGATCAACTTAACTGCTGAAAAGCATAAATAATTGATAAAAGTATTTATTCAAATGATTAAATGCAATGGTATTTTGATCAAATGTTGTTAAAAATTTCATAAAAGTCAGATAAAATACCTATTTGGAGTCAGTAATGATACTTAGGGATGGGTTTGGGTAATTGATTTTCAGGAAATAATGCTCGGAAATGCATTTTTTGATGGGTGTTGCTAAACATATCGCGGGTTGCTGTCTTAAAATTTGTTTTCCAAAATTATTTTCAAATGCTATATCCTTGATCTCTAAAGGCAAACCATGGAAAATTAGATTTTTTCACAGGGTTGCACTATGTTTCCCCCTGTGGTGTTACAAATCGGTCTTTCAGACCTTTTAAATTGTATGATGCAAGGGCATCGCCTTGGGATTGTATCCACGTAGGGGGAAATAAAATGCAACCTATGCGAAAAAGACCATGTTGAGTTATACTCATCGGGTGTTTAAAATACAAAGAATTTTTTACACTGATTGATACTGATGGCACTGATAAACACTGATTTTATCTGATACTCGGAAGATCAGTTAAATCAGTCAAATCAGTGTTAAAGTTTTAAAATGTTTTCGGTTTTTAAGTGAAAAGTTTAAACAACTTCTCCTGACATAGTCAATGCACCCCATACTTGTTTTTTTCACAGGGTTACACTATGTTTCACCCTGTGGTGTTACAAATCGGTCTTTCAGACCTTTTAAATTGTATGATGCAGGGCATCGCCTTGGGATTGTATCCACGTAGGGGAAAATAAAATGCAACCTATGCGAAAAAGTCTTGTTGAGTTATACTCATCGGGTGTTTAAAATACAAAGAATTTTTTACACTGATTGATACTGATGGCACTGATAAACACTGATTTTATCTGATGCCCGGAAGATCAGTTAAATCAGTCAAATCAGTCGAATCAGTGTTAAAGATTAAACGTGTTCAGTTTTTTTTATCGAAAATTTTAAACATCCCCTATGTGAAAACTCCTTATTTTGGCATTACCACCTGCTTGGTAATTACAGTCTTATCCGATTGAATAACAATGTTGTAAACTCCCGAACTAAACATTCCTCCTTCAATAAAATATTGATGGTTTTCACTGGTAACCATTACCTCATTATTAAATAGTTTTCTGCCAAGCATATCTACAACAGTAATCATATAAATATTGCCTTCTGCTCCGGCAAATGAAACCACTATATCTCCTGTTTCTGAGGATGATGAAATATAAATATTTGATTCGTTTGTAACTGAATAACAATTTATTGAAATTACCGGCGAAATGGAAAACTGTCCATCGTAATCGGTTTGTTTTAACCTGTAGTATACTGGACGGTCTTCTCCCGGTAAATCGTAATCTTTACCGTCGTAATGAATCAGGGTATTGGAATTTCCGGCTCCCGGAATAATGTTGAAAGCACTCCAAATATTACCATCGCCGCTTTTTTCAAGGGTGAAATAATCATTGTTTGTCTCCGATGATGTCGACCATTTTAGCAATGTGTACTCCTTAAAACAATATGCCTGAAAATCGGATAACTCTATTGGCAATGGTGAATTGCTTATTCCAATTGAATATTGCGAAAAAGTAGTCCACCCGCTTCTTTGCGCATAACCGCCTGAGACAGTCCGCCCCGGTGTGCCCGCCGCGTTAATTGTTCCTCCAACTGCTGTCCATGCCGAAGCAAGTAACGAGCCATCGGGTCTTTTTAACGGGGCAAACTGGTTATCTGAAAGTCCTGAGAAACCATCAATGTATAGTTTGATATCATAAGATCCACCTGTGGGAGCTGCATTGGGGGTAATCTGCCATATTCCTTCAGTGGCAACCGATGAGTATGGCGTTCCACCGTCCTGTGCAATAGCTGTATTTAAACTTCCCGAATTGGTGAATGATGATGTGAAAAATGCATCCAGATAGGAAATGCCGACCAGGTTATTATTCTTCAGTTCAGCAAGCCTGTAAGCTGATGATACCCCTACCGGGAAATAATAGGTTCCTGTATTGTTCGCGAAATAGCGCCTCAGGTTTCCATTGACAAAACTCAGCGGATTGCCTGAATTGACTGCTGTGGGAGCTGTATTGTTTACCCTCACAATAAAACCACCGGTGGTAACAATTCCATTATTGAATGTAAGTATTCCCGAGTTTCCGGTTATCAGGTTGTTTGATAGGCTTACACCTGCGCCGCTGTTATTTACAACCACGTTGTTCAGAGTCAGATCACTGCCTGTGGTGTAGGTTTGTAAAGCTGTCCCGTTAAATTCCAAAGTTCCGGTTCCAATATTGCTATAAGTTGCAGGCGATGACAAACTAACATTTCCTGCCACGGAAATATACCTGCTGTTGGTGTTCAGAATACTTGTATTGCTTGATGTTGTTAAATTGCCTCCAACATCAATGTCGTTGTTTAAGGTAACAGTGCAGTTAGTGCCAAGTATTTGATCTGTAATGGTCAGATTTCCAAGCTTACTGGTTCCAACAATGTTCCCGCTTATCTGATGAGTGGTTACATTATCATTAAAAAGTATCGTGGACGTAGGACTTGCAGTGATGATTCCATTGTTGGTCAGATTGCCGCAAATGGTCAAAACTGCTCCGGCGTTTAATGTCAAAGTGGCTCCCGGATTGATGGTTAAGTTTTTCACATTAACCGACCCGGTAATTACCGGCTGATAAGATGATGCTGCTGTTACAACTGCATCAATGGCGCAATTTGGTGTGGAACATCCCCCCCAGTTTGTGGTGGTACCCCAAGCTGTGGTTTCTGCTCCTCCCGTCCAGGTAAGTGATGGAGGCAGAGTATAATTTACAACACCTCCGGCGGTGGAGGTAAGATCAAGTGTAAATCCCGAAGTACTGTTCGCGAAATTCTGAATGGCAAGCAGATAAACTTCTCCGGCTGCCACCGCAACCCCTGGTTCATAAGCTCCATCGAAACATGTTGAGTAGGGAAGTGGGGCTCCGCCTGTCGGACTTAAACCTGTGATTCCGTAGGCTGAGAAATTACAGGATACATAACCTCCGCCGCCAGAGCTAATAATATTGGCGCAATTAGTCGCTCCCGCTCCTGCAATTTTCCACATAACAAAGTCGTAATCTGTTTCAGATAGACAGGATGATGGTGTGGCATCATTTGGAATGATGTTGAAATATAATGTGCCTGCTGATGCAATGGTGATGGTATACCATGCCGAACCTTTTTCACCATCAGTACAGTTTCCATCTCCGGTGTGATCACATATATTTCCCAGTGCCTGATACCCTGGGTCACCAATGCTCATGTTGTCGCTGCACACGGCCAGTGAAGTAACGCAATCCTGCCCCGGTATACCGGGTAATGAGGTCGTTGCCGGATCAATGGCTGCAATATTATACGATCCCACGTAATTATCACGGCCATCTACACAAACATAATATGTCGCTCCCGGGGTTAGTCCGGTTACAGTAATCTCAGAATTTCCATAGGAGTTCCATCCGCAAATGGGCGCTGTTTGATTGCATCCCGATGCAACTTCTGTAAGTGAACTGCAAGTGCCCTGGTATAAAGCAATCTGGGTTGCTGTAATTGAAGCGAGCGTGGTTCTTACTCTCAATTGTCCAGATGTAGGAGCGATAATGCTGTACCACAATGTGTTCAGACTACCAGCTGTCCAGCAACTCGCTGCGCCCGGTTCGTTTGCCCCATTGCTACAATTGTTGTTGTCGCTTAAGATCGTTCCAAGCCCCATTGGTGTTGCATAACATGGTTCATTGTTAGGCGGAGTAGTTACTGTGGTTGTGACATTTACCGGTGTTGAATTTGTTGATATTCCGCTGTTGGTGCAGGTGATTACACATCTGAACCAAACATTGGCTGTAATGGAAGCAATATAGGATGTATTTGTTGCTCCGGTAATATCTGACCATGGGCCGGTAGAGGTATTAGCCATTTGCCATTGATAAGACCAGCCTGCTCCCGAATAAGTTGTTGTCAATGACAATGTGGAAGTAGTTGATAAGCATGAAGTAATGGAAGCCGGAGAAGCATTTGTGTTGCTGGCGGCCGGCGTTCCGGCGCAAGGAGTGAGAGATACACATGAGATGGTCAGATCAAATCCGGCACCTGAAACACTGCCGTCGGATGAGAATAAAACAGTAAGGGCACCCGATGGATCTGTTGATGATTGTAAAGGTACGGCACCTGAACTGGCAACGCCAGACCAAAGGAGCGTTCCTCCGGTTCCCACACCGTTATAAATATACAGGTAATCGCAACATGCTTCACCTGAAATAGTTCCCGAAACCTCAATAATATTTCCGGCAACCGATGGATAAAGCACTGTGTATCCATACCAGCTGGTACCATAATCACCGGTGCTTCCGCCGTTATCATACAAATGTCCTGAACAAACGTTAAATGAGTTGTTTCCTGATGAAGGTACAAGCATTTCACAAGAACTTACTGTTATTCCTGAAGAAGTATATGTAACATTGCCCGGTCCGCAACTTCCTGTGTTATTAGCAAACCAGCAGTCTCCCTCAACAACAATATCAAAGGTAAGATTGTTGGCTCCAGCTGCCGGTGCAGTCATGGTCAAGGTATATGTTTGTGTTGCCCCTGAAACTAAATTTCCTGCATTTACTCTTACAAGATAATCAGGATCTCCGTTCCATTTACAGCCAATATTTACATCCGGTGCACCATCAGTCCAGGTAGCTGTTCCGGTATTGGTAACGGTTACGGTGACATTTCTGGTTTCGCCGGCGCACCATGTAGCCGCGCCTGTATTCATGGAAACCCATGAACTTTGATAGGCAGGAGGGCTTACACAAGCAATATTGATGTCAAAACCTGCTCCGGTTACACTTCCATCCGAATAGAAATAGACAGTCAGGATACCCGAAGGATCTGAAGAGGTAATAGTTGGTATGGCCGTACCCATATAATAGGTTCCGAGCACAGTTCCGCCAGTACCTGATCCATTGTAAATTCTTACATAATCGCAGCAAGCTTCTCCAGAACTTGTTCCGGAAATCTGAATTCTGTTTCCGGCAACGCTGGGTGTGAGAACAGTATATCCCGACCAGCTTGTGCTGTAATCGCCAGCGCTTCCGCCAAAATCATACAGATGGCCTGCGCATACATTATATGAATTGCTTCCGGTGTTGGGAACCATCATAACTGCTGAAAGTGGAATGCATGAAATTGTAAGGTCAAACCCTGCTCCGGTAACACTACCATCAGATGTGAACATAACAGTCAATGCCCCTGAGGCATCTGTGGATGTCTGAATCGGAACGGTACCTGAGCTTGCAACTCCTGACCATAGTAATGTTCCTCCGGTTCCCACTCCGTTATAAATGTAAAGATAATCACAACAGGCCTCACCCGAAATTGTTCCGGATACCTGCATCAGGTTGCCGCCGGTAGGATACAAAACGGTGTATCCGCTCCAGCTGTTGCTGTAGTCACCACCACTGCCGCCAAAATCATATAAATGTCCGGAGCAAACAGTATAGCTGTTATTACCCGAACTGGGTACCATCATTGCTGAAGCGGCCGGAACGCATGAAATGGTCAGATCGAATCCAGAGCCAGTGACACTGCCATCAGAAGTAAAACGTATTGTTAAAGCGCCGGATGCGTCTGTGGATGTCTGAAGGGGGACAGCGCCTGAGTTTGCTACACCTGACCAAAGCAGTGTTCCACCTGTTCCAATGCCGTTGTAAATGTAAAGATAATCGCAACAGGACTCGCCCGCTATTATTCCTGAAACCTGCACCATGTTACCTGCAGTCGGGTATAATATAGTATATCCATCCCAACTGTTGTCATAATTACCTGCGCTGCCTCCGTCATCGTACAATTGACCTGAACAAACAGTATAACTGTTGCTTCCGGTGGAAGGCACTTCCATTTCGGCCGGAGCAATACAGGATACGGCAATATTGAAGCCGCTTCCGGTAATACTTCCATCGGAATAAAACAAAACGGTTAAAGCACCAGTGGCATCTGTTGAGGTAAGAGTTGGTATTGCTGTGTTCACGTAATAAGTTCCAAGCAGAAGTCCACCTGTGCCTGAGCCATTATAAACCTGAACATAGTCGCAGCAAGACTCACCCGAGGTAGTTCCTGAAATCTGAATTTTATTTCCGGAAATGCTGGGGTTTAAAATTGAATACCCATTACAGCTGCTGGTGTAATTTCCAGTGCTTCCTCCATTGTCATAAAGATTTCCAGAGCAGACATTATAAGTGTTTGTGCCGGAATTAGGTACCGTCATTTCACAACTGTTAATGGTAATAGCAGGTGAAGTATACACTATGTTACCCGGGCCACAAGCTCCGGAATTGTTTCCAAACCAGCAGTTTCCTTCATTGACAATGTCAAAGGAGAGATTTTCAGCACCTGCACCGGGAGCAGTCATCGAAAAGGAATAAGTCTGGGAAGAGCCCGGGGCAAGTCCGCCAGCATGCACCCTTACAAAGTAATCGGCATCGGAATTCCATTTACAACCGATATTGATATCGGGAGCGGCGTCGGTCCATGTGGCCGAGCCAATATTCTGAACCGTAACCGAAACGCTTCGGGTTTCACCGGCACACCAGGTTGCGGCTCCGGTGTTCATGGTAATCCACTGACTTTGGTAAGCAGCCACCGAAACACAGGAAATGGTAATGTCAAAACCACTTCCGACTACACTGCCGTCTGAATAGAATAAAACAGTTAATGCGCCAGAAGCATCCGAAGAAGTAAGTGTGGGAATAGGACTGTTCATGTAATATGTTCCAAGCAAAGTTCCGCCAGTACCAGAACCATTGTAAACCTGAACATAATCACAGCATGCTTCGCCTGAGGTAGAACCTGAAATTTGTATTTTATTTCCGGCTGTACTTGGAGTTAGTACAGTATAACCATTACAGCTGTTAGTATAGCTTCCGGCGCTTCCTCCCACATCATAAAGATTTCCTGAACAAATGGTGTAGCTGTTGCTTCCGGAACTAGGCACAGTCATTCCACCTCCGCCACCCGGACAAGTATATGTGTAAATTGTACCTGTGGTAGGGGTTGGCCCGGCTGAATAAACTATTGATCCGTTTAAATCAATATTATAAGAGTTTTCAGATTCCCAGCTTCCTGAATAATATGTTACTGAAATGCTTTGACCGGCCGTGATGTTGATATTTGCAGTAGAGCCATAGCCTGAAGCTGAATAAGTTCCATATAATAATCCGTCTATATACACTTCAAGGTAACCACCATTCCAGCCATCTCCATAAGAATCACTCATGTTAAAAGTATATGAGCATTGGGAATTAGCCGGCTTGTATAGAAACGAGAAGAAAATCATCAGGATCACAGCAACCCGGAATCCAAATGATGATTTTACAGAAGAGATCTTATTTTTTAAAAGTGCACTCATAGTTTCAATTTTATTCAGATTCAGGTGTTGATTCAACCAGATCAGGATTCTTTTTTATCCAGAGTTTAACCGCAGCAAAGAAAAATTTCTCATCATCCTGAGGTGTCAGCTTGTTATTATACAGGTGATAAGGTATGTATCTGGGGAAATATCTGTATTGCGTAAACCAATTGTCAACATTGTTTTGCCATGCTTCCATGTCATATTCACTGTTTCCTGTGTTTTGCATTACAGGACAAGGGGGGTGGTTTTTTGCATAAACTTCCATTTCATTGATAAAGCGTCGTTGGCTGTCTTTATCACCGGATTCATCATAAACCGGAAAAACCGGATCAGTATATTGCTGGAAAATACCATAACAGTTTTCAATTTCTTTTGCTTTGGAATAGGAATAATCTCCCTGCGCAAAACAAAATTCAAACAAAAAAGAAAAAACAATTAGCATCAAACACGCTTTCATATCTAAAGTTTTTTAATCAGAAATTCAATTTCTGAGAATTTATGATTATGTATTAATACTTAAAATCCGGGTAAAATCTGCCTGCTTCTAATATCCTTATAAATATAGGTAATAATATTCTGTTCAACAATGGATTATACTTAAATTAAATCACGTATATTTTTGAAATAGCTAAATTCTTTGACGAATAGTAAGAATTTGTACATAGGTATTTATACTTGATAATTAATTTTGACTAAAACATAAAATTGTGGGATAAATAACGGGCATTTATATTTGAAAAACAGCAGTTAATAATATGATTTTTACAAAATTGGGCTATAATGGCTGTAAAATCATGTGTTATTATTGTATGGGTTAATCCTCAACTTCTGATTATTCGAAATTCTTGTTCACATGGAATTGCCATTTAAATATTGATTATTTTCGCAAAAAAAATCTCCTGTGAACTACAAAGAAACAACGGAATTTCTTTTTAACAAACTGACATCATTTCAGCTGTCAGGAAAATCAGCTTATAAACCGGGGTTGGATAATATTATTGCGCTGGATGATTCTTTGGGTAACCCCCACAAATCATTTAAATCCATTCATGTAGCCGGCACAAACGGCAAAGGATCTGTATCACATATGCTGGCGTCAATTTTGCAGGAAGCAGGTTACAAAACGGGTTTGTTTACTTCTCCACACCTGCGCGATTTCAGGGAAAGAATCAGGATAAACGGCGAAATGATATCTGAAGAAAATGTTGTGGATTTTGTCCGGAAAAACATTGCTGTCATTAACCGTATTCAGCCCTCTTTCTTTGAAATATCTACTGCAATGGCTTTTGACTATTTCAGAAATTGCGGCGTGGAGGTGGCGGTTATTGAAACCGGATTGGGTGGTCGCCTCGATAGCACCAACATCCTCGCTCCACTGGTTTCAGTCATTACCAACATCGGGATGGATCACACCGACCTGCTCGGCGATTCTCTCGAAAAAATTGCTTTTGAAAAAGCCGGGATCATCAAAAACCAGATTCCTGTTGTAATTGGGCGTTCACAATCTGAAACAGCCCATGTGTTCAGGAAAAGGGCAATTGATTGCAAATCAGAAATATCTTTTGCCGATCAGGAATTTACATGCAATTATTCAATGCTTACATTGGATAATAAGCAGTCGTTCAATATTGCAAAAAACGAAAATATTTTGTGGCCAAACCTGAAAACTGATTTGCTGGGACAGTACCAGATCGAAAATTCAAAAACCGTTTTGGCCACATTGACTTTTCTGGAAAATCACCTTAAAATTTCAAAGGATGCCGTGTATAATGGATTTTCTGACGTTATGGAAAACACGGGGTTGTCCGGGCGATGGCAGGTGCTTTGCCAATCACCCCTGACTGTTTGCGATACCGGACATAATGTTGATGGTATTTCCAAAGTGGTAGAACAGTTGAAAAACACGGCATATAAAAACCTCCATTTCATTTTTGGGGTGGTTAATGATAAAAATATTGACGGCATCCTGAACTTACTCCCAAAAAATGCCATGTATTATTTTACAAAGGCTTCAATTCCGCGAGCCCTGGATGAAAAAGTTCTTCTCGAAAAAGCATTAAAATTTAACCTTCAGGGCAAAAGCTTTCCAACTGTTCAGGAAGCACTTGAAGCAGCAAAAAATATCGCTGAAATTGAAGATATGATTTTTATTGGAGGAAGTACTTTTGTGGTGGCTGAGGTTGTTTAGCGAAATTGCAAGGGCGAGATAAAATGCAACCCTATGCGAAAAAAACTTTACGACAGTCTGAACCCCACAACAAGCACATCATCAGTCTGTTCGTATGTTTTTTTGGCGGTATTGCTCCAGTCGCTGAATTCCTTTTCAATAATGTTTTGGCGCTCTTCCATTGAACGATTGTTAACAGCAAGCAACAGTTCTTTGAATCTTTTTTGCATGTATTTTCGGCCATCCGGACCACCAAACTGGTCAAAGAAACCGTCGGATGACAGGTACACCGAATCGCCCCGGGTCAGGTTAAATGAAACCGGACTGAAGCTTATATTCTGATTGACGTGCAATCCAACAGGCATCTTATCGCCTTTTATTTCTATAAGGGATTTATTGTTTTCAGAAATTAACGAAATCCGTTCGGTGAATGCATCCGAATGATCTGATAAAAATTCTTTTATTCTATGCTCGGTTTCATCAGATAAAACAATGTAAATGGAATTATTTGCACCCGAAAATTCAACATTCATTGTTTTGCGGTCAATAACACAAACCACAATATCCATCCCGTCGCCCAGTTGTGCATTGATGTTGCTGTGACCCACCGAGGATATTACCTGTTCCCTTAACCGGTTTAGAATTTCGGGTGCAGAGGTAATTCTGTTTCGATCGACAATTTCATTTAGAAGAGAAATTCCCAGCATGCTCATAAAACCACCGGGAACACCATGTCCGGTGCAATCAGCCACCGCAAAAACGGTTTTGTCTTCTATCTCACGTATCCAGTAAAAATCTCCTGAAACAATGTCTTTGGGTCTGTAAAAAACAAAATGCTCGGGGAATGATTTTTTAAGTTCATTTTCTGAAGGCAACACGGCCGTTTGAATCCTTTTTGCATAAATGATGCTGTCGGTCAGTGATTTATTGATTGTTTCAATGTGCGATTTCTGTTCGTGCAGCAAATCATTCTGTGACTCAATTTCATCCCGCTGGGTTTCAATTTCTTCCTTTTGCTGAAGAATTTCTTCGTTTTTCATTTTCAACAAACGGTTGGCACGCATTTTTGCTCTGATCTGTATAAAAAGTACTACAGAAAAAGCACCAATTAAAATAAGTACAATATATATAATGGTGTTTTCCCTTTGTTTTATTTCATTTTCTCTTTTCTGTCTTTCAATATCTTTGTTTTTATTTTTCAGCTCAACCTTCTGGAGGCTAAGTTCCCTGTCTTTCTTTTCGGTCTCATAAATGGTTTCCAGTTCGAGCATCCGCTGCTCACTTTCCATATTGAAAATGGTGTCGCTCAGTTCTTTAGATTTTATAAATGCAGCCAGCGCATTTTTAAAATCACCCGATTCATTATAGGCTTGATAAAGGTCATTGTATGCCTGTTCCAGCTCATAAATTGCATCAATTTTTTCGGCCATATCAATGGCGTTTTTCAGATATGAAATTGCCTGAGGATATTTTTCTTGTCTGGTAAAAAGATTAGCCAGAGTGCAAAGAGAAACAATGGCGCCGGACTGGTTGCCCAAATCAATTTCCTTTTCAAAGGACTCGTTCAGGTATTTATAGGCAAGATCGTATTTGCCCATGAACATATAAGTTTCACCCATGTTGTGCAACGCTCGGGTAACACCACCGTTATCGTTGCTTTCAGTATATATTTTAAGTGCTTTTTCAAAAAGATCAAGGGCATCTTTGTATTTTTCTTCTTCCATAAAAGTCAATCCCAAATTGCCATACGATTGCGCAATGGCATTTTCGTCATTAAGTTTTTTTTGTATTTCTAAAGCCAAATAATGATGTTCCTTTGCCTTATCATACATTTTACGCATGGAATAAATAATTCCAATATTACCCTGGATGGTTGCCACACCAATTTCCTTACCCGATTCCATTTCAATTTTAAGGGCTTTTTGATAATATTCTAAAGCCAGATCAAGCTGTCCGAGGTTTTTATTTATCACACCAAGTCCGTTCAACGCCCGTCCCTCAAGATAAGGAATTTTATTATCGCGGCTGAGTTTCAGCGCCCTAAGCATGTTTTCCTCTGCTTTCTTGAAATTACTCTGATAATGATAGGCTACCCCCAGGTTGATATAGGACTTGATCATGCCGTCGGGATAGTTTATCTCATTGGAATATTCGTTGGCTTTTTTTGAATAATTGTATGCTTTTTCAAAAGATAATTCGGAGTATAAAAAGGAGAGCCGGTTTAAAGCTTCGGATTTTTCTTTCCCTTCAATTTTTGGCAAAATACGTTCAAGACTGTCAATCTCATTACTCGAAAATCCTGAGATACAGACCAATAAAAACGCAAATAGAAGAAATCTCACCAATTGTTACTTAAATAACATAGACTTTTACCGTTGAAACAGGGAAAAGGTTACGTTTGGGTTTGGGTTATAAGTTATGGGTTATGGGTTATGGATGATGGGTTATGGGTGATTTGCACAATTGTGGACGTGACAACTCCCCTTCCTGGAGGGGTTGGGGGAGGGTAGGTAACCTAAAACGGCAGCTTATTTAAATCTACATTGCCTCCGGAAATGATGAGCCCGGTCTTCTTATTTTTAAATTTTTCAGGGTTTTCCAGAACAACAGCCAGAGTCACTGCCGAGGAGGGTTCAATGATAATTTTCATTCGTTCCCAAACCAGCCGCATTGCCCGGATAATTGTTTCTTCCCTCACGGTAATAATTTCATCAACATTTTTGCGGATAATGGATAATGTAAGATCGCTGAGTGAAGTGAGCAATCCGTCGGCGATGGTTTTCGGGTTGAGGGAAGGAACAAGTTTGTCTGAATAATAGGATTTAAAAGCATCATTGGCCATTTCGGGCTCGGCTGCAATAACTTTTATGCCGGGTTTCATGCTTTTTGCTGAAATGGAAGTCCCGCTGAGCAAGCCACCCCCGCCCACCGGTGCCATCACAATGTCCAGATCAGGAAAATCCATGATCAATTCCCGGGCTGCAGTTCCCTGTCCCGCCACAATATTCGAATTGTCAAAAGGATGGATAAAAGCTGCGCCGGTCTTTTCAACAACCATCTGAAGGATTTCTTCCCTTGCCTGCAGTGTCGGTTTGCAAAATGTTATTTGAGCACCGTACCCCTTTACAGCAATTTTCTTTATTTCCGGAGCATTTTCCGGCATTACAATGTAGGCAGGCAGTCCGTTTATTTTTGCCGCCAAAGCCAAAGCAGCTGCATGGTTTCCCGAGGAATGGGTTGCCACACCTTTTATGGCCTTTTCTGGATCAAGCAGCAAAACAGCATTGGTGGCGCCCCGGTATTTAAAGGCTCCCACACGCTGAAAATTTTCACATTTGAAAAACAGACTTGCTCCGGTTATTTCGTTCAGTGAGCGTGAGGTCATAACCGGTGTGCGGTTAATAAAGGGTTTTATTCTTTCGTGCGCTGCACAAACATCATTGAAATCAGGAATTCTGCTGTTCACTTATCTTAAAATTAAGTTGTGAGAAATGGGTCTTTTTTCCGACATAGTAATCAAAAACAAGACTGTGCGGGTAAATTTCGGGGTGGTCAAAAAATACTGATCTTTCGAGAATGATTTTTCTCTTTTTTCTGAGGGATCCCAGCTTTGCATAAAAGGAAAAATGTGCTTCGATCACCGAAAAGAAATTATCCAATTCACCTTTCATGAAAAATCTTAATCCTGCTACTCCATCCAAAATAAGCCTTACAAACAGGGTTGAAAACAATTTACCCGGTTTGATGTTTTTATATAACATGTACAGGTTGTTTCGGAAATTAAGGTAGGTTTTGCGCGGACTGGCTTTCGAAAGAGTAGCGGCACCCACATGGTAAATCACCGATTCGGGAACATATTCAAATTTGTAGCCCATGTTTTTTAAGCGCCAGCACAAATCAATTTCTTCCATGTGTGCGAAAAAATCCTCATCTAAACCACCGTTTTCGAGGAACAGCGAACTTCTGATCATCAAACAAGCCCCGCTGGCCCAAAAAATACTGCCCGAAAGATTGTATTGCCCGTTGTCGGTTTCTTCGGTATCAAAAACTCTTCCGCGGCAAAAAGTAAATCCGTAATTATCAATAAAACCGCCGGCTGCACCTGCATATTCAAATTTTGTTTTATCGTTAAAAGCAAGAATTTTTGGTGCACAGCCTGCAATTTTTTCATTGCTGTCCATTTTTTTCACCAGTGCTGTGAGCCAGCCCGGAGCTACTTCCACATCAGAATTGAGCAAAACAAAATAGCTGGCCTCTATTTTTTCCAAAGCACGGTTGTATCCGCCTGCAAAGCCGTAGTTTTTGTCAAGGCATATTACTGAAACAGAGGTGTAATGTGTTTTTAGAAATTCAAGTGAATCATCGGAGGAGTTATTATCCGCAACGTAAATCCTGACATCATCTCCATCCGAACAGGCAACCACCGATGGCAGAAATTTTTCGAGCAGTGCTTTTCCGTTCCAGTTTAATATGACAACAGCCGTTTTAATCATTTACAATATTTTACAGGTGATAAAAGTAATGAATATCAGCGAATGAAAAAACCGGAACGTTAATATTTCCATCTCCGGTGCGTCCACAGCCAGTAAGCTGGTTCGGCTTTAATCTTTTCTTCAAGATATTTCATGTGTCTGTTGGTAATTTCATAATCGGCGGTGTGGGCAGGATTTTCAAACAGCATCACATATTCAAGCGAATAATAACCGCGTTTTACTTTTTTAAGATCCATAAAAACAACCGGTTGATTGAGCTTTCGCGAAATTTTCTCCACCCCAAGAAATACCGGAGTGTCCTGGTTCAAAAAATTCATTCTGTAGTGTATTTCTGTGCGCACAGGTGACTGATCGGAAAGAAAAACAACCAATGTTCTTACATTTTTTTGTTGGTATTCCATAATGCAGCGAAGGGTGTTTTTCATGGCTACCATTTCCATTCCGAATTTCTTGCGGATATCCAGAGACAGTTTATTGAAATACTTATTGCTCTGTGGTTTGTAAATGGAAATATTGCGGTGCTTTATCTGCATCGGAATGCCCAGGGTAATTTCCCAGTTTGCATAATGGGTGAAAACGGCAATAATACTTTTTTCTTTATGGTATAATTCATCCAGAAATTTAGGATTTTTGATGGTAATGCGTTTTCTGATTTCTTTTTTACTGATATTCAAACATTTGAATGTTTCAAAAAACATATCGCAGAAGTGCTTGTAGAATTTTTTTGCGACAGATTTTATCTCTTCGTCGCTTTTTTCGGGAAATGAATTTCTCAGGTTTTTAAAAACAACCTTTTTCCTGTACCCAACAATATGGTAAACGAAAATGTACAAAAGATCGGAAAAGAAAAACAGCACAGGCATTGGAAGCAGTGAGATGGTCCACAGGAAAGCAAAAGCCAGATAAAAACTGATTCGCTGCATTGTTTTTTTATGCAAATGTATAAAAAACGGCAAATACTGATGCCGGACAAAAATAAAAAATCTATCCGGTTAACGGGCATTTCTACTGGTCGTACCAATTCTGGAGTTTGCTATCGTATTTTTTTGTGCCGTCTTTCACATACGGGTTCATGGTGTCGTCTTCCATGCCGGTCATCCAGTTATAATTTTGGATTTCTCCGACCATATCCGAATGAAGCAGACGCAGATTGCAGCCAAGTCCCATGTTGTCGTAGAAAACAAATTTGATGTTATTCTGGTTTTTTACCTGGAAATAATGCCAGAATTCAACCGTTTTTCCATTTATGCCTTCTTTTTCATGGATGATTTCATTTGGCGGGCCATATTGCAGGTAAACCCTTCCTTGTTCAGATTTATAACCTTTGATGTTCAGGCAATTGTAGGCTGAGTTAACTTTTTTGACCTCTTTATGGTATTTTTCCCATTCACTTTTTGGATCAAGCATGTTTCTTTTATACCAGAAATTATAGAAAAATTTTTGCATATAAACCAGACTGTCTTTTTTAATCAGATTCTCAGCAAACATCCTTTCGTTTATGTCAGAAATGGGGAACAGATAGTCGACATATTGCTTCATCGAGTCTGAATTGTTGATTTCAAAAGCAAAGGTGTTTTCAATTTCCAGAGTATTGATATCGGCAAGGTTCAGCTTTGCAGCAGGATTGCTTCGATAGAAAAACTTTTTGTTGAAAGAGAGCAGTTTGTTGTTTTTGTTTCTGACCTCGGTAACCAGATTGTAATTGCCCGAAGGAAGTTTTAAAAGTGAAAACTCACCGAAAACAACAATTACCGGAGTAACTTTTCGTTTCAGGAACTTATTGTAATCCTGCATGGGGGTATTTGTCTGGGCATTTTCAATGTAATATCTGATCAGTACCATATCCAAACTGTCGCCTTTGTCGGAATTGTAAAGCTCGGAATAGAAAATCAGCCGTTCCATATTATCAGGCATGAAATCAGAATTGTATGGAATCATATCATAACCGATTTTTGTCAGAATGTTTTCCTTCTCGGTAGCTTTATAAGATTCAATAAGTTGTATTCCTGAAAATTGCAGGTCATTGGTAAAATTTATCGCAACCATTTCTGAGGCTTTTACCGGTGCATTTTTACCGTAATTATCTGAAATGGACACCTCAAGCTGATACACTCCATTTTCGATGGAAATTCGCTGAAAGTCAATAAAATTGGGAAAAATAGTATCTCCTTCATTGATCTCAGGGCTTAGCAGGTCGTATTTGTCAAATTTTACAATTTTGTCTTCTTTAGTGAAAGTGATGGTCACGCCCATGGACGCCTGCATTTTGCCGTTGGCATTTTTGTTGAAAACAAATGTTTTACCGATGGCGGTAATGGAGGTTTCAATGTACGGACCGTTGGGTGAATTGAAAGGCACATAGCTGAAAAAAGCTTCAATATTTTGTGCGCCGGCAAATAAAGTTAAAATAAGTAAGAGATTCAGGGAAATTATTTTTTTCATCTGGTTTTCTTTGATACGTTTATTTTTAAGATACTGCAAGTTACGAAAAAAAATATACAATTCAAACGCATATTTTTCCTGCGGTTGTTTTTTTATTCCGAAATCAACCATCCGGAAGATTAATGGTTCATATCAGACCATTATCGGCTTAAGAAACCTTTGACATTTTTCAGAAATTCATCATAAACCTTGTCGCTGGTTGCAATGATTTCCTTACCGAAAATATAATTGCTGTGGCCCGAAAAATCTGAAACTTTTCCTCCGGCTCTTTCCACTATTAAAGCTCCGGCAGCAACGTCCCAGGGCGACAGACTGTATTCATAGAAAGCTTCAAACCTGCCACAGGCCACATAGGCCAGATCAGTAGCAGCCGAACCCAAACGTCTGACTCCATGTGAATTTTTCATAAAGAAGGCCAGTGATTCAAGAAATTTATCCATCCTGGTGAAATCATAGTAGGGAAAACCTGTTGAGATAAAAGAGTCTGAAATCCTTTCTGCTTTTGAAACAGTGATGATTTTTCCATTAAGAAATGCCGGTGAATCTTTCCATGCATAAAAACATTCATGCAGGCTGACTTCATGGACCACGCCCAAAATTACCTCATCGTTTTTCATCAGGGCAATGCTCACCGCAAAGGGAGAAATACCATGGATAAAATTTGTGGTGCCGTCGAGCGGATCTATAACCCAGTTGTACACTTGTCCGCCAACCTCCGTTATGGTTTTTTCCTCAGCAATAAACCCGGCGCCTTCAACAAGCAGTTTCAGTTGTTCCACAATCATTCGTTCCGATTCCTTATCAACATAGGTTACGAAGTCGTGCAGACCTTTAACCTCCACAATTTCAGCAGATATTTTATCTTTTTCTCTTCGGATAAAGGTTCCGGTTTCCCGTGCAATATCGCATACTTTGGTGCAAAGGGCTTCTAGATCCATGCTTTGTCGTCTTTATAGGTTTTCAGTTTTTCGCGCCTTTTCCAAAGGAAAATTATTCCGGCAACACCAATAAAAATTGAAAAGGTGGAGATGATTTCGGCCTGTGAAACATTCAATCCGAACATCGGGTATTCCACATTGACACGGATTTTTTCGATGAAAAACCGCTCCAATCCCTGCATCACCATAAATATGGAGAATAGCATTCCGGGAATGTGTATTCTTTTCCGCAGGTTCCACAAAATCACAAATATCAACAGCGCCATCAGCGTTTCATAAAGCGGTGTGGGAAAAACAGGAGCTTCGAGTACGCGGCAATGATCGCCTGAGCAACTGTGGATGGGAATTCCTTCGTTGTTCACGTTATGCGGGTAATTGAATGACCAGAGCCAATCGGGAAGAAAGCCCATCCAATCGGGTTTTGGTGCGGTATTGACCACACCCCAGCAACCGTCACCGGCAAGATGGCAGCCCATCCGACCAACACCATAACCGAGTGCAACTGCTGTTGCTCCCGAATCAAGCATATACAAGGGTTTTATTCCGTTATTTTTGCCAAAAACCACCAGGGCAGCGCCACCCACTATTAATCCGCCATAAAAGGCAAGGTTATTGAGTGAAAATAATTCGCCAATGGGATCGGCAGCAAATTCCTTGTAATTTTCAATATGTCCGAAGATTTTTGTTCCAAGAAGTCCGAAAAACGCAGCAACAATCAGAAAATTGGGTACCATCTGGTACAGGTGAATTTCTTCTTCAACCCATTTGGGCTTGTCAAGTTTTTCCTTTTTCTTTTCACTGTATTTGAGGTAAGCACCCAAACCGGCACCAATCAACCCGCCGAAAAAATTTCCCCTGAAAGACAGGACAAATTCCTGAGGGCTGGCAACCAGATCGGAATAGTAAAACATGGCTTCAACAATCTTAAAACCCAGGATAAAACCAACAATTCCGGCAATTACCAGTTGTTTTTGAGTAGCTGGTAGTCCTTTTTGGGTTTTTCTTATTTGTATCTGAAAAATTCCTTCGCGTTCCTTGCGCCTGAATTCAAGCATCAGAATGAAACTGGCTATAATGAATGCCGATGCAACGAGCAATCCGTACATCTGTATGGGCAGTGGAATATCAATTCCGAAGATATCCCTTATAAAATCAGATAATGTTGGGTACATTATTTTTTATTTAAAATTTATGCAAAGTTATTTATTGAAAATTATAAAAAAACTGTTTGAGTGTAAAATAGTGTAAACGAATTTGGATTGAAGTTTTAATTCTACTTTAGCAGATTAACAAATCAACCTGTTTTTACCCTTAATCCCTAAAGGGAACAGGTTGATTTTTCAGTATTCACCCTTTAGGGATGGGGCAAAAAGGCTGAAAAATCCTTAAAAACTCAAATGTGATAAAGTAGAATTATTTAGAAAACCGGACAGTCGGGAAAATGAAGAAATTGTTACTTATGCAACAATAAATTACTTGTTAAAATAATCGTCAATACGTTTTTTCAGTATTTCCTTGTCAATGGGTTTTGACATATAAACATCACATCCGGCTTCGATGCTTTTTTCTTCAACACCTTCCATGGCATATGCTGTTTGGGCAATTATTGGAAGATCTTTCCTGAATTCCTTTATTTGGCGTGTGGCTTCATAACCATCCAGTTCGGGCATCTGAATATCCATCAAAACCAAATCGATATCGATGTTGTTGCGACACATTTCAACGGCTTTAAGACCATTTTCGGCCCACAAAAGCCTTACATTGGTTTTTCGGAAAACACCCATGAAGTAGTAGTAGTTGGCTTCAACATTATCTACCACAAGAATCAATTTATTTTCCCAGTTGTATTCCTTATTTTCCATGTAGTTTCAGGTTCGTAACAGAAACCAAACTTAATAATAACATATTTTTTTTACAAATAACATTGACAGTCATTTTGACTTAACTGCATATTTGTTACTTCGGGTAATTATTATTCGTTACTGTTTAGTACTATTTTTTTGACAAATGATTTTCCTTCTGAGGTAAATTTCAGAAAATATACTCCTTTTGTAAGTGTTTTATCAGATAAATCGAGTTTTAATTTATTTAT
The DNA here is from genome assembly GCA_001769535.1 of Bacteroidetes bacterium GWF2_38_335. Lineage (GTDB taxonomy): Bacteria > Bacteroidota > Bacteroidia > Bacteroidales > GWF2-38-335 > GWF2-38-335. The sequence continues at coordinate 159,342 of MEOH01000022.1, forward strand.
TCCGCGATGTCCTGAGCCCTGAAAAATAAATCCGTAACTTTTTCCTTCCAGATCAATAATTTCAATACTGACTGCATTTTGTTTATCCAATCTGAAATGTACGTTGATATTTTCTGTTGCAGGATTCGGGAAAACCTTTGCCTGGAAATCATCATATAACTCATTTGTGCCAACGATGCTGGTTCTAACAGAATCTTTATACACTGCGGTAGCCGGACTGGCAGCATCCGAAATTTGCAAAACCGGAATGTACTGTCCGTTTGCCAGCCATTTATATTCATGAGAAACAGGTCTGGGGTAATTGAAACCCATTCCGTATGATTCCACATAAATTGTATCTGTAAGGTATAGGTCAGATCTAACCCGTACGCAATCAAATGTTCCAAATGGTGTGGCAATCTGTCCCCAGCCATCGATATAATTTACTCTTTTAATTGTCTGACCGTAATATCCGAAAGTTGGAACAGAAATGTCGTAAAATGAAAGAGATGAATCGGGCGCATTGCCATAAGTCAGGGGAAAAGTATAGATCAGTTCGGGGTTGTCATATTTTCTTGGAGTTGGCAGGTCGTTGATTTTGGCAGCAAATCCGGCTTTTACAAAAGAAGAGGAGCTTTCCTTGAAAAAATCATAGGATTCGGCAACGGTAATCGGAGCCATTTCGGGAACATTTGGCGACTCGGCGGGTTTTGCAATTGTTGCTACCACAGGATAAATGAAAATCAGCGCGTAAGAAAAAGGTGCATCATTTACATGCACAAAGGAATCAATATCCTGTGAGTCATATTCCAGTGCTGAAAAATCCCAGAAATAGTCCTCGCCTGTGAGGGTATGGTCAATAGGGATGTTAATTGTTGTGCTGATTCTGAAAGTGTCATCCACACTAGGCATGTCGGATGATGTTATGGTGATTTGGGCATTGGAACAAGCAATTACAAAAAGACCAAGGGAAAGTAATATCAGTTTCATGTGTTTATTTTTTATTTTTCAAAATTAGCAACAAATCCTATCCCGCAAAACAAAAAACGAAAAAAGTCCCGCAGGCGCGGGACTTTTTCCTGGCTTCGTCAATGCATCCCTATCTTGTTTTTTCACAGGGTTGCACCGTGTTTCACCCTGTGGTGTTACAAATCGGTCTTTCAGACCTTTAACTCAGATGATGCAAGGGCAAAGCCCTGGGATTATATCCGCGTAGGGTGAAATAAAATACAACCCTATGCGAAAAAAGCTATTGTAATACAAAGGGTTGCACTATGTTCCATCCTCTTATTTTGCTAGTGCACCTCCCAATTCTCAAATTAATTTTTTTTTATCTTCTTGTAATTTAAAGCTTTGGTGTTTTAATGAGGCAGAGTCAGGAAAAACGAAAAAAGTCCCGCAGGCGCGGGACTTTTTAACTGTTAAAATAAACGTATTTAGAAAGGTAAGAAACTGTTAGTCGAATGGAATAATCAGTCCGAAAGAGAACGGATAGAGTTCGGGGCCTTTGTTTTCTTCAAAAAGCGGAGTTACATCATAATGCGCGTAGAGCATGAATTCGTCTGTTCCAACTCTGGCAGTAAATCCGTAAAAGTAAGGTGAAAGGTTGTAATCGTCGGTCATTTTAATTTTCTCTTTGCCATTGTCATCTCTCATTTTCAGTTTTGTGAAAGTGTGGATTCTTACTCCGCCTTCAACACCGGCAGCAAAAATCAAATGATGGTTATCTTTTTTAAGTGGAATATGAAAATTGATCATCAGGGGCATTACCACAGAATAGCTGGCCAGCTTGTTTTTCTTGTAGTTGTTGACCATGTCGTAGGAGTATTGCAGGGAGTCGCCCGGACTAAGATAAGTTGGTTGCAGGATGGTGTTGTTGTTGAAGCGGTAATTGTTCATCCTGAGTCCGAGTCCGGAATTCAGTCCAACAAAGTCTTTTACAATTCCCAAATCAAAATTAAAAAGATTAAGGCTTACTTCCCATGATTTGCCTACATTGAGTTCCATGAATTCGGCATCAGATGGAAGTGTTGTTTCAAAATCGGATGCAAAATAGCTGTTGATACCGAGTCCGATTGACGACCAATGTGAATAAAAATCCCGTTCTCTTTTTATCTCAAGGGTATCCTGTGTTTCGTCATCAACAATAATGATATTTTTTTTCCCGAGGCGGAATGTTGTTGTATCTGTTTCTTCCTCATTCTGTGCAATCATCCAGGAAGAAATTAAAAGCATTGCGAACAGTAGTGTTATTGTTTTCATTTTATTTATTGTTTTTTATTAATTTTTGTTGTTTTGACTGTATGACGCCCGGGGGTATAAATTTGTTACAGCAGAGACGCAAAAAACCCCGGCATTTATGCCGGGGTTATTGAATATCAGCTTTTTAATATTATACTAATTTGATTTATAGGCAAACAAACGGGTATTGATTTCGACCTTTTTCACCGAACCATCTTCATTATATTCATTGTCGATGACTTTCTTGCCCCCTGCCAGTCCGGATACAGTATTCACCCCGGTTTCAATTGTTTTCCAGAGACTGAATTTTTTTGAACGGCCGGTTTTATTTTCGGCAATCAGGTCTTTGTTTTCATTGCGAAGGTCAGTTACACTGTCATTTTTGACTATTTCGGGGATAATTTTTTCTTCGGCTATATTATTGTTTTCGGGCAAAACAATTCTAAAGGTGTCTTTTTTGATTTTTTCCTCGGCAAAATGAGGAACGATGAGGTCTGAAGAATCGTTGACCGGATTATTATCAATATAGACCTTCTTTTTATTTACCCTGAAAATATTGTTGTTTGTTTTTTCGGCAAATTGTTCTTTAACCTGAGGGACAGCGTTTCCGTTATTTTTAATAATTATTTCGGGCAAGGTAATTTCATGAGCGCCCGAAATACTTTTTGCCGTATTTGTTTCATTGTTGATAAAGGCGGGGATCACCGATGTGATCATGAAAATCAGTACCGCTGCAGCTACTGCAACAGATAAATAGACTGCCGGTTTTCTGAAATCAAACAAAACTGTTTTTCTTTGTTTAAGTTTTGACTTGTCTTTGTAAACAATAGAAAAATCGGGTTTTAACCGAACCGCAGCAAACAATTCAAAGTCCTTATTATATTGAGGATTTTTTTTAAGGAACAGTTCTGTTTTCTGTTTTTGAATTTGATTCAGGTCGTTTTCGTGGTAAGCAACAGCAAAGTCATTAAAATTTGATGAAGAAATTTCAGCAGTAAAGTCAAATTTTTTCAGGTTTTGTTTGCCGGTAAATTCAACGGTCGGAATTTCCAAGTCAAGATTTCTGAGGTCATTGAGCTCCTGCTCCAGGTCAGGATTTTCAACAAGAAAAGCCATGAGCACTGCTATTTGCAGTTCATTCAGGTTACCATCGAGGTAATCCATAAAGTACAACTCATAATTTTTTCTGTTGATATCCATTTTTTTCAAATTACCATGTCCATACTTCCGATATATTCTTTCAGGAACACCCTGGCCCTGTAGATATATACCTTTACCTGAGATTCATTTAATCCGGTTATTTCAGCAATTTCTTCGTATGAGTAACCTTCATAATCGCGCAACATCAAAACAGATTTTTGTGATTCGGGAAGCTTTTCGATGGCTTTTCCGAGGATTTCACCGAGATCTGAATATTGTGAATAATCTGAATGTTCAGAAATATCTGCTTTTTCATATTCACTTCTGCGTTTTTCTTTTCTGGTGAGGTCAATCATGGTATGATACGCTGCAGTGAAAATGTAAGACTTAACTTTAGCAAAATCCACATTTTCAACATTCATCCACAATTTCTCATAAGTATCCTGTACAATATCGCGGGCCTTCTCAGTGTCCCTGATATTCTTCAGGATAAATCTGTAAACATTATCCGAATATAAATCAACGCTTTTGTTATATTCTTCGATACCCATTCAACCGAATTTTGAACTTATGACGCCCGGGGTGTATATTTTGTTACAGGCAAAAAAAATATTTTTTCAAAATTACAAATTTTTTTAGACCGGAGTACGATAACTTAGGCACGGAGTAATCCTTCATCAAGAAATTAACAAGTGTCATTCTCAAAAAAATACGCAGTGTTAATATAATTTTTCAATCGTCAAAATACCTGCCAAAAGCGACATTTGGAACATATTCGGAACAAAATACGTTTAAGGGTTATATTAAACAATTTGGTATAATAGTATAAAGTATTATATTTATAAGTTTTTTAAGGAATAATATACCTGAAGATATGGAAAACAGCCCTCTGACATTTGCCCTGGAACTGTTTAAAGCAATGCAGAAAGATAACCTTGGATATATTTACAGGGGTAAATTCACGCAGGAAATTACCGACAGCATTCTTTCATTGACAGAGCATAATCTTGATAAGGAAGAAGAATCGCCCAAAATCAAAAAAAGGGTATATTCCATTATGGTTGAATGTCTTCAGAATATTACCCGCCATCAGGATGATACCAAGGAAGATTCAGTAGAAAGTTATGGCGTTTTTGTAATACAGAAAGAACTGGAAAATTATTATATCACATCAGGAAACCTTGTTGGAAACGAAACCATCCCTATTATCTCAAAACTGATTGAAAAAATCAACAGTCTCGAAAAAGATGAACTGAAGGATTACTATAAAGAGGTTTTATCTACCGGTGAACTTTCGAACAAGGGTGGGGCAGGACTCGGATTGATTGATATGGCCAGAAAATCCGGCAACAAACTATCCTATGAATTCAGACCTGTTTCTGACAAGTATTCATATTTTTACCTGCACACAGTTCCTTCTCTTTCTATCGACGATGCAGCTATTGATCCCGGAAAGGAATCGCTTCACAACATTATAAATATCCACCAAATCCTTAACAACAAAAATGTATTGCTAATTTTTAACGGGATATTTAATCAGAACAACCTGTTGAACCTGCTTTCGACCATTGAACATCAGATGGCCGGACCAACGGGAACCAAAAAGAAGGTTTTTTACATTATTGTTGAAATGCTTCAGAATATTGTAAAACACGGTTACAGCAACAACAATCCAAATGGAAACCCCGGAATTTTCCTGATTAGCGAGGAAGAAGGGGATTATTTCCTGACCACCGGTAACTATATTGAGACCTCGTCCGTAGAAAAGCTGGAAAAGAAGCTGGATAAGGTTAATAATTTAAGCCCGGATGAATTGGATAATTATTACAACCAGAGTTTGTTTAATTTTGAAATTAACGATAATAAAAAATCCGGATTAGGAATTATTGATCTGAGAATAAAAAGTGATAACAAAATGTTGTTTGAGTTCCATAAACTTGATAAACAAATTTCATTTTTTGTTCTGCAAACTAAAGCTCAAACAATTTGATTATGGATGCGTTAATTCTTGCAGCTACTGACGATACACCTGGAATTATTTTTGATCCTCAGTCAGATAATTTTGAAATTAACCACAGGTCATTGCCCGAAAATGCCATTGATTTTTACAATCCAATTTTCGAATGGATCAACAATTATTTTTCTTCCACTCCCGGTAAATTCGCACTTAACGTTAAACTCGAATATTTCAATACTGCCTCTGCCAAGCAAATTGCCAAACTTCTGCTTTTACTGGAAAAATTTAATGCCAGAACCAAAGTGATAGTTAACTGGTATTACAAACCCGAGGATAAGGATATGCTTGCATCCGGAATCAGGTTTTCAAAATTGATTCCCATTGAATTTAACTTTATCGAGTTTTAAGAATTCTTATTATTTTTTGTTCCCTCATCATCAAATCAGCCAGTACCATAGCTGTAACCGACTCAATAATTACCGGCATACGCAGTGCAATGCACACATCGTGTCTTCCGCCAACTACCAGTGAATCGGCTTTTCCTGTTTTCAGATTCAGGGTTTTTTGCTCTTTTTGAATGCTGGAGGTGGGCTTAACGGCTACGTTAAATATTACGCAGTTTCCATTGGTAATACCTCCGTTGATGCCTCCTGCAAAATTTGTTTTTGTTTTACCCGATTTGTCGGCAATAATATCATTGTGGGCACTGCCCTTCATGGCTGCAGAAGAAAACCCCGAACCAAATTCAATTCCTTTAATTGCGGGTACCGAAAACACTGCATGGGAAATCAGTGACTCCACCGAATCAAAAAACGGTTCGCCCAATCCGGCCGGAATTCCCTCTGCTTCGCACCTGATGATGCCTCCGATGGAATCCTCCTCCTTAATGGCTTTTTTTACTGCTTTTTCAATGTTCACATCTCCGCCTGCCTCAGTTAAAAAAGCATTTACCTTTATCGGCTTAATCATTTTTTTTGCAATTACCCCTGCTGCTATCAACCCAAGAGTCAACCGCCCCGAAAAATGCCCCCCGCCACGGGGATCGTTGAACCCTCCATATTTCATAAGGGCTACAAAATCCGAATGTCCGGGCCTGGGAATAATTTTCAGCTTGTCGTAATCGGATGATTTGATGTTTTTATTTTCAAATACAATGGCAATGGGTGCACCAGTGCTAAAACCCTCGTAAATGCCACTGAGAATTACCGGATGATCTTCCTCAATACGCGGGGTGGTTCCGGGCAACCCCGGCTTGCGCCTTTCAATATCCTTAATAAAATCCTTCTCCGAAATTTTTAGTCCGGCAGGACAACCATCAATAACCACTCCAAGCCCTTTGCCGTGTGATTCCCCAAAAATACTTACCTTGTATAAGGTTCCGAATGTGTTTGCCATGGTATTATTTTGATTCAATAAAAGTAAACATTCCTGAGATTAAAACAAAAAACTTCCTTTGTCAGTGAAATCCTAATTTGCATTGATTATTAAAACTTATATGAATAAAAATGAGTTTGTTTTGGAAAAATATGAACAAATGGATAAAAAATCACAGGAGGGAAGTTATTTTTTGCATAAACAGCATTAAAACACCTGTTTTCATTGTACAAAATGATACTGAAAAGTTTTTAAAGACTATATATAATTGAAAAATTCAGGGTCATTTTTCTGTTTACCAGGACAAACCAATAATCCATATAATACTTTACATAGTATGAGACGCTTATTCCAGGTTTGAATTTATTAAAAGAGTGGTAAAAACTGGCTGTATATAAATTGTTCTCCACCCCGTAAAATCCATTCTTATAATTATTATTTAAAACTGTTTCTCCGTATTCAAAGAAGATTTCAGATTTGTCGATTTTTGATTTTAAGCCAATATATAAATTGAAACCGGGCTTTGATTCTATTATCTTGGTATCAGAGTTAAAAAAGATGCACCTTGAAGTGACAAAACTTAAATAGGGGCTGAAAAATAGTTCAGCACCCGGTTTATTTTCAATGAAAAAACTTGTAATCAAGGCGTCTGAAAATAAAAAATCTTCAAAAATATAAATACCGTATAAATTAATATTAATCGGATTGATTAAAGAATTAATAATAAGATGACTTTGAATTCCAATGTTTTTACTTTTTAAGAGGAACATTAGGTCAACTCCAAAGTTTGAATTTTTATTTGCTGAATAACTATCGTGATTATACCTATTGGTTTTAAGCATTATTCCTCCTTCAATAAAGGAATTTTCATCAATATTACTGCGTCCTATCAATGCAAGACCCGCACTAATCCCAGAATAAATATCATTTTGCGGTTCAGAAATTAATGTTACAGGCGGGATTACCAAAGTCTTATTATTTTTATTATTGAAGTACAAAGGAGTTAACACACATCCAATTTCTATGTTCTTTTTCTTGAGTTTATCAGATGCATACCTCAGTGAAATTTTGGAAAAGTGATAAATATTCGGGAATAATACTTTGTTTTCAAATTGTGAATCAAAAGAATAACCTAATTTAAAATTTTCCTTTTCTTTTGTTTCCAGTTTTAATTGCGAAAAAAAACTCTCAGAAAGGTAATTTCCCTGCGGAAATGATTTCATTGAAATCAGTAAAAAGATATAAATCAGAGTTTTTTTAATCATTTGTAAAAGTCTGAATTGAACTGATCAATTTATTGTTATTATCGTTCTAATAAAAAATTAAGATATAGAGCAAAATTAAGAAAATTCAGCAAAAAAAAAGGAAATCAGTTATTATGCTTTAAACGTAGTCGTGAGATTTGATTTCTTTTATTAAAAGAAATTGATCAGGACAAATCATTGCAATAATTAATTCAGATAATTGCTTTCTTAAAATAAGTAACCTTGCTGAAAATTAAATTCCAAACTCATTTTTATTTGATAACAAATAATTAAAATGTATATTTACCGAATAAACAGTTTTTTATGCTTTCAAATACATGTAAATATGCAATACGCTCTGTGTTATATATTGCATTGCATTCTAAGAATAATGAAAAAATTGGTATTAAACCCATTTCTGAAGGACTGAACATTCCTTCTCCGTTTCTGGGAAAAATCCTTCAGGTATTATCCAAGAAAAAAATCCTCAACTCCTCAAAAGGTCCGCATGGCGGATTTTCTCTGAGGAAAGATGTTGACGATATTTGTATGATTGAAATTGTTGAGGCTATTGACGGACTTGATTTTTTCAACTCCTGCATCATCGGACTTAACAGCTGCACTGAAAACCCAAACGAAGCACCTTGCCCCCTTCATAATAAATACGGTGCCATCAGGGATCAGGTTTTCGAACTGTTTAAAACCGAAACCATTGGCGGTATGGTTGAGAAAATCAAGGAATCAAAGGGAAAAATTCATTTGTAATCCCCAAATTCTCTTTCAATTTTTTGTAGCCTTCCTAATCTTTTGAAATCACAATCTTTTGTGTGCTGTAATATTTTTTCCCTTTTATCTTTATTGTGTATACCCCTGACTTAAGATGTGTCAAATCAATATTTTCCAAATCGGTTCCCAGTTTTTTTTCACTAACCTTTCTTCCATGCATGTCATATACCTGTATGGTAATCTGGTCGTCTTTACTGCTTACAGATAAATTGAACAGTCCGTTTGCCGGATTGGGATAAATAACTGTCCGGCCTACAAAAAGCTCATCTATGCCCGAGTCAAAATTCAGGTCTTCGAGATTTGATACCGACTGACTGTATGGTCCGCCCACATCTTTGGTTCCAAGACACTCTCCATCCGGTTTAGCTACCGCAACGGCATAGGTTATTATTCCTGCCGGAGGATCATTGTCGGTAAATGAATTCAGATTCGAGGGAAGCGACGACAACAATTCAAATCCCAGAGATGTCGAATATCTGTATATATTATATGTGTAGTATTCAAATCCCTCGTAATTATCCCATAACAGGTTAATGGAGCTTCCCAAACCCAGATTCACAGTGAGGTGTATGGTCTTGTGCAATTCGCTAGGCTCCGATTCGTTTCCGCATAAATCCACTGCAGATATTTTGTATCTCCATGCCCGAACAACCGGACTAGACAGATAATCAAGGTAAACCGAGATGCCGGTGTACGGAACGGTATCTACCAGTTGGTAAACATCCGCCATGGTTGTTTCTTTATATATATTGTAATGGCTGATGCCTTCGCTGGCAACTTTCTCCCAAACGACCAGATTACGGGCTGCAAAACTGTCAACAGTAACCACACAGATGGGCTGAATGGCGGGTATGTCCACACCTATTTCTTCCATGATGGTGCTGATGCAACCGTCGGAGTCAGTAACAGTAAGCGAATAATTGCCGGGGGCTACGCCCTCAAGATCCGATGATCCGCTTGAACCGTCGGACCATAAAATTCCTGTGTATGGTAAAGTACCTCCAAAAACAGTGGTGTAAATACTTCCTTCTGATACGCCACAGGATGCATTGATTATTGAATCGACCTGTATTTCCGGTCCTCCCGTATCATGCAGCGGGATGTGACGTACCCTGTGGCATCCGTGACTGTCGGTAACGGTCAGGTGATACATTCCGGCTGCCAGTCCGCTTACCGTTCCGGTTGTTGCTCCGGTAGACCAGCTAAAACTGTAAGGTACTACGCCTCCTGATACCACTGCCTGAAGCGATCCGTTTGATTCCCCACATCCTGCCGGAATAACATTGAATAAAACTTCAATGGGATTGGGTTCGTTGATGGTAATGCTTTGCATGGCGATACAACCGGCATCATCGATTACCTCAACTTCGTAAGGTCCGGGCTGCAAATCCGAAATATCTTCGGTGGTGGCTCCGTTCCACCAGATAATCTCAACAGGTGGTGTTCCTCCGGTTACCGTGATGTTTATCGCTCCGTCGTTTGCTCCAAAGCAGGATACGTGGATAATAGAATCTACAGATATTTCGGGAGCTCCGATATCCGAAATCATAACATACCCGTGTGCAAAAGCACCGTTGGCATCGGTAACCTGCACCGAATACATTCCGGCTGCCAGTGAATCGGCTGTTGCCAGGGTATCGCCGCTTGACCAGACAAAAGTGTATGGGGGAACCCCTCCGGTAACAGCGGCAGCAGCACTTCCTGTAACCGAGCCACAGGTGTTGTCAACAGATGTAATAATTATGCTCAGCGGGTCGGGTTGCCCAACCATGGCCGATGTTACAAGAAAACAGTTGTTGGCATCAATGACAGTAACATTGTATATTGTTGCGCCCACAAGATTAAACACTGTATCGTTAGCGGTGTGGGAGGCATCATTCCAAGTATAGGTATAAGGAGGAGTTCCGCCTCCGGACTGAACATAGGCAGCGCCATCCGGGTAACCGTAAATGGTGGCATCATTCAGGGTAAAAGTTTCTGCGGTAAAACCGGCACAGGGATTGGGCATATTATATAAATCCAGAATCTGAACATCAGTAAGAGCGCAATCATAAACGATTACTTCGTCCATTTTTCCTTTGAAATCACGGACAGAAACATAGCCCTCGTCGTGGACGCCCAGAATCAGATTTTCGGTTTGAATAATATTGCCTGTGAAAAGAGCCTGGTTATCGAATACACCATTATAATATATCTTCAGGTACGAACCCTCGCGCATGATGGTGATCATCTGCCATTGGTTGGGGACAATGGGTGAAACACTCTCAACGGCTGTTGTGGCGTTATGTCTGACAACTATATTGGGCTCGATAAGATTATCAATCTCAACCATAAAACGGCCGTTTGGCGTGGCAGAGGTTTCAAATTGACCGAAAAGGGAATTTCCTGTGGCAAAATTGAACTCCGAAGGATTGATCCACATGTTGATTGACCAATCGGCCGACTCAGGAATAAGCGGCGCATTGCAATTGACATAGGCATTGGCAAATTTCATGGCTCCCGAAACCTGACTGAACCGGTTTGCAGCCGGAGTGGCTCCGTTGTTGGTGCCGTGGTGCACACCCAGTTCGTCTAAAGTATTGCCGTTGAAACGGTATATGGCTGTTTCGCATTGGGAAAAGGAATAAAAAGTTATTACAATCGAAATCAGGGTAAGTATTTGTTTCTTCATTTTTGCCTTTTTTAAAAAGGAAATATACAGCTTTATTCAATATTATTTTAATAATTTGCGATCAATTTGTTAAACGAAGTTTTATCTGTGGATAAACGGTTTGGGTAAATTGATGAAAATATGCAAATAAAATATTTTTTAAAAACGATTATCTGGGTTTTGGTGATTTTCATTCTGAGCTCCGTTTCAGGTGATACTGCCGATGATATAAGTTTTATTGACATTCCGCATTTTGATAAAATGGCACATTTTGCAATGTATTTTGTTCTTTCACTCTTAATGATGAACGCTTTTTCAAAAATGAACCGCCGGGTTAAGGATAAGGCCATTTACACCATTCTTGCGGGTGCGTTTTATGGAGGATTGATGGAGGTTATGCAGGAATATGTATTTGTCAAAAGAAGCATGGATATTTATGATTTTGCAGTTAATCTGATTGGTACAATAATGGCTGTGGTTCTTTACCGTTTTATTTCGCGGTTGAGGATTAACGGGTTTTTATAACCAAGGCCTTAAGCCCGTGGTTATGGGAAAGTAAGACTTTTCTTTTTTTCGGCATAATAGTGCCGGATTTTTTTTATTTTTGTACTCATAAATTTTAAAATTCAATACCATGAAAAAGTTATTTCCGCTATTTCTCTCTCTTTGCTTAACAATTGGACTTTTTGCACAAGACAGCAAACCTGAAGGCTACATCTTCACCGTTGAAAAGGAAGTTAAAACCACAACTGTAAAAGATCAGTACCGCTCGGGAACATGCTGGAGTTTTTCATCACTGGCTTTTATCGAAGCCGAAATGCTCAGAATGGGTAAAACCGAAATCGATCTTTCTGAAATGTTTGTTGTCAGAAAAGTGTATTTTGATAAAGCTGTTAAAGCAGTAAGAATGCATGGTGAATTCAATTTTGGCGGGGGCGGAGCGGTTAACGATCCCTTTGATGTGATCAGAAAATACGGAATTGTTCCCGAACAGGCTTATCCCGGATTGTGCTATGGAACTAAAAAACACGTTCATGGCGAAGTTGACAAGGTAATGGACTCATTCGTTACCGGTGTAATCACAAATGAAAACGGCGAGCTTTCAACTGCATGGAAAGCTGCTGTAAACGGAATTCTTGATGCCTATTTCGGAAAAGATGTTACCGAATTTGATTTTAATGGTAAAAAATATACTCCCGCAACTTATGCAAAAGAAATAGTGGGAATCAATCCCGATGATTATATGTATTTCTCCTCTTTTTCGCACCATCCCTTTTATAAGCAATTTCAGCTTGAAGTTCCCGATAACTGGTCATGGGCTTCATTTTACAACCTTCCGCTTGACGATATGATCGCTCTTATTGACAACGCCATCAACAGCGGATACACCATCGGTTGGGCAAGCGATGTGTCTGAAAAAGGATTCTCATGGAAAAATGGTGTTGCCATTGTTCCCGATGAGGAGATTGAAAATCTGGACGGATTGGAACAGGCGAAATGGGATGACCTTAGCGACAAAGAAAGACAAAACCTGTTTTACACTTTCAGCGGTCCCATCAAGGAAAAAACCATCACACAGGAACTCAGACAGGAAGCTTTCGATAATTTTCAAACCACTGATGACCACGGGATGTTAATTTGCGGTATCGCAAAAGATCAGAAAGGAAATAAATTTTATATCGTGAAAAATTCCTGGGGAGATGCAGGAAAATATAAAGGTTATTTTTACGCATCAGAAGCATTTGTGAGATATAAAACCCTTTCAATGGTTGTGCATAAAGGTGCTGTTCCTAAGAAAGTTATGGATAAACTGATTAAGTAATCACTTTTATTTTGCAGATGAATTTGCGGTTTTTTAAAATACTTTTTCCGGGACTTCTGTGGATTATTTTGAATTCTTGCGGGGGCGAACAATCGGAAAAAAACCTTGAAGATCTGGGGCTGCCCGAAGGAAAAAAGAAAAGCATGAATATGCTTAAGGGTGCTGAGCTCAAGCCTTTTGCCGGAACGTATGTTTTCAAGGATAAAAACCCCAATTACAACCATTTTCTCAGACTGGAATTTGCCGACAGCATAATAAAAGCCGAATATATGGGCTGTGAAATGATGAACGACAGCTCGGTATCTTATTTTCTAACCCCTGTTTTTGACTTGCAGATTACCGAAGGCGGTGACATTTCCTTTAAACTCGGCGAACGCATGCTGTTCTTTGAGCCTGTCAGGTTTAACCAGAAGCAGTTCGATAATAAATTTGAGATTTCAAAGGATGAGATTCAGTACAAAGGTCTCATTACAGGCAATGAAATGACATTGAGCTGTAAAAGCAGAAAAAAATGCTGCTGGAAAGAAACCATGAACTTTATTAAAGAATCCGTGGATATTGAACTTTCGGAGCCCACAACCGCTACCTCTTTTAAGAAAATTGTTGAGGTGGGAACCTATGCCTCATGCGGGGTTTATGAGATCCAGAATGGTTATGGTGAAAAAATTGGTTTACCCGAAGAAGTAGAGTATTTCCTCGATTGCCCGCCATATATCGACATTGCCCCCGATTTTAGCTATATTGTTTATGGTGATTTGGGTGAAATGAAAATTTACAGTTTCAGAACACTCGAATCAAAAACAGTAATGAAATTTGGAAAGGGATGCGAGGGCATTTCAGGAATGGTTTGGTCACCAAATAAAAATAAGATGATGTTTGTTGAGGTGAACCAAAAAAAGCTGTCTGCCAAAACACGGATTCACGTGGTGGATATTTCCATGGGAAGTCCCAGAAACAGGGAATATTTTGATGTGCCGGTAAATTTTGAGTGTGGCAGTTTGTGCGGATCAGCACCCGATGAAGACTTCAAATTCAAGAATAATTCAACCATAATTTATAAGAAACACTGGGCCAGTGAGATTGATCCCGAAACGGAACAAATAATAGAATTAGAGAAAAACAAATAACCATGAATTACATTTATATTACAGGAACAAGCCGCGGAATTGGAAAGGCTTTTGCAGAACTTTTGCTTAAAAGGGAAAATAATTTTGTTACAGGTATTTCAAGAACCTGTACTATTAAACATCCCAGGTTCAGGCACGTTAAACTTGATCTGGCAAAAGTGGATGATGTGCTCAAATTCACATTCGAGAATCATAAAGATGCCAGAGCAGTGATGCTGGTCAATAATTCGGGCGCCATAGGTGAGGTAAAGCAGATGGGCCGTTTGGCTTCCACTTCAGTTGTCGAAACCATGAACATCAACGCAGTTAGTCCGGCCATCCTGATGAACGAGTTTGTAAAAACCCATGAAAAATCGGATGCCATCAAACTGATTCTGAATATTTCTTCGGGAGCAGGCCGTCACCCCATCGAATCATGGAGCAGTTACTGTGCCTCTAAATCGGCCATTGATATGTTTTCGCAGGTTTTGAGCGTTGAGCAGACAAATGGTGATCCATCAAGGCATTTTCATATTTTCTCGGTTGCTCCGGGAATAGTGGATACGCACATGCAGGATGAGATCAGAAAGATATCTGCAGATGATTTCCGGAACGTTTCAACATTCATAGGATACAAGGAAAAAAACATGCTTACCACTCCCGAAACGGTAGCCGAAAAGCTATTGGAATTAATCAATAATCCCGATAACTATCCCAATGTGTTGATGGATGTGAGGGAGATGTAATCTGCATAGAGGGTAACTATAGGACACCCGGTGAGCAGACTATTTCATCATACTCTTAACCAATGAACCGATAATGGCCAGTCCGTCGGTACTGCGCAATTCCTTGTCAGCGGCTCTTTCGGGGTGCGGCATCATACCAAAAACATTTCGTCCGGTATTACAAATTCCCGCAATATTTTCAAGTGAGCCGTTGGGATTTGAGCTTTCGCTGATGTTGGCTTTTTCGTCGCAATATCTGAATAATATCTGATCGTTGAGGTGCATATTCTGCAGCGTTTCTTTATCTGCAAAGTACCTTCCTTCGCCATGGGCAATGGGTATTTTCATGGCCTTTGTGGTATCTAATAAAGCAGTAAAAGCTGTTTTCTTGGTCTCGGTTTTGATATAAATATTTTTGCAAATGAATTTCTGGTTGTTGTTATGCAAAAGGGCACCCGGAAGCAAACCTGATTCGCAGAGAATCTGAAAACCGTTGCAAACGCCAAACACATATCCGCCTTTATTGGCAAAGGCAATCACCTTTTCCATGATGGGCGAAAATTTTGCCAGCGCACCCGAACGAAGATAATCACCATAAGAAAATCCACCCGGAAGGGCAATGGCATCAACCTTTTTAAGATCTGTATCCTTATGCCAGAGTTCAACCACCTCTTGTCCGAGTTTTTCCCTCAGAACATATATCATATCATGGTCACAGTTGGATCCCGGAAATATTACAACACCAAATTTCATATGTTTTATTTTTTATCGGATTCAAAGATATTCATAAATAGACAGAGAACCTATCCCGAAAAATCAATTTTTATCAACAACGTTTCATCCCCGATATTTCAACCCGTTCAAAGCAAATGCATTGCCAAAACATTACTCTTCAACCAGCTTTTTTATATCCTCAATTTTGCCATATACCACCAGGGTGTCTCCTTGCTCCAAAACCGATTCGGCTGAGGCTATCCCCTGTATTTTCTTTACTTTGCGCGGAATACCGATCATGTTTTTTTCTGTTACTGTTTTTATTATGGACAAAACCAGGACATTATGTTTTTTCGGAAACTCAATCTGCGCAAGGGTTTTTCCGATATATTCCCGGGAAACCAATATCTCGGCAATGTTATACTGACCTGCAAGTTCATAGGAATCAACAATGCCCGAAAAGTTCAGCTTTTTTGCCCAGCGTTCGGCAGTTTCTTCTTCAGCATGGATGATGTCATCAACTTCCATGGTTTGTAAAATTGTTTCATGAAGCGGCGAAACTGCCCGGGAAATGAGCTTGTTTACTTTCATCTGCTTCATCAGCGCAGTGGCCATGATATTTTCACCTTCGTTTTCGCCAATGGCAATGATGACAGTATCTGTGTCTTTCAGTGGCAGGATGGATACAGCACGTGTGTCGGTGCAGTTCAGACAGATGGTGTGTGAAATATATTCCTTAAGGGCTTCAACCACCTCCATGTTGCGGTCAACACCAATTACTTCATTGCCCAGTTCAGTAAGCTTTTTCGCCAATGACGATCCAAAATTTCCAAGGCCTATAACGATGTATTTCATAAATAATTAGTTTCTATGGGGTTACTTTTAGTTTTTCAGTTGTTTATTTGTTCAGTTGTTTATTTGTTCAGTTGTTTAGTTGTTTATTTGTTCAGTTGTTTATTTGTTCAGTTGTTTATTTGTTTAGTTGTTTATTTGTTTATTTGTTTATTTGTTTAGTTGTTTATTTGTTTATTCGATAGCTTTCGGGATGTTTAGGTTGTTCCTTTTTTTCTAGTTTATTAAAATTTCTTCACTGGGATACCTGTAATTCAAAAACCTGGTCCGGCGCATCAACGCCACCAAAATTGTAAGCATGCTTACCCTTCCGATAAACATCACAATGGTGAGAATTATTTTACCCCCGTCACTCAGATCAAAAGTAATTCCCATGCTCAGTCCCACGGTGCTATATGCCGAAACGGTTTCATACACAAGTTTGATCAGACCTTTATCGCCGTCGGTAAACGACAAAATCATAACCGCAAAACCGATTACCACAAACGACAGAAAGATCATGGAGTAGGCACGCATTATAGACAGACTGGATATTTCACGGCGGTATACTTCGATTCGTTTTTTTCCTCGGGCCAGACTAATTGCATTCAGGATGCTCACGGCAAAAGTGGTGGTTTTTACTCCACCCCCTGTTCCGCCGGGCGATGCCCCAACCCACATAAGAAATAGCACCAGCAAAATGGTTGCTCCCGAAATGGCAGAATTATCAATGGTGTTAAATCCTGCAGTTCTGGGGGTAACGGAGCAGAAAAATGCTTCGATGACTTTCCCGATGCCACTGTGCTCTTTAAGGGTATTGTTATATTCGAAAAAATAAAAGAGGATTGTTCCCGATACAATCAAAAATGTTGTGGTAATCAGTACAATCCTTGTGTTCATGCTGATAACCCAGGGGATGTGCTTAACTTTCCGGGTAAACCATTTATTGAGAACAAGATGCTTGATATAGTGCAAAAAATTAAAAACTATGGGAAATCCCAGTCCGCCCATAATCAGCAACCCCGCAACAATCAGGTGCAACGGATAGTTAAACGCAAATCCCGGCTCCATCAGATTGTTTTGCAAGGTAGAAAATCCTGCATTGCAAAATCCTGAAACAGCATGAAACAAAGAAAAGAAAACCCTGTTGTCGAATGATGGCATGATAGCCGGGTCAAGGGTAAGAAAAATCAGAAATGCTCCTGCTATCTCCAACAAAAAGGTAAAATACAGAATCCTCATCAGCATTTTAAAAACCTCGGCCAGTTTATCGGTATTGGTCACTTCTTTTTGGAATAGCTGATTTTCAAGAGACAAGCCACCCCTGAAAAAATAACTGAAATAAGCAGCAAAAGTCATGATTCCCAAACCGCCAATCTGAATCAGGATCATGATTATTATCTGACCGAAAAAGGTAAAGCTGGATCCGGTGTCAACCACCGATAATCCTGTAACACATACCGCACTTGTTGATGTAAAAAGGGAATCAATAAAGGATATTCCGGCCGTTGTGGCATTGGGCAACATCAACATGCCCGCACCGGTAAAAATGATTGTTATAAAACTGATCACAAAAAGCAGGGCAGGGTTATAAAAAATATTTTTCAGCTTAATCCTGAGAAAGGAAAATTCACGGAAGGATGAAAAAATGACAGCAAAATACACCGACAAAAAACTTCTGAAAAATGGCAAGTCAATTACTTTAAGAAAGTCAAGTAGAATAACCGATAAATAAACAAGAAAAATAAAGTCAAAGACCCATACCCTGAAAACGGGAATTTTACGCGAAGAAACATATGGTATGGGAATAAACAATATCTCACAGGCCACAAGGAAAATGTAAAAGCTATTGATTACATTCTGCATGAAAGCAGGCTGGTCGAAACCAAGATCATATATCAGCAGCAACACCCCGAAAAGAGTAATGGTAAAGGAAATGCGCCGCATGTATTTACTGAAAAGCTTCATGGTTATCATTAATTCAATGCGAATTTAAATTAAATTCATGGACATTTTTCAAAATCCCCGTTTTTTTGTTCACTCTAAATTCCGGATGTGTTTAATAATATTTTTTTTCATATTAATTTTTTACAATTTTGGCTGTCGTATAATATTCACAAAAAATAAATAGTTATGAAAAACAAATTTTGGATTTTTGGTCTGGCTTTTTTATTGTCAGTTTCATTTGTCAATTGTAATAACGATGATGAAGATGACGATTTACCACCCGTCGATGAAATTCCCAATGGAACCATGGTTGCAACAATTAATGGAGCTTCATGGTCAACTGATGAAGCCAAAGCATTTCTGGCAATAAATGGGGGTATTGCAATACAGGGAATTGCTGATGATGGAAGTAACATCTCAATAAGTGCCGAGGAACTTGCTGTCGGGACCTACACTATTGATTTTATGGACACAGAGAACACTGCTGCCTACAATGTAGATAATTCGGGCTCAACTGTAACTTACACAGTAAGTAAGGAGGATATGGGCGGCGAATTGGTTATTACCAGCATTAACACTACCGATAGTCTGATGTCGGGTACATTTCATTTCGTATTATTCAGGCATTCCGACAGCACAAGTGTAAGTATTACGGAGGGTGAATTTGTAAATATTCCATATACTAAAGAGTTACCAGTAGTTGACGGCAATGATATGTCGTGTAAAATTGACGGAACAGTTTTTAATCCTACCACAATTTCAGGAACAGATATGATTGTTTTGAACGGGACAAACGGCACTACTACCGTGGGCCTTGCCATGCCGGCAACCGTTACAGCCGGAACTTATTCACTTACCAGCATTGGAGATTACAGGGGAATTTATTCCGTTGGATCAACAATAAATTATTCTTCTACCTCTGGAACGCTTGTTGTTACTTCCCATGATTCGACAACCAGAAGAATTGAGGGCACATTTACCTTTGTGGCAAACAATTTTGCAGGTACAGGAACAAATGTAAACATTACTGAAGGAAGTTTTGCAATAACATATCTGGATTAACCGTAAAAAGTATAAAAAGCATAATATAGCAAAACACTTACAAATCATCTGAGGATGCAATTATTTATCAGCATCTTCAGATGATTTTTTGTATAACTGATTTGTCAATGCATGGAAAAACGAGGGAATTCTGCTAAAACCTTGCATTTTATTTATAAAAATTAACATTTTATCGACTTCTGTCGGAGTGAGTCGGCTTTGAGGTGAAGGTGAGCTGAAGGAGAGGTGAAGGTGAGCTGAAGGTGACACGGAGGGATAATGCTCAAAAAAGAGCCAAACAATAGTGTAAACAGATGAAATCTTTATTCATCGTATCTGCCGGTAACAAGACAGACGGGTTAGACAGGTTTTTAGACATATCAACATCCGATTGAGGATATCTTATTAAGCTTTTCTCCTTTCATCAAAAACCGAATTTCTATTTTTGTAAAAACCAAAAAAAATCCGCCATGGAAAAAGGATCCTATACATTAATCATTACGCCCTTCAGGGATGACTTATCGCTCGACGAAGAGGGTTTAAGAACGCTTGTTCAGAGACAGGTTGATGCCGGAGTAACCGGAATTGCTCCGCTTGGGGTAACCGGAGAAAATACTTTGCTGCGGGTTAGCGAAATTCGCCGTCTGGTCGAAATCATTGTCGAAGTGGCCAAGGGCAAATGCAAAATCGTTCCCGATACCTGCACTACCAGTCTGTGGGAAGCCAAAGAGCGCATCGATATGTTCACCGAAATAGGTGCTGATTATATTTCTGTTTTTACTCCGTTTTTTATCCTTCCAAAAGATGACGGACTAATTGATTTTTACCTGAAACTGGCCGATTACTCAAAACTCCCGCTGGTACTGCACAACGCCAAGGAAAGAACAGGCGTTGAACTTTCTCCGGTCATGACTGCCCAGCTCGCCAAACACCCAAACATCATTGGCATCAAAGACGGCAACAAGGGCCTCGACCACCTTGCCAAAGTGATTTACCTTACCAAAGATGAAAATTTCGAAGTGTTCACAGGTAAAGATACCACTGCCTATCCGACTATTTGCATCGGCGGAGCAGGTTCGTTCTCCGTGGCCGGAAATGCCATTCCGGGTGTCATGGAAAACATGCTCCAGCTGGCTTTATCAGGGAAAAAAGAAGAGGCACAACAAATTCATTACGACTATTATAACCTTTATGAGGCGTTCCGCTTCGAGACCAATCCAATGGCTGCGAAAATGGCGCTCAAATTGATGAACTTACCGGGCGGAACATTACGTCCTCCTTTAGGGGATCTTTCCGAAGGAAAAACAAAAATTCTCAAAAAACTGCTTGAGGAAAAAGGGTTAGTCAAATAAAAAAAAGTATTTATGAAAGAAATATTACTCAGGGCACCTGCCACATCGGCCAATGTTGGTCCGGGCTACGATATCTTCGCCATGGCTCTTAAAGAACCTTATGATGACATTCATATCAAGTTGAACGACACCAAAAAAGTTACCATTGAATTTGTGGGATCAAACCAGAACATCCCATGTGAAATAAACGACAACACCGGCGGTTTGGCCATCATGGAGCTGTTCAGGAGATATAATATCCGGCAGGGAATGCATGTGCAGATCATCAAAAACATGACCTCAGGCTGTGGGATGGGAACAACCGGTGCAACTGCCTCGGGCTGTATTTATGGTCTGAACAAGCTGCTCGAAATGAATCTCAGCAATGATGAAATGATCGACCTTGCCCGCATGGGTGAAGTGGCTTCAGGTGGTTCGCCGCATGCCGATAACGTGGCAGCAGCGCTTCTGGGAGGTTTTACGCTCATCAAAAGTTACAAACCATTGAAGGTGATTAAGCTGAATATGCCCGAGTTTCCTGTTGTGCTTGCCGTCATCAAAAAAGGACAAAGAACAACAAGGGGTTTTATCACTTATGAAATTGGCGAAGAAAAACTTAAGGAGCAGATCGCCCGCTGTTCAACGGTGATTCATGCCATCCACATGAACGATGTTCACATGTTCGGTCAGGCAATTATCGTTGATCATATTGCCGAACCTGTTAGAGGATCAGCTATTCCGGGTTACAAAGAAGTGAAGAAAGAAGTACTGGAGCATGGTGCTTGTGGTTGCAACATCTCCGGCGGTGGATCGTCAATTTTTGCCGTATGCGAAAAATGTGACACTTCAAAAATTGCCGAAATCATGGAGCGCGGCTTTGCCAAAAATCCCCTTTTCGAAAAGGTAATCATCACCTCAACCTCCAATCTGGGAGTTCGGGAGCTATAACCCCGGCCTTCAGGCTATAGCCGTCAGGCTAATATTTGCAATCGAAATGATTACAGAAAGTTGTAATGATTTTCTGCTACCGCCTAAGACGATGGTTTTAATAAACACACTTTTACAAAAGTTGAATATTGAACAAAGCCTGCCCCGAACTATTTGTCGGGGGAACACCCCTGCTTGCTGCAGGCAAGGATTTTAGATTTATGAACTTCATTAACTTCTCATATCGAATATCGATGTTCCCCCGATTAAAATACGGGGCAGGCTTTGTTCTTAAATCATTATCATTTTATAGCCGAGTCATTATTAATAAACCATCTTAATATAAAGTTGATTTTCAAAATATATTAAAGGACAAAACATTAATAAAGAACAGAAATGCTGATAATTACAAATATATACCTGACGGCAATGGCCTTCAGGCCGGGGATTAACACCTGTGCATAAGTATTAAAAAAAAATCTTCTCCGGCATCTAAGTTTTCACCACTTTTACGTCTGTAAAATAAACATAAAACTTATGAGCGGTTTTTTCGGCAGCGTTTCAAAAACAGATTGCGTTTCAGATGTATTCTATGGAACTGATTATCACTCTCATTTAGGGACTAAAAGGGCCGGACTGGCTTTTTACTGTGAAGAGAAGGGTTTTCAAAGGGTGATTCACAGTCTGGAAAACTCCTATTTCAGAAATAAATTTGAAGACGACCTCAGAGGATTCAGTGGCAAGGTCGGTTTGGGTATCATAAGCGATACTGAAGCCCAGCCGGTTGTAATGACCTCGCACCTTGGCAGGTTCGCAGTGGCATCAGTTTCAAAAATTGTAAATATTAAGGAACTGGAGGATCGCTGTCTCGAAAAACAGTCGGTTTTTTCAGAAATGACTATGGGTCAGATTAATCCCACCGAGCTCATTGCCAAAATTATCGCCGAGGGAAAGGATTTTGCTGATGGAATCGGCAGGGTGCAGGAGTTGGTTAAAGGATCATGCTCTGTTATGGTGCTTACCAAAGATGGTATTTTTGTGGGGCGTGATAAGCTTGGCCGGACTCCCATCATCATAGGGAAAAAGGAAGATGCGTATGCTGCCACTTTTGAAACATGCGCTTTCCCCAATCTTGAATATGAAATAGATCATTATATGGGTCCGGGTGAGATCGGAAAAATCACCGCCGAAGGATACACCATGCTTAAAAAGCCACAGGAAAAAATGCAGATATGCGCTTTCCTCTGGGTGTATTACGGATACCCGCCCTCATTCTATGAAGGAATCAATGTCGATGAATGCCGCTACAAATGCGGTGCCGCTCTTGCCCGCCGCGACAATGTGGAAGCCGATTTTGCAGCCGGGGTTCCCGATTCGGGCATAGGCCACGCTTTGGGCTACAGCAATGAAAAGCACATTCCGCACAAACGCCCCTACACCAAATACACCCCCACATGGCCCCGCAGTTTTATGCCGCAGAGCCAGGAAATGCGCGATCTGGTTGCAAAGATGAAACTCATTCCGAACACCTCAATAATAAAAGGCAAACGCGGCGTTTTTTTCGATGACTCGATTGTCCGGGGCACGCAATTAAAAGACAATGTGAACGATTTGCATAAAGCCGGAATAAAAGAAGTACACATGCGCATTGCCTGTCCGCCCCTCACTTTCCCCTGTCAGTTTCTGAATTTCAGTCGTTCAAGGTCAAACATGGATCTGGCCACATACATTGCGGTGAAAGAGATCGAAGGGAAGGAGGGAACCGACATGAGAAAATACTCCGAGCCCGACTCCGAGCCCTACAGACAGATGGTTGAAAAAATCAGGATACGTCTTGGCCTCGACACCCTCATGTTCCAGAATCTCCATGATCTTGTGGAAGCCATCGGCTTGCCCAAGGAAAAATTGTGCACGCATTGTTTTGATGGGACGGGGTGTTTTTAAAAATTTTTTGCGTTTTTTTTGAACTTCCCGTAGGTTGCACCTACGGCTATTGTTGTTGAACCCATAGGGTTCGAAGCATCCTCGGTTGCTTTCCCCTGTAGGTTAAAACCTACAGTAATGCTTGTTTTTTGCACCCCCTGTAGGTTAAAACCTACAGTTATGTTTGGGGAACCCGCTGGCCAGCGGGTTCTTTGTATCCTCAGCCACATCCACGAACAACCCGCTGGCTAGCGGGTTGCCCAATCATCCCCGTAGGTTTTAACCTACGGTCAATAACAAAAAAGAAATATCTTTTCAATCCACACGCAAACAAACGAACCAATATCACCGCCGCAAAATATCAAATATCCAAATCCCCCCAAAAAAAAAATCCATTTCCCCACCCTCACAACCCCCTACAAATCAACCCCCTGCAAAATTTCCCCCACCCCATCCCCCACCCCCGCAAAAAAACACTTATAAACAATTTGTTGTTAATTAAATTTTTTTCATTATTTTTACCCGTTATAGATAAACTTAAAAATTGTTTGCTATGGATGAAAATATTGAGCATTCGGATATTAATTCTTGCTATAAGAATATTGAAAGAGTTAAATTGGATTGGGAAAAACCTGATTATATAGAATTAACCTTCATTAAAACCGAGAATAGTGGACCCTCTACAGGGGCAGATGGTGCTTCATATGCTAGCTAAAATGTAATTTTTAAAATGAAAATTATGAGAACATTAAGTTTTTTCATTATGTTTTTTTTGATTGTTTTTTCTGTAAAAAGTCAAAACATCGACCTTTTATGGACAAAAAATTTCACCGGGACTGGTAATAATCAACCGATAAAAATGGTTTCTGACGTTTCAGGAAACATATATATTATAGGTATTTTTTCAGGCACAGTAAATCAAGATGCTCTTTCGTTGTCAGCGACTGGTGCAAACGATATTTTTATTGCAAAATACAGTAAAATTGGTCAAATTATTTGGTTGAAACAAGTCGGCGGAACTCTTGGGGAAACACCCACTTCGATTGCTCTAAGCAATGATGGAAATTATTTTTATATTTCTGGAACAACTAGTAGCAATCCTTGCGTTTTTGATGCAACAAATTTAGCTACAACTGGAGGATCAGATATTTTTATTGCAAAATATGCAATAGATGGAACCTTGCAATGGGCTCATAATTCAGGATATAGTGCAACAAATCAATTTGGAGGAAATATTTCCATTGATAATTCGGATAATATTGTAATGACAGGGATGTTTCTTGTGGATATTACATTTTATGGAGGGGTAACAACTTTGACCTCACCAGCTCCTGCAGTAAGACAACCCTTTATCTCAAAGTTTGATATTGATGGAAATTTAACTTGGGCTAAAATGATTGTTACAGATAATTCTCTAACAACCTTTAGAAATGTTAGTTCTGATGGTACTGGTTATTATTTTAGTGGCAATTATAATGGTACTTTAAACTTTGATGTTGGTGCAGTTACGTGCATAGGAACTTCTGATGGTTTTATTTTTAAGACGGATTTTAATGGTACAGGTCAGTGGGTAAGAAAAGTTGTTGGTACTAGCGCTGAAGTTATTTGGAGGCATCATGGCGATAACACTGGATATCAGTACATTCTTGGGTATTATAATAGCCCTACTTTATCTATTGATTCGACAGGGGTTGTATCTTCATTATTGACATATCCAAATGCGGGAAATAATGATTTAATTTTGCTAAAATATGCTCCTGATGGAACCTTACAATTTGCAAAAAACTACGGTTCTAATGGTGATGACCAAGGAAATGCAATATCTGTTAATGATGATCATGTAATCATTGGCGGTCAATATTCCGGTTCCATAAACTTTGGCACTTTTAATCTTACAAATACTGGTGCTGATGCCTTTATGGTTGAAACAGATCTTGACGGCAATGTTCTTTCTGCTAAAAAAGCCACAGGTGCAAATACAGAATTTACCAAAACTACGAGGATTGCAAGTGACAACACCAACATCTTCTGCGGCGACTTCACCTCCGCCACCATCGACATCGACGGCAAAACCCTAACCAACGCCTCAGCCGGTACCCGCGACATGTTCATAGCCAAATACGGCAAAATAACCCTCGACACCATCGTTACCAAAGCCAATTGCGACCATACGCTGGATGGGGCTATTGATTTGACTGTTAGCGGGGATGGTACTGCTCCTTATACTTATTTGTGGTCGGGACCTTCGGGGTATACCAATAATATTGAAGATATTTCAGGGTTGGCAGTTGGTGCTTACAGTTGTACTGTTACCGATGCCAATGGCGCTACTAAAACCATTGCTGTTAATATTACCAACAAACCATCACTGACCGGTGGAATGGACGACCATTATCTCATCGTTCCCTGTTCCAGCAGCACCAACGGTGAAACTACCATGCTGTATGCTGATGGTGTGGCTCCTTTTACTTTTACCTGGACTGCCGAGGCTGGTGTGACTGCTTCAACAAGCATCAGCAATTTTGCCGATGACCTTGGCGTTGGAAAACATTACTGTACCGTAAATGACTTCTGCGGTCACCCGATTACCGACTCTGTTTCGGTTTATTATTTCCCCACATTGGTCATTTCTACCGCTATTATTGAAGATGCCACCTGCGAATCGGTTTGCGACGGCGAACTGGTTATGGACATCAGCTCAGGTTTACCTCCATATACTATTGCGTGGTCAGGCTCTCCTTCAACCACTTCAACTGCTTCGAACCTGTGCACCGGATGGCATTATATAACTGTAACCGACCTTTGCGGCGACCATGTGGACTCTGCTTATGTTGATTTTAATACTCCGGTTACTTCTGAAACTCATTTCCTGAGCAATGTAACTTGTCCGGCTATCGAAGACGGTTCGGCTTATGCTGTTGTCAGCGATGGTACTGCTCCTTTCTCATTCTTCTGGTCTTCAGCTGCTGCTGAATCAAATGATACCGCTGTGCTGCTCGAATTCGGATGGAACTATGTTACCATCGTCGATGCCTGCCGCACAATTATTGACTCTGTTTACATTCCCAGCGATCCTTTAATGACCACCGATGTTATGGCTGCCACTACCGCAACTTGTGCTGCCATAAACGACGGTTCGGCCACTGCCACTACAACGGGAGCCACCGCTCCTGTTACCTACACCTGGCAGGCCCCGTCAACTTCGGTTACCTCCAGTGCCAATGACCTGCAGGTGGGATGGAATTACGTAATTATTGCCGACGCTTGTACATCAATTCTGGATTCTGTTGAAATTGAATCTGATCCTTTGATGACCATAGATATTACCTCATCAACCAATGCCACCTGCGCCGCCATCAATGACGGAACGGCTTCTGTAAGTGTTTTCGGTTCAACGGCTCCAATTACCTACGCATGGTCAGCCCCGTCAATATCTGTTGCCAACAGTGCCAATGACCTTGATGTGGGATGGAATTACGTGACTGTTACCGATGCGTGTATCGCTTTGGTTGACTCTGTTAACATCCTCAGCAATCCGCTGATGACAATAGATATTACTTCATCTGATAACGCAACCTGTGCTGCCATCAATGATGGTTCGGCTTCGGTTTCTGTTTTCGGATCCACCGCTCCGGTTTCCTATGCATGGTCATTGCCATCAACTTCAATTACAAATTCTGCAAACGATTTACCTGTTGGCTGGAATTATGTCACTGTGACTGATGCATGTACATCTGTTGTGGATTCTGTTGATATCCTAAGTGATCCACTTATGACCACCAGTATCACTTTCTCAAGCGGTGCAACCTGTACCGGACTTCAGGATGGTGAGGCAACCGTAACTGCATTTGGCGCAACCGCACCAATTAGCTATGCATGGAGCCTGCCTTCGACATCAACTGCTGCCTATGCTGGTGATCTGCCAACCGGCTGGAGTTATGTCACTGTGACTGATGCTTGTACATCTAACAGGGATTCGGTTAACATTGGTTCCGACCCATTGATGACAATTGATATTACCTCATCCAACCCTGCCACCTGTGCTGCCATTAATGATGGTACTGCCCACGTTACCCTTACTGGTGCTGTGGCTCCTTTTACCATTGCCTGGTCAGCTCCTTCTACTTCAACTTTAGAAGATGCTACAGATCTGCACGTTGGATGGAACTACGTAACTGTTACTGATGCTTGTACAGCGGTTGTTGATTCTGTAAATATCGCCAGTGATCCTACAATTTCTTCGGATATTGCTTCTTCAACTGCTGCGACCTGTATTGCCATTAATGACGGTACTGCCTCAGTGGTAGTATACAGTGCGACCGGCACAGTTACCTATTTATGGGGTGCACCGTCAATAAGCACACTGGCTTCGGCAACAGACCTTGAAGTGGGATGGAACTACATCACCATTACCGATGCCTGTACCGCAATCGTTGATTCGGTTGATATACCAAGTGCTCCGGCTACCCTCGCCACATCAATAATTTCCTCAACGGTTGCTTCATGTGCTGGTGTAAACAATGGTTCTGCTGAAGTTTCTGCATCCGGAACCAATGGCGCAGTGACCTATGCATGGTCTGCTCCTTCAGTATCCGTGGCTGCTACCGCTGCCGATTTGCAGGTTGGATGGAATTATGTCACCGTAACCGATATCTGTACTTTTAAAGTTGATTCAGTAGATATCGGAAGTGCTCCGCTCATGACCATCGACATAACCGATTCACTGGATGCATCCTGTGCTGCCGTTAACAATGGTTATGCTGTTGTTTTGGCATCAGGCGCCACTGCACCGATAACCTATGTTTGGTCAGCTCCATCGGTTACACTTAACGATACAGCTTATGATCTTGCAGTGGGATGGAACTATGTAACTGTTACAGATGCGTGTACTTCATTGATTGATTCGGTTGAGCTGTTTAGCTTGCCTTTAATGACAATAGATATTATTGACTCTACCGATGCTTCATGCCCCGGTCTTGCCAACGGATCAGCAGAAATTGCTGCAACCGGAGCTACTGCTCCAATTACCTACCTCTGGGAAGCTCCTTCAACCGCTGTTACAGCTATTGCAGCTGATCTTCCAATTGGATGGAATTATGTTACTGTCACCGACGCTTGTACCTCATTGGTTGATTCGGTTGAGATTTTCAACCTGCCACTGATGACAATTAATATTATTGACTCCACAGATGCTACATGTGCTGCCATCAACGACGGTTCTGCGGTTATTGAAGTCACCGATGGCGCCGCCCCGTTTACATTTGTATGGTCAGCTCCGTCAGTTTCGACAAACGATACCGCTACTGATCTTTCTGTTGGAATTAACTATGTTACCGTTACCGATTTATGCGGTTCTTTGATCGACTCGGTTGATATTCTCAGCTTGCCTTTAATGACAATAAATATTATTGATTCTACTTCAGCCACCTGTCCTGCCATCAGCGACGGTTCTGCAGTGATCGAGGCAACAGGAAGCACCGGCGCGTTATCATATGTTTGGTCAGCACCATCAGTTTCTGTTAATGACACTGCCCTTGACCTGTCGGTTGGATGGAATCACGTGACTGTAACCGATGCATGTATTTCATTGGTCGATTCAGTTGAGATATTAAGTCTGCCGCTAATGACCATCAGCATCATTGACTCTACCAATGCTACCTGCCCCACTTCAACAAACGGTGGTGCCGAAGTAGATACTACCGGTGGTGTGGCTCCGTTTACATTTGTATGGTCGGCTCCATCTACCTCTGTCACAACAATTGCAAATGACCTTGGTGTTGGCATGGCATACGTCACCGTTACGGATGCTTGTATATCACTGATCGACTCGGTTGAAATCCTTTCATTACCTGTAATGAACTTTGAGTTTACCGATTCTACATACACCTCATGTGCCGCAACATTCGACGGAATGGCAACAATCACAGTATCCGACGGGGTTGAACCTTTCGTTTACGATTGGTCAATTTCTGCCAGTGATACGGCTGTGGCAAGCGGACTGAATGCCGGATGGCATCATGTTACCGTTACTGATGTCTGCGGATCACTTACCGATTCAATTTTAATAGGTACACTCCCTGCACTGGGCGTGATGCACCTGTCGACCGATATTATTTGTTATGGCGACTCAACCGGAGCTGTTAATCTTTCGATTACCGATGGTGTTGCTCCAATAACTTATCTGTGGTCTGTTACTGACAGTATTGGCAGTCAGCTTACCGGAATTCCGGCCGGCACATACAACTATTCAGTAACCGATTTCTGCGGAACCATCACCAACTCGGTAACCATCATCGAACCGGGTGCCATCTCAGTAACCCTGCTGCCCGAAAACGTTACCTTCACGGGAATGGACGACGGTGCCATCGACCTCATCGCTTCAGGCGGTACAATGCCTTACTCTTATCTGTGGTCGAACGGAATGACATCTGAAGACCTGGCCATGATTGTTGAGGGCGTTTATACAATCACCCTGACAGATGAAAACTCCTGTGTGTTTATCGACTCGGTGACCATCATCGCCGCAGGAAAATACATCGAAATCATGAACGTGCTCACTCCAAATGCCGACGGACAAAACGACACCTGGATGATCAAGTTTATTGAATCTTATCCCGACGCAATTATCACTGTGTTTAACCAGTGGGGACAGATTGTTTACAACTCAACCGGTTATACCGATCCGTGGAACGGTAAAAAAGATAACACCGGAAAAGAGCTGCCTGCAGGTACGTATTATTATATTATAGACCTTCAGGATAACGATATGAAATATTCTGGTTCAGTGACTATTTTACGTTAATTATTGACTTTTTAAAAAAACAAGATATGAAAAAGTTATTTTTCACTCTGATTTTAGCCGGGTTTGCAATCCAGGGATTTTCACAACAGCTGTCAACATACAGCCAGTACATGCTCAATAAGTATGACATCAACCCTGCCGTTGCCGGAACAACCAATTACAATCCCATCACACTTGCTTACAGGCAGCTGTGGACAGGTTTGGATGAAGCTCCGTCAACTCAGACAGCCAGCTCGCACATTGCTCTTTCAGAAAAAGTTGGAGTTGGCGGAAAAATTTTCAACATTTCAACCGGACCAATAACCAAAACAGGCATGGAAGCCACTTATGCATACAGTATCCCTGTTGGCACTGATGGTACAAGATTGTCTTTCGGTTTATCGGGAATGTTATATCAGTTCCATCTTGATAAATCAAAGCTGGTTTTTAATGACATGGACGATCCCATTATCCTTTTCGGATCAGAAAAGCTGATGGTGCCCGATGCCTCTTTCGGTACTTACATTTACAACGAGCGTTACTATGGCGGATTTGCCATTTACCAGTTGTTTAACCGTCAGGTTGACCTGATGAATGATGCTTATATTGATCAGAGACAGGTAAGGCATTATTTCCTGCATGGAGGATATGATTACATCATTAATGAGATGTGGTCGGTTGAACCATCATTGCTTTTAAAATTCATCGAAGCCGGAAAAATGCAGGTTGATATTAACGTAAAAGGAACTTACAAACAAATGCTTTGGGCAGGATTGTCATACCGCACCCAGGATGCAGTGGTTATCATGGTTGGAGCCGGTAAAAAGCGTTTTGAATTTGGATATTCATACGATATCGTGCTTTCAGATATGAAATATTACTGCAACGGCACCCATGGCATCCTTTTCACCTACAAGCTGAGCGCCTCAAAACCAAAATTATAATTGGTAAAAAGATATTCTAAGGAAACGGGCTTCGGTCCGTTTTTTTTTGCTCACTCTGTCCGAATTGTGCTGAAGAGTTATGTTAAGGCCTGTTGGTTAAGTCAAAAGATAAATTGATAAAATGAAATGGCACGGTCCCGAATTGCATTCGAGGATAAATGCTCTGCACATAATCGTCAGGCTTATTTTTCAACAAAATGATTATCAATTCATAACAAAGAGATCCCTCGCTGCACTCGGGATGACAATTCATGTTTTGGATTGGTCAGATGGGATGGGGAAGGCGGCTTTACCGCCTTCCCCATCCCATCTGACACTATCTCATAGAGACCATTGTCATCCCGAACCGCCCAAAGCGGTGAGGGATCTTACTGGAAATTAACTAAGTTTAATACAGAAAAACCTTAACCTGACGACTATGGGCCTTAAAGCCGGGGTTATTTGCAGAGCGAAGACCCTCTATCAATTTTTAACTTTTGTATAAAAATCGCCAATCATCTACCACCTTTTTATAATTTTGCCATATAAAAAACAAAACCATGAGCAAATTCATTCTCACACTGTTCTCTGCACTCTTAACTGTAATCTCCTTAAATGCACAAAACGATCCCGTGGTCGATTCCATCATCAAATTCGGGAAAGCCGACAATCAGGCCATGAAACATCTGGATGTTTTGTGTAACCGAATTGGAGGAAGGCCTATCGGATCGGATGCCTATCAGAATGCCGAAGAATGGACCGCCGGTAAATTCGAAGAATGGGGCATGGAAGTAATCATGGACGACGCCGGCGAACTGCCTGTGGGTTTCAACCGCGGACCTTGGTTTGGCAGACTTCTCAGCGATAACGGTTTTCAACTTCATTTTGTCACGCCTTCATATACCTCCGGAACAAAGGGATTACAAAAGGGACATGTGCTCATTGAACCCATGACTCAGGGCGAATTCGACCGCATGAAAGGGAAACTTAAAGGTGCCTGGGTACTTGTTGGCGGTACCAGCGACGGATGGCCTCTGGATTATTCGGATAAAGGTGCTCACAGACGCGATTCCATTAAAAAATTAAATCAGGAAATTGAATTGAAAAACAATGATATCCGTCACTGGAACTGGGAACACAAAAAAGAGGAACAGAAAGAAATGCTCGAGATGGTGAAAGAACCCGGATTGTTTTATAATGAGATGAAGGAAGCAGGAATTCTGGGAATCATACAATCAGCAACTCTTCCCCTGAAAGCTTATTCTGACAGAAAAAATATTGCTAAAATGAGCTTTGATAATCTGCCAACAGTCCCCGATATCAAACTCGATGAACACCAGTATAAAATCATCGAACAAATGGCAAAGGAAAGGCAATCTTTCGAACTGGAATTTGACATCCGCAACCATTTTAATCCCGGTCCCATCAAATACCACAATGTGATCGGAGTGATTCCCGGCACCGAATTCCCCGATGAATATGTGATCATGGGCGGCCATCTGGATTCGTATGATGTGGCTACGGGCGGAGTGGATGACGGATCGGGGGCGACTCCCGCTATGGAAGCAGCCCGGTTGATCATGAAAGCAGGTGGAAAACCAAAAAGAACCATACTTGTTTGCCTTTGGGCAGGAGAGGAGTTCGGATTGCTTGGATCGACCAGCTGGATTGAACGTCACAAAGATAAACTGCCGAAAATTTCCAATATGTTTAACCGTGACGGAGGACCATTGGCTATATCCGGAATCAGCGTGACCGAAGCCATGATGAAGGATTTTGAAAAAATATGTGCCCCGCTGAACAGCATCAATCCCGATTTTCCTTTTAAACTCGAAAAACGCGAACCCTCCGAAAAACCAAAAGAAGCATGGGGAACCGATAGTGGTCCGTTTGCCGTTGAGGGCGTTACAACCGTGGAATTCTCACAAAAGGATTTTTACGGACTGGATTTCAATTATCGTGAGATATGGCATACCGAAAGAGATTTATATACAAAAAGCATTCCGGCTTACCAGGAACATTCGGCCATAGTGACTGCTGTGGTGGTTTATGGTGTAGCCTGTCTGGATCATTTGCTGTCGAAGGAGGGGTATTTTTTGCCGGAGGTTAAGGAAACGGGTAAGAAGAAGTGATTTTGCCGCTAATGTGAATTATTATAGGAACGCTTGGATTTTGCCGCTTCCCGATAACTATCGGGAGCGCGAATGATGGGGTGAATGATTTTCGGGTAATTGGAATCAATTCAGTTGATTGGAAATAAACAGTAGTTTTTTTCGTTTTAATGAAAAAAGTCCATGAAAAAGCTATTTCTATTGTCTGTAATTACAGGAATTGTTGTGCTCCTCTCATGCTCTGTTTCAGATGGTCCGGAGGGTGTGCGTGAAAAACGCCTTGAGGATCCCGATTATATTGCAAAAGTAGGCTTGCAGCCCATCGGCAAATTTGAAAAAACCTATCTGGACACAATCAAAAAAGTTATTGAAGATATTTACGGACTTAAGGTGTTCATCCTTCCCGAAATGGCCTTGCCTAAATCGGCTTATACCACAGTAAGATTTCCGAGATACCGTGCGGACAGTCTGCTCCATATTCTCGACCGTGAAATTCCCGATTCGCTTGATTTTATTATGGGACTGACATCAGTAGATATTTCCACCACAAAAACCGATAAGGATGGAAATATCAAGAAACCTGAAAGCAAATATATTGATTTTGGAATATTCGGATTGGGTTATTGTCCGGGCAACGCAACCGTTATATCAGTTTTTCGGTTGGAAAACAAAAACCGAAAAATATTTTTCGAGAGAATCAAAAAAGTCTGTGTCCATGAACTGGGCCATAACTTTGGATTGCCTCATTGTCCCACAATTACGTGTGTTATGGAAGATGCAAAGGAAACGATTAAAACTATTGATAATGAAGAGTTGAGACTATGTGAAAAGTGTCTGGCTAAAATTTCAAAATAACATTGAAAAATATAAGAATAATTATTACACTGATGCTACTGATTTTCATGATCAACACTGATTTTTTCTCGAATACATCAGTGAAAACCAGTCCAACCAGTTTAATCAGTGTAAACCATTAAATGAAAATTAATACACTGATATTACCGATCAACATGATTTATTTGCAAAAGGTATATGGGAATTTCAAATCCTTACCCCAATAACTAAAACATCATCCACCTGATCAAGAGTTCCCTTCCAGTTTACAAATGTTTCTTTTAATAAAGCTTGCTGTCCGGTAAGTGGCAGGTGCGTATTTTTGACCAAAAGTTCTTTAAACGGTTTATATTTGAATTTCTTTCCTTGTGGTCCGCCAAACTGATCGGCAAAACCGTCAGTAAAAATGTAGATGTTATCGCCTTTGTTTATTGACATCTCATGATTGACAAAGGATTCCATTTTATCATGAATGGCCACAGGCATTTTATCGCCTTTTATCTCAACAAGATCATTGTTTCTTATCAGATACAAGGGATTGTTGGCACCCGAAAACTGCAGGTGGTTATGAGTGGGATCAATGGTTATTACTGAAATATCCATACCGTCTTTTTGCTCTCCCGATTTTCCCTGTTGCTTCAGCGCTTTTACAATTTTATTTCGCAGTTCATTGAGAATCTCTGCCGGAGAAGTAATATTTTCCTTGCTGACGATTTCATTCAAAAAAGCTATTCCCAGCATGCTCATGAAAGCACCCGGAACCCCATGACCGGTGCAGTCGGCAGCCAGAATGATAATTTTATGATCCTGTTCGCCGATCCAGTAAAAATCTCCGCTGACAATATCTCGGGGCACATGAAAAATAAAGCTGTCTGCTACCACATTGTTCAGAACCGAAATTTCAGGTATTATGGCAGACTGAATGCGAAATGCATAATGGATGCTGTCGGTGATTTCCTGTTTTTGTTCAGATATGAGATCACGCTGTTCGGCGGCAAGGTTACGCTGGGCTTCGATTTCGTCACGTTGTGCAGTGATTTCCTCCTTTTGTTGTGAAAGAATGGCGTTGGCAATTTTCTTATCCCGAAACATCTTGAAAACGATCAGCAAAAGCAATACAAGCAATGCAAGTCCGGCAATCACCGAATAAATGATAATTCTCTGGTTGCGGTTTTCCACATCCTTTTTTTCAAGTTCCAGATTTTTTTTCTGTATCTGTGCCTCCTTTTTCTCAGTTTCGTATTTAGTCTGCATTTCAGAAATCTGCCCGGTCATTTCTGAATTAAAAATACTGTCTTTATAATTAAAAAGTACCGTCTGCATTTTTGAAGCAGATTTATAGTCGCCCATATAAAAATAATTTTCCGCGACAGACAGCATTAGTTCGATTTTAAACTTAGCATCACTTATTGAGTCGGCCATTATCATTGAATAATTGAGAAATTCACCGGCTTTCTTATAGTTTTTCTTTTGCTGTTCTACAAAAGCAAGATTTTCGCTGATTATGGCCTTCCCCCTTCGGTCGCCAAGCTGTTCTTTTATTTTAAATGATTTCAGATAATATTCTTCAGCTTTTTTCCAATCTCCCAAATCGTAATAAACAGCCCCGATGTTATTCAGGCAGGTGGCCTGGCCACTCAGGACGGAAATCTCAATATTGATATCGAGCGCTTTGAAATAATATTCTAAAGCTTTTTTCTTGGACAATTCATCTCCATCAGAATAAATATTGGCCATATTTTGCATAGCTCGAGCAATCTGCATTTTATTATTTAGATTTTTTGCAATATCAAGTGATTTTTGAAGGTTCTGCATGGCGAGGGAATCCTTTCCAAGATCGTCATATAACAGACCAATATTCAATAAGGCATCTGCAATACTTTCATTTTCATTGATCTTTTCGGCAACTTTCAGAGCTTTCAGCAGATAGTCAAGTGCTTTTGCATAATCACCTTTCGATTTGTAAACATTGCCCATGTTGTTGTAAACCATTCCGCGCTCGCTTTCATCATCAGTATTATCGAGTGATTCAAGGGCCAGATTGTAGTATTCAAGGGCTTTATTATAATTGCCGGATAGTTTTTCAATAATACCCATTTTATTGTATGCATTGGCCAGATTTTCAAAATCACGGACACTCTTCGCCATAGTGATTGATTTTTTAAGATATTCCTTCGCCAATGCAGGTTCATTGTCAATAATAGCCCAGGCAAATTCGTTATATAAGCCGATTATCTCATTTACTTTTTTTTCTTTTGAAATAAGGTTCTGCAATGAGTCTTTTTCCGAATAATCCTGGGATGATGCGATTATTGCAATCAAAAAAAGAATACTAAACTGAAATAATTTTTTCATGGGTTTTTAGATTTTAATTCCTAATACCAAAACATCATCTACCTGATCAAGTTTTCCCTTCCAGTTCAAAAAGGTTTCCATTAAAACAGACTGCTGTTCAGACATAGGCCTGGATGTATTTTTGGTTAGTAATTCTTTAAAAGGTTTGTATTTGAATTTTTTCCCCTGAGGGCCTCCAAACTGATCGGCAAAACCGTCAGTAAACATATAAATTCTATCTCCTTTTTGCAATACAAATCCATGATTTGTAAAATCTTTCATTGTTGGGTAAATGGCGATCGGCATTTTGTCGCCATGCAATTCAGTTAATTCGCCCTTTGCAATGATATACAAAGGATTGTTTGCTCCTGCCCATTGACATTCATGGGTATCTGAATTAACAATTAACAGGGAAATATCCATCCCGTCCTTTTGCTCTCCATCCAAACCTTTTTGCTGAAGTGCATTAATGATTTCCATTCTTAAGATATTTAATATCTGATTGGCTTTTT
This sequence comes from Bacteroidetes bacterium GWF2_38_335, assembly GCA_001769535.1. Lineage (GTDB taxonomy): Bacteria > Bacteroidota > Bacteroidia > Bacteroidales > GWF2-38-335 > GWF2-38-335. Next base: position 196,575 of record MEOH01000022.1, read on the forward strand.
TTATTTCCTGTTTTTGCACAATTTCATTTAAGAAACTGATTCCCAGCATGCTCATAAACGCCCCGGGCACTCCATGACCTGTACAATCTGCCACAGCAACAAACAACTGATTTTCTATCTTTGTTGTCCAGTAAAAATCACCCGAAACAATATTTTTTGGTTTAAAAAGAACAAAATGTTCTCCTAAGACAGATCTTGATAATTCGCTTATTGGCAATACTGCCTCCTGAATTCTTTTTGCATAATTAATGCTATCGGTCACCTCTTTATGCACTTCTTCAATTTCTTCTTTCTGAATGGTTACCAGATCCCTTTGCGATTCAATTTCGTCGCGCTGGCTTGATATTTCCTCTTTTTGTTGATAAATCTCAATATTCTTTTGTTCAAGTAATATATTTGCTTTCTTCTTATTTTTAAATGCTCTATATGATATAAAAGCAACAAATATCATTAAAATAAATCCTATCAGTCCGCCAATAGTATACATCCTTTGCTCACTAATTGCCTTCTCGTGTTTATACTTTTCTTCCTTTTCTTTTGTGATATGTGTTATACTGTCTTTCGCAAACTGAATCTCATATTCTATCTGAAATTGTTTTTTATATGTTGCTTTTCTATTTTCCTGGTTTATGATACTATCCCGCATTTGAATATACAATTCATGCATTTCCAGAGCTTCCTTATATTCTCCTTTCTTCTCATGAATTTTTTTCAATAAAATTGCGGCATTCTGAATATTCTCAGGGTATCCCAATTCCTTTGCTGTTTGCAAACTCAAATCTGCAAACCTAAACGCTTCACCAATTTTATTTTGCTTCAACAATAAAGATGAAAGACATTCATAAGAAATAGTGATACCTACTTTATTATTAATTTCCTGGCGTAAAACAAGTGATTTTGTATATAAATCCAAAGCTTTCTTCTGACCAAGTTCATAACATTCATCAGGAGACTCAGAGCAATATGGGTCTCCAAAAGTCTCATATAAACTACCAAGACTATTTAGGGAAGATGCGATTCCTGATTTATCATTAATTTCTTCTTGTAATTTAATTGATTTATTTAGATATTCAATAGCTTTTATATGACCATTTCTCATGCATTCATCCTTAGAGCCATTGAAAAACAATTCATTATGAAAACTGTAAAGAAAAGCAATATTAGTATAGCATATTGCAATGCTGCTTTTATCCTTCAATAGAAAATTTATATTCAAGGCTTTATTGTAATACTCGTATGCCTTTAAATACTCACCCTGACTATCATAAACAAATCCGATATTATTATAAGAGGTTGCAATTCCTGATTTATTATCTATCAATATTTGCAGCTTCAATGCCCGATGATAGTATTCAAGTGCTTTTGGTATATTTCCCTGTTGGCGAAATATCATGCCAAGATTTAATAAAGAACCGGCCATTCCAAGCTTATCATCGATTTCTTCCTGTATAGGTAATGATTTATTAAAATATTCAAAAGCTTTAGAAATATCGCCTTGTTTTTCATACAAATAACCAAAATTATTTAATGCTAATGCATAATAAGCTAAATAGTATTCTCTTTCTTCATTCTTTGCTGTTTTTAAATTTTTCTGCGAAATATCCAGCAACTGTTGATTGTATTTGGGCCAGATATTTTCATCATATTCGGCTGAAATCATTTCATTTAGAATACTGCATTTAATTGTGTCGTGTTTTGCATTTTCAAAGACCAGTTTAAGCGAATCAATAGTATCTGAGCCTTGAGTCATCGCAGATAACATATTAACAAGCATTAAAAAAAGAATTATTTGAACACGCATATTGGTCCTGTCTGTTTGTATTTTTTTAAATTTTAATTCCAATTACCAAAACATCATCCACCTGGTCAAGACTTCCCTTCCAATTTACAAATGTTTCTTTTAATAGTGCTTGCTGTCCGGTAAGTGGCAGGTGCGTATTTTTGACCAAAAGTTCTTTAAACGGTTTATATTTGAATTTTTTCCCCTGAGGGCCTCCAAACTGATCGGCAAAACCGTCAGTAAAAATGTAGATGTTATCGCCTTTGTTTATTGCCATCTCATGATTGACAAAAGATTCCATTTTATCATGAATGGCCACAGGCATTTTATCTCCTTTTATCTCTACCAGATCATTGTTTCGTATCAGATACAAAGGATTGTTTGCTCCCGAAAACTGCAGGTGATTATGGGTGGGATCAATGGTTATAACCGAAATATCCATACCGTCTTTTTGCTCTCCCGATTTTCCCTGTTGCTTCAGCGCTTTTACAATTTTATTTCGCAGTTCGTTGAGAATCTCTGCCGGAGAAGTAATATTTTCCTTGCTAACGATTTCATTCAAAAAAGCTATTCCCAGCATGCTCATAAATGCCCCCGGAACGCCATGACCGGTGCAATCGGCAGCCAGAATGATTATTTTGTTGTCCTGTTCACCAATCCAGTAAAAATCGCCGCTTACAATATCACGGGGCATGTGAAGGATAAAACTGTCGGATACCACATGGTTTAATATGGCGATATCGGGAATTACAGCTGATTGTATTCTGAATGCATAATGGATGCTGTCGGTGATTTCCTGTTTTTGTTCAGAGATGAGATCGCGTTGATCGGCAGCAAGGTTTCGCTGGGCTTCGATCTCATCTCGCTGGGCCGATATCTCTTCGTTTTTCATCTCAAGGTCAATATTGGCCTGGCGTTTTTGTCTGAACATCCTGAAAATGATAAACAATATCACCAGCAACAACACCAAACCTCCAATAACGGAAAAAATAACCGTCTGCTGCCTTTTGTTTTCAAGCGATTGGGTTTTTATAAGCTCGTCATCAAGCAGCTTTTCATTTTTGAGCTTTTCGTTTTCAAGTTGTTTTTTCTCTGTCTGGTATTTGGTATCCATTTCTGCCAGAGCATTTGCCTTTTCTTCGGTGTACATGCTGTCGCGCGCTTCGATGTATATCTCGGCATAATTCAATGCCTTTGATACGTTTCCTGTAAACTTATAGGCGGTCATCAGGACTTTTGCTGCTTCTCCTTTTCTGCGCGGACTGCCGGTTTCAAGAGCAATTGTATAAGCTTTTTCGCCAAATTCAAGGGCTTTCAGGTAGAGATTTCTTTTTTCGGATGATGAAATTCCTGTTGAATCGGCCATTGCTCCGTAAAGGTTGGCCAGATTTCCATACAATGAGCTGGCGCCGTCCTTGTTTCCGATTTCTTCATGCAATGAAAGAGCTCTTGTGAAATATTCAGTTGCTTTTTTAAATTGCTTTGTATCAAGATACAATTCGGCAATATTATTGCAAATTTCTGCGGTTCCGTATTTGTCTCCAACACCTTCGATAATCTTTAGACACTCGAAATAATTAACCAGCGCCTTATCATACATTTTCTTTTCATTGTAAACGCTTCCGATGTTTGCATTGGCATAATATTCACCTTGCAGAAAATTATATTTCTTTGAAATGGCAAGTGATTTTTGGAAATAAGTAAGTGCTTTATCAAAATCACCCTGGAGCGAATGAATGTTTCCAATGTTGTTCAAAATATAAGCTACCCCTTCGTAATCCTCAATTTCCTCAGCAATCTTTAATGCTTTTAGGTAATTTTCCAGAGCAAGTTTATAATCTCCCAAATCGGAATAAGTGCTGCCAATATAAGTGTAGCACATATTTTGTCCACGCTTGTTATCAAATTTTTTGGACACTTCAAGAGATTTTTTAAAATATTCCATGGCCGGTTTAAAATCACCTTTGTTAGATAATGTGGTGCCTGTGTTATAATATGCGGGAGCCAGTTCCTTATGTGCATCTGTCGAAATATCCTTAAATGCTGATTTTTTCAGTTTTTCAAGAATGACAATGGCTTTTTTAAAACTCTCAAAGGCTTTGTCGTATTCGCCTATCCTGTTGTATATAAGTCCTATATATCTTTCACCTGTTGCCGCTAAAATATCCAGTCGGCCCGAAACAACACTTTTCCCGTTATTTGCCTGCGAGGTTGAAGCAAGGTTTTTTGCTTTCAGATAATAGTAAATACATGAGTCGGGATTGCTTTCTTCAAAAACATCTCCCATATCCAGATAAATCATTGCGCGGGTGGTGTCGTGTTTTGCTGATTCAAGCTGTTTTTTCAGTGAATTTAGTTTTTCCTGGGGATCCTGGGAAAAGAGGTTGATCATTGCGAAAAAAAGGACAATTGCGAGAGAGAAAAAATGTTTCATAGGCCAAATTTTTAAATAACTTTTGTTTTTACGGGAAATGAGGGGATTTGGTTTTGTGATTTGATGGGTTTGCAGATTTTGCCGCTATCCGATAGTTATCGGATGCGCGAATGTATTGTTGATGGTGGGGGTTGGTTGCCGCTATCCGAAAGTTATCGGATGCGCGAATGGGAGGATGAAAGGGTGGGGTTTGAATGTTGTTATCTGAAATTATCGGATGGGTAAGTGACCCCGGATTGAAATCCGGGGTTATGGTTGGGAAACTCCTTCGGAGTTGGGATTGACCTTATTGAAAGATGCTAATTAAAAAGTAGCATTATGAAGTGAATCAATAAAGCGTTCATTTATCATTCCGGTAAATCCAGTTTTGATTATCTTATCATTGAACACAAAGATTTGTGAAGAATAGGTTGCTTCTTTTGGCACATCTTTTCCGAAAATTTCCTCAACAAAAAGCTGTGAGTTTTTTGTTCTCATCCAGTGATTGGTATGATCAATAAAAAATATTGGGTGACCGACTTTTCTTTCTTCTGCTTTTATTTTGTCAACATCATAGTTTTCACTGATAACAAGAAAGTTAAAATCATCTTTATATTTTTTATATAGATTATATGAGTCGTAAATGCTCCCCATACAATCATAATATAGGATTATTATCCAGGTTATTTTATTATTTCCGATAAGATAACAATTCCTGACATCTTGTGCCTTAATCTCAATTATGCCTTTTGTAGAACTTTCGTTTTTCATTTCGCAATTAAATGGAGAAGTTCCTGCTTTTTTTACATTTTTGTAATGAGTAGTCAAACCAGGCATATAGCAATTACATAATACAACAGAGGTAAAAATGAAAAGGGCTATTTTGTATTTCATACATATTTTTTTAATCAAGATTACTGAGAACAGTCAAACTCAGTAATCACAATATTACTAATTATTGTTAATATAATCCACAACCAGAAAATAATTTCTTATACCCGGTTGTTTTGTGAAATATTAACTTTACAACAGGCGGTCTGATCACAACTTATCTAGCTCCGGTCAATCAGTTGGGCTGAATTGACATGGCCTTTCAGGCCGTTTGTCCTTTGGGATTTAAGGGAATAATTTGCGCAGTAAAAGTATATTTCGTTCTTAGGGGTTGATGGACGGTAGACCCCCCGGATTGAAATCCGGGGTTATGGTTGGGAAACTCCTTCGGAGTTGGGATTGACCTTATGGAAGTCGCTAATTAAAAGTTTCATTATGAAGTTGTTTATAAAAAATGGCTGTGGGAAATAAATAAATGAGCAACTTGGAACAGTGTTTGCAACTTGGAACATTAATTAATTACCAGCCGCTCTTTACCAAATTATTCACCGGCATCCCCACTTTTTCCCCTATTTTTCCTATTTTCGCAAATCAAATTTTTTAGATATGGATTACAATTTCAGGGAAATAGAAAAGAAATGGCAAAGCCACTGGCAAAACAGCAAAACCTATAAAGTTGAGGTTGATCCCTCAAAACCAAAATATTACGTGCTCGATATGTTTCCGTATCCTTCGGGAGCCGGACTGCATGTTGGTCACCCGCTGGGATACATTGCTTCGGATATCTATTCAAGATACAAAAAACTGTGCGGATTTAACGTGCTGCATCCCATGGGATACGATGCATTCGGATTGCCGGCGGAACAATACGCCATTCAAACCGGACAGCATCCGGCCATCACCACAACAAAAAACATTGCCCGTTACCGCGAACAGCTCGATAAAATCGGATTTTGTTACGACTGGGACCGTGAAGTAAAAACCTGCGACCCCGATTATTACCATTGGACACAATGGGCATTTCTGCAGATGTTCAACCACTGGTACAACAACAAAACCCAAAAAGCCGAGCATGTTAAAAACCTTATCGCTGTTTTTGAAAAAGAAGGCAATGGCTCTGTTGAAGCAGCATGCTCACAAAAAGATGTTTTTTCGGCGGATGAGTGGAAAAAAATGTCTGAAAAGGAACAGCAGCTTGTTCTGCTTAACTACCGCCTGGCCTACCTTGCCGACACCATGGTGAACTGGTGTCCGGCCCTGGGAACCGTCCTTGCAAATGACGAGGTGGTCAACGGGGTTTCGGTGCGCGGCGGACATGAGGTGGTGCAGAAGGAGATGAAGCAGTGGTCACTAAGAATATCTGCCTACGCCCAGCGCATGCTCGAAGATATTGAAGAAATCGAATGGACCGACTCCCTGAAAGAAATCCAGCGCAACTGGATCGGCCGCAGCGAAGGTGCCGAAATGGTTTTTAAAGTGAAAGATTCTGAAGTCGAGCTGAACATTTTCACCACCCGTCCGGATACCTCCTGGGGCGTCTCTTTTATGGTGCTGGCACCCGAAAGCAAATATGTGGACATGATCACCACTGCCGGACAAAAAGCTGCGGTTCAGACTTACCTCGAAGAAACCAAAAAACGCAGCGAGCGCGACCGCATGGCCGATGTGAAAAAAGTTACCGGCGTGTTTACAGGAGCTTATGCCATCAATCCGATTACAAATAAAGAAATTCCGGTTTATGTAGCCGACTACGTCCTTGCCGGATATGGCACCGGAGCCATCATGGCTGTGCCCGGACATGACAGCCGCGATTTTAAGTTTGCCCGTCATTTTAACCTTCCCGTGATTCAGGTTGTGAAAGGAAAAGATGAAGAACCGTCGGATACCAATACCTGGGAAGATGCCAATGAGTCGAAGGACGGAATCATGATCAACTCGGGATTTATTGACGGACTCGAAGTAAAGGAATCCATCAGGAAAACCATTGATTTTATTGAGCAAAACAATATAGGAAAAGGCAAAATCAATTACCGCTTGCGCGATGCTATTTTCAGTCGCCAACGATACTGGGGCGAACCATTCCCGGTATATTTCAAGGAAGATGTTCCTAATGCGCTTGATGAAAAAGACCTTCCACTGCTGCTTCCTGAAGTGGATAAATTTTTACCCACCGAAGACGGTCAGCCCCCCCTCGGCCGAGCCACCAACTGGTCGTGGAACGAAAAAGAACATAAAGTGATTTCTAATAGCGAACCCGGAGCCTGCCCGCTCGAGCTCAGCACCATGCCCGGTTTTGCAGGATCATCAGCATACTATTACCGCTACATGGATCCCAAAAACAACAAGGAACTGGTATCCAAAGAAGCCAATAATTATTGGCAGGATGTGGATTTGTATATTGGCGGCACCGAGCATGCAACCGGACATCTGGTTTATGCACGTTTCTGGAATAAATTCCTGTATGACATGGGACTGGTTTGCAAAAAAGAACCTTTCAAAAAACTCATCAACCAGGGAATGATTCAGGGACGGTCGAGCTTTGTTTACAGGGTAAAAAACACCAACAAATTTGTATCGGTTGAGAAAAAAGATGACCATGAAGTAACCGAAATTCATGCCGACATCAGTCTGGTCTCCAATGACATCCTCGACACTGAAGCTTTCAAAAACTGGAACCCCGAGTACAAAAACGCCGAGTTCATCCTCAACGAAAATGGTCAATACAAATGTGGCTGGGCAGTGGAAAAAATGTCCAAATCCATGTACAACGTAGTAAATCCAGATGACATCGTAGAAAATTACGGAGCCGACACCTTAAGGATGTACGAAATGTTCCTTGGTCCGCTCGAGCAGTCAAAACCCTGGGACACCAACGGCATTGACGGTGTGTTTAAGTTTTTCAGAAAAACCTGGCGTTTGTTTTACGACAAAGACAGCAATTTCCTGGTGAGCAATGATGATCCCACAAAAGCCGAACTGAAAATACTTCACAAAACAATTAAGAAAATAAAATCGGATATTGAGGGATTTTCGTTCAATACTTCGGTGAGTGCTTTCATGATCTGTGTAAACGAATTGGGAGAGCTCAAATGCAATAAAAAAGCCATTCTTGAACCATTAATGGTGATTTTATCACCCTTTGCCCCACACATTGCCGAAGAACTTTGGAACAAAATGGGAAATACAGACAGTATAACCGGAGCAAAATTTCCTGAGTTTAAAGAAGAATATCTGGTTGAGAGCAGTTTTGAATATCCCGTATCCTTCAACGGAAAAATGAGGTTTAAAATTGAATTTCCTTTGGATATGTCCAAAGAGGAGGTAGAAAAAGCAGTTTTGGCCGATGAAAAAACCATCAAATGGCTCGAAGGAAAACCCGTGAAAAAAATCATCGTGGTCCCCAATAAAATTATTAATGTTGTAATGTAGAGACGCAAAAATGTGCGCCTCCCTTATGTTCCAAGTCAAAGACTTGGAACATAAGAAAAAAAAATAAAAATGAAATTAGCATTATTTATAGCAGTAGTTTTGTCATTTCTGATCAGTTCATGCACCACAGAGGAGGTTAAGGAACAAGAGGTTATGAAAAAGAAATCGGAGTTTCTTTATGAGATCAATATTGACAGTCTGGATGTTGAGCGTGACACCATTCTGAACAACCAAAGCTTGTCGGATATTCTTGGACATCACGGGATATCGGTAAATGATATCGATAAAATCGTAAAAAAATCCGAAGGAATTTTCGACCTCAGGAAAATGCGTGCAGGAAATCCTTATGTGCTCTTGTGTGCAAGAGATTCGGCAAAAACCGTGAAATATTTTATTTATGAGCATAACCCGATTGAATATCTGGTTTTTGATTTTACCGATTCGATAAAAGTTTACAAGGGCGAAAAAGAAGTCACGGTTAAGGTAAAAACTCTATACGGTGAGATTGAATCCTCCTTATGGAATGCCATGACCGACCGCGGATATGATCCCATGCTGTCGAATGCCCTTTCGGATATTTATGCATGGAGCATCGACTTTTTTGGTTTGCAGGTTGGCGACAAATTTAAAATGATTTACGAGGAGCAGTTTGTTGATACGGTATCCGTAGGTTTTGGAAAAATCCATGCCGCGTGGTTTTACCATATGGATTCGGCTTATTATGCCATTCCTTTTTTCCAGGACTCGGTTGAGAGCTATTATGACATTGCCGGTAACAGCTTGAGAAAAGCGTTTTTAAAGGCGCCTCTATCATTTTCGCGCATCAGTTCACATTTTTCCAACAGTCGTTTGCATCCAATATTAAAAATATATCGTCCGCACCACGGAGTTGATTATTCGGCGCCGTCGGGTACACCGGTCATGTCCATTGGTGATGGAAAAGTCCTGAGTGCCGGTTATAGTGGAGGAGCAGGACGCATGGTAAAAATCAGGCACAACAGCAATTATGAAACTGTATACATGCATCTTTCGGGGTTTGCAGACGGAATAAAAGCCGGTGCAATGGTAAAGCAGGGAGATGTTATCGGATATGTGGGCAGTTCGGGTTTATCAACCGGTCCGCACCTCGATTTCAGGTTTTACAAAAACGGTCAGCCCATCGATCCCTTAAAGGTTGAAGCGCCACCCGTTGAGCCGGTTAAGAAGGAACTGTTCGATAAATATACGGTCATCAGAGACTCTCTGGTAAGCAAGCTTGATGGAATTAAAGCGGTTAATCCGAAAAAAACCGAAAAAAAGTAATTCAATTCTAAAATCAACGCAAAGTCCCGGAACTACATTTTTCCTTTTAAGACAGCCACCGGAATAAGCATTTCCTCAAGTGAAATGCCACCGTGCTGGAATGTATTTTTGTAATACTTTACGTAATGGTTATAGTTGTTTGGATAAGCAAAGAAATCATCACCAGTGGCAAAAATATACACCGAACTGATATTTGTTTTTGGCAAGCGGGCATCAGCAGGATTGGTAATTTCAAAAACTTCTTTCGGGTTATAGTTTAGATTGCGTCCCTGTTTATAGCGAAGGTTTGTGGTGGTATTTTTGTCTCCAACAACTTTAATGGGATTATTTACCCTGATGGTTCCGTGATCGGTGGTAAGCACTACGGTAACTCCTTTTTCAGCAAGTCCTTTTAGCAGCTCAATAAGCGGACTGTGCTCGAACCAGGAAAGTGTAAGCGAACGGTAAGCCGATTCATCATCTGCCAGCTCACGGATCATTTTCATTTCAGTACGTGAGTGGGAGAGCATGTCAACAAAATTGTACACCACAACTGATAATTTATTGGATGAAATTTCATTGATATTTTCTACCAGTTTTTGGCCTTCGCGCAGACTGTTTATTTTGTTGTACGAGAATTTATCTTTGATTCCGAATCTTTGAAGCTGACTCTGAATGAGATCTTCCTCATGCATGTTTTTTCCGCCTTCCTCTTCGTCGTCAAGCCACAGGTCGGGATATTTTAAATCTATATCCGCAGGCATCAGTCCGGCAAAAATTGAATTACGGGCATATTGTGTTGCTGTTGGCAGGATGCTGCAAAAAATAGTATCATCTTCTATGGTAAAATAGTCCCTGATTGCAGGCTGGATAACTTTCCACTGATCATATCTGAGGTTGTCAATGAGAATGACTGCCACTTTCCGGTTGTTGTTGAGAAGCGGAATCACTTTATCTTTAAAGATATTGGGTGATAGGAGCGGGCGGTTTTTATTTAATGGTTCAAACCAGCTGAAATAGTTTCTCTTGATAAATTTGGCAAATGAAGAATTGGCATCATTTTTTTGCATTTTCAGCACCTCATCCATGGTTCTGTCATTGGCTTTATCCATCTCAATTTCCCAATAAACCAATTCTTTGTATACAGCCACCCAATCATCAAACGAACTGGCACTGTTAATCTGCATACCCAGTTTTCCGAATTCGGTTTGGTATGACCTGGTTGTTTGTTCGGTAATCAGACGTTTGTTGTCAATAAGCTTTTTAATGGTCAGCAGAATCTGTTTGGGATTTACGGGCTTGATCAGGTAATCAGAAATTTTTGATCCGATGGCCTGCTCCATAATATCTTCCTCTTCGCTTTTTGTCACCATCACAATGGGAATTCCCGGAAACAGTTTGTTAATTTCAGTGAGCACTTCAAGTCCGCTTTTCCCGGGCATATTTTCATCCAGAAAGATGATGTCATAGGCATTTTGTTTAACCATTTGAATGGCATCAGAGCCATTGCTGGCAGTTGAAACAACAAATCCTTTTTCTTCAAGAAACATGATGTGGGGTTTCAGGAATTCAATTTCATCATCGGTCCACAGGATGTGTATTTTGCGCATGTTGGTTAGTTATAAATTATAAGTTATGGGTTATGGGTTATGGGTTATGGGTTGTTGTGGGACAGGCATATATTTATTCTCCAAGATAGTTTTTCTTGAAAAACTTCATATAGGTTGTGACATTTTTATCGGAGAAGAAAACAGGATAATTTTCGGCTGAGATCACAAATTGTCGGTATTGTGTGGGCTGTAGTCCGGAGTAAATATCAGGGTTGGCAAGAACCGACCGGTAATATTTCATGGCCTGTTCCTTATCAATGAAAGTTTTCACTGAAATCATCTGCACGTTACCGTCAAGGATGATTGGCCTGCTGATGGTAAAATCAAACATGCTAAAGAAGTCAATATTGTAACTTGAGATGTTAAATCTTATTCTGTTTACATCCACATCGTTTTTGTCAACCACAACAATATAGAAGTGGGCGTCCTTTTCGTTGGTTTTGTAAAGTTCCTTTTCAACTGTTTGTGAGGATGTGGTATCCGGATTAACCGAATTGTTAATTAAATTTGTGTAATTGGTTGTATTATTGTTGTTTGTGTTGTTGTTTGTGAGCTGCAGTGAGGCAAGGTGGTTTTGCAGACTGTCTAATTTAACGTTGCTAACATAGTCAAGATAGTGCTGGGCTTCAGTTTTTTCCTCGGTATCAGGATATTTGTTTATGACACCGTTCAAGGCCATTTTAAAATTATCAATGCTTGAAACTTTACCGATGGCAAGAGCCCGGAGCAGGGCAAATTTAGGAATAAGAACATGTTCCTTGTAAGCTGAATCAGCGTAATTGCAGCCGGTTAAAACGCTTTTATAGTCACCTTGCAGGTAGCTCACATAAGTTTGGGTATACAGTTTGTTCGCCAATGCTTTTTCGGCTTCAAGTTCGGCTATGTAATTGGGATTTGTGAGCATACTTGCGTAACTGCTTTCAGGGAATTTTGTGACAATCAGATTTTTATAATATTCAGCCCGATCTTCATTTTTTATCAGTTTGTTAATTTTATACAGATAATAAAAAGTTGAAAGAGTAAAATCGGTATTTTCATTACGTGCAATCAGGCCCTCAAAACTTTTTATTGATTCAGGATAATCATAGAGTTTGTCTTTATAAACCCTTCCTGCATTGTACATTGCTTCGTAGATTCTTTCATTGGATGCCAATAAAGCTGTGTCAGAGAAAGGAATTCCTTTCATGTAATAATCTTTGCTTTTTTTGTCAACTTTGGTGGTTTTTTTGGTTGAATCAGCAGGGTTTCCTGAATCATCGGCCAAAACATCAACAGATATAACGGTTTTGTTTTTTCTCCTCCAATTGTCCTCCAGTTTACGTGTTCCCCATTTTCTTTTAAACTCAGCAATACCGCTTCCAACAGTCATTTGATTATAGAAATACCACTTTCCGCCTTGATTGTCGCCGCTTCCATTCGCAAAACCTCCTTTATTCTGCTGGTTTTGCATTAACAGCAAGCGGTCCATCTGTTGTTGTTCAAGAAGTTCTTTTTGCTTTTCTTCCTCCCGGATGACTTCGGCAATGCGGTCTTCAATAATTTTATCCAATTCCTTTTGCGGAAGGTTTCTCAGTTTTTGTACGCTGTCCTCATAATATATAATGTTGAGGTTTTCAATCAGCTCGTTCAGATGTACAGTTTTTGTATGCAATTCATCATAACCCGGATAGGTATTGTTGAGAAAAGTCATCGTGCTGTCGTAATACTGCTGGGCTTTTGGATAATCGGGACGAACAAAATAAATGTCAGCCAGGGCCAGATAAGAAAGGGCCTGCTGATTGGGGTTTGAAATACTTGTTTTAGCCGAAAGCAGGTAATATTTAATTGCCTGATCGGTATTTTTCTCTTTCAGTTCGATGTTGGCGAGGGAGTAATAAATCTGATCCTGATAGTCAATATTTTTATCATCCCTGAGCATTTTCGTGAGCTGTTTTTTAATCTCATTTTTATCGCCGTTGCCTGATGAAAAAGATTCGGCCCTGTTGATCTTGGCATTGAAGGCCATTTCGTAGGGCGGATTGCGTTTTATAACTTCGGCGTAGAGGTTTGAAGCACTGTTATACTCTTTTTTTCTTTGGTAAATTTGGGCAAGAATAAATTTGAGTCGTGTTTTTTCAGTTTTATTCTTTGACTTTTCGATGGCTTTAAGTAAACGGGGTACAGCATCCTCATATTTTTCCTGTTTGGTGAAAAAATCGGCATATACCAACTCAAGTTCGCCCTTTAACCGTTTGGGAAATTCTTTATCACCTTCAAGGCGGTCGAACATTTCCTTAGCCAGGTCGTATTTTTTTTCTTCGATATATACGCGTGCCATCCAAAGCATTGCGTCATAAATAATCTCATCTTTATCGAAGCGTGAAATGATATATTCAAAATTCTGTGTTGCCTGAAAATAATCCTGCCTGAAAAAATGGGCTTTGCCCATAAGCATATAACTGTTATCGACCCATTTACAAAACTCGGGCCTCTGATAAAACTCCTTTTTCTTTTTGGACATCTTGCTGGTCTTCCGCTTCGGCTTGGCAGTGATCGAATGCAATTTGATAACCTTGGATGCTTTTTTTATGGAGTTGTCCATGTCGGGGAAAGCCGAGGAAACATTTTCGGATTTGCTGTATGTGGTAACGGGCAAAATCCTGTCAAAGTCATCTTTGTTGGCATCATTGATTTTTTTAACGCCTGTCTTCATGGATTCTTTTCCGTTGAAATAGGCATTGAAATGAGCTGTTAAGTTATGATAGGAGCGGCTCATCCGGGTGTTTTTTTCGGTAGAGCAGCCCGCCATAACTACTATAGCGGCAAAAAAACCAATTATATATTTGTATACTGAATTCAAAACTTACAATTATAATGCAATTAACTCAAATTGAGCAAAAATATTATATATTTTGCAAAAATATCTCAAATATTTTAAAAAGCGGTCATAGTTTGGTAAAAAAAACCATATAGTTATTACTGACACGATGTAAATAAGAGGGATTTTTCGAAACACAGGGGTTTTCAACATATTTAATTATATTTACCGCAAATTTCTTAGATGAAGAGAATTTTTTTCATATTGGCTGTTACAATGGTTTTTACGGGATATTTTTCCCGCTCACAGGAAATTATTCCCATGAACCAGGATGCCTTGTTTTTCTTTGAAAAAAATATTGTAAAGGATAGTTTATGCAGTCATCCTTCAATAAAACCTTTTATCGTTTCCAATGATTCGCTTTTTTCAAACGATTCAAACTATGTGAGGTTCGGAAAAGAAAAAAGCAGACTGGCCATTAACCCGGTAATAAATTTTTCTGCTGATTTTGATAAAACCTCCGGCATACCCTTTCACTTTTCTTACGGATTGAGTTTGTACGGCAGATTAAACCAAAAGCTTTTTGTTCAGGGCTTTTTGGTAGATTGTATGCAGCGGTATGAAAATTATATGGCCAACTCCACGGTTGTACCTCATTTTGGGGAGTATTACCGGAAAAAATCCTTTGATGATGTGTATCATTATTTGATTCCGGCCGGAGTAATTTCCTTTGCTCCCTCACAACATTTTAACTTTATGATTGGCAGGCAAAAGAACTTTCTGGGCGAAGGATATCGCTCGCTGTTTTTGTCTGACAACTCAAATTACAGCAACGCACTTCGCGGAACGCTCGATATATGGCATTTTAAATATATGATTCTGTACTCATGGTTCAGAGATATTTTCACCACTACCGGAACCAACCAATTGCATAATAAATTCACCACAACCCATTACCTGAGTTGGAATGTTACCAAATGGATGAATCTGAACTTTTTTGAAGCCATTATCTGGCCGGGTGAAGATTCGCTGGGCAACCGCGGATTTGATGTGAATTATGCAAACCCTATTATTTTTTTCAGACCGGTTGAGTTTTCCCTGGGGTCACCCGACAATGCCATGATGGGCATCGGAGGAACCATTAAAATAAAAAAGAAAATACATTTTTACGGCCAGTTTCTGATCGACGAGTTCAAAATTGGCGAAGTAAGAGCCAATACAGGTTGGTGGGGAAATAAATATGGCCTTCAAACCGGAGCGAAATATGTTTCGGAAAAGTTTTTTGCAAGAGTGGAACATAATCAGGTAAGGCCATATACTTATTCGCATCAGAGTTCCTATTCCAATTATGGAAGTTATTGCCAGCCCTTTGCACATCCCATGGGTGCAAATTTTAAAGAATGGGTGCTTCAATCGCAGTACAATGTTGACAGATGGCTTTTCTCGGCAAAAGTTTTTTTGATAAAATATGGTCTGGATACCTCAAGCTTAAGCTATGGGCAGGATATTTACCGGTCATATAACGACAAAGTGTCTGAATATGGAAATTTTACCACCCAGGGATTGCTGACCACAAAAAATTTTACTGAAATAAAAGTGGCTTATTTCCTGAATAAAAGAGCCCTCATAGGTGTGGAAACCGGTTTGAGGATACGCAATATTATCAATGCGCTGAACGAGTCAAAACAGGTATTTGTTTTTTTTGGGTTAAGGACTTATTTGTTTAATAATGAGTCGGAATAGTTGTTTTTAAAAAAGCTTATTCATTGAAGATGGAAAGGACGGGAGAAATAATTTCTTATTCAACAGTAATTTTTCTTTTATTGCTTTTTATTTGGATTACCTATCAGGCAATATATAGAACTTTTATTATTCCATTCCCCAATATCCCCTTATTCTTTTATATCCGCAAAAAGAAGTTTTATAAAAAAAACATTAATGAAATAAAACGGCATCTGAATAATCACCCTTTTTTTATAAAACTGACAATTCAGCAACAAGAAGTATTTGCATCAAGAGTTTCGGATTTTTTATTCCTGAAAAAATTTATTCCCAAAAAAATGGATTCTGTTTCTTTTGAATATAAAACTTTAATTGCAGCAACCGCAATCCAATTGACTTTTGGACTGGATCATTATTTTTTAGCACACTTTTCAAAAATATATGTGTATCCCAGTAAATATTATTCAAGGCAAAAACATCAATATCATAAGGGGGAAATAAATTTGAGAGGGGCGATTGTTTTATCATTGGAAGATTTTATTTCCGGACTGAAAAACGAGAATGACGGAATTAACCTTGGACTGCATGAGATGGCCCATGCGCTTAAATTTAATAATATCCTGACAAAAGACACAGATGATATGTTCAGGTATCATTATAACCGATGGCAACAGGAAGCGGAAGTTCAACTTATTAAAATCGAAGAATTATTCTGCGGAAATAGTGTTTTGCGAGATTACGCAAGAGAAAATATAGATGAGTTTTTTTCGGTTTTTATTGAGAATTTTTTTGAGAGACCTGCCTCACTTAAAAAGGAATTTCCCGTATTATTCGAGAAACTCAAACTGGTATTAAATATTGATCCTGAAAATCCGCAAGCTCCGGGCCCCCGAAATTCAGTAATGGAAAAAAAATACGAGAAAGTTATCCCTGTTGATCTTAAGCTTGAATTCAATCCAACTGTTATTTTGCCATTTGCAATGGCATTACCTATACTTATTACAGGAGTCATGATGATTTCATTAAATCCATACAGTATTTTTTCGTATTTTGTTTTAATATTTTTGTTTATCCCTCTTTCGTTTTTGATCAAATACAAAAAATATTTGCTTTACGGAAACTGTTTAGTTGTTAAATCATTTCTTTTTAGAAATTTGAAAATGGAAGTTTTTGATTTCAGAAAAATAGATTATATATGTTTCCGAAATGCAAGGGGAGGCGAACTGATGATAAAATACTACGAGGACAATCAGATTTCAGATTATAAGTTTATTTGGACATCAGATACTGAAAACACAGCTCTTTTCATCGAAACAATTAAAAAAGAAGGAGTCTTACTGGCAGTAAAATAACTGAAGTGCCGGTACAACCTTTTCATCTTTTTTTGCATTTTATTATCAGAACATTATTAATTCTGATAACCATGTCACGCTTAATTTTTATTTTCCTGCTCTTGTCTGCTTTATCAGGCTTTTCTCAGATAAATCAATCGGTCTATTTTGAATCAGACAGCTATCTTTTAACACCTTCCGAGAAGGAAAAACTTGAGTTGTTTTTGAAAAAAGCCGGCGATTTGCCCAATGTTAAAATCTATTTAACCGGACATACCGACAGTGATGGCAGTGTTGATTACAATAATTCTCTTAGTTTTAACAGAACCCGTGCAGTGTATAATTTTTTTACTGAGAATGGCGCACGCCCGGCGAACATTTTAATGAAATGGAAAGGCGAAAACAACCCACTTGCTCAAAATTCTGATGAGCAAGGGAAATCAATGAACCGCCGTGTGGAAATTATGGTGGATGAGTATGACGAAGTAACAGGATTTATCCCCGATAAATCATTTATGGATATTATAAACCCTGATTATACCGAAACGCAGCTTTTTACTGAATATGGGGGAATTGATATTAAAATTCAAGGAAAAAAAGGAACAAAAATCAGCATTCCGGCCAACGCACTCGTTGATGAAAACGGAAACGATTATAAGGGAAACGTGGAATTAAGATTAAAAGAATTTTATTCAATGACAGATTTTGCATTTTCGGGATTGCAAACGATGTCGGGCGATGAGATTCTTGAATCGGGCGGGATGTTTCATATTGAAGTTACCGGTGAAGGAATCCCCCTGAGTTTAAAACCCGGTTCCGAAGCTCAAATTGAAATGCCTGCTGATACTGCGTTTAATGATATGCAGGTTTTTTACGGTAATAATGCAAACGGAAATGTCGACTGGATGATCAAAGAAGAAAATATGGCCAAGATATCGGTTAAAGAGGAAATCCCAGATTTTTACCACCGACAGATAAGTAAGGATTTGAATGAGGGTTGGCAATTGAATGTAAAGGGAATATTAAGCGGAGAAACCAATATAATGAAAAAGAAGTATTCATTTGCCATTGATGGATTTGGCTGGATAAATTGCGACAGATTTAAAAAATCAGGCAACAGATCAAATGTATTGGTATGTCTGCCCGATATGGGAAACTATTCTGTTTTCGCAGCATTTGTCGAAAGCAAGTCACTCCTTAAAGCAGATTATATTGACAAACAAAATGTCTATCGTTTTCCACAAATGCCCGTAAATGATGAAATAATAATCTTCGCTGTAAAAATTGAAGGTGACAAGACTTTCGGTTGTACCTGCCCGTTTATTGTTGGATCTTCACCTGTGCAGAATCTTACCCCGGAAGAAATTACCCTTGGTCAACTTGAGGCTGAACTTGCTAAACTACAGTAGTTTGCGGCTTAAAGGGTTGTGCCCGATTTCTCTTGTTAAAAATATTTTGACATAAATTTTTCATTTATGCTGCAAATTATTGGGTATTCCTTTGCAGAAATTTAAAACAAAGTTAATTTTGAGAGGATGTATTTTTAAAATAAGTAAAACGTTTTAAATGGAAAGTGCGCAAAAAAGAAGAACCTCTGTTAACCCAACCCTGGTGCAGTACGTGCCTTCTTTTGCTTGCAAAACCTCCCCTGATACATCAAAAATCTTAATTCATTTTTCATTAATAAACTAATCTTTACCCGTGAAAAAATCATTTGATCCTTCTCAGAATTACGAAAAAACCAAAAAGGCCATAGGGTACGTACCCCGAAAAAAAGCAAAACAGAAAGATTATGACCGCATCGGTTTTATGTCAGGTCTCGAAGTGCACCAGCAACTTTTGACTAAAAGCAAATTGTTCTGCCGCTGCCCTGCAGGTGTTTTCCATGATCATGAGGATTATGATGCCGAAGTTATTCGCCACATGCGTCCAACCCTCAGTGAACTGGGCGAGTACGACGGTACTGCATTGATGGAATTTAAAACCCGTAAGGAAATTATTTACAGGGTAAACAATAAAACCGCTTGTACCTACGAGGTGGATGATACACCCCCGTTTAAAATCGACCCCGAGGCGCTCGAAATAGCACTTGAAATTTCCATTTTGAGTAAATTAAATGTTGTGGGCGAAGTTCACATTACCCGCAAGCAATATCTCGACGGAAGTATTCCAACCGGTTTCCAGCGTACCGCCATTTTAGGCGTTGAAGGTGAATTCCCCATTAAAAATAAAACCATCAGGTTAATACAGCTTTCCATCGAGGAAGATTCATGCCGCGAAGTTTCAGATATCGGTCACACCCGCATATATAAGACCGATCGCCTGGGTATGCCTCTTATCGAAACAGTGACCTACCCCGACATGAAAAATCCTGACGAAGTGAAGGAAGCCTGCAACTATATCCGCTTTCTTAACAGAAGTACCGGAAAAGTTAGAACTGGTATTGGTGCCGGACGAGAAGATGTCAATGTCAGCTGCAAAGGTGGTACCCGCGTTGAAATTAAAGGTGTTGCCCATACAAAATGGATTCCCGAACTTACCCACAACGAATGTTTCAGACAGTGGGCTTTGCTTGCCATCAGAGATGAACTGAATAAACGCATTGATGAGAAAAAATGGAAAATGAACCATCTTAATCTGGATTGGGATGCAGTGGATAGTTCAGTGGAACCATTGAAATCTTCACATGAAAGAGGTGAAAAGATTTTATGCATCAGTTTGCCCGAGTTTAATGGATTGATGTCACATTTTACCCAACCCGGAAAAATGTTTGCCGATGAGTTTAGCGACAGATTAAAAGTGATTGCTTGTATCGAAAAACCAAATTTAATTCATACTGAACAATTAAAACCGGTTGTAAAGGAAAAAACCTGGGATGTTCTGAAAAAGAAAATGAAAGCTGGTGAAAATGATGCACTCCTTATTATTTTCTGCCCTGAAGCTGATGTGAAAACAGCCCTTGATACTATTGAAGAGCGCTGTCACATGGCCTTTAACGGCGTGCCAAACGAAACAAGAAAATCTTTCGAAGACGGAACAACCATCTTTGAAAGGGTGCTCCCCGGTGCCGACAGAATGTATCCCGATACCGATTCTGCACCAATTCCACTTGAAGACTCTTATATTAAAAAATTAAGTAAAAATCTTCCGGTTGATGTGATCGATCGATTCAATCAACTCAATAAATGGGGTGTTCCCGATGACGCCTTTACCTATATCCTGAAGAAAAACCTGGTTCCCGTAATCGAAGAAATTGCTGAAAAACTGAAGTACAATCCAAAGTTTATTGGTACGTTCTTTGGCCATCAAATGAAATTCGTTGAGGGACATAACACTTCTTCATCAGACTTTTCATACCACCGTGTTTTTGAAATGTTTGAATTCATAAAAAAACAAAAACTTGAGGTTGAAATTGCAAGGGATATGCTTCCTGTAATATATACCCATCCTCAAATGGACTTTGATTCGGTTCTGACCATCATTGGTTTTAAAAAGAAATCAAAAGAATCATTGCTGGCTCCCATTAGCTTCCTGAAAGATAAATTCAAGGAGACAGGGCGCAAACAAACACCCAAAACAACAAACGACTGGGTTATGGGTCAGTTGCGCAAACAGGCAGTTGGAAACATGAGCCTGAAAGAGCTTAAAAAAGCCGTTGAGAAAAATTAATTACTGATTAAGAATTTAGAAATATTACAGACATGAGCGACGATATTTTCCAAGGATACAAAGGCAAAGCATTAGAAATGCTTAAAAAATATAATGTCAGGGTATGGGGACAAGCAGTTATTGACACCACTCGTGGTGAGTTTAAAGGCACTGTGCTTCCAAGATCTGAAAATGATGATGACCAGCATATTGTAGTAAAAATCATTACCGGCTATAATATTGGTATTGACATTAAAACCATTAAGCTGATGAAGGAAGTAGGCTATAAAAAAGCCAACTACCAGATTCCCGAAAAACAGTTTCCATACACCAAAGGCTTACCTAAGGTAAAACTTATCGGTACTGGCGGAACCATAGCTTCACGCCTCGACTACAGAACTGGTGCGGTTATTCCTGCATTTTCTCCGGGCGAATTGTATGGAGCGGTTCCCGAACTTGCAGATATCTGTAATCTGGAAACAGAAAAAATCTTCGCCGTTTTCAGCGAAAATATGGGTCCGTCTCAGTATATCGGCCTTGCCAAAGCAATTAAAAAGGAAATTGAAAATGGTGTCGATGGCATCGTAATTGGTCATGGAACCGATACTTTGCATCATACCGGAGCTGCACTAACTTTTATGGTTCAGAATCCACCTGTTCCCATCGTATTGGTTGGCTCGCAGCGATCATCCGACCGTCCTAGCTCCGATGCAGCACTTAACCTGATGCATGCAATGACCACCGCCGGCTATTCTGATATTGCCGAGGTTATGGTTTGTATGTTTGGTCCTACTTCTGATGAATATGGTTTACTGCATAAAGGAACCAGGGTAAGGAAAATGCACTCGTCGTACCGCTCTACTTTCCGTACTATTGGTGACATACCTTTGGCTACTGTTACAAGAAAAGGAGTTACTCCGATTCATAAAACCTACAACCACAGACGAAAAGACCGCAAAGTGGATATTTTTCCATATTTCTCGGATAAAGTAACCATGCTGTATTATTATCCCGGAATGAAACCCGATACTTTGAATTCTATTATTGACAATGGCTACAAGGGCGTTGTATGGGTTGGAACCGGACTGGGCCATGTTAACAAGGAAATGTATCCTGCCATTGAACGCGCCAAAGCAAACGGCGTTCACCAATATATGACTTTGCAGACAATCTGGGGATATGTTCACATGTTTGTATATGATACAGGCAGGGACATGATGGCCAAGGGAATTATTCCGGCCGGAAATATGCTCCCCGAAGTGGCTTATATTAAACTGGGCTGGGCTCTCGGACAGTCAGATGATCCTGAAGAAGTGAAGAGATTGATGCTTACCCCGATCAACGATGAAATTACCAAACGCGAACCTTATAACGGTTACCTGATTTATCAGGGTGGAGTTCCGGAGGTTGAGGAGTTTATTAGGAAGGTTCATAAATAGAAGAAAAATATTTGCCGCGAATGCGCGAATTATTAGCGCATTCGCGGCTTTTTTATTTCTACCAGCCATAATGGCTATTCATTTTTAGCAGTACTTTTACTGATCTCATCAGCCTTTTCAATCAAAGTCAGAAACTCATTCCTGTAACCCTCTTTGTCTTTTCCCTGGCTTTTTTTAGCAATATTCATTACATCATCAAAAGTAAGATTGCCTTTATATTCCGAATTTCTCAGAAGCATTCCAAACCCGGCTACTGCAGCTGAAAATCTGAAGTTTTCCGAAGCAGTATTGAATTTGTTGTCAGCTTTTTCAACAGTCTCTTTAATAAGAACGCTTTCTTCCTTGTCAATGGGTTTGTATCTGAAACTTAATGACATCATTTCGTTTTCCGAACCTTTTTTAGGTTTAATTTCCTGATATTTAAGGTTAAAGGCTTTGGTGTATTTTGACTGAACGCCTGTCGGAATGATTTCGTAGATGGCAGTGACTGTATGTCCGGCCCCAATTTCACCCGCATCCTTGGTGTCATCATCAAAATCTTCGTTGTTCATTACCCGGTTTTCATAACCAATTAAACGGTATGCCTGAACGTTGGCCGGATTGAATTCGACCTGTATTTTTACATCTTTGGCAATGGTAAACAAATTGGCGCGCAATTCGGTGACAAACACTTTCTCGGCTTCTTTTTCATTGTCAATATAAAAATAGTTGCCATTTCCTGCATTGCTGATTTCTTCCATGCGACTGTCTTTGTAGTTGCCCATGCCAAAACCACAAATGGTAAGATAAATGTCATCTTTGCGTTTTTCTTCGATTAACCTTACTAAATCACCTGATGATGACATGCCCACGTTGAAATCACCATCGGTAGCAAGAATCACCCTGTTGTTGCCGCCTTTGATATAATTTTCTTTGGCAACTTTGTAAGCAAGTTCAATTCCTTCGCCTCCAGCAGTTGATCCGCCTGCCATTAATTTATCCAGCGCATCATTTATTTCAAAAATACTGGTTGCAGGTACCGATGGAAGAACCAATCCGGCTGCTCCCGCATAAGTAACAATAGCCACTTTGTCGTTTTTACTGAGACCTTTAACAAGCATTCTGAAAGCCTGTTTTAATAGCGGAAGTTTGTTCGAATCTTCCATTGAGCCCGAAGCATCAATGAGAAACACCAGGTTGCAAGGCTTCAGATTATTATAATCAAGAGATTTACCCTGAATTCCGATGTGTACCAGTTTATTGTCTTTATTCCATGGGCATTCGGCCATCTCGGTAACCACTGAAAAAGGATGTTCACCCTTTGGCTCTTTGTAGTCGTAATCAAAATAATTGATCATTTCTTCTATTCTTACCGCATCGGCCGGAGGAAGCTGTCCCATTTCAAGAAAACGGCGTACATTGCTGTAAGAAGCATTGTCAACATCAATTGAAAAGGTTGAAAGTGGTTCGTTTGCCGGATTTTTAAATGCGTTTTCAGTGATTTTGGTGTACTCTTCAGTATTAAATTCCACTTCACCTTCAATAATTTCAGGTAAGCCATCTGCTGCATATGCTTCTTCAGCTTTACAGGCTTTAGTGGCGTCCATGGGTTCTGTACCCGATTTTTCGTCATGTTTTGCATTCTCTGAACATGAAACAAAATACATTGTTAATATTGCAGCTGCAAAAAACTTCAGATTTTTAATTAATTTTTTCATAATTTTAGAATTTAAATGAATAATTGTTTTTTTTGTTTTTGATTCAAAATTATGACCATGATGACCCCTTAGGGTTGTAAAAGGGTTGTAAAGAGAATGTAAAGTTCTTGTAAATCATTTACAATTGTGCAAAGAGCAGAAAATCTGCATGTTATAATGGAAGATCTGTACCTGAAATATTATCGGGAATTAAAGCTTGAGGTAGAAAAAACTTATAAAAAGACCTACCCTTCATGCGCTTTGCCAATTGAGGAATGGAAAGGCCAGCAGATAGTAAATTTGCAGGAAGAGCTTATCAGCAGGGCAGGGGGCAGCATTTCAGAGAAATGGTTTTACACCCACATAAAAGGTGGTACCGGAAAAGTGCCGAGGACCGATATGCTCGAAATTCTTTCAAAGTACTGCGGATACAGAGGTTGGGAAGATTTTATTTCTAAAAAATCAGACAATTCGCAGGAATTTCAGGAAATGCATCTGGCAGAAAAAGGAAAAAAAAGCAGAAAGAAAATCCATTTTCTTGCTTTGGCTCTCACTCTATCTGTGCTGCTGATTCTGGGTATTTTCTTTATATTTATTCCTTCAGAAAAAGTGATTCCTGAATATGTCTTTTGCTTTATTGATGCCGATAATAAAAAACCGGTCAGGGACTCACTCATTGAAATTAATATCATTAAAGAAGGGGAATCAGGTTTTTATAAAAACTGTGATAAAAATGGTTGTTTCTCCCTTTCAACTGAAGCTGAAAAAATCACTTTTATCGTAAAAGCGCCCTATTATAAAACCGATACTGTTGTCAGGGTTTTGAGCGGAAACGGGGGATCTGAAAAAATTAAGCTACACACCGACGACTATGCCCTGATGATACATATTTTTTCTACCTCCAAAATAGAAGACTGGAAAAGAAGGCGCGCCCAGCTTGATGAAATGATTGCCGATAATGCGAAAATTATTCAGGTGAGCAGCGACTACGATAACCACAGCATGGAATTATATAATAAAAGCGGGTTTATCAACAAAATGACAATTCCGGCTAAAAGTTTGAAAAATATCAGGGTAATTGAAACAGTTTATGAAAAAGGTAAAATTTCTGTACTAAGATTTATGCAAATGTCCGAATGAAAAGAAAGTTATTACATATTGCTATTATATCTGTTCTTTCAGGACTGGTTTTTGCTTGTTCGGATTCCCGAAAAGAAAAGCAAATGCAGGAAGATAAAAAGGAAGCAGTGGCTGAAGAAGCAGAATGCACCGAAGCAAAATATGCTTCAGACTCATCGGATATAATGGTTACCGAAGTGCTTTCAGACGATTATCTCCGGGATTTTGAAAACCGTGCCCTGCAAAAAACACAGGATTTGGCCTCTTACCTTGAAATCATCAGTGACTCAACTATAGACATATATCTCAGAGAACAAACTATTGAACAGGCTCTGGAATATTTCGATGAAAGTATCAGACCAACGGCTCAGGAAGTTTTAAAAAATATCCTTGACTTCCAACAGCCATTAATTTTATCTGTCAAAGAATTGGCAGTGGACGAGTCATTCATCAGAAATAGTGATAATAGTTATTTTGGTAAAATATCCTTTAAATCGAAGGTTCCGCTTTCATTTTTCACTCAGGGTGGAGAAAAACAATCGCAGTTTGAAGTACAAATTATTCTCAAACAGGTTGAGAAAGATTTTGGTGGTGAAAAGGAACTTGTATGGGAAGTGTTTCTGGGAGAGGTTTCTGCGAAAAAATAAATTTTCCCTGTTAATATAGATTTATGAACTTTCATACTTTGAAAACTTTCACCCAATTACTTGTCTGTTTTTCTAAAATGTCGTAATTTCGAATATCAAAAATTTATTGATACAATTTGATTCCTGAATAAGTTTTTGTTTTTGTTCAATTTGAAAAATTACAATGAAATGCAGGAAAAAACTACACCATTTACAAAAGAAGCTCTACTGCCACAGGAAGAAAAACTTGAAATTTTAAAAAAGAAAAAACAACTGATTATCGGTGTTCCAAAAGAAACCCATCCAGATGAAGGAAGGGTGGCGATTACACCGCTGGGGGTTGAGGTGCTGGTAAATAACGGACATAAAGTATTGATCGAATCGCGTGCCGGTAAATCGGCAAATTTTGATGACCTCGATTACAGTGATAAAGGTGCTGATGTTACTGAAAACAAAGCTGAAGTATACCAGTGCGATATCATTATCAAGGTGGCACCATTTACACAGGAGGAAATTAACCTGTTCAAGGGTAACCAGATTGTTATTTCAGCCACACATATTGCTGCTCAGGACGAAAATTTTATTCTGGGATTAATCAAAAAGCGTGTTTCTGCCATCGGGTTTGAATATCTGAAAGACAGAAATGACTGCTTTCCGGTTATCCGTTCCATGAGCGAAATTGCAGGAAAAACATCGGTGCTTATTGCCGCAGAGTACCTTAGTAATGTCCATGACGGAAAAGGTGAGATGCTGGGCGGAATTACCGGTATTAACCCAACCGAAGTTGTAATTCTGGGCGCAGGGACTGCCGGAGAATATGCTGCACGTGCAGCAATGGGTCTCGGTGCACTGGTTAAAGTTTTTGATGCTTCTGTTTTTAAACTCCGAAGACTGCAATCGAATTTGGGACAGGTAATTTTTACCTCCGTCATGCAGCCAAAAGTCTTGCTGAATGCACTAAAATCGGCCGATGTGGCTATTGGCGCCATCAGGCAGGGTGACCCGGCATCAAAATATATGGTTTCCGAAGATGTGGTCAGGCAAATGAAACGTGGCTCAATCATTGTTGACATCAGTATAGATCAGGGAGGCTGCTTTGAAACCTCCAGACTCACTACCCACAGCAATCCGGTTTACAGAGAGTATGGTGTGATTCATTATTGTGTACCCAACTGTGCTTCGCGGGTTGCCCGCACTGCGTCATATGCCCTGAGTAATATTTTTGTGCCCATGCTGCTTGAACTTGCTGAGTCGGGCGACCTGAAAACATATATCAGGGAAAAACCCTGGATGAGAAGCGGTATATATGTTTATAACGGTATCCTTACCAACAGTCATATTGGCGATTTGTTCGATATACAGGCAAAAGACATTGACTTATTACTTGCTGCATTTTAATCCATTATGAAGTATTTATTTTCTGTAATAATTACGGTTTTCCTGTTTCAGTGCAATTATAGCCAGGGACACAAAATAAAGATTAAAATAAACAACCTTCGGGATACTTCAGTTTTATTTGGGTATCATTTCAGGGACAAGCTGTACATGCTTGATTCAGTGAAATTAAATTCAAAGGGAATCGGCTATGTGACAGGTGAAAAAGCTTTAATACCCGGTCAGTACTTTCTTTACTTTCCAAACACAAAATCATTTGATATCCTGATTGATGAAGACCAGAAGTTTTTTATCAGAAACAATGCAGATGAGTTTGTAAGTGAATTTAAAGCCAAGGGATCTGTTTCCAATAAACTTATGGCAGCTTTTTATAAGAAAATAGATGAATCGAACAAAGATATCAATCGGATAAGACTGCTTCAAACATTGACAAAAAATGCCGACTCTGTAAAAATTTATAAAGCGGAGCTTGATAAGAAATTTGACGAACAAAGAAAACTACAGGCCGAGATATTAGCCGGCGACAGTAAAATATTTTTCTACAGTTGGATGAAGTCCTCCTTTGAGCCACCCCTCCCTGAAAACATCAGTAAGAAAGATACCGCAGCTATTTTGGGCTATTACAGGGACCATTATCTCGATAACATTGATTTTTCAGATAATCGGCTCATACGTACCGATAACCTTTACCGAATGATCAACCAGTATCTCACAAATATTATTTTTCCCCATTACGACTCAATAAACAGGGCGGTGGACCAAATCATCGAAAAGGCATCACCGGATAAGGAAATGAAACAGTTTATAACTGAACACATGATGGGTTATTTTGCAGTTTCAAAATATATGACACACAAAAACGTGTTTGTACATCTTGCTGAAAAATACTATTTTACGGGTATTGCCGATTGGGTTGAGGAGGAAAAACTAAAAAAGATTCGGGAAAGGGTACAATCAATAAAACCCACCATGGTTGACCAGATTGCTCCCGACCTTGAGGTTTTCAGAAACGACATGTCACCTTTTAGTCTGCACGAACTGGTAGCCGATTACACCATACTTTTTATTTACGAACCCGAATGTGGACATTGCAGGGAAGCAACGCCTCAGATAAAGAAAATTGCTGAGGATTACTGGAGCAAAGGTGTAGAGGTTTTTGCCATGTATTCTCTGATTGATAAACCAGAATGGGATAAATTCATTGAGGAGCAGGGACTTGAAGAATGGAATAATGTTTTTGACCCCTACCGTACCACAAACTTTTATGATCTTTATAATGTAATTACCACTCCTAGGATATTTTTGCTTGATAAGGATAAAAAAATAATATTAAGTGATGTGGGCGTTGAACAGATAAGGGATTTCTTAAAGCTCACCTTTAAAAAGTAATAATATACTGGTTTATATAAATAAAAACTTTAAAATAATCGTCATTGCGAAGAGCTTGATCAAGTTAATCGGTTATAAGAGATGGCTATGCGAAGAAGCAATCTCCCATTCAAAGACAAAGAATCGATAAGGAGATTGCTTCGTTGCAATTATTAATTGAAGAGCGAGGTTTACATAGATGCTCGCAAAGACGGTTTGTATAAGGTTTTTTTTATTTCAGAATAAACCTTAATTCGTGGTCTTTATACATTGATCCGTCGTTTTTGTCGATTAACCAAAGTTCATCTCCTGATAAACGGTCAATAGTGTAATTTTCGTGAGTGGTTACAACACCAATGCCCAAATCAGTTGTATAGGTAAGGGTTAAGTTTGCACCGTCAATCTCTCTGGTTCCGGTGGTGGTTGTAATAAAAGTTTTTTCAAAAGCGCCTTCTTTTGTAAATGAAAATGTGAAAACAGGAATATAGCTTTCTTCTTTGCCGTCTTCATCATATATTTTATAAAGCGTCCAGTCTTTGCTTATTTTTGATTTGGCAGATAAAATACTGATTTTTGGTCCGTCTTCATATTTAGTGCATCCCGAAAAGATCAATGAAAAGGCAGCAAAAGCAATTGTAATTAAAAATAGGTTTCTCATAACTTGTGTTTTAAATTTCATCAATAATAACAAATATTTGTAAAAGTTGTTTTCAATTTTATTAATATACACCAAAATCAGGATTGTCCCTAATGAAGTTTTTAAAAATCGAAAAAAGTTTGGGATAAGAAGTTGAAATAATAAAAAAGCCTGCGAGTGCAGGCTTTTTTTTATAGTTGTTATTTTTTCTCGAATGTCAGAATCATTTCATATGATTCAACAGTTTTATCGGTACTTGTATAATCGAAAGAACCGGTTGAATGGTAAGTTGAATTTGAAGTAGAGGAGTAAGAGTATTTAAGTTTCAATTCCTTGGAAGAAAGTCTTAACACATCATAGGTTCCCATTTCTTCAATAACAATGGTTGATTTATTTTTTCCGCTATTACCCCAATACCAAAGGCTTTCCTCTGTATCAGTGTCAGATGAGGTGTAGTCAGTTTCAATAGTTTCGTTATAAGTACCATCAGTTTTTCCACCTCCATAAGGATTTGAAAATGAAAAACTGGTTCCTGAATTGGCAGGACTTGATGAGATAACAAATGTTCCGGCAGTGGTATTTTGTGTTGCTCCATTAGTTGTAATTACTGAGCCATTCTTGTCAAAAGTCATACTGTAGGTTGCAGGTTCATAATATGTGTGAACAGTTCTGCAGGTTACAGTTTCATCTGAAATGGAGGTGAAGTCGGTTGTTTCGACATATTTAAATTTTGAACCGTCATAAGTAATTATTGTTGTATAAGTTTCCCTATCGGTATCAGTAGGCTTGTAAGTGGCTGTTGATTCATCAGTTCCGGTTTGAGTTCCTTCAACTGATTTCAGCACCCATTCGCCTTCCAGACGACCATCTCTTGATTTTAAAGATAAGAATGGATCATCTTCACCTTTTTTACAACTGTTTAAAACAGGGGCAATAATCATTGCCACCAAAATGTAAGTTAGAATTTTTTTCATGTTTTTATTATTTTATTGGTTAAATCGCCTAAAGGAAGGCTGTTAAATTAATTTCTCTTAAAATGAATTTCAGTTTCCACATTACCGCCATCTTCAACTTCGGTATATGAAAACCACATTTCCTTATTTGTTAGTCTGGTTATGGTAAACCATTCATTCCAATCTTGCCAGGTACTTGAGGTTTCATTATACAAGCGGGTTCTGATATTTTCCTTTTTATCATCGAATTCCCATTCCATTTGAATTTCGTCGGCCTCAAATACAAAAGGCACATCATCAATTACCAATGTATATTCATCATTTACAAAAGCACCCGAACCATCTTTTTCAAAAACGTAACGACAATTTTGCTGATAAACGTTTAGCGAATCCTCCACGCCGTTTGTATAGCTTTTTTCGATTACCCATTCTCCGGCAACCCGGCCTTTTTTTGATCTCAGACTCATGCCCGGACCATCTTCATATTTTCCGCAACTTGACAGTATTAGTGTAATTGCAGCTGCAATAATTGAAATATTTAATATTTTTTTCATTTTATTTGGTTTTGTAATGTAATTCATACAGTATGGTACTACTGCCATCTTCTTCGGTGTATTTTAACCACATTTCGTTTTCAGTAAGTCTGATAATATCAACCCAAATTTCCCAGTCAGAGTCTCCTTCATACTTGGTTCTGATTTGTTCCTTATTTTCACTTAATTCCCATACCAGGTTAATTTCACTGGCAGCCATGGTTAACTCAGCTCCGCTGACAGTGTATTTAAATTCGTCGTTACCTGATTTGCCGGTGCCATCTTTTTTTAATTCAAGAAAAAAGTATGAATTGAAGGGGCTCAACTCTTTCTCTTCCCCATTTTCATACTCCTTTTCCATTACCCATAAATTATCAATACGGGCGCTTTTTGATCTTAAGCTAAAACCAGGGCCTTCTTCATATTTTCCACAGTTTTGAAAGACCAGAGCTACAATTGAAAGGATTAATATGGGTTTGATTAAATTTTTCATGACGACCTGAATCAAATAGAAAGGAAATGGGTTAATGTTTTTTTTAAATTCTTTTCAAAGGATGTAGCATTTTTACTGATGAAAATCCTTGAAAATCTGATTTCCTATAAGAACAGGCAAATCAGATTTTCAAGGATAAACCGGGTAGCCTAAAATATGAAGGCTATTTCCAATTTATTTTTTCACATAATGTACTTCATAAACAGAAGTTACACCGCCAAATTCTTCAGTGTCCTTTGTCCAAAGTTCATTTTCTTTAAGGCGTGTAATTTCAGTGTAATCTCCCCAATCAGACCATGCATCACCAAATTTCATTCTGGTTCTGATTTTCAAGTTATCTTCATCAAATTCCCATTCAATTTCTGCTTCACCTCCGGCTACAGCATTTCCTTCGCTATCGGTATGAGCTTCGACAATATATTTTCCTGTACCGTCTTTTTCAAGAGCCATGATATAATATTGTTCATCACCATCAAGGGTTTGTTCAGTATCATTGAAATAAGTTTTTTCAACAACCCATTCTGCAGCAACTCTTGCTTTTTTTGATTTCAGACTAATTTTTGGTCCGTCTTCATATTTGCCACAACTCGAAAAAATAATTGCAACACCGGCTAATAAAACAGCGATAGATAATAACTTTTTCATAAAAATAAATTTTTGGTTTATAATAAGGTAAAAATAGAATAAAATACTTAATCGAATAAGATGATATAGCAGAAAAATTGTAATTAATTGTTAAAATGACCATTGGCTTTGATAAACAACAAAAAAAAGCGCAGTAATCTGCGCTTTTTTTTGTTGTTTTCTTTGAAATTATTTCAATTTTCTGAAAAACATCAGCAATTCGAGCCAGTATTCATCGCTTGAATCACATTCGTCGGTAAGGCTTTTTGTGCCATAAGCACCCTCACCCTTCATGGGCTTGAAAATAGTTTTATATTCACTTGAAACATTCACAAAAAGTTCAAGCATGTAAGGATATTCCTTTACAGAGGAGGCAACAAAAACAGGCTTTTTCAATCCTTTGATTTCATATTTTATTTCGGTGTCGGGAAGGAAAAATTCTCCCGGACTAAAAGCTACCACTGCTTTAATTTTAGGGTTTCCCTTAGCAGTTTTCAGACATAAGGATGCAGAAAAGGAACTGCCAAATAAAATAACCTCTCTGTAATTTTTATAAAAAATATAATCAATGGCAGCCAGGATATCATTTTGGGTGTCTTCAAGACCGCAGGGCACTTTTTTTTCTTTTGCTTTTTCAGCGGTTTCGTTTTTAACAAAATTTGATTCCTCACCGTTTCTCAGGTCAACAGCCAGACAGTTATATCCCAGTTTTACAAGGCGTTTGGCAAGGACATTATATTCTCCGCGACTGCCTCCAACCTGATGAAACAAAATGATGTAAGGATAGTTTTTGTCAATTTCATAAAGATCAGCGGTAATTTCAAGACTATCAATAGAATAAAAGGTAACTTTCTCCTGGGCATTTGATATAACCGGAGCCAGAAAAATTAAAAAACACAATATTTTAAAAAGTACCTTCATATTAAGTTTCAATCAAAACAATAATCTTGTTTTTAAGAACTTCAATAACACCGGATTTAATTTGGAAAGAATCTTCTTTTTTCCCTTCAGAAACCACTTTAATTTTTCCTTCACCCAAAGTTGAAATAATGGGAGCATGGTTGTTGAGGATTTCAAAAGAACCGTTGCTGCCCGGTACCTGAACCAGTTCAGCTTCTCCTTCAAAAATCTTTTTGTCGGGTGTTAAAATTTCAATAAACATCAGTTCAGTTTTTATATAACAAAAATCAGACCGTAATATATTTTACTATTTTTTTGCATCGGAGAGCATTTTCTCACCTTTTTCAATGGCATCTTCAATGGTGCCAACAAGGTTGAAAGCTGCTTCGGGATACTGGTCGACTTCTCCGTTCATGATCATGTTGAACCCTTTAATGGTATCTTCGATGGAAACCATTACGCCTTTTAATCCGGTAAACTGCTCAGCAACAAAGAAGGGCTGTGAAAGGAACCTCTGAACCCTTCTGGCTCTGTGTACAATAAGCTTGTCTTCTTCAGAAAGTTCGTCCATACCAAGGATGGCAATAATATCCTGAAGCTCTTTATAGCGCTGGAGAATTTCTTTTACTTTCTGTGCTGTACGGTAATGTTCTTCGCCTACAATATCCTGAGAAAGAATTCTTGAGGTTGAATCAAGCGGGTCAACTGCCGGATAAATACCCAACTCTGAAATCTTTCTTGAAAGCACTGTGGTGGCATCAAGGTGAGAGAATGTTGTAGCCGGAGCAGGGTCGGTAAGGTCATCTGCGGGTACGTATACTGCCTGGACAGATGTGATGGAACCATTTTTAGTAGAAGTAATCCTTTCCTGCATGATACCCATTTCAGTTGCCAGTGTTGGCTGATATCCTACTGCTGAAGGCATACGTCCCAACAATGCAGATACCTCTGAGCCGGCCTGGGTAAAACGGAAAATATTATCAATAAAAAGAAGGATGTCGTTACCTTTTCCTTTTTTGTCACCATCCCTGAAATATTCGGCAATGGTAAGACCTGAAAGGGCAACCCTTGCACGTGCTCCGGGAGGTTCGTTCATCTGGCCAAACACCATGGAAACCTGCGATTTTTTCAGTTCATCCATATCAACCAGAGAAAGATCCCAACCGCCTTTTTCCATATCATGGAGGAAGGCATCGGAATATTTCATTACACCAGACTCGAGCATTTCTCTTAAAAGGTCATTGCCTTCCCTTGTTCTTTCGCCAACACCGGCGAAAACGGACATACCTTCGTAACCTTTTGCAATGTTGTTGATCATCTCCATGATCAAAACAGTTTTACCTACACCGGCACCACCGAATAACCCGATTTTACCACCCTTTGAATAGGGCTCGATGAGGTCAATTACTTTAATACCTGTATATAGAACCTCTTTTTCGGTTGATAATTCTTCAAATGATGGTGGTTCTTTGTGGATGGGATAACCTTCTGATTTATCAAGCTGACCAATTCCGTCAATAGTATCACCAATTACGTTCATCAATCTACCTTTGATTTTTTCACCGATGGGCATTTTTATAGGTGCTCCGGTGGCACGCACTTCCATTCCGCGTCTCAAACCATCGGTCGAGTCCATGGATATAGCTCTTACAGTGTTTTCGCCAATGTGCTGCTGACATTCAACAACAAGAATTTTGCCATCTTCTTTTGTAATTTCCAGGGCATCGTAAATATCGGGAAGATTTCCACCCTGTTTTTCAAAGCTTATGTCCACTACAGGACCAATGACCTGAATAATTTCACCTGTACTTTTTGACATGGTAATTGGTTTAAGGTTTTAATTAATTTACAAAGAATACAAATTTAATATAAATTCACAATTTATCAATTTTTAAAAGACATATCTTAAAAAAAAATCAAAAAAACTAAAAACTCCTGTCTATAAGCTGCCCAATGAGGTTTTCAAGCTCTTTTTTCCTGTTTTTTTCAACTGTTAATTCGTTCAGTATATTTTTTGATTTTTCTGAAAAATCCAATATTTTTTTCTTTGCCAGTTCCCTGATTCCAAGTTTTTTATAAATTTCTGTAACAGCAACGACTTTCCTGTTTAAGTCTTCTCCCGAAAATGAAAGCCATTTTTCGAGTTCCATCTTCTCGTCATGATCAGCCAAAGCAAGGGCTTTTATTAACAGGTAGGTTTTTTTGTTTGAAGCAATATCCCCGCCGATATTTTTCCCAAAAGTCTGAGTATTACCAAACACATCAAGGTAGTCATCCTGCAGTTGGAATGCCAGTCCGAGGTTGATCCCAGCTTCATAAAGTTTATCACATTCATCAATAGGAGCACCTGCGGCCAGAGCACCGATCTTGAGGCAGGCTGCCAGCAAAACAGCCGTTTTCAGTCTGATCATTTCAAGGTACTGCTCTTCAGTTACAACATTCAGTTTTTCAAAATCCATGTCGTACTGTTGTCCTTCACAAACCTTTAACGCAGTGTCATTAAAAACGCTGAAAATATCATTGCTTCGGGGGTTTTTACTTCCAATAAAAAAACCATAAGCCACAATCATCATAGCGTCTCCTGAAAGAATTGCAGTGTTTTCGTTCCATTTTTTGTGGACAGTGGGCATATTTCTTCTAAGATCTGCTTTATCCATAATGTCATCATGAAGCAATGTGAAATTATGGAAAATTTCCAGTCCGGTTGCCTCTTTTAAAGCAATTTCCGGATTATCACTATACAAGTTGGCGCTCATCATGGTAAGAACAGGTCTGAGTCTTTTTCCACCCACTTCGAGCACGTATTTTACAGGGGTATATAACGCCAAGGGTTCCTTTTCAAAATTGAGGTTTTTCAAAGTTTCATTGGCAATATTCTGCAGTTCTTTGAAAGAGTACATATTACAGATTGTGTTTCATTTCAAAAAGGCCATTGTCAAGGATGTTTTTGATTCCGGTTTCAAGTGGTATCAATGGTTTATTGAGTATGGCGCGCATCTTTCTGGTATCTGGAAGTCGGCCGCTCATATCACCTTCTTTAAGGGGTGGCAGATGGACAATTTTGGATTTTGATCCCGTTAAACGGATAACAGTCTGAGCCAGTTCATATATAGTTGTTTCGATGTTACTGCCAATATTGGCCACATCGTTGATGAGTTTGCTGTTGTTAAAAGCACTAATGCAAGTTTCAATATTGTCATCAATAAAACAGAAAGTACGGGTTTGTTTGCCATCGCCATATACCGTAATATCTTCATTATTAAGAGCGCTTATAAGGAATTTGGAGATTACAAAATGTCTGCTTTGCTTTGGTCCGTATGTATTGAAAAACCTGAAAATTGTGTAATCCAGGCCAAACTCCTGCTGGTATGCTTTTAAAAAAGCTTCACCAAGGTTTTTCACGATGGCATAAGGAAGTCGGGAATTTAACGGAGTGGTGTATTCATTCTGAGGATATTCAACAGGTTCACCGTATATTTCAGAAGAGGATGAAAAATAAATTCTTTGCACCCCGGTGTTTTTTGAAAGGGTGAGGATGTTCTTGATCCCTTCAACATCCTGAAGAACAAGCAAAGGATGCATGAGTGTTTTCTGGACTCCCACAACTGCAGCATAATGAAAAACGAAATCAAAGCGGTAAGCCATCATTATTTCTGAAATATCCCTGCGGTTGTTCACATCACATTTAATGAATTTCCAGTTTTCTTTTTTTTCAACAGGAAGTTTTTTTACATGTCCCGTTGATAGATCATCAACAATTATTACAAAGTTGTCATCGTCTTCAATCAGTTTTTCGGCCAGTGAACTGGCAATAAAACCTGCTCCACCCGTAATTAATATTTTTCTCATTTAATTCAGCTTAATTGTAAATCTAAAAAAAGAAAGCTTCCCGGGAAGCTTTCTTTTTTATCCTTTAAGGGCTTCAGCGCCACTGACTATTTCAAGAATTTCATTTGTAATGGATGCCTGTCTGGCTTTATTGTAGTGCAGACGAAGTTCCTTAATCAACTCGGTAGCGTTATCTGTGGCCTTATGCATTGCTGTCATTCGGGCGCCGTGTTCAGCAGCATTCGAATCAAGCAGTGCTTTATAGAACTGGATCTTAAGTGATTTTGGGATCAGTTCTTTCATGATGTAGTCCTTTGTAGGTTCAAAAATATAATCGTTTACAATTTTTGATTTTCCGGTATTTATTTGCACCGGTAAAAATTGCTCTTCGGTAAGAATCTGAACAGCAGCATTTTTAAACTCATTGTAAACCAAAATGATTGTATCAAATTTGCCGGTAGTGAAATCATTCATTAATTCTTCGGCAAGAGGAGTGGTGCGCTCGAATGTCAGCTTATCGAAAATCGCATTGTTTCCCTGAATAAGGTTTAGTCCTTTGCCTTTTAGTCCGTCATATGATTTTTTACCAAGGGTAAGAAATGAAACTTTTCCTTTGGCAAGCAGGTCGCTGTATTTTTCAGCTGCAATTGACTGTGCTTTTTTGATGACATTTGCATTAAATGCACCACAAAGTCCTTTATTTGAGGTGATGGCAACAATCAGGATATTTTTTGCTTCCCGTTGTACGGCATATGGGTTGTCTAAAGCAGAATCGGTTGCATTGCTCAGGTTACCAAGAATTTCATGAAGCTTAATGGCATAAGGACGCATGCGGACAATGGCATCCTGGGCTTTGCGAAGCTTGGCTGCAGACACCATTTTCATAGCACTTGTAATCTGTTTTGTTGAGTTAACAGATGTAATCCTTGTGCGTATTTCTTTTAAACTTGCCATTTGTCAGTAATTATTGTTTCGAAATAAGGTCAAGGGCAACTTTTTCAAGGGTAGCAGTTACTTCATCAGTAAGCTGACCGGCTTTTAAAGATTCCATTACGTCAGGGTGTTTAACCTTCAAAAATTCAACATACTGGCTTTCAAATTCCCTTACTTTATTTTTTGGTAATTTTGAAAGGAGGCCTTTGGTACCGCAGAAAATAATTGCGATTTGTTCTTCAACCGGCATGGGTGAATATTGGCCTTGTTTCAAAATCTCAACGTTTTTGGATCCTTTGTCAAGTACTGCAAGGGTTGCAGCATCAAGGTCAGAACCAAATTTTGCAAACGCTTCAAGTTCACGGTACTGCGCCTGGTCAAGTTTAAGCGTACCGGCAACTTTTTTCATTGCTTTAATTTGTGCGTTACCTCCAACACGGCTCACCGAGATACCTACGTTGATGGCAGGACGAACCCCCGAGTTAAACAGATTGGATTCAAGGAATATCTGTCCGTCGGTAATTGAGATCACGTTGGTCGGAATGTAAGCAGAAACGTCACCGGCTTGTGTTTCAATGATGGGGAGAGCGGTTAGAGATCCACCTCCTTTAACCAAATGCCGGATACTTTCGGGAACGTTGTTCATTTTTTTGGCAATCACATCAGATTCGATGATTTTTGAAGCTCTTTCGAGAAGTCTGGAGTGAAGATAAAAAACGTCACCAGGGTAAGCTTCACGTCCGGGGGGTCTCCTTAGCAAAAGAGAAACTTCCCTGTAAGAAACAGCTTGTTTTGACAAATCATCATATATAATTAATGCGTGTCTTCCTGTATCCCTGAAAAATTCACCGATGGCACATCCGGCAAATGGTGCGTAGAACTGGAGGGCTGCGGGGTCAGATGCAGTTGCGGTAACGATGGTTGTGTACATCATGGCACCGTGTTCCTCAAGAATTTTTGCTATGTTGGCAACAGTTGAACCTTTCTGTCCGATTGCAACATAAATACAATAAACCGGTTTTCCGGTTGAATAAAAATGCTTTTGATTGATGATGGTATCAATGGCGATGGCAGTTTTACCGGTTTGGCGGTCGCCGATGATCAGCTCGCGCTGACCTCTTCCGATTGGAATCATGGCGTCGATCGCTTTGAGACCTGTTTGAAGGGGTTCTTTAACGGGCTGACGGAAAATGACGGAAGGAGCAATTCTTTCAAGAGGCATCTCGTAAAGTTCGCCTTTTATTTCACCTTTACCATCAATGGGATGGCCAAGCGTGTTGACAACCCTTCCAAGCAATCCTTCACCCACATGAATGGACGCGATGTGCTTGGTTCTTTTTACTGTTCCACCTTCTTTAAGACCTTCTGAATTGCCCAGGAGCACAGCACCAACGTTATCTTCTTCAAGGTTGAGCACGATGCCTTTTACGCCGTTTTCAAACTCGATCATTTCGTTAGCCTGAACATTTGACAATCCATAAATGCGGGCAATACCGTCGCCAACCTGAAGAATGGTTCCTACTTCTTCAAGTTCTGCTTTGGTTTTGAAGCCCTCAATTTGTTGTTTTAAAATTTCAGATACTTCTGCAGGTTTAATATCAGCCATTATTATAAGTTTTAGTCAATTATAATTTTTTTTCGAATGTTGTATTTATTAAGTCCCTTTTCAGACTCTTGAGTTTTCCTGAGACACTGGTGTCAATTTGCTTATCATCAATTTGTAAAATGTAACCGCCAATTAAATCCTTGTCAATTTTCTCATTCAGTTCAACACCGGTTTTGAAATTGCTTTTAATTAATTCGATCAGTTTTTTTCTCAGTGTTTCATCGATTTCAGCAGCCGTGATAAAAGTAACGGTTTTAATTCCGTGTTCTTTTTTATGCAGGTCGATGAAATACCTTGAAATATCGGTAAGAAAAATCTCACGTTTGTTTTCAATAACCAGCATAAGAAAAGACATGGTTATCTGGTCAACCTTTTTTTCATATAAGGATGCCATGGCTTTCTTTTTTTCAGTGGTACTGATAACAGGTGAATTAAGCAATCCGGCCATTTCAGGAATGCGCCCCGAATTACTTATCAGAACCATATCCTGATAAATTTTCTCAAGGATATTTTTTTCCAAAGCAATTGAAAATAGTGCTTTGGCGTATCTTACCGAAATTTTACTCTGATTCATACTTTAAATTTTCCTAGTTTAGGTTGATGTCTTTTAATAATGAATCAACGTATTCTTTCTGTTTGCCTGGTTCACTGAGTTCTTTCATA
Source organism: Bacteroidetes bacterium GWF2_38_335 (assembly GCA_001769535.1). Lineage (GTDB taxonomy): Bacteria > Bacteroidota > Bacteroidia > Bacteroidales > GWF2-38-335 > GWF2-38-335. Next base: position 236,210 of record MEOH01000022.1, read on the forward strand.
AGAATTTTTTCGGCAATTTCAATTGAAATAATAGCTACCTGATTTTTTATATCATTCATGGCAGCATCTTTTTCATTGGATATGGCTTCGCGTGCGGACAAAATTATTTTTTCAGCTTCTTCATTGGCCTGTTTTTTGGCCGTAGAAATCAGTTGTTCCTTAACTTCACGGGCTTCCTTCATGAGGCGGTCACGTTCGGCTTTGGCTTCCAGAATAATTTTTTCATTGTCAGATTGCAGTTTAGCCATCTCTTCCTTTGCTTTCTCGGCCGATTTAAGAGCTCCTTCTATGGATTCTTCACGGTCTTTCAGCATTTTCAGGATGGGTTTCCAGGCAAATTTTTTCAGAAGGAACAACAGGACTGTAAAGGATAACAACATCCAAAATAACAGGCCTATTCCAGGGGTTACTAATTCCATATATTAATATTTTAAATGTTAAAATTTAAATCAGCGGGTTCAGCCAACCGCTGAACCCGTTGAAAGTTTTTTTCTGATTTAGATGAACAGAATCAGAAGACATACTACAATTGCAAAGAAGGCAACACCTTCGATAAGAGCAGCAGCGATGATCATGTTTGAACGGATGTCACCAACTGATTCGGGTTGGCGGGCAATAGCTTCAACAGCTTTACCACCGATCTGTCCGATACCAATACCTGCTCCGATGGCTGCGATACCTGCACCGATACCTGCACCCAGTTTTGCAACTTCTAACAGAACTACTAATAAATCCATAATTATTAATTATTAAATTTAACTTACAAATTAATGTGCTTTCCCATGTGCTGCATGTGCTTCGGAATGATGTTCCTCAGTGGCCATGCCAAAGTACAATGCTGAAAGCAGGGTAAAAACGTATGCCTGAATGAATGCCACCAGAAGTTCCAGTACACTCATAAACAAGGCAAAACCAACTGATAATGGTGAAATACCAAATCCGCCTGCAGCACCCATTTCGCCAAAAATAAAGATCAGACTAAAGAATCCAAGCGCAATGATATGTCCGGCAGTTATATTGGCAAAGAGACGGACCATCAGGACGAAGGGCTTTGTAAACACTCCGATTATTTCCACAATTGGCATCAGGGGAAGAGGAAACTTAAGCCACCAGGGAACTCCGGGGGCATTGATAATATGTTTCCAGTATCCTTTGTTGCCGCTAAAGGTGGTAATGATAAAGGTGAAAAGAGCCAAAACCATCGTTACAGCAATATTTCCTGTAAGGTTTGCACCGCCTGGGAAAATGGGTATTAATCCCAAAAGGTTGTTTATGAAAATAAAAAAGAAAATAGTCAGCAGATAGGGCATATACTTTTCATATTTTTTCTCACCAATGGAGGCTTTTGCCACATCATCCCTGACAAAAAGTATAAGTGGTTCAAGCAAAGACTGCAGTCCTTTGGGGGCTTTTCCCTGTCGTCTGGTGTATGAGCGGGCTACCGATATAAAAACCCAAAGAATAAGTGCAAAACTGAATAACAATGCAACAACATTTTTGGTAATTGAAAAATCATAGACTGCGCTTCCGTCCTTTGCTTTTATTTTTCCCTCTTCAAGGAGGTAATCGCCGTATTGCTTTGGACCATGTCCTTCGCCTTCAAATTTATTTGACATGAAAAATACCAATCCGTTTTTCTCTGTAAAAAGGATAACAGGCAGGGGTATACTCACTTCCTGTTCTCCAAACTTACCAATATGCCATTCGTGGGCATCAAGAATATGATGCAGGATGAATGAGCCGGGCTGGAACTTATTTTCCTCACCGTGTCCTTTTTTATCATTTTTCTCGTTGGAAAAAGCGTTTAAACTGAAGAACATCAGTGTGATTATAAAAAATATACCAATGAAATTTTGTCTGTAGTGCATTATTTTCCGCTTTTAAATTGGAACCTAACAAAAATAGAAAAATATTACAAATTACCTATACAAATTGATTTTTTTTTTAGGAATGGTTTTTTTGTTGATGATGTTTGGATGTTGATTGTTGATATTAGTATCAATTTTGTGCTTTTCTGGCTTCGGGAAGGATTGAAATTACTTCAAAAATAGTGTAAACAAAGTAAAGGAGCAGAAAAAGAATCAGAAAGGGCACTGCATTTTCCCTGTCGGAAAACACATAGGCAACAATAAAAATGATATATGCCATCAGTTTGACAAAAACCGAAAGCATAAAAACCGGTACAAAGCGGGCTGTTTTCTTTTTATTGGCATCAAGTACTATCTTTTGGGTAACTATTGATAGTACCATACAAAAAAGAAAAACGAAATTCATTACGGGAATAAACCAGTCTTTGAGCACAGTCAGGAACAGGATTGCTGAAACAGTCCAAATGAAAAGACTCAGCAGGATATTTTTGATTAGAAATTTTTTAAAAGCTGGGTTCATTATTTATTTATATTTATCAAATCTTTTATTGCAAAGTAAACTGCAAGAACTACTGAAACAACAGAAAGCACAAGGGTAAAAACGGGAAACCCATTTTCAAGCCACTTGTCAAGTTCGCGGCCGCCAAAAACCCCTGCAAGGATGATTGCAGCCATTTGGAATGCCAGGGAGGAATATCGGGCGTAATTATCTAACTGCTTTTTCGTCTGGTTCTTTTTCAAGGGAAATATGTTTGCCTGTTGAAAACGCAGGCGTTGATTGCGATTGACTTCCAACCGACATGTTACAGGTTCCTGAAAATACTGCTCCGGGCTCAATGGAAATCTTATTGGTGTTTTTAATTTCACCTGTTAGTTTGGCAGTTGACTTAAGCGAAAGAAGTTCATGAATAACAATTTTTCCTTCAAGTTTTCCTGAGATGTCGCAATTTCTGCAGGTCACTTCACCTTTAATACTTCCGGATTGACCAATAACCAGTTTGCCTTTGGCATTTAAATTACCTGTAAGATTTCCATCTATTCTGATGTTGCCTTCACAGTTAATATCACCGGTAATGGTAGTTCCGGTAAGGATGATATTCACCTCAGTTGTTTCGTTTGGTAGATTTTTTGCCATTTTGTTTTTTTTTAATCCCTAAAAAGCAAATATAATCCAAAATGATTAAAATCAAGCATGGCGGGGGGTAAAAATAATTAATGTAAAGAAATGAGCTTTTCATCAGGTGATTTATTGGGTTCGCCAAAACAATTTTAGACTTTATACTTAATACGAAATGTTGTCGTTTAAATAGCAACCCTGAACATTAACCTGTCAGATAAAAGTTTGACAAAAAGAAAAATATACGCATGGAGCAATTGTACTTCTAAAGTAACAATTTAAAAGTAAAACGTAATGAAAGAATCTGTTTTGAAAGAACTATCAAAAAAGGTTCCTGCTTTGTCAAACTTAAAAAACCAACATCATGAAGGCGAGTGAATTATTATCCAATCCTTCGGCCGGAATGATATATTTTGCATCAAAAAAGGCAATTGATGACAAAAGTTTTGGTGAAGAAATAGCAGGTCATATTTTCTCTGAAAATACTGAAATCTCCAGAAATGCATTAAGTATTGCATTGCACTCTTCCATTATCGGTAAGGATTTTATAGGCAAGAATTTTTACCGGATTCTTGAGAACTACAACGAATACAATGACGATGATTTTCGGTCGTTGACTTTATCACTTTTCAATAAGGCAGGGGTTCCTGAAAAGAAGGAGATGCTTGAAAAGTTAATGATATTGTGTTTTTCTGAGATGAGAAGAAAAACCAAACACACAATATTAAAAATAAATGCGATGGATGTTTTGTTAAAAATTTCCGAGCAACTTCATGAAATCAGGGGCGAATTATTTTGGCAGATAAACGAACAAATATTTCTTAATCAACCTGAATTCAGAGAGAAAGCAGAGATTGTGCTTGATAAATTACTTAGTATGGAGCACGAACAAAAATAACAAGATGAGTTTTGTTTATCGTAAAAAGAAAAGGTCTGATTGAGTTTCTCAATCAGACCTTTTCCTTGAATATTTTCTAATTACTGATTATTTAGGATCATAGCCCCATTTAAGGTACAGAGCGCCCCAGGTAAAACCTGCTCCGAAAGAAGCCAGAATAATGTTATCTCCCTTATGGAGTTTAGATTCCCATTCCCATAAGCAAAGCGGGAGGGTAGCTGCTGTGGTATTTCCGTATTTTTCAATATTGATCATTACCTGTTCTTTATTGATTCCCATTCGTTTTGCAGTAGCTTCAATAATTCTCATGTTTGCCTGATGAGGAACCAGCCAGTTTAGTGTTTCGGGTGTGAGTCCGTGTTTCTCCATCATTTCGACAGATACGTCGGCCATTTTTGAAACGGCCCATTTGAACACATGCTGTCCATCCTGGAAAATATAATGTTCGCGTGCATCAATTGATTCGTGACAGGCAGGTCTGACCGAGCCCCCGGATTTCATGTGCAGGTAAACACGGCCAACGCCATCGGACTGCATTTTCATGTCGATAACGCCAATATTTTCGGTTGTAGGTTCGAGGAGGACAACACCTGCGCCATCGCCAAAGATCGGACAGGTTGCGCGGTCGGTGTAGTCAACAATGGATGACATTTTTTCTGCACCGATCACAAGAGCCTTTTTAACACGTCCGGTTTCAATAAACTGAGAGGCAGTTGAAAGTGCGTAAAGAAATCCTGAGCATCCCGCATTTAGGTCGAAATGAAAGGCGTTTTTAATTCCGGCTTTATCAGCAATGATGCTGGCAGTTGCGGGAAACTGCATGTCAGGAGTAACAGTTGCACAAAGTACAAAGTCAATTTCATCGGGTGAGGTTCCGGTTTTTTCCAACAAACGGGTTACGGCAACAAGGGCGATATCAGAAGTGCCTTTTCCGGGCTCCCTTAAAATTCTTCGCTCCCTGATGCCAATGCGGGTCATGATCCATTCGTCGCTGGTATCAACCATTTTGCTCAGTTCCGAATTATCGAGGATATATTCCGGTAAATAACCCTCAATACCTGTGATTACTGCATTAATCTTTGACATTACTTAAAAGCTTCTTTTATTTTATCTGAAATTTTTGCTTCAACGACTTCAACAGTCTGAAGAACCATATTCTTTATAGCATTGGCATTAGAAATGCCATGCCCGATAATAACAGTTGAGTTGATACCCAGAACCGGGGTTCCGCCGTATTTTTCAAAATTGAAATTTTCATCGATAAAAGGATCATTGATCCTTCTTTTTTTCAGCAAATTATAAAAACCTTCGGCTTCTTTTAGAATAACATTTCCGGTGAAACCGTCGCAGACAAATACATCTGCCTTGTCGTCAGAGAAAAGGTCGTTTCCTTCAACATTGCCCACGAAATTGAAATGGGGGTTGTCTTTCATCAGCTCGTAGGTTGATTTGGTGAGCAGACTACCTTTTTCTTCTTCTTCGCCAATGTTAACCAATCCAACGCGGGGTCTTTTTATTCCGTAAACATACTCGGTATAAATTGAACCGATCAGTCCGTACTGATATAAAACATCCGGTTTGCAATCGGGATTCAGTCCGACATCCAGAATGATGCCGAATTTTCCATTGTCTTTTGGCATAGGACTGGCAATGCAAGGGCGGATAACGCCGGGAGCCGATTTAACGGTATACATGGCGCCGACCAGCATTGCACCGGTATTGCCTGCACTGGCAAAACCGTCAATTTCTCCGGATTTAAGCAATTCAAATCCTTTGACAATGCTTGAATCTGTTTTTTTAGAAAAGGTTTTGGCAGGATGATCGCCCATTTCAATTACTTCGCTGGTGTTCACAATATGAAAACCTGAAGGAGAAACGTTTTCCCTTTTTAAAATTTCAAGTATTTTGTCTTCCCTGCCGATTAGAACAAGTTCCACCTCTGAGGGAACAGCATTACGGGCAAGTATTGCACCCAGAGTAGCAGCTTCCGGGGCATAATCACCACCCATAATGTCAAGGCCGATCTTCATTCAGCTTGGGTATTAAACTGCAACGTCTTTTTCGATAGCCAGATGACCTCTGTAAAATCCGCACTCGGGACATACCCTGTGGTATTTTACTGCTGCTCCGCAATTTGAGCAGGTTGAAAGTTGGGGAGCAATTGCTTTATCATGCGTCCTTCTTTTGTCTCTTCTGGTCTTAGAAATCTTGTGCTTAGGATGTGCCATTTTAAATCATTTTTTAATTCAACACTTTATCTTCAAAACTAATTTTTATTAAACTTTTTTAATTCGTCCCAACGCGGGTCGGATTGCGGCTCTTCATCTACAAGGAAATTTTCAAGCAGATCGAGCATTTCGGGATTACAGGTGGAATATCCTTCCTCGTCATCGGGATGGACTTTTTGCAGGGGCAGACTCAGAATAATGAATTCACGGATATATTCCGACATATCTATTTCATGGGTGTCGTTTGGAACAAAAATGATTTTGTCATCTTCATCCTCTTCTGCTTCCGTAAACTTCACATATAACTCATAATTGCCTGATAAAGCCAGATTGAATGTGTCAAGACAACGGTCACATTTTACGCTGACAGTACCCGAAATATTAATATTCATGACAGTTATGAGTGTTGATTTTGTCAACTCAACCAACACGTTCAGCGCTGCATCACTAATTTCAGTCCCACCTGTTTCCTCAAAGAACCTTTTGTTGACTTCAAAGTCAAAAGTATGCTTTCCATTTTTAATTCCTTTCACAGGAATTTTATATTCAGCCAAGTAATCCAAATTCAAAAAATAAAATGCAAAAGTATAAATTAATATCAGAATAAAAAAATCTGATATTCAGTTTTGACCACTGCTATAATTTTATTCCTGTTTGCTGCTTTTTCAAGGCAATTCGAAATGTTGTCCCTTTATTGATTTCAGAAGATTTTACAAAGATTTTACCCTTGTGGTAATACTCTATGATTCTTCTTGTTAGGGATAATCCCAAACCCCATCCACGTTTTTTAGTTGTGTAACCGGGTTGAAATACTGTTTTATATTTTGATTTTGGAATTCCTTTTCCTGTGTCTTTAATGTCAATATAAACTACTTGTGTGTAATCGCTTACGATAATATCAATGGTGCCTTCACCTTCCATGGCATCGATGGCATTTTTAAGCAGATTTTCAATTACCCATTCGAAAAGAGGAACGTTAAGCGGAACAAAAACCTGTTCAAGCTGGCTTTGAATATTGATCTTAACTTTTTCGGACGATCTGTTGCGGATATACTCTGCCGAGGTTTTCAGAATCTCATTTAAGTTGATGCTGTCTAATGCGGGTGCTGCGCCAATTTTAGAAAACCTTTCGGTAATGACTTCGAGCCGTGAAACATCCTTTTCTACCTCGCTGATTATTTCCTGATCAACATTTTTCAGCTTCAACAGTTCAATCCATGCCAATAATGAAGATGTCGGGGTTCCGAGCTGGTGCGCAGTTTCCTTGGCCATGCCCACCCACAATTGGTTTTGTTCGGCTTTGCGTGAGCTGTTAAATGCCAGATATGCGATGAATAGAAACACTGCAATAATGGAAATTAAAATTGCAGGATAATATTTTAATTGCGTAAGCAAAAATGAATCTTCATAATACACATGTTGAACCTGTTCATTTATTACAACCTGTATGGGTTCGTTTTGTGACTCCATATGGCTCAGCCGCTCTTTTATTTTTTCTTCACTGTTAAGTTCTGAGGAAGAAATATTTCCAAAATTTACAATTTTTGTCCGGGTACTGTCTGTAATGATAACGGGAACTGAGGCAGAATTTATTACCACCTCTGAAATAAATGACTCAATCAAATCGTTCATGACAACCTGCAACTGGCTAAAAAGCCTGGAGTCTTTATAATATATTTTCTGAAGGAGTTTGCCTTTGTATTTGACCTCAAGGGGTTCGTATTTTCCAAATTCACGCAATAGTGAATCATTCATTTTTACATTTTTTGGGATTTCCTTTTCAAGGTTGACGCTTGAAATTACAATATCTTCACTACTTGTAAGAATAATGGGGATGTAATCATTTCCTGAAATAATATTCAGGTAAAAGTCCAGATCACTGGTTACATCATCACTCAACAGCCGTTCGGTTGCCAGTTTGTAAAGTTCCACTTTCTTTCGCTCTTCGCCGGCGATTTTGTCAAAAAATTCGCGGGTATAGTTAACGAGGGTGACTTTTTTATTGATTGCCTGTGCCCAGATTTTGACTTTTTTCTCTTCCTCATCGGCCAGTTTTTTTACCAACCGGTTTGTAAAATACAGCGATGAACCGCCAATTGCCAGGGCGATAATAATCAGGAATAACTTCCATCGTTGTTTTTTAGAATAAAAATTCAAAATCCGCTTTTTTTAATCAGGGATGCAAAAATATGAAAATTAGGGGACTATTTTAAAAAAAAGGGAAAAATTATTTGGTGGATGGGTTTCTGGTTTCTGGTTTCGTCTTTTTCGTTCAAAGGGTTCATTTAGTTTTTTTTGTTCCTTTTTGTTCCTTTTTGTTCTTTTTGTCCCGAAAATGAAATTATCGAGGATGTCTAACCTGTGGTCTCGACTTTAGTCGGCATTCTTTTAGTTTCTGGTTTCTGGTTTCTGGTTTTCCGGTCTTTGTTCTTGCTAGTTATTTTTGTCCCGAAAATGAAATTTTCGAGGATGCTCGACCTTAGTCGGCATTCGAAGGGTTTTTTTAGTTCCTTATTGTTCTTTTAGTTCGAAGGGTTTTTGGTTTGGGGTTGATTTTATTCATCTTCCCATATGATGGTGACAGGGTTTTTTTCTTTTTCTTCTTCCTTTTTCCTGATTAGGGCACTGTCTTTTTTATAGAGTCCGAATTCGCTGTTGAGGATTTCTTTAAGTTTTTTTCCTTCTTCCTGAAGATTTTCTTTAATTACTTCCCTTACTTTTTTAGTGTCGTAAGTTACTTTGTAATCATCAACAGTTCCTTTCATGGAGAGGTACAGACTGGTTTTTCCCAATCCGTCGTCTTCAATTTCTCCGAATTCACCGTTTTCTTTTTTATTTGATTTGGCTTTTTTGAAAAGCACTTCGGAAAGCAAAATTTTAAATTTGTAATCTATCAGATTATCAAAAGTATGTTCTCCTGAAATGTCAAGATTAAGTGCCGAACTGGTTATTTTCATTTCCGGTATTTTAACAGTCCGGTCCTTAATAATAATGTTATTGCTCAGTCTTTCAAACCTGATGTGTTTTAATTCATTAAGTGAAATAAATGAGGAAAGTCTTTCCATTGGTTCGAAATTGACAAGTTCACCGTTATTTATCTCGACTTTTCCGTCGGCAACAATTTTGTCTTCTATTACCTCAAGGTCGTTGGTCCATTCGGCTCTCAGCATAATCAAAGCATTAATGCTCCCTTTGAGGTTTTTATCCACGATGAAATCCTGGCTGAAATTATTAAAAGAATAAAACAGTTTGGTTATATCAATGTTGCTGAGTTCTGATTTGCAAAACACATAAAAATTGAGCAAATCGTTTTGCAAAATGGAAACATCTGCTCTGATGTTGCCTTGCAGTGAGCTGAAAGTGAAATTCCGGGTTTCAATTTGCTTGTTTGCATAGATTACTTTCCCCTGAACCCTGTCTGCATCGAATTTTCCAAAACTGAACCGGTCTACTTTGAGGTTTATATTTAAGTTGATATCATCAGGAAGGATAATTTTTCCTGATTCTCCCCCAGCCAGTGAAGTTCCTCTTGTTTTGGGGATAACATCCTCAACGTTCAGATTATGGCATTTTATATCACCTTCTACACTTATTTTCTGGTCTTCAAGCATAATGTAGGAAATGAGGTTTTTCAGATATCCGGTGGTAAAGAAATCACTTTCGTTTATGGTGAAGGCCAGACTGTCAATTTTAAGGTCGTTGTTTTTGAAGAGCAGTTTTCCGTTTAATTCTTTCAGCAGGTAGGAGTATTTTTCCATTTCCATGGTTACTCCCGAAAACTCAATAAATCCCTGTGTTTTTGATTTCAGAAATGCATCTTTGCTGATATCTGCAAGGTTGTTCAGATTGCCCAGAAAATTGAGGTTTGCCTTTGCATGCCCTTTCATACTGCTGACACTTTCAAATTCAAAAAACTCATAAATCTCTTCCAGATCGGCAACCATGTCAAGTTCTATCTGCACTTTGGGTGAAGAAATATTTTCAGCCATGTAATTGCCTGATATTTTGCTTTTTCCCAGCTCCGAGTTGAAATTGCTTAGCTTCAGATATGATTTTCCGTCTTTGTCCTTACCATTAGAATAAATTCCGTCGAGCGAAAGATTTGTGAGTGTAAGATCTGTCCCGGTTTTATTTATTTCCCCGTTTTTGATTCCAAACCTGGTTTCAACGAGCGGTGTTGAAGTATTGGAAATTTCTCCCTTAACCTTTGCATTTACAAAGAATGTTCCTGAACTGTAATAACCGGCAGTCTGACCGCGATATTCAGCAGGCAGCAAAGAAAGGAATGACTGGATGTTGATGTCTTTTCCCTTAACTTCCAGATCGATATAGTTTTTTTCAAGCCAGTAGCTTCCATAAACAACAAAACCCAGGTCGGCTAAAGAAAAGTAGCCATCACTCACTGTTACTTTTTCGTTATCGACATCAAGGTCCATGCTAAGCGAAGCATGGTTGCCATTGACATAATTCACATTGTCAACCATTACCTTGTCAATGCTAAGGGTTCCGGTGGTTTCCAGAGTATATGTTTCGGCTGATAAATCGCCTGCTAAAACAAAATCGTCGGTATAGGTTTGAATGTCAACGTTTTTAATTTTGTTGACGTAATTCAGTTTCATCTCAGACAGGGTAATTTTTTTCAGGGCAACCTCAAAGTCTGCTTTAGTGGTATCGGATGTTTCCTTGAAAATATGATAGTTGTCATTGCCTTTTGAATCAACCAGAACATTGGCGGTACCGTCGCTTATATATATTTTTTTTACGGTGTAGTCACCTGTGAACACATCCATGATGTTAAACTGCAAAAACAGACTGGCGGAAGTAAACAGCACATTGGCATCGATATTTTTAAATTCGCCTTTTTTTATGCCCTCGGGTGAATAAGCGGTCACATTGATGAACTCAATAGAGGCATCGGGAAATTTGGAGAATACTGAAAATTCGATATCTTCTATCTGCACATCTGCTTTAAGGGTTTTATTCAGCTCACGTACAAAGTATTGCTCAATTTCATCCTCGTAAAAATAAATGATAATAAACCCCGAAGCCACAAGCAATAAGATCAGCGAAAAAATGCTGATCAGGGTCCACTTCAATATTTTTTTAAATCGTTTCAATCAGTTGTCTTAATCTGCAAAATTATTTCAATTATTGCCCTGTTGTTTTCATGTTTATTAAACTTATCAATAACATGCTGTTAGCAACTTTAAAACGGAGTTATTCAGTGTTTTGTTGTTTGTGGGGGCAGGTCAGATTTTAAAAATCAAAGGAAGAATTGTAAATCTGTGTTTTGAAGCCAAAATAAATGTAATTGGAGTATGTTTTTCCGGTTTCGTTACTGCTTAAACGCTTGTCATATCCAAAGAAAAAATGCATGTTTGTGCGGGGGTTCAGCATGTAACCGAATTTTATTCCTGTACTTGTAATGCTGGTTTTTAGTCCCTGCATAAATTCATATCCGGCAGTTGCAGGCATCTGGTAATTATTGGAAAGAAAAATATTCTGTCCATAATTGAGGTTGGCACTGTCAAGTCCGGTTTCAACATTCATCAGCCTGAATTCAATGAAGAAATCTTTAAAATTATATTGCGAAATGATCAGAAACTCCCTGAAGTTTGCTCCCAGCGGATGCGCCAGTGCCTGATTGTAAAAGGAGTAATTTTGTCTGGCTGTCAGGTGCGAATAGGTGTATGGATTCACCTTGTTATATTCAGCTTGCAGGTAAAAGTTCTTAAATCCAAAGGGATCGAAAATTTTTATTCCAGCCTGTAATCCGTTTTTTTTGTCCAGTGAGTCCTTTCCCATATCATCAATCACATACTGGGCGTATAATTGCAATGATTTATGGGGAATAATTTTAAGGTTTAACCCCAAAAGCACATTGTGTGTGTTATCAAGGGAATATTGCAGACTGCGCACACCAATTACAGGATTAAATGAATTTGCCGGTACTTTTTTATTAAATGCGCTGTCGGCAACCTGGAAAATCACACCTTCAAACAAGCCGACCTGAGCATATTTATTAATTGCATAGCTCAAATAGTTAAAAGATCCAGTTTTTCTGGAATGAACAAGGTAGTTGTTGTCGTAGGCAATAACTTCCTGAAATGAGGTAAACAGGTTGATATATTGAATTTTTTTCAGTGTTGTGGTAATTTTCAGATAGGGATAGAAAAAGCTGTTGTCACTGAGCAGGAGTGAACGGTATCCTTCACCCACAAAATGTTTTCCGTGGCCCAGTTGCAGACTTAATATCTTCCAGGGAAAATAAGTTACAAATCCAGAAGATGAGGAATAGTCAAATTTATCTTCATAGGATTTTGTGCGGCCAAAACCCGGAATTACGTGGTATTTTCTTACATAGGCATTGATGTGCTCTCTGAAAATACCTTGGTTTTCGAAGAAATCTGAATAAAAATACACGTTACGGCCAACTTTACCGTAAACGCATATACCTCTTGTGTTTATGGTTGGAGTGTAATCGATGGCGGTATCGCGTCCTGATTCAAGATTAACAAGGAAATTAGCACCCAGTTTGAAATCTTTTTTATCTACAAGAAAAAAATCTTCTTTGCGAAGTTTTCTTAAAAACCATGTGTGTCTTATTTTAGAGAGCAAAGCACTGTCTCTGTTGTCAGGAAAAAGTACAGAGTCAATATCTATTTTCCCTCCAACCTGATCTTTAAGCAGTGGTTTGAAACCGGTATGAATAATTTCACCCGAAGCATTGATTACTTTGTCAACCTGCCTGTTGTGATAATTGTTGAGGAACACCGAACCATTTTGTGATAAGCCGGTCAACAGGATGGAAAAAAATATGGCCGTAACCAGAATTTTCATGAGTTGTTGCCGTTGCCGGAATTTTTGTTGCGTCTGAGAAAATAATAGGGAATATAGGTAAGAATGAGTGATGCTCCGATTAAAATTGCACCCAATATATAATTACCCAAAAAATTTAATGCAAAGGAAAGCACAATAAAGATTACCGAGAAAAATGAAAGAATTGCAGTGGCCATCATGTGAGAATTGCCAAATTTCAAAAGGATGTGGTGCATGTGTGTTTTATCGGGTCTGAAGGGAGATCTTTTTCTGAGGATTCTGAAAATGAAAACCCTTACCAGATCAAAAAGCGGAATGAAAATAATTCCGATTGCCACTGCAGGAGCCGATTTTATGAAATAAGGAGTGCTTTTTATTTCGGGATTGCCTGTATAATAACCGTTTGCCTTAATAAATTCAACTGCCAGCACAGCAATCAACAGTCCAATAAGCAGAGATCCTGTATCACCCATAAAAATTTTTGCAGGTGTAACATTGTATCTCAGAAAAGCCAACAGGGCAGCAACTAAAGAAAAGGAAATAATGGCATGCTGATAATCTTTTACAAGATAAAACCATATTCCGAAAATCAGGGCCGAGATTATTCCCATGCTGGCTGCCAAACCGTTGATGCCATCAACCATATTGAAAGCGTTGATGATCACAATCAAGGTTAAAATGGTGAATAAAATGGAAATAATTTCAGGCAGTACCTGCACACCAAAAATACCGTACATTTCTGTAATTCTGATGTTTCCCCAGATCACAATAATCATTGAGGCAAAGACCATTCCCACTGTTTTTCTGAAAGGACTCAGGCCAACCACATCATCGTTGATGCCAATCAATGTCATTACGGTCATGGCGGCAATAATAAACTGCAGGTGCGGACAAATAGTAAAATCTGTCCAAAATGTAATGGATGAAACCATGGCTGCAAAAATTGCCAATCCGCCCAACCGGGGTACTTTTTCAGAATGCGAATTTCTTATTCCGGGCTCATCGTACAGGTTTTTTGCCTTGGCGGCTTTAATGATGGCCGGAATGGCAAAAAAGCAAATCAAAAATGCCGTAATGAAACTGAAAGATAATATGTCGGTTATGTCATATTTCATTTGAAAGCAAAGATATTAAGTTTTTTTAATTAATAATCTTTATTCCGGTACTTGTCTTCAGAATTGGTTACAAGGCCAACATAGTTGTAATATCTTGAATAGCTTATCTCTTCTTTATCAACTGCCTCCTTTACGGCGCATCCGGGTTCGTGGATGTGTGTACAATTATAATACTGGCAGTTTTCGGCTACCCTGAAAATTTCAGGGAAAAAATGGAAAATTTCTTCTTTTTCCATGTCAATTACACCAAACCCTTTGATGCCGGGGGTATCAATAATAAACCCGCCAGTTTCGAGCTCAAACATTTCTGCAAAGGTTGTAGTATGCTTTCCTTTGAGATGGTAATCAGAAATTTTTCCGGTTTTCAGGTTTAATCCGGGAGATATTTTATTGACCAGCGTTGATTTTCCCACCCCCGAATGGCCTGCGATCACACTAACTTTGTCGGTCAGAATTTTTTTCAGTTCATCAATTCCTGTTCCGGTGCGCGCAGATGTTTGCAGACACTGATATCCGATGTTTTCGTATATGCTGATGAGGTTTTTAATTTCCTCGCCCAGTTCGTTGTCGTACATATCGGCTTTGTTGAAAATCAGGACAACCGGAATGCGGTATGCTTCGGCAGAAACAAGAAACCGATCAATAAAAGCTGTGGTTGTATCAGGAAACCCTATGGTAATAATCAGCAATGCCTGATCGATGTTTGAAGCAATGATATGGTATTGGTGCGACAGGTTTGAAGACCTGCGGATAATATAGTTTTTCCGCTGCTCTATTTCGGTAATGGTATGGTGCTGGCCGCTTTCACCGGGTTTTATTGTAACGATATCACCGACGGCAACAGGATTGGTGGTTTTCAACCCTTTCATCCTGAACTTGCCGGCAATAATACAATCAAGCATTATACCCTCTTCATCTCTGACGGTGTATCTGCTTCCGGTGGATTTTATAACGATTCCCTTTTTCAATTTCCGAAATATTCTGATATTTGTTCGTGATACAAAAATAAGCATTGAAATGAAAATATTATCATATAATGTGAACGGAATAAGAGCCGCCATGAAAAAGGGCTTTATTGAGTGGTTAAAAAAAGAAAGTCCGGATATTCTTTGCATCCAGGAAATCAAAGCAGAAAAAGAGCAGATAGAAACCCTGCAATTTGAGTATGCAGGATACCTCCATCAAACCTGGTTTTCGGCTGGGAAAAAGGGATACAGCGGAACGGCAGTGCTTTCAAAAACCCAACCTGACAAGGTGATTTCCGGAATGGGAATTGAGAGGTATGATTCAGAGGGACGGCTCATACGGGCCGATTTTGGAGATATTACCATTATTAATAGTTATTTTCCGTCGGGGACTACCGGAGATGAGCGACAGGATTTTAAAATGAAATATCTGTATGATTTTTTGGAATATCTGACAAACCTGAAAAGTGAAAGAAAGAAAATCATTGTGTCGGGTGATTTCAACATCTGCCACAAGCCCATTGATATCAACCATCCTCAGAAACACACCAAAATGTCGGGATTTTTGCCCGAAGAGCGTGAGTGGTTCGATAAAATCATCGGCTCGGGGTTTGTGGATAGTTTCAGGATGTTCAATGACCTGCCCGAACAATATTCCTGGTGGAGTTACCGACAAAATTCACGGCAGAAAAACCTGGGATGGAGAATTGATTATCATCTGGTGACCGAAAACCTGAAAAGCTCGGTGCATAAAGCATCAATACTCAGCAGTGTTGAACATTCCGATCATTGTCCGGTTTGTGTTGAAATTAATTAATTTGTTTTTTAAACATAAATAATTATTTTTGACAAAAATAGTGTCATGAATAAGTTAAGAATAATTTTAATTGGCTTAATGATCTTTGCATCAGTGCCATCATTTTCACAGGATGAAAATAAGTTTGTTGTTGGAGTTGACCTTACGTTAAGGAATATTTACCAGGTAGAACTTACCAGTAAATTAACCGTTAACCTTACGGCTTCATACAACAGGCATCAATTATTTGCCGGTATTATGTCGTATTACTTAACAAGTTTTGAAGTGCTAGGTTTTGATGGGGGCTATCGTTATCATTTTGCAGAAGTTGCAGATAATTTGAAATTTTTTATTGAGCCGGCTGTCAGTTATATGAGGGGATGTTATGGGTATGCAGAGTATGTAAATTATGGTGATTTTGGAATAAATCAACCAATGGGGTTAAGTTGTCTTGCTTTTTCGGGTTCTTTAGGACTTAAATACAATATTTTGGATCAGGGTTATTTTTTGCTGGCTCTGGGTTATGGATATGCTAAAATTGAAGAAGAGAGTTATTATGAACCCGGAACCGAAACCTACTATGACTCAGGTTTGTTCATGCGGGTTGGCTTTGGTATCAATATTTTTTCAAACAAGAAGTAAAAGCTTTTCTTCGGACTTCGTAAATGCACCCCCATCTTGGCTTTTTTTCACAGGGTTACACTGTGTTTCACCCTGTGGTGTTACAAATCGGTCTTTCAGACCTTAAAAAAAAAGCTAATAAGATACAGGTTTACACTATGTTTCATTTTCTTGTTTCGTTAGTGCGCCTCTAAATTCTCAATTTAGTTTTTTAATCTTATTGTTATTTAAAGCGTTAGGTTTTTTTTTATTTGACAAAGTCAGGAAAAAGTAAGATTTTTTCTATTTAACCACTTTAATATTGACCGTAGCCTCAACATATCCTTTTCCAACCAAATCGGTAAATTTGGAAACCCATTTATAATTTCCCGCAGTCATTTTTTCGGAAAGGTGCATATATCCTTCTAAAATACTGATATTTTTCAGTTTCAGCGTATCATAAATAGTTTCTGAAGCGGGTGAGCCATCGGCATTCAAAATTACCGATTCAAAGCTCATGTGGTTGCTGTCCTCTTCAAACAGAAGACCTTTGACCTGCTCAATTTCAATGTACATTAAATCTCCCGGAGAAAATTCGGCTTTGGATTTAATCCCTTTTTCACCAGCCAGGTAAGCGCGCCAAAATTCAATTTTATCTTTTTTGATTTTCACTTCCACCTCGTTGGGGCCGGTAACTTTAACAGGTATTTTCGCAATGATTTCGCCATTACCCCTTTTATCCCAGAACCTTGTTTCCCAGCTATACTCTTTACCAATTTCAAGTGGAGCAAGTGCAATCATTTGTACGTATAAAAGATCTACCTTGGATTCTTCAATTCCGGTTGAATCATAATCACTAAACAGATCAGTTTGTTCGAGAATAATAGTCCCTTTTTCGTCAATAATTACCATGTGGGCTCCGGGAAAAATCCTTCCGCCTTCTGAATTAAAACCTTTTACTCCGCTGAGTACAAGTTTAAGCCGCTCGGCATATTTAATGCTGTTGCTTTCGTAGGCAGTTGAATCATCATTGAGAAGGAGTTTTGCCGAAGCATAATCCAGTCCCGAAGATGTAATATCCATTGTTGCTCCGGCTTTTTCATCCTTATTTTTTTCTGTACTGCATCCGATAAGCGATATGGCAATTATAAAGTAAATCAGTTTTTTCATGGTTGTCATATTTTTATTTGGATGTAAAAATAACCTCTTTGTTAGTAAAAGTGTTAGCAAATAATATGTTTTTAGAAAGATTTTTTGTGAAATTCTGGTTTTCTTTAAAAGTTATTTGGTTGGACAAATATTCCTGAATTTCTAACCCGTTCAGGTTGTTAAAAAACAGAATATAAACAATTTATGTTTTTTTAGGTTGAAAAGACAAAAACTACAAAAATTATATATTGAGCATTTTGGCGAAAAACCTGAGAAGGTCACCCAGCTTCCGCCATCCGGTTCTTACAGGGAATATTACCGGATGCAGGGAAAAAACAAAAGTGTGATGGGGGTGTATAATCAGGATTTCCGCGAGAACATTGCTTTTATTGAGTTTACCAGGCATTTTTTGAAGCATGGGTTGAATGTGCCCGGACTTATTGCCTCGGACATCGAAAACAATATCTATATACTTGAAGATCTGGGAGATCAAACACTTTTTTCATATCTCTCAGAAGAAAGAAAAGAAAAGGGGTTTACCGGCGATTTGATCAAAACTTATAAAAAAGTGATTGAGAGTTTGCCCGGGTTTCAGATTGAAGCAGGGAAGGACCTTGATTACTCGGTTTGTTATCCAAGGGATAAATTCGACAGGCAGTCCATGATGTGGGACATGAATTATTTCAAGTATTATTTTCTTAAGCTGGCTAAAATTCCCTTTGACGAACAACTGCTCGAAGATGATTTTCAAAAGTTTGCAGCTTATCTTTTGCAAGCAGGCCAAGACTATTTTCTTTACCGCGATTTTCAGTCGAGAAACATCATGATTAATGATGGAAAAGTTTATTTTATTGATTATCAAGGAGGAAGAAAGGGTGCTCTACAATATGATATAGCTTCGCTGCTTTATGATGCGAAAGCTGATATTCCGCGCTCGGTAAGAACCGAATTGTTTGAGTATTATCTGGATGTACTTGAAAAGCACATAAAATTTGACCGCGGGGAGTTCCGAAATTACTATTATGGTTATGTGCTGATTAGGATTATGCAAGCCATGGGAGCATATGGATTCAGGGGGTTTTATGAAAAGAAAAAGCATTTTCTTGCCAGTATCCCATATGCCATAGAAAACCTGAAATGGATTCTTGGCAATGTGAAATTGCCTGTTAACATACCTACACTTGAATCGGTACTTCAATCGCTAACGGAATCAGAATACTTAAAATCCATAGGAAATGACCATGCAGTTTTTTCTGCAAAAAATAAACTAACTGTACGCATTAATAGTTTTTCTTACAAAAACGGTATACCTTTGGACGAGAGCGGAAATGGGGGCGGGTATGTATTTGATTGCCGTGCCATCCATAATCCCGGAAAGTACGAAGAGTACAAAACTTTGACAGGTAAGGATGAAGAAGTAATCAGGTTTTTTGAAAAAGAGACAGAAATGGAAGATTTTCTCAATGCAGTTTTTCTGCTTGCGGATCAATCTGTTGAGAAATATATTAAACGAGATTTTACTGATCTGGTAATCAGTTTCGGTTGTACCGGAGGGCAGCACCGTTCGGTTTACAGTGCCGAAAAACTGGCCAAACACCTGAAAGCAAAATACAATATTCAGATAATCCTGATTCACCGGGAGCTGAAATAAATATAACCAATTGCACCGGCAATTGTAAACAGAAATAGGAAAAATGAAGGCAATGATTTTTGCAGCCGGACTGGGTACGCGCCTGGCTCCGCTTACAAACGAAAAACCCAAGGCACTTGTTGAGGTGCATGGAGTGCCATTGCTTGAACTGGTTATTAAACGTTTAAGGTTTTTTGGGTATAATGATTTGATAATCAATGTACATCATTTTCCCGATATGGTGCTTGATTTTTTAAAAAAGAACAAAAATTTTGGCGCATCCATTACCATTTCAGACGAAAGGGATTTTTTGCTGGATACCGGAGGCGGGTTAAAAAAAGTGGCAGGATTTTTTGATAACAAACCTTTTCTGGTGCACAATGTGGACGTTATTTCAAATCTGAATCTCCAGGACCTCTACCAGTTTCATATACAGGAAAACGCGCTGGCCACATTGGCTGTGAAAAACCGGAAAACATCAAGGTATTTTCTTTTTGATGGTAATTTTAACATGCTTGGATGGAAGAACATGAAAAGCAACGAGATTAAAATGACCAGGGTTAATACAGGAAAGTTCGCAGCTTTGGCTTTCAGTGGAATTCATGTGATCAGTCCTGAAATTTTCAATTATATCACTCAGGAAGGAAAATTCTCTATTACCGAATTGTATCTGTCATTATCTTCGCAACATAAGATATTGGGTTACCAGTGTGAAGAAAGCTTCTGGATGGATCTGGGGAATGTTCAAAATCTGGCAAATGCCGAGGAATTTTTTAAAAACTACGGAATAAACCGGCTGACCGGGGAACAGGAAGATTAGAAAATCCGATTATTTTTTTTCAAGTACCTCGATGGCTTTGAGCAAAGTGCCATCAATTTCCTTTATTATTGGGTAAAAACCAATGTCGTCAATAATATTTCGGGCTATATGGGCTTTAATCTGGGTAAGAATTACCTTTTGAGATATTTTTATTTGCTCAGGATTTCTTTTCACCCCATTCTTTTCGGCATAATTTACGAAATCTTCGAGTATGTTTTTGCTGTCAATAAAGGCAATAATTTCCTTATGGTTTTTAAGGGTATTCAATTTATTTCGGTTGTTATCGGTAAACTCAAATGCATAGCGGTAAACCAGACTGCGGTCGTTAATATCGAAAAAGTAATCTGATACACCGAGGCTGTCCACGCCCACAAAAACATCGGGCATGATACCGCCACCGCCGTAAACAACTTTGCCTCCGGGAGTGATGAATTTCAGTGAATCGGCAAATTTTGTACTGTCCGGGGCATCAAACTCCCCGTTGTAATATCTTTTTTCCAGATCAGAATAGTAATCATCCACTCCTTCGCTGTAGGGTTTCTGAACGCTGCGGCCAACAGGAGTGTAGTATCTGGCTACGGTCAGTCTGATTGCCGAGCCGTCGGTCAATGGTATTTGTTCCTGCACCAGTCCTTTTCCAAAGGATCTTCTACCTACAATTATTGCCCGGTCGTTATCCTGAAGAGCACCCGCAAAAATTTCACTGGCTGAAGCAGAAAATTCATTCAGCAGCACTGCCACTTCAATGTCTTTGCCTTTGTTTGCCGTTGTAGAGAAAACTTCATTTTTAAGTTGGTGGGCTCCTTGTGTATAAACAATGAGTTTTCCATAATCGAGAAACTCGTCAGCCAGATCGGTAGCAGCATCCATGTACCCGCCACCATTATCGCGCAGGTCGATGATGAGTTTTTTCAGTCCCTGTTTTTTCAGTCCGTCAAATTTCTCGATAAACTCCTCGTAGGTGGTTCTTGAAAACTTTGAAATTTTGATGTATCCGGTAATTTTATCAATCATATAAGCCACGTCGATGCTCCAGAGTGGAATTTCGTCGCGGGTAATTTCATAATCAAGAATTTCATTGACATTTTTGCGTTTAACACCGATAATCACTTTTGTGCCCTTGCGGCCTTTTAAAAGTTTCATTACGTTGTTGTTGGAGATTTTTACTCCGGCAATAACCTTTCCATCCACTTTCACAATTCGGTCGCCTGCCATCACACCCTTGTCGGCTGATGGTCCGCCCGGAATAGTATTCACCACCACCACAGTATCATTCTGGATATTAAACTGTATTCCGATGCCGTCAAAATTACCCTCGAGAGATTCGTTGATTTCGGCAAGTTCTTCGGCGGGTATATATATTGTGTGGGGGTCGAGGGTTTCAAGAATTTTAGGAATGGTTCGGTCAATAAGTTCTTCGTAGGAAACGGAGTCGACGTATTTTTCGGTAATCAATTCAAAGACATCAGATAATTTGTCTTTTTGTTGCTGAATAATTTCATCGTGTTTCAGAGTTTTTCCGACAAATATTCCGGCAACAAAAAAAATCGCAAGAATAATTGGAAAGTAGATTACTGCCGGTCTGTTCTGAATACCCATTAAATCTCAATTTTATTTACTTCAATATTAGCTTTTTTGAGCAGTTCAAAGCCATCGTTTTTGTGATAATCATCGCAATAAACCACTCTTTTGATGCCAGCCTGAATCACCAGTTTTGCACATTCAATACAAGGTGAAGTTGTTACATACAATGTTGCACCGTCACTGCTGTTGTTTGATTTTGCGACTTTGGTAATGGCATTGGCTTCAGCATGTAATACGTAAGGTTTGGTCGAGAAGTTTTCATCTTCGCATTCATTTTCAAATCCGGAAGGAGTTCCGTTATATCCATCTGAGATGATCATCCTGTCCTTTACAATGAGCGCTCCCACCTGTCTTTTTTTGCAGTAGGAGTTTTTTGCCCAAATGCGGGCCATTTCAAGGTAATGACGGTCAAACTGATCAGACTTGATATTTTGCGACATATTTTTTTATATTAAAAAACCCTCTTGCGAGGGTTTTTGTACCCGGGGCCGGGATCGAACCGGCACGGTATTGCTACCACTGGTGTTTGAGACCAGCGCGTCTACCAATTCCGCCACCCGGGCTTATTAAAAAAGTTAAGAACCAAATTTACGGGTTGCAAAGATAGGGGTTTTTTATAATAATCAAAATACAAGGGATAAATATATCACTGGTTATTGATTTCAAGAAGAATTTCACTTGCTTTTTCTTTAAAAGCATCATCACCATCAACAATTTCGTTGCATATCTGGCGCGCTTTTTCAAGATTTCCTTTTTGCTTATAGGCCAATGCCAGATAATATCTTGATTGTGAGTAATAGGGTGAATTCTTATCTGTGATGATATCGCTTAATAGTTCAATAGTTTTGTCATTATCTCCAAGTGAAAGATAAGAAAGTGCGCTATAAAAAATGGCTTTTTGGTCGCCGGGTTTATCTTTTAGGACCTTACCGAAAGAGGCTATGGCATCACGGTATTTTTTTCCGTCGTATTCTTCGAGGGCTTTGTCTTCGGAGGTAACAAGATCACCGTCAAGGGCATTATTATCGACAGTTGCGGTTGAAACGGGCATTTGGGCTGCACCATTTTGTGTGTCACCTGCACCTACAGAAAGTCCTCCGGTTACAGTAATTTCGCCACTTGCGGGTGATTCAGCTTTTCCAAGGGATCTTGTTTGGGATTCCTTGTCGGCTTTTCTGTTATTTTTTGATTTTTCACGACTGTCTTCGGACCGTTCTGCCAAAACAACTTTGGATTCGGAAACTTCAAAATCAGCTACTTCTTTCTTTTCAGCTTCATTCTTGCTGTCATTTCTTGAGGACAGCTCTTCGGATGATTTTAGAAGGTCGGAAAAAACGCCTTTGTCTTCATCGGCTTCTGTTTCGACAACGGTTACATCATCTAAAGTAACGGTAACTGTTTCATCAGAGGCTGACTCCCGGTTGAAATATCCGCCGCGGTCAGTTTTTGCAATTTCCTCATTTTTACCGACAGATCCTGAAAAAACGGTTGTTTTTTTATATTCTTTTTGTTTATCAGGGATTGCTTTTTCTTCAGGTGTGGGTTGATCTTTGGTTTGCAGATCCAAAAGAGAATCGCTTGAGGTTGGCGGGATTTTCTTTTTTGCGGGGTGTTTTTCAATATTATCGGAGACAATCTGTTTGGAATCTTTTTCAATAGAGATATTCATTAAAACAACAGCAGAAACAATAATCAGGATAACAATAGCAGCAACGGCACGCCAGCGGGTTTCAAGGAAAAAAACTTTAGCTTTTTTTTCACCGGTTTTATGGTCAATTTCGGCATTGATTTCAGAAACGACAGAAGCGATGCGGGCAGGATCATTAATGACCGACATGCCTTCGATTTCGTCGGAGCACATTTCGCAACCGGCCAGGTGAAGCTCGAAAGAGCGCTTCATTTCGGCCGACAGTTTCCCATCAAGGTAATCTTTTTTTACCTTGTCGGGGGGGCAGTCAGACCCGTTAAACATATCGTGCAGCTTCTCATTCATTTTCTTTAGTCATTAGAATTTTCAAATTTCTTTTACCGTTCTGGATATAACTCTTTACTTTTAATAAGTCATACCCTGTAATTTCAGCCACATCATTATAACTTTTGTCCTGAAGATAAAACAGCTCGATGCATTTGCGCTGTTCTTCGTTGAGCAGTTTTATTGCATCGCCCAGCAATTCGAGTTTGATTTCTGTGTCATCTTCACTATCAGGATACAAATGGTTGTTATTTTCCATAAATACTTCCTGATGATTTTTATATCCGTCCTCAAATTTTTGTCTGTACTTTTCTGAGCGCAAAGCCAAAAGGCAATGATTTCGGGTAACCACGTGAAGCCAGGGTTTGAATTTTTCGACGTTGTGTGTTTTCAGGTCAGCAAGCAATTTTTCAAAAATCTGCATGACGGCTTCTTTCGAATCGTCCTCATTTTTAAAATATTTCAGGCACACACAAAAAACAAAATGGGTGTATCTTTTATAAAGTTCACCAACGAATGAGTTGTCGCCGGTTTTTTTGTATTTGCCGATGAGTTCGTCATCCGAAAGGGATTGTATGTTTTTAAAGCCGAACAAAATTTCTTTTTTTCAATATCATGCAAATATCGTACGAAAGTAATAAAAATTGTTTGAAAGTCCATAAAGTCGAAAGTCTGTAAGGTCGAAAGTCCATAAAGTCGAAAGTCTGTAAGGTCGAAAGTCCATCAAGTCGAAAGTCCATCAAGTCAAAGGTCCATAAAGTCGAAAGTCCATCAAGTCAAAAGTCAAAAGTTTGAAGCCATAAGTTAAATTAACCCCTTAAATCCCAATGAGCAAAGGGCCCGGAGGGCCATGTTTTTTAAGCTCTGGATGAAAGGCCGTGGTTTGATCATATGTAGTCAGAATCGCTGGCTAAACTATGCAGAGGCAAATTGCTCAGACAAAATATTTTGGTGTAACGATACTATTTCAATCCAAAAAAAGTTTAATTTTATATCTGCCCGGGCAACCATTTGGTTGGTTCGGACATTTATTAGTAAAGTAAAGCAATTATTCTTTGTTGACCATTAATGGAAGAAAGGCTATTAAAACTTTTCAGGGACAAAGACCGGCTGGTTCATAAACTGTTTTATGAGCATTATGCCGACTCGATGTTCAGATTATGTTTCAGGTATCTGAAAAATGAACATGATGCTGAAGACGTCATGGTTACAGGATTCATGAAGGTATTTGATCATGTGAAGACATTCGAGTACCGGGGAAAGGGAAGTTTTGATGGCTGGGTAAAGAGAATACTGGTTAATGAATCGCTCATGTTTTTAAGGAAAAACCATAATTTTAATATGGTCCCCGAAAACTACTGCAAGGAAATTGACGAGGATTTTTCACCCGACAGTGAGATCTCGGCCGAAGAGATTTTCAATCTGGTCAGGACATTACCTATCGGTTATCGCACAGTGTTCAACCTTTATGCAGTTGAAGGTTTTACACACAAGGACATTGCCAAAAAGCTCGGGATCTCCGAAAACACATCCAAGAGCCAGTTGAGCAAAGCCCGCAATGCAATTATTAAATTGCTTGAAGATAACAAAATGTATCTCGAAAGGACAAGGAAAGCCGGCGGAGAGTAATTGACAAATTTTACGGTTATGAAAACAAAGGAATTTGACAAGTTTTTCAGGGACAAAATTGACAGCATGGACGGTGTGCCAAAAAGCGCTGCATGGAATAAAGCAGCCACCTGGGAAAGACTTAATGAGGCAATGACCCGAAGGCCATCGGGCAAGTGGTATAAAATTGCTGCTGCATCGGTTGCGCTGTTTTTTGTGAAATCACAGAAAATTTTTGCCGCAGCATCGTTTGCCACCAAGGCTGTTGTTGTGGTTTCGACTGTGGCTGTGGTTTCTACCACATCGGTGGTTGTTTATAATGCATCAACACGCAATGATAATACTTCACAAAACATTGTTGCCAGTGACAACCGGACCAACACAACTGTTGCCGAAAACAAAATTGAAGCAACCGAAGAAAGTGTTGTTGAAACTCCGGTTGAGGATAACACCTTTTCAGTTGTGACTGAAAATAATTCCAAAAGGGAAACAGTAAAAACCCCTGAGCAGGGAAATAAATCAACTGTCACTCAGCCCGAAGATAAAAACACAGTTGTTGAAACGCCGGTTACCATTACGCAGGATGCACCTGCTGATCCGGTTGTTGAGACACCCCGTTCGCAAAAAAGAGAAATGTCGCTCGAAATCAATGATATTTTATTTAAGAAGAACTCTGTTGAGGTGAACCCAAAATCCATGACAGAGCTCAATTATATTCTTTCGCTTATGCGTGAAAATCCTGACCTTAAAGCCATGATCATGGGTTATTATGATGAGAAAGAAAAAGATGGCATGCACTTGCAGTCGCAGCGGGCAACCGTGGTATGGAAATATTTGGTTAGTCAGGGAATTGAAAAAACACGCCTGAATTTTGGCGGTTACGGAGCAAGCAAAAAATACTCCTCAAAACTCGAAGAAGGCCGCGAACTTAACCGCAGGGTTGAGGTGATGCTGTCGGAGTAGGCTTCAACATAGAAGGGCCTGCTGATTAAGTCAAATCGAAAATTCTCAAGTAAGGTTTCGACCCCGAATTGAATTCGAGGATCAATTAAACGCTATACTTTTTTCGTTCACAGTTATTTTAAAACTTCATTTCATTTCCGCCGCAAAAAGCTTCATCTATTATAGTACATTTTCGTGCGGCGGTTTTTAAAGGACTTACTCATTTACTACAAAGAGAGCGGTGCTCTGCACCGAATGTTTTTTCTTGGTGCAGAGCACCAAACTCTTTGTAGAAAATAAGATTGCATTAACAAAACCGCCGCCCTAAAATAATTTTAGAACCAAAAAATCAATTGCGGCGGAAATGGAAACGATTTTCAATGCAAAGAAAAACGGATAAAAAAACTTATAAATCCTTGCATTTTATTGTATTCAAATCAATAATGAAATTAATGTATCAATTTGTTACAATTTTATCAGCAGTCTCTTATTAGTGCCTGTCTAAAAAGTTAAGTGTTCATTGACTTTATTGAAAGACACTAAATTATCCCCTCGTCGGCCAGACTGGTATATTTTTTATCAGCAATGATGATGTGATCAAGTACGGCGACATCGCAAAATGTTCCGGCTGATTTTATTTTGCTGGTAATATCTATGTCGGCCTGACTGGGTTCGGTGTTGCCCGAGGGGTGGTTGTGGCAGAGAATTACTGCTGAGGCCAGTTTGTCGAGAGCCATTTTCATGATTATTTTAATATCAGTGACTGTTCCGGTTACCCCGCCCTGTGAGATTTTCATTTTGTCGATGATTTTATTTGACCGGTTAAGGTATAAAACCCAGAATTCTTCATGGGGAAGGTCACCCAAAACCGGGTGCATAAGGGTAAAAACATCACGGCTTGAAGTGATTTTTGATTTTTCAGGTGTTTCGGTAGCCGACCTTCGCCGACCAAGTTCCAGCGCGGAAATTATGGTAATAGCCTTTGCCTCGCCGATGCCTTTTTCTTTCATTAAATCTGAAACATTGAGTTTTCCAAGGGTGTGCAGATTGTTGCCCGAGTTGTTCAGAATGCGTTGTGCCAGTTCAACGGCAGTTTCGTTGCGGGTGCCCGAGCCGATAAGAATGGCAATGAGTTCGGCATCCGAAAGAGCAGATATGCCTTTGGTGAGGAGTTTTTCGCGGGGCCTGTCCTCAAGTGCCCACTGGGTAATGCTGAGCTTGTAATTTTCCATAAAAAAAGCCTTCTTTTGTGGAGAAGGCTTTTTTCAGTACGTTATTTTCTTTTACATTTTAGCAACCTGTTTTGCCATTGAGGATTTCAGGTTGGATGCTTTGTTCTTATGAATCACACCTTTTTTTGCTAGCTTATCAAGCAATGCAGACACTTCGGGGAACATTTTTTCTGCTTCTGCCTTGTCGGAAGTTGATCGAAATTTCTTTAACGCATTCCTTGTGGTTTTTGCATAGAATTTATTCTCAACCCTTTTGGTCTCAGTCTGTCTGATTCTTTTTAACGCCGATAAATGATGTGCCATAAATTTAAAATATAGTTTTTTAAAACCTGCAGCCCGTAGGGGCATCGAACCCCTGTTTCTAGGATGAAAACCTAGCGTCCTAGTCCACTAGACGAACGGGCCAAATTTGTTTTTTTTCCAAATTGGACTGCAAATGTAGTGGTTTTTTTTTAATTGCAAATTTTTTTTGTGGAAATTTTTACGAATTTTGCTTTTTTATAAAATCAGGTTGTTAGAGTTTTGCAGCTATATATACCGATACCCTATAATTGCTCAAACTTGTTTTAGGACTGCTTTCAACAAGAATTCCGTATTTTCTCCAGTGCCTGTTTGATGCATCCAGGCAATATTCTGCCCGTCCGCCCACCGAAACTTTCCTGATGTTGATTTTGAAATCCATTGCGGCGTTGAATAAAAGAGCCGGATTGCCGTATTTTGACACAAGGGTATCTCCGAACATGCCGGCCGATGGATCATTTACTCCGTCTTTTACCGAGGTCAGCAGACTTACCCTCCCAAAACCATATCCGGCTGACGGAATCAGATCAACATGATGGGATTTTATAAGATCACCGCCGAAATTGAACTGAAAATCATATCCGAATAGGTCAATTTCCAATGTGTCATTATATCTTACATCATTCTGCTGGTGGAAACCAAATGATGCTCTCTGGGAAGCTCCATGATTTTGTACACTGATAAAATCAACACTGAATCCGATGCTTGCACCCAGAAATTTTTCAGATATGCCAGAGCCAAAAAAACTGTTCAGTTTATCATAGTTGAAATGGTTTGCATGTATATTTAGACCTAATTGAGCATATCCGTAATTTACCCCAAAACTTTTCAACGCATTGTTTTTTACATCATTAATTATCAGATATTCATATTTTTCGGATAACTCCTGATACAGTCCGGCCTTGTCAAGCTTAAAAATTGTCAGTCCGTTTTTTTGTGACAACTGCCTGAAAGGATTGAGCAGATTTTGATGGCTTTCGTCACTTTCGGCTTTGTCATTTGAAGTATAGAACATGGCAATGGAACACACTTTGCCTTTGAGGGCGGGATTGTCAATATTATCAAGCCGGGTGGCGATGCTGTTGTAATCGTGCCACGAGCAGGCCTCTTCCTGATTGACTACCGAAACATGGCATCTCCCAAACTGGGCATAGAATTTTTCTCCGGGATGGCTTAAAAAATACTCCAGAAAATTGTCTTCCATACACTGCTCACGGTACACGTAACCCTGCGTGGTTTCTCTGGTGTTGTAGTCATTCCAGGCAATTGTTCCCCTCAGACTTTCCACAATCTTATCGAAAAGTGCATAATTATCTCCAAGGTAAATTTGGTAAATGGAATCGGTAAGATCGTAATTTTCGATGAAAGATTTAACGGTCTCCTGCGAGGAATACGTTTTTATCAATGCCCTTAGCGGAACGTTTCCTGATTGTTTTTTTTCAAGAAAGGATGCGAGTCCCTTCAGACTTTCCAGATGCATTTTTATGTCGTGGGGAATGGCCGTATCTGCGGGCAAAAGTTTACACATGTACTCAACCGGCAATTCAAAAAACCGCTCCACGTCAATCCCAACAAACCTGATTTTTGAACTGTCGGGCAGGGTAAGATTGTAATCATGGAACTTTTCATACAGATTGATAAAAGTGGGTCCCGAGTTTTGTTTCAATAGCCGCAGGGCAAGGGTATCGCTTTCAATGATGTATTTGTTTATCAGATACCCGCGGGTAAATCCAAACTCAATGGCAATGTTTTTCACGCCGGCTTTTTTGTGAAGATATTTCACAAATTTGTAGTTCAGCGAATCATTGATGTATCTGTAAAGATGGTTTTCGCCCACAAAGAAAACATTGAAATCTTTCAGGTCAGAGTCCATTATCTCAAATGATGAAAAATCATCATCATCACCCAGATCAAGCTCGCTGCGTGGCAAATCGGATACCTGTGCGGTTATTGCCAGCGGAAGGATGAATATCAGGAAAAAAACAATTTTGCTCATGTTAATTATTTTGCCATACATCAGGTAAAAACCACATCGCCATCGCCCGACTGGATGGAGTATTCATTAAAATCAAGGGTGTCGAATTTCTTTGTGATGTACGATTTCCGTTCCCTTGTTTTCACATATAGTTTAACAATTTTTACCTTGTTTAGTTCATTAATAAGATCATCATTAAATACGGTGATCTTGTCGGCTTTGTTTTTAAAAAGAACATAGAATAGATACTGCAGAATATTTTTTGCCGTACTTTCATTATAAAACGCATAAGGAACAGAAATATGATTGTCGCGCTGCTTTAAAATAATAATTGCAATGAGATTATTGTTTTCGTATAGCTTGAATGCATTTAATCTGAAAAGACGCGAGGAGGATGAGAAAAAATATTTTTTATCTTCGGTCGATTTGCGCGACGATTCAGTCACCCAGGGGTATTGAAGTATCCAGTCAAATTCTTCTTTTCCTCTTTGGAACAGATTTTTCTCCTGATATTTTTTAATAAACGCTGTGCTTTCTTCATCAAATTCATGTATTTCAACCGCTGATATTTTTTTTGCAATTCCTGATGATTTGATGCGGTATGAGAAAACCGGGTACATCAGGGCATTAAAAAGAAAATCTGCGGCTTTGAAAAAGGGAAACAGCAATTTAAATTTTCTGTTTCTGTTTAATAATACCTGTGTCATGCATGACCGGCAGACAATTGTTTTGCTGACAAGATTTTTCAGCTGAATGAATTTTTTCGATTTGATGAATACTTTTTCTGCCGATTCGGATACTTCGGCCAAAGCAAAATTGTTGTGATAAAACTCCATGGCTCTGAACAAAAGCACCACATAAATTCCGGTATTTTTATAATCGGGATGAACCCATCCGGTGCTTCCCCAGGCCATTTTAAACTCCTCGTTTCCGGCGAACATGTAATCGGGAACGGCTCCTACGTAACCCACCGGTTCACCCTTATCATAAGCCACCACAAGTGCGAGGTCATTTTCGCCTGCACGCGGATTTTTCGCCTGCGAAAGGGCACGGTGGGGCGTTACGGGCACAGTCATGAGCCGTCTGTATTCATCCGATGCGGTGAATTCCAAAAGATCTTTTATCCTGTACTCCCTGATGTCCATTATCTTTTAAGTGTCTTATTTCCGGTTAATAGTTTAACCCGGCGGGCGGCAGCCCTTTTCCTGATTATTATTCGGGCCGGCAAATTGGTTTTTTCCATTTCAAATCGCTGAAGATTTGATGGATAAATATCATCATTAATTCCGGAAGTCCCAAAACTGCAATCGAACAATGCTGTAATTTCTTCCATGGAATCTTTTATCAGCTTAAAATCTGAAAACGGAAAAGCAAAGCTCCGGTAGGTGATTCCGAAATTTTTGCTCAGATATTCCATGCTTTCGCGGGCTTGTCTGATTTGCTCCTCTTTATCTATGATTGAAAAATCGGGATGGTCAATGCTGTGGCTGCCTATGGTGAAACCATCCGAAACCAGTGACCTGATTTGCTCTGAACTGAGGTAAGGTTTTTGATCTTTGAGAAAAAGATTAAAATCCACATCGATGACCGGTGCAATCTCATCCAGCAGTTCTTTGTTTCTGTAATCGACAGAGAGGATTGCTTTTTTAATATCGTGTTCAGTTTTCAGTATTCCGGTGATTTTTTTCAGTTGTGTTTCTCCGGCATGACTTATTTTTTCAAGGACCAGACTGGCTTTATACTTATAAAAAAGGCCTTTGTTGTCGGTAAAGCCGCTGTTTATAAAGAAGGTGGCCGGAATGCCTTTTTCTTTCAGGATCGGCGCGGCCACATCAAAAACTTCACGCAGTCCGTCGTCAAATGTAATGTGCAGGGCGTTTTTCGGGAGGGGTAAACCTGATTTTATGAAGTTGATGATATCTTTCAGCTCAACGAATGTGAAATGTCTTGAAAAAAAGTCCAGATCTTCACAAAAAAGCTTTGAATTACGGTATTGATAAAGGTTTTTGATATGTGGCAATTCACTGTCGCAGACCAGATGATAGAAAGGCAGAAAAACAGGCGTGTGGCATTTGTTTATCAGAAATGCGGTAGAAAAGGGGGCGGAGAAAATTCCGGCCGCAGATGATTTAGTGTTCTGTATCAACAGGTATTTCTATAAGTTTGCTAATATGGCAATGGTCAAGGTCGGTTACAGCTGTTGCCCATGACAGGCCTGATCCGTAGCCGCACATCAGTATTTTTTCTTTTTTCGAGTTCAGTTCCTGCAATTCCGAAACGATGGTAAGCGGGATGGATACTCCGCTGGTGTTTCCAAACCTGTGTATTGAAACGGGTGATTTTTCAGCCGGGTATTGCAATTTCTTCAGAAAAAAATCAATCATATAGCGGTTCGACTGGTGAAAAATCATTTTGTCAATTTCGTTGGTGGTCAGGCCCGAAAAGTTGAGTACGCGGTTGATGTCGTCAACTACTTCGGCCACGGTAAAATTAAAAACCAAAACCCCGTCCATGCTCAGGTTGTGTTCAGTTCGGATGCTTCCGTCTTCTTGTTCAATCGATTTAAGGTTTTCGACAGATGATGGATTTTTATATCCGCCTGCGGGAATTTTAATGGCATTTTCGCCCGAGCCGTCGGTGTTGAGCGAGAACCAGCTAATAATTGGAAGATCGGTTTTTTCGATGAGCGTGGCTGTGGCACCGTCCCCGAAAAGCAGTGATGTATTGCGGTCGTTTTTTGATAATGTTTTCGACAATGTTTCGCTGACCAGGAGCAATACTTTATTTATCCCGGGTTGTGATGCATAAGAAAAAGCAGTTGACAATCCGTAAATATACCCTGAACATCCCTGGTTTATGTCGAAAGATGCGGTGGTTTTCGGTAATCCGAGCCGGTGTTGCAAAATTGCCGAGGTTGTCGGGATTTTATAGTCGGGAGTCTGGCTAAGGAAGATGACCAAATCAATTTCACCACGATTGATGTTCATGTCGTTGATAAGCTTTTCAGCAGCGGCAAAAGCGAGATCGCCCGATGAAATATTTTCTCCGGCAAACCGTCTTTGAGCAATTCCGGTTTTGGAAATGATCTTTTCAGTTTCCTTTTCCGACAGGTTTGACTGAAACCTGCTGTTGTCAATGACTAAAGATGGCACAGCAGCAGCGATGCCTGAAATTTTAACATTATTGAATCGGAGAAAAGCCATTATTCGGTAAAGTTTTCATTCCCGATCATGTCCATGAGGTTTTTCACCGATTTCATGGATTTAAGCTGTTCGCCGGTAAATTTTTTGCTGAAATGTTCATCGGACATTGCGATAATGGACATTACTGCCATGGAGTCATAGTCGTCGAGATCGGCAAAAACGGTGTTTTCATTGAGCAGTGAAGCATCCACTTCGATGGCATCGGCCAGTATGGTTATAAATTCTGATTTTTTCATAATTGTAAAATAAAGCTCAAAAATACGGTAAAAAAATGAAAAAAACTTAGCAAGAATTTTTAATGATTATTTTTGTCAGTTACAAATCTCATTTCCTTAAATTTTGCCTATAGAAATTTTTCATAAAAAGATAAATTTTTTCGGAAGATGAACCCGGAAGTACCTGAATAATTTTTTTTGCTGAATTTTTTCCAAAATCAAAAAAACGGCTGCGGTCATTGGTCTCGGAGTAATAACCTTCTTTTTTCGCAATGTTGATTGCCTCAAGTCTGTCTTTATATGGAAACTCAGGGGTTTCGAAAACAATTCTGGGTTTTACGCTGTGAAACTCATGAATTTTTTGGTTGTATAAATTGCCCTCGTTTATCACATAATCCCATTGTTCTGTCGTTTTAAAGGGTAAAATGGAATAAAACATTACATAGTCGAGTTCTGATTTTTTTGCGAAATCAATGGATTCCTTAACTGTTTCTAAAGTGTCGCCCGGACTACCAATAACAAATTGCCCAAGCACTTCAATGCCTGCTTTTTTGAAGATTTTGATGCCATCATTCATCTTTTCGATGGTGTTCTTCTTTTTCATCTTTTTCAGGATTTCATTGTTTGCCGATTCTATTCCGACGCTCACATTATAACATCCCGACTTTTTCATAAGTACTGCAATTTCATCAGTTATAAGCTCCGGCCTAACCGGCGTTGACCAAAGAATCTTAAAATTGTTTTTCAAAAGTAAAGTGCAGAAAAGTTCAATTCTTTTTAAATCTATATTAAAGCTGTTGTCATTGAAGAAGAAAACTTTTTTCTTGTGGTTTTCTATCAAAAAGCGAATTTCCTCCATGATTTTTTCCGGACTTCTTTTTCTCCATCTGCCAAGCCATATTGATGAGGAATTGCAAAACACACATTTATATGGACACCCTCGGCTTGTTGTAATTCTGTGCATTGGGTAGCGATTCATTTTAAACAAGTCGTAAGCGGGCAGGGGCAGTGAATCCAGATCCTCAATTTGTTCCCTTGGTTCATTGGTAATAATTTCACCGTCTTTTCTGTACATTAGTCCTTTTATGCTTTCAAGAGGAAGAATGCCTTTCAAAAAACTGATTAGTTCTGAAAAAGTAATTTCCCCTTCACCATAAACAGCAAAATCAGCGGGAGTTTCTTCGAAAATATCCTGCATGATAGTAGTTACATAGGGGCCGCCAAGACAGATTGGTGTTTCGGGTTTTGTTGTGCGTAAATGTGTAAAAATTTCAATCACCTCGTGGTAAACAGGCGAGAGAGCAGTGATTCCTATCAGATCGAAATTTGTACAAAAAAAATCGCTGGTTTCTTTTTTTGTTGCAACACGGGTATCCAGAATGGTAAAATTAAGATCGGAATGCATGCTTCTGGCATAGGAAGCAATGTAGCCCAGACCAATATGTACGGTGCAGTCTTTCCTGTCTTTATTTGGAAAAATTAAGCCGATATTCATTACATTATATTTCTTGCATTTTATCTGCAACTATTCTGATGGACAAAGTTAATATTATTATTGAAAAAAGCTGATGTTCTATGAATTTTTACACTGATAATATCTGATGACACTGACAACACTGATCTCATCTGCGTGAATCAGTCAAACTTGTCCGATTCCCTGCGGATCAGTAACATCAGTGTTAAATATTATTCATTTCAAGTTTATAAATTCCGCAACACTGGTTTAATCTGAATAAACAACCTCTTAATCATTTATTCCTGCAGGGTGTTTTTTATCTCATTTTTTTTTCATAAAATTGTAATGACCGAAAAAACTATTCCTATTATTTAATCCAAAATTAAAAATTGGATGAAATGATCTCAACCCATTGACCGTTTTTTCTAATTGAAATACATGGCACAGGATAAAACAAAAGAGGAATTACTGAATGAACTTAATTTGCTTAAGGCCGAACACGAAACCTTAAAAAAAAGTTTTGTGACGGAACTTAAGGAGCGTTCATTTGTGGTTACTGACCT
This sequence comes from Bacteroidetes bacterium GWF2_38_335, assembly GCA_001769535.1. Lineage (GTDB taxonomy): Bacteria > Bacteroidota > Bacteroidia > Bacteroidales > GWF2-38-335 > GWF2-38-335. The sequence continues at coordinate 271,265 of MEOH01000022.1, forward strand.
GGAAATCCTCAATACCCTGAATGCCGGAATGAACAAAGGTGCCTGTATTGACGAGCTTTTGGAAAAGTCCACGATAATGATTACCAAAGCTTTCAATGTAAACCATACCGATGTGTATCTTGCATCTGATGACGGCATGTTCCTGTTATATGAAAGCAGGAAAATAAAAAAAGAACACAAATCATTTCTTGAAAAAGTTTTTCCGGAGAAATTACCTGAAAATTTAAAAATTCCACTTACCAGTGACAATTGGTATTCAAAAACCATGGCAGGGAATGATATCAGGGTAACACAGTCAAAAGTGGATGTTGAATCAATGGTAATGGCTTTTGTTGAGGGAACATACGGAAAAATCCCATTTAAAAAATATGTCACAAAATTTGTTTCTTATATAAAAAAATCAAGCATTATTGCCAGTCTGCCCTTATCATTAAAAGGAAAAAAAATTGCCCTTTTGGATATTAATTTCAGGGAAGTGCCGACTGAGATGGATCTGATAAGAATCAGAAAGCTGGCCGAACAAATAGTGATAATTATTGCCCGTAAGCAATCTGAACTGCTCATCCTTCAGCAAAACAAAGAGCTTGAAAAACATATAGCCGATAAAGACCGCTTATTATCAATCCTGGGTCATGATCTGAGAAGTCCGTTTAACTCTATTATCGGCTTTACCGATCTGATTCTCGAAAACCTTCCCGAATTGGATGCGGCAACTTTAGAATCCTATTTAAATCAGGTGAACACCTCGGCCAGAAGCACCTATTATTTACTTGAAAACCTTTTGCTTTGGGCCCGATCACAATCAGGAAGGCTATCTTTTAAACCTCAAATAAATTCACTACGGGATTTGTGTCTCGAAGAACTCGAAACGCTTGGGCCTCAGGCGCTGAAAAAAGATATACATATTAAGGTTTTCATCGCTGATAAAATAAAAGTATATGGTGATTCAAATATGCTGAAAGCTGTGATTAGAAACTTAACAGCCAATGCAATAAAATATACCGGTAAAGGAGGCAATGTGGATATATCGGCAGAGAAACAAAAAAAAGGAGTTCTTTTTACGGTAGCCGATTCGGGAGTGGGAATATCAGAAAATAATTTAGAAAAACTGTTTCAGGCCAACCAGGTGAATTCTTCGAAAGGCACATGCAACGAAACAGGTACCGGAATCGGACTGCTTTTATGCAAGGAACTTATAGAAAGGCATAACGGTAAAATAAGTGTTGAAAGTGAGATAAAAGTTGGAAGCAGATTTATTGTTTTTTTGCCTGATAAATAACCCCAACTTTCAGGCCGCACCACATCAACAACCTTCGTTATTCCCTGTTCGCCATTCCCTGTTCGCCATTCCTCGTTCAACATTCGATGTTCAACATTCGATGTTCGACATTCCCTGTTCGGTGTTCCTTGTTCGACATTCGATGTTCGACATTCGATGTTCGATATTCCCTGTTCGATATTCCCTATTCAACATTCCTCATTCGCCATTCCTTGCCCTTATTCCACCACTTGCGACTATAATCCAACCCAACCCCCACGGCCTGTAAGGCCAGGTCAATTCAGCCCCGGCTTTGTGCCTCCCTTCGGTCGCCGAAGGCTTGCCGTAGGTGAAACGCTAAAGCTTCAGCGACACGCGGACAAGCCGGGGTTTAAAGTCAAAGCAAGGAAACCGCCGGACAAAAGCCAAATAAAACCATAAATACTGTTCCGGCGGAAAAGAATGAATATAATTTTATTGAAAAAACTCCCGAATTCCACCTAGAATTTATCGCTCGTTGATTAAACTAATAATTTTTTTCGGATCAAATCCCCTTGTAATAGTAAGCCAAAAATATTCATCAATTATTTTTACTAAACTTGATTGCTTACTTTTTAATTCTGACGGTAATTGCTCAATTTTAAAATTGTTTTTCCCGCACTCCTCCTTAATTATTAATAATTCTTTTTTGACTCTTTTTAAATATTTTGTATAACCATTCCCGTCATATGAATAACCATGATCCTTTATAATAGGGTTATCCCATGGAGGAAACATGTTTTTTCTTAAAGCAAACAAAGTTTTTGCTGCCCCAACCGGACCAAAGGTCTTTTTTACGCCATTCTTACTCTCAGAGGCAAATTTTTCTTTTAATAAATCAAAAATTTCACCGTATTGCTTAATTTTATTATCCTTTTCGTAAATCAGCGATAACGAATGGTCAGGCAATACATCAAATGCTTTTTCGTGCCATTCTATAAAATCTTTTGCAGCTTTATCATGGTCTTCAATTTTAAACTGCCTGCAACCCCAATCATTAAGAAATTTTAATATCAATTTACAATCGGCTTTTTGTAGCTCTTTGCCAAATTCCTTTTCAGCAATCGTTTGGTAGCTTTTCTCAAAGTCAAAAAGGATTGACATTATGTGTGAGGTTACTTTTAATTCTTGGATTGTCATAAGTTTTCCTCCTTATGTTTTATTATAATTCATTAGGCATAAAAAACTGTTCAACATCATTTACCTCAATAAGATTTGAATCAGATATATCAGACCTGATTGCTTTAAACCTTGATTTATATTGTTTAGGTACATCTCCTGGTGCTTGAAAATAAACAGTTTTTAAATCTGACATATTTCCAATTATTTCCCGGTCAATTTCTCTATTAAAAACCGGCATGGAATAACCAATAATAACTAAAGCAATCGTGTCTTTTGTTGATGTTAAAATTGCGCCTTTTGTTTTTTCATTTAATTCCTCTTTTTCCCATGCAAATGAAAGTGTAGGGGTTAAATAACCATCAAAATTGGTTGAATAGAAATAAGTTCTTACAAGACTATCAATAAAGTCACGTTTTATTTTTTGCTTTAAATTGTCAATGGGATTTTGTATTTTATCTATAGTTTTAAATCCTGTTGTTCCATTGATTTTAAATATTGAAAAAGAATCCTCATCATCCGCTTTTGAAAGCAGGTTAATTTCCTTTGGAATAACATTTAATAAATTTTGATTGCTAAAAATATCGTCCTTACCGCTATAATCACAATATGCTTTTTCAAATTGATAATCGTAATTCCAGGAAATAACCCTTATTCTTGGACTCATTCTGCCTGAATTACTTATTATAGAGGCAATAAAACTATCATATCGTGGATTAGTACTGTTTTTTGCCTGTTCGTAAATAAAAAAAAGTGATAAAATGCACTTTAGTTTTTTGTATGCTTGGTGCTTTTGAGTGACCAATAATTTTTTTGCAAAGGTATCAATACTTGAGTGTTTTCCTGATTCTTTTTCTAGCCAATCAATATCATCCTTAAAAGACTTTTGCACTTCCCTTTTTGTCGGTTTTGAATTTCCGTCATACTTTTCCAAATCGCTTAATAAATATTGTGCATTAGAAATAATGTTACTGAATTCCCTCAGTGATTTTGGAATCTGTTCAACAACGGGTACAGCTCCAAAACTTGCTCCTGCTCCAAATAAATATGTTATTTTACTCATTTTATATCGGTGGTGTTAATTACATTATACTCCAAGTAGTTGTCTAAATTCAAACTCTAATTGTTCTATTACTTTCGGCACTTCGGTTCTAACAAAATCACTCGCTTTTTTAGACTTTTCTCTATATTCTTGGATAATACTTTCAGGTGTATTTCCTTTTTTTAAAAAATAATATTCATTATAATCCCAAATATTGTTAAAATATAGCAACCTAATTTTATCAAGTATTATACATGTTTCTGGTTTAAAGTAGATTTTAGTTTCCTGATAATATTTGAAAAAATCATTATAGGAATAATCAAGATTTTTTGCTCGCTCAAGATTTTCTTTTTCTAAGTTTTCAATTACCAACTTTATTGGAGCCATTTGTTCTAAAACTAAATTATGAAGATTAACAAGTTTCTTATATAAATTCTCAATAACTTCACTTCTTTTTTCATGCAATTTAGAATACTGAATTTGAAACCCCATCTTGATTAAATCCAGTTCTTTCTTATATGATTCCAACTTTTTATCAATTTCCAATTGAAGTTTGTTGTTTTCATATTCCAGTTGCTTTTTCTTTATTTCAATTGTTTCATGAAAGAAATATTCGATTAGTTTTTTTCCGAAAAAGCCGACAACAATAATCAAGAAAACCGGAATTCCTGCTGTTATGCTTATTAACTGAATTATTTCTGTTGTACTCATAATTATTCAATATCAATTTTATCAACCTCCCCCATAATCCTATCCGTCTCAAAAAGCGCCACAATTATTTTCTGATAATGCAAAATATCCTCAAACTCCAATTTCCGATCCTTGCGGTCTTTCAGCCATTTTTGGGCAGGTTGGTAGCCACCAATATAAAAGTTCCAGGCAATTTCCGGTACATTTTCAAAATACTGGGTTTCGTTAATAAAAACTTTTCCCGAATCAAATTTTATTTTACCAACCAAATTTGTTCCATCAACAGGGTACTTAGTAATATATTTATCTACAACCGGGCTTTCCAGTAAATGTATTTGCCGCAGTTCGCCGCCAAGCTTCACCAACTGCCAAAAAGTTGTTAAATCTTTTGGAAAAAGAATTCGAGGAAAGTTATTTTTTAAAAACTGTTGATATTTATTTCTATATGAAGGTGAATACAAAACAGCATAAATATAATCGAGTAAATTTAGTGGATTAAATGAGGTTTGATTATTACTTGAATCATTTGAAAAAGGAAGATTTAGTAATTTAGAAAACTTATCAATTATAGTAATATTTAAATTAGATATACATGTAAGATCTTGATTTATATTTAATTTAGTGTCATCTTTTTCATAAATATATAAAGGGCAGAAGCAATTTACCTCTTTTATACTAATTGAATGATGTTGGATAATCCTATTAAAAACAAAAATATCCGTAAAATCCCTTTTTTGTTCTATTCTTCTATTAAAGCAAAGACCGTAATTTTTATTTGAGAAAAAATGTTGCATAATTGGTTTTCTGGGATTAGTATAAAATCCAATAACTTTACCAGTATAATAAGTCCAACGCGTATCAAATGGGCGATAATCTATTTTAGTTAAAAAATTCTCATTGGGGCCCTTTGAGTTTATATCTTGAATTGCTTCGTTAACTTTCCAAGTAGTACTATCTTTTCCTAAATCATATTTCAACCTTGCTTCATCAGCTCTTAAAGTTGAAAAATCCTTAACTCTATCCCAAATATTTTTTTTAGTAAAATCTATTGTAAAACTATCTCTTGCAGTAACAATACCAGTTGAATATCTTATAAATAAATCTATTAAACTAAACCCTTCTTCATATTTTTTTTCGAGCTCATAGTTTCGGGGTTTAAAAACAAATTCAGGTCCTTTTAAATTTACTTCCTTATAAGAACTATTATAATAATCGTTTTCTAATAAGTAATTATACTTAAAATCTCGACTTCCCCACAATTCCATGTAATTAACAGTTGCAAGTTTGGAAGTTTTAGATGTTTTCTTAACAAAGATATTAATTGATACTCCTTGTTGAATATCAAAAACATTCATATCCGGGCTTCCATCGTCACAAATATCCTTTTTATTAGAATTGCCATGTAAATCAAGGATATAAATTTTATCAAATGATTGCAATAAACTCCAACGCATTCCTCTAAAGGTTGGAGCATCTAAAAAATTATTATTATTAATATAGGCAACTATTCCTGTAAGGTTTTTTGTAATTAAATCATCTGCTAAAGCTATAAATTTAATATAATCGTCATTGAGATTTTTTTCTAATTGCAGGGCGCCTTTTTCTATTATTTTTACACCATTTATATATTTATATTTTTCTATTATTTTTTTTTGATTATCAGATAAATTACTTGAATATAAACTATAAGGCGGATTCCCAATAACACACATAACTGGTGTATCCCTCTTTATATGATTTGCCTCATTTGCCTCAGTAGCCAGCCAATTAGCCCATAAAGTTCCTGTATCAGGGTGATATTCTTCAAGACTATTTGTCAAGTAAACACGTAAACGATCATCTTTTGTTGATTTAAATCCGGTTTCCTTAAAAAGCAAATCCAGTTTTAAATGAGCCATGGCATAAGAGGCCATTAGTAGTTCAAAACCGTTTAATCGCGGCAGCAAATGATTTTCCACATAATTACTCCAAATACCTTGTTGTCCTTCAAACTTTTTATAAATGTGCTTTACCACTTCGGCTAAAAATGTTCCTGTTCCGGTGGCTGGGTCTAGAATCTGGACTTTATGAACTTCAACCTCCCGTTCAATTTGTTTTGTTTTTGAACGCGAATCGGCTGTTGCTTTAGTATAGTCTTTTATTTTTATGGTTGTTTTACTGTTGTCGGCCAGGCCCTGTGGCAAACCAAATTCTGTTTTTAAAATATCATCAACAGCACGGACAATAAAATTTACAACAGGAGCAGGGGTGTACCAAACCCCACGGGCTTTACGCAATTTTGGGTCGTACTCACTTAAAAAAGTTTCATAAAAATGGATTATTGGGTCTTCCGTTTTTGTGGTCTTTCCATAATTTTTCAACAGTTCTTCAACGTTGCAGGCAAGAAAAATTTCGATTAAACCATCAACAACCCATTTGATGCGGTCGTCAATATCCGGCCCGGCAATATAGCCAAACAGTTTTCGTAAAAACGGGTTCGACTTAGGTATCAGCTCTGCTGCTTCAGCTCTGCTAAAAGTTGGCAGGGTAGGATCATGCAATCTTGCAGCAAATAAACCATAAGCAATTGTCTGAGAATAAATATCGGCAAAACTTTTCGGTGCAATATCATGAATAAGCACTTGTTTAAAAGCCGTCATTTGGTCTTTAAGCGTACTGTCTTCATTGTGGGTTTCGTCACTGGTCAATGCTTTTTCGATAATATCAGAAAGCAAACGGGCTTTACCAGCCATCATTTCGGCCAGCTTTTTGGAACTTTTTATAGTCTGACCAATGTAAGTGCAAAAATCTTTAATCAGGTTTTCAAATGCCGTAAAATTTTCGGGCAGCGGAATTATTTTACCGTTTTGTAATTCTGCAATTTTTATTTTAGTCACAAACTGACCATCCCTATATAAATGAAAATCCAGATAATCAGTAAAAATCAAATTACTCAGTGAGCCTTTGTAGCGGTCAAACTGCTCTTTGTTCCCCGTTTTCTTAACCCCATCCAAATCATCGTCGCCAATATCTTTAGTTTCGATAAACCCCACCGGAATATCCTTTTTGGTAATAATATAATCCGGCGCCCCGCACTTTTGTCTTTTCGGCTCATTGGTAGCATTAATAACCGGAACAAAACTTTCAATAAGCAGTTGCAGGTCCCCTCTAAAAGTGTGCTCAGTCGAGTTGCCGAGTTTGTAGCGGGTGGTTATGCTTTGGAGGTATTGGGAAATGGTCATAATTATTATATTTTATATGGATTCAATCTTAATCCTTCATATTTTAATGAATACAGGTCAATATTTGGACAAATATTTTTCACTGAAGGCAAATAGTTCATATTAAAGTCAACCCCAAAAAATATTTTTTTTAAACTTTTTTTTATAGAGCAATATTCTTTTTCATGAAATTTTTTTGAGTAAAAAAGTAATCTAAATTCGTGTTCAGATGCCCATTCTATATCCTTTATAAAAAACAATTCTTTAAAGTACCTTTTCCTGAAATCATTTTTTAAATACGCTTCACCCAATTTAAATAATTTAGTGTGGTCTACAAAAATTGTTTTATATGGCTTGTTTATTTTAAATTCTTTATATTGAATTTTTCTAAATAGTAACGGATCAATTTTACCAGAATTCTCACTAATAAATTCGTTTTTATCAATTTCTAAACATATACCTTTATGATTGGCTCCATAATAAGACCACATCCTTGCATATTCATAACCAAAAAAATCCTTAAAATCTTGACTAAAGGAAATAAATTTACAATCAGACCTTAATATTTCTGAAATTTTTTGATTTGCTATTTCCATATCTGAGTCTAATAAATGCTCTTTTTTCCAATATTTCTCAGCAAATAAAAAACTCTTATATTCTCGGGGATCATTTGTTTTATTAAAATTATTTAATAATAATTCATTTAGTGGTAAAATTGACTCAATTGCTGTATCAAGTTTGCAGTAATGATATATTCTATTTGTTGGACTCACAGATTAAAATATTTTTGAAATTATTTAAAGCATTTTATTTCTTTACCAAGCTTACTTTTTCTAATAAATAGTTCAAATCCTTTTTTAACTTTGATTTTCTTCTCATAGTCATTAAAAATCTTTTTAAATTTCTTTTTTGATGTTTTTTGATATGTGTGGCCAAAAGTGTTAAGAAAGCTAATACCAATTATATGGTAACACCTTAAAACATTCAAGTTTTTATCATAGTCATCAGCATTAATATCAATAAAGTAATGAATCACTTTTTTTAGAATAAGATAATTTTGATCAAGTTTTTCTTTAAAATCATCGAAATCCATTACCCTTTCATTGTTTAAACTTAACACGGCCTTCGTGTAACCAATTAAGTCATTTTTATAAAAATGGTTTGTATTTTGCCTATGATCATATCCGAGTTCTCTAAGAATATCAATATCTGTAAAAATGTCCTTAAATGTTTTTACATATTTTAAAAACAAAATGTCGGATTTTTCAGCTATTGTTGAGTCTATTGTAATAGTATCTCTCTCTGTTTTTATTGTCAAATGAATTATTAGTAAAAAACGATAAATAAAGCTGTTAATATAATATTGGTCACCTTCCCGGGGAACTTTATGCCAGTTTTCACCAACATTTTGGCTGAAATTCCATATTCTGTGATTAAATTCTTCAACTGCATTTAGTAAAGGTATTTTATTTTTTGCTATTTCTGCTTTTAACTTCTTTTTTTGCTCAAATTTGAACTCTTTTTTAAGCTTATAATTTAGAGAATTTCTCTCATAAATTCCTTTAAAAAACCAACCTAAGACCAATACAATAATAGAAGTTATACTGGAAATTAATACCACTTGAATTTTTACATCAAGCTTATTAAACCAATCAATAATATCAATAATCATTTTATTAAAGTAAATTAGTTTTATTTTTTTTCTAATAATTGTTTTTTTGACTTTATTATTTCATTAAAGAAAATAGATATGAATTTTAAATACTGCCAATATAGGTATCCAATGAGTATTTAATCAACCCCCTCAAAATCCCAACTCTCTCGCTCAACCACTCCAATTCCTCTTTCTTAATTTCATAATCCATCTTATACCTCGAATCAATATAAGCCCTTTTAAGCAAATTAAACAACCGTTCCTCCTCTGCATTAGTGCGCGGAAAAACCGATTTAAACCGGCTGTCAAGTTTACAAACCATCCTGCTTAACTGGTCCAAATCATGTACTTTGGGTTTATAGTCGGTATAAACCAAAAGAACAGTCATAAAAAAACGCTCCGTGGCTTGGTGTAGCTCAAAAGCTGCTTTAATATAATCCTCACGATTCATACAATGATTAAAATCAATGATAAAACTCTCAGCGTTTTTAAACCACCTTTCAAAATACATCTTAGCTTTTTCCCTTCTCTGTTTTTCATTAAGGGGCAGGGGAGAGGCTAGTTTATGTTTTCCGCTGTCATAAAGCAAAATCCCATCCTTTAAAATATCAGTAAAAAAGTAATTACCCTGTTCAATTTCAGCGTTCAGGTATTCAATTCCATGAAAAATAATATTGAGCGGAGTATTTTTCGGAATAACAGTTTTAATTTTCTGTTTCCAGCGTTTTTCAGCTTCTTTTGCGATTGCCTGGCTCTCGCTATCCATCACCACCAAAATGTCATAGTCGCTTTGGTATTCGTAGGTAATACCGTCTTCGATATATTTATCATTTACTTGCTGGCCACGGGCGTATGAACCGAATAAAATGATCATTTGGGCGGGGAGTTTTTCGCGGATAACCGAAACAATGCCGTTTATTTCGGTTTGGGTTTTAATTGATAGGTGGTTTATTGTGGTTTTCACGTTTTTTTTTGATGGACTAAGGTAGGGTTTTTTATTGAAATTGGGTGGGGTGTTGATAAGTTGATAATAGCATCAAACTAATGTATAATTGACAAACGCAGAAATAATGTGGCAATTCATAGAACTGAAACTTTATTTGAGTCAACACCACTTTTTTTAAAACTTTTCCGGAGTGTTTTTAAGTAATAAATACATTTTTTTTACTTCATTTTTTGTATAACCATTAATATTTATTTGTTTCTTATTCATATTAAATAATTTTCTACCAATTATTGCATTTGCATAATTTATATCAATAATATCATATAATAGAGATGCCCCAATTGGAGTTAATTTGTAGTAATTTTTCTCTAATTCATTTAAAAAGTTCACATAATTTATTTCTATAAAAGTTTCTTCTTCAATTATTATCTGTTCAACAGAATCATTAATAAAAAGATCTCTTAATTCATTTGTAAAAGAAATAATATTCTTCATATTATCTTGTAATCCGTTAATTTTGAATATATCCCCGTTTAATTTTCCAGTAGGGGCAATTATAAAGAATAGATCTTTTATGTAAATAACATCTTTTGTGTATTTGCTATCAGAATATTTATATTCAATTTCTAAAACGGATGTAGTTGAAACCCAAATATTTTTTGCCGTTCCGTCTAATTTGGAAACGATTAACTCTACTCCAGATAATTGAGTTGAATCTTTATTCCACAAATAATTTTGATTTATTTGAAAAGTAGGAAGATTTGAAAAATAGTCCATTTTTTCTTGTCTTTCTGAAATGATAGTTTGTCTTTCAGAGTTTCTATTGCCTTGATAAGTTATTATTACAGTTATAACTGTTAAGGAAATTGCAGTAATTGTAGTGAAAAAAATTTCATTATTTTTTAAAAACACTCTAATTTTTTTTATTGATTCCATAATGGTAGTTGTAATTCATATTAGAAAGACTAAATTAATGTTTATACCTGACAAAATTTATTATGAATTGTTTTTTAAAAAGCTTTCTCTACAATAAAGAAATTTAGGTACTGTTTTAAAAATCTTTTTGTCATTTGAGCTAATACAGTCATTGCCTAGGAATGTTTTTCTCTTATTCAAAACAACTATTGTTGTATTTTCAAGCGTTTCAAACGATCGATTTGTTTCATAGAAACTTTCTACAACGGCAAGTGAATTTCTTTTTAGAATTACATTAATGAACTTTTCAAATTCTTCTACTAAATAGTCAGAGTTAAATAATGAAAGTTGTATAGTATTACCTTCTTCTTGGCATAGATATTTTGAATATAAAATCAATGCGGCAATCCCAACTTCCTTGTTTTTATAAAAATCTGGTTTTTCTATTAGTAATCTATTTATAAATTTTTGAATGAAATCAATTTTTAATTCCATTGAATTAAAAACGTTAGTAATCAATTCTACAAAATAATGACTTGGATTTGAAGAAATTGTTATTGTAATTGCAAGTTCATTAGGAAGGTTTTCAATTAATCTTTTGTTATTTGGTATACTTGGCAATTTTACAATATATTCTGCTGTTAAATATTCCTGAATCGATTTATGTGCAAATTCGTAAAATTCATAGCCTGCTTGAACGAACAAACCAGTATGTGATTCAATATCGTTTACTACTTCTTTAGATTCATCTTTAGTCAAATCAAAGTCTTCATATATTTGATTGTAAGTATTTAACAAATCTATTTTTGAAAAGATTGATTTTCCATTCCTTATTGTTAAATTAAATGCTAGGTTAGATAGAAATTCAAATTTTCTATCAACTTCAAACATTGCATATCTTGAATTTCTTTTTATTCCCCTTTGCTCATCCCATTCTTCTAGCAATAGGTTTACAATTTTTTTATATACAGTCTTAGGTTTTTCAGGTATTTTTCCAATTCTTTCGAATATCGCACATAAATGAGCTATCGTTAAAGGTCTTATAGCAGTATCATTATATGGAGATTTTTTGACGTCTGTTAGAAATTTCTCCGCTGATTCTCTACCCAACCATTTATATGCAAAATCACTTATTTGATTATCATTCAAAGGACAAATTTCATAAACAGCAACATTTTCTTCAGTGAAGTTATAATCGGCTGTGCGAGATGTTAGTACTAGTTTTGAATTCTCTAAATAATTTGCAAGTGTCGCGATTTCTTTTTTAATAATATCTTTGTGGCTTATAAAGGATAATTCATCAAAACCTTCAACTATCAATAGAACTTTTAATTTCTCAATAATATCTAAAACAAGAACTTCCTTAGTTCTTTTAATTTGTTCAATTGAGACTTTTTCATTCTGTGGAAACCCTAGTCTTAACCCCAAAAGATTAAATAAATATTCAAATATTATTCCTGCAGCATCTTTATCTTTAATGGGCTTATTAAACTCTCTGAGTTTAATTAAAATTGGATAATTGAATTTTTCAGGATAAAATGTTTCATCAAAAAAAATAGAATAGCATAAATATTTCATTGAGGTTGTTTTACCTGCGCCAGGCTGCCCTAATATTGCAATATGATTAGTTTCAATATCAAATATCTCAAGAAGTGGGATCATTTTAATTCTCTCACTTTCGTCAAATCTAATTCTTTTAGGATAAACATATAAGTCAAGAGGAATAAAGACTTGAGAAGTTTTTTTTGATGATTTCAAATCTTTAAAAGTGATTTCACTCGACCAATTCTTAATAACTCGTATGTGATGATTAAGTGATTTCTCAATGTCATTTAAGCTTGATACAATTTTTAAAGAAGTACTTTTAATACTATTTGAAGCAATTGAAAATATTAACTTAATAGACTCTTTTATTAATATTTCTTTTATCATAGGTTTATATTTTTTTATAATAATGCATAATACTTATCTGTCCGTTGGTTGACAAGGCAAGCTCTTTGGCTGGTTTTAGTTGCGTGAAAGTTGGTGCGACCAGACAATGTGCTTGACTGTGCGTTGCCATATTAAATATAGTGTTTAAATGGTAAAACATTTCCTTGAATATTTTTTCCAGCCGTAAGGACTTCTCCAATCGATTCAGCAAACTTCAATGTAACAGGGGCCCCGTCAGCAAATGAACAAGTGTTATAATTCAATTTCGTTAGTGCCAATATGTCTTTGCATACTGTTTCAATATCAGATTTTCCTTTTGTAATCTCAATATTTAATGGATTTGGTGTTTCAAGTCCCAATTGGGTTTGAAGCCGAGTAATAAACCCACGAGTCCATAAATATGCTTTGTTTGAACTAAAAATTAAACAAGATCCTCTTGGAATACAATATGAATAATCCCTGTACATCTTAAATGTTCTATCATCGCGAATTCTTACACCTACAATTTCGCTCTTATTTGCGGCTGCTTCAACAAAACCGCTCCATTCTTCATCCTCAAAATATGTCTTAGCATGAATAAAAACCTCCTTTGGATATGACTCTGTTGGTGAATAGTTTTTAAAAGCTTCTAAAGATTGATTGATAATTTCAACTGCGTCATTATGTGAAAGGTGAAATTCTTTAGTTTTTGGGTTGTACCATGGGCCTATATTGCCTCTAAACACCATACCGTCTCCTGAATCCAAAAACATTTGGGCAGCACAGCAAGCATTTCTATTATTTTCATCGGTTTCAAGTTTTTTATAAACTAATCCAAGATAACACACGTTTTCACGGACTTCTCCTAGACGCCAGGGTAAACCACCTGATTTGTAATATAAAGTAGTTGCAATATTCCATGCTTTTGACGAATCAAACATTTTTTCTTGTTCGATTTTTTCTTCATTGTTCCACAAGTTCTCGTAATCAATCTTACTGTCTCTAATAATTTGAGTGATAATTTTATCTGCAAGCAATTTGGCTTTTAATTGATTATGAAAGTTCACTTCAAACTGATAAGCTTCTCTTAAAGCATCATTCTCTTCTTGAAAAAACATAGATAATTGTTGACTATCTCTATCCTTTTTCTTTAAGCTAAGGGTTATATTATTTTCGGATTTTGGAATTCTTGAATTTGGTCTTCCAAATTTAAAAATATCCTCGGGAATAATTACAAACCAAACTATTACTGGAATTTCTTCCTTATTTGTATAATCAATAAGCTTATCTGAATATAGATTTGTCAAATTATGAACTCTTTGATGATTATCAGAATAGTTTAGATACTTATTGATTTCATCTTGTGGCACCTCAATTTGTTGAAGATTTTCAAAATTAATATGAATGCCAAAAGTAGCATTCAATCCAGGAAAATCTGGTCTGGCTGAATCATCCTTGTTGCTCTTAACAGGCGAATGTATTTTTTTAAGAAATTCTATAAGTTTTGTACGTAAACTATTTGGTCCTATGACACCAACATTTACTTGCCCAGATATTTTCTTTTTTGAAAATGGCCCAAATAAAGTAAGTCCATCCCTTGGGTCAGAAATTTTCTGATTATATCCAAATGATAATTTTGGCTCAGAAATATGTATCATTTTAGGTTCTAGCATCATTCTCCTCCTTCATCATCATCATCATCAAAAAAGTACTCTTTTAGCATATCCTCTGGTTTTTTATTTGTTGGTTCATTATAACCAAAATTGGCCCAAAACATTTCTGGCCATTCCTTCAAAAACATCTCTTTTTTCTTTGATATTACAAGTCCTATCTTTCCATTGTAATCTTTTAATCCTTGAATAAATGCCAACTGCATATCTCTCCATTCTTCATTAAAAAACCGTCTTCCTTTGGCTCTTCGATGAGAATGAATTTTATCCTTGTCCGCCCATGTTTGGAAACCATCTGTAGTGAAAAAAATGTGAGATTTGATATCAAAACCTATGAATGGGGACAATGAAGGCTTTGCAGAAATTGCATAATGCCATTTGCCTAGGGATTTGTATTTACCAAAAAGAATTTTAGTTTTCTTCTTTCGTTTTTCACTACTATAAGGATAATTGAATGTAATTCTTGGATTTTTTAAAGTTGAAGGTACGTAATAATACGCAAATTTCTTATTTGCCAACTCGCACCAAAACAACTTCTTTTTCCTCATTAATTGATGAAAAAATTGATTGAATAGTTTCTTAAAATGATTTTCGGCATCTTTATGTGTAGGAAAATTATCGCTTTCAAATCCAAATAACAAGTCAGTTGCAGTTATTTGATGTTTTTCTTTTGGTGTAATATTTATTATTTCTCCATCTCTTTCAACAATAAGGTCTATACTTTCTTCAAATGTTGTAAGCACATTAGATATTTTTCCTATAGGAATATCGTTTGCAAAATGAACAGCATCAGCCTGTTTTTTATTCTCAAATACATACATAAAAAAAGATTCAGGAAGATTGTCAACTGACCACCAAGAAGAATAGTATAATTCCTTTCTATTAATTATTTCATTGTTCTTAAGATATTCGCTTTCAAACCATTTTGCAATTGTGCTATCGGTTGATTCTAAAACTTTTGGTATACAATCTTTTTCCAGCTTTTTAAGTAATTGTTCCATTCCAAGTGCCCAATCAGATTTAAAAAGAATATGATTTAGCATATTTGAACCAACAAATAAATCATATGGTGCATTATCAATGTGCAAGGGAATGATGAAATCCTTTATTTTTTCATGTGAGGAAATACTTTCGGCTAATTCTATTTCCTTGTTAATTCCAGTCTTTAGTTCCCCTGGTTGATTGTCATAGCAAATATTGTTGGAATACACTAGAAGTATCTTAGCAGCATGATTTCGAATCACACCATCAATTTCTTTCCAAAAGCGTTCGCCTCCCAATAAACCTTCTTTATCAATCCAAACTTTATAGCCAAGCAATTCAAGTCGAGAAGCAATCCAAATTGTAAACTCATTGTCCTCTGGAGTTGCATGACTAATAAATAGTGTATCTCTCATAATTTATTTAAAATATTCTTTGTTGAAAATTGAAAAACGCTGCTATTCTTGATATTTTCATAAATTATTCAATGTTACTTCAGTTTCATAGTATGAACACAAACTTTTTTATTCTCCATAAAATCTGAGTATTTTTTTTGAATAAACCCCACTTTTATCAAGGTTTATTTTTGCTTATTCCCTTACAATATTACAAAAAAAACCAACCCAACCAAAAACCCAAAGGATTAATTATTGGGCCGGTATTTAAAGAGAAAAGAGTATTTTATTCCATTTCACAATAAGCCCCAAGCCCCGCTTTAATAATAATTGCAAGAGCAATTGAAATGAGGGCAATGTAAACCGGGCTTAATACAACACCCACGGCTATAAGTCCTAAAATAACCGGAATTGCTTTTACCAGCATATCTTTTAAATTAGCTTCACCACTTATGATTTTTTGAACATCCTTATTTTCGCAAATGGCTTTTTGAATTTTCTTGCTGAATTTTTTCCAGAAAACTTTTCCTCGGGTTTCAGCTTTTTCTTCATTCAGGGGTGCTGTTCGAGCTACAAAATTATATGCCCTTGCTGCACTTATTGTGCTGCCAACAACATCAATCCTTTTAAACAAAATGCCCTTTTCATCAGAGGCTACAATGCCCAAATCATGGGTAGCATGTCCTAGCACCCTGTAAAGTTGGTTTACATTTTTTTTGCTCAATGCAATAACGTCGGCTGCAATTCTTTCATAATCGGCCTTTGTGTAATCTTTAAAGTTTTTCATGTGATAAATAATTTATTTTTTGCCTACTCTTTCCGGTTTTCGGCTGCTCCGTTTAGGGTATTTACTATATGATGTACAACTGTATAAAAAGTGTACAGTTTGCTGTAAAAAATCAATTCATTCCCAAAGCCCGGGTTTCAATTTTGCTAAGTACCACGGAGCTTACCTTAATATCAACCTCAAAAACCATTATGGTTTTAAGGGTATTGGGGTTAACAAAATGAATGTTCCAGTTACTTGTGTTGCTGTCAAAAACACAGTAGTACATTTTTATTGCCTTAACAAACAACTCGGGTTTGGCAACATTACTCAGTTTTTGTGTCGTCATTCTTTTCCTCCTTTATCTTTTTTAATGCGTCCTCTATTTTCTTAAGCTCAGGTATAGTCATTTTCTGTATCGTTTCAAGATAGTTCATTACTTCCTTTTCTTTTATCAGCCCGTTTATCGGATGCCCCGGCAGTTCTTTCTTCGGTATGTATTCAAACAGGTCATTCGGAGTGCAGTTAAGCAAACAGCACAACTTGTATAGCTGACTTATCTTTATCTTTTCTAACTTCTCGTTTATCAGGCAATGGGCCATATAATGGGTAAACCCGTTTTTCATCAAAAACGAATAGGGATTCCCTATCCCCCTGATCTTACACATCCTTAAAAAATTTATCTTTAACATGGCTTTTTTATTTTTTTATTAATAATGAATACCTTTAATTGACTAATACAATCCCGCTTTTCACTATTTCTCTCTCCAAGCACTTCGAAAACCCCAGTGACGCTCCCTTTTGGGCCATTACCGTCAGGTTAATATTTACAACAAACATATGTTTAGCTTATTACGACAATATTTTTTAACAAATTTTAAAGAAATCCTCAAAACCATAAAGCCAATCTTAAACCAAAATGCGAATCCCAAGATCGCTGAGTGCGTTGGCTTGTCCACGGGTGGTGCGAAAGACGGGTCATCCTTGCCCAAGTGGGGTAAGCCTTGCGGGAAGGATTACCCGGCTTTTTCACCCGTGGTGGCTTTTTGTTTCTTTTGTGCGGCAGACAAAAGAAAAGCCAGTCCGGCTTAAGGACGAAAGGCAAATAAATGTCATATAATCTCTCATTTACAGGTAGGAGCCTGACTGCTATACCCTTTGGGCCGGGGCAATCGGCCGAACAAAAACCAATGCCGCTCTCCTTTAACCCGCAACTTTTAGGTCTGAAAAATTGTTGTAGCTCTTGGTACCTTAATACATTTTTCATTTATTTAACTGTTTATTTATCCTATTTAAATGACTATTAAATCTATTTTAATTTCATTTCAATTAGTTTAATATCACATTCGACCAGTTCACTTTTACATTCAATCAGTTTAAAACCACATTCGATTTGTTTAATGTCACATTCGATCTGTTTAAAATGACATTCGATTTGTTTAATGTCACATTCGATCTGTTTAAAATGACATTCGATTTGTTTAATGTCACATTCAATCTGTTTAAAACCATATTCGATTTGTTTAATATATTGAGCAATTGGTTTAATAATAAATACAATTAATAAATTATTATGAATACTATATAAATAAAAATGCAAATATAATTATGTATATTTAAAATCAAAATAAAATTTTGTGCTAAAATTTTGTAAAGCCTAAAAAACAATGTTTTACGAATGATAAATAACTTTTTCAAATCATTTAATCTCATTTATAATATACATAATAAAACTATATATTTGAAACCATTATTTAACCATATTAATAAATAGCAAAATTATGAAAGACATTCAGGAAAACAAATTAAGTATGTACCTCGCGGTAAAACTTGTGTGTGAAAATTTCAACGCAACATGGTCAACTCTTCCGGCTTTTGCCGATGCTTTTACCGAGTTCCGTAACAAGTTAAAAGACTTTCAGAAAGTCGTAAAAACCCAGTCAAAGAACATTACCGGGGTTGCAAAAGACAAAGAACAGGAAAAAGAGGAAATGATTCTAAAAGCCTTGCAGGTTACCTCTGCCATTTATGCCTTTGCAAAAACTAACGGCAACGAAGAACTGGCAACCCTTGCCAAATTTAGCCCCACCCGGTTAAGGTTTACCCGCGATGCACTGTTGCTTGAATATTGCAACCACATCCTGTCCCTTGCCAATGAAAATGCTGCATCACTGGTCACATTCGGTATCTCAACTACCGATATCAGCTCTCTGCAATCTGAAATTGAAGACTTCGAAACCATTGTCGCCAAACCACGCGAAACCCTCGGCACACGCGTCGATGCCACTTCCGATCTTTCAACCAGAATGAAAAGCCTTGATTTTATTCTTAAAAACAGAATGGACCCCTTAATGCTTTCGTTTAAAACCTCAAGCGCTACTTTCTATGCCAAATACAAAAATGCCCGCATGATCATTAACCTTGGCATCAGACACGAAAAAGAAGCAGCAATCGATTTAACTCCAAGTACTGACGAAGAAAGTGTAGCGTAAATTACAAGCCACTTCAAATTTCGTAAATGGTAAAAAAAAAGAGGGGCTTGCCCCTCTTTGCTTTTTATTCTTCAGTTAGTTTTCCGTCCTTAACCACATATTTTCTTGCCTTAATATTATTGGCAATTTTAAAATACATTTTATGCTGTATAAACAAACTTGGTGCAAATGTAATTGCACCAATGCTAAGGGCATTCAATGATAAAATATTATTAATCGAATAACACATCAAATAAACCGCAATAAAACAAATAACCGCATTCAAAATCATAATGATCAAAACCCAATAATAAGTCCCCGTAAAAAGCCTTGCCCTTGGCAATGTATATTTTGAAAGCTGCAAAATATTCCAGTACCGCACATCATTTTTAATAAAATACTCCCGGATATTATTTATAATACCATACTGTTCCAGCTGAATCCTCCTGCTTCTTGCAAGCACCCCAATAAAAAGAAACCCGATAACAGTTACAAGCATCATTAAAAGACCAATAATATCCGTCATATTATATATTGTCCTTTCATCAACAATATTGTTCTGGAACAAAAACACAATCCCCGAAAGGGCAATACCCGCAAAAGTCAGGTAAAAACTCGTTAGCTTGTTTCGAAAGTTATCCACATGAAGGGTAAGCTCGTTGGCCGCCTTATATTCCTCAACCAAAAAATAATCGGTAATGTTTATGTCATCATTGTCTATCATAACTAAAACGAATTTAAAATAATCGAATGTAAAATAAGTAATAATAGATTTAACCGACAAACGATTATTGTAAAATATAAGCCAAAAGATAAATCAAACAAATAAACGACCTCATAACCAACAAATACTATTTACCACAAACTTGTAAAAATTTATAGTCCGGTGCTCTGCACCTTTAAAAAAACTACATCCATATATTCTACAAAGAGTAAGGTGCTCCGCACCTTAAGCCCAAACATTTATATTTTAAAATAAAATACAAATGGACCTCAAATTACCATACCAAAAAAGAACATATCGGGAGGGATTGCCCTGCGCGTTGGCTTGTCCACGTGTGGTGCGATCCCGATAGCTATCGGGAACGGGTAATCCTTGTCCGCTAGCTAGCGGATCATGGCCTGCGCGAAGGATTATCCGGGTTTTTCACACGTGGTGACTTTTTTTGTGCCGTTTTACGAGCATGCTCGAAATTGCAGATTTCGGCACTTCTTTTTTGTGTGGCAGACAAAAAAGAAGAGCCCGTCCGGCTTTAGGACAAAACACTATAAATAACAGTATTCTTGATGTTTACAAATATAAGCCAGACAGCAATGAGTCTAAATACCGGAGACCAAGCTCCATATCAGCGAAAGCATTTGTTCGCTTTTTTGTCCTTGATTTAAGATTTTTGTTTTGGGCCAATAATTACCCTATAGGCCTAATTTTCTATACCGCTATATTGACAACCATATTAATAACAATGTTTTTTTAACCCCCCAACTCCGAAGGAGTTCCCCAACCATTACCGCAGGTTTCAACCTGCGGCAAACTCCTGCCTGCTAACCACCGTATTCTCCATCTCTCCCCAATCCCGGCGGGATTGCATATTTATAGAAAGTTTACAATTAAAGGAATATATATATTTTTTTGAGTATAAATTGACCATAGGTTAAAACCTACGGGTATGATTGGGCAACCCGCTGGCTAGCTGGTTATTTAACTAACTCCGAAGGAGTTCCCCAACCATTACCGCAGGTTTCAACCTGCGGCAGACAGCCGCCTTCCAACCGCCGAATTCCCCATCATTCCCCAATAACCCTGAATTTGTAATGCCCGATTTGCTGCGGTGCCGAGTTTAAGGTATGTATGGTATCTCCTTTTATTATTATAAAATATTTTACCATAGTTTTACCCGATGAAAATGAATACGCCGAACCATGTCTGGCTGTAAATGTTACCGGTTTATTCGTCAGTGGATCCAAATGCCCGATGTCTACATCCAGATAATTTGACGTGCTGTTGAATAGCTTTTTGTCAAATGAAATGCTCGTAAGGGGAGGAGTAAGGGTAATTGACTGGCTTGTTCCGTTGCTGTAAGTGAGTTTTAAGGAATTAATATTTAATGAGCTTTCGCTGTGAATAACCAGTTTGTCATCAAAGGTTTGATCTTCCAGCGGCAATGCAAGAAAGGTCGTCCTCGATTCAATCAGGTAAATCGAATCCTTTACCTGCTGAATTTTCCCGCGCTCTTCATAGTAAATCGAATTTTTGAACGTGCGTGCTACCAGCAAAATCGAATCGTCCGGAGTGATTTTTAACTGACAGTTATACCAATCATAACCGTTCGAGGTCTTTCCCGAAAAATTCATTTCTGTCTTGAAAGTACCCGACCCGTCGTTGCTGCCACCCACTGTTGATCCTCCTTTGGTGTCATCCTGACCATACGTTTGAACCACCAATAAACAAATCAAAACCAAAAATAATGTCGTCTTTTTCATAGCTGCTTTTTTAAACGTTAGGCTTTCACTGCCTTATCTTGTTTTTTTTCAGGAACAAACTTTTTTCAGGCCTAATTGTTTTTTAATCTCTTAAACCTCTGTAATTTATTGTTTCAAAAATGGTTAAAACCCCACAATTTCATTGCGGCAACTTTAGTTTCTAAATTATTCAAATTTCAAATATTTGGTAAGTAATTTACAATCTAAAGGGGAAGCAAACTTCTTAAATCTAATATCGATGTTCCTTGTTCTTAAATCAAAAAATTTCATTTTTCATTTTTTTAAAACCTATGGATTTTCAATCCATAGTGGTTTAGTTTAGAAGCAAACTTCTAAAATCGAATATCCCTGCCTGTTGCAGACAGGGGTGTTCCTTGTTCGTATATCAAAAATTTCATTTTTTATTCAAACCCGTAAATTTTCAATCAGTAGTGATTTTGTTTGTTAAGTTTTTAAGTTTTTGTATAGGAAAAATACATGAAATCCTATTTGCTTATTCCGTATAAAACTTAATCATCTCAACCAAAGCTTTTCGGCAAACCGGACAAAATCCCTCCTTAGCACCAAGCGAAATCATTATGCAGTCAAGATATGGTCTGTACATCCCCTTGGCACAGTAACCCGCTCCTTCGAAAGCCCCGATCGTTCCTTCATATTTTTCCTCAGCGGGCGTAGGTACCGGAACATCTTTTTTAATCATGGCTTTCCATTTTTTCTCAAAATTTACCATGTTTGTGATATTGGGCTCCCATGGCTCCACATCGGCCGAATAATAATCTTCAACCGAAACATCCGAAGTGTAGTATTCATCTCCCAATCCGCACAACCCGTGACCAAACTCGTGTAGGAAAACTTCCTTTGAGTACAAGTTGTCGCTTACACAAAGGTTGTAATGATTGTAAATTCCGCCGCCACCATATTTATCGGTATTTACCAAAATGTAAATCTGATCGTATGGTGCATTCGCAGCAAGATCACGAACCGATTTGATATCCTGAGTTGTCAGATACCGCTCACTGTCAAAAGTGTAAAAATTGCTGCTTACCACCGTGTTTTTCCAGATGTTTTCTCCGGGTATATCTGTTCCCGATTCTTCTGAAGGCGCTTCAAGTCCCCAGAAATTGAACCGCCCACTGTATTCCTTGAATGGCTCTGTTTCCAGAATATATCCGGCAAATTTTTTGGCATCGGTTTTGAATTTCTCCATTTCTTCTTTGGTGTAACCCTCGGGAATAATAACCACATCAAGGCATTTATCAGGATCGCCCGAATTGTAAAGCTTAAAGCAATTTACCTTCACCATTTCTTCCTTGATGAAATAGTCGGCCGGATTTATGAACATTGTAAACACCGGGTCAAACCCATTTTTTTTGTTTCGCACACAGATCTCCATTTTCACAGTCTTTTTGGGATAAGGAAATACCACAGTCTCATAAAAACTGCGGTTCACCTTTTTAGCCTCCGGTGTTGCCTGCCACTCCTGGAAAAGTGAACAATATCCCCGTGAATAAATCAGCAATCCTGAAATTGAATCAAATACACTAACCTTGTAAATCCCGTAATTAAAAGGATCAATCAGGTTTTTTTTCGATCCGCCCCAAATAGGCTCATCTTTGATCTGTTCCAGATAAATATTCTGAATGGCATTGTTTCCTGCATGAATATAATCCACACGCATGGTCCTGTTTTCAAAATAATCAGTGAAATTTACTGTCTGGGCTTTTCCTGAAGTAAGTGCAAGTAAGAGAATAACAGAAATTATAAATGTTTTCATCGTGTAATTTTTTTCATAAAATTATAAATTTTAATTTTGTCCCCATTGATTTTAATTAAATAATTGACTTATGAGATTTATCACTGTCGGACAGGATATCAGCAATTGGCTTGTTGAACTCGGGTTATCTGCCGATGCCGCCAATATTCTAAACCTTCTTCTGATTTTTGCGATAATGGTTGTTTCCTGTTATGTGATCGACTTTATCATTAAAAATGTTACCCTGATTGTCATTGCAAGATTTGTAAGAAGAAGCAAATCCAAATGGGATGACATCATGCTTGAAAGAAAATTGTTTCATAAGATTGCCCACCTTGCCCCGGCTATTGTAATATATTATCTCACCGAATGGGGATTAATGGGTTATCCTGTTTGGATCAATGTCGTGATGACCGGTGCTACCTTGTACATCCTATTGATGATTGTAGTGGTCTTCAATACTTTCTTAAATGGGGTGAATGATATTTATAATACCTATCCCTCAAATAGCGGTAAATCAATCAAAAGTTATGTGCAGGTGGTGCAGATTGTTGCCTGGCTCATCGGATTTATTCTGGTTATTTCCATCTTGATTAACAAATCTCCCGGATACCTCCTCGGTGGTTTGGGTGCCTTTGCTGCCATCCTAATCCTGGTTTTTCAGGACGCAATAAAAGGTCTTGTAGCCGGAATTTCTCTTTCGGGTAATGATATGGTTCGGGTGGGCGACTGGATTTCAATGCCCAGCCATTTTGCCGACGGCACCGTAAAGGAAATTTCTTTAAACACGGTTAAAGTCCAGAATTTTGATAAATCCATTTCCATGATCCCAACCTACGAACTGATTTCAAAGTCGTTTGTTAATTGGCGCGGAATGGAAGAATCGGGTGGCCGACAAATTAAAAGATCCATTAAAATTGACATGAAATCTGTGAAGTTCTGTTCCCCCGAAATGATTGAAAAATATAAGAAAATACACGTGCTGCAGGATTATATCGAATCAAAGGAAAAGGAAATCTCCAAATACAATTTCGAAAATAATGTTGACGATTCCATTAAGGTAAACGGACGAAGACTTACCAATCTTGGTACTTTCAGGAAATACATTGAGATGTATCTCAGAAACAATCCCAATATCAATCTGAATATGACTTTTTTGGTCCGCCAGCTTCAGCCCTCCGAAACAGGTATGCCTATTGAAATATTCGCTTTCAGCAAGTTTCAGGAGTCGCCCGAGTTCGAAGGCCTGCAAGCGGATATCTTTGACCACATCCTTTCAGTGATCCCAGAATTCGAATTAAGAGTATTCCAAAATCCCACAGATGTTTATAATAAGGTTAATTGATAGTCGATTTTAACCAATAATCCTCAACCGTGCAAACTTAAGCAACAACTGCTTCGATCCTGCATTGGTGAAAAAAACCGTAGCCTTAATATTGGGCGCCGTACCCTCAATATTAATAACTTTCCCTCTGCCAAAACGCTGATGCTCCACCACCATGCCCATCTGAATCATTTCTGGTTCAGCGGCATCAAAATCTGTAGCAACAGGTTGCGCTGAAGCAGCTGACCGCATAGGAATTTTATGTGATGGCGGAATAAATGACGGACTGCTTTTTACCGGTGCTGCCTTTTTTATCGGCTTAAATATTTTTGTCTCAAAGAAATCATCTGAATCATCCATGGCGGGCATTTCATCATCCACAATATTATCAAGAAAATCTTCGTGAATCTCTTTTAAAAACCTGCTGGGCGAACAAATTGTCAATTCACCCCATTTAAACCGCGATCCGGCAAAACTCAGAGTCACTCTTTTTTCGGCCCTTGTAACCGCAACATAAAACAACCTTCGCTCTTCTTCAATTTCCGAGGGTGAGGCCAATGTCATATGCGATGGAAATAGGTTTTCCTCAACACCCACAATAAAAACATATTTGAACTCCAATCCCTTGGCCGAATGAATAGTCATAAGCGTTACCTTGTCGCGGTCTTCCGATTTATCTTTGTCCATATCCGTAACAAGCGAAATCTCCTGAAGATAATTGGCTATTTTATAATCTTTTCCTTCTTCAATGGAGTTTAAGGTAAATTCCTGAATACCGTTTAATAGTTCTTGTATATTTTCATAACGACTAACACCTTCGGGAGTACGATCATTGTGAAGCTCCTTGAGAATTCCGGTTGCCGAAGCCACCTCAGTGGCAAGCTCAAAGGCATTGAGTGTATTGGATTTTTCAATAAATCCTCTGATCATCAGAACAAATTCCTGCAGCTTCCGCATGGTCCCCTGATTAAGCCCTGCTTGCAAAATGTCTTCGCTGGTAATCACCGCCCAAAGACTTTTGTTTACCATGTTTGAATAGGCTGAAATTTTATCTACAGTCGAATCTCCAATTCCCCTTAATGGATAATTAATGATGCGCTTCAAACCCTCGTCGTCATTGTTGTTTGATATAAGCCGCAGATAAGCCAAAAGATCCTTTATTTCCTTACGCTGATAAAATGATAAGCCTCCGTAAATCTTATATGGAATGTTTCTTTTTCGCAGCGCTTCCTCAAAAATCCTCGATTGCATATTGGTCCGGTACAAAATGACAAAATCTCCGTCATGGGCCTGCTCATTGTTTTTTATATCAATGATCGAACTGATCACCAGATACCCTTCTTCATTATCCGTTAGGGCTTTGATTACTTTTATTTTTTCACCGGTTTCGTTTTCCGAGAAAACGGTTTTTTTAATCTGACCTTTATTCTTGTCAATAATGCTGTTGGCTGCATTAACAATGTTTTGTGTGGAACGGTAATTTTGCTCCAGCTTAAAAAGCTCATACTCGGGATAGTCATTCTTGAAATTAAGAATGTTCTCAATTTTAGCACCCCTGAACGAATAAATACTTTGTGCATCATCGCCAACCACACAAAGATTATGATGTTTTTCTACCAGTTTCTTGACAATTAGATACTGGGAATAATTGGTGTCCTGATATTCATCTACCAATACATAATCAAACTTTTCCCTGTATTTCTGAAGTACCTCCGGATGGTTTTTAAACAAGATGTTTGTGTTTACCAGAAGATCATCAAAATCCATGGCGTCGGCTTTCTTGCAACGGACTTCATATAAGGAAAAAATTTCACCTGTAAAAGGTTTTTTTGCCGCCTGGTCGCGTGCCATAATCTGTGAATTGGCATTATAGGATGCTGCAGTGATCAGATTGTTTTTTGCAGAAGAAATCCTGCTATGGATTTCTGCCGGCTTATATAATTTGTCATCAAGATTTTTTTCCTTGATGATGGTTTTTATCAGATTTCTCGAATCCTGCGTATCGTAAATGGTGTAATTTGATGTGTAACCAATGGAGGCAGCTTCAACTCTCAGAATCCGCGCGAAAATGGAATGAAAAGTTCCCATCCACAAGTAGCGCGAGATTTCCGGACCAATTAAACCACCGATTCTTTCGCGCATTTCTCCTGCTGCTTTATTGGTGAAGGTGAGGGCTAAAATTTTTGAGGGATTT
This sequence comes from Bacteroidetes bacterium GWF2_38_335, assembly GCA_001769535.1. Lineage (GTDB taxonomy): Bacteria > Bacteroidota > Bacteroidia > Bacteroidales > GWF2-38-335 > GWF2-38-335. The sequence continues at coordinate 298,074 of MEOH01000022.1, forward strand.
TTCCCCTTCGAAAGCAATTGAATGATCCTGTACGTCAATACCCTTGTCTTGCCTGCTCCGGCACCCGCTATCACCAGCGATGGCCCGTCAATATGAATCACTGCCTTTCGCTGTGCTTCGTTTAATTCATCTAAATAATTTCTCAAAACTTAATCTCCTGAAATGCTTATTGTATCCTTTTTAATAAACCTGTTTTTTACCCTGAATCCTTTTCTTAATTGGGTTGATTTTCAGTATTCACCCTTTTTGGTCGGGCTAAAAAGACTGAAAAATCATTACTATTTCGAATATTTATTAGTAAATAATATTTAAAAAGTCCAAAGTTAAAACAGATAATTTATCTCCCCATTTATTCTCATAAATAGTTATAAACACAAAATACAAAAGAAATTATTGGATACTTATATTTTTTGGTCAGGCTTAATTCAGGAATTGATTGTCTTTAGTATTTCGAAGAAAATATCGGCCAAAATAAGAGAAAAGATATTTAAGTTAAGATGAAGCCGCGCGGTGGCCCGAACGAATCGGCGCGCCATGCGATGGCCTGAGGGGGGAAGCCTTATTCGTTCTTGATTTTTTGTTTTACTTTTTGATCAAGCAACTGAGCGATAGCGGTCTCATGAACGCCTATAAAATAAACACTAGTGAATAAAAAGTAAAAGCCCGTCTGGCTTGAAGACAAAAATAAAAAATATTAAAAAAACTCTTTATTGAGCTTCCAGCCTTGTAAAATGAGTTTTGCAAAAAAATAAAAAAGAAGCAAAAAATGCGAATGTTTAAGTGGTAGAGCAGTAAAATAATTAAAGAACAAATTGTAGAGAACAAAAAAATATGTGATTAGATAACCTGGACACCATTAAATTAATAGTGTAACAAGCCAGAACACAAAATACAAAAGAAATTATTATCCTTAAGTAACATGAAATCAAATAAATAAAAAAATATTTTATAGTTCAGACAACGCCAGCACACTTTTTTTTGTCTATTAATCAAAAGGGACAGGAAAAGTCAAAAACCCTTAAAAATAGAGCGTAATCAACTGGTCCGGAAAAAAAATCAAATTTTAAGATAACAAAAGTAAAATTAAATTAAAAAATGAAATCAATAAAACAAAATCTAACAAATATGAAAAACTTATTGCTGATATTATTCGCTGCATGTATTGCACCTTGGGCTTCCGCCCAACAAGACGCTCAGTTTAGCATGAATATGTTCAACCATATGACCTACAATCCGGGATTCGCCGGAAGTAACGGAATGACCTGTGCTCAGGCAATTTCAAGAAACCAATGGACTGGTTTCGATAACCACCCTTCTACATTGGTGTTTAACGCCCATACTCCTTTTGCTATTGGTGATTTGCAAAGTGGAGCAGGATTAAACATCATGAGCGATAAACTCGGGTTTGAAAAAAACCTGTATATGTCCGGTTCCTACGCTATCCGCAAAGAAGTAGGAAACGGAATTCTGGGAACTGGAATGTCAATCGGCTTTTTGAATAAATCATTAAATGCTGACTGGGTTACCAGTGAGTCACTTGAAAATTCAGGCGATGCATACCTTGATCCTTCGATTCCGCATATGGACTCTCAATTAGCTTTCGATATGGGATTCGGATTGTTTTATATGGGCTCAATCGGCCGCGATCACGGTTATTATGTCGGTCTTTCAGCCACCCACATTAACCGCTCCGAAATTCATGTTGATGGCAAAGCTCCTTTTAACCAAAGACATTTTTTCCTTACAGCCCAGTATAATTACAAAATTGCTGGTGACAGACTGATATTGAAACCTTCATTTTTTATTGAAAATGATTGCGTAACAACTCAGTATCTTTTTGGCTCACTGATAGAAATCGACAGAAAATTCTGGACAGGATTGTTTTACCGCGGAAACGATGCAATTATTGCCATGATCGGATTTGATTTCGTTGGCGGATACGGTATTGGTTATGCCTACGATATTACAACTTCAAAAATGGGTAAATACTCATCAGGAAGCCACGAAATTATCCTCAGATACTGTTTTGAACTGAAATCTCAAAAATTGCCTACAATTTACGGATCACCAAGATTCCCTAATTAATCAAAAACACTGTCATGAAAGCAATTTTATTGATATTACTAATTTTTGCCGCAATCTCCGTATTCTCGCAGAACACCGGCAACATAGATACCCGCCTGTATGCCAAATACAGCTCCGAATATCTTGAAAAACTCAGAGCAGAACACCCCGAAAAACTCGATTACCTCAACTTCTGCGTTCACAACCAGTGTTATGTTGTGGATATGCCCGGAAAACCTGTGCCTGCTATCGAACTGACTAAAACAGAAGACCCCGGTTATCAGATTACTGCTTCTGATTTGCTGAATTTCAACATGTTAGAATACAACATCTTTTCTTCAGTTAATGATCAGAAATATTACAAAGCCGGCAACTCGGGTAAAATGATTATTGTCAGATCTGAAAAAATGATGCGCCAACTCTACGACAATTCAAAAAGAATTAAATAAAACTACCCACTATGAAAAAGGAACTTTATATAATGCTGATACTGATCATGGGATTCTTTTATTCCAATGCTCAGTACACATTAGCCGGCGACGACGGTGAAACCATCTTTACCCATACTGGTTCCGTCAATCTGGGATCTTATACTCCCGGACAGGTTTACACACTTACTCTTTGCTCCGACGACCCCATGTGCTCACAAATGTGCGTTTCTTTTGAAACATGGGTGTTGGGCAGCGGTAATTATTGCATTTTTGATGGTACATCGACATCTTCACCGCTTATCGGTTGTAATGCTTGGGGACCATCACAGTCTGGTTGCGCTTCAGTTGGAAATCCTACCGGATGCATTACCATCCAATTCACCAGCCCTGTTTCAGGCTCTTCAATTGGTGGTACCATTGGCTGCTCTTTTGTTTGCCAAAGCGTTTTGGCTTCTGTTGTTAGCACCGATCCTCCTGCTTCTTATGAAGATGGCGTGTATTATATTGATATCTGTCAGGGCGAAGAAATTTCTTTACAAGCTTCAGGCGTTTACCAAAATACTACCTATGCCCAATCTGATGCTTCTTCATCATTTTCCTGGAACTTTGGCGATCTGTCCACTGCTTCAGGACACGCAGTTTCCCATACTTATGCCTCTGATCATGGTTATGATGTGAACCTTACCATTACCGATGTGGCCGGCTGCAACAGCACCAACGACATTGGTTATCGCGTTAGGGTTTCTCGTACCCCAAACTTTTCTGCTCCGGCCCCCGGAACATTCATTAACCCCAATTCCATTTGCCAGGGTGATGAAGTGGTTCTTACCGGTAATGTTTCTTCTGAACCTTATGTCAGCTTATATGTCCCGGTTATCGCAGATACAATGTACATTCCCGATGGCGATTCATGCTACGAATCTTCAATTTTTTATGATTGCTTTGCCCCCGGACAAACGCTCGAGGATGTTGAAGACTTGCTCGGAATCTGCGCCATTATTGAACATTCTTACCTCGGCGATCTGCTGATTTCCATCACTTGCCCGAATAATGATGCTGCTGGCGGCGGACCGGTTACTGTGACTCTCGAATCTCAGCACGGCGACGGTACTTACCTTGGAGTTCCTGTTGACGATGTCAGCGGCGGTCCCGACGGCCCATGGGGCGTCGGTTGGGAATATTGCTGGACTAACCCGGGTGTTGATGTCTTTTTGCCGGATATGGGTCATGTGGCCGACGGCTATTCAACCCTTCCCGCAGGAAACTATGGCACAACTGACCCTTTGACTCCCCTTGTCGGATGCGACCTTAACGGAGAATGGACACTTACCATTTGCGATTACTGGAGTATTGACGACGGCTGGATGTTCGGCTGGCAAATTAACTTTGATCCCGATATTTTTCCAGATAACTGGACTTACCAGAATACTTATCCTACCGATTTCTGGACTGCCCCAGGCCCCGGAGGATTGATGACCTCACCTACAACAGGTACATACGATGATCCCTGCCCTGCTGAAACTTACCAACCCTTTGTTTTTACCGTGGTTGATGATTTTGGCTGCAGCTACGACACTACCATAAACGTCTTTGTCAGACCCGAAGATGCCACCGAATGTTGCACCGATCCTGTTGTCGACATTCTTACCGAATCTCAGTCTGTTTGCGGAAACATCTTTTCTCTTAGTGCCGGAGATTTCTATATGCCGGGAAATGAGGGATACTGGTCAGCAGTACCAACAACTGCAACTTTTTCTGCTGTAAATGCACCTGTAACAAATGTTACTGTTTCTACTTATGAGGCATATTCCTTTACCTGGACTGAAATTAACAGCGGATCCGAAGCATGTTCATCAAATGATAATGTTGTAATTACATTCCTGGAAGAACCTACTCCCTATGCCGGAATTGATACCTTTATTTGCGGAAATACAATCATTCTTAGTGCCGATCCTCTTCCGGGAGGCGTTACTGGCACATGGTCTTCAGAACCTCCATTGCCTGATTCTTACTTTACTTCCGGAATCCACAGCAACGTGACTACAGTAAATATTCCTCCTTACAGTCCTGAAATCAATTATAATTTTATCTGGACAGCCGATAACGGTATTTGTGAAAATAGCGATGAGGTTAAGATTACTTTCCACCTGATACCTATGCCCAATGCCGGAATTGACAGCGTAGTTTGTGGTTCAATTTATTACCTAAATGCCCTCGGGGTTGTGGGTGAGGGTTACTGGACCGTTACTGATTTGTTTGGAAATCCCATATATGATGTGATATTTACAGATCCTGATTTTCCGGGCAACCCTTTTCCTGAACGCGAACCTAACGCTATTGCCAACATTGCCGTGCTTGGTTCGGGTATAGAACTTGTGTTTATATGGCACGAATCAAATGGCCCTTGTATGGGAGAGGATGAGGTTAAGATTTCTTTTACAGCCGGACCTTATGCCTACGCAGGAAACAACAACTTTACCTGTGGTGATACCATTCAGCTTAATGCCGATATCACTGGTGTTGAAACTCTGAACGGTTACTGGACTTCAGAAATTGACCTCATTTTCCTGGATCATGTTACAATGGGAATTATTGACCCGGCAACAGACCATCAGGCAATTGCTGTAATTCCTCCTTCTGAAGATGACGTATTTGTTGACGGTGTCGCTAACATTGATATAATGTGGAATATGAATAACGGCTTTTGTACAAGTTCAGATATCGTCACAATGACTTTCTATCAGGAACCCGTTGCCTTTGCCGGCCCTGATACTTTTGTGTGCGGACAGACATTTGAATTCCAAGCCGTTCGCTCTGTTGAAAATTCCGTTGGTACCTGGGTGAAATTATCCGGTCCCGGTGTCCCTGTTTACACATCTCCAACTTATCTAAACCCCGTGAACGATCCCAATGCCAACGTAATGGTTACGGCTTATGGGGAATATATCTTCCAGTGGTGCGAAAATAATGCGCTTAGTTCATTGTGTGGTACCTGCGACCTCGTTTCGGTCAAATTTGTTGAAGTTCCCCTCGAACTGGATGCCGGAAATGATACTTTGTATTGCCAGACTCCCGATGACCAGTACATGGCATTCCTTCACGCCGAAGGCGGATTTGGCACCGGATTGTGGCACAGTCCAACTGATATGGTTGTGATTACTCCTTCCATGTCACCCGACGCAACGGTATTTATTAACCACCCGGGTACTGCCACTTTCTGCTGGCGCGAAACAATTCCTTCGGGCTTTTCTCAACCCTGTATTGTTGAAAAATGCATTGATGTTACCTTTGAACCAACTCCCAATGTAGAACTGCTCACCGCTGACGCTATGGTTTGCGGTCCACAGTTCATTACTGTAAACGGCTCCGTTTATGACGCCGATACTGCCTATTGGTTCGATGCTTCACATGCCGGAACAGAATTTGTTAATACCAGTCCGGCCGGTCTATCCGATCCGCTCAACGTGAACGATACCGTAAACGTAAACATTTATGGCCATCACCAGTTATTGCTCATAGCCGAAAATCATGTGACCATTGGTAGCTATGACGCTGTTTGCTCTGATACTGCCAATGTCCTGAACCTGACTTTCTATCAGATTCCTGAACCTGAAGTCAGAGCTACTGACACCGCTTGCGGAAACTGTTATGTGCTTGAAGGTGTCCAGTCAATGGATTCAACTTACGTTACCTGGAGCAGTTTATCTCCTTCCGGATTGTCATTTTCCTCAACCGGTACTGTCGTCGGAATCAATCCCATAGATACCGTTTGTGTTGTGATTGTTGACACAACCAGAGTTATTAACTTTACTGAAGCATACCCGGGAGCCCTTTGCGCTGCTACAGTCAGTATCGCTGTAAAATTTGCCGAAATTCCATCAGGACTTTTTGATTACTCTGCTCCCCAGTGTTTTGGTGGCGATTGGATTATCTCTGGCCATGCTGATTCGTTACCTGTATACCAATGGACCTTTGGCGAAGCCGGCGAATTCGTTGTAGATGCTGCTGTTTTCAATCCCGCCGGTGGTGAATATCTTGACACCATCCACTGGACCGACGGCGATACCATGCACGTAGTCGATCTTATGGTTACCAGCAGCTATGGTTGCAATTCTCCCATCTATCGTGATACAATTTTTGAACCACCTGTAAATTACTCAATCACAACCATTGTGGATGAAACTTGTTCAAGTTCAAACGGATCCGTTGTAATTCAGGGCGCAGGTGGTCTTGCTCCTGATTCACACCATGAAATTTTATGGATGAGCGAAACCGGATCAATTCTTCCTTATGAAGATTCAATTAGAATCGATGGCTTGCCCGAAGGTACTTATCAGGTCGAAATAACAGATATATACAATTGTAAAGTGGTTGATGAGATTAACATTGTCAATACCGGACTCATCGAAGCTGTCATTGATGAAGCTCAGTTTACCCTGGTTGACGGTGTGCATAACGGAATCCTTGGCGACCCATCATCAAATATCAATCTGGTTAGCTTAACTGCCGATGCCCGGTTCTACCGCTGGTTCATCTACGATGTCAATGACAGTCTGGTTGCCGGTCCATTATCAGGTCAGATTCAGACTTATGAATTTCTTGAAGATGGCGATTATAAAATCCACCTCGAAGTAGAAAGTCGTGAAACCTGTGTCGATCAGATTGATTACATGTACATTAAAATACTTGGAGGTTCAATTGTCGAAGTGCCCAATATTTTCACTCCCAATGGAGATGGAATCAATGATTTCTTCCACGTGAACACCAAAGCCATCAAATCCTTTGAAGGAACAATCGTTAACCGCTGGGGCGAAACCCTTTACCAATGGAACGACTGGAATTCACCCAACTCAGGATGGGATGGAAAAATCAATGAAGGCAGCGTCAGCGCCTCACCCGGTGTCTATTATTATATCATCACCGCCGTTGGCATTGATAACGACAAACCCTACGAAATAAAAGGAGCATTCCATTTGATCAGAGAAAAATAGAGAGAATTAAAACAGAAAAAGAGGTTGCCAGCAACCTCTTTTTTTTTGTTTTAATAAACCATATACAAACCGCAAACATCTCCCCTCCTCGGAGGGGCCGGGGGTGGGTTCTCCCCTCCCAGGAGGTGCAGATTGTGGACACTCCCCTCCCAGGAGGGGCTAGGGGTGGGTATCCCCCCTCAGACAACCTTTCCCTATCAAATTTTGTCTATATTAAAACAAATTGAAAATCAAGATTTTTTCATATATTTACATCTTAAGCTTTTAAGTCTGATTAAAACACCAAAATAAAATGAAAACCCTGACTCTGACAATTTGCCTTATTTGCTTCGCTTTTTCATCTTATTCACAATACACATTAACTGATAACGATGGCGAAACAATTTACACCAATACCGGAACAATTTCAACTGGTGCATATACTCCTGGTCAGGTTTATACTCTAACTATTTGTTCTGATGATCCTCTTTGTTCACATATTACTGTCATTTTTTCTGACTTGATTATTGCAAGTGGAAACTTTTGTGTTTATGATGGCAATGCAACATCAAGTCCAATTATGGCCTGTAGTAGTTGGTATGGAGTTCCTGATACTGTTACGGCATCTGTCAATAATGTTATTGGTTGCTTAACTTTTCAGTTTTCCAGTCCCGATCCGGGAGCAGTCATTTCAGGAACAATAAGTTGTAACTTTTCCTGCCAGTCAACACTTGCATCTGTCCTGAGCACCGACCCTCCGGCTGTTTACAGTGATGGCAGTTATTACATTGATGTGTGCCAGGGACAGGATATCTCTTTTAACGGACAGGGTATCTATCAGAATACAACCTACCCGCAGTCTGATGCCACTTCAACTTTCTTTTGGGATTTTGGAGACGGAATAACATCTTCCTCTGCTTCATCAACCCATACCTACACAAACGGACAGGGATATGAAATCGACTTAATAGTTACAGATAATCAGGGTTGCTCAAGCACCAACAATATCAGTTACAGAGTCAGGGTTTCCCAAACCCCTTCATTTTCCGGGACCTTTGCTTCACCCGTAACTGCCTGTCAGGGAGATACCATCACGCTCACAGGAAATGTTTCTTCAGAGGAGTTTGTAAATTACTCAATAACCTATGACAGTTTTCTTGCACACATCCCCGATGGTACCGGTGAATCCTTATCATTGAGTATGGTTTATGATATTTTTGAACCTGGACAAACACTTGAGGATATTGAAGATATGTGCGGTATTTGTGTGAATATGGAACATTCTTTTATTGGTGATTTGATCATTACAATTACTTGCCCTTTCAATACTTTGACCGGAACTGCAACAACAGTTGAGCTGGAATACCATCATGGTGGAGGAACTTACCTTGGTATTCCTGTTGATGATGATGCCAGCTCTGAACCAGGAATTGGCTGGGAATATTGCTGGACTTATCCTGCGGATGCTGATTATCTTCAGGATTTGGGTGACTATGCAGGATCAGTTTCAACATTGCCATCAGGAAGCTACATCACTTCAGAACCTCTGGACCCTTTAATTGGTTGCGAACTTAACGGTGAATGGATTTTAACAATTACCGATAACTGGTCACCCGATGATGGCTATGTTTTCGGATGGAATATGTGTTTTGATCCCTCAATTTTACCCGAACAGTGGTCATACCAAAATTCATACCCCGCAATGCTCTGGTCTCCTTCAGGTGCTGAGGGAATGATGTTCTCTGAAAACACCGGAACATATGATGAATTAGGCGATGCGACCACTGAACAGTCATTTATTTTCACTGTGACAGACGACTTCGGCTGTTCCCACGATACAGCCATTTTTGTTACTTTTCTTGGCGACACCGTTTCTCCCTGCAACACCAGCGGTCTTGACGATTATTTTACCGGTGAAATTGCAGATATCTCCTTCAATATCTACCCGAATCCAATTACTGATTATATCACCATTGAATACTTTGCTCAGGATAATTTACCGCTAACCTGCTACATTATTGATGCAACCGGAAAGTTATTATTGACTGAAGCATTAAAAAACACTTCTTCAGGTTCACAAAAAATTTCAATTTTAGATGTAAAATCCCTCCCCCCCGCAAATTATTTCCTCATCCTTAATTACAATAACAACAACTTCTTCAGAAAAATCATTATTAATTAATCATGGATAGAGACGCAATATTTTGCGTCTCTACCATATTTTGCGTCTCTATCCATGTCTTGCGTCTCTACCATTTTGCATCTCCACCATTTTCCGTCTCACTGCATTTTTTCATCTCCACAACTTTTCGCATCTCTACAAAAAAAAATCACCCCCACAATCAAATAATATTCAATAAAATACAAAAAAAATCACTTTTTTTTTCAACCCTCAGGCAACTATTCTAAAACTTATATTGTCTTAAATGAAACAAATTGTGCCAAACCGTTCTTTTTTTTAATGTTTTTGCATGTTTTGTCAAATTTTTTTTAAATTTGTAGTTTCGAATAATTAACTTAAAATTCATAAAATGAAACGTTACCGGTTATTTTTAATCATTCTGGTGCTGATAATCCCCGCTGTGGGCTTCTCTCAGACTACACAGATTAATTCTAAGCTGATCAATAAATTCGGCTCTGAATACCTCGAAAAACTTAAAGTCGAACACCCCGACCGTTTGGCATACTTAAATTATTGTGCCGACAACCAGTGCTATATCATTGATATGCCGGGAAAACCTGTCCCTGCTATCGAATTGACTAAAAATGGCGCTGAAGAGGGTTACCAGATCACAAGTGCTGATCTTGAAAACTTTAATATGTATGATTTTAACATTGTTGCTTCGGTCAACGATCAAAAATATTACAGAGCCGGAAATACCGGTAAAATGATCATCGTAAGGTCTGAAAAAACCATGCTTCAGAAATACGAGAATTATAAGAGCATAAAATAACTTTCTGGAATATGAAAAACCAATATAATATGAAAAAGCTATTACTCGCTATTGTGCTGTTCTTTACAGGGATTTCCCTTTCTGTGGGCCAGTACACTTTGACCTCCGGCACCGGAACTACGGTGTATGACACCTCTGGTGATTTATGCCTCGGAGCCTATACTCCCGGCCAGGTGTATACCATGACCATCTGCTCTGATGACCCGCTTTGCTCACATGTCTTTCTTACTTTTGATGCATGGACTGTCGGCAGCGGTAACTTTTGTGTGTACGATGGTAATTCAACCTCCGCCGCTCTCATCGGCTGTAATGCATGGGGTACAACACAGTCAGTAATGGCTTCTGCCGCAAATACTTCCGGTTGTCTTACTTTTATGTTTTCCAGTCCGGTCGCTGGATCAAACATCTGTGGCGACCTCGGCTGTAACTTCTCATGCCAGTCTGTACTCGCGTCAATAGTGAGCACCGACCCTCCTGCTTCATTCTCAGGTGGTGTTTATTATATCGACATCTGTCAGGGTGAGGAAGTTTCAATTCAGGGCGCAGGCGTGTACCAAAATACTACCTATCCTCAGTCAGATGGTACTTCAACTTTTGCATGGACTTTCGGAGATGGCGGAACCGCTACTGGTGCTGCTGTTACTCATGACTATACCGCTGTTGAAGGTTATGACGTTAACCTGCTTATCACTGATGCACAGGGTTGTAACAGTACAAATGATATTGGGTACAGGGTTAGAATTTCCCATACACCCAACTTCTCTACCGGTGCAGGTACTTTCCCAAATCCGGTTGTTATTTGCCAGGGCCAGACTGTTAACCTAACCGGTAACGTCGGCAGTGAAGAATTTGTCAGTCTCGTCGAACCGGTAATCGCCGATACTACATACCTCCCCGATGGCTCGGGCGTTTCTTATGAATCATCCATTGTGTTTGACTATTTCGAACCTGGTCAAATACTCGAAGATATTGAAGATATGTGTGGGATTTGTGCAAATCTTGAACACTCCTTCATCGGTGACCTTATTATTACTATTACCTGTCCCTATGACACTGAAACTGGTGGACCAACTACTGTAATTCTCGAGTACCAACATGGTGGCGGAACTTACCTTGGTGTGCCTATTGATGATACAGGCGGCGGCGGACCAGGTGCTGGATATGATTATTGCTGGACCATTCCTGCTGATGCTGATTACCTTCAGGATATGGGTGACTATGCTGGTTCTGTTTCTACTTTACCCGCAGGTAGTTATATCACTTCTGATCCCCTCGATCCCTTAGTAGGCTGTGAACTTAATGGCGAATGGACTCTTACCGTAACCGATAACTGGTCAATTGATGATGGTTATATTTTCGGATGGTATATGTGCTTTGATCCTGACATCATGCCCGATAGCTGGACTTATCAGAATACTTACCCCACTACAATGTGGACTCCCGGTGCAACCGGTGGTTCAATGATTTCAGGTACTTCAGGAACCTACACAGGAACCGGTGCCTCAACCACAACCCAACCATTTATTTATACTGTTGTGGATGACTTTGGTTGCTCATACGATACTACAATTATGGTTACTGTTCTTGGAAACGGTGCCGTTGAATGTTGCATCGACCCAGTTGTTAATATTATTACTCCCGCTCAGTCAATCTGCGGTACAATGCTTGACCTTGATGCCGGTGAATTCTATACTGATGGAAATGAAGGTACTTGGACTGCTGTTCCAACTTCTGTCACTTTCTCAGATCCTACTCAGCCATTCACCAGTGTAACTGTTACAACTTTTGAATCTTATACTTTCACCTGGACTGAGGTAAATAATTCATCAACCGCTTGTACATCAGCAGATAACGTTGTAATCAACTTCCTCGAACAGCCTGAGGCTTTCGCAGGACTTGATACTGCTCTTTGCGGAAATGTTATTATGCTTGATGCTGGTACACTTCCCGGTGGAGTTACCGGAACATGGTCTTCCGTTCCATCACTTCTGCCTTCAGCTTATGCAAACATTACAAGCCCTGTAACAAGTGTTACTATTCCGGGTTTCTCAGAGGTAATAAACTATGAATTTACCTGGACCGTTGACAATGGTATTTGTGATAATGATGACGATGTGAAAATCACATTCTATCAAAATCCAACTCCTAATGCAGGTCCCGACGAATCTATATGCGGATCAATCTATGACCTCAACGCAATAGGTGTTGTTGGCGAAGGTTACTGGACTGTTACAACCGGTGCTGGTGTTCCCGTTTATGATGTTATTTTTATTGATCCGGATGATCCAACCAACCCATTCCCCGAAAGGGAACCGGATGCTCAGGCAAATATTGCCCTTATAACCACTTCCAGCGTATTTAATTTTACATGGAATGAAAGCAACGGTATGTGTCTTGGCCAGGATGCTGTTCAGATTACTTTCACTGCTGGCCCATACGCATATGCCGGTAATGACAACTTCATTTGTGGTGACTCACTGCAACTTAACGCTGATATCACCGGTGTTGAAACACTTAACGGTTACTGGACCTCTGATGATGGCGTTATTTTCTGGGATCATGAAACTTTATCACCCATTGACCCGGCTAACGATAACCAGGCATTTGTAACCATTCCTCCATCAGAAGATGATCTCTATATTGACGGCGTTGCTGTCCTCGATCTTATCTGGAATATGGACAACGGATCATGTACAAGTTCTGATGTTGTTACTATGACCTTCTATCAGCAACCCGATGCTTACGCCGGTGTTGATACTTTTGTCTGCGGTCAGACTTTTACCTTTGTTGCTGAACCTTCTGTTGATACTTCTGTTGGACAATGGCTTATGATTGATGGCCCTGTTGGAACAACTCCGGTTTATACTTCAACCGTATTCCCGGCAATTCCTACAAGAGACCCACATGCTACTGTTTTTGTTACCCATTATGGAGATTACCAATTCCAGTGGACTGAATCTAACCCGTCAAGCTCATTGTGTAATACCAACGATGTAATGAATATTACTTTCGTGCAAATACCACTCGAAATGGATGCCGGAAACGACACCATGTTCTGTCAGACTCCAACCGACCAATATATTGCTCAGCTTAATGCTACCGGAGGTTTTGGAACAGGAGTTTGGCATAGTACTACATACCTTACTGGTTATAGCTATGTGAACCAAATGTCACCATCCACTCAGGTTACTTCAAACCACCCTGGTACTGAAACATTCTGCTGGCGCGAAACCATCGAATCAGGCTTCTCACAACCCTGTATCGTTGAAAAATGTGTTGACATTACCTTTGAACCCACTCCGAATGTTGCATTGCTGACCGGAGATGACTGGGTGTGCGGTCCTATTTATTGGAATACCATTAATGGTAGCGTGTTTGATGCAGACACCGCTTATTGGTTCGATGCTACTCATGCGGGAACTGATTTTCTTAGTACAGACCCCACCAATCCAATCAATGTTCATGATACTGTTAGCGTTAGCATTTATGGCGATCACCAGATTTACCTCATTGCAGAAAATCACGTGATGATAGGATCATACGATGCAGTTTGTTCTGACACAGCAAATGCTTTAAATATTACATTCTACGAATGGCCCGAACCTTTTGTAAGACCTACAGATACCGCTTGTGGTAACTGTTATACTCTTGAAGGCCTTCAGTCAATGGATACAACATCTGTTACATGGAGCAGCTTGTCACCATCAGGTTTGACATTCTCCTCAACCGGAACTATTGTTGGTACAAGTATTCTTGACACCGTTTGTGTTAATATAGTTGATACAACCAGGATTATTAACCTGACAGAATACTACCCATATGGCAACAGATGCGGTGTTTCAACATCTATTGCAATCAGGTTTGCCGGAATACCTTACGGACTGTTTGATTTCGATGCTCCTGAATGTTTCGGAGGTCAGTGGGCCATTTCGGCACGCGCCGACTCTTTGCCAACATATCAGTGGACTTTCGGTGATGCAGGTGAGTTTGAAATAGATTCTGCAATTTTCAATACTGCCGGTGGCGAATATATGGATACTGTCAGTTGGGTTGATGGCGATACCATGCACGTGGTTGACCTGATGGTAACCAGTTCTTATGGATGTAATTCATCAATCTACCGTGATACCCTTAACGAACCACCAATTAACTACGCAATTACCACTCTTGAAGATGCAACCTGCGGCGATAATAATGGTTGGGTTGTAATCCAGGGTGCCGGTGGTTTGGCTCCGCTTACACACCATGATGTAACATGGACTGATACTCTTGGAGATGTGATACCTTACGAAGATTCAATCCGTGTAGAGAATCTGCCTGAAGGAACCTACTGGGTGCAAATTGAGGATATATACAATTGTAAGATTCTCGACACCATCAACATTCTTAACCTTGGGTTGATTGATGCAATAATCGATACAACACAGTTTACCCTTATCGATGGCGAACATCACGGTATTGTTGGTGACCCATCTGTAAACATCAACCTTATAAGTTTAACCGAAGATGCCCGTTTTTACAGGTGGTATATTTACGACGAAAACGACAGTCTTGTTGCCGGTCCGCTTACAGGTCAGATTACTAGCTTCGAATTCCTTGCCGATGGCGATTATGTAATCCGCCTCGCAGTCGAAAGCCGCGAAGGTTGTGTTGATGAAATTGATTATATGTACATCAAAATTCTTGGTGAATCAGTTCTCGAAGTACCCAACGTATTCACACCTAACGGTGATGGTGTAAATGATATCTTCCATGTTCATGCCAAGGCACTCAAATCATTCGATGGATTGATTGTTAACCGCTGGGGCAAAACATTGTATGAATGGAATGATTGGAATTCACCTAATTCCGGATGGGACGGTAAGATTAATGGCGGTAGCCAGCTTGCTTCTCCGGGTGTTTACTTCTACGTGATCAAAGCTGTTGGTATTGATAACAACAAACCATACGAAATTAAAGGTGCATTCCACCTGATCCGTGAAAAATAGTACACGCAATATTATATATATAGAAAAGGCTGCCTCGTGCAGCCTTTTTTATTACTACGCAGCGATAATCCCAGGGAATTGTCCTGCCATCATTTGAGTTTAAGGTCTGAAAGACCGATTTGTAATACCACAGGGTGAAACACAGTGCAACCCTGTGAATAAATTAAAATGACTATCAGGATACATTAATAATAAGACCGTCATCGCTAGACCTAAAATTTTATTTAAAAATTCACAAAACAGGATGATATAATGCTGTAATAAAAAGCTCATTAGAAGTATTCCAGCCCAGTTTTAGCCGTCATTGCGAAGAGCTTGACCGAGTTAATGGATTGTAAAAGTGGCCAATGCGATGAAGCAATCTGCCAATTATATTCATAGGATCAATAAGCAGATTGCTTCATCGCATCGACTTTTTTATAATCCATAAAATCTGTTTAGCTCTTCGCAATGACGGTCAATTATTTGTTTTTAGTGCTATTTATGAGAAATCACAAATTGTAAAAAAAAAATATAAATAACAAAGAAGAAATTATTCATCTTTCCCGATAGTCATATAAAATAATAAAGATTGGGGCGCTTTGACGAAGTCAGGTCAGTAAAAAACTTCCGCAATTAAAACTGTACAAATTCTTATTTTTTTAATTTAAGCATAAAAAAATCCCGGTGTTACCCGGGATCAAATATGAATTACTCATCTTTTTGTTCTGCTTCGTATTCTTTAAGCAGTTTGTCCTGAATGTCTGGCGGAACCTGCGCGTATTCAGCAAATTTCATTGTGTACATTGCGCGGCCACCGGAAATAGAACTTAAAGAAGTGGAGTATTTGTTCATTTCAGCAAGGGGTATCTTGGCGGAAATTTTTTCAAATCCGCTTTCACTGCTCATACCCTGAACAATGGCTCTTCTTCCCTGCAAATCACTCATCACATCACCCATTCTGTCACCAGGAACAAAAACTTCAACGTCGTATACAGGCTCCATGATTTTTGGACCTGCAGCTTTAAATGCCTGACTGAAAGCATTTCTTCCGGCAAGACGGAAAGAAATTTCGTTTGAATCAACAGGGTGCATTTTGCCATCATATACATATACCTTAATATCGCGGGCATAGGATCCGGTAAGTGGACCTTCTTCCATTTTTTCATTGATACCTTTTAAAATAGCTGGCATGAAACGGGCATCAATTGAACCTCCAACGATACAGTTGTAATACATAAGTTTACCACCCCATGGCATATTAAGTTCTTCCCTGTCTCGGATGGAAATTTTTAATTCCTTACCCTGAATTTTAAACATGTTTGGCTCAGGAGCTCCTTCAATATACGGTTCAATAATCATGTGAACTTCACCAAACTGACCGGCACCTCCCGATTGTTTTTTATGCCTGTAGTCGGCTTGCGCAACTTTTGTAATGGTTTCCCTGTAAGGAATCTTTGGTGCGTAAAACTCAGTAGGAATTTTATAAATGTTATCAAAATGCCATTTTAGAATGTTGAGATGGTATTCTCCTTGACCGTAAACAAGAATTTGTTTCAGTTCTTTTGAATACTCATAAGTAATTGTAGGATCTTCCTTGCTCATTCTTACAAGTGATTCTCCCAGTTTCTCATCATCACTTTCACTTAGCGGCCTTATTGCAGTGCGAAATTTGGGTTCCGGATATGCAATAGGGGCAAATGTCATGGATGCGTTGTTAACAGTAAGGGTGTTGTTTGTTTTTGTGTTTTTCAGTTTTACTGTGGCACCAATATCACCGGCACAAAGTTTGGCAACTTTGACGCGGTTTTTTCCTGCACATACATAAAGCTGTGAAAGACGTTCTTTGGAACCGGTGTTCTGGTTTACAAGGTCAATGCTTTCATTTAACTCACCCGACATAACCTTGAAGTAGTTAATCTCGCCAACATGTTCTTCTATGGAAGATTTAAAAACAAAAATCACAGCAGGGCCTGAAGATTTACATTCAACAGCTACTTCGTCGGTATTAAGCGGTGCAGGCATTTCGTCTGGTGATGGCATAGTGTCAGCAATAAACTCCATTAAACGGTCAACACCAATATCTTTTTTTGCAGATATACAGAAAACAGGAGCAATCCCATTGCTGATAAGTCCCGCTTTAATACCCCTCTGCATTTCCTCAGGAGTTAGGGTGTCTTTTTCAAAGAAAATTTCCATAAGACTTTCATCGCCTTCAGCCGCTTTCTCAATGAGTTCACCATGAATGGCAGCTGCTTTATCTTTTTCTGATTCAGGTATATCAAGGATTTCAGCTTTTCCTCCGCCAGCAGGATATTTATACATTTTCATGCTGACAACATCAATGATTGAATTGAAGGAACTTCCGGTTTCAACAGGGTATTGAGCAACAATAACTTTGCTCCCAAGTCTTTCTTTCAAATGCTCAACAGTTTTTTCCCAGTTGGCATTTTCATGATCAAGAAAGTTTACCACAAGCATGAATGGAAAATTGTTGTTGTTTGCATGCCTGTTCTGAATTTCAGTACCAACTTCAACACCGTTTTGAGCATTGATCACCATCACACCACAATCAGATGGACGCATCGACATAATTGGGCCTCCGCAAAAATCATCAGCACCGGGGTTGTCAATGAAATTAATTTTTTTATTCTTATACTCTGAATATAAAACAGTTGAAAAAACAGAAATTTCATTTTCGTGTTCAATCTTGTTAAAATCAGATACAGTGTTGTGACTATCAGTGTCTCCTCTTCTGTCAATTACACCACCTTTAAATAACATGGCTTCCGCCAGCGTGGTCTTTCCCGACCTTGAGTTACCTAAGAGGGCAATGTTTTTAATTTCATTGGTTTGATATACTTTCATTGGTATTAATTATTAAATTATTTACTTTTTTAACCCGTTAATTTTCAAATTGGGGTTCAAAAATAGTAAAAATTTACTAACTGTCAAGAGGTTTGCGTATTTTACACAAAGAAAATCGTTAAGGATTGGAACATTTTTTAATGCCGTTAATGATGAGGTTTGAAGAAAATAATGCAGGAACCCCTGCAAACTAAAGAAAAGCACAAGGAAACCATCTTTTTTTTGAACGAAAAAAACCCTGTTAACGCATATTATATAATCAGCAAAATTTATTTTTGACAAAAAAAACAAGTTACTAAGAAAAAAAAGTTGATAAGTTCTTGTTTTGTAAAAAAAAACCATATCTTTGCAGCCCAATTTTATAAATAATTAAGGATTCTATATGCCTACAATACAACAGTTAGTAAGAAAAGGCCGGACCAAAATTGAAGAAAAGAGCAAGTCCAGAGCATTGGATGCTTGCCCTCAAAGAAGAGGTGTTTGTGTGCGTGTATACACCACCACACCTAAGAAACCAAACTCGGCTATGAGAAAAGTTGCCAGGGTGAGATTAACCAATACAAAAGAGGTTAATGCCTATATTCCTGGTGAAGGACACAATTTACAGGAACACTCAATAGTTCTGATTCGCGGTGGCAGGGTTAAAGATTTGCCAGGTGTGCGTTATCACATTGTTCGTGGTGCTCTTGATACATCTGGTGTTGAAGGCAGATCACAGAGACGTTCAAAATATGGTGCAAAAAGGCCTAAAAAGAAAAAATAAGATATGAGGAAATCAAAACCAAAAAAACGGATTTTATTGCCTGATCCAAAATTTAATGATGTTTTGGTAACCAGGTTTGTTAACGATCTGATGGAAAGCGGAAAGAAAAGTGTTTCCTATAATATATTTTACGAAGCTTTATCAATTGTAGAAAAGAAAACTAAAGAAGCTGGCGTGCCTGCACTTGATGTTTGGAAAAAAGCAATTGATAATATTACTCCAGCTGTTGAGGTAAAAAGTAGAAGAATTGGTGGAGCTACTTTTCAGGTTCCAATGGAAATCAGAGCAGATAGAAAAATTTCTATCGGCAACAAAAACCTGATACTTTTCGCAAGAAAAAGAACAGGCAGATCTATGAGCGATAAACTCGCCGCAGAAATTCTTGCTGCATTCAACGAAGAAGGCGGCGCTTTTAAGAAGAAGGAAGATACACACAGAATGGCAGAAGCTAACAAGGCATTCTCTCATTTCAGGTTCTAATATATGTTGATTTATTGTCAGCGGGGCAGCAGATGATTGATGATCTGAATTATACCAGGAATATTGGGATTATGGCGCATATTGACGCCGGGAAAACAACTACAACCGAAAGAATCCTTTTTTACACCGGTATTAATTATAAGATGGGTGAGGTTCACGACGGCGCAGCTACCATGGATTGGATGATCCAGGAACAGGAGCGCGGAATCACAATCACTTCTGCAGCAACAACGACCTTTTGGGACTTTAACAACAAAAAGTATAAAGTCAACATTATTGACACTCCAGGTCATGTTGATTTTACAGTTGAAGTTGAAAGATCTCTTAGGGTACTTGACGGTGCAATTGCCATTTTCTGCGGAGTGGGAGGGGTCGAACCCCAATCCGAAACCGTATGGAGACAGGCAAACAAATACAACGTCCCCCGCTTGGCTTACGTGAATAAAATGGATCGCTCAGGGGCCGACTTCTTTAACGTGGTCAGCCAGATCCAGGACAAACTCGGGGCAAAACCTCTTCCGGTTCAAATTCCTATCGGAGCCGAAGAACAGTTTGCCGGAGTGATTGATCTGATTAGATTTAAAGCAGTGGTTTGGGATGAAGAATCACTGGGAGTGAAATTCGAACTGAAAGACATTCCCGATGACCTTCTGGAACAGGCAACAGAATATCGAGACCTGCTCTTCGAAACCATCGCTGAATTTGATGATAATATTTTAGAAAAGTTCTTTGAAGATAAGGAGTCAATTACAGTTGACGAGATTAATGGAGCAATTAGAAAAGGTGTTTTATCCAGGACTATTGTTCCGGTTTTATGCGGATCTTCCTTTAAAAATAAAGGAGTACAACCATTGCTTGATGCAGTGGCAGCATTTTTGCCAAGCCCTCTCGATATCGATGCTGTTAAAGGTGTTGACCCTAAACTTGATGAAGTGATTTATAGAAAAGCCGACCCGGCAGAACCATTTGCTGCTCTGGCTTTCAAAATAACCACCGACTCTTTTGTGGGAAAACTGGCGTTCCTCAGAGTTTATTCTGGAACACTAACAACCGGACAGCAACTTTTAAATCTGAGAACAGATAAAAAAGAAAGAATATCCAGGATTTATCAGATGCACGCTAACAAACAAAAACCAATCGAAACAGTTTATGCAGGCGATATTATCGCCGTGGTTGGTTTTAGAGAAATAAAAACCGGAGATTCACTTTGTGATAGCAATAAACCAATCCTCCTGGAATCAATTGTGTTTCCCGAACCGGTTATCAGGGCAGCAGTTGAACCAAAAACACAACAAGATGTGGACAAACTTTCCGACGCGTTACGAAAAATAACCGAAGAAGATCCCACATTCGATGTGAGAATTGATGAAGACTCAGGTCAAACCATCATTAGCGGAATGGGCGAATTGCACCTCGAAATAATCACCGACAGGCTTAAAAGGGAATATAATCTTGAAATTAGTCAGGGAAAACCCCAGGTAGCATATAAAGAGCGGATCATGTCAACTGTTAAACACCGTGAAGTGTTTAAAAAACAATCAGGAGGAAAAGGAAAATTTGCAGACATCGAAATCATCCTTGAAAAAGCAGATGATAATTTCAGAGGACTGCAATTTGAAAACAAAATCGTTGGAGGGGCTATCCCAAAAGAATATATCTCTTCAATTGAAAAAGGCCTGAAATCCTCAATGCACAATGGAGTGCTGGCAAGTTGCCCTATTTTTAGTGCAAAAGTTACACTCACCGGCGGGTCTTATCACCCGGTTGACTCCGACAGTTTGGCATTTGAAATAGCAGCAAAATTAGCATTTAGGGAAGCTTGTAGAAAAGCACAAATTATTTTGTTGGAGCCAATTATGTCAGCAGAAGTTGTTACACCCGAAGAATATATGGGTGACGTAATTGCTGACTTTAACAGAAGAAGAGGTCATATTGATCTCATGGACTCCAGAGGAGGCGCAAGAATTATACGCGCAAAAGTTCCCCTAGCAGAAAATTTTGGTTATGTAACAGCTCTTAGAACAATTACATCAGGAAGAGCTACTTCATCTATGGAATTCTCTCATTACGACGAGGTTCCTCCAAACATCGCAAAAGATATTATTGAACGTTCAAAAGGAATATTTATATTTTAATTATTTATAATTAAGTATGGCACAAAAAATTAGAATAAAATTAAAGTCGTACGATCACAACCTGGTAGACAAGTCTGCAGAAAAGATTGTGAAGACAGTAAAAACCACCGGCGCAGTTGTCAGCGGACCAATTCCCCTGCCAACCCACAAAAGGATTTTTACTGTTAACAGATCTACTTTTGTTAACAAGAAATCAAGGGAACAGTTCGAATTGAGCTCTTATAAGAGATTACTCGATATCTACAGCTCAACCGCAAAAACCATTGATGCATTAATGAAACTTGAATTACCAAGTGGTGTGGAAGTAGAAATAAAAGTCTGATAATAAGGAATAAAATTATGCCTGGATTAATTGGAAAAAAAATCGGAATGACATCCGTTTTCAGTGCCGAGGGTAAAAATATACCATGCACTGTTATCGAAGTAACACCCAATGTGGTGACCCAGATCAAAACTGTTGAAAATGACGGCTATAACGCTGTGCAGTTAGCTTTTGACGAAATGAAAGAAAAACATTGTAATAAAGCAATGATTGGACATTTTAAAAAGGCTAATACAACACCTAAAAGAAAACTTATCGAACTGAAAGGTTTTGTAAAAGACTGGAAAGTTGGAGATCAAATCGGAGTTGATTATTTCGGCGACGATACTTGGCTCGATATTTCTGGAGTTTCTAAAGGTAAAGGTTTTCAGGGTGTTATCAAACGCCATGGTTTTAGCGGTGTTGGTGGCGCTACACACGGTCAGCACAACAGACTCAGAGCTCCGGGTTCATTAGGTGCCTCTTCTCATCCTTCAAGAGTTTTTAAAGGTATGAGAATGGCTGGAAGAACAGGTGGAGATAATGTTAAGATGCTTAACATCAGAGTTGTAAAATTATTGCCCGAGAAAAATTTATTGATAGTAAAGGGTTCTGTTCCCGGAGCTAAAGGTTCATATTTAATTATTGAGAAGTAATGAAAGCAAATGTATTTAATATATCAGGTGCCGATACCGGAAAAAAAGTTGATCTTGAAAAAGCAGTCTTTGAAATTGAACCTAACGATCATGCCATTTACCTCGATGTAAAACAAATTATGGCTAATAATCGTCAAGGAACACATAAATCAAAGGAAAGAGCTGAAATCAACGCAACAACTAAAAAACTCAAAAGGCAAAAAGGTACCGGTGGAGCCAGAGCAGGTAGTATGAAGTCACCTGTTTTCGTTGGTGGGGGTAGGGTGTTTGGCCCACAGCCCAGAGATTATTCACAAAAACTGAATAAAAAAGTTAAACAGCTCGCCAGAAAATCTGCTCTTACTTATAAGATGACTGATAAGGCAATTATGGTAATTGAAGATTTTAATCTTGAAAAACCAAAAACTAATGAGCTGATTAAAATTATTGATAATCTGAAAATCAGCGATAAAAAAACACTGTTTGTACTCAATGAACAAAATAAAAACTTATATTTGTCATCCCGTAACCTGGAAAAAGTACATGTTGTAACGGCCTCAAGGTTAAATACATATGACATTCTTGATGCATCAGTATTAGTGCTTGCAGAAAGTTCAGTTGAAGTTTTGAATAAATTTTAAGTAAATATTACAGACATGGATATACTAATTAAACCCATAATAACCGAAAAAATGACAATCCAGACTGACAAGCTGGGTCATTACGGGTTTATTGTGAACAAAAAGGCAAACAAAATCCAGATTAAAAAAGCCATTGAAGAAATGTATGGCGTAACGGTTGCTGCTGTAAATACCATGACCTATTCAGGTAAAGCAAGGTCCCGTTTTACAAAATCAGGGGTTTTAAGCGGCAAGACTGCAGCTTTCAAAAAAGCTGTTGTCACACTTAGAGATGGAGAAACTATTGATTTTTATAGCAATATTTAGATAAAATGGCTTTAAGAAAAATAAAACCAACAACACCGGGTCAGAGACGGAAAATTATCAGTACATTCGATGAAATCACTTGTACTGTTCCTGAAAAGTCTTTACTGACACCGCTGAAAAAATCCGGAGGAAGAAATAATTCCGGTAGAATGACAATGAGGTATATCGGCGGAGGCCACAAAAGAAAATACCGTATTATCGACTTTAAAAGAGATAAAGAAGGTATGATTGCTGTGGTTAAAACCATCGAGTATGATCCAAACCGTTCGGCAAGAATTGCCTTGGTTGAATATAAAGATGGTGAAAAAAGATATATCATTGCTCCGAATGGATTGCAGGTAGGTCAGGAAATTATATCTGGTAAAGGAATAGCTCCTGAAGTTGGAAATTCACTTCTGCTTAGCGAAATTCCCCTCGGAACAATCGTTCACAATATCGAACTTCGTCCCGGTCAGGGTGGCATTATCGCCAGAAGCGCTGGTTCATACGCATCCCTTACTTCAAGAGAAGGTAAATATGCAATCATTAAAATGCCTTCAGGTGAAACAAGAAAAATCCTTGTTACCTGCAAAGCAACTGTCGGAACAGTGTCAAACTCTGATCATGCACTTGAAATATCAGGTAAAGCCGGTAGGTCAAGATGGCTGGGTCGCAGACCAAGAACCAGAGGCGTTGTAATGAACCCAGTTGATCACCCAATGGGTGGTGGTGAAGGTAGAGCCTCAGGTGGTCACCCAAGGTCAAGAAAAGGTCTTCTTGCTAAAGGTTATAAAACCAGAGCTAAGAAAAAGGCTTCAAATAAATTTATTGTCGAAAAAAGAAAGTAATTGAAAAAATTATAAGAATATGAGTCGATCATTAAAAAAAGGCCCGTTCATAGACCAAAAGCTGGAAAAATCTGTTCTTGGCATGCAGGAAGCAGGTAAGAAGAATACCATCAAAACCTGGTCAAGAAGATCAGTGATTTCTCCCGACTTTGTAGGGTTAACCCTTGCAGTTCATAACGGAAATAAATTCATACCAGTGTATGTTACTGAAAATATGGTAGGTCATAAACTTGGTGAATTTGCACCGACCAGAATGTTCAGAGGTCACGCAGGAAAGAAAAATAAGTAAAAAGGCTAATTATATTTGAAAATGGGAGCAAGAAAACGAAATAGAGCCAACCAACTCAAAGAAGAAAAGCAAAATAAAGCATTTGCTGTACTGAAAAATTGTCCTACATCTCCAAGAAAAATGAGATTAATGGCCGACCTTATCAGAGGCGAACAGGTAAACAAAGCTTTAGATGTTCTGAGGTTTAGCTCAAAAGAATCATCAGGCAGACTTGAAAAACTGCTCATGTCAGCTATCGCAAACTGGCAGGCAAAAAATCAGGGAGCCCGCATTGAAGACAGCAACTTAGTTGTAAAAGAAATTTTTGTTGATTCAGCAAGAGTCCTGAAAAGACTCAGACCAGCTCCTCAGGGCAGGGCATACAGAATCAGAAAAAGATCAAATCATGTGACTGTTGTTCTCGATAGTAATAACACTAATGATAATCAGGAATAATAATGGGAAATAAAGTAAATCCAATAGGAAACCGTTTAGGTATTATCAAGGGCTGGGACTCCAACTGGTACGGAGGAAGAAATTATGCCGAAAAGATTTTAGAAGATGATAAAATCAGAAAGTATTTAAGTGCCCGTTTGGCTAAAGCCAGTGTTTCAAAAATTGTTATTGAAAGAACTTTAAAACTGATAACAATTACAGTTAACACTGCACGTCCAGGTATTATTATCGGAAAAGGTGGCCAGGAAGTTGATAAACTTAAAGAAGAACTGAAAAAAATTACCAAAAAGGAAGTTCAGATTAATATCTTCGAGATTAAAAGACCAGAAGTTGACGCTGTTCTTGTAGCTAATAATATTGCCCGACAAATTGAAGGTAAAATTTCATACCGCCGCGCTACCAAAATGGCTATCGCTTCAACAATCAGAATGGGTGCCGAAGGTATTAAAGTATTGATCAGCGGTCGTTTGGGTGGTGCCGAAATGGCACGCAGGGAAACTTATAAAGAAGGAAGAATTCCCCTCCATACCTTTAGGGCTGACATTGATTACGCCTTAGGCGAAGCTCATACTACCTACGGATTGATCGGTGTTAAAGTCTGGATTTGCAGAGGCGAAATTTTTGGTAAAAGAGATTTGTCTCCGAACATCGGACAAACTCAGCAAAAGACCAAAACATTCAAAAAAAGAAGAAAATAAGTTTAATTTGATAATATAACAGGAAATGTTACAGCCAAAGAAAACGAAATATAGAAGACAACAAAAGGGTAAAATGAAGGGAAATGCCCAGAGGGGAAACCAACTGGCTTTCGGCTCTTTTGGAATCAAAGGATTGGAAACTTGCTGGATAACTGGAAGGCAAATTGAAGCAGCTCGTCAGGCTGTTACACGTCACATGAAACGTGAAGGCCAGATTTGGATCAGAATTTTCCCGGATAAACCAATTACCAAAAAACCAGCCGAAGTAAGGATGGGTAAAGGTAAAGGTGCTCCCGAAGGATTCGTTGCCCCAATTACTCCGGGAAGAGTCATTATCGAAGCTGAAGGAGTTCCCTTCGAAATCGCTAAGGAAGCACTCCGACTGGCAGCTCAGAAACTTCCGATCAAAACCAAATTCATTGTTAGAAGAGACTACGTTGAATAAAAAAGGATAAAATGAAAAATTCAGAAGTAAAAGAATTATCTACACAGGAAATTGTGGAAAGAATGGGTGAGGAAAAATCACACCTGATTAAACTCAGATTGAACCACGCAGTTTCTCCTCTGGACAACCCAATGAAAATTAAGGCTGCTCAGAAGAATGTCGCAAGATTACAAACTGAGTTAAGAAAAAGACAGTTAAGTGTACAAAAATAATAAGCTTTAAGTAAATGGAAACGAAGCGAAATTTAAGAAAAGAAAGAATAGGGATTGTGGTCAGCAATAAAATGGAAAAATCCATTATAATAGCTGTGAAAACAAAAATGAAACACCCTATTTATGGCAAGTTTATTAACAGAACTGCCAAATTTGTTGCTCATGACGAAAAAAATGAGTGCAATATTGGTGATACTGTAAAAATAATGGAAACCAGACCATTAAGTAAAAGAAAGAACTGGAGATTAGTTGAAATAATTGAAAGAGCTAAATAATCATGATACAACGCGAATCTAGATTAACAGTTGCCGATAACAGCGGTGCAAAAGAAGTTCTTTGCATTAATGTTCTTGGTGGTTCAGGCCGAAGATATGCTTCTGTTGGAGATAAAATTGTAGTAACAGTTAAAAGCGCTATCCCAGGCGGTGAAGTGAAAAAAGGTACAGTTTCTAAAGCTGTAGTCGTTAGAACTTCTAAAGAAATTAGAAGACCCGATGGTTCATACATCCGTTTTGATGACAATGCATGTGTGTTGCTTAAAACTGATGGCGAAATCAGAGGCACTAGGATATTTGGTCCGGTTGCTAGGGAATTAAGGGAGTTACAATATATGAAAATTGTTTCTCTGGCACCGGAAGTATTATAATTAGAAAATTAATGAATTATGCGAAAAAAACTGCACATAAAAAAAGGAGATACAGTGATTGTTCTTGCAGGTGATTCAAAAGGTCAGCAGGGAAAGGTTCTGGAAGTAATTTCAGAAAAAGAAAGAGCAATTGTTGAAGGTGTGAATTTAATATCAAAGCATACTAAACCCAACGCCAAAAGTCCACAGGGTGGGATCCTTAAAAAAGAAGCTCCCATTCATATTTCTAATCTGATGCTGGTTGACCCCACTTCAGGCAAACCGACCAAAGTAGGTCGCAAAATTGGAAGCAAAGATAAATTGGTACGTTACGCTAAAAAATCAGGAGAGGAGATTAAGTAATGAGCTACACACCTAATCTAAAGAAAAAGTATAATGAGGAAGTAATTCCTGCCTTATTAAAGGAATTCAAATACTCAAGTATAATGCAAGTGCCCAAGCTTGAAAAAATTGTTCTCAACCAAGGTGTTGGACAAGCTGTGGCTGATAAAAAATTAATTGATGTTGCAGTTAAGGAATTAACTACTATAACCGGACAAAAGGCAGTTACTACACTCTCAAAAAGAGATATCTCAAACTTTAAATTGAGAAAGAAAATGCCAATCGGAGTAATGGTTACCCTAAGAAAAGACAGAATGTATGAATTTCTCGAAAGACTTGTAGCCGTTGCTTTGCCAAGGATCAGGGATTTCAGGGGCATCAACTATAAATTCGACGGTAAAGGAAATTACTCCCTAGGTATTACTGAGCAAATCATTTACCCCGAAATTGACATGGATAAAATTACTAAAATCATGGGTATGAACATTACTTTCGTAACTTCAGCTAAAACTGATGAAGAAGGTTATGCTCTGCTCAGAGAATTCGGATTACCCTTTAAAAATATTAAAAGAGATTAAATATGGCCAAGGAATCAATGAAAGCTCGTGAAGTAAAAAGAGCTAAACTTGTGGAAAAATTTGCCGAGAAAAGAGCTAGGCTTAAAGCCGAAGGTGATTATGCAGCACTCAGCAAACTGCCACGCAACTCAAATCCAATCAGATTGAGAAACAGATGCCAACTGACCGGCAGACCAAGAGGTTTTATCAGACAGTTCGGAATCAGCCGTATCACTTTCCGTGAAATGGCCTCTCATGGATTGATTCCCGGAGTTAAAAAAGCTAGTTGGTAAATAATAAAAGATAAAAAGAAATGACAGATCCAATTGCAGATTATTTGACAAGAGTGCGTAATGCCATAATGGCTAAGCATAAAGTTGTTGAAATACCCGCATCAAAACTGAAAAAAGAAATTACTAAGGTTCTTTTCGATAAAGGTTTTATTCTCAACTATAAATTCGTTGATGAAAAAATTAACAGCTCTATTAAAATAGCTCTTAAATATCATCCCGAATCTAAAAGCCCGGCTATTAAAAAAATTGAAAGAGCCAGCCGTCCGGGTTTAAGACAGTACGTTGGAGTTGATGAGTTACCCAGAGTACTCAATGGACTAGGAATTGCCATTGTCTCTACATCACAGGGTGTGATGACCGACAAGGAAGCCAGAGAAAAAAAGATTGGCGGCGAGGTTTTATGTTACGTTTATTAATGGAGGAAAAAAAATGTCACGTATAGGAAAATTACCGATAAACATCCCTAAAAGTGTTACCATTAGCGTTAGCAAAGATAATGTTGTAACAACTAAAGGACCTCTTGGTGAACTTCACCAGGAAATTCATCCTGATATTACTATTGAATTACAGGATAACCATTTGATTGTCTCTCGCCCAACTGACGAAAAAAGACACAGATCAATGCATGGTTTATACCGCTCCCTGATTAATAACATGGTTATTGGAGTTTCCGAAGGATTCACAGTAAAACAGGAATTTGTCGGTGTTGGTTATAAAGCCGAAGCTAAAGGCCAGTTATTGGAAATGTCTCTGGGATACTCTCACGACATCGTTTTCCAGATTCCTAACGAAATATCCGTTGAAGCTGTAACCGACAGAAGAGCTAATCCAATTGTAACCCTTAAAAGTTGCGATAAACAACTGTTGGGACATGTGGCGGCTAAAATCAGATCGCTTAGATCACCTGAACCTTACAAAGGAAAAGGTATCAAGTTTGTAAACGAACAATTAAGAAGAAAAGCAGGAAAATCTGCGAGTGTATAACATTAAAAGGATTTAATTATGGCTTTAACTAAGCAAGAACGCAGGTACAGGATCAAAAAGAGAGTACGTAAAGTTGTAAATGGTACCACTGAAGCGCCCAGAATGAGCGTTTTCAGAAGCAATAAGCATATCGCAGTTCAGATAATTGACGATGTTACCGGAAAAACATTGGTCTCTGCTTCCTCTTTGGCAAAAGATATGGCTGATAAGAAAATGAAAAAAATAGAACAGGCCGAAATGGTTGGAAACCTCATCGCTAAAAAAGCAGTCGAAGCCGGTATCACTACCGTTGTTTTCGATAGAAGTGGTTATTTATACCATGGAAGGGTAAAATCTCTGGCTGATTCTGCAAGAAAAAATGGTTTAAAATTTTAGAAACTCGAAGATATGTCATTAAGTATAAGAAAAGTTAAAACAACTGATTTGGAACTGAAAGACCGTTTAGTCGCAATTAAACGTGTTACAAAAGTTACTAAAGGTGGACGTACTTTCAGTTTTTCTGCTATCGTGGTAGTTGGAAATGAAGATGGTATTGTCGGATATGGACTTGGAAAAGCCAATGAAGTTACCACAGCCATCGCCAAAGGCGTTGAAGATGCAAAGAAAAATCTGATTAAAGTGCCGATTTTAAGAGGTACTATTCCTCACGAACAGTATGGAAAATATGGCGGAGCCAATGTCTTTATCAAACCTGCCTCATCAGGTACCGGTGTTAAAGCTGGTGGTGCTATGCGTGCAGTTCTTGAAAGTGTTGGCGTTAAAGACGTTCTTGCTAAATCAAAAGGTTCATCAAACCCGCATAACGTTGTGAAAGCAACTATCGATGCCTTGATCGAACTCAGAGATGCCAGAACAGTTGCTCAGCACAGAAATGTTGATATGGAAAAAGTTTTTAAAGGATAAAACTAAGTAAAATGGCAAAAGTTAAAATTACTCAGATAAGAAGTAGAATCGGTAGCACCAAAAGACAAAAACTTACTTTAGATGCTCTCGGTATCAGAAAAATGAACAATCCCGTTGAATTGGATTGTACTCCGCAAATTCACGGAATGATTGAAAAAGTTAAACATCTGCTTAAAGTAGAAGATATTAAATAACAACGATATTAAATTATAGTTATGAACTTAAGTAATTTAAAACCTGCTGAAGGGTCAACAAAAAAGAGAAAAAGAATTGGTAGAGGACAAGGATCCGGTCATGGAGGCACTTCAACAAGAGGTCATAAAGGAGCAAAATCAAGATCAGGTTACTCCAAAAAAATTGGCTTCGAAGGTGGTCAGATGCCATTGCACCGCCGACTACCAAAATTTGGTTTTCAGAATATCAACAGAGTTGAATATAAGGCTATTAACCTAAAAGACCTTCAGAGTCTTGCTGATAAAAGAAATCTGAATAAAATCGATATACAGGTATTAATTGACAATGGCCTCATTTCGAGAAATGACTTGGTGAAAATTCTTGGTAACGGTAAACTCACAACAAAACTTGATGTTACTGCACACAAATTTTCAAAAACAGCCAAGGAAGCCATTGAAGCAATACAAGGAACAGTTAACACCCTTTAATTTATAGTTGATGAAACGTTTTATTGAAACTTTAAAAAATATCTATAAAATAGAAGACCTGAGAAAAAGAATTCTTTTTACTCTCGGAATTCTTCTGGTTTACAGATTAGGTGTTCATATTGTATTACCAGGAATTAACCCTGATGCACTTGAAGGTTTGCAAAAGCAAACATCAGGCGGTATTATGGGACTTCTTGATATGTTCTCAGGCGGTGCCTTTTCACAAGCATCTATTTTTGCTTTGGGTATTATGCCATACATCTCATCTTCAATCGTTGTGCAACTTCTTGGAATTGCAATACCTTATTTCCAAAGATTGCAGAAAGAAGGTGAAAGTGGAAGAAAAAAGATTAGCCAGATAACCCGTTATCTGACTGTTATTATTACCATCTTTCAGGCCCCGGCGTTTATTACAAACCTAAAAGCTCAAGCTCCGGGTGCAATGGCAGATGGCCAATTCTTCTGGATTCTTTCAATTATAATCCTTGTTGCAGGTACTATCTTTATCATGTGGCTTGGTGAAAAAATTACAGATAGGGGTATCGGTAACGGTATATCTCTCATAATTATGATTGGTATCATTGCTCGTCTACCTTATGCTCTTACTGCTGAATTTAGTATGAGACTTGAAGGCGCTGGAGGACTTATTATGTTTCTGGTTGAAATTGTCATGCTGCTCCTTGTTATTATCTTCTCAATTTTATTGGTGCAGGGAACGCGGCGAATCCCTGTACAATACGCAAAAAGAATTGTTGGTAATAAACAATATGGTGGTGTAAGACAATATCTGCCGCTTAAAGTTAATATGGCTGGTGTAATGCCTATTATTTTTGCTCAGGCATTAATGTTTGTACCTCTTGCAATTGCAGGTTTTGGAGTTGGATCAATGAGCGGAATGTCTGCACTTATGAACATGAACGGTTTTTGGTATAACTTCCTTACTGCATTATTAATAATATTATTTACATATTTCTATACTGCCATCCAGTTTAATCCAACTCAAATGGCAGAAGACATGAAGAAAAACGGCGGTTTTATCCCAGGCGTTAAACCCGGAAAGAAAACTGTTGAGTTTCTCGACAATATCATGTCAAGAATAACACTCCCCGGATCAATTTTCCTCGCTTTTGTGGCTATCCTTCCGGTATTCGCAAGACAATTTGGAGTCAGCCAACAGTTTGCTGCATTCTATGGAGGTACTTCATTGCTTATCATGGTGGGGGTTATACTCGATACATTGCAACAGATCGAAAGTCATCTGTTGATGCGTCACTACGACGGACTGATGAAATCGGGAAGGATTAAAGGAAGGGCCGGAGGAATTGCTTCCGGAATGTAAAACGTTCTTTGATGGTTTTTTATAAAACAAACGAGGAAATTGAATTGCTGAGGGAAAGTAATCTGCTTGTCAGTAAAACTCTCACTGAAATTGCTTCGATGATGAAACCCGGAATAAATACCCTGGCTATTGATAAAAGAGCTGAGGAGTTTATTCGAGACCATGGTGCAGAGCCTGGATTCAAGGGTTATAACGGATATCCTAATACTCTGTGTATTTCTGTAAATGATCAGGTTGTACACGGAATACCTTCAGATTATGAACTGAAAGAGGGGGATATTGTTTCAGTTGATTGCGGAACAAAAAAAAATGGCTTCTACGGCGACTCAGCCTACACTTTTATGATAGGCGAGGTCAATGCAGATATCAGGAAATTGCTGAAAGTTACCCGTGAATGCCTTTATCTGGGAATAGAAAAAGCAGTAACAGGTAATCGGGTGGGAGATATCAGCTACGCAATTCAAACTCATGCAGAAGCAAATGGATACTCGGTGGTTCGCGAATTGGTCGGACACGGAGTTGGCCGACAACTGCATGAAAAACCCGAGGTGCCCAACTACGGAAGAAAAGGGGTGGGCATGAAACTAAACAGAGGCCTTGTGATTGCCATTGAACCAATGATCAATATGGGGAAAAAGGAAATCAAACAGGCAAGAGACGGATGGACAATAAGTACTGCAGATAAAATGCCTTCAGCACACTTTGAACATACCGTTGCCATTGGAGATCAAAAAGCGGATATTTTATCAACTTTTGATTGTATAGATAAAGAAATTATTAAAAAGTAAAAATTATTTATGTCAAAACAACCATCGATAGAGCAAGATGGAACAATAATTGAAGCATTGTCTAACGCAATGTTCAGGGTTGAATTACAGAATGGGCACATCATTACCGCCCATATCTCAGGTAAAATGCGCATGCATTATATCAAGATTTTACCCGGAGACAAAGTTAAGGTTGAAATGTCTCCGTACGATCTTACAAAAGGAAGAATAACATTTAGGTATAAATAAATTTATCAAATATGAAAGTTAGAGCATCAGTGAAAAAACGTTCTGCAGATTGCAAGATTGTCAAAAGAAATGGCAGAATTTATGTTATTAATAAAAAGAATCCGAAATTTAAACAACGTCAAGGTTAATATTTAAAATTTATAATATATGGCTAGAATTGCTGGAGTAGACATACCCGATAATAAAAGAGGCGAAATAGGATTAACCTATATTTACGGCATTGGCAGAAGCAGGGCTAATACCATCCTGTCAAGAGCAGAAATTGATGTGAATATTAAAGTGAAAGACTGGACAGATGACCAACTTTCAAAAATACGTAACGTCATTTCTGAGAACTTTAAAATTGAAGGTGAACTCCGTTCCGAAACACAGCTTAACATCAAAAGGCTTATGGATATCGGATGCTACAGAGGCATCAGACATCGTATCGGTCTTCCGGTTCGCGGACAATCAACTAAAAATAATGCGAGAACCAGAAGAGGTAAAAGAAAAACTGTTGCAAATAAAAAGAAAGCTACTAAATAAGAAGTAAGTTATGGCAAAGAAGACAAAATCAACGAAAAAAAGGGTTGTTAAAGTTGAACCAACTGGAGAAGCTCATATCCATGCTTCTTTTAATAACATCATCGTTTCGTTAACAAACAATGAAGGACAGGTAATTTCTTGGGCTTCAGCCGGAAAAATGGGTTTTAAAGGATCAAAGAAAAATACTCCTTATGCTGCCCAGGTTGCTGCTGAAGAATGTGCAAAGGTTGCTTATGATCTTGGTCTCAGAAAAGTGAAAGTTTACGTTAAAGGACCAGGATCGGGAAGAGAATCAGCTATCCGTTCGGTTAATAACGCTGGTATCGAAGTTACCGAAATCGTGGATGTTACTCCGCTGCCACACAATGGCTGCAGACCTCCAAAGAGAAGAAGAGTTTAATATTATTGTGTAACAAAATTAATTATTATATAGATGGCTAAGTACATTGGACCTAAGTCAAAAATTGCAAGGAAATTTGGTGAACCCATTTTCGGACCGGATAAATATCTCGATAAGAAAAATTTTCCTCCCGGACAACACGGCGTTGCCAGAAAAAGAAAAAAACATTCTGAATACGGAGTTCAGCTAAAAGAAAAACAAAAAGCCAAATATACTTATGGCATTCTTGAAAAACAGTTCAGAAATATTTTTGAAAAAGCTTCAAGCAGCAAAGGTATCACCGGTGAAGTTCTTCTTCAGCTTTTGGAATCAAGATTAGACAACGTAGTATATCGTTTCGGAATAGCTCCTACTCGCAGTGCTGCAAGACAACTTGTTGGCCACAGGCATATTACTGTAAACGGAAATGTTGTGAATGTTCCTTCTTACAGAGTTAAACCCGGCGACCTTGTTGGTGTAAGAGAAAGATCAAAATCCCTTGAAACAATTACTGATTGTGTGTCTTCTTCCCGTTCAGGTAAATACTCCTGGTTAAGCTGGGATGCCCAGAATATGGTCGGTAAATTCAGTAATGTTCCTGAAAGGGCAGAAATACCTGAAAATATTAAGGAACAGTTAATAGTGGAATTATACTCTAAATAGTAAAATATAAATATATGGCAATTTTAGCTTTTCAAAAACCTGATAAAGTAATAATGCTGGACTCAGACGAGAACCTCGGTAAATTCGAGTTTCGTCCTCTTGAACCGGGATACGGCCTCACAGTAGGAAATGCTCTCAGAAGAGTTCTGTTATCTTCTTTGGAAGGCCATGCAATAACCAGTATAAAAATCGAGGGCGTTGAGCATGAATTCTCAACCGTCGAAGGCGTTATTGAAGATGTTCCTGAAATAGTTTTAAATATTAAACAGGTTAGATTTAAAAAACAAATCGAAGACATCGATAACGAAAAAGTTACTGTTACTATTGCCGGACAGGATGAGTTCAGAGCAGGTGATATTGGTAAGTTTCTTACAGGTTTTAAAGTTTTAAATCCTGATTTGTTGATCTGCCGAATGGAACCTTCTGTTAAACTACAGATGGAAATAACCATCAATAAAGGCAGAGGCTATGTTTCTTCAGAGGAAAATAAAAATATTGAGGCTGAATTTGGGGTTATTCCCGTTAGTTCAATTTTTACCCCTGTCAGAAATGTAAAATATACCATTGAAAATATCAGGGTTGAACAGAAAACCGACTTCGAAAAACTGCTCTTTGAAATTGAAACCGATGGTTCAATTCATCCCAAAGATGCTTTAAAAGAAGCTGCTAAAATTCTGATCTATCACTTTATGCTTTTCTCAGATGAAAAGATTACACTTGATTCTGATGAGAAATTTGCTAATGAGGAATTTGATGAAGAAGTTCTGCATATGCGTCAGCTACTGAAAACCAAATTGGTTGACATGGATCTTTCTGTACGTGCACTCAACTGTTTGAAGGCAGCCGACGTTGACACTCTTGGTGATCTTGTTCAGTACAATAAAAATGATCTGCTGAAATTCAGGAATTTTGGTAAAAAATCATTAACAGAACTGGATGAACTGCTTGTGAATATGAACCTTTCATTTGGTATGGACATCAGTAAGTATAAATTAGACAAGGAATAATAAATTGGATATGTATCCTTTAAATTGAGAAAGCGATGAGACACGGAAAAAAAATAAATCATTTAGGAAGAAAAAAGGCACACAGAGACGCTATGCTTGCAAATATGGCCAGTTCTTTGATTTTACACAAAAGAATTTCCACAACTGTGGCTAAAGCAAAATCTCTCAGAAAATATATTGAACCTCTGATTACCAAATCAAAGGAAGATTCAACCAATTCTAGAAGAGTTGTTTTCAGCTATTTGCAGAGTAAAGAGGCAATTTCAGAATTATTCAGGGAAATTTCTGTAAAAATTAGCAACCGTCCCGGTGGTTACACCAGAATTCTAAAAACTGGAAACAGAATTGGTGATAATGCTGAAATGTGCATTATTGAATTCGTTGATTACAACGAAAACATGCTCGGCACAAAAGAAACCAAAACTGATGCTAAGAAAACAAGGAGAAGAAGAAGCCCTGCTAAAAAAGAAACTGCTGCAGCTGCTGAAACTACGGCCAGTACAGAAGAAGCAAAACCTAAAGCTCCAAAAGCAAAAAAGGAAACTGCCGAACCTAAAGCTGAAGCATCAGAACCCGAAGCTGAAACTAAAGAATAAATCCATCTGGATTCTTTATAGAAAAATAAAAAGCCATCAGATTTTTTCTGATGGCTTTTTATTTTTTCATAAACTACTTATTTTAACCAATGTGTCAAATCTTTTTTTATCAAGACTGAGGTTTTTTTAATATCCTCAATGAAGATTTCATTCAGAAATGCTTTGTCTTCAGGATTCATTTTTGGAAGCTCATCTTTGCTGAAAAAGTATTGCTTTAACTTCTTTTTGCCGCCGTCAGTCAATAACTTTTTTGATAATTTCTTAATTCCACTTTGCGCAAGGATGCTATTGAATTTTTTATATTTTGGTACTGATGCTGAATTGAAAATTTTTGAGGAAATAACTGTAAATGGCTCAATAGCAAAAAAATCTGAGCATTCTGAAAGCACGTCTCCGGTTTTTTTATTTATTTCTTCAAATAGAAAAACCTTAATCTGGTTCTCGGGAAAAATATCATAAAATCTTTTTATCTGCTCATAGTATTGACTTAGTTCAATAAAAAGTTCTGATTTTCCCCATCCTTTTTCTTTCTGATGCATGTCTTTTTCAATGGCCTTTCTGAAATCCAGACTGGTAAAGCCATAGCGCAAAGCCATTAAATAATGTGAAAAAGTTCTTTCTGCAGGGTTGCGAAGAGAAATAATTATTCGGGAGTTTTTGTTGTATTTATAAATGTTCTCAGCAGCAGTATGCGAGTAAAGATAAGAGGTGCTGCATTCTCCTATTACTTTTTCATTTTCAACACCTTCAAAAAGCATTTTGTATTGCTCCTCATTTCTGACAAATGACAACTGAAGGTCTTCAAGTGGCTTTTTTGAAAAATACGAATTAAGATCCAAAACCGTATTTTTTCTGTATAAAGATGAAAATTCAGCTGGATTAATGTCGTTCGAGAAATAATTGGGTTCTTTAATCGGACTCAAATATACCGATGGATGGTTTTTTAAATATTGATATAGCGAAGTGGTCCCCGCCTTTGCTGCGCCAACAATGAATAAATTGGGAGTGTTTTGCTTTCTTGTCATTTTTTAAATTTCACATTAAATGGAAATGTCAGAAAACCAAATTTCCTGTAAATAACCAGTACAGCAAGCAGATTCCATAATATAAGCGTTGCTGATGTTGCAATTGCAGCCCCTTCAATTCCGTAAACCGGAATTAGAAAATAATTCAACAAAATATTCGGAATAGATGAAAAAATAAGAATGTATTGTGCTGCTTTTTCCCTACCGCACATATTTAATATGTTGATCGTTGATCCTGAAAATGCACTGAAAAACTGACCCGCCGCAAGAATTAATAAAGTGTTTTTTCCTTCAGCAAACTCTGTTCCGAATACCTGTAAAATTTCAGATGGGAAAAGCATTATTAATATCAAAACAGGAAAAGAGAATATGAAAACAAGTAAGGTTGATTGCTTAATGAAGTTTCTGAATAGGGATTTGTCATTTCTTTCAAAAATCTCAGCAAATTTAGGCATTGCAATGCTGTTGACTGCTACAAGGACTAACGTGTTGACTGCTGCAATTTTTGATGCCATGCTGTAAACACCAACATCACTTTCAGGAAGATAATAGCTTAGCATTAATATGTCTGTCCAACTTAAGATAAAGAATAAAAACGAGGACAAAAACATTGGGAAGGTCGTCTGCAGAATATCTTTGTTTTTCAGTGAGAATGTTTCGGAATGGACATCCTGTCTTTTTAGTCGCCTGGAAAAGCTGTTTGATATCATTAAAAAACTAAGCGGTATCAATACAGCAAATGTGAGACAAAGTGAATATATAATATTGTCGGCACTGAAACTATAGTGATTAAGGATAAACAGAAACATTAACATCACAATGTAAATGGTGCCATTCTGTAAAATTGAGAAACCGGTTATGTTTTTTAAAGATTTTAGTGACTCTGCGTTGTAATTGATTATGGCCATGGGAATTGTGAGCAATCCAACCAGAAAAATGAAAAAGGAATAGTCAGAATTTTCAAAAAATAACAACGATATCTGATTTGAAAAAGCGAAAACCAAAAGGGTTATTATCGTTCCTGCAAGTAAGATTATAAAAACACCCTTCCTGTAAATAATTTTAATAAAACTGAATTTTTTCTGACCATAAAACCCGGCAATGTATTTTACAATTGAAGTGTCGAAACCCAGTTTTGCGAAAATAATGCAGAACAATAAGATAGTCCAAAGTGTTGAAAACACCCCAACGCCTTCGGTCCCATAATAATCGGCAAGTACATAAAAGAAAAGATACCCAATGGCTACCCCAGTCAGTTTGAAAAGAAAAGCTACCATACTCCCCCTCAACAACTCAAATAAATGGCGGTCTCCTATGATTTTTATTAATTTCACCTTTTTCTTTTCATTTTTGCAAAATTAGATAATAAAATTAGATAATCAGACCATTATTCAATCTTCTCAAGTCCTGATTTTATTAACTTTTTATATTTGTTTGAAGGAGAGTTTATTAATGGTAATGAAAACATTTTATTCCATTTCTCATCAATTAATTTTATAGTTGTGGCATCTGAAATTGTAGCATTTGGCCAGTCACGATCGAAATTGTTTCTGCCATGCTTTGTTGTAGCATCAATGACCATTGTATGCAATCCTTCTTTTTCAATAAAGAAATGATCTCTTTTTGGATCAGAGTTTCCGGAAATCATCCAGGAAACCATGTTGTAATCATTAAGATCAACTGCTCCATCGGTAATAAAAATAAATTTAACTCCGGCCGGAATATTTTTCTCCAGCATGATTTTGGTTATGCAGTTATTATCTTTAACGGAAATAATGATAACAGAAATATTTTTTTTAAGCAATTGACTGTTAACGTTTTTTGCTTCCGGAACAGATCTTAAAAATTCTTCATCAGTAAAATTGATGGAATCAACAATGGAACCTTCATTTGTGGCATCAATGCACATTTTTCCGCCAAAGGCTTTTTGTGAGGACGAATGGTCCAGAATATCCAGAGGGCCGGTTCCAAAATGAACATCCCTCATGGGGTCTACATTTTTTGAGATTACACGGCAAACTTCCTCGTAATCGTGGATGTTTGTATTTCCCGGAAGTATTAAAAGATTTTTATTAAACATCATCTGTCCTGCTCCCCAAAGGGTATTCATGACTTTAAGGGCATGACCGGGAAATGCACTGTCAATTTTAACTATAGCCAGATTGTGTGCAACTCCCGAAAAGGGTAAGTCCATATCTAAAAGCTCGGGCAGCATAGTAAGCTGAATGGGAGAAAGAAATAATCTTTCAGTTGCTTTCCCAATCCAGGCATCCTCCTGAGGAGGAATTCCAACAATTGTGGCCGGATAAACTGCATTTTTTCTATGTGTTATGCAGGTAACATGAAATTTTGGATAGTAATCCTGAAGTGAATAAAAACCGGTGTGATCGCCAAAGGGGCCTTCAATAACAGGTGCTTCAGATGGATCAACGTACCCTTCAATTATATAATCTGCATCTTCAGGAACAAAAATTTCCTGAGTTATGCACTTAACCAATTCAACTCTTTTTTTCCTGATAAAACCGGCAAGCAGATATTCATCAATGTTTTCGGGAAGCGGTGCAGTGGCCGAATAGGTATACACAGGGTCTCCTCCCAGAGCTACTGCTACCGGCATTATTTTTCCGGTCTTTTTGTATTTATTGAAATGGTTCGCACCGGTTTTATGCAAATGCCAATGCATTCCTGTGGTTTTTCCATCAAAAACCTGCATGCGGTACATTCCTACATTTCTGTTTCCTGTTTCGGGATCAACTGTATGTACGAGGGGCAGAGTAATAAAACGACCGCCGTCATAAGGCCAGCATTTCAGTATTGGGAGCTTGTAAAGATCCGGGTCATGGTATATTATTTCCTGGCATTTCCCTTTGCCTGATTTTGTTTTTGGAAACCATGAAGCAAACTGCTTTAGCGATGGCAGGACACTTAATTTTTCAAAAAAAGTATTCTTTGGTTCAGTAACTTTTTTGAAAAGCGATTTTATTTCTAACCCAATATCATCAAGATTTTTAACTCCCAAGGCCAGACAAATCCTTTTTTCTGAACCAAAAGCGTTGATTAATAATGGAAAGTCGGTGCCATTATTTGTGAAAAGAAGGGCTTTGTTATAGCCCGACTTTGAAATACGGTCGGTTATTTCGGTTATTTCAAGTTGTGGATCTGTTAACTCATTTATTTCAATGAGTTCATCTTCCTGCTTCAGTTTTTCAATAAAATCATTTAAACTTTTGTAGGCCATGATAAAATATTAAAAGGGTAACAGTATTGCTGTTACCCTTTATAAAATTATGTAATTCTATTATTTGATGTATTTAAAGTCTTTACCCAGATAATGAGCCGATGAACCAAGAGATTCTTCAATTCTGATCAGTTGGTTGTATTTTGCAATCCGCTCTGTTCTTGAGGCCGACCCGGTTTTAATGAGTCCTGTATTTAATGCCACAGCCAATTCAGCAATAGTCACATCTTCGGTTTCCCCGGAACGATGGCTCATGATTGATGTGTATGAATTGCGGGTTGCCATTGTCACTGCATCAATGGTTTCTGTAAGCGTTCCTATTTGGTTAACTTTTATCAGTATGGAATTGGCTATACCTGCTTTAATACCCTTTTCAAGTCTGGTAACATTAGTTACAAAAAGATCATCCCCAACAAGCTGAACTTTATCACCAATGGCTTTGGTTAATTTGTCCCAGCTTTTCCAATCATCTTCTGCAAGTCCGTCTTCAATTGAAATGATAGGATATTTGTTCACCCATTTTTTCCAGTAATCAACCAGTTGGTCGCCTGTATAATCTTTACCGGTTGAATCGAAATGATATATTTTTTTCTTTTCATTATAAAATTCTGAAGCAGCTGCGTCCAAAGCAATGTAAACATCTTTGCCTGGTTTGTATCCTGCTTTTTCTATCGCTTTCAGGATATATTCAATTGCTTCTTCATTTGATTTGAGGTTGGGGGCAAACCCACCTTCGTCGCCAACATTTGTTGCATGGCCTTTTTCTTTAAGAACTGATTTTAAGTTGTGAAAAACTTCGGTTCCCATTCTTAATGCATCGCTGAATGTTTTTGCTCCAACGGGCATAACCATAAATTCCTGAATATCTATTTTATTATCAGCATGGGATCCACCATTAAGGATGTTCATCATAGGTATGGGAAGAATGTGCGCATTTACACCTCCAATATACCTGTAAAGGGGTTGCCCGGTTACCTGAGCGGCAGCTTTGGCACAGGCAAGTGAAACGCCAAGTATGGCATTGGCACCAAGCTTTGATTTGGTTTCTGTGCCATCTAATTTAATCATTGCCATATCAAGTTCTTTCTGATCCTCAACAAAATAACCCTGCAAAGCTTTATTGATAACGGTGTTAACATTTTTAACTGCTTTCAAAACACCTTTACCAAGGTATTTGGCTTTGTCACCATCCCTGAGTTCATGTGCTTCGTGAGCACCGGTTGAAGCACCCGACGGAACAGCAGCTCTTCCAAGAATTCCACTGTCGGTTAAAACATCCACTTCAATAGTTGGATTTCCTCTTGAATCAAGGATCTGACGAGCATAAATGTTTGCAATTTGTCCCATTTTTATTTTTTTTAAGTTAGTATTCAGAATAATTAATAAAAATATAATTTTTAATTCAAATAACACCTTTTTCAAAAAACTTTTTTCTTTTTCAAAAAATTAAATTTATTAGGTAGATATTTCAATAAATAGTATATTAGCAATCACTACTGATTAATAATGAAAAGAAATTTTTATATACTGTTTTTGCTCCCTTTCGTTTTGATAATAAACGGAATATGTGCTCAGGATGATGACTATCTTTTTGACCATTATTCAAACAAAGAAGGACTCACTCAGGCAACAATAAACTGTATTATCCAGGACATGGATGGATATATCTGGTTTGGTACACAGGCAGGGATCAATAAATTTAACGGATATAGTTTTGAAAATATACAATATAAAACCACCGGCGAAAGATCCCTCTCTAATAACTGGGTAATTTGTATGGATGAGGATGATGAAGGAAATATATGGGTCGGAACCCGTAATGGCTTGAACAAGGTTAGCAAAGACAGAAAAACAATTACCAAGTACATGCATAATCCATCTGATCCCGAAAGTCTAAATGACAAAGGAGTGTACGGCGTTCATGTGGATAAGGATGGCGTCGTTTGGGTGAAAACTTTTACTGCTTTAAATAAATTAGACCCCAAAACCAATAAATTTACACGATTTGAACAGAAAATAGACCTTTTTAATGCCGGAAAAGATCGCGACCGACATTTTCCCATTTATGAGGATCAAGAGGGCTATTTATGGATTGGCTCATCTGAAGGGTTACACCGATTTCATAAAGGATTTCAGGACTTTACCCTCAGACTGAAACATGACCCAGATAACCCAAATACAATTTCAGACGACAACATTACAGCTCTTATAAGGGATAAACAAGGTTATTATTGGATTGGAACTGCAAATGGACTGAATAAATATGATCTTAAAACTGGTGAGGTTATTAGATATATGCACAATCCCGATGATGTGTTTTCTATCAGCGATAATGATATTTTTGAAATTGTTGAGGATTACCTGGGTAATATTTGGGTTGCCACCGGAAGCGGACTGAATAAATTAGAAAAAGCCACCGAAAGGTTTATAAGCTTTCAACATAGTAAATCTGCTCCTGATGGTATCAGTAACAATATGATCAGAACTCTGCTTCAGGATAATACTTATAACCTTTGGATTGGTACAGACGCAAAAGGTGTCGATAAAATTGACCTGAAGAGAAAAAATTTCTATACAATAAAACCTCGTGATGGAAAAAGACCTATTGACCTGTCATTTGAAATTATTGCTTCAATTTACAAACAATCAAGGGATACTATATGGATTGGCACTTGGGGAAGAGGACTCGATATTTTAAACAGAAAAACTAATGAAGTTATCCATTATAAAGAGGAATATATTGGAAAATACCATATTAACGACAATTTTGTTCAGGTTATTTATCGCGATAGTAAAGGCACGATATGGCTCGGAACAAGAAAAGGTATAAATATTTATTATCCGGAAACACAGAGTTTTATTGATCTTAAGGACCTTTATAATAATCAGTATTATCCTAATTTGACGGGCAACCGTATTTATTCCATAAAAGAAGACAGAGAAGGAAAATACTGGGTTGCAACCTCCAGAGGCTTGTTTAGATTTGATTTACGTAATCTTGACGTGGAAAATTTTTATTCAGACGTCAATGACAAAAATTCATTGTCAGTTAACGTTGTGAACTCCTTACTTATTGATGAGGATGGAATTGTCTGGATCGGTACATATACAGGGGGTTTAAACAAGTACGATCCGCGCACTAAGAAAATGAAACTGTTCGAAAATGATGAAAAAAATGAAAATTCATTAAGCCAAAACACTATTTTTTCCATGACCGAGGATAAAGATGGATTTATATGGATTGCAACTGAAACCGGGCTTAATAAATTTGATAAAAGAAAGGAAACATTTAAGAGATATTTGACTGAAGACGGACTGCCTGATGAATGTATTTATCAGGTGCAAAAGGATTTTCAGGAAAATATCTGGGTTAGTACCCGACGCGGGTTGGCTGTTCTGAACAAAACCACAGGAAAAATTAATGCTTTTGACCCCGATGACGGTCTGCAAGGTTATGAGTATAATAACGGTGCAAGCCATTTAGGATACGACGGAGAACTGTTTTTTGGTGGCACAAATGGTTTGGACGCATTTTATCCCAACACTTTGAATAATAATCCTTTTAAACCAAAAATGGTTTTCACTTTATTTAAAAAAGCTGCAACTGAAAACGATGAACCACTTGATATCAGTGATGGTGATCATATTGTCCTTTCTTATAAGGAAAATGTTTTTACTATTGAATTTGCTGCTCTTGAATTTACCAAGCCCAGGATCAACAAATACAAATACAAAATGGAAGGTCTTGAGGATGAATGGAGAGAAATTGGAAACCAACACTATGTGACATTTAACAACATTCCCCCGGGCGAATATAAATTTCTGCTTATGGGAGCCAATAATGACGGTGTTTGGTG
Source organism: Bacteroidetes bacterium GWF2_38_335 (assembly GCA_001769535.1). Lineage (GTDB taxonomy): Bacteria > Bacteroidota > Bacteroidia > Bacteroidales > GWF2-38-335 > GWF2-38-335. The sequence goes on from MEOH01000022.1 coordinate 342,506, forward strand.
CGATGAACCAATTTCAATTACAATTGAGATTAAACCACCATTCTGGCAAACTAATGTTGCTTACCTTATTTATGTTCTTCTGGTTGCATTAGCCATATATCTTTTCCTTGAAATCCGAACAAAAAGCCTTAAAAAAGCCAATCAGATTCTTAGGGAAAAACAATTGGCCGCTCTTGAAATTGCTAAGCAAAAAGAGGAGCTTACGGTTAAAAATAAAAATATCACCGACAGTATTAACTATGCAAGGCGTATTCAACAAGCCATGATGCCTTCGCAATTCCTTTTCAGGAAATTATTCCCCGATTTTTTTATTCTGTACAAACCTAAAGATATTGTGTCGGGCGATTTTTATTGGATTACCGAACGAAATAACAAAATATTCCTTGCTGCTGTTGACTGTACCGGTCATGGTGTTCCCGGAGCATTTATGAGTATTATCGGATTTGACCTCCTGAGAAATATCACCGGGGAACAAAAAGTTGAGGAGCCTGCTGAAATATTAAACCTTCTAAATAAGGGAGTTTCAGAAACATTTAGTAAAAATGTGCAGGATGGAACAGTGAAAGATGGTATGGACCTTTCTCTGATTGTGATTGATAAAAATGAGGGAACCATCGAATTTTCCGGTGCATTCAATCCCATGTATATGGTCAGGGATAACGACATCATTGAAATTAAAGGTAACCGCTTTTCTGTTGGAATGGTTGGAGATACAGATGAGGAAAAAATATTTGAGTCTCATATTTTCCCATATAAAAAGGACGATGTCTTCTATATTTTCTCGGATGGCTACCCCGACCAGTTTGGTGGTCCGCTTGGCAAAAAATTCAAATATCGTCGCTTCAGACATCTCCTGCTTACAATTCACGGTATGCCAATGAAAAAACAACAGGAGTTTCTCGAGGAAAATATCGAAAACTGGCGTGGCGAAATGGAACAGGTGGATGATATTCTTGTAATCGGATTTAAAATCACTGACTTATTCTGAAAAAACCGATGAAAGCAGGTTTGTTTTGTATAGCACTAATTTCATGCTTTGCGGTATTGTCGCAAAAAGACACATCAGGAATGGTCAGGTATTCGCCTGAATATAAATTTAAAGAAGGCATTTTTGTTAATTTTGAACAGGTGAAATTGAATAAACCTGTTTCAGTTGCACGAATTGTCTCCGATTACAACCCCGATGAACTTGATTTTTTTGAAAACCTGACTAAAGAGGAGAAAATTTTTTTCCTTGATGATAATGGAATGAAACAGGAAGAATCCACAAAAACAATCTGGGGTTATTCACGAAACGGTAACCTATATATTAATTGGAACGGTGAGTTTAACCGCATTCCTGTTGTCGGTTCTATTTCTCATTTTATTGCCGATAAAACAGTTTATTATGAACGGACTCCTGACCCATATTATGGTTATTATAATGGCAGTGTTTTCCCGACAACTTACTCGTCAAATGAAATGAGACAGTATATCCTGGATTTCGAAACCGGAAAAGTTTTAGAGTTTTCTCATGATAACCTGGAAACTATTTTGATACGTGATAACGTTCTTTATGAAGAATATTCTCAGTTGAAAAAGCGTAAACGCCGCCAACTGGCTTTTTTATATATGAGAAGATTTAACGATAATCAACCTTTGTATTTACCTGAAAAATGAAAATATCTGATATGAAAAGTTTATTGATAATTATAAGTTTGCTGATTTCCCTTCAGATCATTGCCCAAAAAAGCGTCGGATCTCCTGAGGAACTTAAAGCTTTAATGAAAACAAAAACGCTGGTGGTTATCACCGACAGCCAACTTTCTGAATATAATGTTGAGATTAAGGAAGCTGTGAAAAAGAGCTGGAAACTTACTGAATATGAGTTTATCTCAGAAGCCGATTATGAAAAAAAACGCACCGATGCCAATTATTCATTCCTCACGCTTGATGATGTTATGTATGAAAAGGATAATAGCAAATCACAATATACTTTTCTCTGCCTTTCATTAGGTGGAAAATATGCTACTACATCCGATGCTCCACAGCTTTGCACTGTTCCTCTTTCTTATCAGGGTGCCGATGAAGATACTTATGCTTATAAAATAGGTACAATTATCAATTTTGTTCAGGAACATATTCTTCTTACTCTGAACGACCCTTCTCTAAATGATAACAATATCATTAATCACTATAACAAGAACATTGAGAGCATAAAAGACAAAACCCTTTACATTGTGAGGGATGAGCTTGGAAGTGAAGTGAATTCTGAAGCCGAAATAAAAAAAGTGTATCCCTATAAATTCAAATTGGTTGAAAGGGAAGAGGTCGAGGAAGCAATTGATGACAATGACGACAGCGTTGTTTTTCTCCATAAAGTTGGTCCAACCGGAACCAAATATTTTGGTCGTTGTTTCAAAGTAATTATCGGTGCTGCCGATGCAAAAATGTATTACTACGACTACCACATGGTTAATGAAAAGAACCCCGATGGGATGCTCGAAAAGGATTTTAAAAAACTAGCCAATCAATAATATATGTCAGACGATAAGAAAATAATTTTTTCAATGGTCGGGGTGAACAAGACTTTCCCCCCACACAAGCAGGTTCTGAAAGATATCTATCTTTCTTTTTATTATGGTGCGAAAATTGGCATCATCGGTTTAAACGGCTCGGGTAAATCAACTTTGATGAAAATAATTGCCGGAGTTGAAAAATCCTTCCAGGGTGAAGTGGTTTTTTCTCCGGGATATTCGGTTGGATATCTTGAGCAGGAGCCGCTAATGGATAACTCTAAAACTGTCCGCGAGGTAGTTGAAGAAGGGGTTCAGGAAATTGTTTCCCTTCTCAAGGAATATGAAGAAATCAACATGAAATTTGCCGAGCCAATGGACGATGATGCCATGAACAAACTCATCGAACGTCAGGGAGAGGTTTCGGATCTCATCGAGCATAAAAACGGCTGGGAACTTGACTCCACTCTGGAGCGTGCCATGGATGCTTTGCGCTGTCCCGAAGGTCATGTGCCTGTGTTAAATTTATCTGGTGGTGAGCGCCGCAGGGTGGCTCTTTGCCGTTTGCTTTTGCAAAATCCTGATGTGCTGCTCCTCGATGAGCCCACCAACCACCTTGATGCTGAATCGGTACAATGGCTAGAATTGCACTTGCAGCAATACAAAGGCACTGTGATTGCAATTACCCACGACCGTTATTTTCTTGACAACGTGGCCGGATGGATTCTCGAACTCGACCGCGGCGAGGGCATTCCCTGGAAAGGAAACTATTCCTCATGGCTTGAACAAAAATCGAGCAGACTGAAAACTGAAGAGAAACAGGCAAGTAAACGCCAGAAAACACTGGAACGTGAACTGGAATGGGTGCGGATGAACCCCAAAGCCCGCCAGGCAAAATCAAAAGCCCGTCTTTCGGCCTATGACAAACTGCTGAATGAAGATGTAAAACAGAAAGAGGACAAACTTGAAATTTTTATTCCCAATGGTCCTCGCCTTGGAGATATGGTAATCGAAGCTGTTGATGTTGCAAAAGCATTTGATGACAAACTGCTTTTTGACCAGTTGAATTTCAGATTGCCACCGAACGGAATAGTTGGTGTTATTGGTCCGAATGGTGCCGGAAAAACCACATTGTTCCGCATGATCATGGGCATTGAAAAACCCAAATCAGGATCATTTAAAGTGGGCGAAACAGTAAAAATTGGTTATGTTGACCAATCGCACACTGCCATTGATCCCAAAAAGTCTGTTTACGAAGTTATTTCAAATAACCTGGAATTTATCAGGGTAAGCGGAAGGGAAATCAATTCGCGCGGTTATGTTTCGCGGTTTAATTTTACCGGTGCCGATCAGGAAAAACGCTGCGAAATGCTTTCAGGCGGCGAAAGAAACAGGTTGCATTTAGCGCTTACATTAAAAGAAGAAGCAAATGTTTTGTTGCTCGATGAACCAACCAACGACATAGATGTTAATACACTGAGGGCACTTGAAGAAGGACTTGAGAGTTTTGCCGGATGTGCGGTTATTATTTCGCACGATCGCTGGTTCTTAGACAGGGTAGCTACTCATATTCTGGCTTTTGAAGGAAATTCACAGGTTTATTTCTTCGAAGGAGGGTATTCAGAATATGAAGAAAATCGAAAAAAACGATTGGGTGATGAAGGACCCAAAAGAATAAAATATAAAAAATTAATAGCAGATTAAAATATATGAATATGAATACAAAAACTATTCTTTCAATTTTTACCATCATTTGCATATTAGCAGTGAATAATCTGTTTTCGCAGGATGATGATAAATTTCTTACAGCAGCAGCAAAGGGTGATTTGGCAAAGGTTTCATCTATGGTGAAAAAGGGAACGGATGTAAACACAAAAAACAACTTGAAATGGACGGCTCTTTCTTATGCTGCCAAATATGGACATCTGAGCATCGTTGAATTTTTGGTTGAGAAGGGAGCAAACATCAATTATAAAAACAATACAGGTTTTACCCCCATGTTGATTGCGTATTTAAATAATCAATCTGAAGTTCTTGAGTTTTTGGTAGAAAAGGGAGCTGATCCCAATATTCCTGACATGGTCGGAATGTCAGTGCTTGCCTACGCAGTAAAGGAAAATAAAATCAAGGTTGTAAAACTGCTCATTGAAAAAGCCAAAGCCGACATCAATATTAAAAACTCCAGCGGCCGCACCCCCATGGATATTGTCGCCGATGAGGAAATTAAAAAATACCTGAAATCAAAGGGCGGCAAAACCGGGAAGGAATTGCTGGCTGATTGATTATGGAAGCTCTTTCACAATCTTCCCCACATCAACCCGGCCATTGTCCAGTTTCAGTTTTATTAAATAGATTCCGGGTTGGTAATTGACCATTGAAATGCGAATGGTTTTTTCTGAGGTGCTTACAATGTTTTCAATTAATTTCCCTGAAATGGTGTAGATTTCAATGTTTAATATCTTCTCATCTGATTCAATAAACACCTCGTCCCTCGCCGGGTTTGGGTATAATTTAAAGCTGTTGGCGGAAATTTCACTTATCGAAAGGGGCTCCGAAACAACCGCTCCGTTTGAGTTGGTTGCATCCGAATACAATCCTGCCCCGTTAACAGCCCTTACACTGACATAATAATATTGGTCAAGGATCAGGGACAATCCGGTATGGGTAAAGTTTGTGCCGGTGCCATTGTTGGTCCAGGTAACCACATCATCTGCTCCGGGTGTTGTACCGATGCAGTATTCGTAGAAACTGATTCCTGAATGGGTGTCGTCAGTGGCATTCCAGTTTCCTTTGATCTGATAATCTTCATGCAGGGTATCGGTATCGTCATAAAGTCCGTCGCCGGCAAAGGAAATGTTCATGGGGGCAGTCCAGTCAATATTTACCAACCCGGTAACATAGCCCGAAAAGTTGCTCCCGAAATCCTGTAACTGTGTGGTTATTTTGCATGCAGCGGTTGCAGGATTGGGGTTTTGATAACGGGCTGCACCGCCTGCACCAATAGTAACCGTTTCAGAGTTTATGCGATCATGGTAAACCCTGACATCATCATAAAAAACATTGCAATTGCCTGATCTGAAAGAGATGGCGTTTGCCGAGGTATGCGGATCGGGATCGGTCCAGCTTGAAACCAGTTCTTCGTTGAGGTACGCCTCAAGGACTCCGGTCATGGGATTAAAAATTACTTTGCAATTATACCACGTGTCGGCATTGAAAGTGATGGGATCATCGGTTTGTATTTCAATATTGTCGGCAGTTGATTTGTAAATCTGGCAGGTATTGTTATCCACACGATAATAAATCATGTACGAGTTGTTTCTCTGAAGCATGGAGGCATCATCTGAAAAAATATAAATTCCTGCCCTGCGGTTTGTGCCTGTTCCACCGATTTTCATTTTCCAGGTGTACATGTAAATATGGTCGCCGGTTTGGGTAACATTGGCGTACATGTTGGTGTTGCTGCTGGCTTCGTCGGCCTGGTTCAATGCGCCATCGGTCAATGCCCACGTGCCACTGATGTTTACCCATTCGGCACCAAGAGATGCATATTCTTCATTGAAAAATCCCAGGTCGGTATTGGCTTTCCATTCGGTTCCGTTAAAATCGGAAACCAAATAAAATCTGTTCTTAATTGCCATATTGTCTTCGTCGGTAAATTCTGCTGAGAAGTTTGCTGTTTCCCATTCGTTAACCGAGATTGAGGTGGTTGGGGCTTCGTTATCGGCCAGAGTGGTGAAACTGCGCGGGTGCGTATAAACCGATGTCCCTGTTCCCGGCACATTAACCCTGACAGTCCAGTAATAAGTTGTATTTGGCATGGGAAGCGTGCCAACTCCGGTTTCAAGAAAAGCCCATGCATAATCAGAAACCGTTCCGGTGGTTTTGTTTACCAGGACGGTTGAGGTTGGGTCGGCCAGACTGGTAAACCCGTTGGCGGCAGTCCATCCGGAAAGGGAAGTGGAAACCTGAAGACGGTAATTATCGGCTCCGGTAACATCGGTCCAGTCCATATAAACCGGAATATTTATCCCGCTTTGTGTATTCAATGGGGAAATCATGGTTGGGGGATTTACCACATCTGAAATCACATCATTATAATATCTGGGAATGTAACCGCTGCCATCCATGGCTGTTGCAGTGTAGGTATTGTACGTAACAGCCCATGCTGCTCCTGCAGCAGTGGCTTCGAGCAAAAGAAAAGTACCATCCATATTATTTGTATAAACCAGCCGCACATGTGAGCCGGCAAGGTTTACAATATCGCCCGGAAGCAATTCATCAAAAGTAGCATATGCCGTTGAAATGCTTGGTAAACCTGATGTTCCGTATTTTGTTGGCAGATTCCATGCCCTCGACACAAACCCCGAGCAATCGACACCCACAGAGCATGCGGTTCCCTCGTATTCAGCGGTATTCATATCGCCTGCGCACAATCCGTTTAGCAATCCCTGATCAAACTGTTCGAGAGATGTAAATCCGCCCCACATGTAGGGGAGCGAAATGTTGGTTCCCACTTCCACCCAGGCCGGAGTGGTTACCTGACCGCCTCCGCAGGCCACATCCTGAATATTTTCAGGGTTGCAGTACCAAACATGGGTTTCGAATGTTTCGGCAATGCCGATTATCTCGCTGCGGTAAATGGGCGCTTTTGATGTTGATGCATCAGGATCAGCATGCTCAAGATCATCAGAATTGAGCAAATGGCTGTTAAAATGATAGGGATTATTGAAATATTTTGCCGGAAAATTCCCGGTTTTAGTTTGATTTCCCAGATTATAAACCTCATATTTTTGAGGAGAAGAAAGAAAATAATAAAAACCGTTTTCAGAAAAAAGAATATCGTTTTTTGTATAGGTGAAATAGACATCAGGAATTTGTAGCGGTTTGTCGTTCAGTTTTTTACTCTCCAAGCTAAAAGACGAAATATACCGGCTGGTTTTCAAAGGATTCTCATCATTATAATAAATGATTTCAATAAAAATATTTTGGTTGTTTTTACCGATTACCCTGGCAGAACCAAGTTTTTTATCAGTGGTGATGGCGGTTTCTGATATAAGGTCAGAGATAGAAAAAACCTGAAGAATAAACTCTTGCTTTCCCGATTTGATGGTTCTTGTATAAAGATCTGAATTGATGATCCATCCATCGTGATGGTATTTTATTTTGTTGTCCTTAAGAATCAGGGTGTTTTGGTCATTGGTCAGCAAATAAAGTTCGCCATCTATTACTTGGAGTTTTTCAACGGACTTAATATCCTTTGAAAATGCTACAGTATTTATCAGGTCACCATCCTGACTGAAAATATTTACCTTATAATGATCGAGCAAATAGAATTGATCATTGAGAAAAGCAATTTCCTTTGGGTTACCGGTAACAGAAATGGATTTTTCAAGGGAGTTGTCGGCCCTGTTAAAAATCCTTATTTTATTATCAACTGAGGATAAGAAAAAGTAAAAATCCTCATTAATAAAATAGGATGTAACTCCATAATTTGCGCTGTAACCCTGCAGATAGGGCAAACCATTCTTGCTTTCTTGAGTGTAAGATGATATCAGCTCAGGAGATATTTGTGATAATCCTGAAAAATAGGCAAATACAATACCAATTAGGATGAATTTCGCTTTCATGTTTTTAAGTAATAGGTTTCAAAAGCAAAGATAATGCTTTTGAGAAAACGGACATGAAAAACACGAAGAAACTAAATATCCATACCTCCCAGATAAAACATGGCAAACTTACAAACCACATAGACCAGTGCAGCCAGAATGGCAGAAACCGGTATGGTAAGAATCCATGCCCAAAGAAGGTTAATGGTTACTCCCCATTTTACTGCCGAAAGACTTTTTGTTGCTCCAACGCCAATAATACCGCCGGTAATGGTATGGGTTGTGCTAACAGGAATTTTGAGATTTTCGGAGAAGAATAAAGAAATGGCACCGGCAGTATCTGCTGCCACACCTTCAAAGGGAGTTATTTTTGTAATTTTTGTTCCCATGGTTTTAACAATTTTCCATCCACCGCTAAGAGTACCCAGGGCAATAGCAGAATAACAGGCAACCGGGACCCAATTAGGCATATCTTCGAAATTGGCAATTTGCCCACCCGCAATAAGAGCCACAGTAATGATACCCATTACCTTTTGGGCATCGTTTCCTCCGTGGCCAATACAAAATGCAGCAGAAGAAACAAGCTGAACACGTTTAAACCAATATCTTGATCTGGAAACATTTAAGCCGCTAAGAAATAAAGTAAAACCGGCCATAAAGGAGATAATAAGTCCAAGCAAGATCAGTTTAAAATTTGAAGAATGAAAAAGGAAATTCCAAATATAGCTGTCATAAACATGATTTAATTTGGAGGCTTCAAATTCCAGCGAAAAAGAGAGATAAAACCAAGCCGCTGCGCATATTAAAAATGAAAGCAATTTTGGCATTGGGCCTTTTCTAAAGGAAAATAGAAACCAGACAGAAATTAAGTATGCCAAAACCATTCCAAGAAGAGGGGCAATAATAATAAAAGAGGCAATTTTAATTATGGGTTCGATGTCAATGGAATTAAAACCTGCATGAGCTATGGCTGCGCCTGCGAATCCACCGATCAGGGTGTGTGAGGATGAGCTGGGAATGCCCTTCCACCATGTAAGCAGATTCCAGATGATGGCCGCAATAAGTCCGGATATCACAACATATAAAGTAATGTAATCTTCCTTTACAGTTTTGGCAACAGTATTTGCAACCCCATGGTCACGGAAAATAAAAAATGCCACAAAATTGAAAAATGCAGCCCAGATAACTGCCTGAACAGGGGTGAGAACTTTTGTTGAAACTATTGTGGCGACTGAATTTGCTGCATCATGGAAACCATTAATAAAGTCAAAAATCAGTGCTAATGCAATAATGGTAATAAGTAAGGTTAACATTGTTTATTGATTAGGCCTGCTTAATAATAATGGTTTTTAAAACATCGGAAACATCTTCGGCACAGTCGGTAGCTTTCTCAATGGTCTGAAGAATTTCTTTTACCTTGATTAGTTCGATGGGATCTTTTTCATTTTCAAAAAGGTTAGATAAACCGGAGTGATACAGCTCATCGCCCATGTTTTCGATGGTGTTTATTTTAATACAGGCAAGCTTGATCTTGTCAAAGTTTTTACTGCTACGAAGTTCCTTGATTGAATAAAGAATAAGTTCTGCCGCTTCAATCAGGATATCTGCGTTTTTATCAAGCTCAACGGGCAGTCTTTTAGGTTTGTATGCCCTTATTCTTTGACATGCTCCGTTTATATAGTCAAGCACATTGTCCATTTCGGAGGTAAGCTCCTGAATATCCTGTCTGTCAAACGGCGTGATAAATGTACTGTTGAGTTCTTTAAAAATATCGTGGGTGTAATTGTCCCCGATTTGCTCAATTTCTTTTACCCTTTTTACATGTTCGGGTAATTTTTCCATATCGGTTTCCGATGTCAGAGCTTTGAATGCTTTACATCCTTCAACAAGGTTTTCGGCTACTTTAATAAACATTGGAAAAAACTTACTATCCTTTGGTACAAGGAATTGGAATACTCTGTTAAGACCCATAATTTTTGTGTGTTTTATGGTGTCAAAACTGCCTTTTTAATGTTAAGTTAATGTTAATTCAATGTTACTTTAAGCTTAAGCAGATAAAGTTGTTCAGCACAAAAAAAGGACGCAAAGTCTTGCGTCCTTATTATTGCTGAAGTGCAAACACCCCACATCCCTATGCACTTAGTTTATATTGCGTATTCCCAATTAATAATTTAAATCTCCATTCCCATAAATATCAGTGCACCATATTTTATTATAACATAAACCAGCATGGCAATCAGTGCCGAAACAGGAATTGTGAGTATCCATGCCCAAAGCAGGTTAATGGTTACGCCCCATTTTACGGCAGACAGACTTTTAGTTGCACCCACACCAATAATTGAACCGGTAATGGTATGTGTAGTACTTACAGGTATTTTAAGGTTTTCGGAAAGAAAAAGTGCCATGGCGCCTGCTGTTTCAGCTGCCACACCTTCAAAAGGCGTAACCTTTGTGATTTTTGTGCCCATGGTTTTGACAATTTTCCATCCGCCGCTTAATGTACCTGCTGCAATGGCGGTGTAACAGGCAATTGGCACCCAGTCGGGCATTTCCTCAAAACTACTGATTTGTCCGCCTGCAATCAAAGCTACAGTGATGATCCCCATAACTTTTTGGGCATCATTTCCACCATGGCCTATACTAAATGCTGCGGATGAAACAAGCTGTAATTTTCTAAACCAGAAATTTGAACGGGCAACATTGAGTGAACTGAGGAATAATGTAAATGTTGCCATTATAAGGAGTATGAATCCTAATAAAATCCACTTAAAGTTCTTTGAGTATAGAAGAAAGTTCCCAAAATAGTTGTCATATCTGTGACCAAGGCGATAACTCTGGAATTCAAGAATAAATGCAAAGAAGATAAATACCCCGGCAATTATTGAAATGGAAATTAGTTTTGGCAGCATTCCTTTTTTAAAGGAAAAGAGGAACCAGATTGATGTGAGATAGGCCAGGATTAAACCGGCAAGTGGCGCAACAACAATAAATGCGGCAGTTTTCAAAACAGGGGTAGGGTCAATGGAATTTAAACCGGCGTGAGCGATTGCGGCACCTGCAAATCCTCCGATCAACGTATGAGATGAAGAAGAAGGAATTCCTTTCCACCAGGTAAACAAATTCCAGGCTATAGCACCAATAAGTCCGGCTACCACCACATACAATGTAATGTAATCTTCCTTAACTGTTTTTGCAACAGTGTTTGCCACACCATGATCCTTGAAAATAAAGAAGGCAACAAAGTTGAAGAAAGCCGCCCAGATAACTGCCTGAACAGGTGTAAGCACTTTCGTTGAAACAATTGTTGCAATTGAGTTGGCCGCATCATGAAATCCGTTGATGAAATCAAAGATCAGGGCCAGCGCAATAACTATAATTAGAAATGTTAGCATCTGAGTTTTTTATTAAGCTTGTTTGATAATGATGGTCTTTAGAACGTCTGAAACATCTTCGGCACTGTCGGTGGCTTTTTCAATGGTCTGGAGAATTTCTTTTACCTTGATAAGCTCAATGGGGTCTTTTTCATTTTCAAACAGATGAGATAAACCAGTGTGATAAAGCTCATCTCCCATGTTTTCAATAGTATTTATTTTTATACAGGCAAGCTTGATTTTATCGAAGTTTTTGCTGCTTCTTAGTTCTTTGATAGAGTATAAAATCAATTCGGCAGCTTCGATAAGAATATCAGCATTTTTATCCAGTTCAAGAGGCAGATATTTTGGTTTGTAAGCCCTTATTCTCTGGCATGTGCCATTTATAAAGTCAAGCACATTGTCCATTTCAGTGGTGAGTGACTGGATATCCTGTCGGTCAAACGGAGTAATAAAAGTGCTATTGAGTTCTTTAAAAATATCGTGTGTGTAATTATCACCGATTTGTTCAATTTCTTTTACTCTTTTTACAAGGTCGGGCATTTTGCTCATATCCTTTTCAGATGTCAGGGCTTTGAATGCTCTGGTTCCTTCAAGAAGATTTTCTGCAACCTTAATAAACATTGGAAAAAATTTGCTGTCCTTTGGAACCAGGAACTGAAATGCTGAATTTAGTTTCATAACTGTTTTTTTAAATATTATTATTCGATGCAAAATTCCATAACTAATGTTAAGAAATCATTAATTGGACTTTATCATAGGATTAACGACCTATTAATATTTTATTAAGATCGTAATGTTATAATGCAGTAAAAATTAGTAACAGATTGATTTGTTTATATTTGCTGAATATCCAACTTTGCAGATCTGACAGGCTAACGGATGACATGGCTTTTTACCTCTCAAGTATTTTGATTTAAATTAAACATTCTGTACTTTTATACTCAAGTTTTACAGAGAGGACGGGACTGGTGTCCCATCCGGTCTTCAAAACCGGTAGCAGACGGATAACACCGGCTGTGGCAGGTTCGATCCCTGCCCTCTCCGCAAATTGCTTATTTGATGATTTCCCAATAGCCTCCCTTGTCGGGGCCAATTCGTTTAAGAATTCCTTTTTCTTTTAAGGATTTAAGATTTCTCTCTATACTTCTTTTGGAAACATTTATTATTTGGCATAATTCCTGAATTGTAATTTCCCTTCTTTTTTCAATTAATCCAATAATTTTCTCCGACGTTTTCTCCGACGTTTTCTCCGACGTTTTCTCCGACGCTTTCTCCGAATCATTATAATAAGTTTTTCCCATTGGACTGGCTCCCGGTTTCATTATTATCACACCTAAACCTCCTAATCTGTCATAGAAAACTGGTTCTGGTAGTCTGGCATCTTTACAGTATTTAATAATATTCAAAGTTCCTCTTCCCCAAGATTCTATATAGCCTGCATTAAAAAAAGCTTTGGCAATATCCGGATTTGCAGGGTCTGACAAATGTTTTTGCTTCAGATCTTCAATGGTCCAACCTTCGGGTAAATTTCCCGGATTCCAGATAAAAATCCAATCAAAATAAACACTTATCTGTATTGGGTTCGAACTTGAATAATCTTTGTGAATTAGAGCGTTAAGCAAAGCTTCACGTAAAGCATCCTCAGGATATTCGTAGGTTTCTACCCTTGTGTGTTTTTCATATGCAATATTTGCTTTGATGTATTTTGTCAAAAGCAAATCCAGTGTTTTTTCAACCTGAGCAAATAAATTTCCATGTATTTCATCATGAAATAGTAAATCTGTATCTGTCCGAAAAAAACCAATTTTTACAAATGCACCGGAAATCAGTTTTTCAGGATTTTTTCCAAAAGAAATGATTGCTGCTCTCGAAAAAAGCTTCCCGGAATACATTCCCAGTGACCTGAGAATATTTTCATTTGTGTCATTTAATATCTCATGTGGAACCCTTTTGCTTTTTGCTGCCTTTTTTCGGAAAATATCAAAAGCTTCGGTTGATAAATCTTCTAATTTAAAACTCGGTGCTGCAATGCCATCCCATTTCTTCCCCATTTTTTTTAACAGGAGTTTTTCAAGGGCAGGTCCTTTTAGTTCCTGATTTGTTGTTCCTGATCGATAATAAAAATGACCTTTGTAAGAAACTGGATTGTTGTATGTTTCAATTATAATTTCAAGATAGTTTTTCCCGTTTTCAGTCAAAAGGTTTACATCAACCATTATTCCTAAAATATCCCTGATTTTGTTTGGAAGATCTTCTAATAATTTTTTGGAATTTGAAACTCCAGTCACTTTACCAAGATCATCAATGCCAATATACATAATACCTCCCTTTGCATTTGCAAATCCACAAATCCATTTCAGGTAGTCATCCTTCCAATCGCTTTTAAATTCAACGCTTTGACTTTCTTTTATCATTTATTTGTTAATGTCAATAATTGCAAAAGTAGTAATAAAATAGAAAAAATATGTTAATAAAACAAAAATTAGACTTATAATGTGGAGTATTAATTATTCCTTAATAAGCTAAAACCCTCAATTGACACATTAATAATTGTAAATTCACTATGAATAACTATTATTATTATATTTGTACTTAATATGTTCATTTAAAGTAAAAGCAAAAAAGGTACTCACTTTTGAAAAAATACCTTGATAATTTGTTTTTCCATGAGCAAATAAATTATAATGTACAGATTTTTTAAAATATCTCTATGACCAGCTTTCAATCGGAGCTTAAAAAGCTTCCCGGCGTTGATAAGTTGCTTAATGTCCCTGAGATTAAAACCCTCGAGGGACTTTATGGCAAAAACCTGACCGCATATGCCGTCAGATCGGTAATCGATGATTTCAGATCTTTAATTCTCTCTGGTCAATCTCTTCCTCCGCAAAACCAAATCATAGATAAAATTGTTAGTCTTGCCCACAGCATTGGCAATCGCTCGCTGAAACCTGTGATCAATGCTTCCGGAATTATTGTGCATACCAACCTTGGCAGGGCTCCCTTTGGTGCCGAAATGCTGGAGAAAGTTTTTCCGGTGCTGAAAGGTTATAACAATCTGGAGTTTAATCTGAATACCGGTGAGCGCGGCGACCGCAATCTTCATGCTTCTGAAATTCTGAAATTTATTACCCGCGCCGAAGATGTGGTGGTCGTCAATAATAATGCTGCTGCGGTGATGCTCATTTTGCGCGCTTTTGCCCGCAAAAAGGAGGTGATTGTTTCGCGCGGCGAACTCATCGAAATTGGCGGGTCTTTCCGTATTCCCGATATCATGGCCGCCTCCGATTGCAAAATGGTTGAGGTGGGAACTACCAACAAAACCAAAATTGCTGATTTCGAAAAAGCTTTATCTCCCAAAACTGCCCTGCTTTTTAAAGCGCATAAATCAAATTACGTGATCAAGGGTTTTACTCAGGAAGCTTCTCTGGAAGAACTGGTAACCCTTGGAAAAAAACACAACATCCCTGTGGTTTATGATATCGGTTCGGGCCTGATCAGAAAAACTTCTGAAAAAGCTCTTAAAGATGAGCCGGATGTGAAGCAGGCGCTTTCGTCCGGAATAGATTTAATTTGCTTCTCCGGTGATAAATTACTCGGCGGACCACAAGCCGGAATTATCGCAGGAAAAAAGGAGTACATCGCTAAACTTAAATCCAATCCAATGCTGCGCGCCCTGCGTGTGTGCAAAACTACCATCGCTTTTTTGGAAGCTGCTTGTTTGCTGTATCTGAATGATGAAGATCTTTTTTCAAAAAATCCTTCGTTTAAATTTATGAAACGTCAGGAAAAGGAATTGCTTTCTCTGGCTGGATACTTAAAAGAAATGTTCGACCGTAACGGATTGAAATCCGAAACTGTAAAATCTGACGGCCAATATGGTGGTGGCACTTTGCCCGACATGACAATTCCTTCATATTCAGTGAAAATTATTTACAAAGGATCAAATAAAACCCGTGAGATTTTTGCTGAAAAAATGTATCACGAACTACTGCAAAACCAGTCTCCCGTTCTTTCAATCCTGAAAAAAGGGGAACTGTATTTTGATGTGCTAACTCTTACTGAGGATGAAATTCCCATCGTTGGAAAAATTGTTTCAGATACATATAAAATAATTGCCGCTCAGCTAAAAGAAATGGAGGCCAAAGCATGAAACATTTAATCATGGGGACCGCCGGCCATGTTGATCATGGAAAAACTTCGCTCATCAAAGCGTTGACTGCCATTGATTGCGACACGCACAAGGAGGAGAAAAAGCGGGGCATCACAATCAATCTGGGATTTGCACATCTTGATCTTCCAACCGGTGATTCCATCGGAATTATTGACGTGCCGGGGCACCGCGATTTTATCAATACCATGGTGGGTGGAGCGTGCGGAATTGATTTCGTGCTGCTGGTCATTGCTGCCGATGCGGGTATCATGCCGCAAACCATCGAACATCTGAACATCATTAAATCACTTGGAGTGAAAAACGGTCTGGTTGTTCTTACCAAAACCGATTTGGTGGATGAGGAGCTGATCGAGATTGCCAAGCTTGAAATCATGGAGCTTCTCGAAAATACTTCTTTAGCCAACGCACCCATTATAGGGGTTTCTTCGGTAACCGGAACGGGCATTTCCGAACTGATTACTGCCATTTCCGAAATAGTTCCCCAGGTTCCGGATAAAGCCAATGCCGGACTTTTCAGAATGTACATCGACCGTGTTTTTAATGTTAAGGGATTTGGGACTGTAGTTACCGGCTCGGTGCTTTCGGGCGAAATTCAGACCGGAAAAGACCTTTATCTTTTACCGGGAAATTATGAGAAACTAAAAATCAGAAATATTCAGCGACACGGGGTTTCAACAAATACAGTGTATGCAGGCGACAGGGCTGCCATCAATGTGGTGGGGGCCGGACAAAATGATTTTCAAACTGGAATGGTGCTTTCATCGAAAATACTTGAACCCACTGAAATGACTGATGCCTGTATTAATTTATTTGATACCGCGGCTACACTCAATTTATGGTCAACGGTGTCATTTCATTCGGGCACTTTCGAATGTCAGGCAAAGATGCACCTCTTGGATAAAGACGAACTTGCTGCCGGCGAAACCGGAATTGTTCAGCTTCATCTCACTGCTCCGGCAATTCTTTTGAACGGAGATAAGTTTATTATCAGAAACTCTGCCAGTGATAAAACGCTGGGAGGCGGACTGATCATTGATTCCAATCCGCTTCATCACCGAAAACGCACTCCCCAATTGATTGATGGTTTACAGATGCTTGTTTCAGGTGTGGTAAACGAGGGCAAGCTTTCAGAGCAAATAAAAATTGAACTTTTCAAGGATAATGTTCCGCTTACCACCAATGAACTGGCGCAGAAACTCAACAAGCCTGTAGCAGAAATCTCTGCAGCACTTGGTGAAGTTGATGAAATTTATGCTTCCAAGTATATTTTTGAAGACACTCATATCATTATATATAATGCGTCTGAAAAAAATGCATCCGAAAAAATACTTTCAGAATTGGAGGCATACCATAAAAAGCAATATATTTTTAGTGACGGATTAGCCACCAATGAGCTGTTTGGAAAATTCAGTTTCACCAAAAACAAAACAGGAAAAATTTATCTGGAGCTTCTTCTGAATAAAATGGAGAAAGAAGGAAAAATTTCCAAATTCAATAATACCTGGATTATCAAAGGACATACAGCCAAAGTTGATGACAAAATAAAATCAGAAATTGACTGGCTCGAAAATGAGATAAAAAAATACGATTTACTCAGGCCGGTATTAAAAGATATTGAGGAGAATGCTGCTTTGAAAGGCATTGCCAAAGAAAAAATTAAAATCTATCTCGATTTTCTTGCCCGCAACAAAACCATAGTGTTCCATGATGGCGAAATCATCCATTGCACCATCATTGACAAAGTGAGAAAAATTCTGCTCACCGAGCTGGTAAAGAAACCCGAAGGCATTCACATCCGCGATTTCCGCCAGCTCATTGATGCAACAAAAAAAATCTGCCCCGTTTTCATCGGCATTTTTGAGGATGAAAAAGTTGTTTCAACCATTCCGATTGAATTTGGCTGCACTATTCATATTACTGAAAAAGGAAAAAAACTTCTTTAATTATGAACAAAAATCATTCTTTGATCCCCAAACACCTCCCCTCCTCGGAGGGGCCGGGGGTGGGCAACCTCCCCTCAGCAACCAAAATTCTATCCCAAAATCAAATTTCAAGTACTCTAGGCACTTTAGACACTCAAAATACTCCTTAAAATGAAAGTATATTTAGACAACTCAGCCACCTCATGGCCCAAACCCGAAGGTGTTATCAAAAGCATCACCAACCTTGTTCAGAATTACGGCGGGAATCCCGGTCGTTCGGGACATGAGTTTTCTTTGCGGGTTGCCCGTGATGTCTTTGATACCCGCGAGCTGGTGGCCGGTTTTATCGGGGCACCGTCGTCAGATAACATCATTTTTACCTCCAACGGTACCCATGCGCTGAACATCGCCATCAAAGGTATTTTAAAGAAAAACGACCATGTGATTGTCAGCTCGGTCGAGCACAACGCAGTGATGCGCCCTTTGCGCGCCATCGAAAAGGAAAGAAACCTGGAGATTACCATCGTTCAGTGTGATTCATTCGGACAAATCAATCCGCTGGATATCGAAAAATCCTTTAAGAAAAATACCAAAGCCGTCATAACAGTCCATGGTTCCAACGTAACCGGTACATTGCTGCCTATCCACGAAATAGGCGCCATCTGCAAAAAACACGGAGTGCTGTACATGGTGGATGCTTCACAATCGGTCGGACTGATTCCCATCCACATGCAAAATGATTGCATCGATGTGCTGGCGTTCACCGGACATAAAAAATTGTATGCACCTCCGGGAATCGGTTGTTTATGCATAGGAAAAGATGTGGTCATTGACGAGCACATGCAGGGCGGCACCGGCAGCAATTCGGAAAATGATTTTATGCCCGATTTTTACCCCGACAAGCTGGAAGCCGGAACAAAGAACACATACGGAGTGGTTGGCATGAAGGCCTCCCTTGAATTTATTCTTGCAAACGGCATCGAAAACATGCGAAAAGAAATGATGGAAAAAACCGGAAAGATGATATCCGGATTAAAAGCCATTCCGGGCGTCACCGTTTACGGCTCCATGAACCTTAAAGAAAAACTGCCCACCATTTCCTTCAATATCGCAGGAAAAATTCCGGGAGACGTAGCCCACATCCTCGACAAAGATTACGGAATCATGGTACGTGCAGGCCTGCATTGCTCGCCCAACGCCCACCGCACCATCGGCACCTTCCCCACAGGAACCGTCCGCTTTGGCCTGGGCCATTTCAACACCGAGGAAGAGATTCGGTATGCTTTGGAGGTGGTTGCGAAAATAGTAGCAAGTAGTGAGTAGCAAGTATCAAGTAGTGAGTAGCAAGTAATAAGTAACAAAAAAAACATTCGCGCATTCGCGGCAAAATAAAATAGAAATGAAAAAATTAAATGCAAAAGGAAAGTTGTGTCCCGTCCCTCTGATCATGACCAAGAAGGAATTACAAACTATGGAAGAAAACGAATCCCTATTGATCCTCCTCGACAACGAAACCTCGGTAAAAAACGTCTCCCGATTCCTCCAGGACAACGGCATGTCCGTCAACATCATTGAAAAATCAGGAGTATGGGAACTTCAAGTAGTAAAAAAAGGCAACAAGTTTGAGCAGTCAAACCCCGAGAACTACTGCGAAATAGATTTACCAAAAACCCATAGTTTTGTAATTTGCTTCCAAAACGACAAAATGGGACACGGAGCCGAAGAGCTTGGAAAAATCCTCATCAAAGGGTTCATCAACACCCTGCCCGATGCCACCATTCTTCCCTCAACCATGATCTTTTTAAACAGCGGAATACATCTGGTAACAAAAGATTCTCCGGTAATCGCTTCCATCAAAAAACTGGAAGAAAAAGGAGTCAACATCCTCACCTGCGGAACCTGCCTCGATTATTACAAAAAAATGCAGGAACTGGGGGCAGGAAAAGTCTCCAATATGTACGAGATCATTGAAAAACTGTCCAGTGCATCAAAAGTAATATATCCGTAATGAGCACTTATATTTTCACATTTGAATCCATCCATCACGTGCTGAAAGCTGAGAAAATTTTGCTTTCGCACAGTATTTCATTTGAGATCATTCCCACTCCGCAGGATCTTTCAACCAATTGTGGAATGGTGATACGCTTTTCGGAGGTTGACACCGGGCAAATTAAAAAAATATTGAAAGAAGCCGGATTGAATTTTGAGGTTTTTAAAAGGCAGCAATAGTATTAAAAAAAGTATCTTTGCAATATTGATTAAATTATGATTTTTAAGATTCTGACTGATAAGCTGCTTGATGATTTCACAAAGAGTGTGACAGAATCTCCTTTGGATAAAATTGATAAGATTAAAAAGTCAGAAATACCGGTTGATTATTTTCAGTTTTATAAGTCTGTTTCATCGGTATATTCATCAAAGATTGAAGGAGAGGATATTGATTTTGACAGTTATTATAAACACAAATTTCTAAAAGTAAAGTTTTTACCTGATTACACCCGAAAAGCAGATGATCTGTATTCTGCTTACGATTTTATTGACCAGAATAAGCTTAATCTCGAAAACGTCAAAAAAGCACATTCCATTATAAGTAAGAACCTTTTGCCAAAAAGTCAGCAGGGCCTGATCCGCAACAATCCCATGTTTGTGATAAACAGCGATGATAAAATTGAATATGTGGCGGCTAATCCGGATATTGTGACTTTAGAGTTGGAAAAACTATTTGATGACATTGCCATTTTACAAAAGCATACTTTAAATCCCTTTGAGGTTTTCTATTATGCATCATTTATCCATTTGGTTTTTGTGAAAATCCACCCCTTTCAGGATGGCAACGGCCGTACAGCACGACTGATTGAAAAATGGTTCCTGATTGAAAAGCTTGGTGAAAAGTCCGCTGCAGTTCAGTTAGAGAAAAACTATTACAGAAATATCAAAGATTATTACGCAAATATCAGAAAAATAGGACTGGAGTACGAAAATTTGGACTATTCAAAAAGTTTGGATTTTTTATTAATGACAGTAAAAGGAATTGATGCCCATGAATAAAAGGATCTTTCCAGTAAAAGCCCTGAAAGGGCGTTCTGTAAAAATACAGGGTGCAACCCTGTGAAAACGCCCCAAAGGAGGCGCACTCTAACAAAACAGGGTACAACCCTGTGAAAAGCCCTGAAAGGGCGCTCTGTAACAACACAGGGTATAACCCTGTGAGAAACGCCCCAAAGGGGCACCAGCATCAACACAGGGCAACGCCCTGTGCATAATGACCAGGTAAACATCGCCCTGAAGGGGCATAAGCAATTAATATGAATTTTGACCTACTAAAAAACATCGAATACGGCGGCTGCTCAGCCAAGCTCCCCGCCAACAAACTAAAGGAAGCCCTGAAAAACCTTCCCGTGGTTACCAATGAAAACCTCCTCGTAGGAATCGAAACCCACGACGATGCGGGCATCTACAAAATTTCCGATGATCTGGCACTCATCCAGACCACCGACTTTTTCCCCCCTATGGTTTCAGACCCTTATGAATTCGGAGCCATTGCCGCTGCCAATGCCCTCAGCGATGTGTATGCGATGGGAGGAGAGGTGCTCACCGCCATGAACCTGGTGATGTTCCCCGCAAGTTTCCCCATGGAAGTTTTGTTTGAGATTCTCAAAGGCGGAGCCGAAAAAATCAAAGAATCTGGAGGCGTTATCGCCGGCGGACATACCATTACCGACGACACACCAAAATACGGACTGGCAGTAACCGGCAAAGTCCACCCGAAAAAAATGATCACCAATTCGAGTGCTGCCGAAGGCGATGTGCTGATACTCACAAAACCCGTTGGCTGCGGAATTATTCTGGCAGGCAAACGCCTGGGCGAAGTGAAAGACCAAACCCACAAAAAAGTAGTACAAAGCATGATGCAGTTGAACAAAGCCGGAGCAGAGATCATGCAGAAATACGGAGTAAAATCCGCCACCGACATCACCGGCTTCGGACTGCTGGGCCATGCCATGAGGATGGCCACCGAAAGCAAAGTCACATTTAAAATAAACGCCAACAAAATACCCCTTTTCGAAGAAACCTTGCGGCTGGCCGATATGGGCTGCATACCGGGTGCCTGTTTCCGAAATCAGGAATACGCTTCAGAAAACATCACTTTCAGCGAAAAACTTAAGTACGAACTCAAAATGATCCTGTTCGATGCACAAACCTCAGGAGGGCTATTCATATCAGCTCAAGCAAAATCTGCAGAAAAAATGCTGAAGGAATTGATTGATGCGGGGTATGAGCATGCTGGAATTATTGGGGAAGTGGTTGGAAAAGGAGAGAGGGCGGTATTCATTGATTAATTCAAACCAAAAAGTCAGTATAATAATTTCAAAAAAAGGATTAACTTTGAGTTGTGAAAAGTAAAATAGAAAATATTGATAAAATTGTTGAATATTGGAAGGAATCCTCTGATCAGAATTATTCCACAATGCACAATCTTATTAAAACAAAAGAATATAGTTGGGCTTTGTTTCTTGGACATTTGATGATAGAAAAACTCTTGAAAGCTATTTATGTAAAGAAAAATAAAGCACATGCTGTTTTTACCCATGACTTATTAAGATTATCAAAAATGGCTGAAATTGAATTGTCCGATGAATTTGAAGAATGGATTGATGAAATTTCTACATTTAATTTGAATACCCGATATGATAATTATAAGCATGATTTTTATAAACTTTGCACAAAGGAGTATTCAGAAACGTGGATCGTTAGAATTGAAAAAATACGAAAATGGTTAATCCAGCAATTATAGAAACTTTAAAGAATTATATCTTGCTGATTCCTGATGATCTGGGAATTAAAAAGGCATATCTGTTTGGTTCTTTTGCAAAAGGAAGCGAAAGGGAAGATAGTGACATTGACATTGCTCTAATTCTTGAAAACATGCCCGATTTTTTTTCAACACAAATGCTGCTAATGCGACTCAGACGAAAAATAGACCTTAGGATCGAACCTCACCCAATAAGTATCCACGATTTTAACTTATCTAACCCTTTTGCCTACGAAATCCAAAAAACAGGAATTGAAATTTCTGTGAAAGACTAATACTTTCTTTATTTAATTGAACTTTACGTTGAGTTTTTGGAAGTATGCAATCGGAAATTTAATCACCTGCTGGAGAAAACTATCATAGTAAAAACTTGTAAAATTTGCAATTCATATCCATTATAACTATATTTGTTTAAGCAAATTAGTAGAAAATGAGAAACACCTTACTATTTATTCTTATCAGCATTCTGATTTTTTCCTGCTCAAAATACGAGGATGGCCCCAATATTACATTTCGCAGTTCGCAAAAACGGCTCGAAAACGGAACATGGCACTCACAAACATTAATATATAAAAGCACAGAATCCGATATTCCTGATATGTACCTGGTTGATTTTAGCCTTGACGGATATGATGGATACTATGATATAGTAATCGGAGGCGACCAGCTCTCAGGCACTTGCCGACTTACCGAAGAAAACACAAGAATCGAATTTTTAACAACCACTGATACCACAGGAATTGATACAATACCCGAAACCATTCTCAGCTCATGGAAAATTTTAAGATTAAAAAACAAAGAACTCTGGATAGAAACAAACTTTGAAAACAATGACCTTGAAATGCTTTTTAAAAAAGAATAATCTGTTATCAGGTATTGTTCTGGCAGTAATTTCAATGATTTTCTGCCAGTGCTATATTCCACCAGATTTTACAGGAGATTATAATTTCTTTGTTCAAAATAATTCAGATTATATAGTAAACATTGAAGCAAAAATAGAAATGCCTGATTCATATTATCATGATCAAGAGTTTAAATACGTTAACATATTTGTAATGCCCAAAGAAAATGTACTTATATATGAATGTGATGCTGATCTTTATGGCTACCACGAGGATATATTTGCTGATAGTCTGACAATTTTTAAAAAAATAGAGATACAATGTGTAAAAAACCTGCTTACCAATTCAACCGGACCAAAAATTGAAATTTCAAGCCGGGATTATTGGCTTTATGAATATATTAAAGGCGAAGGAATAGGAAAATACACTGCTGTAGTGGATAATGAAATGTTAGAGTAACAAAAATTCAATCATAAAAGAGTGGACAAAAAAGTAAAGCACTGATTAATACAGATATTCCTTCCTATTGCTTCAATGTATTTTATCCGATAATTTAACAGGACTAAAGTTTTTCAAAATCCATCAACACTTCCCTTCCCGATTCATTTATCAACTTTATATATTTTAAAAACTGTCTTTTTTTGTGCTTTTCCTTCATGAACTGCTCATATAAATCAGGGTAATACGTGTTCAAATATTTATTCAGCATCTTTTTCTTAAGTTCAAATATTTTGCGGTTTTTCAGGTCAACAATCATTCTGTCGGTATACGGAATTGGTATTATTCCAAAGGATTTATATGTAGAAAAAATATAATATTTAATTGCTTTCTCTTCAAAATAGCAAAGTGGCCCAATTTCGGTTACCAGGTTGTATTTTTTATATCCCCTGATGTATATTGAGTCATTATAACAAAAGCCAAATATTCTATCCCTTTTCAATTTCGTGATTTTATTTTTGTAAAAAACCTTTCTCTTTGTAAATGAAAAATCATCACGAATGGTCGGGTAGTTAAAAATAAACTCATCAATACTTTGATAAACACCCCGGACCAGCTTTGAATTCTTATTTACAAAGCTCATGGAATCATGGTTTATTACCAATTGATCTGCATAAGGGTTTACAATAGTAAAATTCAGATCTTCGGCTTTTTTATAACTTACTATTTCTGCTTTTGATCTGTTTACAGCAACACCTTCAATGGTATATTTTATTTTCTCTTCGCTTATTTCCTTAATTTTACAGTTTATGGTGTCGGTATATATAATAACCATTTTGTCCTGACAATACACGTTTATTATCGGAAAGATAAACAGAGCAAGAATTATTGATTTCATATTTAACTATTTTCAATACAATAGTAAAATTTTTAAGACACAAAACCAAATTGTACATGAAAGTCATGAGGCAAATGCATTAAAATCTCAATAAATCATTAATAAGCTTCTTTGTGTAAGATGTGGGGTTGATATAAGGTTAAAATTGTTCAGCAAATTTTAATACTATGTGAAAATTGTAATTAAATTTGACTATTGTAGATATACACCCAAATTGGAATAAAAAGCGCAAGTTTGTGTGGATATATTTTGGTTGTACGCAAGCAATACAAACAGAACGCAAATTAGTAATAACAAATCATGATGAAAAAGAGAAAAATAGGAACACTTGGATTAGGATTAATGATAATTGTTAGTCTTATACAGTGTAAGACTGCACAGGATAAAGAGATGAAATCACCGTTAGATGCCTACTTTGAACAGATGGAAGGAACATTAAGTGAAGGCGATATGCCCGGATACTCTATTATAATTACAAAGAAGAATTCTGTTTTATACCAAAGGAATTTCGGTTTTGCTGATTTAGACAAAAAAACGCCAATAACAGAAACTACAATTTTTGATATCGCCTCTGCTGGTAAACAATTTACAGGAATGGCAATCGCTCTTTTAGAAGAACAAGGTAAAATAAATATTAATGATAAAATCATTAAATATCTACCTGATTTATCGGAGGCTATGAGTGACATTACAGTATATCAACTTGTTCATCATACATCTGGAATCAGAGATTGGCCAACACTATTTGCATTGAAAGGATGGCAGCCCGAAAAGCCACTATCGTTGGATGATATTTATGACATTCTTAAAAAACAAGAGAGTTTAAATTTTACACCGGGCACCGAATTTTCTTATAGTAACTCAAATTACAATCTTTTGGCAAAAATAGTTGAAGCAGTTACAGATACATCTTTTGAAAGTTGGGTACATGATAACATATTTGTTCCTATAGGAATGGAGAATACTTACTTTGTTAAAGATAGCAACTTAGAAAAAAACATTGCTGCAAATTCGTATTATTTTGACGGAAACAAATACCTTCCTTTTGCTAATAATCTCAATGCCTATGGTTCTAGTTCGCTAATGAGCAGCACTGCTGATATGTTAAAATGGTTGACAAACTTTAATAGTAAGATATTGGGTGGCAATGATGCTTTTAATAAAATAACCCAAAAAGGGAATTTAAACAATAGCAAAACCATTGATTATGCTTATGGATTATACTTAACTGAAATAAAAGACAGGAAAGCTTATTATCATGATGGTGCTTGGGGCGGTTACCGCTCAGGAATTGTTTATTTTCCTGAAGAAAATGTTGGTGTGGTTATTTTAAGTAATAATGGAACACTTAACCCCAAAAAAATAATATATGACATTGCTGATATCTTATTTGGCGATAAGACAGAGAAGAAAACAAAAGAAAGTGTGTCAACTGAGCAAGAAATAAACGATGAATTTTTCACTTTGTGTGCAGGTAAATACCAACAGGTTGACGACAAAAATTGCTATCTGACTTTTTTCAAAGAAGGTGATGAGTATTTTATAAACATGTATGACAAGAACTATAAATTATATGCCAAATCAGATTCAGTATTTTTTGTAAAAGAAGCTAAAGCTGAATTCGTATTTCATTTAAGAAATGGAAAGGTAAACAGCCATGCACTTGAACAAAATGGCAATAGCTATTTAGCATTGAGAGTTGAGGAAGATAAAAAAGAAGTAAATATCAATTACAACAAGTTAACCGGGATTTTTTATTCAAGTGAACTTGATGTGAATTACGAGATTAAATATGAAAATGAGCAATTACTAATTCATTGTAGAGTATTCCCGGAAGATAAAATTCTTGAACACTCAGAAGACTTGTCATTTAAAAGCAATTCAGGTTTAATACAATCAATTTCATTTTTTGAAGAAAACGGAGCAATTACAAGTTTTGCAATAAATAATCCAAGAGCGAAAAAAATAAAATTTAAAAAGACGAATTAATGATATGAAAACATACCGCTGTCCGTTACACACTATTTAAAAAAAGAATATGCTAAAGTTTGTGGGAAAACAACTTCGAAAGCCAACAGGTTTTTTTGGTAAAATAATCTCGATACTTATGCAAAAAGGCAATAGTTCTATTTATAATAGAATTATTTCAGAACTAGAAATAAATCAGAATGACAATATACTTGAAATTGGCTATGGTCCTGGTCTTGGAATAGAAAGAATATTGGCAAAATACGATTGTTTTGTAACCGGGATTGATTTTTCCGAATTAATGTTTAAGGAAGCAACCAAAAGAAATAAAAAGTATATTGATTCTAAAATGGCTGTATTATATCTAGGAGATTTTTTAAGCATAAATATTAATTCGAATGAATTTGATAAAATTTTCTGCTTGAATGTCATCTATTTCTGGGATAAACTACATGAACCATTTGCAAAGATATATAGAGGTTTAAAAGATGGTGGTTTATTTTGTTTTTATATGGCTCATCAAGAAGATTTAAACAAACTGAAATTTACAAAAAATGATATTTTTAATAAGTATTCTATAGAGCAGGTTGTTGAGAAATTAGAAATATCTGGATTTAAAGTTATAAATTATGAAATTGAAATTGAATATAGATTTGAAAGAGGATATTTTATAAAATGCAGAAAATAAACAATGTATAATAATTAAGCTTCGTGTGGTCGTGGAACGAAACCTAATATGAAGTCCCGAATGCTTTCGTGATTGCACGAAACCTTATGCCGGCGCAAGGAAAAGGTGCAGCGCACCATACTCTTTGTAGAAAATATCAAGAGGTCAGGATAAAGGTGCAGCGCACCGTGCTATTGGAAGTAGCGTTTTGAATGTGAGGTTGAGTTTGAGTGAGAAGAGTGTAGAGAGATGGAAAATGTTAAAACTGCATGGTATATAATTAGGGCCTGCTGGTTAAGTCAAAAATTAATATTTGTCAAAGAAGGTTACGGTACGCTGTACCTTTTTTATTCACTGTAAAATTTTAACCTACAGAGGTTTTGGTGCTCTGCACCATATGAAAACACAATTGGTGCAGAGCACCAAGTCCTCTGTAGGATACAGAATAATATGTAAAAAATCGCCGCCCGGAATTCTCTTAGAAAGATTTTTTCTTTTGCGGCGGAAATGAAAACGAATCTTAATGCAAGGAAAAACGAAGAATTATTAATAAAACCTTGCATTTAATAGATGGTTTTAAGCATTTAACAGACAGAATTCAAAATATATAGCAGTTTATCAGCTGGCCCTAATTAGTTTTTGAAAATATTAATTAAATTTGACTATTGTAGAAATAAGCCCTGATTGGAATAAAAAGAATGAGTTGGTGGGGGTATATTAAAGCTGGGGGTAATATAAAGACAGCAATTATGATTTGGAGTAAAATCAGAAAAGAATTACATGACAGACTTGCTGATAATTTAAAAAGTAGATTGAATTATCACATGACATCTTATAAAAACTCAACTGGATATATTGGTAGAGCGTGGATAACTTACGATGGAGTTGAAGTAATTAATTTCTCAAATCTTGAAACATGGAGCGAATTTAAAAGTTTATCAAATTTGACAGTTGGAACTAATTATTCGACACATTCTCCTGTTGACGAAAGTAAAAGAACCGAAGGATTATTAATGGAAAAAGGAGAGTTTTCGAAATATGATTTTGGTGAATCGGCATGGCAATTCATTAATCTTGACATAGAGAGTGCAATTGAAAGTGAGAATGCAATTCTCCGAGCGTTAGCCGTTTTGGATAGAAGAGTCGGAATAAAACGACTTGAAAAAATTGAAATAAAAGAAAAACATCCATTTGTTTTAAATTTAATAAAATTGAGAAGAAAATATTAAATTTGACGATTGTAGATATACACCCAAATTGGAATAAAAAGAGTGAGTTTAGGCAAATATATTCTGGTTAGCGGCAAGTAAATAAATGAAATCTATACATGAAACAGAAACTAAAATCCACCCTGTTTGTAATATTTATTCTTACCTCAATCGCTTTTAAACTGAGTGCTCAAAGTAATCTGAATTTTCAAGCAGATATAGACAATCAAATAAACGAGAACATACCTGGTGTATTGGTTACAGTTATTTGCAAAGAAAAACAAATCGATTGGAGCGGAGCATCGGGATATGCCGATAAAAATAATAAAGTCCAGCTCCTTCCTGACCAAACTTTTAGAATAGCAAGTGTTACAAAAACCTTTGTGGCCTGTGCCATATTGCGACTTTGGGAAGATAAAAAACTGAAACTTGATGACCCCATCATAAAATACATCAGTAAAGAACATTCCGAAATATTGAAAAAAGGGGGGTACAACCCTGAGGAAATTACCATTCTTCATTTATTGACTCACTCGAGCGGAATGGCTGAGCATACCCAAACCGAGAAATATAAAATTGAATACATTAAAACGAATCACATTTGGACCCGTACCGAACAATTGTTGGAATTAATAAACCAAACAAAACCGGTAGGAGCAATAGGCGGGCAGTTTTCGTATTCCGACTCGGGGTATTTATTATTGGGCGAAATCATTGAAAAGATAACCCAAAAATCTATGGGAGAAGCCATGGAAGAGCTACTGAATCTTAAGAAACTTGGCTTAAAATCCATTCATATTGAAGATGAAAAGGGAGAGTTTGATTCGGTTAGAATTCACCAATATATTGACGGCGAAGACACCTATTATATAAACCCGACACTTGATTTGTACGGAGGAGGAGGTTTATTATCTTCTACCCGCGATTTAACCTTGTTCTATAAGAATTTGTTTGAAAATAAAGTATTTCGCAAAAAATCTACATTAAAAAGAATGCTTAAACCCATTAATTATTCCACCATGCAGGCACTTGATTATAGAATGGGAATTTGGGAGACAGAAATAGAAGGATTGAAAGCCTATACACACACAGGATTTTGGGGAACACAAGTTATATATATCCCCAAAATAGAAACTATTATAGCAGCAAATTATAGCCAAAGGTGGACAAAGCAGGCATTTGCCCCAATTATTCCAATCATAGTAAAGCAACTTTTGGAAAAATAGCCCATAGAGAATAAAATATTTGAAAATAATTAATACCTGTATCTTAATGTTTTCTTATATTTGAATAAATTAGTAGACAAGCCAACGATGTGCACAATAATGAAAGAAACATGCGATCGATAGAAATAAAAAATTTTAATGATTTAAATCAAGTTTTAGATAAATATTTGAAATCTAACATCTGGATTTTTAGAGGACAGGCTAATTTAGATTGGGAATTAATACCTAAAGCATTTAGGTTACCATATTCAAAATACAATGATGAAAAACTGTTAAATTCATGGAAAAATAGGGCTGTAGAATATTTATCGAATGGATTAAAAAATGATTGGGAATGGTTATTTTTAGCACAACACCATGGTGTGCCTACTAGATTATTAGATTGGACTATTAATCCTTTAATTGCATGTTTCTTCGCCTCAATTTCAAACCAAGATAATGATGGAGCTATTTATGCTGTTCATTATTGTGAGAGGATCAAAATAAATTCTTCAAAACCATTTGACTTAAAAGGAATATCAATAGTAATTCCAAATTCCATTACAAAAAGAATAACTAACCAAGGTGGCGTTTTTACAATCCATCCAAATAATTCACCTCAAATAATAGAATCAACTTTTGAAACAATTGAACAAATAATTATTCCATTACATATAAAAAAAGATATTCTATTTAAACTCAACCAATACAACATTAGTTACTCTTCAATATTCCCTGATTTAGATGGGCTAGGAAAACATCTTTGTTGGCATATTGAAAATATGGATTATTGGGATTCTAAATATAATTTATAATACTGTGTAACAGCAAATTATAACCAAAGGTGGACAAAGCAGGCATTTGCCCCAATTATTCCAATCATAGTAAAGCAACTTTTGGAAAAATAACCTGCCGCTAAGCGATTTTTAGACCAAACAAAACAAACACACAAATCATAATGTCCAAATATACTGTAGTATTAGATAAAGAACCATAATCATTAACCGGAATCACTCATTAAACTAACGGAATCATATATTACAAATACGGAATAGCATATTACATTAGCGGAGTGTATTATTACAATAACGGAATCACAAATTACAAGAGCGGAATCATAATTTACAGAAGCGGACTTATATATTACAATGACGGAAAAAGAAAGTATACAAACGGAATCGCGTCTTACATAATCGGAATAGCTTTTTGCAGTAACGGAAACACATCTTGCAGTAACGGGAAGACATTTTACAAGGAAATATAGAGGGGATGAGAAGAAATATATGATGGAAGGGGTGAATTATATTTTTTTGTCTTTTAATTATGTAATGATAGTAGCTAAAAACTAGTCTGTTACGAGACAAATATTACGAATAGTAAATATGTAAAACTGTTTTCTGAAAAAATATGGGGGATTCATTTTCGTGATATATATTTAACAGTAAAAAAATATTAAGCAATTATTAGTGTTAATGATATGACAGACAGGCAGGAAAATAAATTAAGCATGTATCTGGCAGTTAAACTGGTTTGTGAAGACAATGAGGAAACATGGAACAGTGTTCCGGCATTTGTTTATGCTTTTAATGAGTTCAGGAATAAAATTGAACGTTTAAGGGAATGCATCAGAGTACAGATTTTGAATATAACAGGTGCAGCCATGGGAAAAATGCGGGCAAAGGAGCTGTTGTTACAAAAGGCGCTTAATGTTTCTTCAGCAGTTTTTGTGTATGCAAAAACAATAGAGAATCAGGAACTGGCAGACATGATGAAATTTGGAAAATGGATGTTAAGCAAAGTCAGGGACACCGTTATGGTTGGCAATTGTACCCAGATCATAGAAGCGGCGTTGGAGAATGTGGGGGCCTTGACTGATTACGGTGTGGATTTGGATGATATCAATGAATTAAGGGATTTGCTGGCGGGATATGAAGCATCAATACCAAAAACCAGAGAGCAACTGATAACCCAAATGGCAGCAACCTCAGGAATAAAAACTCTTATTGATGAGATTGACATTTTACTGAAAACCCGGATTGACAAACTGATGGTAAAATATCAGGTTGAGGACCATTCGTTTTTTGTGAAATATAAAAGTGCACGTGTGATTGTTGATCTTGGGGGGAGAAAGAGGAAAATCACTATAAGGGAAGAACCGGGTAAGAACGAAAATACTGCAGAATGAGACTTTGCGCGCTTTGCCCACATGTCAATATTGGCACTTCGCGTCCGATAGTTCTTAAAATCCAAAGGTCTCTATTTTATGTTTTAATTATATTACTTTTTAACCCTTAAAGAAACTGTTTTCTGAAATTATCTATTTGCATTCGAATACTTTTTTTACCGCAGAGAGTCGCAGAGTCTTAAATATGCCATAATCGCAGAGGATCGCAGAGGGAGAATTCGTTGTGAATACACTTTGCGGTTCTCTGCGTATTCTTTGCACGCCTCTGCGTTTAAAATTTGCGTTCATGATAACCATCGGAACTCTGCCTTTTCATTGCGCCCTCTGTAACCAAACCCTTTCCAATAAAAAAAGAGAAGCCTTCGCCTCTCTTTTCTTTATATTTCGAAACTTTGTACTGTGAACTAATTATACGTCGGCAAAAACGAATAATCCCTAGAATACCCCAGATTCTGCTCCTTAAAACAGAACGGATACTCAACCTTGATGTCAACGATTTTCTTTCCTTCGTAAACCGGAGTGTAAACAGGATTCAGGAATCCGCTGTACGGAGCAATATTCAGTTTGTCGTACCTTTCGATCACTTCCTTATGAAGTGTTGGATCAACTTTTACACCGTATCCTTCAACCAGTTTCTGGGCAGCTTTGTAATCACCTTCTGAGGTAATACGCTGAACTTCTTTAAGCAAGTCACCGAACAAACCTCTCAGCTTGTCATAGTCATTGATAACAATATAGGTTTTTCCATCGGTCACCACCTTATTAATAATGGAGTCTTTCTGACCTTTTTCCAAAACCCAGTTGGAAATGATGGCCCTGCAACGCATGTGTGCCTGCTCAATGTTCTTTCCCGGCTCAACGCGTTTCAGTTGCAGAAGCAGTCCGCCTCTCAGATAAGCATCATACTCAGCTCTGGCCACATCAAGGGATTCGATTAACTTGAGATCAACCATTTTCTGGTCATATAAGAAATACAGTGCAAACAAATCGGCGCGCGATTCTTCAACAGCCGAATGGTAGTTTTTCAGTGACTCGCCTGTAACTCCGGGCATAAGCTGTCCCGAGCCATGACCTAAACACTCATGCAAATCGGTATGCAGATTTCCGGCAAGCGGACCAAATTTTCTGGCGTTTTCGCGTGTTTTTTCATCCAGTACAAATTCTTCCAGTGTTCCGCTTTTTGCACCAACCTGATCGTATGAATAGGTAATATTGTCAATGGTTACAGATTTCGACCCGTGTTCAGCCCTGATCCAGTTGGCATTGGGAAGATTGATTCCGATCGGAGTGGCAGGATAGCAGTCGCCGCCAAGCTGTGCTGCGGTAATGACTTTTGCACTCACGCCTTTTACTTCTTTTTTCTTGTATTTGTCGTCAATGGGCGAGTTATCCTCGAAATACTGTGCGTTTGCCGAAATGATTTTGGTACGCTTTGTGGCTTCTTCATTCCTGAAATTGATCAAGGCTTCCCAGGTCGCTTTCATGCCCATGGGATCGCCGTAAACTTCGGTGAAACAGCAAACGTAATCCACTTTCGATTCAAGATCGGTTACCCACAAAACATTAAATTCGTTGAATGCTTTCAGATCACCGGTTTTGTAAAACTCAACCAATTTCTGCAATGCCTTTTTCTGATGATCGTTTTCGGCTACAGTGATCGCTTTTTCCAGCCAGTAAATGATTTTCTCTATGGCTTTCGAATACATTCCGCCCAGCTTGTAGGTTTTTTCAACCACTATTCCGTTTTCCTTCACCAGCTTTGAGTTTAACCCGATGCTAAGTTTAGGATCAGATTTTCCTTTCACAGCAGCGTAATATTTCTCAACCTCTTTCTGCGTAACACCTTCATAGAAATTACATGCCGAATTTTTGATGATGTCTTTTCCTGCATCCTGACAAACCCTTTTTGCATCAATTTTGGGATCAAACATGATGGGAGTGAGTTTGGCGATCAGGTCATCAATGGTTTCGCCATCAGCCAAAGGAAATTCAACGTCTTTAGAGTTTTTTATCAGTTCAGCAAAATATTCCTTTGAAAACTCAGGCAAAAACTTGTCCGATGAGTAATGGTGGTGGATACCATTGCTAAACCAAACTCTTTTCAGATACAGATAAAATTTCCCGAATTCCTCAGTTTCCCTGTCGCCCTGATATCCCTGCATGATGGCTTCCAGAGTCCTGCGGATACACAGGTTGTGCTTGTAGTTCTGGTCAAAATTGATGTCTCTTCCGCATAGAGCGGCCTGACTTAAATAATAAACCAGTTCTTTTTCTTTAAGAGTCAGATCTTCAAATCCGGGAACCTGATATCTCAGGATTTTCAGATCTGCAAACTGCTCAACCAGATATTCAAACTCGCCCTCGGGCGCTTGACAGCCATGGACTTCTTTTTTGATTTCCTTTTTAACCGGTTTATCACTATCCGATTCACATGCAAAAAAAGTTAAGGTCATAATAGAGAGAATTACTAAGTGAAAAAATGGTTTCTTCATGTTATAATAGTTTAATAGTTTGTTGCAATATATAGTCAATTTATCAATATTTCCGGTTGTGTTTAGTTAAGTGTGTCATTTATAAATACCCATTCTTTCAGGATAATTAATCATCAGTATGTTTAAAACCTCAGTCCAAGATTTAGGTCT